>NZ_PKEK01000076.1 GCF_002863225.1 Mycobacterium sp. | reverse complement strand
CCGGCCGCAGCAGGGTAGTGATACTGATGCGGCGATCGTTTGCGGTGCGCGGGATCTGATATCGCCACATGTCGGCTGCGCGTTGCAGGTCTTCGGTGGTGTAGCTGCCGGGGATTCGGGAACTGTACTGCTGATAGTGCATGAGCATATGGGCGACGGCTCGGCGTACTCCGCTGGCGGCTTGGGCCGTTGCGAGGGCGTTGCGGATGTGGGCGAGGTGCAACGGGTGCAGCGATGCGGCAATCTTCAGGCCGAGCGCGATGACTTGCGGTTCTAGAGGGACTGGGCCGTTGAGGCAGCGCAGGGTGGTTTCGATGAGGCGGCGTTGGTCGTTGGGTTTCGATGCCGCCAGCCCGTCTTCGAGTAGGTAGGCGGCAAGTTCGGCGGCGGCGGGATAGAGCCAGGCGGGCCAGTGGCCGTCTTCGTCGCAGTGGTCGACGATGTCAATGACCAGCTCGCGGCGGTGCCGGCCGCCGTCGAAGAGTCGGCCGGCCGCGAACAGCCAGGTGTTGCGCCAGTGGGGGCTGTTGGCGGCGGCCGTCAGGTTGGTGCGGATCGCGTCGTCGTTGCCCTCGACAAGCGCGCAGGCTGCCATGAGTTCTTGCAGACTGCGCACTTCGAAGGAAACGGTGTCGTCTTCATCGGTAGTGAGCAGGACCAGGCGTTGGGTGGCGACGTCAAAGATGCGGTCGGCGAATTCGGTTGCGGCCGTCTCGCTGTGGCCGTTGTCGAGCATGTGTTGACGGGCGAGGTTGTGCAACTCGGCGCGGGGCAGTCGGGCGTGGGTCTCACCGGTGGATTCGCAGTCGATCTGCATCAGTAGGCCGACGCGTTGGTGTAGGTCGGTGATGTCGTCGCGGTGGGTACGGAAAAAGGAGCGGTAGGTGGTGTGTTTTTCTGCTTCGCGCTTGAAAACGGTTTCGTAGTAGCCCCAGAAAAGCAGGTAGCGGCTGGTGGGCAGGGTGCCGGTACTGCCCAGGATGATCGTGAGGATCAGCACCTGAAGCGGTGTTTGCAGTAGCCGTTCCATGGCTGGGTTGGCGATGGCGGTATCGAGGCGAGCCAGCACCAGCTCGCGGTGCGGCGCCTCGTCGTCAAGGCGTTGGTTGGTGATGTGGTGTCCGTACTCGGCGGCTTCCTCGAGGGTCAGGTAGTCGAGGTCGAGCTGATCGAAGTGTTCAGGATGGATCCGTTCGGTGTAGCCGGTGCGGCGGGTAGTGATGATGATGAGCAGGTCGGCGTCGACGGCGTCGGCGTGCTCAAGTAGGCCGGTGATCTCGTCGATGATTCTGTGCCGCAGGGCAGGTGCCGTGACTTCGTCGAGTCCATCGAGGACCAGCAGCGTCGGCCATGTCTTTATCCAGGCGTCGAGGGTGACGGGTTGGATGACAACGCCGGCGCGTTCGGTCACGCGGTCGGCGAGCCAGCGTTTGATGCTCGGGCCGCCCTCGGGACCCATCTCGGTGGCCATCTTGGCCAGCTCGGCGTGCAGGGGCCAGCGTGGGCTGGTAGGCGCGGTGACGCCGATGCGTTGAAGGGATTCGGCGGTGCGGGTGATCAGGTCGGTGATGCTCGCCTCGTTGGCTTCGCCCGCGGCAAATCGGGCCCGATAGACCTGGGTGAGGTACTTGGCCAGGGTGCTCTTGCCGTTTCCCGGCGCGCCGGTGATCACGAGATGACGGGGGTGGGACGAGTGCCACACCGACGCGCGCACGATCTGGTCGGCACGGCGCATCACTCGGTCGAGCACCGAGTAGTGGCGGTGGCCGTCGGGGTCGCGGGCGGGAAGGTCGACGATGATTCGGTCGATGGGGTGGCGGGTCTCGGGCGAGTCGCCAGCTTCGTCGAATCGCAGCCATTGTTCGTGGCGCAGGGTGTTTTGGGCGTGGCCGATCAGGATTGGGGCCAAGTGCTCGGGGTCGATTTTTCCGGGCAGGGCGGCCAGGCGGGTAAGGATGTCGCCGACGGTGAGCAGCGCGGGGAAGGCGTCGCGGATGCCTGGATGATCGGAGATCAGGGCGTTGAGGGTGTCGCGGTGCCAGACGAACACCTCGGTGAGTCCGCGTAGACGCAGCGTGGCCATAAGTTGGCCGGCGGCGTCGTGGCGATCCCTATCGAGTTCGGACTTGATGAACTTGTTGACCTGATCGACGCCACCGACTTCGATTTGGGCCGAGAGCCGCACGTTGGTCACGAATAGCAGGTTGCGGGGGAGGCGCTTGCGTTTGCCGGCATCCCAGTCGTTGAGCTCGTCGTGGATCTGCTTCTTCAGCCAGTTCAGATCATCGGAGGGAGACACAACGCGTTCACGCTGTTTGGCTTGCACCACGGTGTAGCCCGTCCAAGCACGGTCAGGACAGTGCGCGCCGTCGGCGATCTGAGGCCAGTCGATCGGGCTGTCATAGGTCGCTTCGCGGCCGCCGTCCTTACCCGAGCCATACACCTCGATCTTGGGGCCGATCACTGCGGCGGCGAGGGCGACCGCGAGTTGCTCAAATGCGCGCGGTCCGAGCTCCTCCAAGGCCCAGTCGCTTGCCACGTTTGCGCACCTTACCGGGGGACAGCGCGGGTTTAGTCACCCGTGCCAGGTGAGGCACGATCGAGTCTGCGCTCGATTCAACACAGTGACGGAGTGGCCGTCCAACCAAAATCGATCCGGCCGTCCAATCGGGGTCGCCCGCAGCGACTGGCCACGATCGCTGCCGGCGTCACGCCTACACCCAGCACCGGCAACATTTAACGAGCGGCCGCTCGGACCACGGCGCGCGAAGCGCTGCCTGGGCGCGTTCACGTTCTCGACGTTTCTTCGGATTCGCCACGAAGATGAGAAAACGCGCCCCCATCTTCATGAGAATTAAAGCAAACCTGCAGTTGGAGGAACCGGGTTCCGCCATCAAAATTGAGAACCGGCATTCGTCGTCGTCGAATCCTGGGCAACCTAACGAGCGATGTCCGGCACGCGAATTTCGTTGACGGTCAACCTTGTTCTAGCAGGCGGAGTCCCGCGCGCTGGTCGCGTCGCGCTGCAGAGCCAGCGATAGTTCGTCATTGTCGGTCAGTTCTGAGACAGACGTCAGTATGCGGGCGACGCGATGCAAAAGCGCCGGGGGACAGGCTATTTCAGCATCAGTCTGAGCGGCCTGTATCTGTCCGGTGACGGACAGCAGTTGGGTGATCTCGAGCATACGGTCGCGGCGCTCGTTGTCGGTCAGAGAGCTGGCATTTGTGTAATGCAGAAGACACTCGGCCAGTCCAGCGATGAGCCGTCCGAAGATGTCCACGCCGACGGCAGCGCTTCGGTCGAGCGCGAACAGGTCAGCCCCAGGCTGCTCGTCGTCGAAGGTGGAGACGAGGCGGTCCGCGGACAGGTTAAGAGCGTCGTCCTCGAGGTAGCTCTGCGCGGCCTGCTCGCTGATTCCGAGCTGGTGGGCGAGCGTGGTGCGATGTTGTCGCACAAGGGTCTGCGCAGCCTCCGGCGTGACGGTCATGCCGGCTGCGCTGACCCGTGCGGCGAGGTGTTGGCCCGCCCGCGCCACCCAGCGAGCTTCCGCGAATGAGGTTAGATCGGTTGGGGTTTCGTCAGTCATCGGCGTCACATGCGCCCGAGGAGTTCGGTCTTTTTCGTCGTGAATTCATCCTCGGTAAGTACGCCCGCGTCGCGTAGCTCCCCTAATTTGCGGATGTGGTCTGTCAGGTCTGGCGGACTGGACGTCGCTGTGGGCGTCGCCGACGCTGACCGAGTGCGGTGGAAGGCGGAAACGAAGGTTTCGGCACGACCGGATGCCACTTGTCTGATACTGGCCGAACGCCCAGCGGCGGTGATATCGATTCCTTCGTTGCCTAGGCTTTTCACAAAGACCAGTGAGGTGATGGCCGGTAAGTGGAACTCCTCGATCTGCGCGGTCTTGAAGCCCTTGTCGAAGAAGAAGATTCGTTGCGTGGTGAGGACCAGAAGGCCCTGAGCGCCGTTGTAAATGCCTTGGGCGAGTTCGATCACCCGCTCGTCGACATGGACGTGGTTGATGAGGCTGCGTGCCTCTAGCCAGCCGAAGAGCCGTCCCATCTTATTCAGCCGTTCCAGCGCCTCGGCCACGCCCAGATCGTCGACCGGTGCCGTTGTCGCGGCCACGATCTCAGCGATGACAGCGAAGTGTTGATCGCCGGCCATATCGACCGTCCAATCGACTACCGTCGACGTCGACGATTCGGACCGAAGCGCCGCCGTGATCTTGGCCGCCCAACGGTTCTTGCGCAATGAGCGCTTCGCGTCACCAATCAGCGGGTCCGTGGACTGACGGATGTCGATGCCCAAGCTGCCCATAGCTTCCAGGACCGCCTCGCGTGCTCTGTCGTGCGGGACCAACAAACGCGTGGACGACTTACGAACGATCCCCATAACGGCATCATAATTGCCGCCGAATCTAGCGAGGGGTACTCAGGGGCGCGTACAACCAGGTGTAGGCGGCAAACGAGCTATCGATCGGGAAGTGTGTTTGCACCTGGCAGCCTTGCGGGGCTCGTAATTTGCCAGATCGCTGCACGAAAGTACCGCCGCAAATAGAATCGAACCCTCGAGCGTTCACCGTCTGACCTCTAGAATTCGTGCCGCTTTCGTGCTGGCTCTAAGTGGGATTGTCGACTCCGAACGCGCGAGGACGAGCCGGGTAACTCCGGTGTTGCGCCGTCACCTGGTGTCTGGCTGCAGGGCTTCGTGCCGCCCGCACGGGTTGGCATTAATGGACGATGCCGACGTCAGGCGGCGGCGCGACGCGTCGCATTGATCGCAATTATCGATCACGCCGCTGCTGGCAAGGAGGGTCCCAATGGGTGTGGTGGTTGGCATCGACGCGCACAAGAAAGAACACACAATGTGCGTCGTTGATGCTGTTGGCCGCAAGCTGGCCGAGAAGACCGTGCCAGCCACCAGCGCCGGTCATCGGCAGGCGATGAGTTTTGTACGCTCCCGCTTCGTCGACGTGGTCTGGGGCGTCGAGGACTGCCGGCCGCTGACCGCACTGTTGGAGCGCGAGTTGCTAGGCGCCGGGCATCGGGTGGTCCGCGTGCCGCCCCACCTCATGGCACGTGCCCGCGCATCCTCGCGTACCCCCGGCAAATCCGATCCCATCGACGCGCTGTCGGTCGCTCGGGCAGTGCTTCGGGAGCCAGATCTGCCGGTGGCCTTCCATGACCGCGCATCAATGGAGTTAAAGATGCTGGTCGATCGTCGCGATGACCTTGTCGGACAACGCATTGCGACCATCAACAGGCTGATAGCGCGGGTCCACGAACTAGATCCCCTGCAGGGGACTCCGGCCAACTGGAGGGTAAAGAAATCGCTGGAAGCCTTGGGAATGTGGCTTGCCACGCAGCACGGACTGATGGCCGAGTTAGCCCGCGACGAACTCAGCGATACCCAGCGGCTCGGTGACGACGTCGACGCATTAGAAAAGCGAATCGGCGGCCGTGTCGCCGGCATCGCCCCGACCTTGCTCGCATTGCCGGGCTGTGGTCAGCTGACCGCAGCCAAGATTGTCTCCGAAGCCGCGCGGATTGAGCGTTTCAAGTCCGAAGCAGCATTCGCGCGCTACGTCGGCTTGGCGCCGATCCCACACTGGTCAGGACCGACCCAGGTTGCGATGCGACCAACCCGTCGGGGCAACCGACAGCTAAGCACAGCAATCCATCGCATCGCCATTGTTCAGATCCGGCTCGATTGCACTGGGCGACAATACTTTCAGCGTCGTCTCGATCAAGGTCTCAGCCGGCCGCGAGCGTTGCGCGCCCTGAAACGCCATCTGTCCCGGGTGGTGTTCAGATCGCTGTATTGCGACAGAGGACTTCGCCCGCAGGCGTGGCCCTTCGCCGTCGATAGCCAAGTGCTTGTCCACGATCTCAATGAGTAACATGCGGACGCGCGGCGAAATCGGCGTTGAGTTGCAGCCCAGGCAACGCCAGTAGGCTCGTTGGCAGTGATGTCGCACCCCATTCCGCTGCCAATGCTGGCCACGCTTGGCGATCCACCCGCGCACTTCGATGAGTTCGCTGTTGAAGCGAAATACGACGGTCAACTTCACTGGACTTGTCAACACGATTGCCGGTGGGTTCGGAGATCGACTACATCAGATCGAACGTGCTCACGGGTGGGCCACCCTCGTTGCGGATCTGACTAATCCGGCCTTCGGTGAGCCCGCTGAGACGAGCGACCCGCTTGGGTGCCATCCCTTGGTCTAGCGCTTCGCGGATGAAGTGCTTCTGGTGGTCCAAGGCCTGCTGAACTGCATTGCGGCGGCGGATGATGGTGGCGCGATTCCGCCGGATCTGGGTGGTCAGCACGGCGACGTGGTCGTCGGCGAGCTGGGGAGGGTTAATAGTCATGACCGCCAAGCTTCCAGAGTCGCGACCTGTTCGCAAGGCATATCGCCTGTATAGACGGTACTAACTATTTAAGGAAGTAAACGCCTCCTAGGCCGGGAGTAGTCGCGAGGCGAGTTCTTTCACGTGGGTGGCGATGTCGTCGCGGATGAGGCGCATGCGTTCGATGCCGTCGATGCCGCGCAGCGACGGTTCGTCGGTGTCCCAGACCTCGGTCGGGGTGCCGGTCGGCTGAACCTGGGCTTGGGTTCCGAGGACGACGATGAGATCAGCGGCGTCGATGAGGGCGTCGTTGAGCTGTATGGGCGTGTGGTCGCTGATGTCGATGTCCACTTCGGCGAGAGCCTGCGCGGAAACGTGGTTGACTTCGGTCTTGGCGTGGGTTCCCGCGGAGAGGGCGTTGATGCGCCCTTTGGCTGTGTGCCGCATGAGGCCTTGTGCCATAACGGATTTCCCGGCGTTGCTCACGCATACGAAAAGCACGGTGGGTGCATCGTGGGCTGTCATGGGTCAGGCGCTGATGGGGACTTCGAGTTGTGATAGGAGTTGGCGGACGCGGCCTTCGATCTGGTCGCGGATGGGCCGCACCGCGTCGACGTCTTGGCCGGCGGGATCGGGTAGGTCCCAATTCTCGTAGCGTTTTCCGGGGAAGATCGGGCACGCATCGCCACAGCCCATGGTGATGGCGACGTCGGCGGCTTGGACGATTTCGTCGGTCCAGGGTTTGGGGTATTCGCCGGTGATGTCGATGCCCACTTCTGCCATGGCGGCGATGGCGGCGGGGTTGATCTCGGTGCCGGGTTCGGAGCCGCCCGACCACGCCACGGCCTGATCACCGGCGAGGTGGGTGAAGTATCCGAGTGCCATTTGGGAGCGTCCGGCGTTGTGGGTGCAGAGGAACAGCACGGTGGGTTTGCCGTCGCTGATCTTGCCTTCCACCCTGGCCAGAGCGTGCAGGCGCTGGCGGGCGAACCGTTCGGCCAGCAGCGGTAGGAAGTTGGGAACCGTTGCTCGCCCGGCGAATTGATCGTAGGACGAGTGCAAAAATCGCTCGATGGTGTCGGTGCCGAAGGTATCGGCGAAGTCCGTGTGCAACCGGGTGGCTGCCGTGCGCAGGGCGAGCTGCTGGTCGATGGAGAGATCGCGGGCTGGGTGGATGACGGGGCTGTCGGTCATGGCGTGACTTCTGGCTCGGTGACGGGTCCGGATGAGGTGGTGTCGGGGAAGCGGCGGCGCAGCGCCAGGGAGACGTAGACCAGGGCGACCAGGACCGGCACTTCGATAAGCGGGCCGACGACGCCGGCCAGGGCTTGGCCGGAGGTGGCGCCGTAGGTGGCGATCGCGACGGCGATGGCGAGTTCGAAGTTGTTGCCGGCGGCGGTGAACGCCAGGGTGGTGGTGCGTGCGTAGCCCAGGTGCAGGGCCGCCCCCAGCAGGTAACCACCGCCCCACATGATGGCGAAGTAGGCCAGCAGCGGCAGCGCGATGCGCACGACGTCGAGGGGTCGATGGGTGATCTGATCACCCTGCAGGGCAAAGAGAATGACGATGGTGAACAGCAGGCCGTAGAGCGCCCACGGGCCGATGCGGGGCAGGAATCGGGCTTCGTACCAGTCACGGCCCTTCGCGCGTTCCCCGAGCCGTCGGGAGAGGTATCCCGCGGCCAGGGGGATGCCCAGGAAGATGAGCACCGATTTAGCGATCTGCCAGGGCGAGGTGGAGATGGTGGTTTGGGACAGACCCAGCCAGCCGGGCAGCACCGAGAGGTAGAACCAACCCAGCACGGCAAACATCACGACCTGAAAGATCGAGTTCAGCGCCACCAGAACGGCGGCAGCTTCGCGGTCCCCGCAGGCTAGGTCGTTCCAAATGATGACCATGGCGATGCAGCGGGCCAGCCCGACGATGATCAACCCGGTGCGGTATTCGGGCAGATCGGCCAGCAGCAGCCAGGCCAGCGCGAACATCAGCGCCGGGCCGAACACCCAATTGAGTAGCAGCGAACTCAGCAGCAGGCGCCGATCGGAGGTGACGGTGTCGAGGCGGTCGTAGCGGACCTTGGCCAGCACCGGATACATCATGATCAGCAGACCCAGCGCGATGGGCAGGGAGATCCCGTCGACCTGCACTTGGTTCAGGGCGGTGTTGAGTCCGGGGATCAGCCGGCCCAGCAGCAGCCCGGTGGCCATGGCCACCCCGATCCAGACCGGCAACAGCCGGTCGAGGGTGGAAAGCCTTGCTGGAGTTGACGATTCGGTGGTGGCCACGGCGTCGGTCATCGGGTTCTTCCGCTGGGGTCGGCGAGATCGGTGGTCAGCAGCACGACGCCGTGGGCGCCGCGCTGGCCGGGGTGTCGGCGGCCGCGCCGCAGCACACGCCTGCACCGTTGCCCGTGCTGTCGGGGTGTTGGGGGCTGGTGCCGAAGGTCTCGGAGTCGGCCAGCACGGTGTAGACCTCCCACCGCTCGCCGCCGGGCCCGGTGACCCAGACCTTGTCCTGGGTCGCGAAGCAGCACGTGGTGCCGATCTCCTCCTCGGTGAACATTCCGGCCTCGGTCAGCCGGGCGATCTCGTCGTGCACGGTGTCACTGGAGTCGACCTCCACCCCGAGGTGGTTCAGGGTGCCGCCCTGGCCGGGGTTCTCCAGCAGCACCAGCTTCAGCGGCGGCTCGGTGATCGCGAAGTTCGCGTACCCGGGCTTGCGTTTGGCCGGTTCAGTGCCAAAGAGTGTGGAGTAGAACGTGATCGCCGCGTCGAGATCATCAACGTTGAGCGCGAGCTGAACACGTGACATGAGACATCCTCCAGTTGTGAGACATATATCGAACTAACGCGATGCTGCCATCATGACCCACTTCTTTGATATATGTCAATCCCTGTGGCAGGGTGAGGTGCATGCCCAAGACGCTGCCGGTCATCGACACCTCGGCACCGGTGTGCTGCGCTCCGGTGGCGTCTGGTCCGATGAGCGACGATGACGCGTTGCAGATCGCGCTGCGCCTCAAGGCGCTGGCCGATCCGGTGCGGGTCAAGATCGTGTCGTATCTGTTCAGTTCCCCGGCCGGCGAGGAGATCTCCGGGGAGTTGGCCGCGGTGCTGGGCTTGACCGAGTCCACGGTCAGCCATCACCTGACCCAGCTACGCAAGGCCGGGCTGATCCTCTCGGATCGGCGCGGTATGAACATGTTTCACCGGGTCCGGCCCGAAGCGCTGCAAGCCTTGTGCGTGGCACTGGACCCGAACTGCTGCCAGTAGCGGCGGGTCGCATGTGGCCCCACCGTTCCCCTCGGATCGACTGTGTGGGGCCGCCGGGTGACGGGCATCAAGCGTGCTGCCAAACGCGGAATGCCGAGAAGATCAGCAGCCCGGCCAGCAGCGGAATGAGGACCAGGGTGGAGACGACGCCTAGCAGCAGTCCGCCGATGAGCGTTCCGGTAACGGATCCGGCGGCCATGATGGCCAGGAAGCGAATGTTCTGGCGCAGCACGACGAAGCTCTGATCGCGGCTGTAGCGGGCGAACGCGACGAGCATGGTCGGGAGCGAGACGACTAGCGAGAGACTGCCTGCAATCTTGATGTCGACGGCGAACAGCAGCACGATCGTGGGAATGAGCAATTCGCCGCCGGCCACGCCCATCAACGCGGCGACGATGCCGATGAGCACGCCGGCGATGACTCCAGCGGCAATGCGCGGAGGCGCGGACAGATGCAACGATCCGGTATGGCCCAAGTGGGTCGCCACGAGTGTCGCGGCGATCAGGACGAGTAACACAGCCAGGACCCGGTAGAGGGTCGTCGAACGCATCCGGGTCGCCCAGCTCGCCCCCAGCCAGGCACCGACGAGGCTGCCCGCGAGCAGGTTGACGGCGATCGACCAGTGCGGGACCACCTGGGCGAACGGGACGCCCAACAGCCGTGCCGGCAGGGCGGTGAGGACGACGATCAAACTCATCGCCTTGTTCAAGATGACCGCTTGCAGTGCGGCGAACCCGAACAGCCCGATCAGCAGCGGGAGCCGAAATTCCGCGCCGCCCAGCCCAATCAAGCCGCCTAAGACGCCGATGACAGCACCGGAGCCGAACACCACCGGCCAGCCCTGCCGGGAGATCCGCACACCGGATCGCGCGCGTTCGTTGCTCATCGAGGCGCACGACCGACGCGCGACGTCCGGTCATGGGAGGCGAAGCCCAGCGCGTCGAGGAACCAGCCGAGACCGCCCGGATGACCGCGCTGGGTGAGGAACTGGTCTACCTCGGCGTAAACGACGGGGCCGGCCTGGCCGAAGAAGTCCGCGCAGAGTGCGAGCAACTCCGCGGCGATGTGATCGGGAGGGACGCCGAACTGGACGTCGGGATCATCGGGATCTGGTGCGTCGGCAGGATTGAACTCTTGATGCATGCTGAAGCCTCTTTCGGGTGCCGGGCCGGTCGTCAGGTGGCGAGCCCAGGGACGATGTCGCCCAAGCTGAACGTCAAGGGTTGTTCGAGTTGGGCGTAGGTGCACGAACGTGGGTCGCGGTCGGGCCGCCAGCGGTTGAACTGGGCGGTGTGGCGGAACCGGTCGCCTTCCATGTGGTCGTAGCGCACCTCGACCACCCGCTCGGGTCGCAGCGGGACGAACGAAAGATCCTTGCCGGCGTTCCAGCGCGAGGTTTCGTTCTTGCGCGGCGTGCGGTCACCGGCTTCGTGAGCGGCCCAGTTCCACGGATGACCGTCGAAACTGGTTACCAGTGATTGCATTTCGGTGAACAACTGCCGCCGTGTGGCCATCGGGAACGCACCGATCACGCCCACCGAGGCGAGGGTGCCGTCGTCGGTGTAGAGCCCCAGCAGCAGGGAGCCGATCGCGTCGTCGCTGGACTTGTGCACGCGGTAGCCAGCGATGACGCAGTCGGCGGTCCGCTGATGCTTGATCTTGAACATGACGCGCTTGTCCGGCTGGTAGGTGACCGTCAACGGCTTGGCGATCACCCCGTCCAGGCCGGCTCCCTCGAACTCCTCAAACCACCGTTGAGCGGTCGCGAGGTCGGTGGTCGCCGGCGTGAGGTGCACTGAGGGACCGGAGTCGGCCAACGCCTGCTCGAGGGCGGCGCGACGCTCGATGAACGGCCGCCGGGTGAAGTCCTCGTCACCCAAGGCGAGGAGATCGAACGCTATCAAGGATGCAGGAGTCTTCTCCGCGAGCATCCGCACCCGCGAGTCGGCCGGGTGAATGCGTTGCTGCAGCGCATCGAAGTCCAGGCCTGCATCGGTGGCGATGATGATCTCGCCGTCGATCACGCAACGCTGCGGCAGCTCAGCGATCACCGCGGCCACCAGTTCGGGGAAGTACCGGGTCAGCGGCCGCTCATTACGGCTGCCCAGCTCGACCGCCCCGCCGTCGCGGAAGCAGACCGAACGGAAGCCATCCCACTTCGGCTCGTAGGAGGCATCGGGAGGGATCGTCGGGACCGACTTGGCCAGCATCGGCTTGATCGGCGGCATGACGGGGAGCTTCATCGCCTCATTGTGGTCTCTGGTCGTCGAACCGTTGCCTCGTCGTCGTGCATTGCTCGTCCCCGGATTGCGATGATGCGACCGGTGGCGAAGGTGGGGATTACCGTGACATATGGCTCAGAGTTCCGCTGCCCCGGACTGGACCCCGACCTCGTGCACGCTGCCGACCACGAAGCAACCGTTGCGTCTGGCGGAGTTCGACGCCTTCTTCCGATCCGCCGTGCGCAGTTCGACCCGATCATCGGCGACGCGACTGGATCTGGTAGTGGATGGGACGTGCGAGGCCACCGCGCGTGATCTCGCCGAGCGCGAAAGTAGTTGTTGTTCGTTCTTCGCGTTCACCTTCGATAACGGCCGAGATGGTGTGGTGATGACGATCGGGGTCCCCGACGATCGCGTCGACGTTCTGGACGTGCTCCACGCTCGGATCGCCACCGTGGGTGGGAACACAACCAACGGCACTGTCTGAGAACGGATTACGCTGCTGTTGGAGCGATGCGGTCCTACTCCCATGGTGACCGCGGTGAGGGTCTCGTAGGGTTCCTGCCATGACCGTGATGCGTTCGATCCTGCTGTTCGTGGTGGCGGCGCTGGCCGAGATCGGCGGGGCGTGGCTGATCTGGCAAGGCGTGCGGGAACATCGGGGCTGGATCTGGATGGGTGTTGGCGTCGCCGCCCTCGGTGTGTACGGCTTCGTCGCCACGCTGCAACCCGACGCGCACTTCGGGCGGATCCTGGCCGCCTACGGCGGCATCTTCGTCGCCGGATCGCTGCTGTGGGGTATGGCACTGGACGGTTTCCGGCCTGATCGCTGGGACGTCACCGGCGCCCTGATCTGCCTGGCCGGTGTCGCCGTCATCATGTACGCCCCCCGCGGTGTCTGATCGCGGGAAGCGCCCGGCCCCGTCGACGGAAACACCGCGGCCGATGTTGAGTGCGTGGCGGTTCGTGACCGTCTTCGGCACGGTCAGCCTGCTCGCCGACTTCGTCTACGAGGGTGCCCGCTCCATCACCGGACCGCTGCTGGCGTCCCTCGGGGCGACCGGCCTGGTCGTCGGCGTGATCACCGGCATCGGTGAGGCTGCCGCCCTCGGGTTGCGGCTGGTGTCGGGCCCGCTGACCGATCGCACCCAACGGTTCTGGGCCTGGACCATCGCCGGCTACACCCTGACCATCGTGACCGTCCCGGTGCTGGGCATCGCCGCCACGTTGTGGGTGGCGTGCGCATTGGTGATCGCCGAACGCGTCGGCAAGGCGATCCGCAGCCCGGCCAAGGACACCTTGCTCTCGCATGCCGCCGCGGTCACCGGCCGCGGGCGCGGTTTCGCCGTGCACGAGGCGTTGGATCAGATCGGCGCGGTGATCGGACCCTTGACGGTGGCCGGTGTGCTGGCCCTCACCGGTGGCGATTACGGTCCGGCGCTGGGCATCCTGGCCCTGCCCGGTGCCGCCGCGCTGGCGCTGCTGGTCTGGCTTCGGCTGCGCGTCCCCAAGCCGGCCCGCTACGAAATTCCGGCCGAGCCCGCCCCGCTGCCCGCGGGCCCGGTCGCCAGCGCCGATCCCACCCGGCCCTCGGCTTCTCTGCCGCCGACGTTCTGGGCGTACTGCGCGTTCACCGCGACCACGATGGTTGGGTTCGCCACCTTCGGGGTGTTGTCCTATCACATGGTGATCCGCGGCATCCTGTCCGCCGCCGCGGTCCCACTGGTCTATGCCGCCGCGATGGGCGCCGATGCCGTCGCGGCCCTGCTGTCGGGGTGGCTCTATGACCGGGTGGGGGCGAAAACGCTTGCGGCGCTGCCGATACTGTCCGCGTTGGTGCCGGTGGTGGCGTTCACCGATTCTGTGTGGCTGGTGGTGGCCGGTGCCCTGTTGTGGGGTGCGGCGGTCGGTATCCAGGAATCCACCCTGCGGGCGGTGGTCGCCGATCTGGTGGCTCCGCCGCGCCGGGCCACCGCCTACGGGGTGTTCGCCGCCGGGCTCGGCGTCGCCACTGCAGCGGGAGGTGCCCTGACCGGCTGGCTTTACGACACCTCGATCCCCGCACTGGCCATCACCGTCGCGATCATCCAACTCGCCGCGGTCGGTCTGGCGGTTACGGTCATCACCCGACACCGCTCAGCCCCGGCCAGGTCGTGATTTGTGGTGAACCACGTCTGGACCATGGTGATCGCGATCGTCGCCGGTCTCCTGTTGCTCTGGCTGGCGCTGCTCATCGCGCTCGCCGTCACCCGGCCCGCTGATCTCCGCATCAGCGACATGCTGCGTCTGCTTCCCGACACGGTAATCCTGCTGCGCCGCCTGGCTGCTGACCCCAATGTGCCGCGCGGGGTCAGGATTCGGCTGGTGTTGTTGCTGGTGTACCTCGTCCTGCCCGATCGACGTGATCCCGGACTTCATCCCGGTCCTGGGCTACGCCGACGACGCGATCATCTTGGCGGTCGCGCTGCGCTCGGTCCGCAGCAAGTCACAGCGGCCTCTGGTCGGCGAACGGGTTGCCGCCGTGTGAAAGTCGGTGTTGTGCCTCGGATTGCCGGATGCGCAGGTGTTTGATGCTCTCCTCCAGCGCGGCGACCTCACCGAGCCACGCTCGATCCTTCGCCTCGACGAGGCGCTGCTCGGCGTTCTCGGTCATCTCGTCGATGCGGCCCAGCTGGGCGGGGTCGACGCGCAGGAACCGGCACCGGGTGCAGGCGTGCTCGTGCACGCACGGTGTGCCGTAGGGGCGGTGGCACTCACCGAGGGCCACCCGGCGTAGCAGGAAGTGGTTTTCGAACTCCGACCATTCGTCCTCTTCGGCGACCCGGTCCTCGCCGATCGGGCGCAGCTGCCGCCGCCGTTCTATGAACGCCTGGTGGGCGGCGATGAGGTGCTCGGGGAACACCGCGGTGTAGCCACGGGTGGTGTCGAGGTTCAGGTGACCCAGCAGGGCGGCGGCGATGTGCAGTGGCAGGCCGCTGTTGACGGCGTCGGTGGCGAACAGGCGGCGGAAGTCGTGGGGGGTGAACCGGATCGGTTCGCCGGCGTCGCTGAGTCCGGCCACCACCGCCAGATGGCTGAGGATGCCGCGCAGGTAGTGCCCGGAGAGGACCTCCTGTCGGGCGCCGACCTTGCGCGAGAACAGGTGCGGAAACGGTTGACCGTGCACCTTCTCGGTGACGTCGTAGCGAACCGAGAGCGGCACGTGATCGTTGCTGCCCTTGGCTCGGCGCAGCACTGCCAGCAGCACCTGCACCAGTTCCGGGGTCATCGGCACCAGTCGTTCGCAGTCGGTCTTGCTGGGAACGATGTGCAGCAGCGGTACCAAGGTTCCGGTGGTCGATGCGGTGTAGTGGCGTAGCGACAGCTGCGTCAGCTCCATCAGTTCCTCGACGCGAATCCCGGTGTGGCGCAGGGTCTCGGCGACCGCCCAGCACCAGAACCCGTCGTCCTCCACCCCGGTGACGTCGATGCGTTTGGCCTCGCCGCGGATCCAGTTCGGCCGCGGTTGTCCCGGCGCCAGCCGGGCCCATACCCGTGCACGCTCGTCGATGGCGAGGCGCTCCGGCGGCGCATCCCGCACGAACACGTAGCCGTCGACCTCGAACTGCACCTCGTGCCCGGCCGCGCGGGCCCTGTCCAGAAACATTGTGCTGCGCTGCTTGTGTTCGTTCACCGCGGTAAGGAACGTCGGTAGCAGCGGCGTGAGCATGCGGGTGCGGCTTTGCATCTGGCTCTGTTGGCGCCGCTTGTTCTTGGCCGCCGCTCGGCTCAATGCCCGCGGGACGGGGCATGGCGCCACCCAGACGCCCCAGCGCACCGGGTCATCGTGGGACCACTCGGCCAGATCGCGGTAGAAGCCGCGGATCGCGAACAACACGGAGTGGACTTCCCGGCGTTCACGCCCGTCGGTAGTCAAGGCCAGTCGTTCACGCCACGCCGTGATGACGTCCGTCGATAGCCGTAGGTCGGTCTGCTGGGGGTTGATCTGCAGGATTTCCCACCAGAACAGGCGCACGATCCGGTAGGCCAGGCCTTCCAGTGAGCCGTAGTCCATTCCGGGGCGGATCTCTTCGAAGTAGTCCGCCAGCAGATCCCGTACACCCGAGGGCGGGATGCCGTAGCGGTCGACGAGGGTGGCGGTCGAGTGCTGTCGTGTGTTGCCCTTTGCCGACCAGGCGGCCCGCAGCGTCGGGGCTTCGCCTGCCAGCGGTCCGAGTCGCACCAGCAGTTCCCACAGAAGGTGTTCGCGGCGTTGCCTCCCCGATGTCTTCACCACGTCGGCGTAGTAGAGCAGGTCATCACCGGTGATCTGCTCGATGGTCTTGCCGGTGCGGATCATCACTCGCGTCAGTCCGGCTTCGGCGTCGCGCTGATGCCTCAGCAGCGATCCTTGGTACTCGCTCAACTGGCGCAGCTTGGTGAGTGCGTCACCGCCGTTGTGTTCGATGAATTGGGCGGTGTTGACCTTTGTTCGGGAATCGAGCATCCAGCTGTAGGACGGTCGCAGCACACGTAATTGCAGCAGCGCGTTCATGCCTAGCAGGGTGGGTGAGTAGCGGTCGTATTGAGGCAGGTCCGCATGGTCCATCCAGGTCATCGGGGCGGCGTCGGAGCCGCTGGCCAGCCAGCGCTGCTCCCAGGTGTCGCCGGGGTAGCCGTTCAGCCGTGTCAGCAGTGCTCGCGCACCGCGCACGATCATCTGGCGACGTTTCTGGTTGTAGGAGTGGTGATGACGGCGGACGGCGTCGCACAACTCGTCCACCGTGTACTGCTGCATCGCGGCGCCGGGAGCCAGGGCGGGCAGCTCGGGCGGCGGCTGACTGGCGTCGTAGCCCTTCAAGATGCGCAGCCGTCCAGTGCGCCCGAACCGGTCATCCGGTGGGATCGCCGCCAGGTGAGGCGAATCAGGCCGCGACAGCAGCTGTATCGACGGGGCGGCCGCCGCACGGGTCGCCGCAGCTTGCCGACGCTGCTGCAGTCGGGTGTCCTCGTCCTCGATGGTCACGACGGCGGGAGTCCCAATAATTCGCGCACCGCGGCCGCGTCGTAGCTCGGTTCGATCGTCGGCCCCGATACCGGCGGCCGGGCGTAGTGCTCGAGCACCTTGCCGACCAGATCCTCCAGCCGCGGCTGGGTGTAGATCTGGGTGGTCGTGACGCTGGCATGCCGCAGCACCGTCTGCACGTCGACCAACGTGAACGCCGGATCGGCGAGCAGCCGCGCCGCCGCGGTATGGCGAAAGTCGTGCAGCGACCAGTTTGTCCCCAAGCTGTCATTCGCCCGGCGCAGTACTGCGCGCATGGCGTGATAGTTCAGCGGGGCGGCCTTGGTTCGTCGCGTCCACCACACCGGACCGCCCGGACTCATGGGCGGCTGCTGCTCGGCGAGGTAGAGCGCCAGCCACACGAAGGAGTCCACCGACGCCGGCACCATCTCACGCGCCCGGCTGCCCTTGCTGGTCACCGTGATCGTGTAGCGGCCGGCATCGAGGTCGCCGTGACACAGCCCCAACAACTCCGATGCCCGAACTCCCGACGACAGGTAGAAACTGACCAGGGCGCGGTCGCGGTGACTGCGCAATGCTGCGAACAGCGTCGTCGCGGCTTCGTCTGGAATTCCCCGCCAGACCGGGCGGGGCGTCTTCTGCCGATAGTTCGCCCGCTTGTGAATGACGAAGTCCTGCATCGGATTATGGTGCGCGTGTGGTCGTCCACCACCGCGAGTCCGCTGCACTGGCACCGGGTTGACCAGCGGCCCCAAGTTGGCCGCGCAGGCATGATCGTAGAACCCAAACAACACCGAGAGCTGATGGTTGATCGTTCGCGCCGCATACTTCACCGGCAACTCGGTCTTGCCGGTCAGCGCATTGACCGAGCCAGGCGCTGGTCTATCCGAGCGCCGACGCAGACGCTGCGGATTCGGCGTCTCCCGTAGGTACTCGACGAACGCGCGGACGTCGACCCGCTCGGCTCGTTCCCAACCGATCAGACGCTCGTGGAGGAACCGGAACCACCGCAGCAGGTCGAACGCGTAACTTCGAACTGTGAGTGGACTGCAATCAGACGCCGCCAGCTCCCGCAGGTATGACGTCGCCCCGAGGTGCTCGACGTCGGGGAAGATCACCCGCCAGGGCAACCCGCTCGGCGCCGCTTCGACTCGTCCCAGCACCGTCACAGCGCGATCCTCCGTCCGCAGCCCTGCTCAGTTCGGAAGGCTCGCCGAAGTTCAGTCAACTAGACGCGGCCTCGCGAGCATCAACCACGGTTTTGTCACCCTGCTCAGCCGCAACGGCGCCAACATCACGGACACCTTTCCTGAAATCTCGACCGCGCTGTCGGCGTTGCCGGTGCGCGGTCTCGTCCTCGACGGGGAGATCGTCGCCCTCAACGCGGACGGCGTGCCTAGCTTCTCTCGGTTGCAGCGCCGCTGGCCTCAGAATCGGAAACCGACTCGCGACCTGATGCGGGCGGTACCGGTCCGGTTTTTCGCCTTCGATGTGCTTCGCGTTTTGGACGAAGATCTCACTGGTGAGCCATACCAGGCGCGTCGGTCGGTACTTGTTGATCTCATCGACGTCAAGGGATCAACTATTCAGGTTCCGGGCAGCTGGCCAGGAGTTGATCCGAAGACTGTGCTGAAGGTAGCTGGCGAGCACCAACTTGAGGGCGTGGTTTGCAAGCGCTTGCAGTCGATCTACACACCGGGGATTCGTTCACCGGACTGGATAAAGACGCCTCTGCGTAAACGCGCGAATTTCGTCATCGGCGGCTGGGTGCCCGGATCGGGAGTCAACCGCAACACCATCGGTGCGCTGCTCGTCGGCGCCTACGACTCTCGGGGTGCTTTTCAGTTCTGCGGCCAGGTCCACGCCGGTCTCAGCGCGCGGCACCGCCGCTACCTGATGAGCGAGCTCGGCTCCCGAGCAAGTGCGACGTCTCCATTTGCGGGCTCCGGTGCGGACGTCGCCGCAGACGCACATTGGGTTCGGCCGGAGCTGATTGCCGACATTGAATACCGAGAACTTCGAAAAACCCTGCGTCACCCGTCTTTTAGAGGACTGCGGCGCGATGTCGAGTTGAATGCCGTGACGTTGCCCGCGGCGGCTTCGTAAACTCGGCTCGTGATTCGACGTCTGCGCTCGTGGCTCACCCCCCAGCTGAGTCGGCGGCGGGTGCGGTCGACGACCGCGATAGATGATCGAGCGGTCATCGCCTGGGTTGAACTGCGACAGGCCCTCGACGATCAACGACGGCCGGTGAACGACGGTGAGCAACGCCAGGATTGATCAGCGCTAATCGTAGCGACGGCAACGGTGTTGCGGCCACGGATCGCGTTGTCAACGGTCTGCGAAAATTGACCCTCTGCGGTTCGGTGAGTTCAAACCGCAGAGGGTCAATTCAGGAAGCGTCAACGCGCGTCGCGATAGACGCTGCGGAACTTATGAGTGCGAGGCCCACCAGTCGAATAGCTGCTCAAGTGGGGGTCCTGCAGCGTCGGCGACTGCTTCGCTTAACAGTCGTTCGGGCTCGTTGGTCCAAGCGACCACTGTGTGTCCTGAACGTGTTCCGCAAAACACCACACCAATTGCTGCGGTGGGGTTTTCGGTGTGATGCCAGGGCCCTGGGGACAGGATGTTCGGTGGGCAGATGACCGGTGTCGCGCTGCGCACGATGTCGTCGAGGGCTTTACGTAGAGCCGTGGTGTCGCGGGTGAGCGTGTAGGTCGCCGATGTGGGGCCACCGGGATCGATGTTGGGTCCGCACCGGATGGCGGCTAACGCTTGTGAAGTGGGGAGGGTGGCGGGTGCGCATTCACCGGGCGGATACCCCTTCGGCAGCGTGCCCGCGAGCCGTGCCTGTTCGCTCGGATCAGGTGACACGGTTGTCGTCGTGACCGGACTCGGTTGAGGGCTCGCGGCCGGCGGTGGTGGTGGGGGAGAGGAGTGGCTGCTCAGCGCGTAGATGACGGCCCCGATGAGGGCAGCACTGATCGAAGCCGCAAGTGCGATTCGCCTCGCTGCCGGGGGTCTGTGAATTCCTGGGTGATGTACCCCGGGCCGGTGGGGTGGTGCGCCGCCGGCCGTACGCCAGTTAGTCGGTGGCATCGACAGGGGTCGATGTGGTGGCGGTAGGTGATTGGCGGGTTGCCAGGGACCGGTAAACGGTGCCGGTCCATCGGCGGCAGGGCGGCGCACGGGTGGTGGCGGGAGTTGGTCGCGCTGGGAACGCTCGGACTGGTCGCGGTGCGGGATCGTGTGCTGTAGAGCTTGGTGGGCTGCGGCAGCGAACTCGCGGGCTGAGTGGAACCGTTGGTCTGGATCTTTCGCCAGTACCTTGGCGATGACTGAGTCCAGTTGCGGTGAACTGCCGGACAGGAAATCTGAGATGCGGGGCGGCGGCTGACGTAAGTGAGCCTCGACGAGGGCCGACGTGCCGTCTGCTTGGGAGAAGACGTGTTTATTGGTGAGTAACCGAAATAGCGTGCAGCCCAGTGAATATATGTCTGCGCTGCCGGTGATCGCGTTGCCGGCGATAGCTTCTGGCGCAGCGTAAGCCAGCGACAGGGTCAATGGCGCAACTCCGGGTGTGTCGGTGTGGCCCATCGTGCGTGAGATTCCGAAATCGCTGAGCAAGATGTGCTCGTCGTCTTCGCCGTCGACGCCAGAAGACAAAAGGATGTTGGACGGCTTGACGTCGTTGTGCACGACGTTGAGTCGGTGCGCGTAATCGAGAGCTTTCGCAACTTCGCGGACAACCCGTAACGCACGGGCGGGATTCATCGTGCCCGCGGCCAGGGCGGCCTCGGCATCAGTGCCCGCCACATATTGCATGGCCATCCACAGCTGACCGTCCTCGGCCTCGCCGCGGCTGTAAATCGACACGATGTTCGGATGATGCAACATGGCGCCGGTGTCGGATTCTCGGGTGAAACGCTGCCGTAGGCCCGCATCCTTCGACGCCTGCACGCCCAGCACCTTCAAGGCGTCAAGCCGCGGCAAAACAGGGTCATGAGCGAGATAGACAGTGCCCATACCGCCAGCAGCGAGTACCCGCTCGATGCGGTACCCCGCTAACTCTGAACCCGGTTCCACACCTACAAGCATCACCGAGATCCGCCGAATCTGTCATCACGCGCACATATTCGGCGTGTAAAAAGCGGCGCCTGTCCTGCTCGCGGTTTGGTAGAACTTAATCAACCCACGTCCGATAGTCCCCGATGAGTAACCCGGAGCTCACATCGTGAACAACTCTGCCTTTGCCGCAGCCATCGCCGCCATCAGCACCAGCGCCGGAGTGCTCTACGCCGCGCCAGCGGAGGCCGACGCCGCCGAAACGCAGGCCGCCACCCAGCACGTACTCGGCGGCGCAGCTCAGGTCGGTGACAGCACCTGGACCGTGTCAAACCTCAGACCGAGCAGTGACACCATCCCGTATCACCCGGCGGGGACGCTCTGGGAAGCTACCGCCACCGATGAAGCCAGCAGCGGTTCGACAACGCCGATCGTGTCGAATTTCAACGCCCGCGCCCACAGCGGCCAGACCTACCGGGAGCTCTTTCAAGTGGCGTCCGCCCAAGGCGTCAACCCTGCTGGAATCGCCCAGGGCCAAAAGGTCAGCGGCAAGCTGTATTTCGATGTTACCGGAGACAACCCGGACAGCATTACCTACAACGCCGGTGGACCCGACCTTGCTCTGTGGGTTCAACCACCACCCAGTGCAGGGTCCGCTGGACACGGCGCGCACATGACGACCCCTATCGGATCGCCCGGAACTAGCCCTTCAGCCGCCACCGCGCCCATAGCCCTGCCTGCCGGCAACCCGGGAGGCGGCAGTGCGGGAACGGTCATACCGGGGGCGGCACCTGGACCTCAATCGGCGGGCACGGGAAATCCTGCCGGGCCGCCCTCGGCAGGGACGCCGGCCACTGCGCCCGGGGTGCCAGCACCCGCAGGGGCCCAGCCGACGCCTGCACCCGCAGCTGGCAGCCAGGGGACACCCGGAGGCGCTGACGTGCCCGCTGGCGCACCCGCAGCCGGCACACCGGTGCCAGCGGCAGGAACCCCCGGACCCGGCTCCGCCGCCGGCCCGACCCCGGTGCCAGCGGGCACTGGCAGCCAAGGCACACCGCTTCAGCCCGGGCCCGACCAAGCGGGTGTCACCCCCGGTGGGGCTTAACCCGCCACCGCCCCGGCTGCCAACGCCCAACCGTCACCAAACCCCATATCGGCACCTGCTGGCTGATTAACGGTGCGGGACTTACCGTCCGCACGAAACGTAGACAGCCGCCTATCTCCGTCGATCAGGGGCGGGCAGAGGTGCGGCAAGCAACTACAGTGATCAGCGTGACGCCGGTTTTGGCAGGACCCGGCCGCTCCGATGTGAACGGCCTCAGTAAGACGCGTCAGCGAATCTGCGCGGCCGCCTTACGATGCTTCGCGCTGCACGGCCCCGAGGGATCGTCGATGCGCATGGTCGCCGAGGCTGCCGGCGTCTCGATCGGGTTGGTGCAGCACCACTTCGGAACTAAGTCCGCACTTATCGCCGCGGTCGACGACGAGTTGGTCGCCGTCATCGAACAGGCCGCGCCGCTGCCCCAGCCGGCACCCGATCCGGTGGCCGACACCAGTCGGCGGATCTCGGTGTTGATCGCTGAGCATCCCGATGCGGTCGGCTACCTGTCGCGGCTGCTCATCGACGACAAGCCGACCGGCCGCCGAATCTTCGACATGCTGTTCGGCATTGGTCAATCGCATTGGGATTACTTCCGTCACCACAGCAGCGGTAGTGCGCGCGCCGATCCGACATGGGAGGCGCTCAATCCGCTCATCATGGTCTTGGGGACACTGATCCTTCGCAGACACATCGAGCGCCAACTCTGCGAACCGCTGGAGTCGCCCAAGCAATTGCGCACATGGGAGACCGCCGTCGGACATCTAATCGCCGGAGGACGGCGGCGTCGTCAACCCTCCGCCTAAACCGGTCGTACGCATGTAGTCGCGCTCGCGCCGCCAAAGCCTCTTTCTCAACCTCGTGTCACGTCTCGATGCAATAGTGGGGGAGGCGTCACGAATCGGGATCACCGTGCGCGCAGCCGGTTTCGCCGACCCCGACGGCTACTGCTCTGATGTGAAGGGACGTGCATCCGCTGGTGACAACAAACACCATCACCTTCAAAACCGATCGCGGTGTCATCACCTACACGTCGAGGACACGCAACGGCAGCGGCACAGGCCTGCTCGGCGGTGACCCGAGCCTGGTCGCCATCGTCCGCCAGGTGTTGACTGGAAATATCCCCAAGTCCGTGCGCGTCGCCGAACCCGACCTCGAGTATCAATTTTCCGCAGCCCGCGACACGGTCGCCGACGTGGCTGCGGCCATGCTCGTCGCCGGGGACGGGCGAGGGCGTCTGTCTGACTCGGGGTGGGAGGCCTTAGATGCGGCCATGGCCGAAATCGTGTGACTTCGAGCGTGGCTGAGGCTCGCGTGCTTCACGTCGAGTTCGGCGTTGTTCGTCTTCGAACGGAGAGACCGGACTTTTGTCGCGGATGGAACAGTCAGGGTCTTGCTGAGGCGCGTAGATCGACTGTCCGCACCAGCATCTCCACGCCATATGGCCGACTGAACTGCAGGAACACCAGACCTGGCTCACTGACCAGCCCGTCACGAAATCATGTCCGGCCGGACAGCTCGTAGGTTCGACCACCACCCAACCGTGATCGGTCTGGACTAGATCTCCGACGAAGTTGTTCGGAAAATCATCCCCACGGCGTTTCACTGCCCAACTCTTTCACCTCAACACCGCCCTGCGTCCTTGGCGCTACATCGTGAGTGTCGCACGAGCATCGAATATATGTTCGAAAGAGCCCTCTTGGTTGCGCGGCGGCCTGGAGAAGCGCATCGCGTCGGCAACCCGCCGAGCCACAACCGTTGCTTGTGAGTGCCTACAAGTAGAGGTTGTTGGTGTCCATGTCGGACGCTAGCATTCACAGCCATGTCCACCCAGCGGTTTGGAGACTGAACACCGTGGCAAGTGGTGACCCCTCTGTAGCGTTGATTCATGCTGCGGCACAACGAGATGCGGAAGTTTTCGCAGGGAAAATGGCGGAGGTATCCCTGGAAGCGGCCGTCGACGTCTGGCTGCGCAGGATTGCCCGACGCAAGGTGACTCCCGCACAGCGGGCACGGCTCGTTAAAGCCGTCGAACGCGCTACTGCGCCGGAAACCAAAGATGTGCAGTTGACCCGCGCCGCCTTGTTACGAGCGGCTGGCCACGACGAGCGGCCGGCAGCGGCTGCGGCGAAAGCGGCGGGTGCGACATACACCGAAGTCGGAGCTGTCCTGGGAATCAGCCAACAGGGAGCCAGCGCCCGCATCGCCTCGTATCAGTCCACGCATAATCGGTCCCCGCAACCATGAGCGCGTTGATCATTGCCGGCGAGGGCTCGTTTACCACGGCGGGCGAGCGGCTTTCGGGTCCGGTCGACGCGGTGGACAAGTTGGCGAAACTGATCGAGTGGGCACACACGCGACGCCTGTTCAGTAGGTCGACGACTGCCGACGGCAGCGAGGACTCAGCTCCGCGGATCTGGATAGTGGGCGCTGGCTGCGATCTGCTGCTCGGCCCGGCCCTAGATGGCGTCGATGCTGCCCGCACGGAGCAACTCGGTCAGGTCCTGGCACCGCTGATCGGGCAAGGCTGGGATCTTCGCCCCGCCGCGACGCGATCTGTCATCCTGAAGAAGATGGTTGGCGGACAATCGATTTCAGCTGAAATCGTCGCCGAACGGCATCCGTGGCTGGGTGGCGGAGCTGGCCACGGGACTCACGATGTGACCGAACTCGGTCGGCGGTTGCAGCGCTGGATCGCCGCATTCGACGTCCTGCCCGGCGCTAGCGGGGCCGAGTCCGCAGCGACCATCCAGGACCGCCTCATGCGAGCCCGCGACGGTCGCCGGGGGGCCGTGGTCGCCGAGCCAGGAATACTGCCGGCACATGCAGTGCCCGACGTACGGATCCAGCCGCCGTGGTGTGCTCCTGTCCCCGAAGTGGAGGCCGAGCTCGATCGCTCCGAAGACTTGGTGTGGCTCGAGCAGGAATGCCCCGAACTGGCCGGCGCGGGAACGCTGACGTTCGGACACGGCGCGCCACAACTTCTCGAAGGCGACTCCGCGGCCCGCCCCGCTCACGAATCCAAGCGACCGTTCGGTCTTTGGCGCGCAACACTTCCGCCGGCCAGCAGCCTGCAAGCACCGCTGATGCTTCCCCCGCCCCATCCGCAGATGAGTACCGGTGACGCCGTCCAAGCGTGGGTGACCACCGAAGACCTTGCGGGTCTGACCGCCGACGTCCGTGACGGGGGAGCGGGACTGTCGATCGACGACTTGACGATCGACAGCGCCGTCGTATGGCCTCAACAAAGCCGAGTACTGGAAGCTTGGGCCACGCGCGTGCGTGCCGCCCGCAAGGACTTCGCCGATGACCCCGCGATGCGGTGGCTGATCGACACTGCAGCCGCGGACTACCTGTCCGCACTTGCTGATCCGCAGCCGTGGAGTGATCCCACCTGCCGCCACCACTATCAGCCTGCGTGGGCGGCCTCGATCGCCGCCCGAGTGCGCTACCGTGGCCGGCGCGCCGCGACCCGGATAGCGCGGGAATATCGGGTGTGGCCGGTCTACGCCGATAGAGCAGCCATGATCTACTTTCCCGGTCGCGACCAGGCGTCAAATGCTCGAATCGATCTGTCCGACACCCATTCTCGGCTCGGTCGGCTGATGGTCACCCGGCGCGCCGAGCTGTCCACTGAGCTGATCCTGGAGATTCTTCAGGCACAAGACGGCGTCGGTGTCGCCACTGCATTGACCCAAGCACTCGCAGTGCGCACCCCGGCGCAGAACACGCCACAGAGCGGCGCGCCCGCCGATGGCTCCAAGCCCGCCCTCACGGCCGTCGAACCGCAGCCCGAAGGGTCGGCACAGCTAGCCGATTCGGCTGCGCCTTCAACGCCGCGCGAAAGGCCCCGGGCGGGCACAAATGCGGTCCGGAAAACGAGGTCGACAGCAGGTAGCGCGGGGATTCCCGCCGCGGTCTTGCACACCGACGGGTTGTGGCTACCCGACGGAACCCACATCCAGCCCGCTACAGCCGTTACCCACGTAGGCCAGGTCGCCGAGCTGGCCTACGCCCACAACATCGGCTACCACCTCTCAGCGACATACGCCGAACAAGCACAGATCTGGATCACCGGGCAGGCGTGCACGGCCTTCGGTATCGACATCGAGGCCATCAGCCGACGCGATCGCACCAAATCCCTGCGCCAACTCACCCAAGGGCTCGACTTCGTCACGCTCGCCGTGGCCGAAGGATGGAGCCTCGGCGGTGCAGGAGAGGACCCCAACGCGCAACGGCTAGGCACCTGGACGCGGATCTACCGCGAGGACACCCGCGGCGAAAAACGAGGCGTCATGGTGGCCCTCATCCCAGGCATGGACACCGGCGCCGACGAGATGCCGATCCTGTCCGATGAACCCAGTCCCGCTCAAATAGCGCGCCGTCTCCAGCTTTTGGCCGACGCGCTGCGCTATCCCTGGAAAATCAATGCCGGGGTGACCGCGGTGGATCTGATGCTGCAAACCCGCACCAAAGCTTTCTCGCCAGACGAGTGGAAAAACGAGGTCTTCGCTGCGTCGACCACCGAGGTTCCGTTCGGCATCGGTGATGTCGAAGCGGACTTCGACTGGTCACGTCCCGCCACCGAGGAGGAGGCTCGCTGCCGCTACCTGCACGCCTACGACCGTGGTGGCTCCTACGTCGCGGGAATCGCCGGCCTTCAACTTCCCATCGGCCAACCCGTCCACTATTCCGACGGTGCGCCCTTTGATGCCGCCACCCCGGGCTACTGGCTGATCGACATCCCTGAGCCGGCGGATTGGCGCATTCCGTACGTGTTGAACCCGCGCGCCAGGCAGTTCACCGACGCGAAGTGGGTCTGCACACCGACGCTGGAGCGCGCCATCGACCTCGGCTACGAACCGCGCATCCTCGAAGCGTGGGTGTGGCCTCGACACGGCCGCGTCTTGAACGGATGGTACGAGCGGTTCCGTGACGCCAGCACGACTCTCGACGTCGAGGACATCGACGCTCAAGCAGCCCGCAACCAGGCAAAGATCATCCGCACCCACGGGGTCGGTGTAATCGGCTCGATCGAGCACCTTAAAGGCAAGACAGCCTTCAGCCCCGAACGACGATTCCACATCGTGGCCAAGGCCAAAGCCAACATTGTTTACCGCCTGCACCAAATCGGCCAACGGCGCGGTCAGTGGCCACTAGCGGTGTCGACCGACACCGTGCTCTACGCCTCCAACGATCCAGATCCCATCACCGCTTGGCCCGGTGATCCCAAAACGCTGGGCCGCGGCTTCGGGCAATACAAACCCGAGGGATCAGCGCTAATGGCCGAGCACGTCGAATTCCTCAACGGTCATGACTACCGAGGCAAGCAACACCTGCTCGACGCTGACGAGTGGGCCACGAAACTCGCCGACAGCGACCAAGACAGGAGTCGCTGATGGCGCGCAGAGCCCGTCGCCGCAACCCCATCACCGCCGACGATCTCAGCGAGTACGGATCAGTCAGCGACGGCGACGTTGACGTCGACCGCGCTGCACGCGGCCTTGGAGCGTCGAAAACGTCAGTCCGCCAAGCGCTTCGGCAGGCCCGCAAGTCCCTGACCAACACGGTCTTTCAACGACTATCCGGGCGCAAAGACGCCGACTCCAGTAAGGGCGACGATGTGCGGGGCATGCTGCAGGCCGCGTTCGGCCGCGGACCTCGAGGCGGCGCTGTCAACGCCGCTGACGCCGCCAAACGCCTCGGCGTCTCACCGGGCACCGTGCGGCGCTGGGCCGCAGGAACCCAGCAGCCAGCCGCGCAGACACTCTCACGCATCCGCACCGCGGCACGCCGGGCCAGCAGCACCAAGCGCGGTCGCCGCAACGCCACCAAAGACTTCCGAACCAGTGTCGCCGGCGCACGGGCCCTGCGCACTGGCAGCAAGCTCTGGATCAGCGGCCAACAAGGCGTGGGCGGCTACAGCCAGGGCTACGCGCGCGATCGCCGAGTCGCTGTCGACATCAACCCCGACGACGTCGGCGCCCTGCTTGCGGCCTACGAAGAAAACGGAGACGCCGGCGTCCGTGAATGGATGAAAAGCTTTCTGGACACCAATTACGTCGCCGGCTGGGACTTCGTCACCATCGACGACTTCGGCTTCGGTAACCCCTAAATGCAGCCCTCCCGCACGAGGATCCGGCCGGCGCGCGCCCCCCGCTGGAGCCGCAAACGCCTGGCCGCCATGCTCATCGACTGTTACGGGCCCAGTCCCTCCAACGGTGTGGATTTCGCCGCGGTCGCGCGCTACGTCGGCGTCTCACCATCGACGGTGCGGCGCTGGATCACTGCTCGCCCGCCATCGGGTCACCGAATGGTCATACCGAAGGCGCGTCTGGTCCAACTCCGATGCGGCCCAGCCGAAGTGGAACTACGAAACCGGCAACGCTACGAGCACGCGCTTGCGGCCCTGGCTTCCATCGACGACGACACGGCCATCTTGACCGCGTGGCGCCAGCGTCGGTGGCTCGACCAACACACCGTGGTGATCATCGCGATCCGCGGCCGTCCCTGGCTGCAAGTGGCCATCACCAACGGCAGCAAACGTGCTCTGACAGAACTGCTGCGCCGCGGCGCCATGGTGGCCGCCACGCGTGTCCCCACTCAGTTTCATGCCCAAGTGCTGGCGCACGCGGTGATGGTCCGCCAGCGTGGATGGCGTGTGCACCCAGCAGTGGAACGCCTACCTGTCGGCCGCACTCAGGTATGGATGGGCGACGCTCCCGCGGTCGACCTCGACGATCTCGCTGGCACATTGAGGCTTCATCGTGCCGGCGCTGGATAGGCTCTGCCGGTGGGACTGATCAGCCGCCTGGCCGCCCGGCGCCAGCTACGGCGCAGCTCGCGCCAATCGCTGGAGACTTTTCCCGGTTGGATTCCCACCCCCGGCGACCGCAGCTACGGCCCGATGCCCCAGCTGGGCCGACCACCCAGGCCGCCGCACACGTCTGGCTACGGCGTGCCCGCCAACCCGAACCCGAGTGTGCCCCCACGCCCGGCGCCCCAGCGGGAAGGTGCTGAATCACTGGCGCTTTCGCCACAGCGGCCAGCTGTGCCGCGTCACGAACGACCCGGTGATGCGCCCTCGGCGGCAACCGATGGGCAGCAGTTCGACCGCCTTGTTGCCTCGGCCGCCGCACTTGTCGATGAGATCGTCGATCATGCCAGCACACCGACGGACACGAGGCCTGCGCGGTCAACACAGCCCGTCGGGGCCGTGACAGCTGCGCCGCCACCCGCCCCGCACGAGACGGCCACCGCAGTCCCCACAACGGCTGCCGCTCCCAAGGCTCCGACGTTCGCCGCGCCGCCAGTAGATGCGGCGGTCGACCTGAGACCGTCGACGGCTCCAGCCCCTACAGCCGCCCCCTCGCCCGAAGACACAGTTCAGCCCTCAGCGTCGCTCAGCCCGGCGGGCGAGTTTCCTCCATGCCCAACGTGGCCCTACACGCGGCGGGTCCGCCAGCGTCGCCGCCGCCGGGGCACCCCGTAGATCGGCCGGAACCGCCGCCGCACACCTGGAACCGCGCGACTTTCTTTCCCTTCTAGGCACCTGATTTGACTCTGATGTGAGCCCCGAATCTGGCCGAAAATCTGCGTCACTCAGCGATCATTATGCGCGGTATGTTGATCGCAATCCGGCTCCGAACCGGGCAGGTCCAGCACCGGGAGGAGGGCGGCCAATGTCAGCGATCGATCAACTCATAGACGAGTCTCAACAGCAGCATCAGCGTTACTACGATCTGTACGGCTCCAGCCCTGCCAGCGGCGACGGATTCCGCGACATCGTCGGCTCTGCGCGCCAACTCGCCGGGCACATTCGCGACACCCGCAGCGATGTCCAAGCACTTCAATTTTCGACCGCTGTCGAGACGCCATACGCGGCCGCGACTGCCCACGATCACCGACCGATCACAGCGACGGCGCACACCGCGCAAGTATGCGCAGACGTCGCCGACACCAGCGCCGCGATCAACCGTCGAGGAGCACGGGACATCTCGTCGAACTCTCGCGCCGAAGCCCGCAAAATCGACGCCGTACCCGACCCTGATTCGCCCGAGGGTCAGGCCGCGATTCTGAGCATCATCGCCCACCATCAAACGCAGTCGGCGCACACGGTCGCCGACTCCGGCGCCGCCCAGCAGGCGGCCGCCCAGCGCGCCGCCGACAGCGGCAACAGCACACCGGATCATGTGAACGGCGGCGGCGCGTTCCGCGCCGCACCGGCATTAATGACCACGAACGATCCCGCGACGTCGACCGTCCCGGCCTCAGCCTTATCGACCGTCGCCAAGCCGCCCGCACCGCGGCCAATCCCGCCGCCGCGGCCGCGAATCATCGCCCACCAGATTGACCGCCACACCACCGACAGTCAGCCGCAGACAAACCCGACACAGTCTCCCCGGGCGGCAACACCGCCACCCCAGCAGCAGCCACCGCCACTGCAGCAGACAGCGCCGCCGCCTCCGCAGCACCGCGAGCAAACCGCGTACCAACCTCGTCCCCAAAGCGTCCCGTTGCCCGGTGCTGCACCCAGCTCGTCAGGGGCCGGGGCAATGTCGGGGTTGGGCAGCGGTGCCGGATCTTCGGGCAGCTCGTCAGGGCTGCTGTCGGCGTTGACCAGCTTGAGTCAGTTCGCCGGTATGAGCCCCGCAACCGCCGGCGAGCAGCCACCAACCAGTGAACCGGCCGCTGCCGCGCCGGCGGCGCCATCCGCAGCTCACTCGGACCCGGCGCCGTCGTCAGCCCCACCCCCGGCGCCTGCACCACAACCGGCGGCCACCGCGCCGCACCCCGCACCGGCACCGCCTCCACCGGCACCCCCGCCACCGCCTCCACCGGCGCCCGCGCCACCGGTGGCACCGCCGCCGTCGCCGGCCGCCGCGCCGCACCCCGCACCCGCTCCGTCGCCACCGCCGGCTACGCCGCCACCGGCTTCCCCGCCGCCGGCAGCTACCGAACTGGGACACCCCAAGCAACCGACCAAGCCGCTCTGCCCGTCGGATATGTGACCGTGAACGCGCCATTTCGCGCTGCCCCGCGCCGACACTGGGGCTGGCCGATCACCCTGGCCGCGCTCGTATGCGTGGCAGTCCTCTACGCCGCCACGCCCGCGTTGCACCGCAAGGTCGTCGTCTATCCGACCACTGACTTCAGCCAGCTGCCCACCGGGACCACCGCCACAAATCCACCCCGCTCCTGCGTGTCCTTACGGCGCGGAACCCGCGGCCCGGAGCTCTCCGCGCAGACATGCGGCTCACCGGCAAGCGCTCTGCGGGTGATCGCGCAGGTCAAAAGGACCGCCGACTGCGTCGCCGACGCCGATCTGAGTATCACTCAAGCAGCGGGGTCCGGATCCGGGGCGTTGTGTCTGGACTACGACTGGTCGCCCGGACAATGCCTGCGTATCACCGACACCGACGTCGCGAAAGTAAATTGCGCTCGGCCCGGCGCAATCCAACCAGATATTGCGATCATCGGCGCCGTCGATGTCTCATACTGCCGCGAAAGTGGAATCGCCCACCCCGTACGCCATTTCACCGTGTGCACCGTCACCGGCGACAAGGACTGCCCGAGGAACAGACATGACAGCTGAGCGGACCCAAGCCTTGGTGCAGGCCGCAGCCCTAGCCCTCATCCCCATCGCAAGCACGGTGCTGATGATTCTGTTGTGCACGCGCGCCGCCAACGGACGCCTCGCCCGCAACCAGTGGGTAGGCATCCGAACCCGAGCGACGATGCGCAACGACCAATCATGGGCTGCCGGCCACCGGGCAGCATTGCGCCTGACCCCGCTGCTCATCCTCATCAGCATCGCCGGATGCGTCGCCACCGCCTGGGCTGCGCTAGCGACCTCGAATCCAAACACCGTGATGCTGACCGGAATTGGCGTCGCAGCCCTCGTCGTGATCGTCCTGATCTACAGCGCAGTGCTAGCAAACAGAGCAGCTAACGCTGTCGGCTCCGCACCCCCAGGTCAACGACGGCAGTGAGGCGTCGACTTCTTGCCTGCCTGACCGTAATCGCGGTGGCCGGCGCCGCAATCCTGCATCACGCCCAGCACACGCCCGCGCCACCCGGCAGGCACGCGACACGCGCCCCCTACAGCACCTCCGATGTCGTCGAATACCTGCTGATGTCGAAGGGCCGCGTCGTCGACGAGCACCCCGACCTCAACAAAACCGGCGCCGCGATGGCGAAACTGTCTGATACCCAAGCCCTCAGCGTGGTCGAATCCATCACGCGCTGCGTCGACCACTTCGACGCGGCCGCAGGCCCGACACTGACCGCAGCGTTCAATTCCGCTGAGCCGCAACGCCTCGACAACGCTCTGCAGCGCTTCGAGACCGCCGCCCAGCACTGGGTCGAAGCGCCCCACAAACAAAACGACCCATGCCCGCCGCCGCCACCGCCGCCCTCCCGAGGCGGCCCCTACGACCCGGGGTCAGGAGCAGTGGAAATCACCGGCTATATCCACCTCGATTACGTCTTCGAGTCCTACGACGTCGTCGCCGGCGTCGCTACCCTGGCGTCCCTGGTCGCTCTCGTCGCAGGCCTAGCCACCGTGGTCATTCTCGGCGTCTTCGTCGTGCTGCTACTCGTTCCGGCCTTCGTGTTCTACGAATTTCAGTCCACTCCAACACCGTTGGACCGCCAGACAGAAATTGCGCGCCTAGTCCGCAGCCTCCGATCATGAAGCGAGCAGGCGCTAACACCGGCCACCGCAGGCCCGGGCGGCGCCGCATGACGACCACAGTGGTCGTGTCGACGATCTACATCGGTCTGCTTACCGCGATCGGCGCGGCGAGTCTTGTGGCCAGCGTGCCCCCCAACATCCTCTGGGGCCGAACGCAATTGCCAGAGCTACGGGCCAACTTGAACAAGATCGTCGGCCAGGACTTCGCGTTTTTCACCAGATCTCCTGAGACCGATGAGATCGACGCCTACCGGTTGACCGCCGAAGGGATTGGACCCAGTCTGCTGGTGACACCGCAAGCGCGCACGGCCAACCTGTGGGGGCTGTCGAGAAACCAGCGTGCGCAAGGCCCCGAGTTAGCGATCGTGCTGCGCGAAGTTCCGACTTCTAGCTGGATCGACTGCTCGACGCTCGATCGGTCGGCGTGCATTGCCGCACTGTTACGTGCGCCGAAAGCGCAGTTGCGCAACGACAGTCCCGTCCCCACGCTGTGCGGCGACGTTGCGCTCAGCATCGAAAGCACCACCAAGTGGGCCTATCGTGACGTGACCGACATGCGCTACAGCATCTCGCGCATCGCTGCCGCGGTCATCGGCTGTGAGCAGCAGGGTTAGGGCCGCGCCATGACCGCCGTCGTCCGCGCCGCCGTGGCCCGCGCGCTGCGCGCCGACTACCGGGGCCTCTGGTTCGCTGCGGGGCGCAGCACGCTGGCGTTGGCGACCGCCTCCGAGTTGATCTTCACCCACCCTGCGGCGCTGTTCACCCGGGTGGGGCCGGTCCGTGGCCCACTGTGCGCGCCGCATTCAGCGTCGCTGTTTTGCCTCGGCCAGCCGCACGACTACCTCGACGCCCGCCGGTGGATTGCGATCGCCGCGCTGCTGCTGGTGGCCAGCGGGTATAAACCTCGACTCACTGCGATCGTGCACCTGTGGATCGTCTTCTCTGTCAGCACCACGATCACACTGCCCGACGGCGGAGACGCCATCGCACTGATCGTGGTGCTGCTGATCACCCCCATGTGCCTGGCTGATCCGCGGCGGTGGCAGTGGTCTGCGGTGCGCACCCGCATGACTCCAACGGGCCGCGCGCTCGCCTACCTCAGTTTTTGGGCGCTGCGCCTGCAGATCGCCTACCTCTACGCCGACAGCGCCATCGCCAAAATGGGAGTCGCCGACTGGCAGAACGGCTCCGCGTTCTACTACTTCGTGCGAGACAAAATGTTCGGCTCAGCCGGTGTCACCGCCCCGCTGTGGCTATGGCTGTCCAACCACACGGTCACCACCCTGGCTGTCACATGGGGCACCATCATGCTCGAGCTGGCGATCGCCCTGTTCACCCTGCTGGATGCACGCTGGCGCATGATCGCCTTCTGGCTCTGCGCGGTCCTGCACACGCTGATCTTCCTCAGCATGGGGTTATGCAGCTTCTCGCTGGTCATGATCGGTGCTGCCGCGCTCACCGCAACCTGCCTCATCCACCCGCCGCGTCGACCACCGCACACTCGAGCGCCGGCAGACCGCAGAGATCCCGCCGCCGGACGCACAATAGAGGCCTCAGGGAGGTGAGCATGCACAACAATTCGATGGCAGCGGCCAACGCGCGCTACGGCCGCATCATCATGGGCGTCTACACCCTGGTCAACGTCGTGTTACTGGTATCTCTTGTCGTTGGAGCTTGGATTTTCACAGGCCGCGCCCACCACCATGAGATCGCGCCCAACACCACCCTCGGATTTCGTTCTCAAGCGACGTTGGCGTCGCTGCATGGCTGGTACGTTGCCCAGCGCGTCGGCTTCCAGTTCGTGGCTATCGCGGCCACCGCCGTCACCGCCGCCGTGCTGGCGACCATCGTGATCGCCTACCTTCGAGGGCCTAAACCTCTGTGGATCTTCGCCGCACCGGCTATCGGTGCCGCCGTGATCGCGCTGAGCTTCATGATCGCCGGCGAGCGCGCCGACGCAGCCGCGACCCACATCGAAACCCCCGCCGCGCCAACCCCTTCCATGTCGCAGTGAACCGTGAAGTGGTGCCTACGACGGGCGTCGGCCACCGACCAGAGGTGGAAGCCGCGGGACTTTGCCGCACTGCGTACAAACGCCGCGCGCGGGAGCGGACGAGGTTGTCTGGAGCCCGCAAATTGTTGTGCGGTGATCGCGAAAAGGCCCGGTAAGTTGGTGATCGCAGGTGTGCCCGCACCGAAAAAATCAGGCTGGCAAGGAGGGCAACGATGGCGGAGATCGATCAGCTGATCATCGAATCCCAGCAACAGCACCAGAGCTACAGCGAGCTCTACGGCCCAAACCCAGCCAGCGGCGCGGGATTTCGCGACCTGTCCGGCTCGGCCAAGCAACTGGTCGCACAGATCAACGACATCCGTGACGACATTCAAGCGCTGCAATTCTCGACGGAGGTGGTTCCGCGCTACGCGCAAGCCACCGCTGCTGACCACCGGCCGGTATCAACAACCGCGCATGTCACGCAGGTCGCGGCGCACACCACTGACCACAGCGCTCAGGTCATTCGCGACGGACTCGCCGCGATCCTGTCCAATGCGAATTCTGAACTCAACCAGATATCGGCCGTGCCCGATTACGACTCGCCAGAGGGACAAGCCGCGATCCTGGGCATCATCGCCGACCACCAGGCGCGATCAGCGGAAACAGTGACCCACTCAGCAGCTGCTCAGCAAGCTGCCGGCGCCCAGGCCGCCGCCAGCGCAGGCGGGCTCGGCGCTGCGCCCGCAGGCGCCGCCGCGGCAGCGGCCATGGGCGCCATGGTCCCCGCGCTCGCATCCGCCATGGCGGTGGCACCGCAAGCCGCCGCCGCGATGGTCCCTGCAGCAGCAGCATTAGCCAGCGCACCTATGGGCGCGCTATCCGCAGCCCGCCAGCCTGCCGGCAGCCACCCAGGCGCCTCGCACACCCAGCCCCCGCCAGCCCCAGCCGCGCAAGCAGGACCCGCGCCGAGCGCCGGCACATCACCGTCTGCTGGCCACGCATCGCCGGCACCTATGGGCCCGGCCGCCCCAAGCGCACCGCCCACCCCTCCCCACAGCGGAGACAGCTCCGAGAGCAGACAACACGTCCAACTAGCCGGCTTCGGGACAGGCCAGCATCCGCCGCAAACACCCGCGCCGCCCGACCCGCCACACGGCCAGGACCCGCGCTACTGGCTCGACACCAAGCAGATCCTGACCCTGCCACCCGGCCAGCTGCCACCCGCTGGATACACCCAGATCGGGCCCGGAATGTACTATCCCTCAACAGATCCCGGATATTTCGCGCTACCACCCCCACCGCCTGCACAACTGCCGGTCGACATGCGCGACATCCTGCACCTACCACCTGGGCAACTGCCGCCACCGGGCTATCAGCAGATGGCACCCGGAACATACTTCCCCGTACCCCACGGCTCAGACGTTCCCGGGCCATGGCCAACGCCGAAACAGCCCATCGACGTTCGCGACATCATCCACCTGAAACCCGGCGAATTGCTTCCCTCGCCCGGGTACATCGAATTCGCACCCGGCTGGTACGCACCGAATGTCAACTCGCCCAACGTATCCGGCGGGCCGCGGTGAATACCACCACACGGCTGGTCGGCGGGTGATTTGTGTTGCATTCGAATGGGGCGATTTCGCTTCGTGAGCTTGAACGGAGAGGGCCCCGGCAGCTGCGGCATATCTTCGCGCCACCGATCCATTCAAGCTGGCGGCGCTAATAAGTGACCCTCTAACGCGCACTAACAAAACAACCTGCTATGAATCAAAAGGGTGGCAGCGCTACAGAAATCGCGCTCGCCCCACAACGGCTACGCAATCACCATCGTCCGTCGACCCGCCCTCGCGTCGCAACCGCCGTTGAAGCGATCCTCATTTCACATCCCGCAGGGCAAAGTAAGGCAGCCTCGACGTATAGGCGGATTTGCCCGTTGCTCACGAAAGCGCCCTACTAGTAGTGCCTTTCGCGAAGCGGGGTCGGCTCAGTGATCTGGTAATTCCGTCACTAATGATGACGCATCGGGCCCATACTGGCCGGGTGTCGTTAATTGGTAACGATCCCGGTCTGTGGCCCTACGCATTCGGAATGGACAAACCGCCGAAGTGGGCGATGCCGTGGGTGAGACCAGGGGTGCTGGCCCAGCAGGCGCTCGCTGTGTTGCCGTCGCCGCTGTGCGCATGCGCGACCGGTTTCACGTTCGACGCCGAAGACTTCTATGAGACGACTTACGACGAGGACGACCCCCCACTCCGGCTCACAGCCGTGGAGAAATCCATTCGGGAACTCGGGGAGCGGATGGAATGGCGTATCGAGCGAGTCTGGGCACTTGACGACGAGTCCACTCCCGAAGAGACCGCAGCATACGAGAAGGGAGTAAAGCGCGTAGCCGAGTGCGACATCAACCCTCGCTGTCTCGATGACTACAGCCTGAGAGCGTGGGAGCTACTCGCGACGGTCGGATACGACGACGATAATCCCGACTGGAAACTCGGCTCTGATGCCGAATCCCTGGAAGCCCATAGCGCTGCCCTCGAGTGGGTCCAAGCCGGCGTCGTTGTACTCCAGCAGAGTCTTCCGTGGCCGTTCGTAGACGTCTTGCCCTGGAGCGTCATCGACAACCGCCCCGCTCATCGCGTGCTTTACGCCTACGGCTCCTTGCTGGCCATGAGATCAATGGCTCAAGCGAGACCGTGGTTTCGGGCAATGCTCTACATGAATCCCATCGACAATCTCGGCGTTCGATATGCCCTTTGAAATGCCTTACGAGCCTGCGTTATTCGGCCCGCTTTGAGTCGCGCTTATCGACATGGATTAAGTCACTATTGGTTGGGCGAGGTTCGCTGCTCGGGCTGTCCAGCAAGCCGCGCGCCTAGGAACTTAGCGCCGTACGGGGCCCATACACGAGGTTCGAGTTGCTGGCCAAACTTTCGACTGCCGGGGGCCGCTTTTGCCCGAGCAATAACCACCACGCTATCCCTGCCCTCGCGCCTACCGGGCCGGCTGATAGGCCGGAGTGCGGCTGAGCGGATGCAGGTATGGCGGCCGGATTGAGGCCGTGCCGAGTGGTCCTGTGGCGAGGGTGGTGTCAGTGATGCAGCGAGGTGGCGTGGTGCGGCCCAGGACGCCAGGCTCGTGTTCGTGGCCTGCGCGCCATTCGTTGAGCTCGGGGGTCGGCTGGACGTCCCAGTGTGCAACGAGGCCTTCACCGACGCCTCGGTGTTTCCCGATGGACGGCAGGTCTGCCAATAAGTCACGAATCTGATCAGGATCGCCGACCGCGCGCCACGTCAAAGCTGTTGCGGGGTGGGCGATGACAGGCACCACGCGTCGTTGGTAGCGGCCGGCGCTGTCGGAGACCACTTGGCGGCCGATCGAGGGGTTGAGGTGTTGAAGGCGGGTGCGGTCCGTTCGTGATGTGCGCCAACGGATGTCGGGTTCGATGGCGGCAGTGGTTTGTGGGTGAAGGTCGGCGAAGGTCGCCATCCAGTGCCAGTCGTCGTCGCGGTCGGGGTCACCGCAGCGGGCGAGGGGAAGCTCGATTGCTTGCGGGGTTTTGTCGGGGTGGTAGTGGAGGGTGCTGCCAGTGGCGCGGGCCGCCCATTTGTGGCGGTGCCAAAGCGCCGAAGCGAGGAGTCCGTCGAGGGCGATTCCCCACGGTCGGGAAAGCACAACACCGTGTGGTGTGGTGGCAGTGATCTGGAGCGGGATCACGTTGTGCCTAGGCGAGTTTGGTGAGGGCGGCGATGGCTTCATCGCGGTGAGCGGCTAGCTCCATCGCCCACTCGAGGGTGTCGGTGGGAGCTGGCCCGCGTAGAACGGTGGTGGAGAAGTTGGCGGTGACTTGTCCGTGGCCAGAGGCGATGCGTCCGCCTAGATGTCCGTGATTGGCGAAGCTGCTCAGGACGTCGTGGAAGAAAGCGGCTTGGGTAGCGGTGGCGTTGGTAAGCCTCGCCCAGCTTTGCAAGCGGGTGCCGGCAGGCAGTGTTTCTACGCCGAATCGTCCTAGGGGGCTGCTGTTTTCGTCGGCGTCTGCGACCGGCGGTCTGGCAGTGGTGGGTCGGTGATCGTTGAGGTGGCTGAATGATTCTTCCGCCAGGCCGAGAACCGCTGGCAGGCAGGCGGAGTGGGGTGAACGCGGTAGCAGATGGGCAAGTTCTTCGATTTCGGGAAGTACTTTGCCGACGGTCAAAAGTCCGGACATGATGCGCCCCGAGGCAGCGCCACCGAACACTGCGATCTGAGGTATGAGCGCCTTGAGGTGACGCTCTTCTTCATCGGTTAGCGGGCGGGCGGCTTTTGCGAGGCGCCCGCCGTTGGAGAGCAGATGGGCTGCGGGAATAGGTAGCGCGGCGCCTTCGTAGTCCAGGATGGCCGCCGTCAGGGATTCTCCGATACGTCGCAAAATGCCGCGAAAGCTGCTGCCGGACACGATCGGAACCTGAAGGACGTCACCTGTGGGGCTGATTATTTTTTCGCGGCGAAACAGGGCGAAGTTGTCGGTGCCCGTGGAGCTGTAGTCCTCGCGGTGCACGATCGAGGAGCGGGCCATGATGTCAATGTCGAAGTGAAGACTGATCAGGCTCATTGGCGGCTAGCTTCTCGTTGTTCGGCCACAGCGTCGCGGATGATACGCACCCGGAGCAGCAACGCTGGAAGGCTGTCGCGTAGGGCGGCGATGACGGGCAGGGGCGGTTGACGCAGTAGCGCCGCCAGCTCGAGGCGGCGGTCGCGCTGGCGCGGCGCTGGGGCGCCTAATTGAACGGAGATATCGGACCACCAGCGATCGAGAGTGTCGGCGCGGTAGGCCGCACGACGAACGCGGCTGGGCAACAGTTCATCCCAGTACGTTTTGCGGTATTTCGGATCAGCCAACCAGCTGGTTTCCCAGTCGATTCCGAAGTGCAGCAACAACAGAAGCCGCTCAGCGATCGCTGGCGGCCCGGTGAGGGGATCGAGGTCGGGCACCGTTGACTGCCAGGCTTGGGTAGGAGTTAGTACCGCAGTCATGTCCGAAGCGTAACGGCGACCCACGTCACCACTTCACGGGAATTTGGCTAGGTGCCCGGCGGATTGGTCAGGACTCTCGCAGCAGCCCACAGCGGGGGAATTGCCCGCCACGGGCGAAGCCCTTCCCAGGCCTGCAGCAAGCCTGCCCATCGCTCGCCGGGGAGTTTCTTGAGGAGTGCCGGCGGCGGCGCACCGCGGCATACCTGCGGCCACGTCGCGCCGAGCTCGCTGCGCAGCCAGATCAGGTCGGTCAATCGTGTCGCAGCTTGGGTGCCCCAAGGCGTGACGAGTCCGTCAGTGGCTACATGCCCCCACTCGGCGGTCGGCAAGATGTGCCGGCGGCGAGCAGTGGGCAGCACCACCGCCTGGGTGGTCGACAATGGGCCCAGAGTCAGGACGGCGCCGAGATCGGAGCCCATGGAGTACTCCGTGACTGCGGTGTCAGTGATCAACAGACAAGGCTGGGTCGTCGGCTGTCGGCTGTATGCCCAAGCGCATGGCACGCACAGTCGCCGAGATCCAAACGGCCAGGCGTCGAAACCGGTGAATTTCTCCGAGATGATGCGAGCGCTGGTCACGGTGGGGCCGTTCTGTCCGCAGCGCCCGCACAGCCCCTCGACCGGTTCGGGCGCGTCCACAGCAGGGCTCCCGGCGAAGATCCAAGCGGTGGCAGCAGGATCGGAGAGCATGCTCGGACGATACGGGCACTGAATCGGCAGAGCGGTGGCAACGGCTCCTGAGTCCGCGGTCCAGACGGCGGCTGTGCGCATGGGCGTGACCGCAGTACTCGAATTGTCGCGAATGAGCGGCGCGCGCCACTGGTAGCTTCAAATGCACGACACGCACACAGGGACTGGGTGAGGGTTTCACCCGATGCGGCGGCGGCTTCGGCGGTTGGCTGACAACTGGCCAGTGCCGCCGCCGTCATCGTCTCCCCAACGACATCCGGTGACGGGGTCAGGCTGTTGCCGCAACCTCGTGTCCAACTCAGCTCGTACACTCCGAACTGTCCGACCCAGCAACGGGAGAACGCGTGGGTGCCAAGACCGCCAGACCAAACCGGGAGGTACCCGTCGCTGTCGACGTCGAAGGCGGGGTGATCTCTGCGCGCGACGTCAAGGCGGCCCGCGAAGTAGCCCAGGATGCGATGACAGAGCGCGAGTTTCAGCGTCTTGCCAACCGGGTCGTCGACGAGCTGCGCGACGACGACCCGGGCCTGACGAGGGCCGCGCGGGACAGGGACCGATCCACGCCACGCGACGCCAGCCACGTCGACTCCGACCGGCTACGCGGCGCGTTGCCCGGCCGCGAAGAGTTCCGCGAAACACTCAGCGGTCGGCAACGCAAGCTGCGGTCCGCAGTGAAGAACAAAGTGATGGCGGCAGCGCCGGCATCACAGCACGCCGCCATCGGCAGCATGCTCACCGCCGAGGATCCCACTGAGTGGCGACGCATCAACGGAGGCCTGCACCACTCGGCAGGCGACGCCCAACAACTCGCCGATGTCGATCGCGCAAAAGTGCAGCGGCTTGATCGGGCGATCCAGTCTTACGAGCGGCTCAACGACCGCACCCACCGGGTATACGTCGCCGTGGATTTGCCCGATACCGTTGCCGACGTCACCAAGCCCGAAGACCTTCCCGACAGCCTGCAGCCGGGGTCGACGATCGCCTTCGACCAGTTCACCCTCACCCGGCATAACCTGCACGAGACACCCGGTCACGACAGCGCCCGGCATGTGGTGTTCGAAGTTGTGACCAGCCGAGGCATGTATCTCGGGCGTTCAGACAGCGTCGAGGACACCCCCCACCTGCTGCCCAGGGGGATGGAATTCGATGTCGCATCAGCAGAACACGTCGCCTACGCCACTCAGTCCGGAGGCTTCAACGAACGCCTCGTCATACAACTCAAGGAGCGGTGATGACACGCCCCGACTGGACAGTGCACCCCAACCGACTCAGCGTGGTCGAAGACCACGAAAGTCCCAACGGCCGCTTCCGGCCGATAACAAGGCTGCGCCCACGGGCATCGACATCAACCTGTCTGGCGCGAGTCGAGCTGCCCCGCGACCTATCTCATCTCGCCGACCCCGACGGTGCTGTCACGTTCGGCGGTAAGGATTGGTGGTTTGTGGTCGGCGCCGCTCGGACGTTCGCGCGGACCCATGTCAACCCCGAGGTACCGCCGCCGTTCGGGTTCACCCGGGCCGGCAAGTGGTGGTGGTGGGATCACACCAGCTCCGACGACTCGATCCTCGAGGATGAGGGAGCCATTGATTATGTCCGGGAATACCTTGGCGTGCTTTTCCCCACGCTCGCTGTGACCGTGACTGACAACCGGTGACGTCGACCCCGTCGGGGTTAGACCTGGCCACGTTGCGCGGCGTCGCCGCTCGGCGGCGCGGACCCGATACTCACCGGCCGTTGCTCGATCGCATCGCCGCCCACCTCGATGCCCACGACGGGTTCGTGTCCTGGAGTGGCGGCAAAGACTCCACCGTCGTCGTCGATCTCGCCCGACAGGTCGACCCCCACATCCCCGTCGTGTTCTTCGACAGCGGTCTGCAATTCCCTGAGACCCTGCGGTACTTAGACGATCTCGCCGACCGCTGGCGACTGAACTATCAGGTCATCGCCGCGGATCCGGATCTGTTGACGGTTCTGATCGCCGGAGGCGGCTTCGATCACCACGCGGTGGACCGGCGTCTAGGCGGGCAGCTGGCCGACATCATGATCACCGGGCCGGCAGCCGAAGCTCACCGCCGCCACGGTCAGGGATCGCTCTGGGGTGTGCGCGCCGAAGAATCCTACGGCCGACGGATGCTATACCGGCGGGCGTTGGGAGCCCATGCGGCCAAACAGCTTTCGCGTCAAGACATCCGCGCCCGGCACGGCGGTGTGGTGACACGTAATGACGGCACAATCACCTACGGGCCGATCTGGGACTGGCAGCGATCCCACGTTTTCGGATACCTCGCCGGACGCGGAATCGAACCAAACCCGCTGTACCGCAGGCTCGCTAAGCTAGGTGTGCCTCAGCAGCAGATCCGCGTGGACTCGATTATTGATGCCTCCAAGCTGTCCAACGGACACATTGCCTGGTTACAGAATGGGTGGCCGGACCTGTTTGACCGCCTGGCGCAGGCGCTGCCCAGGCTCCAAGAATGGGTCTGACGTCACCGCCGGCTGCTAACATGGGCGATGTAGATGGACTAGCCGAAGGGGCAGGTCCGGTCACTCCGGAAGGGAGCTGAAATCATGAGCGTCGCACTGGCAGAATTACTGCTGGCCGGCGATCTGGAGGACACCATTAACGAGCAGCCCTACCTGTGGTCGGACCTGCTCGCGCGTCGCAACGCGCTCGGCCTCCAGGTCGAAGATCTTGTCACTGTGCTTCGGGTGGATCTGCGGAAGTACCGCTCCCGCGAGACCGGCGCCCTTGACGTTGGTTTTGATCTGGTCGATGAACTGATCGCTATGGAGCACTTTGTCTCGAGCGAAACCGAGCGGCTGATGCTAGCCGCGCCGCCTGCGGGCACCATCATTTTGCACGCGGTCGTCGACCAGACGGAATTTGAGAGCAGCTACCCCAGCGCGCGGACCACGCGGGATTTGGTGCCCTACCCGCTGTCGTTGCAGCACGTCGCGGTCGGTCGCGCCGCGGCGGCGCTGACCCGGCAGGGCCGCGATGTCGAGGTCCACCGAGGTGATCGGCGGGCCGATCTCACCACGCGCCGGCTCGCCGTCGGCTTGCTCAAGGACGAAACGGCCCGGCTGTTGGGTCTTGATGGCAAGAAGTACGCGAAGTTCGAGCGCAGCACCGCCGCGCCCCCTGCAGGCCTGCTGGCGGAGCTGCAGGCGGTCGACGACTTCATCGACGCGAACGCTGCCGTGCTGGAGGTTGCCGACCTTGATGCAGCCAGCGTGGTGCTCGTGGTTGACGATCAGTCAGATTTTGTTCGGGCCTACCCGCAGGCTCGCACGCTGCGGGACGGCACACCCTACCCTCGCCGGGTTCACCGCGTGGCAGCCGCTCGACGCGCGAGGATGATCGAGGCATCGGGCAGCTCAGCGCGGATCGCCGTCGACCGTTAGGTCAGGGGCAAGTGCCGCGGTGCCGGCGCAGTAAAGATACAGCAGACGCGCGGCAAGCGATCCGCGCTCTGGTCATCTCAGATGCTGGGCCTGATTTCGGCGGCCGCACACTGGGCGAGGTCGCCGCGCAGCGCGATGTCGATGTGCTGATCACCGCCGGTGATCTTCACCGCACCGACCTCGCTGGCGCCGATCAACTGTCGATTCCTGCGATCGGGGTGGACGGAAACCACTGTGATCGACGCTATTTGAGCGACCTCGGTATGACCGACCTGCACCTGGCCGCCGTCGACATCGCCGGATTGATGTTCACAGGCCTCCAGGGCTGCGTGCGATACAAACGGGGCAGCAGCGCCGTCCATTACAGCCAAAGCGAGTACTGCTCACTGGTCGACCAGCTTCCGACGGCTGACGTCATCGTGTCGCATTGCCCGCCGGCCGGAATCAAACGATCATCCAGATGCTCCCGCGCTCGTCGGCATCACCGCGTTGCGGTCCTGGCTGGAAAATATGGGGCCACGATTTCTCATCCACGGGCACACTTACCCCAAAGCCCTTCCATGGTTTACCGCCAAACCCGGGTCGAATACGTCTACGGGTCAAGAATTCTGACTATTTGAGGGCGCGGTTGTTGCCGGCGGTGCGCGAGGTCCAGTATTCGCGGAGGCTGGCGATCCGGCCGCCTTCGATTTCAAGGATGGCGACTTCACGCATGAGCTTGCGGCGGCCGTCAACCAGGTCGTCGAAGTTTGCTTCCCATTCGGGGATCGCTGTCGCTTGGCTGGTGTCCCAATAGAGATTGAGTAACTTTGCTTCGATATTAGACTGCCCCGCAATGACTTTCGTCTCCCAGTAGCGGCGTATGCCAATCGACACCTCGGATGGGTGCGTCAAGAACCCGCTCGTGGTAGGTCGCACCAGGAGTGAAGATTGTGACAATCAGATCAGCGTCCTGGGTCATCCACGCCCGCAGGTAGATCTCGATGGTCGCTCGAAGCTCAGGCAGCGTGCCGGTCATCAAGCGCTCCACGGGTTCTCGACAGGACGGGAATGCGTGAACATTGCTGCTGTGCAGATGCGCAGCTCACGCACAGTCACCTACCGTGCTACCCCAGCTGCGCAATAAGCGCGTTGATGGCGGCGACTGCATCAGGTGCGACGTGTCGCTCTGCCTCGGCGTCGAGCATCGCCTGCGGGGCAACGCCGGCAGCGTTGGCAGCCTCGTCGATGCTGAGTTCACCACGATGGCGTAAACCGTAGAGCCGTTGCCCGAGAGTCGCTGTGGGCGATTTTGCGGCTCGCAGCATCAGTTCGTTATAGCGCCGGCGAACCGTGCCGAGCGCGCGTGCCGCTGACGGTGTTCCGCGGGCGACTCGAGCGGCGTTGGCGGCCACCGATTCGAGTTTGCGCAAATCAGCCAGAATTGGCGTCACCCGAGCGGTGAATTCTGGGTCCTGGGGACCGGGTAAGGCGTCAGCTGCGGTGTTGATGCCGTGCATGGCCAACTCGACGACCTCGGCCATGTGACCTGCCTGGATCGAGTCAGTCAGGACGTCGGTGACCTCATCGCGCTGTACTGGCTGTTGGCCGTTGCGGATTCGAGTGATCGTGCCGGTCGGCCAGTCCAGTGATTCCTCCAGCCGGGCCAGGGTGCCGCGGCGTGGCCAGCTCCGCCCCTTCTCAAACGCGATCAAGGTCCCGGCGCTGATCACTTTGTCTCTGGCCAGGCTGCGCTGGGTGAGGTCGAGTTCCTGACGGCGAGCGGCAACCGCGGCGCCGGCCCGTGCTACGTCAGGATCTGTTTCGGAGAGTTCGTCCCAGCTGTCGTCGTCGGTGTCGGCTGCCACCGGCTCAGAGGCTGCCGATGTTTCCGAGGTGTCAACAGGCTCGAGGGTCACCGCGATTCCCTCGGCGTCGCCGAGGTGCAGTGTTGTCGGGCCGGTAATCACCAGCGAGTGGCGTTGTACGCCGTCGACGAACATGCCGTTCGTACTGGTGTCGACGATATGCCAGCCGTCTTGGTGGGGTTCGAGCCGAACGTGAGCGCGTGAGATTCGCGCATCGTTAATGCGAATTGCCGATGCAGGGTCTCTGCCGATGACGGCCGCCCCGTTGGCGGGGTTCACCGTATGAATCTGCCCTCCGACCTGGACTGCGATGGGGCACGCCGCGGCGAGCTGGTCAGTGGTCAACGAGCGCTCCTCAAATGATGCACGGGCCGCGGATAGATGCGGATCCGACGAACTACTCGAAGCATATGCTACTGCTTCACTGCTGCGAACGCTAGCGTGGGGGCTAAGCAGCGTGGGCTTTTTGAAGCAGCGCTAGTCGGCATTTCTGCCGCGTTCGACTTCGGCGATGCCGGTCCAAGCGTCCTAAGAGCTAGGTTTTTACCCCTGGATGGTGGGCAATTATAGGTCTGGGCTCTCCCGCTCGCATGCTGCAACTTGTTGGATGTGCTTCAATTTAGTTGTTGCAACATTGAAGCGCCCGCGCTACTGTTTCGCTCAGGACAGCGTGAACGCGCCGCATCAGAAGAGGGAACGCCATGACTGCTATCGCCGTATCGCTCACCGCGGTATCCGAGGAATACGTCCCGGTCTGCACTACCGACCCGGAACGCTGGACCACGCATCCGGACGACGAGGCCAAAGCGCTGTGCCGGGGCTGCCCACTTCGCTGGCGTTGCGCGCGCGAAGCATGGGAGACACCGGCCTCCGAGGGGTTATGGGCTGGAGTGGTCATTCCGGAGTCGGTTCGCGGCCGCGACTTCGCAATGCGTCAATTGCGCTCTCTGGCCGCCCATGGCGGATACCCGGTGCGGCCCGGCTACCGCGCCCGCCGGCGGCTTGTCAACGACGGCCGAAAATTGACCCCCTTTCGACGGTTGAAAATTGACCCCCTTGGTGTTCATTCTTCGGTGGCCGATCCCGGGACTCGCCCGAGATCGCGGTCTTTGATGCGGTAAGAGTC
>NZ_PKEK01000107.1 GCF_002863225.1 Mycobacterium sp. | reverse complement strand
TGGTGGCATTGGCGGCGGAGCAGCTCGGAGCGGCTCAGCGATGTCTCGACATGGCTGTCGGTTACGCCAAGGAACGCATCCAGTTCGGACGGGCCATCGGAAGCTTCCAGGCGATCAAGCACAGGTGCGCCGACATGCTGGTGTCGATCGAAGGAGCCCGTTCGGCTGTCGCGCACGCCGCGGAGGTGGTTGACGGACCCGAGCTGGCGATGGCGGCGGCCGTGGCCAAGATGGTCTGCTCGGAGGCATCCCTGCAAGCCGCCTTGGACAACATGCGGATTCACGGTGGCATCGGCTTCACCTGGGAGCACGACGCTCACCTCTACGTTCGGCGGGCCAAGACGGCAGAGCTGATTTTCGGCAGCCCCGACTACCACGCCCAGCGTCTGGCAGATCTTGTCTCCACCTGAAAGGACCACCGTGACACTCTCGTTCTCCCTCGAACTACCCACCCATCGCGTAGACAGCCCGGCCGAATTCGTCTCGGCCGCAGCCATCACCGAGGTCGCGCGGGTCGCCGAAGCCAGCGGCTACGCGGCGGTTCACGTCACCGACCACCCCGCACCCGACGCCAAATGGCTCGACCACGGCGGCCACCACGCTCTCGACCCGTTCGTGGCGTTGTCATTTGCGGCCGCGTTCACCACCGACATCAAACTGTTGACCAACGTCTACATCGCCGCCTACCGCAATCCGTTCCTCGGCGCCAAGTCGATCCAGAGCCTGCAAGTTCTGTCCGGCGATCGGCTGATAATCGGAACAGCCGCCGGTTACCTCAAGCCCGAATTCAAAGCTTTGGGAGTAGATTTCGACAATCGGGGTGTGTTGCTCGACGAGGCGCTGGATGTGCTGGACGAGCTCTTCACCGGCCAGGACACGGCGTTCGACGGCACCTCGTTTGCCGCCCGAGGCGTTCGCCTGAGGCCGCTGCCCGCGCGGCCCAGGATCTGGGTGGGCGGCAACAGTAAACCGGCGGTGCGCCGAGCGGTTGCACGCGGCCAGGGCTGGGCGCCGTTCAACACGTTCGGCTACGCGGCAGCGTCGAGGACCGCAGAAATTTCAACGCTCGACGAATTGGAGTCCGCCATCGCGTGGGCCAGAGCCTATGCGGCCTCAGTCGGGCGCACGGAACCGCTGGACATCTGCTTCTCAGCTGGAAACATGTTGGACGACAACCGATCCACCGACGAACGCCATGCCACTCTCGAGCGGCTGACCGCTGCAGGTGTCACCTGGTTGCCCATCGCACCGGCAGGTGACGACCGCGCTGAACTCATCGAGCGCACGCAGGCTTTCGCCAAGGAATTCATCGCATCCTGATCGGCGATCATCCCGCCATCAGGCTGCCCGCCGCAAACGCGTCGACGCTGATCCGCCGGCGCGCGAACAACCATCGACCGTCCAGCGGGATCAACTCGTCGCGGTAACGGCCCCAGTGGTCGAGACCGATGTCGGTGTGGACGGCGAAGTAACTGCTGACTTGGACGCGATCCCGAGCCACGGAGCCGAAGCGGACGCTGGAGACATGATGGCGGACGTGTGTGGGCGCTGCCGCTGCGGCGTCGGGCTGTCGGGTCATGGCAGCTCGTAGCCCCGCCTCGATCGCAGCCGGACCGGTCAACGTTTCGGCGCCGCCGGTGAACTCGAGAACGCCGCTCGGGCCGAAGCACGCGCCGAGCGCACGAAGATCGAACCGATCGGTGGCGGCGGTGTAATCGGCGAGCGTCTGCCGCACCGATTCACGAATCTCGAGTTCCCACAGCATGATCTGCACTCCTCTGGATAACACTATCTCGCACACGATAACGTTTGTTCTCATGCCGCAGCCCAGCCTTCGCGACCTGCTCGATCCGATGACCACCGCACTTGTCACCCAGGAATGCCAGGGCGGTGTCATCGGCGCGCAAGCCGGGCTCCCCATCCTTGCCGAAGAAGCACGTCGCGAGGCGATTCCGAACATCGCCCGGCTGGTCGAGGCGGCCCGCAACACCGGGGTCGTGGTCATCCACTGTTTGATGCAGAAACGTCCGGACGGTCGTGGGTCGAACAGCAACGCCAGGCTCTTCATGGCCGGAAAATCGTTTGCCGCCGACCTCACGCCCGGCAGTCCGGGCGGATCGGTACTGCCGGAGCTCAATCAGGCGCCCAGCGATATCGTGCTCACCCGGACCCACGGCGTCGGACCGATGACCGGCACGGACCTCGATTCCGTTCTGCGCAATCTCAACATCAAAACGATTGTGGGAGTAGGCGTTTCGGTCAATATCGCTATTCAGAACTTCGTCATGGACGCGGTGAACCGCAGCTATCAGTTCGTCCTGCCTCGCGATGCGGTGAGCGGCTACCCCCGCGAGTACGCCGAGTCGGTCATCGACAACACGTTGGCCCTGCTCACAACCGTGACGACGACCGACGCGGTGCTCGAGACGTGGAGTGAGTTCTCGGGCGCTTGACCCGATCTGGATGTTGTCGGCCCGTGGTGATAACGTCATTCTCACCTAGTGTAAATGATCATATTCGCTGCTCCGAGGAAGGGATTCAGCCGGATGTCTCCCCGTTCACTGCCTTACCCCGTCTTCGATATCGACAACCACATGTACGAGACGGAGGAGGCGCTCACGAAGTACCTCCCGAAGCAACACCGCGGCAAGGTGGGCTACGTCGAGGTCAACGGGCGTCCCAAGCTGGTCGTCAAGGACCACATCAGCCACATGATTCCGAATCCGACGTTCGCGCGGGTCGCCAGGCCCGGTAGTGCCGAGGACTACTTTCTCGGTAACAATCCCGAGGGGCTCAACTTCCGCGAGTTCATCGGTGAGGCAATGGATGTCATTCCGGCCTATCAGGCCCCGGCTCCTCGTCTCGAGTTGATGGACGATTTGGGCATCGACCGCTGCGTGATGTACCCGACGCTTGCCAGCCTCATCGAGGAGCGCACCACCGAGGACGTGATCCTGACCCACGCCATCATCCACGCTCTCAATGAGTGGATGCACGAGCACTGGACCTTCGATTACGAGGGGCGGATCTTCGCCACGCCGGTGATCTGCCTACCGCTGGTTGATCAGGCGATCGAGGAGTTGCACTGGTGCCTCGAACGCAACATGAAGACATTCCTGGTCCGCCCGGCGCCGGTGCCGAGTCGTTTCGGGGGGTCCCGCTCGATGGGCTTACCCGAGTTCGACCCGTTCTGGCAGGAAGTGGTGAACGCCGGCATCCCGGTGACGATGCACGCCTCCGACAGTGGTTACCAGAAGCATCTGATGGAGTGGGAAGGTGGCGACGAGTATCTGTCGTTCAAACCGAGCGCGTTGCGCGAAGTCGTCATGGGTCACCGCGCGATCGAGGACACCTTGGCGGCGATGATCTGCCATGGTGCGCTCTCCCGCTTCCCTGATCTCAAGATCCTCTGTGTGGAGAACGGCAGTGGCTGGGTGAGAAATCTGCTCGAGCAGCTCAACACGGCGTACAAGATCATGCCGAAGGAGTTCGACGAGCATCCAGTCGAGGTGTTCAAGCGCAACATCTACATCCACCCGTTCCTCGAGGATGATCTCAAAGGGATCATCGACATCATGGGCGAAGACCATGTGATGTTCGGTTCGGACTTTCCCCACCCTGAAGGCATCGGCGATCCGCTGAGCTTTGTCGACCGCCTCAGCGGGGTCTCCGACACGGCCAAGGCCAAGATCATGGGCGGCAACGCGATGGAGCAGCTCGGTATCAAGGTGCCTGCCTGATGAAACCCGTCGTCTACGAGGGGATCTCGGGTTTCGAGTCCCACGTCGGCGAGCATCTCGGTTACAGCGACTGGCGTCCTGTGACCCAACAGGAGATTGACCTCTTTGCCGATGCGACGGGTGATCACCAGTGGATTCATGTCGATCCGGCGAAGGCTGCCAATGGGCCGTACGGCAAGACGATCGCGCATGGCTACCTGACGTTGTCTCTGGTTCCCGTTCTGGTGCAACAGATTTACAAGGTCACGGGTTTGTCGATGCAAGTCAATTACGGATCGGACAAGCTTCGCTTCCCGGCACCGGTGCCGGTGGATTCTCGAATCCGCGCCGGAGCTGAGCTGGTCAAAGTCGAGCGCAACGAAAAGGGCGGCCGCGCCACGGTCCGGGTAACGGTCGAGGTCGAGGGATCTGACCGGCCGGCGTGTGTGGTCGACACGATCGCGGCCATGGTCGACTGACCCCGCCAGGCCGTCTCATCCGCTAGGCGTTGGGCAGCTTTTCGCCGATAACCCGCTGTTGACGCAGCGCAGACACCTCTTCGGCCGAGAGTCCCAGGCCCCGCAGCACTTCGTCGTTGTGCTGCCCGAGCGTCGGCGACGGAGCGCGATGGTGCCGGACCGGGCCCGGCGCAATGCGAAACGGCCACCCCGGGAACCGGCTGCGGCCGGTGATCGGGTGCGCCAACTCCTCGTAGTAACCGCGGGCATCGAGTTGGTCGATGTCGTACATCCGGTCGGCTGTGAGCACTCGCTCTGCCGGCACACCTCTCCTGACGAGTTCGTCCACGACTTCCTCGGCTGAACGCGCGCCAGTCCACTCGGCGATCACGTCGTCGCAGGCATCGTGGTTTTCGAGCCTGGCCTCTTGCGAGGCAAAGCGCGGGTCGTCCCCCAGCCCGCTGAGACCGATGGCCTCGGCCAAACCCGCCCAATCCGACTCGTGCCGGACCGCAAGCGCTACCCAATCATCATCGCCGCGAGCCGGATACACGCCCTGCAGGTAGCTGCGGTGCCGATTTCCCTCACGAGGCCGAACCTTACCGGTCACGGAGTATTCGATGACGGGCTCAGCGGTGACCGCCGCGCCGACTTCGATCTGTGCTACCTCGATGAGCTGGCCTTCACCCGTGCGGCGCCGATGTTCCAGCGCCGCCAGCAGCGCGGTCGCGGCGTGCACACCCGCGATCGGATCAGCGGGGCCCTGGAGGTTGCATGGCGGGCCGTCGGCGTAACCCGTACACGCCGACATGCCGGCCAGCTGTTCGATGTTGAGCGCCCAGCCCACGTAGTCGCGCCACGGACCGGCCAGACCGAAGCCCGGCATGCGGACCATCACGACGTCGGGATTGATCTCGACCAGCGAGTCGTAGTCGAGTCCGAAATGCTCCACCACCCGCGGCGAGAAATTCTCCACCACGACGTCGGCTTCGCCGGCCAACCGCAGTGCCAGGTCGCGACCGGCTGCCGTGGTCAGGTCGAGTGTGATGTCACGCTTGTTGAGATTGGTTCCCTGCCAAAGCGGTCCGCGTTCATACCAGTCATCCCCCTCGCGCAGCATCGAACCGGAGTACCGATGCCCGTCGGGACGCTGGATCGACTCGACCTTGATGACGTCGGCGCCGAACGCGCCCAAGTAGCAGGTCAGGTAGGCGCCGGCCCAGAATGTGCTCAGGTCGAAGACCTTCAGGCCCGCGAACGGCAATGTCACATCGGCGACGTCGGCTCCGGTCGCCGCGCGGCGGTCGTCGTTCCAGTCGGGCGACGCCTTTGCGCCCAGCAGTGGCGCGGGTGACGGCGGCGCAGGTCGGGTCTTCGACAACCGAAATGGCGGGCCGGGCTGCATGAATCGCTGTGCCGCCGAGGCGCTTTCGACGAAGAAATCACGCTCGGCGTATTGGGGGCAGGCCAGAATGGACTCACCGTCGGTGACCGGCGCGGCCGGTATGCGCATGGCCTGGCTGAGCTCGACGAGTTCGTCCACCGCCATCGCGTCGAGCCACGGCTGCGCCTTCGCGAAGAAATCGTCGCGCTCGGGTCCGCCCAGCATGATGGCGAGCTGATGTTCACCGAACTCCGGCAGGCCCATCATCGCGCACACGTCGAGCCAATGCTGGCCGGTCAGGCAATTGATCCCGATCCATCCGTCGGCCGCTCGCACGATGCCCAGCATGGGTGCGGCCTTGGAGTTAGTGGGACGCCCAAGGCTTTTCAGCCGCTCCGCCATCAGCATCGGATACGGCAGTGTCGAGATCAGCGACTCGAATATCGATACGTCGACCTCGACGAGACCGTCGGTTCCAGTCGCGATGCGCAGCGCGGTCAGCCCGGCCAGCGCCGCGTAGGCACCGGCGACGTATTCAGGGATCCGCGCACCCGCCTGCACAGGTGCGCGACCCGCTTCACGTGTGCTGATCCAACCCGAGGCGGCTTGCATGGTCAGCGGGACGGACTGGCGCCCACGAAGGGGCCCCTCGCCGCCGAAGTCCGAGATTCGCACCACTACGAGATGGGGATTGAGCTGCTGCAGGCGCGCCTTGTCGAGGACGTCGCCCCAGGACTTGGGAAGGTTGGGCGAGAGACTGTCGACCAGAACGTCAGCCTCGGCGATCACTTCGTCGACCAGCGAGCCATCCGGGCTCGATGCGAGATCGATTGTGCTGCCGCACTTTCCGGCGTTGAGGTAGTGAAACAGCGCGCTTGCCTCGGAGTTGGTTTCCCCCCCGGGGCCAGGACCCCACCTGCGCAACGGATCACCGGATGGCGGTTCGACCTTGTACACATCCGCACCCAGGTCGACGAGAAGCTTGGTGCAGTAAGGACCGGCGATCTCGCTACCGAATTCGACGACGCGCAGTCCGGCCAATGGCCCGGTCACGCGGGAACCCCGATTGCTTTGGGTTCCATGTAGGCCCGCAGCCCCATCAAACCCCCCTCACGGCCGATGCCACTCTGTTTGAAGCCGCCGAACGGGGCGTCGCCGGGAATCGTTCCGTTGATCGATATCTGGCCGGTTCTGACTGTGCGGGCAACGCTGAGTGCGCGGTCGACGTCGGAACCCCAGACCGCACCACCGAGCCCATACGGAGAGTTGTTGGCGATCGCCGCCGCCTCCCCGTCGTCCTTGTAGCGCAGGACGGTCAGGACGGGGCCGAAGACTTCTTCTTGCGCGATGAAGGAGTCGACGGTGACATCGGTCAGGATCGTCGGCTCGAAGTAGTGGCCGTGGGCGAGATCCTTGGGACGGCGCCCGCCGACCACCACGGTTGCGCCGTCGCTTTCCGCGCGCCTGACGAAACCCTCCACCCGCTCGCGGTGTTGACTGCTGATCAGCGGACCCATGGTCACGGAATCGTCGCGCGGGTCCCCAATGGCAACATTGCGAGCCAGTTCGGCCAACCGGCTCACGACATCGTCGTGCAGCGAATCGGGCAGCAGCAAGCGGCTATTCAAGATGCAGGCCTGTCCGGCATGCATCGTGCAACCCTCGAACAACACCCGCTCGAGCAGTTCGTCGGTGACCTCGAGGTCGTCGAGGAAGATGCTCGCCGACTTACCGCCGCACTCGAGCAGGATCCGCTTCATCGTCGTCGCCGCACCGGCCATCACATCGCGACCCACGGCTGAGCTCCCGGTGAAGCTGACCATGTCGATCCGAGGATCCAGGGTCAACGCCTTGCTGGCTTCCATGCTGGTCGGCGTTACCACGTTGACGACCCCTGGCGGGATATCGGTCTCTTCGTCGATGATCCGCGCCAGCGCCAGTCCGGCGATCGGGGTCAACGGAGAAGGCTTGAGTACCACGGTGTTACCCGCCGCAAGTGCCGCACCCAGCTTCATGATGTTGATGGTGTGGGGGAAGTTCCACGGCGTCACCGCCGCGACCACGCCGAGCGGCTCATAGCGCAGCAAAGTGGTTCCTGCGGCGCCCCACGCATCCATCGGGGCCTCGGCGGGTTCGAGCGCGAGTTCCGCGGCGCGTCCGATCATGACGGCCGGCCCCTCGACGTGGATCAGACGCTCGTTTGCCGTGCAGCCCCACTGGGTTTGCGCCATCGCATAGATCTCGTCACCGCGGGCCAGTAGCGCGGCGCTCAGTTGCTGCAGGCAGCGCGCCCGCTCGGCCGGCTCGGCAGCCGACCACCGCCCCGAGTCGAAGGCCTCGCGCGCAGCCGCAACCGCCTCTTCGACCTGGGCCACCGTCGCATCAGGCGCGGTGGCGATCACCTGCTCGTCGGCGGGGTTGCGGACGTCGTAACGTCCGCCATCCGGTTCGACCCACTGACCGGCTATGTACAAGTCGTACTCAGCTACGAGCGGGCGCGATCCGGCCATGACCCTTGCCTCTCCGGCGGTACGAGCACCGCGTGACGCACAAATTCTCAGATTTGAGAGCAATCATATTCGCTTCGTGTGTACACCCACGAGGGCAAGAGCGTCAACGCCCTAAAAGCCGAGATGACAAGCGGGTAGTCGGTGTTTGACACACTTCACGGCGATCCTGTAGACACATCGGAAACGGACATTTTCGCAATATATGTCTGATTCGAGCTGGTGTGAGAAAGGCGCGCGGTGCCGACGACTTCCATTCCCCTGCACTCACCCGACTTCTATGCCGGCGATCCTTATCCGGCATACCGAGAACTTCGTGCGACCACCCCCGTGGTGTGGAACGACGTGACACATTTTTGGGCACTGACGAAGTACGAAGACATTCGCTTCGTGTCCGGCAACCCCGCCAAATTCACATCGACCAAGGGCATCACCATCCCAGACCCAGCCCTTCCTGAACCCGTTCAGGAAGGCAATCTCATCTTCACCGACCCGCCCCGCCATCGTCAGCTTCGGAGGCTCATCAACTCGGGCTTCACCCGGCGCCAGGTGACGCTGATGGAGCCGAAGGTACGCCAAATCGTCAAAGGCATCCTGGAAGACGTCGACGCTTCCCGCGAACTCGAGTTCGCGGACGAAATCGCGGCGCCATTACCCACCCGATTGATCGCCGAGATGCTCGGTGCTCCCGTCGAGGACTGGGAGCGCTTTCGCAGGTGGTCGGACGCCGCTGTAGGTACCGCCGATCCAGATATCGAAATGGACAGCATCGTCGCTTTGGGGGAACTGTACGAGTACTTCACCAAGTTGATCGAGGCGCGGCGCACCGGCGTTGTCACCGGGCAGGATGACCTCTTAAGCATTCTTGCCGCAGCCGAAGTTGACGGCGAGATGCTCAGCGACGCGGATCTGCTCAACTTCTCGTTCCTGTTGCTGGTCGCCGGAAACGAGACCACCCGCAACCTCATCACGCTGGGAACCTTGGCGCTGCTCGATCACCCCGAGCAGTTCGCGCTGCTGCGGGCCGACCCAACCCTGCTTCCCAGCGCCGTCGAGGAAATGTTGCGGTACACCACACCTGTAACGCACATGGCACGCGAGGCCACCGAGGACATCGAGATCCGCGGTCAGCTCATCAGGGCCGGTGAAACCGTCGTGATGCTGTACGGTTCGGCCAATCGGGACGAAGACATCTTCGGCCCGACCAGCGAGATATTCGATGTCGCCCGAAGCCCGAACCCGCACATCGCTTTTGGTGCCGGTGAGCACGCCTGCCTGGGCGCCCAACTGGCTCGGCTGGAAGCGCGGGTGATGTTCGAGGTCCTCCTGAGCACTTTCCCGTCCATCGAACTCGTCGGCGATGTCACGCGCCTGAGAGCCACGATGACCCCTGGTATCCAAAAAATGCCCGTGCGACTGAGAGCGAACTGACCGATGGACTTCGACTACACGCCGGAACAAGACCGGCTCCGCAAGGAGTACCGCAGCCGTCTCGAGGCGGTCATGACACCGGAGCGTCGAGCGTCGGTGGCCACGCCGACCGAGGGCGGCGAAGCCGTCGCCGAGTGTAGGCGCGCACTGGGTGAGGCGGGACTGCTCGGCGTGGCGTGGCCGACCGAATGGGGCGGCGGCGGGCTGACCGCACTGGAGCAGTACATCTTTGGCGAAGAAGCGCGCCGCGTCAACGCACCGCTGCCGATGATCACCCTGAACACTGTCGGGCCCACGCTCATTCAGTTCGGTACCGACGAGCAAAAGCAGAAGTTCCTTCCCGCCATCCTCAAGGGCACTGTCGAATTTGCGATCGGCTACTCCGAGCCCGGTGCGGGCAGCGACCTTGCCTCGCTGCGCACGACGGCCGTACGCGACGGTGACGACTACGTGATCAACGGATCCAAGATGTACACCAGCGGCGCCGAGTTCGCCGACTACATCTGGCTGGCGGCCCGTACCGACCCAGACGCGAAGAAGCACAAAGGAATCACGCTCTTCATCGTGCCGACCGACGCCGAGGGCTTTTCCTGGAAGCCGCTGCACACCATGCCGGGCGTGTCGACGTACTACACCTTCTACGACGATGTCCGCGTCCCTGCGAGCTCGATTGTGCTGGGCGAGAACGAGGGATGGAAGCTGGTGACCAACCAGCTCAACCTGGAGCGCGCTGCACTCGGCAATCTCGGCGCTCTGGAGCCGCTGTTCCGCAAGACCCTCAAGTGGGCCAAGACCACGCCGCTGGACGACGGGTTGGTCATCGACAAGCCGTGGGTGCAACAGGCGCTGGCTCGGGTCGAAGCGCAGGTCGCCGCGTACGAGCTGCTCAATCTGCGCGTGAACGCCTCGATGAGTTCCGGCGCTCTCAGTATGGGGGAGGCATCGGCTGCGAAGGTTTTCGGAACCGAGCTCACTCAACAGGTTGCCCGCGAGCTACTCGAAGTCGTCGGGGAGGACGCTTCCCGAGCCGGTGCGACGGCACCACTGAAGGGTGAGCTCGAGCACGCTTACCGCTTGGCGGTCATCAACACCTTCGGTGGCGGCGCCAACGAACTACAGCGCGACATCATCGCCATGGCCGGACTCGGAATGCCGAGAGCCCCCCGCGACATGCGGGCCTCGGCGAGCTAGCAACGATCGACGAAAGGAACAAAGACGTGTCCGACGACGCGAAAGTCGCTCTCCGCCAGCGCCTCGACGATCTGATCGGCAAGCCGGTGGGTTCGAGCAAGCCGGCCCAGGCGCCGGATCCGGTGAACGCCGCCATGATCCGCCACTGGGCCTATGCCCTCAACGACCTGAATCCGGCCTACCTCGACCCCGAATTCGCCACAGGTTCGCGGTACGGCGATATCGTCTCTCCCCCGGTGATGTTGCAGAGCTGGACCATGGCACCACCCAAGCTAGAAGGAATCCACGAACGTGGTGGAGTGCCGGTCGAACTTCCCAAGAACAACCCGCTCGAGTTTCTCAGTGAGGCGGGCTACACCGGCATCATCGCCACCAACTCCGAATTCGAGATGGAGCGTTACCCGAAGCTGGGTGATCAGATCTCATCCGAAACGGTCTTCGAGTCGATCTCCGACGAAAAACAAACCGCGATGGGTCCTGGTTTCTTCGTGACGTGGATGAGTACATACCGGGATCAGCACGGCGACGTCATCGGGCGGCAGAAGTTCCGCACCCTGCGCTTCAAGACGGGCGGCTGATGGCCACCAGACTCGCACCTTCGATCAGCCCCGACACCGACTTTTTCTGGTCCGGGTTGAAGGAGCGTGAGCTCCGCATCCAGCGCTGCACCGACTGCAAGACCCTGCGGGTGCCACCGCGACCGATGTGCGGCAATTGCCAGTCCCTGCAATGGGATTACCTCGTCGCGTCGGGACGCGGCACGGTGTACAGCTACGTGATGCCGAAGTATCCTCCGCTGCCGTTCATCGAATATCCGTACGTCGTGGCTCTGATCGAACTCGACGAGGGCGTGCGGATCGTGTCGAACCTGTGCGACATCGAGCCCGAGGCGATCGAGAACGGGCTCTCGGTCGAGGTGTTCTACGAGACGTTCGAAGCCCTCCCCAGCGGTGAGGAGTTGGTGTTGCATCAATTCCGGCCTGCGCGCTAACCGACAGGATCACAGACGACATGGACTTTTCTTTCAGCGAGGAACAAGAGACTGTCGGCAAGGTCGCCCGGCAGTTGTTCGAACACCGCGCCACACCCGAAAGACTCACCGTGCTCGAGTCCGGTGAGCACCGTTTCGACGCCGACCTGTGGAGCGAACTGGCGTCCGCCGATCTGCTCGGCATAGCCCTGCCCGAAGCGGTCGGCGGAACGGAAGGCAGCTTCCTCGAGCTCGGCGTACTCCTCTCCGAAGTCGGACGCAGTGTGGCCCCGGTGCCCCTCTACAGCACCCTGGTCCTCGGCGCCGACACCATTGCGCGCCATGGAGATTCGACTCTGCAGGAGAAGTATCTGCGCGGGGTGGTCGACGGGAGCACGATCTTGAGTGCCGGACTCTCCGAACCGGGCAACTCCGACCCGACCTCACCGCGCGCTCAAGCGCGGCGCGACGGCGACGCCTGGCGGCTCGACGGCACCAAGCAGTTGGTACCTGCCGCGCAGCTGGCGAACGCCGTCGTCGTTTCCGCTCGCGCCGACGACGGGCCCGCGCTGTTCGTGGTCGACACCGATGCCGACGGCGTCGACGTGCAGTCGGTGCAGACCACCAACCACGAGCCGCACGCCGACGTCGTCTTGACCGGAGCACGGGCGCAGCGCCTGGGGGCCGACATCGGAGCGGAGTCCGTGCGCTCGCTCTACACCCGTGCCCTCGTCGGTCTGTGCGCGGTTCAGGTCGGCGTCACCGAGCGCGCTCTCCGAATTGCGGCGTCCTACACCAGCGAACGTGAACAGTTCGGCAGGCCCATCGGGTCGTTCCAGGCGGTGCAGCAGCGCATGGCCGATGCGTTCATCGACGTCGAGGCCATCCGCTGGACAACCTGGCACGCGGCGTGGCTCATCGCCGAAGGTCGGCCTGCTGATCGAGCAGCCGCCATCGCGAAATTCTGGGCCGCGGAAGCGGGTGCCAGAGTGACCGCCACAGCACAGCAGGTGCACGGTGGTATGGGCATCGACGTCACCTACCCGGTCTCACGGTATTTCCTGTGGGCCAAACAAATTGAACTCGCGCTCGGGTCGGCTCCGCAGCAACTGCTCCGACTCGGTAGTGCCTACGCGGAAGGAAACCAGTGACCGCAACACTCGGACGGACCAGCACGCTGGCGTGGAACAGCATCGCTGTCGGTGACCAACTCCCCCAATTGGAGGTCCCGGTATCGACCACGCTGATCGTGGCCGGCGCGATCGCTTCTCGCGACTACATGCCCGTCCACCACGACCGTGACTTCGCCAATTCGCAAGGCTCGAAAGACATCTTCCTCAACATCCTGACTACCAACGGGCTGTGTGTGAAGTTTCTGCACGACTGGGCCGGGCCGGAGGCAATGATCAAGAAACTCGCGGTTCGTCTCGGTGTCCCGGCCTACCCGAACGATCCGCTCCGGTTCACCGGAAGTGTCACCGGCAAGTCGACAGCCGACGGCGAGGGCTTGGTCGAGGTTGCCTTCAAGGGCAGCAACAGTCTTGGCGACCACGCCACCGGCACCGCGGTTCTGAGTCTGCTCGACGGGGTCGATTCGTGAGTGGTCTGGCCGGGCAGGCCGCGCTCGTCGGAATCGGCCAGACGGAGTTCTCGAAAGAGTCGGGCCGCAGCGAGATGCAACTCGCCTGTGAAGCCGTCAGCGCAGCGATCGCCGACGCCGGACTCACCCCGGGTGACGTCGACGGCATGGTCACCTTCACCGTCGACGAAAACGAAGAGATCGAAGTCGCGAGGAACGTCGGCATCAGGGACCTCACGTTTTTCACGAGAGTCCCGCACGGTGGCGGAGCTGCTGCGGGCACCGTGATGCAAGCCGCAATGGCCGTTGCGACTGGCGTGGCCGAGGTGGTGGTCTGCTACCGCGCGTTCAATGAGAGATCCGGTTTTCGCTTCGGGGGCGCGGGCCGACAGCCCGGGGTGACGCCGCTCTGGATGGCGCCCTACGCGCCGTTCGCGTTGATGACGCCCGCCGGCTGGGTGGCGTTGCATGCTCAGAGGTACATGGACGCCTACGGGGTGACCAACGCCGACTTCGGGAAGATCTCCGTGATCGACCGCAAGCACGCGGCGAAAAACCCCGATGCCTGGTTTTACGAAAAGCCCATAACCCTTGAACAGCATCAAGAGTCGCGATGGATCATCGAACCGGTGCTCCGCCTGCTCGACTGCTGCCAGGAGAGCGACGGCGGTGTTGCAATGGTGGTGACCAGTGTCGAGCGCGCCCGCGACCTCGCCAAGCCGCCTGCCGTCATCACCGCCGCGGCGCAGGGCGCGGCCTACGACGGCGAAGTGATGACCAGCTACTACCGGGACGAGATCACCGGACTGCCCGAGATGGGTGTGGTCGGCGAGAAGCTCTGGCGTGACTCAGGACTCAAGCCTGCCGACATTTCGACGGCGTTTCTCTACGACCACTTCACACCGTTCGTCTTCACCCAGCTCGAGGAGCTGGGCTTCTGCGGGCGCGGTGAGGCGAAGGACTTCGTATCGGTCGACGAACTCTCGATCGGTGGCAGCATGCCGATCAACACCAACGGTGGGCTGCTGGGTGAGGCATACATCCACGGCATGAACGGCATCACCGAAGGAGTGCGTCAGATCCGCGGTACGTCGTACAACCAGGTCGAGGATGTCGAACACGTGCTCGTCACGTCGGGCACCGGGGTGCCGACCAGCGGGCTCATCCTGACACCCGACCGCTGACAGACAGACTCGGAAAGATCCTGGTCGGCGAATGACGCAAGCCACCGTGACAGACACCCGGGATGCCATCATCTCGGCCGCCTTCGCGTGCTTTCGTAACGTCGGCCTGCACAAGACGACGATCGTCGACATCTCCCGGGTCGCCGATGTGTCGAGAAGCACGTTCTACGAATACTTCCGGGACAAAGAGACGATTGTCGCAGCGTGCGCAGAGGCCGCGTCCCAGCGGTTCTACCGCAAACTGGCCAAAGCCATCGATCGGGATGGCGGCAGCTCGTTGGAGGACAAGCTGGTACGGGCGGCGGTGTTCGTCGTGGAGGCCCGTCAGGTCGTCGAACCGGAGGTCTACTTCGACCACCACGAAGTGAACGTCATGTTGACCAAGAACGCGGCGACGTTACTCGCAGAGTGCAGCGAATTTTTCGCGCCTTATTTCTCCGCCGCACGGGTGACGGGAGAAGTGCGAGGTGCTTTGGACATCTCGACAGCGACGGAGTGGTTCGCGCGGATGTTGTTCTCACTCTTCACTACTCCGTCACCGTTCTTCGACACGCGCGACAGCAGTGCCGTTGCGGAATTCGTACGACCGTTCGTGGTGCGGGGCTTCGCGGACGACCGTGCTGTAAAGAGTCGCCGGGGTGTGACGCTGCGCGACGACGCGCAGCGTCAATCACCGACGCCGCCCTCGCGCAGGAAGTTGAGCGTATAGCCCTGGTAGGTGAGGTTGTCGGGATCGAGTCCGATGATGTCCAGAAACGGGTACCACTCGCGGGAGTCGACGAACCAGTCCCATCGTTTGATGTGGCCCTCCTCGTTGGTCCACACATAGTCCCATTCGTGCAGTTGCAGCACCGTCCCGTCGGGGAGCGTCCCCGCGTAGGTGTCGCGCACCGCGAAACCCCAGTCGGCGGCGGCACATTCGAAAGGCGAGACGATTTTGAAGTCCGGCATGTGTTTCCACCACATGCGGAACTCAGGGGTCAGCATGTCTCTCCGTCGGGTGCGTATTTCGCGATGGCTGCCGCCAGTTCGTCCGTGAAAAGGTCGGCCATCGGCTGCGCCACACCACCGTTGAATAGCGGGCACATCATCACGGCGTCGGGTGCGTAGACCCACTCGTCTCCGTACGTGACGTGGTTCGTCTCCGTGGCTTTTGCATAGGCCTCCCACTTGCCATACGCAATCCTTCGATGCAGGTCCACTCGAGCTTGGTTCATCCGAGCCGCCCTTCCGGTCAGTAGCTTTCGGTTGTGATGTCACCGCCGGGGGTGCGGGGCCGGCCCGTGGTGCGGAGCAGTCAATTCACCGCACGGACGGGCACATTGGACCACCCGCAGACGTTCGCCATTGCCACCCGTCGTAGGCCGTCGCGATCGACCTCGTACTCGGGAATGAAATCGAGCAAGGCCTCGATTGCGATACGGCCCTCCATTCGCGCCAGGGCGGCACCCAGACAGCTGTGAATGCCATAACCGAGTGCGAGATTGAAGCCCATCTTGCGTTCGCGATCGATCTCCAACCGGTCGGGATCGGGGAACATCCGCTCGTCGCGGTCGCCGAGCCCGTCATCAGCAGCACCGCGCTCCCGGCGGGAATCGTGATGCCGTGCAACGTCACATCGCGCATGGCTGTCCGCACCTGATATTGCGACGGTGCTTCGTACCGCAGCAACTCCTCGACCGCTACGGGAATCTTGCTGCGATCGGCACGCAGCTTCTGCCACTGGTCGGGAAAGTCCGCGAACGCGACCATCGCGTTGCCGATCAACTTGGTGACGGTCTCGGCACCCGCGCCGCCCAGCAGTGTCGCAAACCCGGCAATATCGACATCGGTCAGCTTTTCCACCTGTCCGTCGCGTTCGATTTCGGTCTCGATGAGCCGGCTGATCATGTCGTCCTGTGGCGCAGCGCGTCGGTCTTGAATCAGCTTGTAGTAGTAGATACCCGTATTCATCGAGGCTTCGAAGCCCGTTGGGGGCACTGCGATCTCGCCGGGATGACGTTCCAGCAACAGATCCACCCACTGCCGAATCTGATCGCGATCCTCCTTCGGCACCCCGAGCATCGTGGTGATCACGTCGTTGGGAAACAGCGCCGAGAAGTCGGCGACCACGTCGAATGACGACGGGTCCAGCGCTTCGATGCGCTCGTACACCTTCTCGCGGACCATGCTTTCCAACGACGCGATCGCGCGCGGGGTGAACACATTGCTCACCAGTTTGCGCATCTTCTGATGCTCGGGAGGGTCCATGGAGATGATCACCTTGGGCACGGGAATGGCATCGTCATGCGCCTTGACCATGTCCAGGGTGGCGCCTTTGGCCGACGAGTATGTTTCGTGATCCTTGGTGGCAGGCGCGACATCGTCGTATCTGCTCAAAGCCCAGAAATCCCACTTGGCGCTGTAGTACACGGGCGCCTCGTCACGCAGGCGACGGTAGGTGTCGTACGCCCCGTCGAAGAATTCCTGAGAGAACGGGTCGAACTCGACCGAATCTGCCTGTGAAGTAATGGAATTCATAAGATCGCTCCAGCTTCTTTGTACTCCTCGATGGCGTCCCATGTCATGCCGGCGTCCATCAAGACCTCCTCGGTGTGCTGACCGTGTTCGGGTGCACCGGGCGGCACGACCGGCTGCTCGTCGAACTGCACAGGATTCGTCGGTAGTGCGTACGGCAGCCCGTTCATCGTGGCGGTGTGGGCGAGATAGCCGTTTGCCGTCACCGCCGGGTCCGCACAGAGCTCGCCCGGCGTCTGCACGACGCCCCAGGCGCCCGAGAGCCCGGCCAGCGTCTCGCGCCATTCGGCGAGGGTGCGTTGCGCGAAAGCGTCATCCAACAACGCGATCAGCGCGACGCGATTTTCGAAGCGCGAGGTCGGTTCCGCGAATCGCGGATCATCGATCAACTCAGGAACACCGATGGCGTGCATGGCTTCTGCGTAGAACTTGTCGAGTTGGAGCATCATCAGCTGAACGTGGCGGTCGTCCTTGGTGCGGTAGGTTCCGACCAGTGGATTGGGAGCATCGGCGTGACCGTATTTCGGAATGGCGCCGCCACCGTGGATTTGGCTGACGGCGACATCGGGGCTGAGATTCCACGCGGCGAGCCCAAGAAGCGACACGTCGACCACCGAGCCTTTGCCGGTGGTCGCCTTTTTGTACAGCGCCGCAGCGATTCCACCCGCAATGGTCATACCGCCCAACAGATCTCCGAAGGCGGGGCGCGACCGCACCAATTCGTCTGCGTCTTCGCTGAGTACCGTGGCGATACCACCGCGGGCCCAGTAGGACACTCCGTCGTATCCCGGTTTGTCGGAATCCGGCCCCTTCGGGCCGTGACCTGACCCGCGTACGTAGACGATGCCAGGATTGACTGCCTGGATGTCAGCGACGTCTATGCCCATCTTCTTGCGGCGGTTCGGCAGATAGCTGGTCAGAAACACATCGCACGTCTTGGCGAGTTCGCGGACGACTTCTCGGCCGCCTGGGGTCATCAGGTCGACGCCGATCGACTTCTTGCCGCGATTCGGAATCTCGATCATGTAGTTGACCGAGCCACCCCCGGCGTCGACGATACCCATTGTCACCAGCCCACGCTGGGGGTCACCACCGTTGCGCGGTTCCACTTTGATGACCTCAGCGCCCCACTCGGCCAGCACCGCACCCGCAGAGGGGACGAACGTCCAGGCCGCGACCTCCAGCACACGCACTCCGCTGAGTACCTTGTCGTCGGAAATGACGTCCTCCATGTTGTCCGTGGGCACCGGCGACGTGTCACTGCGCGGCCGCCGCAACACCCGTCCAGTCAGCGATAACGTTTATTTACGCTTATTGAGAATTTCAGTTCCGGCTGCGATTGTAAACTCCGTCAGTCGGCCTAGCGGTCGCTAGGGCCGCGCAGAAAGCTGCCGGGGCAAGGTGGGATCACCGGATTCCCAGAAGGGTTTCCAGGTGGGCATGCGCTGCGGCATGGCCGCCCGCAGGGAAACGTCCATCGGCCACCGCACGAAATCCGGCCCCGGGCGCTCGGTCACGTCGACCGAATACCACGGGTGCTCCCGCCGACGCACAAAGCCCCACTGGCCGTCGCGGCGTTCGTACACGTCGTCGTAACGCATCGCGATCACGAACCACCCGTCGCCGTCCTCGTGCTCAGCCCGGCAATAGATCGAACCGGTCGCGTGGTCGGCGTCGACGAAGTCGAACTGGTGCCCGCAGACCAGGTGAATACTCCGATAGAACCGCCGCAAAACCCCGTCGTACCAGCGCTTCAGTGCCTCCCGGCCACGGCCCTCAGCCCCTGCGTCGACGTCCTCGACGAACAGCGCCACCAATGCGTCGAGGTCACGCGCGTCGAGAGCCATCGCGTACCTACTGGGCAACTGGGCGATCGCCTGACTGGACTCGATCCGATCGAGTCGAGCTGCCGTCTGGTCATCAGGACTCGCCATCACGGCATGGTAATACCACGCGCACAACCGAGAATGGTGGTTCTCGATTCTCGGGAAACCAACTATCCTTCGCCCATGCCCTTTCCGACGATCATCCCCACGATCCCGGTTCTCGTGCGGTCGAGTGCGGAGCAGTTCGGGGACACGCCTTTCGTGATCGCCGACGACCGCGAACTGACCTACGTCGATCTCGAACGGCGGTCGGCCCGCTTGGCCGTCGACCTGTTGTCACACGGCATCGGCAAGGGCGACCACGTCGGCATCCTCATGCCGAACGGTATCGAGTGGGCAGTCGCATGGTTCGCCACCACCCGCATCGGCGCGGTCGCTGTGCCGCTCAACACTTTCTACAAAGCATCTGAATTGGCCTGGACCACCCGGCACGCGGATTTGCGCGCCGTCGTGGCGTGGCCGGCGCTTCGCAACAACGACTTTCTGGCGCGTCTCGAAGAGGCGCTCCCCGGGCTCGCGGATCAGCACAGCCCTGGTCGCATCGCGGTACGTGCCGCACCGTACTTGCGCACCGTAGCGGTCTGGGGCGGCTGCGACCGGGAGTGGGCGACGGCGCTGACCGATGACGCGGCGCCGGCGGAATCGGACATCGACGACGACTTCCTGGTCGACATCGAGTCGTGTGTGACACCGGCCGACGACGTCGTCATCATCTACACCTCGGGCAGCACCGGTCCCCCGAAAGCGCCGGTACACACGCATGGGGCGCTCGTTCGCCACACCTACAACCTCACGTTCCAGTACGGCGTCACAGGTGACTCGGTGATGTTCACGGCGATGCCGTTCTTCTGGGTCGGCGGTCTCATCACGGGACTGAATGCGGTCATTCATCATGGCGCCACGCTGGTCACGCAGCCGGCATTCGACGCGGCAGAAGCTCTGGCGCTCATCGAGGCTCACCGTGCCACCATCACTCTCGGATGGCCGCAGCAGGGAAAGACGCTCGCCGAGCACCCGGACTTCGCCAAACGCGATCTGACCTCGGTCATCCGCACCAGCATGCCCGCGATGGTTCCGCCCGACCGACGTCCACAGGGTGCGAATGCGCTGGGCATGACCGAACTCTGCGGAAACCACGCGGGGGTCGATCCCTACGTACCCCAGCCGCCCGAGCGGGCCGGAACCGGAGGCTTGACCATCGACGGGCTCGAGCACCTCGTCGTCGATCCTGAATCCGGACAACCGGTTCCGGTCGGCGCGGAGGGCGAGATCTGGGCGCGGGGCTATTCGCTGATGCAGCGCCTTTACAAGCGGGAGCGCGAGGACGTCTTCACGCCGGACGGCTACTACCGCACGGGCGACTGCGGGGTTTTGGCAGACGACGGCTGGATCCGGTTCACGGGCAGGCGGGGAGACCTGATCAAGACCGGCGGCGGCACCAACGTCACCCCCGCCGAAGTCGAACTGGCACTGGCGAATTGCGACGGAGTACTGGAAGCCTATGTTGTCGGCGCGCAGGACGGCGAGCGTGGCACGGTGGTTGCCGCGGCGGTCGTTCCCCGGGGTGCGTCTGCTCTTGATGGCGAGTCCTTGAAGGCGCAGTTGCGGAAACACATCTCCGCGTACAAAGTGCCGAAGTTCATTTGGGTCACCGACAAGGCGCAGCTACCGTTCACCGCGACAGGGAAGATCAAGAAGTCCGACCTGGCGGATCAGCTGAGCGGGCTGCTGGCCGAGCGCTGGTCCCGCGCTTCGATTTGCGTAAATGCGTGTTCTCAAGCGGTAAGTTCGGTTATCGCCGGTAGCAAGGATGAGGGAGCAATGACCATGGACGACAGGGTCTTACGGGTTGCCGTCATCTCCACGGGTTGGATCAGCAGCCTGGCGATTCGCGCGATCTCGCGACGCCCACATCTGGAGATCGTCGGGGTCTGGGTGCACAGCGCGGAGAAGACCGGTCGCGACGCCGGCGAGATCGTCGGGCTCGGCCCGATCGGGGTGACCACGACCAACGACCTCGACGACATCATCGCGCTGAAACCCGATTGCGTCGTCTACGGTGCTGCCAGCGCGGAGATGGATGCCGCTGCGGTCCGTGACTATGTTCGCTTACTCCGTGGCGGGCTCAACGTCGTCACCACCAATACACCGGGAATGATGTTTCCGGACAGGTGGATTCCCGAACTCGCCGATTCGGTACGGGCCGCTGCACTGGCCGGTGGTGTCACCATCTACACCTCGGGCATCGAGCCCGGCTTTGCCGGTGACCAATTCGCGGTGCTTTTGACGACATTGTCGAACACGATCCGCTCGATTCGAGCGCAGGAGATCTTCGACTATTCGGCGTATCCCAACAGGGACCTGATGGTGACGGCCATGGGATTTGGCGAGCCGCTGGACTACACACCGATGCTGGAACTCGACGGGGCGCAGTCCTTCGCGTGGGGTCCCCCGATCGGGCTCGTCGCCAAGGCACTCGGCGTCGAACTCGAATCCGTCAAGGAGAAGTACGAACGGGTGATCACACCTCGCGATCTTCACGTCGCCTGCGGCACCATCCCGGCCGGCACGTGTGGCGCCGTACGGGCCGAGACGACCGGTGTGGTCAACGGGCAGCCGGTGATCACGATCGAACACATCAACCGCATGGCACCAGATCTTGCGCCGCAGTGGGCCTCAGCGCCCAACGGTACGTATCGCCTCATCATCGAGGGCCAACCCCACATTCAGTGCGATCTGCGACTCGGCACAGAAGACACCCCCGCCTCAGCCAACGACAACGCGATGGAGGCCACCGCCATGCGCGTCGTCAACGCCATCCCCTACGTGGTCAACGCGGCTCCGGGCATCGCCACGTCGCTGGACCTGCCCATCACCGCACCGCACAATGCCGTCGTAACAGATTTCGGCACCTAGTCTGCGAAATGACTTCGCGGCGTCACAGTTTCAGCGTCCCACGCAACAGGTCGGTCAATTCCGTTGGTCGCGCAAAGAACGGTGAGTGTCCACCTTCGAGCTCGACCACGTGAGCCCCTCTGGCGACAGCGCTGCGTCGGACCCAGCCGACATCGATGGCACGATCGTCCGTCATCAGGATGTACGTCGATGGCACGTCAGGCCACTGTTGTATCGGACATGGCTCGGTGAACACGGTGAAAGACTGCCCTCGAAGCTCCCGAAACGCCCTTCGCGCCAGAGCTTCCGGACAATCATGATAGAAGCCATCACGCACCGACTCCCACGTCAGCCCGAAGGGGCCGTCGCCAGCCGCCTGCGGCGCCGGGAACGAAACAGCGCCGGGGTTCGCCGCGAACTCAGCCGCGAACGCCGTTCCCGGCACCGGGATCAGACCAGCGACAAACACCATTCTGCGTACCGGACGCAATGACGCGACGACCGGTACGCATAGACCGGAAATCGAGTGTCCGACGACGACCACGTCGTCGGAATCGCTAGGCCCGGTGACGCGGTCGATGGCGTCAATCGCCACCCGCGCCCATTCCATCGCCCCGGCCGAGTCGTCGTCGACCGGCAGGTCCGGCGCAACGACATCATGGCCGTCGGCCATTAGCTTCGACGCAACGAGATCCCACGACGAACCGCGGTGCAGGCCGCCGTGCAGCAGCGCAAACAGCGTCAACCCCGGCCTCCCCGCACACCGGCTACGGCGCGCATCGTCGGCTGTTCAACGGCGGCAGCCATGAAGTCGACCATGCTTGGTTGTCCCGTCGCTCTGTCCGGTTCCCAAGCCCGAACGACGACGAGCTTATCGAGAACACCAATTCTCATATGCGAGAATCGGCGAACCGTCCAACGAATCTGGCAAGGGAAGCAGGGTATGACGGATCGTCATTCCAACATCGCAGGCATGCGCATGTTGATCATCGGCGCCTCATCCGGAATCGGTCAGGCGTTGGCCATTGCGGCACAATCCCGGGGCGCCAAGGTGGCGCTCGCCGCCCGACGCGTGGACGTACTTGCCAGGCTGGCCGCGCAACTCGAGGGTTCGGCACACGAGCTAGACGTGTCCAATTCGGGTGCCATCGAACGTGTCATCGGCACGGTGGCCGAGACTTTCGGCGGCCTCGACGCGGTCGTCTTCACCAGCGCTGCCGTGCCCTTCGCCCTGATCGAGGAAACGGATGTCACGACGTGGCTCCACACGTATGCCGTCAACGCCGTGGGTGCGTCGCACGTCTTGCGCACCGCGTTGCCGCATCTGACTGACAACGCCGTCGTGCTCGTCGCATCGAGCCATGACGTAGGTCGGCCTCGCGCAGGCGTAGCCGCATATCACGCGAGTAAGGCTGCGCTGGACGAAATATTGAGATCCTGGCGTGCTGAGCATCCTGAGCTGCCCGTGATCCGGGTCAGTGTGGGCCCCACCGAGGGCACAGAAATTCTTCGCGGGGCAGATCGAGAGCTCCTGGCCGAGTTGTACAGATCCTGGGCGCAGGAGGGTCAGATTCCGTCGAAGATGTCCGCGGTAGGTGATGTCGCCAACGCGATGTTGTCCCTCATCGCCATCGCGCGAGCGAATCCGACGGTAGTGAGCGACGTCGTCCATCTCGCGCCGCGGACCAGCAGAGTCTAGCCAAACGCGATCACCGCTATTTCCGGGCGGATATGTTGAACATCGACGATCGCCAGCAACTCCTGGAGGGTGTGTAAATGAGTCGGGTATCGGTGATCACCGGTGGCGCGGGTGGCATGGGTTCGGCCACGGCCAAAATCGTCGGAAACGACCACACGGTCGTCCTGGCCGACGTACGAAAGGACCGACTCGACGGTACTGCCGCCGACCTCGAGAACCTCGGAATCACGCCTACGGTCGTCGATTGCGACGTCACCGACCGTGCGGCGGTCGCCCGACTGTTCGAGACCGCCGCCGGACTCGGCACACTGGTCTCGGTGATCCACACCGCGGGCGTCAGTCCCAGCATGGGCGAAGCAGATTACGTGATGAAAACCAACGCTCTGGGCACACTCAACGTCAACGAGGTCTTCTTTCAGACCGCCGGCGAGGGCGCGGCGATCGTCAACGTGGCCTCCATGGCGGCGCACATCATGCCCGAAGAAGTACTCCCCGCTGCTCAGTTCCCCTTGGCGTTGGTGGATGAAGCCGCTTTCCTGCGCGACATGCTGGCGGCGTGTGACATTGCCGGCCCGGAGGCGCGATCGGGTATCGCGTATGCGGTCAGCAAGAGCTTCGTCAGGTGGTACAGCTGGTCGCAGGCGGAGAGGTTCAACGGCCGGGGGCTCCGCATCGTCTCGGTATCGCCGGGGTCCGTCGACACCGAGATGGGCCGGCTGGAAGAGCAGGCCGGCGCGGGTGCCATGGTCGCCGACGCAGCAGTGCCACGCTGGGGTAAAGCCGAAGAGATGGCGGAGCTGTTCGCTTTCTGCGCCAGCGACAAAGCCGGTTACCTCACCGGTACCGACATCCTCAACGACGGCGGCGTGGTCGCATCGATCAGAGAGCGATCTCGGGTGGCGGCGCTTAGCACCTGAGCTCCTCTGTCCTGCCCTCTAGTGAGGCGCGAAACCCTCAGTCGCGAATGCAACTCGGCTTCACTGCAGAGGGCGCCGGGGGATCGTCGAGAGGTCGTAGAGTCCGGGCGCTGCTGCCGTCACCGCTGGAATTGCGTTGACCGCGTGCATGGCCGTCGCCAGGCAGCCCTGCTCGGCATGATCCTCGTCGTGCGAACCGACGACGAGGTGCAGGCGCAGATTGGGCTCACCTTCCAGCACCACCTCGTAGCCGATCTCGGTCGGCCAATCCGGCGCGAGGTCCTCGGCCATCCGGGTCAGATGCTCGACAGCCACCGTCGTATCACCGCAATTCACGACCACACCGAACCGCATCGCACCGACGGTGCCGGCGGGTATGTCACCCGCGGCCACCGTCAAAGCCCTGGGCGTGGTGGCGACTTCGCGGTAACCCTCGATCGACTGGATTTCCAACCCCAGCGCCTGGGCCAGCACCGTCGCAGAGCCAATCCACGCGCCGGCGGCATAGTCGGGATTGGTCAGCAACGGCGTGGTGTCACCGGGCGGGAAACCAAAACCCATGGCATTGAAGATCAGGTCGTGGCTGGCGTATGTCGAGTAGTCGAGCACCTCGCGGACGTTGATGCGACTGGTCCGTTGGGTCAGTCGCGACAGCACTGGCGTCAGCGACTCGCCGACGAAGCCGGGAAACAGGCCCACACCCAGGAACGACGACTCTCCGGCGCGGCAGGCATCTTCGATCGCATCGGCCAGCGACTCATCCAGGGAACGTGGATGAATGAACCGGCTGCCGGTTGCGACAACATCTTTGCCCGACGCAAGCAGATCGCAGACATCGGCAAAGCAACCCGGCGTATCCGTCTCGACCTTGCCCATGTAGAGCACGACGTCAGCGGTGGCGTTGATCACGGCGTCGCGATCGTCGGTTGCCAGGACCCCGGTATCCGGTAGTCCGCAGAGTGCGCCTGCGTCGGCACCCGCTTTGGTCGGGTCGTAGACCTTCACCCCGACCAGATCAAGGTCCGGTCTGCCGATCACGTGCCGCAGCGCCATCGTTCCTGTTGTCCCGGTTGCCCATTGGATTACTCGTGTCATCGGGAGACTCTCAGTCCCACACCACGTCAAGGCGTGGCGGCGAGCGGAACATCACCCCGGTCACAAACGGGGCGGGGGCGTCGGGGTCCAGGCGTAGTCCGGGCAGTTGGTCGAACAGCGCGTTGAAGATCTTCATGCTCTCCAGCCGCGCGAGGTGCATCCCCAGGCACACATGCGCGCCGTGGGCAAAACCGATGTGCGGCTTACGCTCTCGAAAGATGTTGAAGCTCTCGGGGTCGTTCCATCGGCTCTCGTCGTGGTTCGCGCTGCCCAGGTTCAGCATCATGGTCGCACCCTGCGGAATCGCCACCCCACCGAGTTCGGTGTCCACCGTGACCTCGCGCATGAAGTTCAGCAGCGGTGTCTCCCAACGGATTCCTTCTTCGATTGCTTGCGGCAGCAGACTGCGATCGTTGCGCACCGCGTCGAGCTGGTCGGGATGAGTCAGTAGTGCCATCGCCAGGCTGGCCGTCGACCGCGAGGTGGTTTCGGCGCCGGCCGGCAGCAAGTTGCGCATGAATCCGTAGATCTGCTCGTCCGACATCTTCACACCGTTCACTTCGGACGAGGCGAGGATCGAGACCATGTCGTCCTGAGGCGACCGACGCTTCTCCGCCAGTATCCCGACGAAGTAGTCCTTCATCTCCGCCGAGGCTGTCATCGCAGCCTTCATGTCGCCGCGAAATCCCAACAGGTCGATGGCCAAGCGGTGAAACCAGAGCACATCCGCGTCGGGTAGGCCCAGGAGAGCCGCGATCACCCGCACCGGGACCGGCATGAAGACCTTGTCCACCAGATCAACGTGCTTGGCATCCTTGAATCTTGCGATGGTGGCGTCCACCAGAGGGCCCGCGAGTTCGGCGTCCCACCGCTTCATGGACGAACGCGCGAAGGCGAATTCGTGCAGCTTGCGATATACGGCGTGCTCGGGCTCCTGCATCTCCAGGATCGTCGGTCCCTGCAACGGTCGCACGACGTCCTCATAGCACCGAGTGCTGAAGGTGACGTTGTCGGTGAATATCCCCTTGACCGCATCGAACGAGTACGCAGTGAACGTCGGTGGGCCATCGCCCGAGTTGCCTGCCATGCCCATCTCTGGCCAACCGGCGTGAACGGGCGCTTGCTCGCGCAACTGCTTCAGGAGCGGATACGGGGTCGCGTCGCCGTCGGCGCCCATGCCGACGTTGAACCTCTCCTGAGCGTCCCGAATGCTCTGCTCGAGTTCTTCAACGGTTGCCGGCTTCACCATGTGTCGCCTCTCACTAGATGTTCGCCGGAGTCAACATACACCCTGGTGGTTGATTACCTACATAGTGTAGGTTGAATCCTCGAGTCGCGATCGTATGACGAAAGCGCTACCAGGAGCGGTCGATTGGCGATACGAGTAGCCCAGTGGGCCACGGGTGCAGTCGGCCGGGCCGCACTACAGGAACTCATTGAGAATCCCGACTTTCAATTGGTCGGAGTGCTGGTTTACGGCCGCGACAAGGCCGGCCTGGACGCCGGTGCGCTCTGCGGACTTCCACCTGACACCGGAATCGTCGCGACCACGGACAAGGACGCGGTCATCGGGCTCGGTGCCGACGTCGTCATTCACGCGGCCAGCAAGGCACATCCGGTCGAGACGAACGCCGATGACATCTGCCGGCTATTGGCCTCAGGCAGCAACGTCATCACGACGACCTCCTACAACCACCTGCCTACCTATGGCGCCGCGACCGAGACGGCTTTCCTGGAAGCCTGTCGTGCCGGAAACTCCCGTTTCCACGCCGCCGGAGAGAACCCCGGCTTCATGTTCGAGCGTCTCGTCGCGACGGTCACGGGGCTGTCCAAGTCCATCGACCGCATCGACCTGTACGAGGCCACCGACGTCTCAGCAGTGGACAGCAGGCCGATGCTGGTCGACCTAATGGGCATGGCACGCCCGCCCGAAGACGTCAGTGCCGACTCCCCCATCATCAAAAAGCTCGACATGGCCTATCGCCAGACGTTGAATGCGACCGCCGACGTCCTTGGCGTCACCCTGTCTGACATCGAGGTGAGCGTCGACGCGACAACGCTTCCTTACGACATCGAAATCCCGGTCGGCACCGTCGAGGCGGGAACCGTTGTGGGACAGCGCTTCTCTTGGGTTGGCCACTGGTCGGGACGCCCACTGCTTGCCATCCACGAGGAGTGGGTGCTCACCCGCGACCTCCCACAGTGGGGTCTGCAACCGCTGGCGCCCGGGGAGAAGGCACCGCTCATCCGCGCCGTCATCAAAGGGGTTCCGAGTTTCGAACTCCAGCTCGACGTCGGATGGGACGGCGCGCCTCCCAACGGTCAACACGCCCAACCCGGCCACCTGATGATCGGTATGAGCGCAGTCCGCGCGATCCCGTACGTGTTGGCTCAGCCGCCCGGCATCGTGACCGCGCCGGTGTTCGGAGCGATCGACCTATCGGGCGGCGACGCCGACCGCGCGTGATATGTGTTCGCTTGGTACCGCATGGAACACGTGCGCACTGCCGTCCGGCAGCACACGCCGGGCGATCAGATAGTCCGTTCCCATCCAGCCCTGCCGGATGAACCGCCCGAACCTCAGGTAGGTACCGGGGGCGCCGCTAGCGGACGGCACGAGCTTCACCTGTTCCATGCCTTGCTTGACGCCTTCTCCGGTCAGCGGGCGCGCCGCAGCCAACCCGCGAGTGATGACCGTCGCGGCGTCATGACAGAGCAACGGCATGGAATTGCCCGGCCTGCGCCCGTATCGGGATTCGAAGCGATCCAGGAAGGCCTGACCGATCTCGTTGCGTTCGTCGTAGCTGTCCAGCCCGATCCAGCCCGAAAGTTGTCGCATCCATTCGGCGTTGATGTGAGCCATCTCGAAGGCCGTCGTGGTGTAGCGCGGAGGGTCCCAGTCGACGGCACGCAATGCGTCGGTGAATCCCCACAGGCCATGGCCGAATCCGACGTGCACCAGGGCGTCGGGTTCCGCCGACCGCAGCGCGGCCACCGCCTCGGACTTGTCGGCTTCGACCTGGGGTATCGCCACCGTCGCAACAATCTTCAGACCAGCGGCCGAGTAAGCCTTTTCGGCGAAACCGAGATATTCCTTGCCGATCAACGATGCTTCATACGCGATGGCAATCCGCGATCGACCGTCGCCGATCATGACCGCGGCCAGCATGACCGGTTCCTCCGGCATGGATCCGTTGTTCAGAGCAAAGCACCACTCACCCAGCGCCCCCTCCGACCCCGACAGGATGATGTTCGGCACCCGCGCGACTTTGTCGATGTGCGAACCCAGCGGCACGGCGTTGTCGGAGACCCACGGCCCGAAGATCACCAGGCAACCGTCCTCGACGAGCTCGTCGAAGGCACGTTCGACGGCGTGGTACGTGCCGTTCGGCAGCCCGACCGCCTGGCGTTGCACCAACTCGATAGGGCGATCGACGAGTCCAGCCGCAACCGCCTCGTCGAACACGAGCCGCAGGGCATCGGTCGTGTCGCTGTCGGTGCCGGCCCTCGTCGGATAGTCGTTGAGCAGACCAACCTTCAGCGGCGCCACCGAGCCGAAAGCCCGAGTTTCCTCATCTGCCATGTTCAGCAACATACATGACGAATGTTGACTTGCCCATCGGTCACCTGATCTGTGCGCTATCACCACGAAAGTCGCTGCATCGTCGGCCGTTTCGCAGCGAATTCACGTTCAGCAGAACACGTAAACAATCATTTCCGAGAATTGTCTCTGGGCGTGCTGACGAGCTGATAATCTCGCGTGGACAGTTAAGGCAAAGGTCTTCGCTACGAATGAAGCCGTACAAGATCGACCCTGACGTTCTTGCGCAGATCGCGAAGGACGCCATCGGTCGCCCGCTGGACAGCGGAGAACGCCTGGATCACGTCGTCGAGATGATATCGGCCGCCTACCCCCACCTCATCGCCCCGGTGCGCGGCCGCTGGGTCGGCAACAAGGCGGGCGGAATCCTGGGCAAGGTCAGCATGGTGTACTTCAGTCCACGCGAATACATCGTGCTGTTTGGTTCACCCACTGGCACGCAGGGCTTTTCGGGCCGCTACAAACACGTGGAAATTCACAAATTCCTGCTTGCGGGCCAGATCGACTCATACGATCTGGAATCGGATCAGATAAGCCCGTCGATATTGCGCCCCGGCGAGCGAACATGCCTGGAGAAGGGACACACCCGGGGTCTCACGATTCACCCCGGCTCATGGCACCTCGAGTACGGACGTGGTGCCGTCGCAACCACCCTTCCGTTTGCGATGGCCGAAACACTTTTGACATCACTCGAATTGCCCTCCATGGTGCTCTCGACGAAAGAATTCGTACGGTTGGTGCGGAGGCGTCCCGACCGCTAGGCGACCTCGAAACCCGCCTTACCCAGCGGCCACATCGGGGGCCGACCGCATCAAATAGTGCGCAACATACAGAACGAATGTTGCTAGTATCACCTTCATGGCCAAGCGAGGCGGAACGGACCACGAACGTCGTGCCCGTGGCGAGACGACCCGCCGAGACCTCATCGACGCCGGTCGGTTGTTGTTTGTCGACAAGGGCTATTTCCACACCAGCATCGGTGACTTGGTCACGGAGTCCGGGGTGGGCACTCGCGGCGCGTTTTACCACCACTTCAAGGACAAAGCGGAGTTGTTCCGCGCAGTGTTCGTAGAGGTGGAGCAAGACCTGACACTGCGGTCGCTGGCTTCCCCGCCCGTCGGGGATGACCCCTGGGCAAAGCTCTCGAGCGGCCTACACAGCTTCCTCGAGTCGGCGCTCGAGCCTGAGGTGCAACGGATCATGCTCCTCGACGCTCCGGTGGTACTCGGCTGGCGGACACTGCGCGAGATCGAGGAAGCCAACAGCATCGCTCTGATCAACGACATGGTGCGCGAAGCGATCGCGGAAGGCGTTATCGAGGACCAGCCAGTCAGCGAGCTGACGCACATGTTGGTCGCCGCCGTCGAGGAAGCCGCGTTACTGGTCGCTCACGCGACCAGGCCACGCAAGGCTCGCGAGCGGGCAGCCAAAGTGCTCGATCGCCTCCTGCTCAGTTTCTCGGTAGAGCCACGAAAACTACCGTCACGGTGATGGTTTCATTGCTGCGATGGACGCCGCACGATCCAGCGGAAATGAACGTTTTCATAATTGCATATAGTTCTTCTTCGGTCTGATAACGTCGCCTTCAACCTCTGCCCAAGGAGCACCATGAAGCCCGAGAACATGATCCTGGTCAGCGTCGACGACCATCTCGTCGAACCGCCGACCCTGTTCGAGGGAAGGATGCCGACCAAATTCGCCGACGATGCACCACGGGTCATTCGACAGGACGACGGCTCGGAAGTGTGGACCTTCAACGGGGCGATCGTTCCGAACATCGGGCTGAATGCCGTCGCGGGACGCCCCCGGGAGGAGTACGGGATCGAGCCCACCGCCTTCGACGAGATGCGGCCGGGGTGCTACGACATTCACGAGCGAGTGAAGGACATGAACGCCGGCGGCGTACTCGGTTCGATGTGTTTCCCCTCCTTCCCCGGTTTCGCGGGTCGCCTGTTCGCCACCCATAAGGACAAAGATCTGGCGCTGGCGGTTACCCAGGCCTACAACGACTGGCACATCGACGACTGGTGCGGCAGCTACCCCGGCCGCTTCATTCCGATGGCCCTGCCGATCTTGTGGGATGCGGACCTGTGCGCCAAGGAAATCCGCCGCAACTCGGAGAAGGGTTGCCACTCCGTCACATTCACCGAAAATCCAGCCACTCTGGGCTTCCCGAGCTTTCATGACGACTACTGGGACCCGATGTGGCGTGCCGCATCGGATTGCGGGACAGTGGTCTCAGTCCATCTCGGTTCGAGCGGCAAGATCACCATGACTGCCGACAACGCCCCCATCGACGTGATGATCACGCTGCAGCCGATGAACATCTGCTCCGCTGCAGCCGATCTGCTCTGGTCCCGCGTCGTCAAAGACTTCCCCGACTTACGCTTCGCCCTGTCGGAGGGCGGCACCGGCTGGATCCCGTACTTCACCGATCGGATCGACCGCACCTACGAGATGCACCACCTGTGGACCGGTCAAGACTTCGGCACGAAGCTACCGAGCGAGGTGTTCCGCGAACGCTTCCTCACCTGCTTCATCTCCGATCCGATCGGGGTGAAACTGCGTCACGAGATCGGCATCGACAACATTGCCTGGGAATGCGACTACCCGCATTCCGACTCGTCCTGGCCACATGCCGCCGAGGAGCTCGCCGAGGTGACCGCCGGCGTCCCCGACGACGAAGTCAACAAGATCACCTACGAAAATGCCTGCCGTTGGTACCAATTCGATCCGTTCGAGCACCGCACGCGAGAGCAGTGCACAGTGGGTGCGCTGCGCGCCGAGGCAGGCGACCACGATGTCGCGACCCGCAGCTACGACCACGGCCGCTTCGAACGCAGCACGGGTGCGTCACTGGGATCGATCAGCGCCAAGCTCAATGTCTGACACCCAGGCGCTTCGCGTCGCTGTCGTCGGCGGCTCCTCCGGACTCGGGCGTTGCATCGGAATGGGCCTCGCCGAGAAAGGCGTACGCGTGGCGTTCGTCGCGCGTCGGCAAGACCGTCTGGAGAACGCCGCGAAGGAGGCGGGCCACGAAGCGGCCGCCGTCGTCTGCGACGTGACGGACGCGGCGTCCTGCCAACGGGCGGTGTCCGAGATTGTCGAAGCCTTCGGCGGGCTGGATGCCATCGTCTACACGACCGGGATGGGCGTCCTCGCCCCGCTGGCGGAGGTCAGCGCCGACCAGTGGGCACAGTTGTTCGCCACCAACGTGACTGGCGCTTCACTCTTCACCGCCGCAGCGGCACCACATCTGGCCGCAGCTGGCGGATCAGCGGTGTATTTGTCATCGCTGAGCGCCTCGTACACCGCGCCGTGGCCCCTGCTCGGCGCCTACGCGGTTAGCAAGGCCGCACTGGACAAACTCGTCGAGTCGTGGCGTATCGAGCATCCCGAGATCGGCTTCACCCGGCTAGCCGTGGGTGACTGCTTCGGCGGTCCCGGCGACTCGCAGACCGAGTTCAACAAGATGTGGGACCCCGAGGCGCTGGACAAGGCGATCAGGTTTTGGATGGAGAACGGCCAGATGCAAGGCGGTCTGATAGATGCCGACCATATGGTCGAGGTGGTGTATTCCGTACTCCGCTGCGGCAAAAGCAGTTTCATCCCCTACCTGACCATGGCCGCCCGGCCGTCAGATTCGGTCAAAGAACTCCGACAGTGGTGAAGGACATCGACCCGTGACGCACGAATCGCGCATGCTCATCGACGGCAAGCTCGTCGACTCCGAGACCGGACGCCAGTTCGACAACATCAACCCCGCCACCGAAGACGTCATCGGCAGCACCACCGACGGCACCCGCGCAGACATGGAACGCGCTGTCGCTGCGGCACGCAACGCCTTCGACCACACCGATTGGTCCCGCGACGGTGCGGCCAGGGCGGCCGGCCTGCGCCAGCTGCAGGCCGCGCTGGAGGCCGAGCGGGAAGACATCCGCAGCGAGCTCGTCGCCGAGGTGGGCTGCCCGGTGCTGAGCACCTACGGGCCGCAACTCGATGTGCCGCTCAAGGAAGCGCTGGCGTGGCCCGCCGACATGATCGCCGAATTCGTCTGGAAACGTTCGCTTCCGGACAAGGATGCCTTTGGGATGGGCACGCCGGCCGCCCGCGAAGTGTGGAAGGAACCGGTCGGCGTCGTCGGCGTCATCACCCCGTGGAACTTTCCCCTCGAGATCATCCTGAACAAGATCGGCCCGATCCTCGCGATGGGCAACACACTCGTTCTGAAGCCGGCGCCGGACACCCCGTGGAACGCAACCAGGATCGGTCGGCTCATCGCCGAGCAGACCGACATCCCGCCGGGCGTCGTCAACATCGTCACGTCGTCGGATCACTCTGTCGGCGAGGTCCTTTCGACATCTCCGTTGGTCGACATGGTGGCGTTCACCGGATCCACCGCGACCGGCCGCCGAATCATGAAGGCTGCTGCGGAGACCCTCAAACCGACGTTTCTCGAACTCGGCGGCAAATCCGTGTATCTCGTCCTCGAAGACGATGGTGACATCAGCGCCACCGTCGGCGGCAGCGCGTTCATCATGATGCACGCGGGTCAGGGCTGCGCCATGCCGACTCGACTGCTGGTACCGAACTCCCGCTACGACGAAGCGGTCGAAATCGTCAAGGCAGCCATGGAGAAGAACAAGTACGGCGACCCGACCGATCCGTCGGTGCTGCAGGGCCCGCAGGTATCCAAGCGGCAGCAGGAGCGGGTGTTGGGCTACATCGAGAAGGGCAAGCAGGAGGGCGCTCGACTCGTGACCGGTGGCGGTGTGCCGAAGGACCTACCGCGGGGGTACTTCGTCGAGCCGACGGTGTTCGCCGACGTCGACAACTCGATGACCATCGCTCAGGAGGAGATCTTCGGCCCCGTCTTGTCGGTCATTGGATTCGACGACGACGACGAGGCGGTGCGCATCGCCAACGACTCGATCTACGGGTTGTCCGGCGTCGTGTTCGCCAACGACCTCGAGCGCGCCAAGAGCGTCGCCAGCCGAATCCGCACCGGCACGCTCGGGATCAACGGTGGCCTGTGGTACGGAGCCGATGCTCCGTTCGGCGGCTACAAGCAGTCCGGCATCGGACGGCAATGTGGCATCGAGGGCCTCGAGATCTTCACCGAAACCAAGACTGTCGGCTGGCCCGCGGGCTGAGCCTTTCCCTTACTCGCGAAGGAGATCTCATGAAATCCAAGGCTGCAGTGCTGCGCGGCGTCGGCGTGGACTGGGAAGTGACCGACGTCGAACTCGACCCGCCGCGGGCCGGCGAGGTGCTGGTCAAGATGTCTTATGCCGGCATCTGTCATTCCGACGAACACTTCTACACCGGGGACAGCGTGCCCGGTCCGGACATCGAGGAGGCGATGCGGGCGGCGGGGATGCCGGTCCCGGAATGGTTCCCGATGCTGGGCGGCCATGAAGGTTCCGGTGTGGTCGAGGAGGTCGGCCCCGAGGTCAAGACTCTCAAACCCGGTGACCACGTTGCCATATCGTTCTTTCCCGCATGTGGCAACTGTCGCTGGTGCTCGACCGGGCACACCTACCTGTGCGACGTCGGGGCCGACATCTACAGCAAGAACATGACGACCGACGGAACCCGGCGGCGTCACCTCGGCGACGAGGATCTGATGGCGATGATGCAAGTGGGCACCTTCTCGGAGTACGTCGTCGCGTCCGAACGCTCGCTGGTCAAAATCAACGACTGGATCTCACTCGAAGCGGCATCGCTCGTATCCTGCGGTGTGACAACGGGCTTCGGTTCGGCCACGGTGGCAGCCGGCACCCGGCCCGGTGACACCGTTGTCGTCGTGGGGGTCGGCGGGATCGGCATGAATGCGGTGCAGGGCGCGAAAATCGCCGGCGCCAAACACGTGATCGCGGTCGACCCGGTGCAGTTCAAGCGTGATGCCGCACCGTCATTCGGCGCCACCCACACCGCGACCGATGCCGGCGCCGCGATGGAACTCGTCAAGGGACTCACCTGGGGCGTGATGGCCGACCGGGTGATCCTGACCCCGGGCGTCGTCCCGGTCGACCTCGTCATGGTGGCAATGATGTTGCTCCGCAAGGGCGGAACGTGTGTGCTCACCGGGATGGCGAAGATCACCGACATGATGGTGCCGTTGGTCCTCTCGGACATGGTCAGCTCGTGCAAGACGCTCAAGGGAGTGCTGTACGGCGAGATGAACCCGCGAGACGCGATGCCGATGCTGTTGTCGATGTACGAGGCCGGCACCCTGAAGTTGGATGAACTCGTCACGCAGAAGTACAAGCTCGACGACATCAACGAAGCGATGAAGGACCTCCGGGCGGGCAAGAACATCCGCGGCGTGATCGCCTTTGAATGACTGAGCGGCCAAGCGGTCGAGCTTCGCTACGATCAGGCCGTCGCCCTGCCCAGAGACCAAGAGCTGCAGTCTTTTTGGCACTGTAGGCTTCCGGCTTGCGGCGGATTTCCACGCTCGGTGGGTTGGCCGATCGTCGAACATATGTTCTAATGGTGCCACGCCGCCCGCGCCCGTCACTATGGGCGACATTCAGGAGGAGAACGCCACACATGACTGTAACCACTCTGACTGCCGAAGCACCACACACCAAGTCCGACACCCCTGACGTCTGGGTTCCGTCCGTCCAGAGCACTACGCCGACGAATGAGTCGGCGACCGCCCCCGAGACTCCCGCCGAAGAGAAGCCGCAGAGGGCCCCGGCCAAGAAAGCGGCCGGCAAGAAGGCCAAAACCCTGGAGCTGACTCTCACCGTCACCGGCACCGCCGATGGCGAATGGCGCGCCGAGCTCAAGCAGGGCAGCAACTACCTCGCCCGCGATCTTGCCGTCGCGGCGGCCGCGGTCTCCCGGGCGGCAAAGGAACTGCACGAGGATCTCTCCACGCCGATCGACGCAGTGATCGAAGAGGCGCGGTCTCAGCAGGCGGCCAGAGTCGCTGCCCTCGAAGCCGAATTAGACGCCGCGCGTAGGGCGCTCGCGGACCTCGACTGAGTTCAGCATGGTCGAAGCGGCCGCCCGCTGAATAGGACGGCCGCTTCGACCAACGCTTCAGCTGAGCTTGCGCGTCAGGAAATCGTGGATCAGCGGGAAGACCTCGTCGGCCCGGTCTTCGAGGAGGAAGTGCCCGCTGTCGAAGAGGTGGAACTCGATGTCCTCGAGATCACGCTTGTACGGATGAGCACCTTCCGCGGGGAAGATCACGTCGTTGGCGCCCCAGACAACGAGAGTCGGCGGCTGCTTGTCCCGTAACCATTGCTGGACAGCCGGGTACAGCGCGGGGTTGGTGCCGTAGTCGAGGAAGTAGTCGAGCTGGATCTCGTCGTTGCCGGGACGGTCGAGTAGCGCCTGATCGGCGACCCAGTTGTCCGGCGAGATGCGGGAGGCGTTAGCCATCCCGTCGGTGTACTGGAACTTCGTCAAGTCAAAGGTGACGAGTTTGCGCAGGCCGTCCCGGTTCTCCGAATTCGGCTGCGCCCAATACGTTTTGATCGGCGCCCAGAAGTCGTTGTCGAGTCCCTCGTCGTAGGCGTTGCCGTTCTGCACGATCAGAGCGGTGATGGCGTCAGGATTCGCCAGGGCGAGCCGCCATGCGGTCGGGGCTCCGTAGTCGAAAACGTTCACCGCGTACTCGGTGACACCCAACTTCGTCAGCAGCTTCTGCACGAGTTCGGCAGCGGCGTCAAAGGTGTAGGAGAACTCCGTGTGGTCGGGGGCCGCGCTCTGGCCAAAGCCGGGCAGGTCGGGAGCGATGACGTGGAACCGGTCGGCCAGGTACGAGATCAGGTTGCGGAACATGTGCGACGAGGTCGGAAAGCCGTGCAGCAGAAGCACGACGGGCGCGTCGCTCGGGCCGGCCTCGCGATAGAACAGCTCGAATCCGTCGAGGTCTGCGACCTGGTAGTGGACGACGGGTACGGACGGTGCGGTGGTCATGGCGGTCTCCTTCGGAGGCACTTCGGCGCGGTCGCCATCACCATACCTACCTCCAGGTATGTTTACAACCCTAGAGGTAGGTAGGTTAGCTGATACCATCGTTGACGTGGACAGCAGGCAGAAGATCCTCGACTCGGCGAAGCGGATGTTCTGGCATCACGGCTACTCGACGACCAGTCCGCGACAGGTCATGGCCGACTCCGGAGTGAGCCAGGGCAGCTTCTATCACCACTTCCCCACCAAATCCGAGCTCGGTCGTGAAGTCGTCGAGGCCAATGGTCGCGACGTGTTGGACTCGGTGCGGGCCGCCATGGCCGGCCAGCCGACCGGACGCGACCAATTGGCAGCTTTTCTGGGATCGGCGCAGGAGGCACTCGACGGTTGCCGGGTCGGCGGATTCGCTTACGACGCCGGCATTTTGACCGAGCCGGAACTCCGCGAAAGCCTGGGACTCGTCTTCGCCCAACTCGAGGCGCTGGTCGAAGAAGCGGTGCGGGAGGGCCAGCAGGACGGATCACTGGTAGCCGGCCTGAATCCCAAGCAGACCGCCGCTGCCCTGATCGCTGTCATCGAGGGTGCGTTCGTCACCGCGCGCGCCACCGGACAGCAAAGCACCGCGGACGACGCGACCGCTGGTGCGCTCGCGCTGCTCTCCAACGGCTGAGCGCGGCGAGCCGGTCTGCCCGTACTTGAAGCCCTTCGAACATTATTGGAATGTTGCGTCTTGCCCGTGGATCGACAACGACGTCATTCGTGGATAGAGGATTGCCGGCCCCAGCCATCGAGCAACGAAGCGGCGTAGTGCGAGTCCTTCGCGTGGCGGCTGCCCAGGATCGGTCAGAATGGACTGCACAGTGCGCAAGGTCATTTCAGCGAGCTCACGCAGCGCAGCGGTGTCGAAGCCGTGAAGCTTCCAATCGACATCGAGGCGGTGGAAGGCCGACAAGCAGAAAATGATCGCTGTGTCGGAGGTGAGCGAGATGGCAGCTTCGCCCTCAGGTGACTGGGTGAGCAAGCTCTCCAACTGTGGATCACCGGTGAGGTTCTCGACTGCGAACGAAATTATTTCGACGATCGCAGTGGCCGGGTCGTTTAGGCCGCTGACATGGTGGACAACTTGGTCGATGAAACCGTTGACCGCCCGCATTGCGCTGGCAATGAGGAGCGCGTCGGCGTTGGGAAAATACCGGTAAACCGTCTGACGAGTGACTCCGAGCCTTCGGGCGACGTCGGCAAGCCGTATCGCCGACCCGTGTTCAGCGATTACGTCGTCTACCGCATCCAGAATGCGGGCGATTGCCTCCTCGTCCGAGGCTGGTGTGACACCCGCCCAGCCGCGACTACGCATCCGCTGCCACAACCAATTCACGGTCGAACTCGATCTCAAGTGTCGTCGGGCCGGTCATACCGAGCAGAGATTTCCACGGCGCAGGAGCGATGCGTTGGGGTGCGGTGAGACGTCGGGTGAGGACTATAAGAGCCTCCGCCAATTCCCGGCGTGCGAGGTTCGCTCCTAAGCAGTAGTGCGCGCCACCACCGAAAGTCAGAATCGCGGGCACGTCCTTACGCGCGATGTCGAACTGATCTGCATTCTTGTAAATCGCTGGATCACGGTTGGCCGCAAAGGTGTTCACGACTATCAAGGTCCCCGCCGGGAACGTGTACCCACCAAATTCTGCATCCTCGTTAGCGGCTCGCACCGCGACACATACCGCCGGCGAGTGCCGCATGCTCTCCTCAACCGCTTGCATCGCAAGCTCTGGCTGGTTGCCCAGCTTCGCCCATTGATCGGGATGCTCGCACAGCACCTGCACCGAGGCGGCCAGTTGGTGTCGAGTGGTGTCCGTCCCCGCCATCAGGAAGCCAGCCACCAACATGCGCAGTTCATCGAGATTGAGCCGGTCGCCCTCGCTTTCGGCGCGGATGAGCTCAGACAGTAGATCATCGGTCAGGTGACTCCGGCGTGCGGCGACCATGTCATCAACGTAGGCGTCCAGTTCGTTCCACGACCGCATGATCGCGGCTTCATCGAAATCGGCCTCGGGCTGAATGCTGAAAGCCTTGAAGATTTCGTCGGTCCACTGTGCGAAAAGACTCCAGTCTTCGCGAGGCGCACCGATCAGCGCACACATGATCGGGGTGGGATAGGGCCGCGCTATGTGGGTCACGACGTCGCACCGACCGACCTCAGCCACTTGATCGATCAGCGCGTTCACCACCTCGTGAATCGTGTCCTGTAACGGTGACGTCGCGCGCGGAGTGAACGCCCTCGACACCAGTTTGCGTAAGCGAGTGTGTGGTGGACCATCGAGAACCAGGAGGCTGTTCATCAGCTTGTCGTACAGCGGGCCTGAGGTGACGCCCTGTGCTGCCAGCGTCAGGCCGGGTGGCAGCCTGAATCTGCTGTCGCGCAGCATATCCCGTGCCAGATCGTAGGACAGTATTTCCGGACCGAGAGGGCCAATGGCGATGGGCGCATGCGATTGCGCGGTGCGCACGTCTTCGAGGATGTCCTGCGGAGTGGCGGTGAAGTCATAGCTGAATGTCGGGAGGCCAGCTTCGAAGACGCTGGGAGCGGAGCTGTTCATACTCACTTGCCTCAACTTTCGTCACGCCTACGCAGGCATGTCTCCGACATAATTGTCACAAGCGTATGACCAACTCCCCTACGTCGTCAATGAGGAATGCTATATAGCCAGATAAAGGCGTACGCCACTTGCCACGGTCATACGCTTTTCATCCGAACGTCTATAAGGTCCCCGCAGCAAGCCGACAGGACCTGCTGACACCCAGAGTCGCCGCAATCGTGTTAACGGACTCGCAAGCGGCATGCATACGTTGCGCGAGAGCCGTTTTCGAGGCATCGAGGCAGGTGAACCCTGTCGGCAAGGTTGACCGGACATACCGGCGACGTATGGCGTCGTTCGACGCGTGGTCCACCAACGGGGACGCATAAACGGATCACGCGAACGGCGGACATGCCCTGCGGTCCGTCGCCGTCAACAGACCTCGCGGGCCGGGTTCGGGCGTCGGCGCTTTCACGCAACCCGTTGACCCACTCCTGCCCGTCGGGATGCTGCGCGTCACGCAGACGGACATCGCCCCCACTTTGGCAAGACGAGAATGTCGAGCGGGCTCAGCAGGCCATACGAGTAGGGCGGGTCGGACTTGAACCGACGACCAACGGATTATGAGTCCGCGGCTCTAACCAACTGAGCTACCGCCCCTAGATCAGGTAGAGACTAACGGACCTCAGCTGAACACCGTCTGACCGTCGACATCAAGCAGGTAACGCTCGGTGCCGTGCTCGACGCGCGGCGCATCACCGGCCAACGCCACCGCGACCTTGTTGCTGGCGTTGCGCATCACGTCGAGCGTCAGCTCGATGGCCTCGGCGTCGGAGAAATGCGCCCGCACACCGTCGGCGACACCGGCCCCTATCGAAGCCGGCGACCAGATCAACGCGTCCGCATAGCGCAGCGCGGCCTTGTGCCGCTCACTCAGCTGGGTCGACTCTTCGAACCGCTCGATGTCGCCGTAGAGCGTCTCCGACCCGCCGGCATCCAGCGCCGTCGTCTCACGCAGCGACTTGCACAGCCGGCAGTTGTGTTGGGTCGCGCCGCGCAGTCGCACCACCTCGGCCGTCACAGCGTCGAGCTCGCGCAGCCGAGCGACCGTCGGCAAGAACGTGTTGAACACCAGATCGGACGGATCGGTTGCGTGATCCCACGACACCGGCCCGGTGACCCAGCCGAGGTACTCACCGCCGACACCCAAAGCCTCCAGACCGGCCCGCACCCGCGGCACGAAGTCCGCGATGTACATCTGCACCACCGCGCTGAACGTGCTGTCGCCCAACAATTTCCACAGTCTTGAGCGCTGCTCGCCGCTGATCGTCGAGACGTCGGTGCTGAATTGTTCGGCGAACTCGGCAACCACGCCGTCGGCAGCCGGGTCGGCTTCGAAGGGAAGCGCAGCCAGCCCAAGCGTCCGGCCGCGGACCTGCCGAACGAGTGCGGTCACCCGACCGTCGCCCGGCGAGAGCGCCACCAATCGCGTCAGCTCGTCATGCGTCACCACAGGCCGATTATGCCGCCGGGAGTCGAGTCAGGGGACGGTGATGCCGAAGCTTCCGAGCGTGACATCGAACAGCGACTTGAAGAGATCGACCGGGTCCGCGAGGTTGAAGTACGTCGTCGCGCCGTCGGTGATACCGCCGCCGTCGATGACCGACAGGATCTCCGACTCGGCTAGGCCGCCCAGGTAGACACCGTGCTGGAAGAATCCGACAAAGTCCTGCCACAGGGCACCCAGCGGGTCGGCCGCGAAGTCCGCCGGCGTGGCCGTGTCGGCAAAGTAATCGTTGGCCACGGTGAACACGTCGGTGGGATACAAGTCGTTAGGCGTCGTGACGTCGTTCAGGTTCGACCATCCGAACAGCTCGTTGATGGCGTGTCCAAACGGGGTGGCACCCCAAGTATCCAGAAGGCCGGTCGGACCCGACGGCGGGTTGGCGGCGGGATCGCCAAGCAGGACAAAACGGAGATCCTGAAGCGGGATGTGGTCGGCGGCGAGTTGCTGCTGCGCTACGGAAGCGATGATGGCCGATTGGCTGTAGCCGAACACCGTGAGCGGGTTGGCCTCTGAGAAGGCGCCGGCGCTGTAATCGGCTTCGATGGTTTGTACCAGCTTGTCGACACCGGTGGCCACCGACGGACCAAAGTCGAGCGTCTCCGGCGTGATCAACGGGAACACCGTCCCGGTATCGGAGAAGCCAAGCGGCTGAAGGTATTCAGTGACCGCGCCGGGGATGTATCCCGGGAAGAAAGTCGGATCAGGAATTCCCGTGGGCCCCATGATGATCGCAAGAGTTGAACCGTCGAGGAAGCCTGCGCCGGGAGCGATATCGGCGCGAGCTTCGAACGTCGAATTCCATGCACACGCCGCCGCGAGGGCCAAGCCGATGGTGATGGCGCGCGCAGAGCGACACTTCGACATTGGACCCCCCCGGTCGGATATATGACTTTCGTAACCTACCCAGGTTTCGCGTCGAACAGATGCAAATTAGGCACAAAAAATTAACTTATGTCGCCTGACTCACCGACGACATGTGGAAGTCGGGGATCCGCAGTGCGGGCATCGCCGCGCGGGTGACCCAGTCACCCCATTCACGCGGCAGCGTCTGCTCACTGATGCCGGCTTGGCTGGCGCGTCGCAGCAGATCCAGCGGGCTCTCGTTGAAGCGAAAGTTGTTGGCGGCGCCGGTCACTTCACCGTCCTCGACCACATAGACGCCGTCGCGGGTGAGGCCGGTCAGCAGCATCGTGGTGGGGTCGACCTCGCGCATGTACCACAAGGTGCTCAGCAGCAGCCCGCGCTCGGTCTGGGCGATCATGTCGGCGAGCTCGGTGCCGTCTCCGGTCATCAGGATGTTCTCGGCGGCGACAGCAACCGGGGCACCGAACTCGTCAGCGGCCGCGCGTGAGTAGGCCAGCGCGTTGATCACCCCGTCCCGGATCCAGTCGACGCGGCCGATGTTCATCCCGTTGTCGAAGATCGACATCGTCTCCGACGAGCTCGTCGCCGTCACGAACGGCGCGCAACTCAAGCCGGCCGCCGCCGGATCCGAATACAGCGTCAGCGGCAGGTCGGTCAGCTTCTCCCCCACCCGCGTCCCACCGCCGGGTGCTGCCAACGCGTTGCGGCCCTCCTGCGCACCGCGGCCGATCATCGACCAACCGAGGAACACCATCATGTCCGCGACCGCCGACGGCGGCAGGATCGTCTCGTAACGACCGGCCGGCAGCTCGACGCGCCGAGCGGCCCACCCCAGTCGCAACGACAGCTCCTCGAGCAGCGAATCCGTGGACACGCCAACGAAATCCGGCGATCCCACACCGGCCCAGGCGCTGGCGCCATCGCGTTTGGCGTTGATCTCCACCGAACCTGCCGGTTGGGCGTAGCGCCGGCGCAGGCCGGTCGACGTCGCCAGGAACGTCGTCTCGACCGTGTGCTGCGCGAAGCCGTAGAGCTGGTCGGACCCCCGGAACGCGCGCGCCAACGGGTCGGCGATGCCGGAGAAGACCTCGGGGCCCGTCGACAGAGTCGCGGCGTCCCAGTCGTCCGGGGCGGTGTTGCCGCTCAACAACGGCGCGGCGTCGCGGGCTTCGGGCGCGGAAGCGGCGGCGGCCTGCGATGCGGCCACCAAGCCTTCGATCGCCGAGGGCTCCACCTCGGCGGTGGTCAGCGATCCCACTCGCGCGGTGTCACCTTGTCGCGCAATGGAAATGACCGTGGTCTGCCGTGCCGTGGAGGCCCCGTTGGTGGTCATCGAGTTGTTGGCCCAGCGCAGTGAAGCAGCCGAGCGCTCATTGACCAACACGATGGTGTCGGCGGCGCCGCCCAGCCTGGACGCCGTCCCCAGCGCGATGTCAATCACCTGCTGTGGGCCGATCATCTGCGCCGCTCCTCCGCATCGCGTCGTGCTGAAACCTCGCCGGCGGTCATGCGCCACCCTCCGTCCGCGTGTTGAGCACGTTGACCCCGCGGAACACTGCCGACGGGCAGCCGTGACTGACCGCGGCCACCTGACCGGGCTGAGCCTTGCCGCAGTTGAACGCTCCCCCGAGTCGCCACGTCGACGGGCCGCCGACGGCGTCCATCGAATTCCAGAAGTCGGTTGTGGTGGCCTGGTAGGCGACGTCACGCAATTGGCCATCCAGGCGGCCGTCCCGGATCCGGTAGAACCGCTGGCCGGTGAACTGAAAGTTGTAGCGCTGCATGTCGATTGACCACGACCGGTCGCCGACGATGTAGATGCCGTTCTCCACCCGGGCGATCAGGTCGTCGGTGCTGAGGTCGTCCGCTCCGGGCTGCAGCGACACGTTGGCCATCCGCTGGATCGGGACGTGATGCGGGGAATCAGCGTACGAGCAGCCGTTGGACCGCGCCTGACCCAGCCGCGGCGCGAAGACCCGGTCGAGCTGGTAGCCGACGAAAATCCCGTCGCGCACCAGATCCCAACTCTGAGCCGCCACCCCTTCGTCGTCGTAACCGATGCTGGCCAAACCGAATTCGACGGTGCGGTCGGCGGTGACGTTCATGATCGGCGAACCGTAGCGCAGCGTACCGAGTTTGTCCGGCGTCGCGAACGACGTGCCCGCGTAGGCGGCCTCATAGCCGATAGCGCGGTCGTATTCGGTTGCGTGACCGATGGATTCGTGGATCGTCAGCCACAGATTCGTCGGGTCGATCACCAGATCGGTCGGTCCGGGGGTGACGCTGGGCGCCTTGACCTTCTCGGCCAGCTGCGACGGCAACTGGGCGAGCTCGTCGGTCCAGTTCCACACGTCGTCGCCGGCGAGGAACTCCCAACCGCGGCCCATCGGGGGCGCCAGAGTGCGCATCGAGTCGAACCCGCCACCACCGGCGTCGACGGTGACCGCCTCGAATCGAGGCTGCACCCGCACCCGCTGCTGGGTGATCGACGAACCGGCGGTGTCGGCGTAGAAGGTCTGCTCCTTCACCGACATCAGGCTGGCCGAGACGTGGTCGACGCCGTCAGCCGCCAGCAGCCGGCCCGAGTATTCGTCGAGCACGCTGATCTTGTCGGCGAGCGGCACGGTGAACGGATCGATCCGGTAGCTCGACACCCAGGTCGCATCGGCATACACCGGCTCACTCGCCAATTCGACGCGGTCGGTGTTCAGCGCGGCGAGGGTTCGGGCCACCTGCACCGCGCGGCGGGCCGTCGCTGCGGCGACCTCGGGTGTCAGCTCGGCGTGCGACGCGAAGCCCCAGGTGCCGTCGACCACCACCCGGACGGCCAAACCGATGTCGCGGTTGAGCACCGCGGTCTCCAGCTCGCCGTCGCGTAGCTGCACGACCTCGTTGATCAGCCGGTGAATGCGCAGGTCGGCGTGCCCGGCCCCGGCTGCGGTGGCGGCGGACAGCGCCGCGTCGGCCAGTTCGTGGCGCGGCAGGCTGAGGAAGTCGGCATCGATCACCCGGTTCGGTGTCACGACTCCACCGTATCGAGACGCTTTAATACCCCTATGGATACCGGTGTGGCGGCGCGTCGATCGACCGCCCTCGGCTATGCCTTGCTCGCGCCCAGCCTGTTCGGGGTCATCGCATTCCTGCTACTGCCGATCCTGGTGGTGATCTGGCTGAGCCTGCACCGCTGGGATCTGCTCGGGCCGATCGAGTATGTCGGAGGCCAGAATTGGCGTTCGGTGCTCACCGACCGGACGTTCGGCAACTCGCTGCTCGTGACGTGCGCGTTCGTGGCGATCGTGGTGCCGATCCAGACCGTGCTCGGGCTGGCGGTCGGGGCGCTACTGGCCCGAGACCTGCCGGGCAGCGGCGTGTTCCGCACACTGTTCGTGCTGCCCTGGATCTGCGTCCCGCTGGCGATCGCGGTGCTGTGGCGCTGGATCCTGGCACCGACCAACGGCGCGATCAGCACACTGCTGGGGCATCGCATCGAGTGGCTCACCGACCCAGGGCTGGCGCTGCCGGTGGTGTCGGCGGTCGTGGTGTGGACCAACGTCGGCTACGTCGCGCTGTTCTTTCTGGCCGGCATCCTGGCCATCCCCGAAGAGATCCACTCCGCGGCGCGCACCGACGGCGCGACGTCGTGGCAACGCTTCCGGCGCATCACGCTGCCGATGCTGCGGCCGACGACGTTCTTCGTCCTGGTCACCGGAGTCATCAGTGCGGCACAGGTTTTCGACACCGTCTACGCATTGACCGGCGGCGGACCGCAGGACCGCACCGATCTGGTCGCGCATCGCATCTACGCCGAGGCATTCGGGGCGGCCTCCATCGGCCGGGCGTCGGTGATGGCGGTGGTGTTGTTCGTCATCCTGGTCGGCATCACCGTCGTCCAGCACCTGTACCTCGGTCGGCGGGTCAACTATGACCTCACCTAAAAGCCCTGCGGCAGTTCTGGTTTACGCCGGCTTGCTGGCCGGCGCGTTGATCACGGTGGCACCGTTCGCGCTCGGCCTGCTGACCTCGTTCACCTCGGCGCACCAGTTCGCGACGGGCACCCCGCTGTCGCTCCCGCGGCCGCCGACGCTGTCGAACTACGCCGACCTGGGTGGCGCCGGCTTCGGCCGGGCGATCGCCGTGACGACGTTGATGACCGTGGTGATCCTGCTCGGCCAGGTCAGCTCGTCGGTGCTGGCCGCCTATGCGTTCGCGCGGCTGCGCTTCCCGGGCCGCGACGCGCTGTTCTGGGTCTACCTGGCGACGTTGATGGTGCCGGGCAGTGTGACGGTGGTGCCGCTGTATCTGATGATGGCCCAACTCGGCCTGCGGAATACGTTCTGGGCGTTGGTATTGCCTTTCGTCTTCGGGTCGCCGTATGCCATTTTCCTGCTGCGCCAGTACTTCCGCGCGATCCCCGACGACCTGGTCAACGCCGCATACCTCGACGGCGCCAACACCCTCGACGTCATCGTGCACGTGGTGATCCCGTCGAGCCGGCCGGTGCTGGTGACGCTGATGTTGATCACCGTGGTGTCGCAGTGGCACCACTTCATGTGGCCGCTGGTGATCACCAGCGGCACCAAGTGGCAGGTGTTGACGGTGGCGACGGCGGCGTTGCAGTCGCGCTACAACTCGCAGTGGACGCTGGTGATAGCCGCGACCGTGGTGGCGATCGTGCCGCTGCTGGTGCTGTTCGTGATCTTCCAGCGGCACATCGTCCGCTCGATCGTCGTCACGGGGCTGAAATGAGTCGCGAGACAGCAGCCATGGCTGCGTTTTCCGGCGATCGACGACCCTCGCTGCTGTTTCGCGGCAAGGGAGGCCGAGGATGAGGCAAGGGAGGCCGAGGATGAGGCGGCCTCGCTTTTCCACGCTGTTCGCGCTGGGCTTCGTCGCGCTGGTCGTGCTGCTGGCCGTCGCCGCGATAGTGCTGGACGTCTCGGCGCGACCGGCCGGCGGCAGGACGGTGGTCACCGTCCGACTGTGGGACGAGCAGGTCGCCGCGGCCTATCGAAAGTCGTTCGAGGCGTTCAGCCGGACGCATCCTGACATCGAGGTGCGCACCAACGTCGTCTCGTATTCGACGTACTTCACCACGCTGCGCACCGACGTCGCCGGTGGAAGCGCCGACGACGTCTTCTGGGTCTCCAATGCCTACCTCGCCGGCTACGCCGACAGCGGCCGACTCCTTGACATCGGCGAGACACTCGGCCCGCAGGCCGCCGCAGCGTGGGAGCCGTCCGTTGTTCAGCAGTTCACCCGCGGCGGAAAGCTCTGGGCGGTACCCCAACTCACCGATGCGGGTATCGCCGTGTATTACAACGCCGACCTGCTGGCCGCCGCCGGGGTCGACGTCGCCGACCTCGCGACGCTGCACTGGAGCCCGGCCGACGACGACACGTTGCGACCGCTGCTGAAGCGGCTCACCGTCGACGCCGACGGGCGCACGGCGGCCACGGCCGGTTTCGATCCCGGGCGGGTGCGGCAGTGGGCCTACAACGCGGCGAACGACGCCCAGGGGATCTACCTCAACTACATCGGCTCGGCCGGCGGTGTCTACCAGTCCGGTGATCGCTTCGCATTCGACAATCCCGCTGCGGTGCAGGCATTCCGCTATCTGGTCGACCTGATCAACGCCGACCACGTCGCACCGCCCGCCTCGGAGACCAACGACAACGGGGACTTCTCCCGCAACCAATTCCTGGCCGGCACGATGGCGCTGTTCCAGTCCGGCACCTACAACTTGGCCCCGATCGCCACTCAGGCCAACTTCCACTGGGGCGTGGCGCTGCTGCCCGCCGGGCCGAAAGGTCGGGTCAGCGTCACCAATGGCATTGCCGCGGCCGGTAATTCAGCATCCGCCCATCCCGATTCGGTGCGCCAGGTGCTGAGCTG
>NZ_PKEK01000089.1 GCF_002863225.1 Mycobacterium sp. | reverse complement strand
CTCCTCCCCATCGCTGCGCTCTGCATCGTCGCCGGCGGTCATACCTGCGCCGCTCCTCCCCATCGCTGCGCTCTGCATCGTCGCCGGCGGTCATACCTGCGCCGCTCCTCCCCATCGCTGCGCGCACGAGACCAATTTAGGTGAATCGGACGACCTCGCGGCTCCGCCATTCACAGGCGCGCGTCGAGCCAGGACACCACGTCGTCGAGCACCTGCTCCTGCTCCGGCTCGTTGAACACCTCGTGGTAGAGGCCCGGGTAGATCTTCAGTTCGACGTCGCTGCTGCCGACGGCCGCGACGAGCTGCCGGCTGCCCTCCGCGGGGATCAACCGGTCGTCCGATCCGTGCACGACCAGCAGCGGCGCGGTGAGCGACGGGGCCCGTTGCGGCATCGTCTCGCCGACCAGGAACAGCGCGCGGGCAACACCGCCGGGAACTTTGCCGTGATAGACCAGCGGGTCGGTGTTGTAGGCGTCCACCACGGCCGGGTCGCGCGATACGGCGGTGGCGTCGAGCGCCTGCAGCGGGAAGCCCGGCGCAACGGCCCCGACGGTCTTGGCGATCCAGGCCAGCGGCGCCGACACGGCGAGTTGCGCGGCCACCGCCGGTCCGGACAACACCATCAGGTCGTAGTCGTCCGGGTGCTCGACGCCGTAGCTGAACACGATGCCGCCGCCCATGCTGTGGCCCAGCACGATGCGCTTCAGCCCGGGGTGTTCCCGGGCGGCGATCCCGACCAGGGTGTCGAAGTCGGAGGTGTATTCGGAGATGTCGCGCAGCAGCACGCGCTTGCCGCCCGAGCGGCCGTGTCCGCGGTGATCGAGCGCGTAGGTGATCAGGCCCGCGCGACCGAACCGCTCGGCCACGTGGTCGTAGCGGCGGGCGTGTTCGCCCAGGCCGTGGGCGAGGATCAGCACCGCCCTCGGCGTGGTGTCGGGGGTCCACACGTCGTAGACGATGTGCACATCGTCGACTCCGTCGAAGGACCGTTCGGCACGCGTGATTGTCATCGAAGGCAGCGTAAACCCGCTGTCGAAATGAGTCGGACTCAGTCCGTAAGCTCTCTGCGGTGAGTGTGCTCGCCCCCGAACTGGATGATGACGGCCAGACGGACTTCTCCGCGACCGCAGAGCCGTATCGGCGCGAACTGCTCGCGCACTGCTACCGGATGACCGGGTCGCTGCACGATGCCGAAGACCTGGTGCAAGAGACGCTGTTGCGCGCCTGGAAGGCCTACGACCGCTTCGAGGGGAAATCCTCGGTGCGCACCTGGCTGCATCGCATCGCCACCAACACCTGCCTGACGGCTTTGGAGGGCCGCAAGCGGCGTCCGCTGCCGACCGGGCTGGGAGCGCCGAGTTCGGATCCCACCGCGGAGCTGGTCGAGGGTGCCGAGGTGCCGTGGCTCGAACCGTTGCCCGATGCGGCGGGTGATCCCTCGACCATCGTGGGCACCCGCGAGTCGGTTCGGTTGGCCTTCGTGGCCGCCCTGCAGCATCTGTCGCCGCGCCAGCGTGCCGTGCTGGTGCTGCGCGACGTGCTGCAGTGGAAGGCCGCCGAGGTGGCCGACGCGATCGGTTCCACCACCGCGGCCGTCAACAGCCTGCTGCAGCGCGCCCGCGCGCAGCTCGATGCGGCCGGCCTCAGCGCCGACGACCGGTTGCCCGCACCGGACTCCGCGGACGCCCAGCACCTGCTGACGCGCTACATTGCCGCGTTCGAGGCCTACGACATCGAGCGGCTGGTGGACATCTTCACCAGCGAGGCCATCTGGGAGATGCCGCCGTTCGTCGGCTGGTACCAGGGTCCGCAGGCGATCATCACGCTGATCCACCAACAGTGCCCCGCCGAGTTGTCCGGCGACATGCGGATGCTCCCGCTGACCGCCAACGGGCAACCGGCCGCCGCGATGTACATGCGCGACGGGGACGGTCACGTGCCGTTCCAGCTGCACGTGCTGGACGTGCGCGCCGACGGGGTGTCACGGGTGGTGGCTTTCCTCGATTCCGGGCTGTTCGCCAAATTCGGCCTGCCCGAGCGTCTCTGACACCGGCGATGACTTTCGCCGCGGCCGGCGGTCTGTATCCCTGACCAGTCACCACCGGCACGCGAGGAGACCACCATGACGGCTACCTACACCTTCGACGTCTTTTCCAGCCTGGACGGCTTCGGCGGCGTCAATGGCGGCGATTGGGGCGGTTACTGGGGTAAGCAGGGCCCGGAGCTCCTCGCACGCCGTCTCGCCCTGTATGACGAGACACAGCGAATGGTGTTCGGCGCCAACACCTATCGGTTGTTCGCCCAGATGATCGCCGAGAGCACCGAGGACTCCGACGTGCACGACCCGTGGGTCACTCGGATGAGACAGCTACCCGCGACCGTGGTGTCCTCGACGTTGGCCGAACCACTCGACTGGCCCGACGCGACCGTCGCGAAGGGCGACGCCGTCGAGGTCGTCGCCCGCCTGAAAGCGGAGTCCGAGGTACCACTGCGCTCGCACGGCAGCCTGGCGATGAACCGGGCGTTGTCGGCCGCCGGGCTGGTCGACTTCGTCCAGGTCACGCTCTTTCCCGTGATCACCGGTCAGACCGGTGACGACCCGATCTTCAAGGGCGCCGCCGACTTCGACCTCGAGTTGGTCGAAAGCCGGACGCTGGACGGCAACATCCAGGAGTTGACGTACCGGCCCACCCTGCACGGCTAGCGTGTCGAGCGTGAAGCTGGCTTCACGCTGGTGACCGAACGTGCGGCTACCTTCACGTTCGGCGTGCAGCGCGCCGCGGAGTAGCGTGACAGCGTGCCCGCCACCGTCCAGATCCGGCGTGCCGCCGACCGGCCGGTCACCACGACGTCGTGGCTCAACTCGCGGCACTCGTTCTCGTTCGGCGACCACTACGACCCGGACAACACCCACCACGGTGTGCTGCTGGTCAGCAACGACGACGTCGTCGCCCCGGGTGGCGGCTTCGACACCCACCCGCATCGCGACATGGAGATCGTCACCTGGGTGCTGCAGGGTTCGCTGGCGCACCGCGACTCGACGGGCCACAGCGGCGTCATCTATCCCGGTCTGGCGCAACGGATGTTGGCGGGCAGTGGCATCACCCACTCCGAGCGCAACGCATCGAGCACCGAGCCGGTCCGGTTCGTGCAGATGTGGGTGCAGCCCGACGTGGCCGGGGTCGAGCCCGGCTACCAACAACACGCGATCGCCGACGAGGCGCTGACCGGACGCCTGGCGCTGATCGCGTCCGGAATGCCGGGCCACGACGCGGCGGTCGGCATCCACAATCGATCCGCGGCACTGCACGCCGGGCGGCTGCGCCCCGGCGACGACCTGACGTTGCCTGCCGCGCCCTACGTGCACCTGTTCGTCGCCCGCGGTCAGATCGAGTTCCAGCAGACCGTGTTGGACGAGGGCGACGCGGTCCGCCTCACCGCATCCGAAGACGTGCGCATCGCCGCCCGAAGCCCCGCCGAAATCCTGGTCTGGGAGATGCACACAGGCCTCGGCGACTAGGGTGGTGCGGACGAACAGGAGCCGGCATGTCTGAACCGCACGAGCCTCACGAGCTGGCTGAGCACACGTACGGGGACGACGGTTCGGATTCCGTGCGTTATCCGCGGACGAAACCACCTGCCACAGTTCGATTTTGGGCCATACCGATCCTGCTCACACTCGCGGTCACTTCGGCGCTGGCCGCGTTCTGTCTCGGCGGCATTCTGCAGCCGATGACCAACCTGCGGCACTTTCCGATCGCGGTGCTCAACGAGGACGCCGGGCCGACGGGCGCGCAGGTGCTCAAAGGCATGCTGGCCGGGTTCGACCACGACGCCTACGACGTTCGCGTGTTGACCCACGACCAGGCCAAGACCCAGATGGATACCGCGCAGGTCTACGGGGTGGCCGTGATCCCGCCGAACTTCTCCTCGAAGTTGCAGGCCTACGCCAAGAGCGCGTTGACACCCGGACGGGTCGAGCGGGCCGTCATCGTCGTCTCGACCAATCCGCGGGCCGGCACACTGGGCGCGAACATCGCCGGCCAGACGCTGCAGCGCGCGGTGGCGGCGATCGATCAGCGTGTTGGACAACGGCTTTCGCAGGAGGTGGCGGAACAGACCGGCAAAGCACCCGAACCCGGTGCCGTCGCGCTGATGCTGGCCAATCCCGTCGAGGTCAAATCGACCGTGCACAACGCCCTGCCGAACGGCACCGGAAATGGGTTGTCCGCCTTCTACTATTCACTACTGCTGGTGCTGGCCGGTTTCATCGCCAGCATCGTGGTCAGCCGGTCGGTGGACACGACGCATCCCGAACGGTCGGCGGTCTCGCCCCTGCGCATCCTGTTCATCAAGTGGGCAATGGTGGCCGCGCTGGCGCTACTCACCTCGGCGGCCTACCTGCTGATCGCCATGCAATTCGGCATGCCCATCCAAAACAGCTTGACGCTGTGGCTTTTCGGGGTGCTGGCGATCACCGCGGTCGGTGTCGGATCGACGTCGCTGATCGTGGCCTTCGGCCCGGTCGGGACGTTGGTCAGTTTGTTCGCCTTCGTGATCCTCGGACTGCCGTCGGCGGGTGCGACCGTGCCGTTGCAGGCCACTCCGGCCCTGTTCGAGTGGCAGGCGAAGTTCGAGCCGATGCACCAAGTGTTCATGGGCGCAAGGTCTTTGCTGTACCTGGGCGGCCAGGCCGGTTCGGGTCTGGTGCAGTCGCTGGAATGGGTCACCCTCGATCTGATGATCGGCCTGCTGATCGGCGTCGCCGCCACCCGCATCCACGACCGGCGGGGAGCACGTCGCGAACCCGCGACAAAGCCGGTGGTGGCGACGGTCGACCCGTCCGGCGGCGTCCCCTACCCGGGGCGGTAAACGCCAAGCGGCCGAACGTCATTGGACTGCCGCCGAACCGTCATTCCGCTGTTATACGCGTTGCTGTGTAATACCTGAGCAAGGATACTCGGGCCGAAGGGGCAACCGTGCCACATCTCGCTGCCGCCTTTCGGCGCATCGCGGCCTGCTGCGCCAGCGGCGCACTGTGTCTGACGCTGGCCACCAGCACGGGCCAGCCGGTGGCCCGGGCGGAGGCCCGTGAATTGCTGGCCGGTGCCATCGCCAACACCCAGGGCTCGTATCTGGTGTACAACTTCGGCGGCGGGCACCCGGCACCGATGCTCAATGCCGCCGGCAACTGGTACGACGGCGGCAGCGGCGGTCACCTGATGATCATCAAAGCCGCGTCGCAGCGGCTCGAGCCACATCTGTTGGTGGACAGCCACACTGGATCTCAGTCGCGCTGCGAACGAAATCCGCACGCGCGCACCGGCGACGGCCTGATGCAGGCCTCGGAGACCTACACGGCGGTGCAGGCCTGGCAGGTGCTGGGCCGACCGACCATCGCGATCAACGCGAACTTCTTCGACATCCGCGGCCAGAAGGGCGGCTCGTGGCGCTCGACGGGTTGCAGCTCGCCCCTGGGTACCTACGTCGACAACACCCGCGGGCAGGGCCGGGCCAACCAGGCGGTCACCGGCACCGTCCCCTACGCCGGCAAGCAGGGCCTGTCCGGCGGGAACGAGAACTGGAGCGCGCTGGCCACCATGATCCTGCCCAATCGCGGCGCACCGTCGATGCTGTGGCCGCGCGGTGGCCGCGACGGCCACGACTACGACGCCGCCACCGCCCCGGTCACCGGGTTGGTCGAACGCGGCGAACGGTTCGTCGCGGTGAGCGGACTCGGACTGCTGGCGCCCGGAAACACCGGTCAGCTCAACGACGGTGGACCCAGCGCCGCCCGGACCGCGCTGGCCTACTCCAAGCCGCGCGACGAGATGTACGTGTTCCAGGGTGGCAGCTATACGCCGGACAACATCCAGGACCTCTTCCGCGGATTGGGCAGCGACAGCGCGGTGCTACTCGACGGCGGCACCTCGTCGGCGATCGTGTTGCGCCGCGACACCGGTGGCATGTGGGCCGGTGCCGGTGTGCCCAAAGGCAATTGCGACAACTACGACGTGCTTTGCGACGCCCACGAGCGCTCGCTGCCGGGCTGGCTCGCGTTCAACTAGAACTTCGGCGTCAGGTCCAGCGAGGTGATCGTGGTCATCTTGGTGACCAGCCACTGCGCGTGATCCCGTTGCAGCACAAGCCGATACGACAGGTACTTCAGCGACGGGACGTCCTTGGTGGCCGGGCTGGTCGAGGCGGTGTTGGTGTACACGATCGCGGTCGCGTCCGATCCGCTCAGTGATTCCACGGCGGCACCGACCACCTGGGTGCTGTTGGTGATCTTGGCCTGTTTGTTGGGCGCCAGGAGTGCGTCGAGGTATTTGCGGTAGGCGGCCCTGAAGTCCCCGCTGAGATACTGCGACGCCCGATCGGCGAGCTTGTCGATGTTCTCCGGGTTGTAGGTCCACAGCGTCGTGATCGCGTTGGCCGCGGTGCGGGCGACGGTCAGTTTGGTGGCCACGGCGGCGCGGTCGGCGAGATACGGCTGCATCATCGCACCGGCGAATGCGCCGGCGCCGATGAACAACGCGGCGGCCACCGCCGCCACGATCACCGACCATCTGGTCGCGGGCCGTCGCTCACGGAAACGGACGGTGGTCAGGCCGAGGTCGTCGTCTTCGGTTGTGGCTTCGACGTTTTCGTCGTCACTCTCAGACTCGTCGTCGCCCTCAGACTCCTCATCGCTGGCGGATTCCTCGTCGCTACCGAAACCCTCGGCGTTCGACTCGTCTGACACACCATCCGCCGATTCGTCCACAGACGCGGTCTCAGCGGCGGTGTCGTCGGCCGACTCCTCGGTCAGATCACCTGTTGCAGGCTGCTGATCTTCCACTGGTTACCTTCCCGCTGGGCGGTGACCACCCAGCGATTTGTCGTCTCGATCTTCTGCTTTCCGTCAGGAGTCTTGGACGAAACGTCAGTCGCCACCATGACATTGGCGCTGCCGTCGTCGTTCCACCGCTCCACACCCACGGCGAGTGTGGTTCCTTTGGTCGGCTCGGCCCGGGCGATCTGCACCAGGATCTCGTTCTGCTTGTCGTGATACTGCTTGGCGAAATCGCCTGTCGCGTTGGCCAATACCCGGTCGAAGTAGGCGTTGGCGTGAAACGGGTCCAGCGTGGTGAACCCGGTCATGAAGGCCCGGACGTAACCGAGCACATCGACTTCCTGCATGGCCTGCCGGTGATGCGAGCGCTGGTCGACCAGAACAAGTGACGACGTCGCGATGGCGCCCGCGGTGAGCACGGCGGCACCGGTCACCGCTGCGGGAAGCGCCCACGCCCGCGACGGTTTCCACCACTGCGGCCGCAACGTCGGTCGCCATGGCAATCGTGCCCACAGCGTCGGCTTGGGCGTCCTCAGCAGCGGCTCCTCGCCGGGCTGAATTCGTCTGCGGGGGCTCACTTCGGACCCTTCGGCGGTGCCGGCGAGGCCGGCGGCGCTGACTGCTTGGGTGGGGCCGGCGCGTTGGGCGGCTTGGGCTGGGCGGGCTTGGGCTTGGTCACCACGTCGAGGTTGTCGACCAGCCACTGGCCGCTCTCGGCTTTGTCGAACGACACCCGGACCGTGGCGGTGATGAACCGTTGTTCGTCGCCACCGCCGCGGTGGCCCTGCATGAACAACAGCATCGTCGCGGTGTCCCGAGTTGCCGACAGCACCGTGCTGTCGGTCACCCAGTACTCGTTGACCGCGGGATGACCCTTCTGCACCGACTCCTGCTGCTTGACCAACTCGGGTCGATATTTCGCGGTGGTCAGCGACCGGGCGTGCTCGAAGTCCTGCTGCAGCGATTTGGGGTCGTAGGTGAGCATCTGCGCGACGATCTTGGGGCCTTCCGCGTTGACGGCGGCCCGGGTCTGCTCGGCGGCCCGAGCGGGCAGGTATATCGCGAAGACACTGACGGCGGCGCCGACGACGCACAGCGACACCGCCACCCCGGCGGTGATCGCGGCGTGCCGGCGGATGTCTGCAGGGCGCCGATCGGCTGCCGCGTAACGCACTTCGGTGCGCACCAGCAGGTCCGCGAACGTGCGCCGGCGCGAATCCCACAGTGGCCAAAGCCATCCCACGAACACCGACAGGGTGTCGAGCAGGTGCGCGAGTTCGCGCAACGTCAGCCGGCCGACGCCGACCGCGTCTCCGTCTCGGTGCACGACCTCGATACCGAGCAACGCTCTACCCAGGCTCCAGCCCAGGGTCGCCGGCAGCACCGCCCGGTTGACCAGCGTCGCAAGGGTCGTGAAGACAAGGAGCGCGATCGACCCCCACCACCAGAGGCTCTGGGGCGGCGCCGCCAACCAGACCAGCCCCATCGTCACCGTGGCGGCGGCACCGGGCAGCACGTCCACCGCCAGCGCGGCGGCGCGAACCTTCCACCGCGCCAACCCTTCGTTCGGTGTCGGCTCGTCGACTGCCGTGGCTGGGTTATCCGTGGTCTCCTCGACCAGCACCGTCACCTCGCCACCTGGTCGAGCTTGGAAATTCGGTACTTGCCCTCGTCCAGCACCATCGTCACCCGCAGGCGATAGCCCGCTTCCTGGTTCTGCGTCTCGGAGTTGGAGACCTTCACCCGCAGCGGCACCAGAATCTCGACCGAACCGTCGGGGTTGTCGCGTTCGACCGCGGCGCGCAGATCGGACACCTGAACGTGGGCGTTCGCGGCCTGATAGGCCTCGACCAGCAGCCCGCTGTACAGGATCGCCTGCGACCGGAAGGCCCCGGCGCCGCACTCGACGATCTTCTGCGCGCTGGAGGCCATCGCCCCGATGTCCGGCGCCTGGGTGGCCCCCACGCAGTCCTTGGCCGCTTCCACCGCGGCCGCGTCCCGGCGCGCGGTGGCCTGGCTGTCGTGATGTGCGCGCAGCGCGAACAACCCGCCGACTCCGAGGCCGCCCGCCAGCACGACAAGTGCGGCCGCGATGCCGATGAACCAGCCGCGGCCCAGTCGCGAACTGCCGCGTGGGTCTGCCTCGGGTTCGCCGGCCTCGGCTAGGTCCTCGGCGTCTGACTCGGCGACCTCGTGGTCGGCGTCGTCGGATTCCGTTGAATCCTCGGCAGTTTCCTCAGTGCTGAGATCGTCGGCGACCGTTTCGGGTTCGGGTTCCGACGAAGGATCGTGATCCGGGTCGTTCGGGGTCAGCCGGCTGGCGCCAGCATCTCCTTCCATCCGTCATCTCCTGTGTTGCGTGAGTTGTTGACGGAGTACTTAGAACCGTCGGGGCCCGCTACCTCGCCACTCATCGGACTATAGACGGCCGCCGGTGGGCCGCCCGGGGTGTAGATGCAGGGGTTGGGCTGTTGGCCGTTGCACTGGACCCCACCCGAGCCGGGTCGCTGCAACGGATCGCTCTTCGGCGGCGGCGTCTGCCCACCCGGTGGCAGGCGGTTGGCAGGCAACGGGTTGAGGCCGTTGTTGACCGATGGCGCCGGGATCACGAAGCCCGGCTTCACCGCCTGATCACAGCGCCCACCGGGGGCGGGGCAGTTGAGGATCTGGTTGGGGTCGCCGTACCACGGGTTGGTGCCCAGCGGCTCGTACGGCTTTCCGCTGCGGCAATCCTGCGGCGTGGGCGCCCGCTTGCCGGGGACATCCATACACGGCAAGTTGCGCGTCCCGCGGACCGCGTTGGCCTGGAAGTCCTGCGGGATCCGGCAGTAGTTGTTGTCCCGCAGCGGGGCGATGCTGGTGTCCGCCGGCGCGCGCCACTCCGGCGCCGGCCGGAAGCCGGTCAAACACGGTGCCGGGTAGTTGATCGCCAGTGTGAGGTCCAGCGCCGCCATCCGGTCTTTTTCGTACGGGGCGGAGATCGCCTGCACGATCGACCCGAGCTGCGGCAGCATCACCAGGGTCTGCTCGAGGCCGGGGTGGTACCGCTTGAGCATGTCGGCGATGATCTCGACGTTGGCCAGGGTCTGCGGCAGCGATTCACGAACGTCGCTGAACACCGAGTTCACCTGGTCAGCCGTCGGGGCAGCCTGCGTCAGAATGCTTTTCAGGTGTGAATCCTGGGCGGCGGCTTCCCCGCCCAGGATGTTGAGGTTGTGCGCCCAGCGTTCGATCGCATTGCTCGACACGACCTGGCTGTCCAGGATCGGCGCCGCGTTCTGAATGATGTCGTCGACCTGGTTGATGTTGGTCTTGAAGTCGCCGACGATCGCCTGGGTGGAGTCGACCAGACGCTGCAGCGCCGGGCCTAGGCCTCCGACCGCGTCGGCCGTCTCGTCCAGCAACTTGCCGATCTTCTCCTTCGGCAGCACCACCAGACCACGGTTGGCGGTGTCCAGCGCGGGGCCGATCTCACTGGGCACGGTTCCCTTGGTCATCCGCTGACCGGGCGAGAAGAAGCCCTGCGCTTTGCCCTCCGACACCAGGTCCAGGTACTGCTCGCCGACTGCCGACACCGAGTGCACGTTGGCCACCGCGTCGAGCGGGATCTTGAAGTTGCTGTCGATGCTCATCGTGGCTTCGGCGCCCTTTTCCGTCGGCTCGACGGCGGTGACCTTCCCGATTGTGATTCCGCGATAGGTCACGTTGGCTGTCGGGTACAGCCCGCCCGAAGCGGGTAGGTCGGCCTTCAGCTGGTACTGACCGACACCCATCAACGTCGGAAGACGCAGGTAGTAGACCCCCAGCACCAACAAGGCGACGGCAGTCAAGACGCCGAACACGATCAGCTGGCGCTTGATGACACGAGTCAGCATTGCCGGTCCGCCCTCTCCACAAGTGGTCCGCCCGGCGCGTCATTCGGGTTCGGCGTGAATCGCACATCCGGAATCATGGTGGCGGGATCGCGACCATACGACTGCTCCAGTGCCCGCAACGCGCCCGAGAACCCGGTGCCGGTGAGGAAGGCGTTGTCGACCGCCGACAGCGTCGTGTCCACCTCCAGCGAGGAGTTCATGAAGTCACCGCGGATCAGCTTCGGCGCGGTGTCCAGGTCGAACGGCGCGGTGAAGACCAGCTTCAACGCACCGAGCAGGTACGGCGATGCCTTGCCCAATTCCTTCAGCGGGCACTGCAGCGACAGCAGGTTCTGGTGCAGCGGAGCCCGTGCCTCGCCCAGGTACTGGGCCGCGGCCTGGCTGAGCGCACCCACCGACTGGACTGCGTCCACCAGATGCTTCTGGTACTCCGGAGCCGCGAGGTACTTGATCAGCGGCGGGAACTCGGTCAGCACCCGATCCAGCACGTCCGACCGGTTGCCGACGTAGGCCAAGAGCCGGTTCGTCGAGTCGATGGCGTGGGTGATGTCGTCGCTCTGCTCGTTGAGCTGGCGGGTGAAGGTGTCCAATTTGCCGAGGAACGCGCGGATTTGCGGGCCGCGGCCGGTCAAGATCTTGCTGACCTCGTTCTGCAGGACCTCGATGTTCTGCAGGCCGCCGCCGCGCACGACCATGGCCAGGCTCGCCAGGGTCTGCTCGGTGCTGGGGAAGGCCGACGCGTTCTTCAGCGGGATGGTGTCGCCGTTCTTGAGCATCTGCGACGACGGGTCGGCCGGTGGCGCCAATTCGATGTGCTGGGAGCCCAACAAGCTGGTCTGCCCGATCTTCGCGGTGGCGTTCTTCGGCAGCTTGACGTTCTTCTGCAGACCCAGCGTCAGGGTGGCCACCCAGTTCTTGGCGCGGTGGCCGTTGATCTCGAACTCCGGGGTCCGGAGCTCGATCTTGCGGATCGAGCCGACGAAGACGTCGGCCACCATGACCTTGCTGTTTCCGTCGATGGCCAGGGTGTCCGGCATCTGCACGTAGACGGTGTACGAGCCGGACGAGTCGCCCGGACCGCCGGGCAGCGAGACGTTGGAGACGCCGTGCCACCCGCACGAGCTCAACAGCATGGCGGCGACCAGCAACACCAGAGACTGCCAGACCCGGTGGCGGGCTTTGCTGAGCATCACGCGCATCATCAGTTGCCTCCAGGTGCGGCTGCTGCCTCAGCGGGCAACGCGGGTCCAGGCGGCGGCGCCTGCCCTGCCAGCGGCGACGGTGCGTAATTCGGCGGTGCGGCCGGGCCGGGAATCACGTTGGGACCCGGTGGCGGCGGCTGGATCGGCGCCGGGTTACCCGGCAATCCGATGTACGGAGCCGGCCCGAGAGGCTGCTCGTCGTAGGCGTTCTGGTATCCCGGGGGCGTTTGGTACTGCGCCTGCGCCGCCGGGTTGATGTCCGGTCCGCCCATCAGCTCGGCCAACGAGTCGGGAGTCAGCAGGCCCGACGTGATCGGGCCGACCTTGACGCCCTGCATGCCGGGCGCGGTGATCCAGCCGTGCTGGGTGTTGCGGTGTGAGGTCGGGGTGTCGGGCACCCAGATACCGGGCACGGTGGTGTCCTTGTAGCCGTTCGGCGGATGCAGCCGGTTCTCGGAGTAGGCGACTTCCTTGGGCAAGGTGGCCGCGAGGCTGAACGGGTTCAGACCGAACGGCAGGTAGTTGAACTTGATCGAGTCGAGGATCGGCGCCAGGTACTGCGCGCAGAGCTCGGCCGACTCTTGATAGCCCAGCCGGCTGCCGGCCTGGATGGCGCTGCAGAGGAATTCCATCGGGTTCGCGAAGCCCATCGTGCCAACCGTTCCGGCCGGTTGCCCGACGATGGCGCTGTGCGCCGGGTGGTAGATCAGGTTCGCGTTCGACAACGCCGTCGGCAGAATGTGCAGGCTGGTCTCCAACCCGGACAACGCCTCCGGCTGGACCAGCGTATTGGTCGTGTCGCCGAGGTTGTTGATGTCGTGCGTCAGCACCTCGCGGTTCTTGTCGAGGAATGGCTGCACGGTGCTCAGCAGCCCGTCGAACTGCTGCAGTGCGTTGGACAGGTCCTGGTCAGAACCGGTCAGGCTGTTGGTGAACTGAGCCAGGTTCTTGTTCAGGGCCACGAACTTCTGGTCGTCGGCGTGCAGCGCGTTGACGAACAGCGCGAGGCTGCGCACCACCGCAAAGAAGTCACCACGACCCTGGTTGAGCGCGGTCAACGCTCGCGACAGGTCGTTGAAGGTGGTGTTGATCTGCTTGCCCTTGCCGGCCAGGCCGTCGGCGAAGGATTCGATGACCTCACCGAACGGCCCCTTGGGCTGCTCCTTGGTGGGCCCCAACTTGTTGAGGATCTTCGTAACGGAGTTGCGCAGTTCGTCGTACTCGGTCGGCACCTGGGTGCGCTCGATCGGGATCACCGCATTGTCGGCCAGCACCGGCCCACCCTTGTAGACCGGTTCCAGCTGGATCAGTCGCGACGCCACCAGCGTCGGGTTCAAGATCACGGCTTGCGCGTTGGCCGGCACCTTGTACTTGTTCTCGTAGTGGAAGGTCACCCGCATCTTGTCGCCGGCCGGTTCGATCTTGTCGATCGCGCCGACCTTGACACCCATGATCTCGACCCGGTCGCCGTGGTAGAGGGCGTTGGCCACCGGGAAATAGGCCACCACGGTGTTGTTGGTCAGCTTCTTGTACAGCTCGAGACCGAAGTACCCCAGCACCAGAGCCGCCACCACTGCCAGCGAGCCGATGATGACGGCCGCACGTGACAGCTTCGGCAACCGGATGTTGCGGACGTTGAAGATGGTGCTCAATTCTGGCTACCTCCCTGGGCACCGCTGCCACCGGCGCCGCCTGTGTTGCCGATGTAGGGCGCCGGTACCTGGGGCCCTGGTCCGGCCGGTGCCTGCGGTCCGGCCGGCAACGGTCCCGGCGGCGGAGCCGCGGCGGGATTGGCCGGAGCCGGTCCGGGTAGCGGCCCCAGCGGCTCGGTGCGTCCGCCGACCGGTCCCGGCGCGATCGGCACCGGCGTGCCCGGCACGTTGGGTTGGACCTCTCCGGGTCGCCCGGCGATCGGGATTCCGGGAGTCGGAGGCAGACCGCCCGGGTTCGGCGGCGACGTGGCGACGTTCGGCAACGCCGGGTACGGGCCGTTGGGCCCGAATGGTCCCAGGTTCTGGTCGAGACCCGCACACGGCAGCGGGTTTCCGGGCCGCGGGAACATGTCCGGCGTCGGCGTGTACGAGCACGGCGATCCGGGTGCGACCGCCGGGTACGGGTGATCCGGGGTACCTTCCAGCGTCGTCGGCGACGGCGGCGGCGCACCGTTGGGGAACCGCGTGCCGTTCGGGTCGGGGAACCGGAAGGCCGGCAGCCCGGCACTGCGCCAGAATTCTTCGGGATCGATGCTGCGCTTCTTGAACGCGGCATCCACCCACGGCTGCAGGATCCAGTACGGCAGCAGGTTCACCAACTGCACCTTGAAGTACGGACCCGACGACACGGTCTCGTTCAGGCCGGCCGCGGTCTTGCCGAGTGTCTTCACGATGCCGGCCAGGTCGTCCTTGCGGGCGTCGAGCAGGTCGCTGACGGTCCGCAGCTGCTCGAGGACGTGGTTGAGGTTCGGGTTGTCGTTGATCAGGTTCTGCACCTGGGCCGAGAACGTGGCCACGTTGCTCAGCAGCGCGCTGATCGCCCGGCCGCGCTCGTTGAAGGCGGCCAGCAGGCTGTTGGCGTTGACGAACAGCTTGTCGACCTGCTGGCTGCGGTCGCCGAGGATGCTGGCGATCTGGTTGGCCTGCGCAAGCAGGTGAGTGATCTGCTCGTCGCGCTTGCCGATCGTGTCAGAGAACTTGGCCACCCCGTCGAGCGCCGCACTCAGGTGCGGAGCCGTCTGCTCGATGGTCTCGGACAACACGTGCAGCGACTCTTTGACGGTGTCGATGTTCCAGCCGGAGGCGGCCTTCGTGACGTCGAAGAATGCGTCGTAGATCTGGTACGGGGTGGTGGTCTGTCCGATCGGCAACGTGCCGTTCGGGCGCAGCGTCGTGGTACCGCGCGGCTCGATTTCGAGCACCTTCTTACCCAGAATGGTGTCGGTCTTGATCGCCAGCCGGCTCTCGGTGCCGATGGTGTTGCTCCCGGTGGAGAACTTCATCTGGACGTGGTCGCCGTCGATCGTGATGGCCTCGACGTCGCCGACGTCCACTCCGGCGATACGCACCTTGTCGCCCTTGCCGAGCTGACCCGAGTCGGTGAACAGGCCGTAATAGCTGGGCTGCGCGAACAACTGCGGAGTGCTGGTCAGGGTCTGGCCGACACCGACGACCATCACCGTCACGATCAGACCCATCAGGCCGATCCGCTTCCGGTTGGCGGGTTCTAGCGTCCTCATTGCGGTGTGCACCTACCCGTCGGTTGCGACCAGATCTTGACCGTCCGGACCGGCCCACCGGCCTGCAGTCCGTTGGTCTTGAGGGTGAGGTCGCACAAGTAGAAGTTGACCCAGTCGCCGTAGTTGCCGACGGCGTTGCCGACGATGTTCATCCCGATCGGCGTCCGCTTGATCTGGTCGTCGTACAGGTCACGTTGATCGATGATCGGCTGCTGGATCGGTTCGAGATAGTTCAGCGTCTTGTGCAGCAGGGTTCGGTTGTCGGCGAGCAGATCGCCGACCGTTCCGGCACCGTTGCTGATGTTCGCGATGCCGGCCGCGAACGGCTCGGCGTGCTCGTTGAGGCCGCTGATCAACTTCTCGAAGTTGTCGACGGTCTCGTCGAAGTCTTTGCGGTGCTTGACGGTGGTGTCCAACACGGTGTTGAGGTTCTTGACCACCTCGCCGATCGCCTGGTCACGCTCGGCGATGCGGGACGTCAGTTGCGCGGTCTGGTCGAGGATGTCGTTGATGGTGCCGCCCTGACCCTGGAAGACGGTGATGATCGACGTCGCGATGTTGTTCACCTTTTCGGGGTCGAGCGCCTGGAACAGCGGCTTGAATCCGCCGATCAGCGCGTCGAGGTCCAGAGCGGGCGACGTGTGGGACAGCGGAATGAACCCGTGGGCCGGAAGGGCCAGGTCGCCACCCTCACCGTCGCCGCGCTTGAGCTCGAGGTACCGGTCGCCGATCAGGTTGAGGTAGCGCACCTGGGCGGTGGTGGACTGGTACAGCGGCACCGAGCGGTCGACGTTGAACTCGACCCGCACCCGATGTCCACCGTCGATCAACTGGACGTCTTTGACCTTGCCGATCTCCACGCCCGAGGCCCGGACGAACTGCCCGGAGCGGAGTCCGCTGACGTTGTTGAACTCCGCGGTGTAGGAGATGGTCCGGTCGAAACGCATCTGACCGAATACAACGGTGATCAGCGCGGTGAAGAAGATCAACACCAACGAGACGATGCCGAGCTTGACGAGGGTTCCGGTCATTTTCATGGGTTGATCGTGTGGTCCCCCACTTGGCGGCCCCAGACGTACTCGATTGCATACGGGGAGCCGGTGTCGACATGGTTGTACGGAGCGAGGCTGTTACCGGTGTCCATGATCAGCGTTGGGGCGGGCCACAACTCGCGGGTGATGGTCTGCCAGCAACCCGGCGCGCCACCCGGACCGCCGTGACCGTTCACCCGGGGCAGGTTCTCCGGGTAGATGTAGGGGTTCGGTGCGCCACCGATCAGGCCTGTCAGCGCGGAGAGCCCCAGCGTGGCCGCGGTGATGCCCAGGCCGGGGAGGCTCAGCGCCAGTCCCAGTCCGGAGAAGATCTCGGTCTCCGACCGTAGCGAGTACGGGCTGGTGAACGCGGCGACCTTGGGTTCTCCGTCGTGCAGATTGCGGATGGCACAGAAGATTTCGGGGCTGTAGGTGTCGAGCAGCTGCGCCGTCGGCACCAGGTCCTTGCTCGCCCGCGCGAAATACGGCCCGCCCTTGTTGAAGATCTCCGCACCGGTCGCGCCGAAGCCGGCTGCCGCCAGCAGCGCCCGGTCCAGATCCTTTTCCTGGGCGTGCACGGTGTGCGCCGTCTTCGCCGCGTTGTTCAGGAAGTCGAACAGGTCTGGAGACGCGTTGGAGAAGGTGTCGCCCAGATTCGCCAGCTGTTGAATGTCGTGGCGGATGATGGGCATTCGCGGGTTGACCTCGTCGAGTGCCGCACTGCCGTTGATGATCGACTGCCCGAACTTGTCGCCGAGTCCGCTCAGTGCCTGCGCCGCGGCGCTCAGGGTCAGGTTGACCTTGACCGGGTCGATCTTCTCGGCGATCGAGGTGATCGTCTGGAACAGCGTGTTGACTTCAGTGGTCACCGACCGGGCGTCGATCACGTTCTTCGGTGTGATGCGTTGTGGCACCGGGTTTTCCGGAGCCTTCATCGACACGTACTTCTCACCGAACACGGTGGTGGCGACGATGCGGGCCTCCACGTTCGCCGGGATCAGGTGCATGTATTTGGGATACACGTCCAGGGTGAACTTGGCCGCGGGCTTGCCATCACGCTCGACCTCGTCGATGACGTCCACCCGGCCGATCTGCACGCCGTTGTAGGTGACCTTCGAACCGGGGTCCATCACCAGGCCGGCCCGGTCGGACAGCATGGTCAGCTTGGTCTTGTCGACGAAGTCGCCGCTGTATTGCAGGTAGACCAGCCACAGCACAAGCGCCGCAATGAGAAAGACGATGACGCCGGCGATCCGGAAGGGCTGAAACGGCGCCTTGTTTATTTTCCCGCGTGGGTGTGTCATAGCCCGCCTACACCGTGAAGTTGAAGTTGGGATTGACGCCGTAGAGCGCCATTTCGGCCAGCAGGATCACGACGGGTGTGGCAACCAGCGAGAAGCGCATCGACCGGCCGACCGCCTCGCCGACCCCGACCGGACCTCCGCTGGCGTTGTAGCCGTAGTAGCAGTGCGAGAGCATCACGACCGCGGCGATGATGATGATGTCGACAAACGACCAGAACACGTCATCGGGGCGCAGGAAGGTGCGGAAGTAGTGGTCGTAGGTGCCCGACGTCTGCCCGTACAGGAACGTCGTGACAACCTGCGGCGACAGGAAAGACAGGATCAGACCGACCGAGTAGAGCGGGATGATCACCACGAGTCCGGCCAGCATCCGGGTGGACACCAGGTAGGCGTTGGACTTGACGCCCATCACCTCGAGCGCGTCGATCTCCTCGCTGATCCGCATGGCACCCAGCTCAGCCGTGGCGCCGGCGCCGACGGTGGCGGCCAGTGCGATCCCGGTGACGATCGGCGCGACCAGGCGGACGTTGATGAACGCGGAGACGAATCCCAGGAGGGTCTCCAAGCCGACGTGGCCCAGCGACGCGAGGCCCTGAATGGCCACCAGCGAACCCGCGGACAGCGTCACGAAACCGATGATCACGGCGGTACCGCCGACCACGGCCATGGCGCCGGTGCCCATGCCGACCTCGGCGATCAGCCGCAGGATCTCTTTGCGGTAGCGGGTCAGCGCCCACGCCATGTCACGGACACCGAGAACCGTGAACCAGCCCAGCTTTCCAGCTTCGTCGAGCGGCTTGGTCGCCGTCTCTCCGAAGCGACGCAGGTCGTCGGAGAGCCGCGGAAAGCGGGAGCGAATTACCTGGGCAGTCGACATTTCAATGTCCCGTTCCGAATCGCACACCAATGGTGGTCAGCACCACGTTGACCGCGAAGAGCGCCACCACGCAGAGCACCACGGTTTCGTTGACGGCCGTTCCCAGACCCTTGGACCCGCCGCTGACCGTCAGTCCGCGGTAGCAGCCGACCAGCCCGGCGATCATGCCGAACGACAACGCCTTGATGGTCGCGATCACCACTTCGGGCAGCCCGGTGAGCTGGGTCAGCGTCGCCAGATAGGCCCCGGCCGATACGTGTTGGAGATAAACGCCGAAGACGAACCCGCCGACCAGCCCGACCATGCTGACCAACGCGTTGAGCAGCATTCCGACCAGGGAGCAGGCCAGTACGCGAGGCACCACGAGGCGGTGGATCGGGTCGATGCCAAGCACTTCCATCGCGTCGATCTCTTCGCGGATGGTGCGGGCGCCCAGGTCCGCGCAGATGGCGGTCGAGGCTGCGCCGGCAATGACCAACACGGTGTTCAGCGGGCCGATCTGGGTGATGACCGCGATGCCCGCGCCCGCTCCGGAGAGGTCCGCGGCGCCGACCTGGATCAGAAGAATGTTGAACGTGAAGATGAACAACGCCGTGATGGGCACCGAGATCGCCATCGTCGGCAGAATCGCGACCCGCAGGATGAACCAGCACTGCAGGATGAATTCTCTCCACTGAAAGGGGCTGCGGAACAACGCCTTTCCGGAGAGGACGCACATCCGGAAAAAGCCACCGACGAGGACCAGCGGTGGGCCCAGTTGGTCACGGATGTAATCAGTCACACGCGGCTGCGTCGTGCTCACTGCCACCCCCTCCCGTTGCAACCCTGCGCCTTGCGGGGGAGCGGCGAATAGTCTCGCACAGCTCCTCCTTGCCCCGTCCCAAGATGTGTGACCTCCGTCTCACTACTGGCAGGTAGTAAGCCGGACCACAGGACTGTACCCGATGGGCTCACGGGCGTGCATGGCATCGGCGTTATTAGCCTTTCGTCAATGTGACCTGCGGATTTTGCGTTATGTCAGCTTCCTCCGCTGTGCTCCGAATCCGTTGATATGGAGCCGCTTTGAGTCACCGTCGAGGCACCATAACGCGTCCGCAATTCGGTCTTTAATACTTTGCCGGCGGGGTTGCGCGGCAGCGCGTCGACGATCTCCAGGCCCTTGGGATGCTTGTAGCGCGCGAGCCGCTCACCGAGGAACTCGTCGAGGTCTTCGATGGTCAAATCTTGCGTCCAGCCGGCCGCCAGCGCGGCAACCGCGACGGGAACCTCTCCCCATTTTTCGTGCGGGCGGCCGATCACGGCGACTTCGACGATCGCCGGATGGCTCGCCAATACATTCTCTACTTCGGCGCAGTAGATGTTCTCTCCGCCGGAGATGATCATGTCCTTCTTTCGGTCGACCACCCAGACGTATCCCTCATCGTCCATCCGGACCAGATCGCCGGAGTGGAACCAACCGCCGTGGAACGCCTCGGCAGTGGCTTCGGGGTTGTTCCAGTAACCGCTCATCAATGTGGGTGCGCGATAGACAATTTCACCGACCTCGCCTCTTGCCACGTCGTTCATCTGCTCGTCGACCACCCGGGCAGCCACCGTCGGGATCACCTTGCCCACCGAACCGAGCTTTCTGATCGCGTCTTCGCCGAGCAGCATGCACGTCACCGGGGACATCTCGGTCTGGCCGAAGGCGGCCAGGATCTGGGCCCCGGGGAATGTTTCCGACATCTGACGCAGCAGGGTATCGGACGCCGGCGCTGCACCCCAGGAGATCACCCGCAAAGAGACGTCGCGTGGATTCGCCTGCTGCGCAGTACAAACCGCCTGCCACTGGGCCGGGACCAGGAAAATCCCGGTGACTTTTTCGGCGGCGAGGACGTCGAGCAGATGCCCGGGGTCGAAGGCGCCGAGCGGATGGATCACCGTGGGCAGGCCCATCAGCATTCCGGTCAGCAGGTTGCCGATTCCGGCGATGTGGAAGAACGGAACGCCGATGAAGCCGACGTCGTCGGCCGCGAACCCGTGGGTGTAGAGGTTGGCCGTCGTCTGACAGCTCAGATTGGTGTGGGTCAGCACGGCGCCCTTGGGTCGGCCGGTGGTGCCGGAGGTGTACATGATCAGCGCCGGTGAGTCGTTGGGGACGTCGACGGGTGTGGCTGGATCGCCGGGCTCGTTCACCAGATCCTCGAAGCCCAGTAGGCCGGAGTCGGCCAAGCCGGCCGAGTCGCCGGCGACCACGATGGTGCCCAGTATCGACGTGATGCCGCGGACACCGGCCGCCACCGGGGCCAGTACCGGCTCGGTGATCATCACCCTCGCCTCGCAGTCCTCGACCAGGAAGGCGATCTCCGGTGGTGTGAGCCGGAAGTTGACCGGGACGGCGATCGCCCCGATGAGGTTGGCCGCCAGCACCGACTCGACGAACTCGGTGCGATTCAGCATCAGGACCATCACCCGGTCGCCGCGCTCGACGCCGCGACGGCTCAGGGCGCCGGCGATCTTCGCGACCCGGTCACGCAGATCGGCCCAGGTGGTGGTGTTGCCCAGGAACCGCAGCGCGGTCGCACCCGGTTGCATGTACGCGTGCCGTTCGAGCTGGTTGACCCAGTTCTGTCGGCGCGCCAGATAGGGCTGCTCCGAATACGCCGCATCAGCGTCGGTGTCTTGGGCGCCGTGGCCGGTCAACTGTGCGGTCAACTGGTTGCTTCCCTTCTCGCGGTAAGCGCACTGGTTAAGTTGATATTTGATAAAACTTGGTGTTGTCTGGGTCACACTATGGTCTGGTCGTCCGGAAGACAACCCCGGTGGTGAGCGCGGTGAGCGCGCTCGCCGCGGCACGCCGTCCGCTTCGCAGAGCGCAGTTGTCCGACGAGGTCGCGGGCCATCTGCGGGCGGCGATCATGTCCGGCGCACTGCAGCCGGGGACGTTCATCCGGCTTGACGAGACCGCTGCCAAACTCGGCGTCAGCGCGACCCCGGTGCGGGAGGCGCTACTCAAGCTGCGCGGCGAGGGGATGGTGCAACTCGAGCCACATCGTGGCCACGTGGTGTTGCCGCTGAGCCGCCAGGACGTCGACGACATCTTCTGGGTGCAGGCGACCATCGCCAAGGAGCTTGCCACCTCGGCCGCCGAACGCATCACCGACACCGCGATCGACGACCTCGCCCACCTCACCGATGCACTGGCCGCCGCGGTGGACGCCTCCGACATCGAAGCGATCGCGGGATGCGAGTTCGCGTTTCACCGCGTCTTCAACCACGCCACCGGGCGGATCAAGCTGGCCTGGTTCCTCTTGCACGTGGCCCGGTACATGCCGTTGATGGTCTACGCCGCGGACCCGGAATGGGGTGCTGCCGCGGTGCGCAACCACCGCGACGTGGTCGCGGCGCTGCGACGCAGGGACACCGCCGCCGTGGTCGAACACACCACCTGGCAGTTCATCGACGGCGCCCGGCGGCTCACCGAGCGCTTGGAGAGCAGCGGGATCTGGGACTAGTTGCGAGCCGGATGACTAAGAAGCCAGTTCCTCGGCACGCTTCTTGAGGTTCTCGGCGAGGTAGTCGATGACGTTGCCGGCCAGTTGCTTGACCATCGGCGCCGGAATCGGCAGCGACGGCTCGACGTCGAGGTCCACCGTCAACAGCGACGATCCGCCGGTGTCCACCACGCTGAACAACTGCTCCTGCTTCTTGAAGAGGTTTCCCTGTTGCAGCACGGTCTGGATCTGAGTGGGGCTCGGGTAGTAGACGGCCTGGATCAAGCTGTCCTCGATGGATTCGAATTTGGCGTCGAGTCGCAGCTGGCTGGGACGCCCGTCGTCATAGCGGGCCAGCACCCACAGGCCCTGGACTCCGTCGTTCCATTCCGGGTAGCGCTCGAAGTCGGCGACGATGGCCAGAATCGAGTCGGCGTTGGCGGCAACCTCGACGGTCTTGCTGACAAAAGGCATTCGCCGAGCTTACCGAGAACGTTCGACCGCCAGATTCCCCAGTTAGACACAGGCTGTCGAGAGCAGCGCCCGGATCTCGTCGGGGATGGGCGTGGGACGCCGGGTGACCTTGTCGATGTAGACGTGCACCCAGTGCCCGACCGCGGCGACGGCCTGCGGCTCCGTTTCCTGGTCAGCGGACGAATGCTCGCCTTCCCGGAAAACACCGAGGCGGTACGTCACGCTGCTGTTGCCGAGCCTGGTCACCGCCAACCCGACGAAAAGGCGTTCAGGGAAGTGTAATTCGGAGAAGTAGCGGCAGCCCGATTCGGCCACGATGCCCTGCGCCGAGGTCGTCACCGGATCGAGCGCCACACTGGTGCCGATCCAGCCGTTGATCGCGGTGTCGAACAGTTGGTAGTACACCGCGTTGTTCAAGTGGCCGAACATGTCGTTGTCGGCCCACCGGGTCGTTACCGGCCAGTGCACCGGGAAATCGCGACTGGTGAGGCCGTCGGGTGCGGGCGGAATGGAGCTCATGGTTGTATTCGACCATGCTGGAAATCCGGGGTGCCGTACTGGAGCAGATCGGATCGCCCCGGCCGTACTCCCGATCTCGGCCCATCACCATTGCCGACGTCACCCTGGGTCCGCCCGGCGCGGAGGAACTGCTGGTCCGCATCGAAGCTGCCGGGGTATGCCATTCCGACTTGTCGGTCGTGGACGGCAATCGGGTCCGGCCGACGCCGATGCTGCTCGGTCACGAGGCGGCCGGAGTCATCGAGCGGGTCGGCGACGGCGTCAACGACGTCTCCGTCGGGCAGCGCGTGGTGATGACGTTCCTGCCGCGCTGCGGCCACTGCGCCGCCTGCGTCACCGACGGGCTCACTCCGTGCCGGCCGGGTAGCGCGGCCAACAACGCCGGATCGTTGCTGGGCGGCGGAATGCGCCTGACGCGCAACGGCGACAACGTCTTTCACCACCTCGGGGTGTCCGGGTTCGCGACGCACGCAGTGGTCAACCGGGCCAGTGTGGTCCCGGTGCCCGACGACGTCGCTCCCCCGGTCGCCGCACTGCTCGGCTGCGCGATGCTGACCGGCGGCGGAGCGGTGCTCAATGTCGGCAAACCACAGCCTGGGCAGACGGTCGTCGTCGTCGGCCTCGGTGGGGTCGGCATGGCCGCGGTGATGACCGCGCTGTCGTATGCCGGTGTGCACGTGATCGGCGTCGACCAGTTGCCCGAAAAGCTCACCGGCGCGCGCACTCTCGGTGCGCAGGAGGCCTACACCCCGCAGCAGGCCATCGATGCCGGCGTGAAGGCGGAGGTCGTCGTCGAGGCCGCCGGCCACCCTGCCGCTCTGGAGACCGCGATCGCACTCACCGGGCCGGGTGGTCGGACCATCACCGTCGGCCTACCGCGACCGGACGCCCGGATCAGTGTGTCCCCGTTGGGGTTTGTCGCCGAAGGACGTTCGCTGATCGGCAGCTACCTCGGATCGGCGGTGCCCGATCGCGACATCCCGCAGTTCGTCGAGCTGTGGCGGTCGGGCCGGCTGCCGGTGGAGTCGCTGGTGTCCGCGCGCATCGCCCTCGACGACATCAACACCGCCATGGATCACCTGGCCGACGGGACCGCCGTCCGTCAGTTGATCGAGTTCGACTAGGCGCCGGCGGAGCCCGGACCGCTCACGCCCCGTGGAACGCCCGGCGCAGCGCGCGGCCCTGCAGCGTGAACAGCTGCTCGGCCACCTCCCAGTCGGGCAGCAGCGAGTCGAACCCGTGGCAGGTGCCGGCAAAGACATGCAGTTCGGTCGCGACCCCGCCCCGCAGCAACCGGACCGCGTAGTCCAGTGCCTCGTCACGCAACGGGTCGATGTCCGAGCAGCTGATGAATGTCGCTGGCAGGCCGCGTAATTCGTCGTATCGGGCCGGCACTGAATCCGCAGACGGTTCGGCGGCTCCAAGGTAATGGCGCCACATCACCTCGGCGGCGGGCCCGTCGAACGCCGGCGTCGCATCGAACTCGTCCTTGGATCCGGTTGCACGGTCGTCGAGCACCGGCTGGTGCAGCAGCTGGAACACCAGGCTCTCCGAGCGACGCTGCGCCAGGCAGGCCGCCAGGGCGCCGCCGGCACTGCCGCCGGCCACCGCGACCCGTGACGTGTCGACGCTCAGCTCGCCTGCGGTGGCGATCACCCAATCCAGCACCGCGACAACGTCGTCGAGCGCGGCCGGATACGGATGCTCAGGTGCCAGCCGGTAGTCCACCGATACCACCGAACATCGGCCGCGGCGGGCCAGCTCCACGCATTGCCGGTGGTCGGTGTCCAGATTACCGAGGACGAACGCGCCTGCGTGGCAATAGATCACAGCCGGCGCCGGCGCCGGCGCGCCACGATAGATGCGCACCGGCACTCCGGAGGCGACCCTGTCGGTGATCGCGACACCGGTCGCGTCGACGTCCGCGACGGCCGCGCGGCGGCGTTCATTCAGCCCCGCGCGCACCGGGCCGACCTTCGACAGGTCGGTACGGGTGGTCGCGACGGCACCCAGCACCGGATCGAGCCGACCGTCGATCACGAAGGCTCGAAGCGGTAGTCAGCCGGCCTGAACCGGCGCGTCATCCCCCAGAACGCGCGGGCACTGCGCGGCCACTGCGTCACCACGCGACCGTTGGCGGCCCGAAAGTAGTTGCTGCACCGGGTCGTCCATACCGTGCCCTGCATCCAGCGGTCGATCTTGGCCAGGAAAGCCGCCATCGCCTCCGGCCGGACCGCGACGTAGGCCCGGCGGGTCCGGCGCAGGTAGCGCAACGCCCGCACGATGTAGCGAGCTTGGGCTTCGAGGACGAAGATCACGCTGTTGGACCCGACGTTGGTGTTGGGCCCGTAGAGCATGAAGAAGTTGGGGAAAGCGGGCACGGCCATACCCAGGTACGCCTGGGCGCCGTCCCGCCAGACGTCGCGCAAAGCCAGCCCACCCTCGCCGGTCACGTCGATCTCGCCGAGGTAATCGGCGGCCGCATAACCGGTCGCGCACACCACAACGTCGACTTCACGCTCGGTGCCGTCCTGCAGCACAATGGAATTGGACCGCAACGCTTGCGCGGGACTGCTCAGTACCTCGACATTCGGCTGGGTCAGCGCCGCCAGGTAGTCCGACGAGAACACCAGCCGCTTGCAGCCCATCGGGTGGTCGGGCGTCAGCGCGCGTCGCAACTCCTCGTCGGCGATCGAGTCTTGCAGCAATCGCTCGGCGATCGCGGTGAAGTCCCGGGTCTTGTCGCTGCCGTGTTCGATCACCGAGATGTTGGCTTCGCTGCGCAACCAGAGCCTGGTGCGGTAGATCTTCTTGGCGAATGGAACATGCTCGAAAACCCAACGCTCCCTGGCACTGTAGGGACGGTCGGGCTTGGGCAGTATCCAGGTGGGCGAGCGCTGCACCGAGTACACCCGTTCGGCGACCTTCACCAGCTCCGGCACCACCTGTGACGCCGTCGATCCGGTACCCAGGACCGCGACCCGTTTGCCGGCCAGCTCGACCGAGTGGTCCCACCGTGCCGAATGCATCACGGTGCCGCGGAACGGCTCCCGGTCGACCAGTTTCGGCAGCACCGGCTGGGTGAACAATCCGATCGCCGACACCACCACGTCGAAGACGTGCCGCTCCCCCGCCGCCGTCTCGAGGTGCCAGCGGCCGGAGTCGTCGTTCCAGTGCGCCGACCGGATTTCGGTGCCGAGCCGCAGATGCGGCTGCAATCCCTGCTCGCTCACGCAGCGCTCGAAGTAGCCGAGAATCTCCCGCTGGCCCGACCACAGCCGCGACCAGTGTGGGTTCAGGTCGAACGAATACGAATACAGGTGCGACTTGACGTCGCAGGCCAGCCCCGGATAGGTGTTGATCCGCCAGGTTCCGCCCACCCCGTCCTCGCGGTCGAAGATGGTGAAGTCGCGAAAACCCGCTCGCTTCAGCAAGATTCCCAGAGCTATACCACCCGGTCCGGCTCCGATGACGCCGATCTTCACTGAATCCTCAGGCATTGGCCGCCGTCGATGACCAGCTCCGAGCCGGTGATGAACGAGGCCTGGCCGGAGACCAGGAAAGCGACCGCATCGGCGACCTCCGAGGGTTTGCCGATGCGGCCCGACGCCGAGGTCGCCGCCAATCGCGCCTGGGTGTCGTCGTCGAGCATCGGTGTGGCGATGGGTCCGGGGAACACCGCGTTGACCCGGATTCCGGCCGGCGCGAGTTCAGCCGCGGCCGCCTGGGTGAGCCCTCGCAGCGCCCATTTCGCCGAGCCGTAGGCGGTGTGGTTGGGAAAGGGCCGGATCGCACCGGTGCTGCAGGTGTTGACGATCGCGGCGCCGTCGGCCGCGCGCAGCTGCCCGAGCGCGGTCCGGATACCCAGGAAAGCACCCAGACAATTGACCCGCCAGGACCTTTCGAAGGCCTCGGCGGTTTCGTCGGCGATCGGTGTGCGGTGCAGCACACCCGCGTTGTTGACCAGGGCGGTCAACGCGCCGAAGCGGTCGACGGTGGTTGCGACGGCCTGTTGCCAGCCGGCCTCGGAGGTCACGTCGAGCGGTATCCCGATCAACGCGTCGTCGCCGCGGCCGTCGACCACTGCTTCGAGTCCGGCCGTATCGACGTCGCAGGCCGCGACCGAGAAGCCATCGGCGCGTAGCCGTTCGGCGATCGCCCAGCCCTGTCCGCGCGCGGCCCCGGTGACCAGCGCGACCCGCGGCGTCATTCGGCACCCCTGGCTTCGTCGAGACCCGCGGCGGCGCCGCGCCGCAGCGCCTGGGATTCCGCAGCCAGCGTGATCACCTGAAAACCCAACTGCGCCATGGCCTGACCGACCCTTCCGTTACCGGCGTGGATTGCCGGGATCAGCCCGGCGGCCGACGCGGCGGCGTGGATGCCGACGATGGCCTGCTGCACCTCGGGGTCGGTGGTCGCCTTGGTCACGTCGACGCCCATCGAGATGGCGAGGTCGGCGGGTCCGACGTAGATCCCGGCGAGTCCCGGCACCGCGCAGATCGCCTCGACATCGGCCAGCGCCGCGGCGGTTTCGATCATCGCGAACACGCTGACCCGGCTCTCGAGTGCGGCGGTGTCGGCGCCGAGGCTGGCGCGCAGCGGACCGAAGCTGCGCTGTCCCCGGGGCGGGTAGCGGGTGGCGGCCACCGCGGCCGCCGCCTGCTCGGCGGACTCGATCATCGCGATGATGACGGCGTCCGCGCCGGCGTCGAGTACCCGTCCGATCGGTGCCGCATCGGCGTTGGGTAGTCGCACCGCCGTCGCGATCGGCACGTGCTCGATGCGGCGCAACATGTTCGCGATGTCGGCGTCGTCGATGTATCCGTGCTGGGCGTCGAAGCCGACGTAGTCGTATCCGGCGCGGGCGAACTCCTCGGGACCGATTGCGGTGGGTCCGGTGATCCACCCGCCCCACAGCGGCGCGCCCGAAGCGAGTGCCTGCCGAAAAGCCGTCACGGTGCCACGATCGCGATCTTGCCGCGGCCGCTGTCGGGTCGGGCGGCCAACTCGAATGCCGCTTGGACGTCGTCGATCCCGAAGGTGTGGGTCGAGTAGTCGGCAAGCAGGCCGGCGTGCTCGGCGGCGAATGTGCCGGCGAGCTCGAGCATCCGTGGGCGATCAAGCGCCACACCGGATTTCAGCGTGAGATTACGGCGCAGCATGGTGCGCATGCTGATCGGGTAGCTGTCGTCGTCGGGCACCCCGAAGTAAAACACGGTGCCACCGGGCGCGGTGGCTTCGATGGCGTGATTCAGCGTGGCCACCTGATGGCCGACGGTTTCGATCACGACGTCCGGGCGGTCGGCGGGTTCGAGATGGCTGACCCACCGGTCGCTGGTGGCCCGCACGTAGTCGTCGGTGCCGAACCGGGTGGCGATCGCGGCCCGGTCGATCGGGTCGACACCGGTGACCCGGCTCGCTCCCGCCGCTTTGGCCGCAGCCGAGAACAGCAGCCCGATCGAACCCTGACCGATCACGCCGACGTGGCGACCGGCGAGGTCGGGCAGTTGCCCGATCGCGTAGAGCACGCAGGCCAACGGCTGCAGCCCGACGGCTTGCGCCGGACTCAGCGCCGGGTCGTAGGACGCCACCTGATTGCCGTCCGTGACGACCCGCTCCATCAGGCCGTCGAAGCCGGATGCCCAGCCCACCAAGCGATCTCCGGTCCGATGGCGGTCGTTGCGGCTGGCGATCACCTCCCCGACGACTTCGTGGATCGGGAAACCGTCCTTCTCGGCACCGCTGCGCCCGTGGTCACCCGGCAGCAGGCCGCGCACGCCGCGGAATGCCGGCATGTCGCTGCCGCAGACACCGGCGGCCAGGAATCGCAGCAGCACCTGGCCGTCAGCCAGCGCGTCCGGCGTCGTGTCCGGGATCGAGCTCCGCTCGAATTGGTAGGGCGCGACGATCCGGTACGACCACACCTCACACCTCCACCGGCAGCCTGCTCCAGCCCCACTGGAAGCTGGACGGCGGGCGGAACGCCGCCTCGTCGATGATGCGATAGTCCGGCACCCGCCGCAGCCATTCGGTTACCAGGACGTTGAGCTCCAAGCGGGCCAGGTGATAGCCGAGGCAGAAATGCTGTCCGCGACCGAACGCCAACGACCGGCCTATCGGACGGTCCCAGATGAACTCATCGGGGTCCGGGTACTCGCGTTCGTCCCGGTTCGCCGACGCGAGCAGCGTGATGATCCGCTGCCCCGGTTCGACGGTGGTGTCGTGAATCTCGAACGGTTTGCGGGCGGTTCGGGCGAACCACTGCGCGGGGGCGCAGTAGCGAATCATCTCCTCGCGCGCGACGGGCACGTTGGCCTCCGGATCGGCCCGTACCACCGAGAGTTGGTCGGGATGGCTCAGTAACTCCCACAATCCGTGCGCGACGACCTTGGGTACGGTCTCGGTTCCGCCGATGAACACGCACAGCATCTGGGTCGCCACCTCGGCGTCGTCGAGGGCGCGGTCGTCGGGCAGTCGGTACCCGAGCAATCCGTCGACCACCGGCAGCGCGCCGTCGGTCGCATCGGCGCGTCGCCGCCGGACGGCCGGGATCAGGTGCTCCAGGAAGTTCGGCCGGGCGACCGCGGTGTCGACGCCGCTACCCGGTTCGGCGAGACTGCCGGCATTCACCGCGGCCAGCACATCTGACGCGAATTCGACAGGGATGCCCAGTAATTCGCAGACCACCGTGGCGACGACGATCCCGCCGTAGTCCTGGGTCAGATCGAAGGTCCCGCGGGGCAGCAGCTCGTCGAGCCGCTCGTTGGCCAGCTCGCGAATCCGGGCTTCCCACCCCGCGGCGGCCCGGGGCCGGAACGGCTGGCTGTGCGCCTTACGGACGCCGTCGTAGATCGGCGCGTCGAACACGGCGTGAAACGGCAGCGGCTGCAACGGCGGGTCGGCGACCGGCCCCTTGTTGTGCTGAGCCAGCACCGTCGCGGGGGGCAGCGTTCCCTCCGACGCGACGAACGTTCCGTCGTTGAGCGCCAGCACATCCCAGATGTCGGCGAACCGCGACAGCGCGTAGGTGTCCCACTTCGGCAGGTAGCACACCGGATGACGCTCCCGCAGAACGCGGTAGTACGGCAGCGGATCGGCCATCACGGCCGGATCGAACGGGTCGTAGCTGAACTCGCTCATTGCAGCGGCGAGGGTGGAAGTGCTTGCAGGATCGAGTCTTCCCAGCCGTCGCGCAGCGCCGGGACCACGCTCATCCAGGTGACGATTTCGGCGGGCGGACTCTCCTTCCACGACGGGTAATGCTCGGCGAAACAGTCCCAGCCGCCGTCGAGCGCCCAGTAGTGGATGACCTCGTTGAAGCGGAAGGTGGTGGTGAACGACCCGAGCCAGTGTTTACCGGTGCGCTCCGACCACGGCACGTAGAGCCGCTCCAGTTCCCGGATGTAGTCGTCCTGGCGACCCGGCTTGGTCTGCATGATCTCTTGAATCACCACCGCCGCACCGAATTTCGCTTCGGTCAGCTGGCTCAGCGTTCTGTTGCTCGGCCCCGGGTACATGATTCGTCCTTCGCCGGAGGCTCCGGTGCCGGCCAGAAACGCCGACCACCGCTCGGCTGCCGCCCGGTGGCTGCCACCGCGTGCCTGCGCCGTCCCGATCCGGGCATAGTCGGCGAACGTGTCGATCTCCCAGATGATCGTGACTTGCGGCCAGTGACCGTTGTAGGGCGTGCTCTCCCACAGCGCGAACAGTCGCGCGCCCAGCCCCTGCATCATCGGCGCGTAGATATCGGTGAAGGCCTGGGTGAACTCGTTGCTCGAGCCCGTTCCCAGCGCGATCGTCTCGTGCAGATAGAGCAGGGTGTGGCCGTGGTACTTGCGCATCAGCCAACCGGGATCAGTTCTGAGACCACCGGCAGGGAGGCTTTCATGTCGCTGCGCAACATTTCGGTCGGGCTGACCGCGGCCGGCAGACCCGCCGCGGCCAGCGCGTGACGTTTGAACGCCCGGGCGGCGCCGGAGAGCACGTGCTGCACCGTGGTGGTTCGGTGCCCGACCGACAGCGGCCAATCGTTCTGCCAGAGAGTCACTTCCGTCATCCAGCGATCCAGGGCCGCCAGTACTTCCTGCTGGATCCGGGTGTCGGAGGCGAACACGTCGGCGCTGACCGCCAGGCCGCGGGCCGTGCAATCGGCGCCTGCGGACAGAATGTGCGGGTCGAGTTCGACGGCCTGCATGCCGAGAATTTCCAGCGGGCGGTGGTCACACCCCCGTGCCAGTGCGACGTGCACGTCCCAACCGGCCCGCACCCGGTCGCAGAGCCACCCTCCGATCGATCCCACCACGTCGGCGGTATCGGATGCGACGACGTCGAGTCGATACGTGACCGAACCCTTGTCGTCGCGCTGCGGACCTGGTGGGCGCCGATGCCCGTAATCCACCATCGCATCCCTTCAGCAGATCGAACGCCTCGTCGCATTCGATGAACCGGCGGGACTCAGCGTGACACTTCTCGTCGAATCTGTAAAGTTTCGATTGGATCAAGGCCGGCGGCGCGCCTCGAGCTCGGCAACCACCTCAGCGGTGTGCTGTCCGAGTTCGGGGGCCACCGAACGCGGCGCCCACGGGGTGCCGTGAAAGTCCGCCGGGGTGGCCACCATGGCCACGCTGCCGGCCGCGGCGGTGTCACCCAGCGGCACGTCGACCATGCCGCCGGCGGCCTGGAACTGCTCGTCGGCGATGACGTCCTCGATCGTGTTGACCGGTGACCAGAAGAAGTCCGGTTCGCCGGCGAAGACCTCGGCCCATTCATCGAGCGTCCTGGTGGCGAAGATGCGGTCCAGCTCGCCGATCAGCTCCACGGCGTTGACGGCTCGCGACCGGGCGTCGACGAATCGCGGATCTTCCAGCCACTCGGGCTTGCCGACGGCGCGGCACAGCGGGGGCCAGTGCCGGTCGACCTCGAGGCCGACGATCCAGAACCGGCGACCGTCGGCGGTCGCGTAGTTGTTCATGCACGGGTTGAACATCTTCTCGCGCTGCCCGATCGCGATCGGCTGGCCGGACATCAGGTAGGTGTTCAAGTCGAAGCTGACCGTGTAGGCCCCCTGCCGGTAGAGCGACGTGCTGACCAGCTGGCCCGTTCCGGTGCGGGCGCGGGCGACCAGCGCGGCGCAGACCGCCGCGGCCAGCGTCATGCCGGCCGAGTGATCGCCCATTCCGCCCCGCTGGAACGGCGGCGTCTCCCCGGGCCGGGTCAGCAGGTGCGCCAGGCCGCCGCGGGCCCAGAATGCGGCAACGTCGTAGGCAGCCCGATCGGCGTCCGGCCCGGTCTCCCCATAGCCGGTGATCAAGCCGTACACCAGCCGCGGGTGCTCGTCGGCCAGCGACTCGTAGTCGAGGCCGAGGCGCCGCAACGCCGCCGGCCGGACGTTGGTGACGAAAACGTCAGCGTCGCTGATCAATTCGAGCGCGGTGTCGCGGCCGTCGGCGGTGGTCAGGTCGACCACGACGCTGCGCTTGGACCGGTTGTCCATCTCGAACGGCGGACTCACATCGACGTCGAGCCCGAGCATGCGGCCGAACATCCGGGCCGGGTCGCCGGTGGGCGGCTCGATCTTGATCACGTCGGCGCCCCAATCGGCGAGGATGCCTCCGGTCGCGGGCCCGGCCACCCACACGCCGAGCTCCACGACGTTGATGCCTTCCATCGGTCCGGCCATGCCAGACACCATGCCACGGCGGGCCGCCGGCGTACCCTCGGAGTCCATGAGCATGGTCACCGGACACGGACCGCTGAGCAGCGCTCCAGCCGGCTGGTTCTCGCCGACGCTTCCCTCCGACGTGGTCTACATCGAGCCGCATCCCCGTCGGGTGCAGGCGGTGAAGGACGGCCGTACGGTCATCGACACCGAGCAGGTGCTGCTGGTACACCGGCCAGATCGACCGCTCAGCTTCGCTTTTCGGGCCGAGGAGGTCGCCGGCCTGCCCAGCGCGCCGGTATCCGAGGCACCCGGATTCGTCCAGGTTCCGTGGGATGCCGTCGACTCATGGACCGAAGAGGGACGCACGCTCGTGCACTATCCGCCCAACCCTTATCACCGCGTCGACTGCCGGCCGACCCGACGCCGGTTGCGGGTCGAGTTGGGCGCCACGACGTTGGTCGACACCGACGACACGGTGATCCTGTTCGAGACCTCGCTGGAGCCGCGACTCTACGTCGACCCCGCGCACGTGCGCACAGAGTCTCTGCGGCAATCGAATACGACGACGTACTGCAATTACAAGGGCTGGGCTACGTACTGGTCGACGGCCGATATCGACGACGTGGCGTGGAGCTACCACGACCCACTGCCGGAGAGCCGGCCGATCACCGGGCTGCTCAGTTTTGACGAGACCCGGGTCGACGTTTTCCGCGCGGAGCTCCCGAAGTCTCAGGACCTCGGCGGGGAATAGTTCGGCTTCCCGAGCCCGAGCGCATGCTGGGCGATCATGTTGCGGAACACCTCGAGGGTGCCGCCGTAAATACCGACCGGTGAGGCCAGCCGGAAGATGTATTCCGCGCCGCCATTGTCGGCTCTGTCGGCGGCTCCCTCGGTGTCGACCGGCAACGCCGACGCCGCGCCCAGGATGTCCATCAGGTCGGGCGAGACGTCGCGCATGGTTTGTGCGTTGGCCACCCGGCCGAACATCCCTGGGGTTCCCAGCGCCGCCTCGGTGCGAGCGACGCTGCGACCCAACCGATATGCGACCGAAGAGTCTTCGATCAGGCGACTGCCATCGGGCCGCTCCCGGGTGACCAGCGCCGCCACCTCATCCATCGCCTCGGCCATCAGGACCAGATGCTCGTGCATCACCGCGATGCGCTGCAGGCCGTCGTCTTCTTTCTCGGTGGTGCCGTGCTCCTCGTCGAGCGCACCCCGCAGCACCCCCCAGCCGCCGTTGACCGGGCCGATGCGGTACCGGTCGTCGACCCGAACGTCGCTGTAGAAGACGATGTTGGTCCGGTCGCCGTCGACGGTGCGGATGGGCTGGATGTCGACTCCGGGAGTATCGAGCGGAACCAGGAACATGGTCAGGTTCTTGTGTTTTGGCCCGTCCGGGTCGGTGTTGGTGAGCAGGAAGACGTACCTGGCGTTGTGGGCGTTGGACGTGAACATCTTGGACCCGTTGACAACCCAGCTGGATCCGTCCGCTTCCCGGACCGCACGGGTTTTGCATGTCGCGATGTCCGAGCCGCCCTCGGGTTCGGTGTAGCCCAGGCACAGCCGAATCTCCCCGGACAGCACGCCGGGCAGCACCTCGTCGGTGAGTTCGGGCGGTCCGAAGTCGCGCATCATTCTCGCGACGACAGCCGTTGTGCCCCAGTGGAACCACGGCGTGTGGGCACGGCCGATCTCCAGGTCCCAGATCCGGCGGCGCAGCGCGCCGAACCCGCCGTCGGATTCGTCGTTGAAGTCGGCGGCCAGGTAGCCCTCGGCGCCCAGCGCCAGGTGCACGCCCTCGTCGAAGTTCTCCCCCGTCTCGCGGTCTCGGCGGATCACCTCGTCGGTGACGACGCCGGCCAGGAATGCCCGTAGCTTGTCGCGGAATTCCTGATCCTCGACCGACAACTCGACGCAGGAGAAGTCCATGAGAGTTACAGTCGCGCTTCGGTTTTGATCGCAGAATCGCTGGTGCGCAGCGGACGGATGAGCGCGTCCTGGGCGAACGAGGCGATCAACTCGCCTTCCTCGGTGTGCACGGCGCCGCGGATGTAGGACATGCCCGCCCCGGCCTGCGTGCTCTCGTGGCTGTAGAGCAGCCAGCCCGTCCACGACACCGGCTCGTGGAAGCTGACCGACACCGTCATCGGCGCGGTCGACACGGTCAGGTGCGACTGGGCGGTGCCGATGCCCTCATGGGCCCGCATCGCCGTCGAAATGCCAAGGTGACCGGTGAAATACGCGATCAACGCCTTCGCCAGGTCGTCACGGGCCGGGATCGGGTCATAGTGCAGCCAGGCATACAACTCCGGCGGGCCGACCTCATCCGGGCTGTTGACGTCGACCACGTCCACCAGTCGCAACTCCCGGCCGCCCATCGGCATCCGGCCGTCGTTGGCGTCCGCGGGCGCGGTCACCTCGGGCCGGGGCAGGTGGTGGCGGATCACGTCGTCGGACGGCACATCGAGCAACGCGGTCACCGTGATGGCGCGCCGCCCGTTCTGGGAAACACCGACCACCGCGGTCGCAGTCGAACGGCCCTCGGCGACGACGTCGATCTCGATCTCGACCGGTGGGCCGACCAGCACCGCACGGGCGAACACCGCATGTACCGAGCGCACCGACTTGGCCGGGAACCGCTTGGCGACAGCGACAATCACCTGCGCGAGCACCTGGGTGCCCTCTACCACCTGACGCTCGTCCTCGGCCGCGATGCCGGTCTCGGCACTGAACCGGTTATCGCCGGCTTCGCGCGCGTCGAACAAATCCAGGAGGCCGGCGACCGACCACGACGTCTGCTCAGAGTCTGTTGTCACCTAGCGAGAATGACATTCTCGTCAAAACTTGTAAAGCCTCGGCCGCGCCCTCACGAGGCGTCGATGACCAGCGTCTTGAATCGGTCGATCACCTCGAGCGCGTGGGCCAGGCTGTCTCCGGGCAGTCCCACCTGCGTCCAGGTGACGCCGAGCTCAGCCAGCCGATTCAGGCCGGCCAGGTAGGCGTCGGCGTTGAAATCGTCGTCGGCCGGACTGCCGCCCTCGAAGTTGCCGAAGACGATGTCGACTCCTGCGGGATCCCTTCCGGCGTCCTCGAGGCGGCGGCGCAGGTCGTCGATGCCGTCGCCGAGCGCCTCCACGGAATCCAGTGACGCCGTGCGGGCGGTCTGGGCCAGCGCGGGCGGCGCGGCGAACGGGCACCAACCGTCGCCCTTCTCGGCGACCCGGCGCCGCGCGGCCCCGGTGTTGCCGCCGATCCAGATGGGTGGGTGGGGATCACTGACCGGACGCGGGTGCGCGGTGATCCCCTTGGCGCTGAAGTGTCGCCCCTCGAAGGTGATGTCGTCGGCGGTCCAGATGCCCCGGATCACGTCGAGCGCCTCGTCGAACAACGCCGCCCGCTCCTCGAAGTCGACACCCAGCGCGGCGAATTCGCGTTTGAGATAACCGACCCCGACCGCCAGCGTGAACCTGCCGTCGGACAGCAGATCAAGGGTCGCACCGGATTTGGCCACTACGAACGGGTTTCGGTACGGCAGCACCACGATGTTGGGGATCAGCCGCAACGTGGAGGTGTGCGCCGCGGCGTAACCCATCGCGACGAACGGGTCCAGCGCGTCATGGCCGCCGGCTTCCAGCCAGCGCTGGCTCGGGGCGGGGTGATCGGTGAACCCGAAGCCGTGGATACCGGCGGCTTCGGCGGCAGCGGCCACCGCGGCGATGCCGTCACCCCTGACCAGCTCGGGGTTGTAGGGGTGGCTGTGCATCGGGTGGGTGATGGTGAATTTCATCTGCCGCTTTCCTTGGCTGAGCGCCGACGATCTCCCTGCAAGTTACCGCGTGACATTTGTACGATAATCTGTAAACCCGCCCGGTGTGCCGGCCGGGCTGTTTTCTGCCGCGAAGGAGCGACGAGTGGGCATCGTGACGACGAGCTCGGAGACCGCCTTCGCGCATGCGCCCGAGACCGTCTACGACTTCGTCACCAACCCGGCGAACTGGCCGAAGACCTATCCCGGTAGCGCACACATCGCGAACCTGCCCGACAAGCTGCCACTGCAGGTCGGTGACACCTGGCAGGAAACCGGGCCCGACGGCGGCCGGATTTTCACCTGGCAGCTGGCCATCGCGATGCGGCCGAGGTTGTGGATCTTCAATTCCGTTGGCCCGCTTGGTCACAACCAAGACGGCGGTGGCGGAATGGAGGGACGGATCACGGTCCAGTACCAGTTCACCCGGCCGGGTGAAGACATCACGCTGTTCACCCGGACGATGACGATCGAGGCCTACAAGCACGCGCCGTTGCCCGACGCACTGTTCCAGCAGGCCAACCCCGCCAAGATCGACGCCTACCACCAGGCCGTCGCCCGAGAATTGGATGCGCTCGATGACGGCAATGGTTGACGGGCTGACCCCGCTGGCCAGCGGGTTCTGCTTCGGCGAGGGTCCGCGCTGGTTCGAGGGCCTGTTGTGGTTCTCCGACATGCTCGGCGAGGCCGTGCACACCGTCACCGTCTGCGGCTCGATGACCACGCTGCCGCTGCCCGGGCACGCGCCCTCGGGTCTGGGCTTCCGGCCGGACGGGACGCTACTGATCGTCTCTGCCGAGAACCGCACGCTGCTGGCGTACGACGGCGAAACCGTCAGCGAGACAGCCGATTTGAGTGAGCTGGCGCCGGCGGACCTGGGCGATATGGTGGTCGACCGGCACGGCCGGGCCTACATCGGTTCGCAGGCGTTCGAGGGCGGGGTGATCCTGCGGGTCGACCCCGATGGCGCCGTCGACGTGGTGGCGACCGAACTGGACTTTCCCAACGGCATGGTCATCACCCCCGACCACCGGACCCTGATCGTGGCCGAGTCGACCGGTCGCCGGTTGACCGCCTACACGATCGGCGAGGGCGGCGACCTGACCGGCCGGCGCGTCTTCGCCGACGGGCTGGACGGCCCGCCGGACGGCATCTGCCTCGACGCCGAGGGCGGGGTGTGGACGGCGATGACGTTGGCCCACCAGTTCGAACGCATCGTCGAGGGCGGGCTTGTGACGCATCGGATCGACATCGGCGATCGCGCCGCGATCGCCTGCATGCTCGGTGGCGCCGCCGGCCGCACACTGTTCATGCTGTCGAGTAGCGATGCGTACCCCAAACGGCTTGTCGGCACGAAGCTCGCCCGGCTCGACACGGTGATCGTCGATACTCCCGGCACGGCGGTGGAGGACGAATGACCAGCGGTTCCTACTACCAGCTGGTCGACGCCGACGACCCGATCGGCGAAAAGTTCACTCCGACAGATCTGGTCCGCAGTACCTGGACCGCGGCCATTCAGCATGCCGCGCCGGTGTCGGCGCTTCTGGTGCGGGCGCTGGAGCACTGCGCGCCACGCGACGACGCCCGGTTGAGCCGGGTGGCGATCGACCTGTTGGGCCCGGTGCCTGCCGACGGCGACATGTGGGTACGCGCGAAAGTCGAGCGTCCGGGAAGGCAGATCGAGTTGATCAGCGCCGAGACGCTGGCGCTGGGGCCCGACGGCCGGCCGCGGCCGACGGCGCGGGCCACCGGTTGGCGGCTGCAGCAGCTGGACACCGCCGAACTGCTGCACGCTCCGGCAGCGCTGCCGGCCCCGCTGAGCGAGGGGCGCAGCCGCGATCTCGCCAAGAATTTCGACCGGAACTACGTGCACAGCCTCGATTGGCGCTGGCTGACCAAGCCGCTCAACGAAGGCCCCGGTGAGTCCTGGATCAAGCCGGTGGCCGCCCTGGTCGAAGGCGAGCCGATTACTCCCGTGCAGCGCCTGTTTTCAGTTGCCGACTGCGCCAACGGGATTGGTTCGAAGATCGACATCACCAAGTGGACGTTCCTGAACAACGACTTGGTCGTGCACCTGCACCGGGTCCCCGAGGGCGAGTGGGTCGGCATCCGCGCCGAGACCAGCTACGGCCCCGACGGCATCGGGACGACGGTGGGCACCCTGTTCGACGAGACGTCGGCGGTCGGCAGCATTCAGCAATCGGTGTTGGTGCGCAAACGTCCTTAGCCACCCGCGAGAGTGCAACTAGCGACGCATTTCTCGAGTAGCACCGTCGACAGTTGCACTTTCGCGGTAGGGCGGGATGACGTCGACGACGCGCAAGTGCATGTCGGGCGAGCCGATCGCCGCGGCGATCAGGCGGCCGGCGTCGTCGGCGGGCACGGCTTCGGTGGACCGCACAATCGACATCCGCACACCGGTGCCGACGAACTCGGCGTCGAGACCGTGTACCCACGCCTCGAGCATCCGGTCGGCGCCGGCCGGCGCGACTCCGTCGAGCGCCGGGCTGACCAGCACGACGTCACCTCGACCGCCGTCGATCATCGGCGGAATCAATTGCATCACAAGGTGTTGCGCGCCCGCCCAGGACCGGTCGGCGACTCCGGCGGTACTGATTAACACGTCGGCCTCACCCACCAGATAGTCGGCGGACTGCAGGAAGCGATCGATGGAGAACGGGTCGGCCAGGTCGAGGTGAGCGGCGAACACCGACATGCCCTGTGACCGCAACCGCGCCGCGGCCTCCTCGCACACCTGTGGCCGACGGCTGCCCATCAGAACCAGATGCCCGGCCACCGCAAGCCGGGTCGCGGTAGCCCGTGCCACCGGCGACGACGCTTCGGTGATCACCACCGTTCTGGCGTGGCTCACCGCAGACGCCCGTCTTCCTGGACTTGCCCAGCTAAGCTCATGTAGTCAGCTACCTCGGGCGGGGCACTCAGGACCCCGGCCAGGGAACATGGCAGTGGCACCAAAACAGCGTGACACTTCGGCCTAATTTTGTAAAGTTGCGGGTATGGACCAGACGTCGACCATCGAGGGCGACACCTCGACGCAGCAGCGGATCCTCGCGGCCACTGCTGAGATACTCGGCCGCAACGGCAAGCGCAAGCTCAGCCTGTCCGACGTCGCGGTCCAGGCGGGAGTGTCCAGGCCCACGCTGTATCGCTGGTTCGCCTCCAAGGAAGACCTGCTCTCGGCGTTCTCGAAGTACGAGCGGCACACCTTCGAAAGCGGCATGAGCCAGGCGACGGTCGGCCTCAAAGGCGTCGACAAACTCGATGCCGCGCTGCGTTTCATCGTCGACTACCAGCACTCCTACACCGGCGTGCGGATGGTCGACATCGAGCCCGAGCACGTCATCACCCAGTTCGCCAGCGTCATCCCGCAGATGCGCGACGGTCTGCAGCGGCTGATATCGGGCCCGAACGCTGCAGTCAAGGCGGCGACGGCGATCCGAGTTGCGTTCTCGCACTACATGATCCGCAGCGACGACGCCGACGAGTTCCTGGCCCAACTGCGGCACGCGGTCGGGATCAAAGCCGGCGGCTAGTCGAAGAGCACCGCGGCGTTCAGATACCCGGTCGGGTCGAACGCTCTCTTTAGAGTGCGCATCGCGGCGATGTCTCCCGCGTCGCGAGACATGCCGAGGTAGCGCCGCTTGCGGGTTCCCACCCCGTGCTCGGAGCTGACGTTGCCGCCGCAACCGGCGATCAGGTCCATCATTGCCGCGTAGAGCTCGTGTTCCTGCACTGCGCTGCAACGCAATACGTTCAAGTGCAGATTGCCCTCACCGATGTGCCCGAACAGCACGCCGATCGCATCGGCCGCGCGCTCCCGCAACAGCGTCTCGGCGTCGCGGGCGAACCCGGGCACCGCGGACAGCGGTAGCGAGACGTCGAACTTCAGCGGCGGGCCGTACACACCGACCAATTCGGCCAGTGATTCGCGGACCCGCCAAAGCCGTTGCTGCGCAGCCATATCGATACCCACGGCCGGCTCACCGGTTGCGCGCACGCCTTCCAGCGCATCAGCGAGCCGCTCGGTCGGATCGAGGTCGGACGCCAGCTCCACCAGCAGCAGCCAGCGGCCGGGTACCGGCGGCGGCAGGCCGAGATGCTCGCCGGCCAGCGCGCCGGCCCGGCCGTCGACCAGTTCGAGCGCCGCGATGCCGTCCAGGTCGCGAAACAGCCGCCCCGCGTCGACCAGGGCATCCAGCTCGTCGAAGCCGCAGACCGCGGTCACCCGGTGCGCCGGCTCCGGGTGCAGCCGCAGGTCGAGCGCGGTGATGACGCCCAGCGTTCCCTCGGCGCCGACGAACAGCGACGGAAGGTCGTAACCGGTGTTGTCGGCACGCACCCGCGAATGCCGTCGCACCACCGAGCCGTCCGGCAGCGCCAGGTCCATCCCGATCACCTGGTTGCCCATGTTGCCGTAGCGCACGGTCCGCAGCCCGCCGGCGTTGGTCGAGGCCATCCCCCCGACGGTCGCGGTGTCACGCGCGGCCAGATCGACACCGAACACCAGTCCGGCCGCACCGGCCGCGCGTTGCACCGCGCTCAGCGTCGCCCCGGCACCGGCCTCGACCCGGTTCTCGGTCGTGTCGACATCGCCGATCGCACAGAGCCTTTCGGTGGACAGCAGCACGTCGTCGTTCTCGGGGACGGTCCCGGCCACCAACGACGTGCGTCCGCCCTGCACGGTCACGTGCGTTCCGGCGTCGCGGCATACCCGCAAGATCTCGGCGACTTCGCCCGCCGAGCCCGGGCGCACCAGGGCGCAGGCCCGGCCGCGGTAGCGGCCGGTGTAGTCGACGCTACGGCCGGCCAGCACGTCGGGATCGGTGCTGAGATAGCTCGCGCCTACCAGGGACGACAGCTGCTGCAGCACGTCCAAGGCCATGCCGTGGGTCTATCACACGCCCGACGACGCTGCGGGCCGGACCGGGCCGAAGGGAGCCGGGCTACCGAATCCTCCGAACGACCATGCAGGATGAGGTCATGCAGCGTGAAGATGTCTGGTTCAACTCCGGCAGCGACCGGATCAGCGCGTGGCTCTACCGTCCCGACGGGGACGGCGACACGCCACTGCTGGTCATGGCGCACGGTCTGGGCGGGGTGCGCACAATGCGCCTGGACGCCTTCGCCGAACGTTTCGCCGCCGCCGGCTACGCCTGCCTGGTGTTCGACTATCGCAATTTCGGCGACAGCGAGGGCGCGCCCCGGCAGGTGCTCGACGTGAAGATGCAGTTACAGGACTGGACGGTGGCCGCGGCGTTCGCGCGCACCCTGCCCGGCATCGATCCGCGTCGAATCGGGTTGTGGGGCACGTCTTTCAGTGGTGGCCATGTGATCGCGACGGCGGCTCGGGTTCCGGGGATCGCGGCGGTCGTGTCGCAGTGCCCGTTCACCGACAGCGTCGCGTCGCTGGGTGCGATCAACCCGCTGGTCAGTGCGCGCCTCACGGCACTGGCGACCCGCGATATCGTCGCCTCCCGCTTCGGCGGCAACCCGGTGATGGTGAAAACCGCTGGGCTTCCGGGCGAGGTCGCACTGATGACCGCGCCGGACGCCTACCCGGGATTTCTCAAGCTGGTGCCCGACGGTGTGGAGTTGCGCAACGAGGTCGCCGCGCGCATCGGGGTGAAGTTGCTGGCCTACCGCCCGGGTCGACTCGCGGCCAAGGTGCCGTGCCCAATCCTGTTCTGCATCTGCGAGTCCGACACCGTCGCGCCGTCGGGACCGACCCGCCGCTACGCCGCGACGGCACCGCACGGTGAGATAAAGCTCTATCCGGAAGGGCATTTCGACATCTACGTCGGTGACGCCTTCGAGCGCGTGGTCGCCGACCAGCTCGAGTTCCTGCAACGCGTACTGCCCACAACCGGACTCAGCGCGACATAGGTCGGTTATGGCGCGACGGTCGCCGTCCTGGGTGTCCCGAGCGGGGAATGGACCCGGACCGCCTCGTCGCGAATCAGGCCACGAAGCAGCGCGGTGCTGAACTCAGCGGCGATCTCCTTGGCGCTGCGTCGTCCACTCGGCCGCAGCCACCGGTAGGCACCCAGCGTCATCCCGATGTAGCCCAGCGCCAGCACGTGTGAGTCGCTCTCGTAGAACTCGCCGCTGGCGATGCCGCGGTCGATGAGCCCGTGCACATGCTCGTACACCTGGGTCTCCTTCTCGCGTACCGCGGCGACCTGCTCCTCGGTGAACCACTCGGCGATGTAGGGCTGCTCCTGAAAGTAGACCGCGGCGCCTTCGGGGTTCGAGGCGATGTTGTTGAGCAGCCGCACGGTGTACTGGTAGAGCGCCTCGCGGGCCGACATCGTCGGGTCGTCGTGCACCGCGTCCAGGGTCCGCTCGGCGGCCTGCTGGTAGATGTCGTAGAGGATCAGCGCCTTGCTGGCGTAGTAGTGGTAGACGGTGGCCTTGTTCAGGCCGACCACGTCGGCGACGTCGTCCATCCGGGTGCCGTGATAGCCGCGCGCGGCGAATAGTTTGGTAGCCACTATCAGCAGCTCCTCGCGGCGGGTGAGCCCGTTCTCGGATGGCATGTCTTCTCGATTCGGCAGTCCGGGGGCCGCCCGGAGTCAATCAACTGGTGGGTAGTCTAGGCAACGCGACCGTTCGTTGTTGCGCGCTGCCCGGTGGGACTAGACTTCGAACGAACCACGTGCCGACTGGAGAGGTAGTCATGCAACCGGATCCCGATCCCAGCTACGACTTTTCCGACGAGCTCGAGTTCTACTTCAAATACCTGCCCTGGGGCCTGCGTGGTGTCACCGACGGCCAGGGCTACCCGCCGCCGGCCTACCCGCCCGTTTAGCCAGCTCACACCCTCCGAGATCGACGCCAGCGCGCGTTTGTGCGAGTAAGCACCACGCCGGCGTCGATCTCGATACGTCTATAGCGCTTTCAGCTCCTCGGCCACCTCGGTCACCGACTTCTTCGCGTCGCCGAACAGCATGGACGTCTGTGGCAGGAAGAACAACGGGTTCTCGATCCCGGCGTAGCCCGACGACATCGACCGCTTGAGCACGATCACCGCGCGCGACTCGTCGACGTTGAGGATCGGCATGCCGTAGATGGGCGAGCCCGAGTCGTTGCGGGCAGCGGGGTTGGTGACGTCGTTGGCCCCGATGACGACGGTGACGTCGGTGCGGCTGAACTCGCCGTTGACGTCGTCCATCTCCTTCATCGCGTCGTAGTCGACGTCGGCCTCCGCCAGCAGCACGTTCATGTGACCGGGCATCCGGCCGGCCACCGGGTGGATGGCGTACTTGACCTCGACGCCCTTCTCCTCGAGCAGCTTGGCCATCTCCTTGACGGCGTGCTGCGCCTGGGCGACCGCCAGCCCGTAGCCGGGCACCACGATCACCTGGTTGGCGTAGGCCATCTGGATCGCCACGTCGGCGGCCGAGGTGGACTTGACGGTGCCCTGCTCCGCACCTGCGGGGCCGGCCGCGTCGCCGGCACCGCCGAACGAGCCGAACACGATCGCCGGAATCGAGCGGTTCATCGCGACCGCCATCAGGTTGGTCAGAATCGAACCCGAGGCACCGACGATCATGCCCGCGACGATCATCGCGGTGTTGTTCAGCGCCAAACCCGCTGCCGCTGCCGACAATCCGGTCATCGCGTTCAGCAGCGAAATCACCACCGGCATATCGGCGCCGCCGATCGGGAAGACCACGAACAGCCCCATCAGACCTGCGAAGGCCAGCACCAGCACGATCCACCACACCGGCTTGCCCGGGTTCAGCCCCAGGTAGACAGCGACGCCGACGGCGCCGATCAGCAGCACGATGTTGGAGAGCTGGAACAGCTTGGCCGAGGCCACCAACCGCTTCTCCACGTTCTTGGGAATCGACTCCTGCAGCTTCAGGAAAGCCACCAGCGAGCCCCAGAACGACACCGAGCCGATGATCGCCGCGAACAGCGAGCCGACGACCAGTGCCACGGTGGGCGACTGATCGGGCCGGAACACCGAAAAGCCCTTGGTCTCAATGAATTCCGACCACGCGATCAGCGCGACGGTACCGCCGCCGACGCCGTTGAACAGCGCCACCAGCTGCGGCATGGCGGTCATCTTGGTCTTCTTGGCCGGTGGCACGCCGAGGGCCACACCGATCAGCAGGCCCGCGGCGATCAGGATCCAGTTGATCGACGCGGTATCGCGCACCTTGATCAGCGTCGCGACCACCGCGATGCCCATACCGACCGCAGCGATCCAGTTGCCGCGCACCGCGGTCTTCGGCCCGGTCAGGCCGGACAGACCATAGATGAACAGCGCGAAGGCCGCGATGTACAGAACATCCACGGCATAGTCGACGTTTTGCGTGCTCACTTGCCGGCCCCCTCGGCGCTGACCGCTGTGTCGGGCGCGGCCTTGCGCGACTTGAACATGCCCAGCATCCGGTCGGTCACCAGGAAGCCGCCGATCACGTTCAGGGTGCCGAAGATCAGCGCGATGAAGGTGATCGCCCGGACACCCCAGCTGGCGTCGGCGGGCAGCTCACCCAGTACCAGCAGCGCGCCGAGAACCACGATGCCGTGAATGGCGTTGGTGCCCGACATCAGCGGAGTGTGCAAGGTGTTGGGCACCTTGGAAATGACCGCGAAGCCGACGAAGCCGGCAAGCACCAGGATTGCCAGGTTGGCCAACAGTTGGTCGTACATCTACGAGTCCTTCCCCGCCTGCGCGGCGTCGCCGGTGCGGGTCACGCACGAGCCGGCCACCACCTCGTCCTCGAAATCCGGCGCCAGCTTGCCGTCGGTGATCAACAGGTCGAGCAGCGCGGTGATGTTCTTGCTGTAGAGCTCGCTGGCGTGCTCGGGCATGGTGGCCGGCAGGTTCAGCGGCGACACGATGGTGACGTCATGCTTGACGACGGTCTGACCGGGTTCGGTGAGTTCGCAGTTGCCGCCGGTCTCACCGGCCAGGTCGACGACGACGCTGCCGGGCTTCATCGCCTCGACCGCCGCGGCCGTCACCAGCCGTGGCGCGGGTCGGCCGGGCACCAGCGCGGTGGTGATGACGACGTCGAACTTGGCGATGGCGTCCTCGAGCGCTTTCTGCTGCTGCGCGCGCTCCTCGTCGGTGAGCTCGCGGGCATACCCGCCCTCGCCGGCGGCGTCGATGCCGAGGTTCAGCCACTGCGCGCCGACCGAGCGCACCTGGTCGGCCACCTCGGGACGGACGTCGTAGCCGGTGGTTTTGCCGCCGAGGCGCCGCGCCGTCGCCAGGGCCTGCAGGCCGGCGACACCGACGCCGAGCACCAGCACGGTGGCCGGCTTCACCGTTCCGGCCGCGGTGGTCAGCATCGGGAAGAACCGGGTCGACTCCGAAGCCGCGACCAGCACGGCCTTGTAACCGGCGACGTTGCCCTGCGACGACAGCGCGTCCATCGCCTGGGCCCGGGAGATCCTCGGAATGGCTTCGAGTGCGAACGCCTGCACACCGGCCTGCTGGAGCGCGCCGATCGCGTTCTCGGCGTTACGCGGCGCCAGAAAACCGACCAGGGTCTGCCCGCTGTGCAGCTTGGCGACTTCGTCGGCGGTCGGCGGCGCCACCTTGACCACGATGTCGGCCGCCCAGGCGTCTCCGATGGTGGCGCCGGCCTCGGTGTACAACGAGTCGGGCAGCAGCGCCCGCTCGCCGGCGCCCGCCTCCACGACAACCGCCACACCACTCTTCACCAGTGGCGCGATCACCTTGGGCACCAGCGCGACCCGTCGCTCGTCAGCTCCCGATTCGGCGACCACGCCGACCGTCGTCTGCGTTTCTGTCATGGCGTCCGCATCTACTTCCTGTACTTCCTACTCGCCGGTAGATCGGCACCAACCCTAACCTGACCGCCCGCTTCCACCGCCTGCCTCCCCGAGGCGGCCGGCGTCGCGGGCGGCCGAGCTCACCAAAGCGGAAAGTCCCGGCCGTGTTCCTCAGTTGACCGCGGCCCGAAATAGCGGCGCTGCGACTCCTCGATCGCGACGTCGTTGATGCTGGCTTCGCGACGGGCCATCAAGCCGTCCGCGTCGAACTGCCACAATTCGTTGCCGTAGCTGCGCCACCACTGGCCGTCCGCGTCCCGGCACTCGTACTGGAAGCGGACCGCGATGAAGTTGTCGTGGAAGCTCCACAGGCTTTTACGCAACGCGTAGTCGAGTTCGCTCTGCCATTTGCGGGTCAGGAACTCGACGATCGCCTCGCGGCCGACAATGTGTTCGCCGCGGTTACGCCATTGCGAGTCAACGGTGTACGCCCGGCTGACCCGGTCCGGATCCCGGGTGTTCCACGCGTCTTCGGCGGCCTGAACCTTCTCGGCGGCGGTCTCTGATGTGAACGGCGGCAACGGCGGGCGGATGTCGGTCATGACGTTCATCCTGCCCCCGGCGTGGTCCCGGGGCGGGTGGCTTATCGTGGCGGTTATGGACTTCGCAATGTCAGCCAAAGCCAGCGACTACCACAAACGGCTGAGCGAGTTCATCACCGAGCACGTCTTTCCCGCCGAGGCCGAGTACGACAAGTACCGCGAGGAAGCCGGTCCCAAGGATCACACCGTTCCGCCGATCATCGAGGAACTCAAGACCAAGGCCAAGGCCGCCGGGCTGTGGAACCTGTTCCTGCCGTCGGAATCCGGCCTGAGCAACCTCGACTACGCGTCGCTCGCCGAGTTGACCGGCTGGAGCCTGGAGATCGCCCCCGAGGCGACCAACTGTGCCGCGCCGGACACCGGGAACATGGAGACGCTGCACCTGTTCGCCACCGAGGAGCAGAGCAAGAAGTGGCTCGAGCCGCTGCTGGCCGGGGAGATCCGCAGCGGTTTCTCGATGACCGAGCCCGCCGTCGCCAGCAGCGACGCCCGCAACATCCAGACGTCGATCGTGCGCGACGGCAGCGACTACGTCATCAACGGCCGCAAGTGGTGGACCTCGGGCGCCGCCGACCCACGCTGCAAGATCCTGATCGTGATGGGCCGCACCAACCCCGAGGCGGCCAGCCACCAGCAGCAGTCGATGGTCCTGGTGCCGATCGACACCCCCGGAGTGACCGTGGTCCGGTCGACCACCGTGTTCGGCTACCACGACCAGCCCGGCCACTGCGAGATCATCTACGACAACGTCCGCGTGCCGCAGACCAATCTGCTCGGTGAAGAGGGCGGCGGCTTCGCGATCGCCCAGGCCCGCCTCGGCCCCGGCCGCATCCACCACTGCATGCGCGCGCTCGGCGGTGCCGAACGTGCGCTGGCGCTGATGGTCGACCGGGCCAACACCCGCATCGCGTTCGGCCGGCCGCTGGCCGACCAGGGTCTGGTGCAGCAGGCAATCGCCCAGTCGCGCAATGAGATCGACCAGGCCAGGCTGCTGTGCGAAAAGGCGGCCTGGACCATCGACCAGCACGGCAACCGGGCCGCGCACCTGCTGGTCTCACAGATCAAGGCAGTGGCCCCGCAAATGGCGTGCAACGTCATCGACCGCGCCATCCAGGTGCACGGCGGCGCCGGCGTCAGCGAGGACACCGTGCTGGCCCGGATGTACGCCTGGCAGCGCGCGATGCGCATCTTCGACGGCCCCGACGAGGTACACCTGAGGACCATCGCCCGGTACGAAATCGGCCGGGAGAAAAGCGTTTTCGCGGCGGCGGTCACCTAACGTGGTAACCGGCGTGCGAGATCTACAGGGAGCCTGGAACTTTCGCGACGTCGCCGACACCACCGGCGTGCTGCGCCCCGGCCGGCTCTTCCGCTCCGGAGAGTTGAGCGAGCTGGCCGATGAGGGCCGGGATGAGCTGCGCCGCTTGGGCATCACCGATGTCGCCGACCTGCGTTCCCGCAGCGAAGTGTTGCGGCACGGCCCCGGCCTGGTACCCGTCGGAGTGGACATCCACCTGCTGCCGATCCCGGATCTCGAACCCGACGAGGCAAATCCGGACGGCGCGGCCCCGCACGAGCACGCCTTCAAGCGGCTGTTCGAGGAGAAGCCGGACGGTGAATCGGTCAGCGACGCCGCCAGCCGCTACATGGTCGACGAATACAGCCGCTTCCCCACCTATCCCGGGGCCCGCGAGGCACTGCATCGCATGGTCACCCTGTTGGGCGAGGGCCGGACAGTGCTGGCGCACTGCTTCGCCGGCAAGGACCGCACCGGCTTCACCGTCGCGCTGGTGCTGGAGGCCGCGGGGGTCGGGCGCGAGGCGATCGTCGCCGACTTTCTGACCAGCAACCAAGCCGTGCCGCTGTTGCGCGAGCGCATCCTCGACACGATCCGGGAGCGGGCCGACGTCGACATGACACCCGAGCTGCTGTCGACCACCGAGGCCCGACTGTCTGAGGAAGTGCTCGGCGTTCGCGAGGAATACCTCGCCGCGGCACGACGGACCATCGACGACGACTTCGGCTCGCTCGACGGCTACTTCCGCAGCGCCGGTATCACCGACGCCGACGTCGACCGGCTTCGTAACGCGCTGCTCGGCTGACTCAGCCACCCTCGTCACACCCGCGTCGGACTCCCGGGGCGGTGCGCCGCGTTGCTTCCGCGCGGGGCCACTGGGGCTGATGCGGCCTGTGATACGCGTCCGACAAATTGGACTTCGACTTAAAATTCGCCAACAAAAACCTGTGTGTTTCTCAGACATATGAGTTCCATAGGCGTAGACATATGCCTAATACCCGCGCCGTCAGCCCCCGCTTGAAAGGTCGCACAACAATGTCTGCTCGCAAAACTCGCTTGATGGGTCTGGGAATGGTCGCCACCGTCGGTGCCGGCTTCTTGAGCCTGGCCGCCATGCTGAACGCCGGCCACGCGAACGCCGACGGTGAAGACATCGGTCTGGTGATGGGCGGCAGCGGGCTGCCGATCCCTGGTTCCGGTTACGTGCAGGCGGCCACCGGGCTCTACCTGAACCACATCTACCCGGGTGACATCACGAACTACTACGGAGCGACTGCGACCAACCCCTTCGGCGAGGGGCTCTTCACGCCCGAGGGCCTCTACCCGTTGACCGGCGTCCACACGCTGCCGCTCAACTACCCCTCCGGCGGCGAACTCGGTTTGCCAACCAACGCCACCTCGGTCGGCCAGGGAATCCAGATCCTTGCCAATCAGATCGAGGCCAATGCCGCGAACGGCGACGTCTCGACGGTGTTCGGTTACTCGCAGAGCTCCACGCTCGCCGGTCTGACCATGGAGCAGCTGAAGGCCGACGGGGTGAGCCCGGACATGGTCAAGTTTCTGTTACTCGCCGACCCGAGCAATCCGAACGGCGGGCTGCTGTCGCGTTTCGACGGCTTCACCGACATGTCCGGCAACACCCACTCCCTCGAGCTGAACCTGCCCAGCCTGGGCGTCTCGTTCGACGGCGCCACTCCGTCCGACGACTACGTCACCTC
>NZ_PKEK01000042.1 GCF_002863225.1 Mycobacterium sp. | reverse complement strand
GGTCTCGGTCGGCTGCTCGACCTCCTCGGCGGCCTCCGGCGTTTCGTCGGCGCCGGGGCCGGCTTCGGTCTTGGCTTCGGTCTCGGCCACCGGAGTTTCGGTAGCCGCCGGGGTTTTGGTCGCCGTTTTGGTTTCGGCCTCCGCTGCCCGGGTTTCGGTAGCCGCCTCAGCTTCGGCCGCCGCGGCAGCCTCGATCTGGGCCTGCGCTTCACGCCGCAGCTTGATGGCGCGGGCGCGGGCACGCGCGGCCGCGGCGAGCGCCTCGGCCTCGGCGGCTTCGGCCTCGGCCTGCTCAGCCAACGCGAGCGCATCGGCCTTCGCCTTGACGGGATCCTTGGGGCCGTCGACCTCGTCAGCCACGGTGTCCACGACTTCTCAACGTCATTATCGATTGAACTCCGGTATCTCTTACGGTATTGGTCATTGCTACCATCGGGTCACCGCGACCAGCGACTGGGACGCACGGCCAGGAAGGTCTTCGCCAACATCATGACTGCCGTCGATTCCCCCGAAAAGATACTCTTCGCCAACACCACCCAAGCGTTTCTCCAAAAAGAGGTCCCGCTGACGCGGGTGCGGGGATTGCACTCCGAAGGGGTGTCCTTCGAACCGGCCTGGTGGCGGCGAGCAGCCGAACTCGGGTGGACGGCGTTGCTCGTTCCCGAGGAACTCGGTGGCGGCAGTGTCTCCGGTGACGGCGTCGCCGACCTGGCGATGGTTGCCGAACAACTCGGCAAGACGGTGGCACCCGGCCCGCTGTTTCCGGTCAGCACTGTGCTTGCGGCGCTGGTGGATTCCGCCGACCCGCAATCTCATGCCGACACCATCGAGGCGCTGATCGGCGGCGAGGCCATTGCGTCGTGGGCGGTGTACGAGCCCGGCCGAGGGTGGGCGCCGCATGAGCCCTCGGTCACCGCGACCGCGACCGACTCGGGTTACCGGATCGACGGTGTCAAGGACCGCGTGGAGGCCGGCGCGCAGAGCGACCTGCTGCTTGTGGTGGCCCGCACCGACGACGGCCCGCGCCAATTCCTGGTGCCCACCGACGCATCCGGTGTGCAGATCGAACCGCAGCAGTCGATCGACATGGTCAAGCAGTACGCCCGCGTGCAATTCGACGGAGTCGAGGTCGACCGGGCCGCGGAGGTAGTCGGGGTCGATCTGCTCGACCGGCAGAGCCAGATCGCTCAGGTGCTGCAGTGCGCCGAGGTTGTCGGCATTCTGCAGACCGTCTTCGACTTCACCGTGGCGTGGGCACTGGACCGGCACAGCTTCGGCCGCCCGCTCGCGTCCTACCAGGCGCTCAAACACCGCTTCGCCGACATGAAGATGTGGTTGGAGGCGTGCCGGGCCACCACCGCCGCGGCGGTCACGGCGATCTCGAGCCGCTCGGCGGACGCGTCGCTGTCGGCCAGCATCGCCGCGTCCTACGTCGGCGAGATGGCCACCGAGATCATCCAAGCCTGCGTGCAGATGCACGGCGGAATCGGTGTCACCTGGGAACACGATCTGCACCTCTATCTTCGCCGAGCGGCGTTGTACCGCTCCATGTTCGGCACACCGGAGGAGCACAACCTTCGGGTGTATGCGTTGCAGGAGGCGGGACAGCAGGCGCCGAGGTCCGCCTGATGACGTCGCACACCGGCACCGCCGCGACCGTCGAGGCCGAATCCATCGACGAATTCCGGGCCCGTGCCCGGGTGTGGCTGGCCGAGAACATGCCGCCGATCGACCCGGCGCACCCGCCGGCCGCGCACCGTGACGAGGAAAGCGGATGGCAGCGGGCCCGCGAGCTCCAAAAGCGGCTCTACGACGGCGGATTCGCCGGCATTTGCTTTCCGCGCGAGTACGGCGGCCTGGGTCTGGACTACGAGTATCAAAAGGCGTTCAACGACGAGAGCCTCAGCTATGAGATGCCGCTGATCCTCAACACCCCGACATTCACCATCTGCTGTGCGACGTTGCTGGACACCGCGAGCGAGGACATCAAGCGGCAGCGCATCGGAGCGGCGCTGCGGGGCGACGAGGTACTCGTTCAGCTGTTGTCCGAGCCCAGCGGGGGGTCAGACCTCGCCGGTGTGCTGACCCGCGCCGACCGCGAAGGCGACCGGTGGGTGCTCAACGGCGCAAAGACCTGGAGCACCAGCGCATTCGGAGCCGACTACGGTCTGTGCCTGGCGCGCACCAACTGGGATGTGCCCAAGCACGACGGGTTGACCATGTTCCTGGTGCCGATCAAGCATCCCGGAATCACGATGCGGCGCATCACCCAACTCAACGGGTCGACCGAATTTTGCGAGGAGTTCCTCGACAACGTCGACGTCGGTGACGACGCCGTCATCGGCAAGGTCGACGACGGGTGGACGGTGGCCTCGCGCCAGCTTTATCACGAGCGCCGCGCGGTCGGGATGGGCTCGGAATTCGCCAGCGGCAGCGGCAGTGAGGGCGGCCGGTCGACACCGGTGAACTATGTGCGACTGGCGGCCACGACGGGGCAGTCCGACAACGAGCGCGTGCGGGAGATCGCCGGGCGTGCGTTGGTGCACCGCGCGGTCAGCGATCAACTGGGCGCGCACGTCTTCCGCAGCGTGAACGACGGCTCGTTGCCGCCGGCGGCGGGGACCCTGCTGCGGCTATTCCATGCCGAGACAGTCACTTTGGAGATGGACGCCAGCTTGGCCATCACCGGAACCGCCGGCGTCGTCGGCGCCGAGGGGGCGGGCCTGGAGACCGGCCTGCGCTACCTGTCCCGTCAGACGGTCTGTATCGGCGGCGGCACCAGCGAGTTGGCCCGCAACGTCATCGGCGAGCGGGTGCTGAATTTCCCCCGCGAGTACGCCGCCGACCGCGGGGTGCCGTTCAACCAGGTCAAGCACGGCAAGGCCGGACGCTAGACCGTGCGCGCCAGCCGGTTCGCCAGCAGGTCGGCGAACCGCGCCGGATCCTCGGGTGAGTTGCCCTCCGCGAGAAGTGCTGCACCGTAGAGCAATTCAGCCGTCTCGCCGTTCGTCGGGTCGTCGCCGCGGTCTTTGTGGGCCTGCTGCAGACCGGTGATCAGCGGGTGGGTCGGGTTGATCTCCAGGGTTCGCTTGCCGACCGGCACGTCCTGGCCGGTGGCGCGGTAGATGCGGGCCAGTGACGGGGTGATGCCGAACGCGTCGGTGATCAGGCAGGCCGGCGAATCGGTCAGGCGAGTGGACAGCCGCACCTCCTTGACGTGTTCACCCAGCGTCTCGGACAGCCAGGTCAGCAGGTCGGCGAAGTTCTCCTCCTGCTCTTTGCGCTCGGCCTCGTGCTCGGACTTCTCTTCCTCGGTGTCGAGGTCGACGTCGCCCATTGCGATCGACTGCAGTGGCTTGCCGTCGAATTCGGTGACCGAACCGAGCCAGATCTCATCGACGGTGTCGGAGAGCAGCAGCACCTCGTAGCCCTTGGCTTTGAACGCCTCGAGATGGGGAGTGTTGAGAATCTGCTGGGGCGTTTCGCCGGTGGCGTAGAAGATCTGCCGCTGGCCGTCTTTCATCCGCTCGACGTACTCGGCCAGCGTGGTGAGCTGGTCTTCGTTGTGAGTCGACGCGAACGAGGAGATCTCGAGCAACGTCTCCTGGTTGTCGAAGTCGCGCATCAAGCCTTCTTTGAGGACCTTGCCGAACTCGCCCCAGAAGGTGCGGTAGTCGTCCGGTCGCTCGGTCTGCAGTTCCTTGATGGTCGACAGGATCTTCTTGGTCAGCCGCCGCCGGATCGCGTTGATCTGACGGTCTTGTTGCAAGATCTCGCGCGAGACGTTCAGCGACAGGTCCTGGGCGTCGACGACACCCTTGACGAAGCGCAGGTAGCGGGGGATGAGCTGGTCGAAGTCGCCCATGATGAACACCCGTTTGACGTACAACTGCACGCCCGTGCCGGCGTCCGGTTCGTACAGGTCCAGCGGTGCCCGCGACGGAATGAACAGCAGCGCTTGGTATTCGAACGTGCCCTCGGCCTTCATCGAGATGACCTCGAGGGGTTCGTCCCAGGCGTGGGCGACGTGCTTGTAGAACTCCTTGTACTCCTCGTCGGAGACTTCGTCCTTCGGCCGGGCCCACAGCGCCTTACCCGAGTTGAGCGTCTCGACCTCGGTGGTGACGGTCTCGTCGTCGGTGCCCTCTCCTGATCGCTTCTCGACCTCCATTCGGATCGGCCAGGCGATGAAATCGGAGTACTTCTTGACCAGCGTGCGAAGTTTCCACTCCGAGGTGTAGTCGTGCAGCGCGTCCTCGGCGTCGACCGGCTTGAGGTGGAGGGTGACCGACGTGCCCTGCGGGGCGTTGTCGACCGCCCCGATCGTGTAGGTGCCGTCGCCGCTCGACTCCCAGGTGATGGCCTCGCTCTCGCCGGCTTTGTGGGTGAGCAGCACGACCTTGTCGGCCACCATGAACGTCGAGTAGAAACCGATGCCGAATTGGCCGATCAGCTCCTCGGACACCGCGGCGATCTTCGCGTCCTTGAGTTGCTGGCGCAGCTCGGCCGTGCCTGACTTGGCCAGCGTGCCGATCAGGTCGACCACCTCGGCGCGGGTCATGCCGATGCCGTTGTCGCGAATCGTCAGCGTGCGGGCTTCGGTGTCGACGTCGATCTCGATGTGCAGATCCGACGTGTCGACATCCAGGTCCTTGTTGCGGAAGGCCTCGATGCGCAGCTTGTCCAGCGCGTCAGAGGCGTTGGAGATCAATTCCCGCAGGAACGAGTCCTTGTCGGAGTACACCGAGTGGACCATCAAATCCAGGAGTTGGCGCGCCTCGGCCTGAAACTCCAACTGCTCGACGCCGGAAGTCATGAGATTCCCCTCTACCAGACGGTATTCGAGGGCAGGCTACAGGACTGCGTCGGCGCGGTCCTCCGTGCACCATTTCGGTGTCTTTCCTATCTTTAGTAGAATAGATACGATAGATTTTTGGTCGGCCTGTCCTGCAATGACGCAGTCGTGGAAGAGAAGCGATGGAGTTGAACGCTCATCCGGTTCGGATCAGCGCCCCTGCCGCGCCTGCGACGACTTTTGCCAACGTCTACTCCCGTGCCGAATGTGTTGAGCGCCAATGTAGGTCGCGCTGTTGAGCGCATGAGAGGGGATCGGCTATGAGCAGAGTGGCGGGCAAGGTCGCGGTGGTCAGTGGCGCCGCGCGTGGTCAGGGACGCTCGCATGCGCGGATGCTTGCCGCCGAGGGCGCCGACATCATCGCGGTGGACTTGTGCGAAGACATCGAGACCAATGAGTACCCGCTCGCGCGGCCCGAAGACCTCGACGAGACCGCCCGCCTCGTCGAAAAAGAAGGTCAGCGGATCGTCACCCAGATCGCCGACGTCCGGGACCGCGCCGCGCTCGCCGCCGCAATCGACCGGGGCGTGGCCGAGCTGGGACGTCTCGACATCGTCGTCGCCAACGCCGGGATCTGCCCGCTGACGGCCGGCCTGCCGGCCCAGGCCTTCGCCGACGCGGTCGACGTCGACCTCGGCGGTGTGCTCAACCTGGTGCACGCCAGCCTCAAGCACCTGGAGTCCGGCGCGTCGATCATCGTGATCGGGTCCAACGCCGCGTTCATGTCGTCGATGAACACCACCGGTATCGACGGCGGCCCGGGTGGTGCCGGCTATGCGTTCGCGAAAATCGCTGCCGCGCACTACGTCAACGACTTCGCCCGCGCCTTGGCGCCGTTCTCGATCCGGATGAACGCGGTGCACCCGACGAACGTCAACACCGACATGCTGCACAGCGCCCCGATGTACCGGGCCTTCCGGCCGGACCTACCCAACCCGACCCGCGAGGATGCCGAACCGATCTTCCCGCTGGTGCAGGCCATGCCGATTCCCTACGTCGAACCCGAAGACATCAGCGAGGCGGTGCTGTTCCTGGCCTCCGATGCCGCTCGGTACATCACCGGCCAGCAACTTCGTGTCGACGGTGGCGGATTCCTGAAGGTGAAGCCGTGGTCGGGCAGTTGACGACGACATGTAACGAGGAGGAGTGGCGCAATGGCTACCGCCAGCGACGATGCAGAGCGTAGCGAAAAGCGTAGCGATGAGGAGGAGTGGCGCAATGGCTAAAGGCATCATTTACCTGCAGACCATGCCGGTGTCCTCGGACCTCGAGGAGGAGTACCACAACTGGTACAACGACACCCATCTGGCCGAGATCTGCTCGGTGGACGGCATCGTCTCGGCGCGCCGGTTCGCGCCGACGGATGGCGACGGTCCGTTCGTCGCCGTCTACGAGCTCGACTGTGACGACCTCGACGGAGTCGTGCAGAAACTCGGCGAACTCGGTGCCAGCGGCAAGATGTCGTCGCTGCAGTATCTGAGCATGGACAACCCGCCGCCAATTCCCAAGGTGTACCGGGAGATTGGGTCCTACCCAAAGTGACGGCGGCGACCGAAGTCTCAGCGGACGTCCAGCGGCGCCTCTACGCGCTGATGGTGCTGATGAAGGCCGCCGACGACCGGCTCTCCAAAGGCATCGGCACCGGCGAGTTCATGTGCGTGTACTGGCCGTCGCGCGGGCAGGAGGCCATCGCGGCCGCGATGGGCGCCTCGCTGCGGCACGACGATCAGCTGGTCACGACGTACCGCGGCCTGCACGACCTGATCGGCAAAGGCGTACCGCTCGAAGAGATCTACGGCGAGATGATGGGACGCGTGGTCGGCGCCAGCCGCGGCAAGGGCGGCACCATGCACATCGCCAAACCCGAGAACGGGGTGATGCTGTCGACCGGGATCGTCGGAGCCGGGCCGCCGGTGGCGGTCGGCCTGGCGATGTCGGCCCAGCGCAAGGGGCTCGACCGGGTCACGGTGGTCAGCTTCGGCGACGGAGCAACCAACACCGGGTCATTCCACGAGGCGGCCAATATGGCTGCGCTGTGGGATCTTCCGATGGTCTTCGTATGCCAGAACAATCTCTACGCCGAGATGACTCCGACCGGTGACACGATGAAGATCGAGCACGTAGCCGACCGCGCGGCCGGCTACGGCATGCGAGGGGTGCGCGTCGACGGCAACGACCCACTGGCGGTGAAAGCCGTTCTCGACGAGGCACTTCAGCGAGCGCGCAGCGGCGGCGGGCCTACCTTCATCGAGTGCGTCACGTTCCGCTTTCGCGGTCACTACTTCGGCGACCGGATGCCGTACATCCCGAAGGAGCAGCTGGCCGCGGCGATGGATGCCGACCCGGTGCCGAAATTCCGGTCGCACCTCGCCGAGACGGGCATCTGCACCGAGGCCGAGTTGGACGGCATCGACAGCGAGGCGCTGGCAACGGTCGAGGCCGCACTGCAGACCGTGATGAGCGCCGAGTCGCCGACGATCGAGGAACTCGATCACGACGTGTACGCAACTCCGATCAGGTATCCGGTGTAAAGGCATGGACGACAAAGAGATGACGATGCGCGAGGCGCTCAACCTCGCATTGGATCAGGCCCTGCAGTCCGACGAGCGGGTGTTCCTGCTCGGCGAGGACATCGCCGACCCCGGCGCGTCCGGGCCCACGGCAGGGCTGTCGACGAAGTACGGCCACGACCGGGTGCTCGACACCCCGATCTCGGAAGCCGCGATCGTCGGCGCCGCTATCGGCGCGGCCATCGACGGCATGCTGCCGGTCGCCGAGATCATGATCATGGACTTCATCGGTATCGCCGCGGACCAGTTGATCAACAACGCGGCCAAGCTGCGATTCATGACGGCCGGGCGGACCACCGCGCCGATCACCATCCGCACCCAGGTCTACGCGGGGTTGGCCACCGGCGCAACGCATTCCCAAAGCCTGGAGGCATGGTTCATGCACATCCCGGGCATGAAGGTGATCGTGCCGTCCACCCCGCGTGACGGCAAAGGTCTGCTGGCGTCGGCGATCTTCGACGAGGATCCGTGCCTGTTCATCGAGACGATTCGGCTGCAAGGCAAGAAGGGCCCGGTCCCGCTCGACCCCGGTTTCCGGATTCCCTTGGGACAGGCCGACATCAAGCGGCCCGGCAACGACGTCACGCTGATCAGTTACGGACGTGCCGTCCACGACGCGCTGGCCGCGGCGGAAACCCTGAACGGTCAGGACATCAGCGCCGAGGTCGTCGACCTGCGCACTTTGGTGCCCCTTGACGTCGACACCATCGTCGAATCCGTCCGCCGCACCCGCCGCGCGGTCATCGTGCACGACGCCGTGCAGTTCGCCGGCCCGGGGGCGGAGATCGCGGCAATCCTGCAAGCCGAACTCTTCGGGGAGCTTGCCGCACCCGTCGAGCGGGTCGCGGCGAGGTTCGTGCCCAGTCCCGCGGCGGCAGCGCTCGAGGCGCAGGTGTACCCGTCGCCGCAGCGCATCGTCGACGCCGCGCAGCGAACTCTGGAGCGGGCGGGAGCCCATGGCTGACTTCGTCATTCGCATTCCCCGGGTGTCGGTCGCCGTCTCCGAGGCCGAGCTGACCGACCTGCTTGTTCCCGACGGCCAACACGTCGACGAGGGCACACCGATCTTTGTGATCGCCACCGAGAAGGTGGAGCAGGAAATCGAAGCCGGGGCATCGGGCACCGTGCAGTGGACCGGAGAGATCGGCACAACCTACGCCATCGGCGCAGAAATCGGCGTCATCACCGCATAACGCTTCATCACGTCAGAACAGAAGGGCAAAACACATGGACCTGAACGAAACTCGCGAACGGATCATCTACCAGAAGGATGGCCCGATCGCCAAGATCACCCTCAACTGGCCGGAGAAGGCCAACGCGCAGGACCAGAAGCTGGCCGAGGAAGTCGACGCCGCGCTGCTCGACGCCGACCGCGACTACGACATCAAGGTGCTGGTACTCAAGGCCAACGGCAAGGGCTTCTGCTCCGGGCACGCGATCGGCAACAACGCCGTCGACTACCCGGAGTTCGTCAAGAACGCCATGGTGACCGGCCACCCGTGGAAGGCGCAGTCGGATCTGTTCGTCAAACCGACCCTGAACCTGTGGGAGTTCTCCAAGCCGACCATCGCACAAGTGCACGGCTACTGCGTGGGCGGCGGCACGCACATGGGCCTGACCACCGACATCGTCATCGCCTCCGAGGACGCCTACTTCTCCTACCCGCCCCTGCAGGGGTTCGGCATGCCTTCGGGTGAATGTTCGATCGAGCCATGGGTTTTCATGAACTGGCGCCGCGCGGCCTATTACCTGTTCACCGCCGAGGTGATCGACGCCAAGAAGGCGCTCGAGGTCGGCTTGGTCAACGAGGTGGTCAAGCGGGAGGAGCTGGACGACCGGGTGGACGCGATCGCCCGCCACATCGCGCAGGCTCCTTTGACCACGCTGATGCTGACCAAGGCCAACTTGAAGCGCGCCTGGGAGCTGATGGGCATGCGGGTGCACTGGCAGAGCTCCAACGACCTCGTCGCGCTCGCCTCGATCAGCAAGGACGTCCAGCAGCTGATCCAGACGGTGTTCAAGGACAAGGTGCTGCCGTCCGAGCACGCCCGTCGCCAAGCTGCCGCGGCGGCATCGACCGACGGCGCACCCTCCGCCTAACAGGTAGGACCCGCTGTGAACATCGCCGAGCACGCGGTCAGCGCCGGCCCGTCGCCGGCGCTGGTCATGTCTGACGGCGAGGTGGTCTCCTACGGCGAGCTGTACGCCCGTAGTCAGCGGGTCGCCGCGGCGCTGCACAGCGCAGGACTGCGCCCCGGGGACGGCGTCGCCCTGGTGCTGTCGAACAGGCCGGAGTTCTTCGAAATCACCTGGGGCTGCCAGCTTTCCGGGCTCTATTACACTGCCGTGAACACTCACTTCACCCCCGACGAGGTTGCTTACGTCATCGACGATTCCGATGCCAAAGCGGTCTTCGTCGAGGCCTCGATGCGTGAGCTTGCGGCGCATCTGCGCAGCGCCAACGCCGGCGTCGAGGTGAACGTCGCGGTCGGTGGGACGTTGCCGGGCTGGCAGTCCTACGACGAGGCGATGGCCGCGGGCGGAGAGTCGCCGCCGGTGTCGGACGGGTCGGAGATGTTGTACTCGTCGGGCACCACGGGTCGACCCAAAGCCGTTCGGCGGCCGCTGCCGACCGACGGCAACGGCTCGTGGGCGCAGTCGGTGCTGGAGCTGGCGCTGATCCACAAGTACGACATGAGCGCTTCGAGCGTGTACCTGTCGCCGGCGCCGATGTATCACGCCGCCGGGGTCAATTACACGATGGCGGTCAATCGGGTCGGCGCTGCGGCGATCATCATGCGCAGGTTCGATGCCGAGGACGTGCTGCGCCTGATCGAGGCGCATCGGGTAACCCACGCACAGTTCGTGCCGACGATGTTCGTTCGGATGCTGAAGTTGCCCGAGGCGGTCCGCCGGCGCTACGACGTGTCGAGCCTGGAGTGCGTCATCCACGCGGCGGCGCCGTGCCCCGTCGACGTCAAGCAGCAGATGATGGACTGGTTCGGCCCGATCATCCACGAATATTACGGCGGGACAGAAGGATTCGCCGGTACCACGATCGGGCCGCAGGAGTGGCTGGCTCATCCGGGCTCGGTCGGCATCCCGATGTCACCGGTGCATGTGGTCGGTGACGACGGACAGGAGGTCGCGGTCGGGCAGACCGGTGAGCTCTTCTTCGAAGGCGGGCCGAAGTTCGAGTATTTCAAGGACCCGGCCAAGACCGCCTCGGTGTCCAACGATCGTGGCTGGCGTTCGCTGGGGGACATGGGCTACGTCGACGACGACGGCTACCTGTATCTGACCGACCGTTCGACATTCATGATCGTCTCCGGTGGGGTGAACATCTATCCGCAGGAGGCGGAGAACCTGCTGACCATGCATCCCAAACTGGTCGACGCCGCGGTGTTCGGCGTGCCCAATGACGAGTTCGGCGAAGAGGTGAAGGCGGTCGTCGAGCCGGCCGACGGCGTCGCCACGGGTCCCGAGCTGGCAGCCGAGCTCATCGAATATTGCCGAACCCACCTCGCGGGCTACAAGTGCCCGCGCACAATCGAATTCGACGTCCTGCCCCGCGATCCGAACGGCAAGCTCTACAAACGTCGTATCCGGGAGCGGTATTGGCAGGGGCGGGCGTCCAGGATCGTATGAAGCTGACAAGGACAACCAGATGAGCGCGCGAGCTGATGTGAGCTGGACACCGCTACCGGTGCCCCTGGCCGTGGCGGACCCGAGCCGGATTCCCAAGCAGCGCTACTACGATTCCGACTTTTACGCGGCCGAGGCGGAGCTGTTCTGGCCGCGGGTCTGGCAGATGGCGTGCCGGCTCGAGGAGATTCCGAAAGTCGGGGACTTCGTCGAGTACGAGATCCTGGACCAGTCGATCATCGTGGTGCGGGTCGACGCCGACACGGTCCGCGCCTACCACAACGCCTGCCGTCACCGCGGGGTGAAGCTGGTGGAGGGCAACGGCTCTCTTCCCGGGGCTAAGCGCACGTTCGTCTGTCCGTTCCACGGCTGGTGCTGGGGGATCGACGGCCGCAACACGTTCGTGCTGCGGCCCGAAGCCTTCGCCGAGGACAACATGGCGCCCGACGAGCTGGAACTGGTCCGGGTCAAAAGCGAGCTGTGGGGCGGCTGCGTCTGGATCAACCTCGACGACGACGCCCCGCCGCTGCGGGAATGGATGGAGCCGTTCGCCTCGATCTACGACGCCTGGAAGGTCGAATCTCTGCGCGTCGAGTGGTGGCAGTCCTGCCGGCTGCCGGTGAACTGGAAACTGGCGACCGCCGCGTTCATGGAGGGCTACCACGTTCCGCAGACGCATCCGCAGCTGTTGCCGTCGGCGTCGACCGGAAGTTCCTCGGAGGCCGTGCATCCCGTGGTGGCCAGCAGCCTGTATTTCATGCGCACACTGGGCGACGGCATGGGCGGCATGACCCACGAGAACGACATCCGGATCGCCGAGGGCATGCAAACTCTTCAGCTTCCCTCGGACCCGGCCCAGGCGCTGGCCGGCTGGCGCAGCGCACTCAACGACGCGGTGGTCGACTGGCATCGGGCCCGGGGCAGCGCAATGCCCGACCTGAACGACCTGATCCGCCGGGGGATCACCGACGCGATCGGATTCGCGTTCCCGCACCACTTCATCCTGCCCACCTACAGCAGCGCCTCGTCCTACCGGATCAGGCCGCTCGGCCCGGAAGAGACCCTGTTCGAGATCTGGTCGTTGACCCGGATGCCCGATGACCAGTCCACCGGCAGGCCGACGCCGCCGGAGCCGCTGGCGCCCGACGACCCGCGCTGGCCACCGATCCCTGCTCAAGACTTCTCCAACCTGCCCAGGCAGCAGAAGGGATTGCATTCCAAAGGGTTTGACTACATGCGGCTTTCGGGTCAGATCGAGGGGCTGATCTCGAACTTCGAGCGCGTCGTCGACGGCTTCCTGGCCGGTCTGCCCTACGACAAGCTGGTGCCGGCGATCCAGAAGACGAACACCACCATCGATGTCCCGATCGCCGATCTGGGCTTCACCTCGGAGGCGCAATGACCACGCACTGGGACCGGTCGGTCGACCTGGTGATCGCCGGTAGCGGCGGCGGCGGCATGGTCGCCGGCCTGGCCGCACTGGACAGTGGCCTCGAGCCGCTGATCGTGGAAAAGCAAGCCCTGGTTGGTGGTTCGACGGGGCTGTCCGGCGGAATCGTGTGGCTACCCAACAATCCACTGATGCGGGCCGACGGCATCGCCGATTCGCACGAGGACGGCCTCGCCTACCTTGCCGACGTGGTGGGGGAGATCGGCGCGGCGTCGTCACCCGAACGACGCGAGATGTTCCTGACCGCGGGCTACGAGATGATCAATTTCCTGATTCGCCGCGGCGTCAAGCTGATCCGGTGTGCCGGGTGGAGTGACTACTACCCGAATCACAAGGGCGGCAACGCCGCCGGCCGCGCTGTCGAGGGCATCCCGTTCGACGCGGCCGAACTGGGCGCCTGGCACGACAAGGTGCAGCCGTCGCTCGCCAAGAACTACGGCTTCACCGTGCTGACCAACGAGCTTCGGTCGGTGCAGTATTTCAACCGCGCGCCAAAGGCTTTCGCGGTGGCCACCAAGGTTTTCCTGCGCACGGCCGCGGGCCGGGCACGTCGACGGCAGATCCTGACCAACGGTGCATCGCTGATCGGTCAGATGCTCAAGGCTTTGATGGACGTCACCGATGGCCGGCCGCCGCTGTGGATCAATGCCGCTTTCGACGACCTCATCGTCGAGGACGGTCGGGTGGTGGGTGCGCGCATCGTCCACGACGGCAAACCGGTCAATGTCGAAGCCCGCAAGGGAGTCCTGCTGGCCGCAGGCGGATTCGGGCACAACGCCGAGATGCGCCAGAAGTACAGCGGCGACCAGCCCAACGACGCCAAGTGGTCGATCGCCAACGCCGGTGACACCGGTGAGGTCCTGCAGAACGCCATGGAACTCGGCGCCAAAGTCGATCTGCTCGACGAAGCCTGGTGGCTGCCTTCGGTTTTCCTGCCCGACCGGGTCGTCGCGGCGTCGCTCGGCTCGGGGCGTCAGCGGCCGGGCGCCATCTACGTCGACTCCACCGGCCGGCGGTTCTGCAACGAGTCCAATTCCTACGTCGAGGTCGGCAAGGCGATGTACGCCAACAAGGCGGTGCCCTGCTGGATGGTCTTCGACGACGGCTACGTGCGTCGCTACGTCACCAGCGTCAACCCGCTCAAGCGCAACACCCAGCTGCCGGCCGAACTCATCGAGTCCGGCGCGGTCAAGCGTGCCGACACGGTCGAGGAATTGGCCCGCCTGACCGAACTGCCCGCCGACGAGTTGGCACGAACAGTGCAGCGCTTCAACAAGTTTGCGGCCAAAGGGCTCGACCCCGACTTCGGCCGTGGCCAGTCGGCCTACAACGACTGCGTCGGTGATCCCGGGTATCGGCCCAACGCCGCCGTCGGCCCGCTGGACCGGGCGCCGTTCTACGCGACCAGGGTGCTACCGGCCGACGTCGGTACGTGCGGCGGCGTGATCACCAACGAGTACGCCCAGGTGCTCGACGAGAAGGACCAGGTGATCGGGGGCCTCTACGCGACCGGAAACAACACCGCGACGGTGATGGGCCGGACCTATCCGGGCGCCGGCGCGAGCATCGCCAGCTCGATGGTGTTCGGCTACGTCGCCGCCCGCCACGCGGCCGGGCGTGCGCTGCCCGGCGAACGCAGCCGCTAGCTCGTCGCCGAGCGTGAAACCAGTTTCACGTTCGGCGCCCAGCGTGAGGGTAGCTTCACGCTCGGCCAAATCTATGTGGGCGCTCGGCCTGGCTCGCCGTCGTCGCGGTCGATGAAATCCCTTGGCTTCAAACCGGATTGCATCAGCTGCCGGCGGCGCTCCTGGACGTCGGAGGCCGCGCCGACCATGTTGGTCAGGATGTGGCTGACCTGTAGATGTACCCGCATGCCCATCAACTCGTAGGCGCGTTTCACGCTGTTCTTGACCGCCATCGACGTGGTCAGCGGCACCTGCGCGATCTTGCGCGCCATCTCCTCGACGGTGTCTTCCAGCTGGTCGCGCGGCACCACTTTGTTGAGCAGGCCCCACTCCAGCGCCTCGGCCGCCGAGAGGGTCGGTGCCAGCAGCAGCCAGTCCATGGTGCGGTGCCAGTTCATCAGCAGCCACGGCTCGATCATGGTGTGCCCGCCCGGTTCTCCGAGACTCTGAGCGAGCGGCATCTGGAAGTACGCGTCCTCGGACGCCACGCAGAAGTCGGTCAGCAGGCCGAGATAGATGCCGCCGCCCATGCAGTAGCCGTGGATCTGGGAGATCGTCGGCTTCGGGAATTCCCACAGGTACAACGTCGGCCAGAGAAACAGATCGGCGGTGCCCTTGTAAAGATCCTCGAACGAGTCACCGAAATCGGGGTAGGGGTTCTCGTCAGGACCCCAGCGGGCCACGTGCCCGCCGCAGAAGCCGTTGCCGTTGGCCTTGAGGATGACGACTTTGATCTCGCGGTCGCGGTCGGCTTCGTGCAGGCAGGCGTCGACCTCCTGGACCAGCGTCGCGTCCTTGGTGTTGGCCTTGTCAGCCCGGTTCAGGATGATCCGCGCGATCGGCGGTTCACGTTCGTAGATCACCGCTTCCAAGGTGCGTCGCTCCATAGTGGCTGGATCTGTCTCGGTAACCGGTCCCGGCGATCGGCGAATCAGGCCGAGACCGGCTTGGCGACCTTCATCAGTTTCATCAGGTTGCCACCCATGATTTTGGCGACGTCGTCTTCGTCGAAGTCGGTGAGCTCGTCGACGAAGCTGATCGGGTCCTTGAGTCCTTCGGGGTGCGGCCAGTCGGATCCGAACAGCACCCGGTCGGTGCCGACCATGTTGACGATCTCGGTGAACCGGTCCTCCCAGAACGGGGTGATGTAGACGCAGCGCTTGAACGCCTCCACCGGGTCCTCGGCGAATGCCTGCGGCATCTTCTTGTACACGCCGGCAAGGCCTTTGAACAGATCGGGCACCCAGTCGGCGCCGTTCTCGATCGACAGGATCCGCAGATCCGGATTACGCGACAGCGCGCCGTGGCACACCAGTGCGCCCATCGCGTCCAGGATCGGTCGGTGGCCCATCGCGAAGCTACGGAACGGGGTCGGCTTGAACGGCAGGAACTCGTCACCGGGCTCCCAGACGTTCGCGAATTCGGAGTAGCCACTGTCCGATGCGTGCATCGACACCGGAATGCCGGCCTTGACGCAGGCCTGCCAGAACGGGTCGAACTCCTCGAGCCCGAACGAGCGGCTGCCCCTGAAGCCGGGCACCGGAGCGGGCCGGACCAGCACCGTGCGGGCGCCGCGCTCCAGACACCACTCGAGTTCTTCGAGGGCGCGCTCGACGATCGGCAGGGTGATCACCGGCGTGGCGAAGATGCGGTCCTTGTGGTTGAACGACCACTGCTCGTACATCCACTCGTTGAGCGCGTGGATGACGTCGTGGGTCATCTCCGGGTCGTCCTTCATCCGCTCTTCGACCAGGCTGGCCAGAGTCGGGAACATCAGCGCGTAGTCGATGCCGAGTTCGTCCATCATCTCCAGCCGTGCGCCCGGTTCACGAAACGCCGGGATCGACTTCATCGGCTCGCCGAGGATCTCGCGGTAGGTCTTGCCCTGCGCGCCGTTGCGGAAGTAGTCCTCCTGGGCACCCGGCTTGGCGACGACCGAAAAGGTCGGGTTCGGGATGTATTCGCTGATGTGCCCGCGCACCACGATCTTGGTGCGGCCGCGAACCTCCACGTAGTCGATGGCCCTTTTGCGGTTGTCCGGTAGGTACTTGGTCAGTGCTTCCTGCGGCTCGTACATGTGGTTGTCGGCGTCGAAGACCGGGAAGGACAGCTGGCGAGACGGCATAACAATCTCCTGAAGAGGGCTGAGGTTCTCAAAGTGCTGGCGTTCTCACTTAGTGGTAATGACGTTACCACTCATCTGCCATGGGCTGAAGCCGCAATCAGGACTTCGGCCAATCCGGCGGCAACTTCGGTGTTTCGCCGTTGATCACGGCGAAGTTGACGGTCGCCGAGGCCAGCAGCGCGTCGTCACCGTCACCGTCGGACAGCACGTCGATCTGCATGACCAGGGCGCGTCGGCCACCGCGCAGCATCCGCGGCACCGCATAGGCGGTCCCGCCCCGGATCGGCCGCAGGTAGCGGATGTTCATGTCGGCGGTCGTCATCGTGGTGCCGTCCTGGAGAAAGTCCAGGCCGAACTGGCCCCCGGCGACGTCGATCAGGGTGGCGATCAAGCCGCCCTGCAACGCACCGGAGGTGTTGACCACCTGGGGGCTCACCGGGATCGTCATCGCGAATTCACCGTTGCGCGAACCGGGGCGCATACCAATCTGCTCGAACAACTCGGCCAGCGTCGGTGACTCGGGCTGCACGCTCTCGTCGGCGCCGAGGGCGCGGATGCAGAAGTCGTACAGATGGGCCGCGTCGATCGGAGCGCCGTTCAATTCGGCGCCGAGCCAGTGCAATCGGAGGGCGCCGAGGATGGTCTGCATGACGATCGCGGCGGCGGGGCCGACGTCGAGGTTGGGCCGGAAGACGCCTTCGCTGATGCCACGCTGGATGACGTCGCGGAGCAGATCGTGCAGTGGTGACAGCACCCGGGCGTAGTCCTGCGGGCGGGTCTCGGACAGGTGCTGGTTGTAGAGATTCATCGCGCGGTTCAGGCTGTCCTGAGTCGTCGACTCGGGTTCCTCGCTGATCCGGTCGATGATCAGCTTGATCGCCGCGGTGCTGGCCAGGCCGTTCGTCTCTGTGCGCCACGCCTGGGATGCCTGCGCCATCGTCCGCTCCAGCAGGGCGATCAACAGCTCGTCCTTGCTGCTGAAATGCTGATAGAACGCGCGCAACGACGTCTTCGACCGGGCCACGACTTCTTGCACGGTGAAATCCGTCCGCCCGGTCTCCCGCAGGATCTCGACGGCGGTCTTGATGAAGCGGGCGTCCCTGGTCGACGGTTCGGCTTCGTCGGCTTCGTTCTCTGCGGCCATGACGCCTCCTCGTTCGCACACCTGTTGCGCTGTGAGAATGAGGTTACCGCTCGCGGGCCGTCAGGGAACGCTGTCCCAACCCTGCTCGGGACCGCCGCCGCACGTCCGGCTGCCGACTCCGGTGCCCGGATCCGGGCCGCCGAGGACAGTCAGGCAGCCACCGAGGGCAGCGGTGATGTGGCCGTCGGGTTGGAGGCTCCAGTGCTGGCTGTTCCAGCAGGCGACCAACCGCACTGCCTCGATGTCCTGCGGCTTGTTAAGGCATTTGCCGGGGAAGGCCGCGCTCTCGAGTCGCTGGTCACCGGTGAGGTTCCAGCGCTGGAAGTTCGCTCCGTTACACGGGTTGACGACCACGTGGGTAGGCCACGCATCGCTCGGCGCGTCGAGGCAGGCATCGCCGAGCCGGCTCTTGATCTCGACACCGCCGTCGGCCGTCGCGCTGCCGGCTGTGGCGATCACGCCGGCGAACACGGCGCCGACGACGGCAAGGGCTCGAGGCATTCCGCTCACCACGCTATTGTCGGCCACAGCCTCCGGCGGCGAAGGAGTTCTTGCCGGAATCGCTGAAGCGCCGCTATTCGGCGACCCGGGTTGAGATGGGTTCAGCCACCGCGGGCTTCGACCATCGCCGACCGGTTGACCTTGGTCGCGGCGGTGCGGGGAATCTGGTCGACGAACTCGACGGTCTTGGGAACTTTGTACGCTGCCAACCGGGTCTTGGCGAATCCGACCACGTCCTGCTCGGTCAGCGGTTTCGCCCCGTCGGCCAACTGAATCACCGCGTGCACCCGGCGGCCCCATTCACTGTCGGCGAGACCGATGACGACGACGTCGACGATGTCGTCGTGTTCGACGAGCGCGCATTCCACTTCAGCGGGAAACACATTGGCCCCGCCGGTGATGATCATGTCGCTGCGGCGGTCGGCGATGTAGAGGTAGCCGTCGTCGTCGAGATGGCCGATGTCGCCGGCGGTCCGGAAACCGTCGGGCGTCGACGCCAGCAGCGGAGCGCCACCCAGATAGAGGTAGCCCGCGCTCATCGGCGAGCGCAAATACACCTCGCCGAGTTCGCCGGGCCGCACCGGCCGGCCCTGCTGGTCGAGGATGCGCACCTCGGTGTCGCGGAAGCCGCGGCCGACGCTGCCGGGATGCGCCAGCCACTCGTCGCCGCGTAACGCGGTGAGCCCCAGGTTTTCTGTCATCCCGTAGGCCATCACCACCTGTTCGGGACTGAGCAGGTCGAACCAGGTGCGCAACAACGCGTGCGGCATGACCGCGGCGCCCTGCAAGATCCAGGCGATGCTGGACAGATCCCGTTCACGGATGTCGGGCAGCGATGCGATGCGGGACAGCATGGTCGGCGTCGCGGTGAAGTTGGTGATGCGGTAACGCTCGATGGCCTCGACTACCAGTGCGGCGTCGAATTTCTCGAGCACCACCAACTCGTCGCCGCCCAACAGGTAGGTCAGCGGCGAGAAGCCGTTGGTGTGGTACATCGGGCCGGGCACCAGGATGGTCTGTGGCGTGGGGGTCGGAGCCCACGCGGCCAGGAACGGGAACGACGATTCCGGTGTCCAGGCCCCGTCCGCCAGCGTCAGGATCACCTTCGGCAGCCCGGTGGACCCGCTGCTGCAGATCCCATTGGCCTTGGGAGACACCACGTCCGGCAGCGCGTCGGCGGACTGATCGGCGGCGCTCGCAACGAGGGCGGGCCGAGTCTCATCGTCAACGGTGACCGCGGGCGCGATCACTTCCAGCACCCGAGAGCGCTCCCAGTCGGGCAGGTCCCAGCGCATCGGGACCGGGACGGCGCCGACCTTCCAGCAGCCCAGCGCCGCGAGGACGAACTCGACCGAATTTGGAATACCCAGTGCGACAAGCGAACCGAACTGAGCGCCGGCGGCCGCCAACGCCCGACCCCATTGGTTGGCCAGCCCGTCGATCTCGGCGAAGGTCATCGACCGCGCGCTCCGGTCGCGCGCGAGCACGGTCAGAGCCAGGTCGCTGCCGCGTTGTTCGGCGAGCTGTCGCAGCTTGGCGCCGAACGGTATTCCCGCGTCGCCCGGACCAGCGGCGGAGCCTGAGGTGGATGTCTGTGTGGTCATGCCGATACCGGGCCGGAGAACAAGGTCTCGAACCCGCCGCTGCGCACCTCCGGCAGCAGTCGCAGCGCAAGCACTTCGGTGCCGACCGGCAGCCGGACCAGTGGCTGGGTGTGCCGGTCGAGCACGCTGACGTCGGACTCGTCGCAGAACCCGAGTGCCCCGAGCAGCTGGTGCGCGGTCCGGAAGACCTGTCGCGCGGTCTCGGTGGCCTTGAGCCTGAGGATCAGGGCATCGGCCGAATACACCGGTGCCGGAGCCGATTCCATGCGACTGATCGTATATTTGGCCAGTTCGTGCAATCCGCGGGCGGCCACCCCGGCGTCGGCGATGGTGAACCGGACGGCTTGGAAGTCGGCGAGCGGTTTGCCGAACTGCATGCGGGCCTTGACGTGTTGCCGGGTGATCTCCAGGGCCTGCTGCACCGCGCCCACGATCCGCCATGACCCCAGCGTCAGGTGCCGGGCGACGTCGGCGCCGGACAGCGACCCGTCGGGCTGACCCAACGTGGCCGGCACCAGGAACGGCCCGAGCTTGGCGGCGGTGCGCGACGACGGTTGGACCGGGTAACGCGTGCCGTCGAGGTCCGTGGCAATCCAGTCGCCGGCCAGGTCGCCGTGGTCGATCCGCGGCGCCTCGGGATTGACCAGCGCCAACCGGGCGCCGTCGACGGCCAACAGTTCTTCGACGAGCGGATAGGGCAGTGCCGCTGCGCCGGCCGCCTGGCAGAGCACCGCGGCCGCCAGCAGGTCGTCCGCCGAGCCTCGGACATCGAGGTCGAAGGCGCCGAGGTCGGACAGCGCGACCCGGGCATCGTCCCGCAATTGGTCGTCGGTTTCGGCCAGCAGCGCGGTCGGCACGCCACCGAAGCGGGTCAACCGCTTGGTGGCGACCGCGGCGAACTCGGCAATGTCTTGCGGCAGAGTGGTTTCCATCAGTGATCTCCCAACGTTTCACGCGCCACCAGCATCCGCTGCACTTCGATGGTCCCGGACGCGACCGTGGCCGCCTGGGCGTAGCGCCAGTGATCCTCGACGGCGCCGTGCAGGGGGGCCGACATGCCGCTGTCCAAGGCGGATGGGCCGAGCACGTCGAACAACAGCTCCGCCACCAGTTGGTCGCAGGTGGTGGTGGCGATGCGGGCGGCGCTGGCCGCAGCACCGGCCGACGGGTCGTCTTGCAGCGACACCGCGCGGTAGGCGAGCAACCGCGCGATCCGCAAGTCGATCAGCGCTCGCACCCAGCGCGTGCGAATCGACTCGGGCAGCGTGTCCCAGTCGTCGCCCAGTTCGGTTTGCATCCGGTCCAGCAGCGACTCGCACCGCGCATACCGAGCGATGCCGACCCGCTCGAATGCCAGCGCTTCGCGCATCACCCGCCAACCGTCGCCCAATTCACCGAGCACCTCGTCGGGGAAGACCTCGACTCCGTCGAGGAACACCTCGTTGAGGTGGTGTGGCCCCAGCATCGACCGGATCGGCCGCACGGTGATCCCGGCACGATCCATCGGAACCAGAAAGAGGGTGATTCGCTTGGCTTTTGGGGCATCTGGATCAGTGCACGCCGCCAGCACGCACCAGGACGCCATCAGCGCGTAGGACGTCCAGACCTTCTGTCCGGTGACGCGCCAGCCGTTGCCGTCCGGAACCGCCCGGGTCCGCAGCGACGCCAGGTCTGTTCCGGCCTCGGGCTCGGAGAACCCCTGGCACCAGATCACCTCCCCGGCGGCGATGGCGGACAGGTGCCGGGCCTTCTGCTCTTCGGTTCCGTACCGCATCAGCGCCGGCCCGACCCAGTTGATGCCCATGTACTGCGCGCCGCGGGGCTCGTGGTGCGCCCACATCTCCTCCCGCAGCACGGTCTGCTGCCACACCGAACCTCCGCCGCCACCATGCTCTTTCGGCCAGGCCAGCGCCAGCAGTCCGTCGGAGGCGAGCATCTTGCAGAACGACTCAGTGGTCGCGAGGTCCTTGGGATCGTTGGTGCAGGAGCCCAGGAAGCCTTCGGGGATGTTCGACGAGATCAGTTCCCGCAGGCGCGCTCTGAGTTCGACGGCATCGGCGCCGAGGTCGTAATCCATCGTCATCCCTTCGGCAATCCGAGCAGTCGCTCGGCGATGATGTTGCGCTGGACCTCCGACGTTCCGCCGTAAATCGTCGCCGCGAGGGCGTCCTGGCGTTCGAAGAGCAGGTCGGTGTCGTCAATCGAACGGGGGCCGGCGCCCGCAGCGGCAAGCTCCCAAACCCGTTGCAGGGTAGTGGAACCGAGCAGTTTGAGGATATCGGACTCGGGGCTCGGCAACCCGGCCAGCTCGTTGTTGAGCGCGCGGTAACCGGTCGCCCGCAACGCCTCGGCGTCGGCGAGCAGTGAGCCGAGTTCGGAGTACACCTCGCCGGAGGCGTAATCGTCGTGGGTGGCCTGAGAGTCCCGGACTTCGTTGAGCCCGCGCTGGATCTCGACCCAGTTCATGATCCAGATCATCTGCCGCTCATGGTTGAGCGACGACATCGCCACCTGCCATCCGCCGTTGATGTCACCGAGCAGACTGTCGGCGGGCACCTCGACGTCGTCGAGGATCACCTCGCAGAACGTCTCATCGGAGATCGACGACATCCGGATGGGCTCGATGGTCAGCCCGGGAGACTCGAGATCGAGGATGAAGCAAGAGATTCCGCGGTGCTTCGGGGCGTCGGGATCGGTACGGGCGTACAGGGTGCACCAGCGGGACAGGTGCGCCTGGGTCGTCCAGATCTTCCGACCCTTGATCCGGAACACGGGGTCATCTGGTCCGTTCCGGACAGCGCGGGTGCGAAGACCCGCGAAGTCGGACCCGGCCTCGGGCTCCGACATACCCAGCGCCCACCACTCGTCGCCACGGAGCAGCGGAACGAGAAGACGGTCGATCTGCTCGGGCGTACCGAATTGCCGGATCCCGGGCGCGGCGACACCCGGCCCGGCGACGTTGGGCAGCTTGGGGGCCGACCGCATCGCGGCCTCGATCCGGATCTCCATCGCCTCGGCCAGGCCCAGGGACCGTCCACCGTGCTCGGGGGTCCACGTCGGCTGCAACCAGCCGGCTTCGAACGCTGCGCGCTGATGGTCGCGTCGAAGCTCGATGTCCCAACGGTATTCGTCATAGCGCTGGTAGTAGTCGCCGGGCAGAAACTCGGCGAGCCAGCTCGCGTATTCGGCGGTCAGATCGGAGCTCGTCATTTTGTGCTCCCCGCCAACGTGTTTCCCGCGAAGCGACGGCCGACGGCGTGGTACAGCGCGCGGCTGTCTCCCATCGTCGACGCGCCCTGCCAGGCGCGGCGTAAGTAGAGGTGCATGTCGTGCTCCCAGGTCTGGGCCAAGGCGCCGTGAACCTGCACACCGGTGCGCGCGCAGCCGACGGCGGCCTCACCGGCCGCGGCCTTGGCCAGCGCCGCCGCGTCCCAGCCCGCGTCGAGCGGTGTGGCCGGATCGTCGAGCCGCGCGGCGGCGGCATAGGTGAGACCGCGGGCGCGCTCCAGCGCGACGTAGTTGTCGGCCAGGGCGTGCTTGATGCCTTGGAACGCGCCGATCGGCTTGCCGAACTGCTGGCGTGTTTTCGCGTGCTCGACCGAGCGCACCAGCGCGGCGGCGGCAACGCCGACCAGGTCGGCGGCGGCGGCGAGCAGCGGTGTCGCCAGGGCGGACTCGAGTTGGACGGGTGCCACCGCGATCGGCTCGGCGTCGACCTCGACGTCGGCGACGGGCTGAGCGGGATCGGTGCATTCGGTGTCGTGGATGGTGACGCCGTCACCGACCCGGACGACCGCGGCGACGGGCCCGTCGGCGGAGGAGGCGAGTGTGACGACCAGTTCGGCGCGGGGGAGACCGGGCACCGCGATGGCGCGTCCCTGCACTCGACCGCCGTGGCAGGTCATCGGGACGCCGGGCAACCGGTAGTCGGGCGGATGAACCGCGAGTGCCGCCACCGCCCCGCCGGCGATGTCGGTCAGCACATCGGCGACGTCGGGCCCAGCCGTCCGCAGCAGCCCCGCGGCCAGGCCGACACTGGGTAGTAACGGCACCGGCGCCAGAGCGGCACCGCACTCTTCGAGAACGACCGTGAGATCCATCCGGTCAAAGGAACTGTCGCCGTCGGGGACGGCGAGTTCGGTCCAGCCGAGGCCGACGACGGTCTTCCACAGCGCGTGCCAGTGCTCCGGATCCGTCATGGCCTGTCGGGCACTGGCCGGCGGGCATTCCGTACGCAGGACGTCACGCACGCTGTCGCGAAGCGTCAATTGTCCGGAATTCAGTCCAATATCCATAAGGCCTCTAACATAGTAAAGATAGTAATCTAGCGCGACAAGCGTCAATGGTGTTGTGCAACTCGAATGGTGGTGAGTGATGGCCGAGTGGTTTCTGTTCTTGCCGCAAGTACGGGTGTCGGTGGCCGACATCGAGGAGCGGGCACGCCACGCGGAGGCGAGCGGATTCACCGGAATCGCGTTCATCGACCATCTCGAGGCCCCGGGATTGCCTGACGAAAGCATCTGGGAGGCAATGAACGTCGCCACTTGGGTGGCTGCGAAGACGGAGACGCTACGGATCGGCCACCTGGTGCTGTGCGATGCGTTCCGCCACCCCGCGGTGCTGGCCAAGCAGGCGGTCACGTTGTCGGAAGCCTCTGGCGGCAGATTCGAACTGGGCCTGGGGTCGGGTTCGTGGCCCGCCGAGTTCGCCAGATTCGATGTCGGGCAACAAGACCCGGTTGCCCGGGTCGAGCAGCTCGAGCGGCACCTGGCCCTGCTGGACCAATACTGGGGGCGGGCCGACGGGCCCGCCGGTGGCCAGTCCCCGTTACCGTCACACCACATACCGCTGGTCCTCGGCGGAACGGGACGGCGGATGCTGGAACTCGTTCGCAGGCATGCGGATTGGTGGAACATTCCGGTTACCCACCTCGACCGGCTTCCGGAGTTGGCCCCGACGGCCGGATCGGCGCGGGTATCGATTCAGCAGATGGTCGGCTTCGTACGCAAAGACAGCGATCCGGTCAAGGTGCGCGAGGTGAGTGCCAAGCGGTTCGGCAATCTCGGGTCCGGGCTGATTTGTGGTGATTCCGATGAATTGTCCGGACACTTCACCCATTTGTCCGGTCAAGGTGTCGAGCGCTTCTACGTCTGGTTCGCCGATTTCGCCGCACCGGAGTCACTGCGCGAGTTCGGCGAGACGGTGATCAAAGCCTTTCCGCAGTGAGGCCGGTTCAGTCGCGCTGCGCCGCTCGCCGATGAACCTCGTCGGGAACAACCGGGACCCGGGCGTAGGGCCCACGCCGCACCGCGTTGAGCCGGATCTCGGGCAGGTCCACCGACGGGTCCACGGTGTCGAGCCATGCCACGGCGTCGGCTACGTCCGACACCTGGATGGCCTGCATCTCGAACGGAACATCCTGCAGCATTTCGGTCTCCACCGGGCCCGGCGTGACGATGTGGACGGCGATCCCGTCTCGGTCGACTTCGAGGGCCAGGGCGCGGGCGAAGGCGTTCATGCCGGCCTTGGATGCCGAGTAGGCGGTGCGCGCCATCATCGGCTCGTGTGCCGCGGAGGACGAGATGAAGACGAAGCGGGATCCGGCCCGCATCTTCGGCAGCGCCGCCGACGTCAACACGAAGCAGGAGTCCAGGTTGGCCGCGATGATGGCCTGCCACTGCGCGAATGTCTGCTTGCGGGCGTAAGTTCCGCCCAGGGTTCCCGCGGCATGTACGACCAGATCGATGGTCTCGAGCGGACTGATCGCCTCGGCGAAACGTTCGGCGTCGGAGGCGTCGGCCACCAGATAGCGCGCCCCGATCTCGTCGGCAGCCGCGCGCAACGGGTCCTCGCGACGCGCCGAAAGCACCACGTCGTAACCGGATTCGCGCAACTTGGCGGCGCATGCCTTGCCGATGCCACCGCTTCCGCCGGTGACCAGTGCGGTTCGTGCGTTCACGAGCTAGAGATGACGGCTGTCTCGCGGGCGCGACAACGCCTGCGGCGACAAGGCGTAGATCCGTTGATCAGGACCGGCGGCCAGCACATGACTCTGGGTGTCGGACAGATGCCGGGCCGCAACCCGGCGGGCGCGCTCGACGTCGCCGGCCGCGATCGTCTCGGCCATCTTGATGTGCGTGTTGAGCACGGCGCGACGCTTGGTCAGCGACGGGTAGGTGCCTTTGGCCGCGCTCTCGTCGGCCCACTGCTGCTCGTGGCTGGTCCACAACGTCTCCAGCGTGCCGACGACGGCGATGATGGTCTTGTTTCCGCAACCGTGCACGATCGCATCGTGGAATCTGCGCCCGATCTCGGTGAATTCGGGTCCGTCCTCGAGGTGGATCTCCATCGCGTCGTTGATCTCCTTGAGCTCGCGCACGATGGTGTCGGCGCGGTCGGCCCGCTGGGCCGCGAGCGCCGCGCACGCGGGTTCGAGTTCCAGCAGCGCGGTCCCGAGGTCGGCAACGACGACCGATTCACTCTGCAGCAGCAGACCCAGCATGTAGGCGGCGCTGGTCTTCGCCGGAGCATGCACGATCGCCCCGCCGCGATTACCTCGCCGAACCGAGACCAGCCCTTCGGTTTCGAGAATGCGCAACGCCTCTCGCAGCGAGACGAGGCTGACATTGAACTGCTCGACGAGCACTTCCTGGCGGGGCAGCAAATCACCGTCGGCCAGCTCGCCGTCGATGATCTGACGGCGCAACTCGTCGGCGACGATCTCCGCGATCCGCGGCGCCGACAGTCGACGTCGGGCCTCGGGCCCAATTCCCAGCGCAGTCATCTGATTCCAGCAGCAGCACGGCCGACAGGAGTTGCGGCCGCTGCGCCCGCGAACTCCATATACTGCAATCTTAACAGTAATGGCATAATAGCCGCGCTGGTCAACTACGCGGCTATCCAGCAAACCGGCCGGACCGGGCAAACTCACGACGATGACATGACCGACAACCCGACGACGCAGACGGACACAGGTTGAGCGACGAGTATGGCAGCCGACCGACGCCGCTGCAGGACGTCCGCGTCGTCGAGCTCAGCGATCGTATCGCCGGTAGCTATTGCGGAAAGCTCTTGGTGGACGCGGGCGCCGAAGTTCGCAAAATCGAGCCCCCGCAAGGGGATTGGCTGCGACGCTTCAGTGCCGTCGACGCAACCATCCCGGACGGTACGGACGCCCCATTGTTCGGCTTTCTCAATGCCGGTAAGCGCAGCCTGACCTGGTCGGGTGTGGATCTTCGGGCCGAATTGGCCGGCGCCGACATCATCGTGGTGACCGCGACCCGCTCGCGGGCGGCGCAGTGGGGCGTCGACCCGGCGCAATTGCTGGCTGCGTTTCCCCGCACGGTGATCGTCACCATCTCCGACTTCGGCTGGACCGGCCCCTACGCCGACCGCGCCGCGACCGAGTTCACTCTGCAGGCGTGGTCCGGCCTGACCGGCTTCCGCGGCGATCCGGCCGGTCCGCCGATCTCGGTCGGCGGTGACCTCGGCGAGTACATGGGTGGAGTGTTCGCCGCTTTCGGCGCGCTGGCCGTCCGCCGCCGCGTCGAGCACGGTGGTGCCGGCGAACACCTGGATCTTTCGATGCTGGAAGCAATCACGTTGATGCAAAGCGGCGAGTGGCTGCACTCGCACCTGCTGAACAGTCCGCCGGTGACGCGGACCATCGAGGTGCCGTCCATCGAGCCGGCCAAAGACGGCTACGTCGGGATCACGATGGTCACCGGCCAGCAGTGGCTGGACTTCGCGGCGATGGTGGATTGCCCTGAGCTGACCGAGAATCCGCAGCTGAGTTTCCAGATCGGCCGATGGCAGTTCCGCGACTTCATCCGGGAGCAGATCCGGCCGTGGCTGGCCGAGCGAACCGTCACCGAGGTGGTCGAGCTCGGGCAACTGTTCCGGCTGCCGATCGCGGCGCTGGGAAACGGTGCCACGATCCGGGACACCGCGTACGCGACCGAACGTGGTGCGTTCGTCGCCAACCCGGCGGGATTTCACCAGCCCCGCACCCCATGGCTGATGTCGCGGTGCGCACCCGCGCCGCTGCGGGCCGCTCCCGCCCTCGGCGAGGCCGACGGCACGTCACCGTGGCCGGTTCGGGCATACCGCGACCAGCCGTCCGATCCGCGGCTGCCGCTCGACGGCGTTCGCATCGTCGATCTGACCGCGTTCTGGGCCGGGCCGGCCGCCACCCACCTGCTCGCGGCCTTCGGTGCAGACGTGGTGAAGGTGGAATCGATCCAGCGGCCCGACGGCATCCGTTATTCCGGTGGGATGCGCAAAGACGTCGACGACTGGTGGGAGTATGGCTGGGTGTTCCACGCCATGAACACCAACAAGCGTTCTGTCACACTGGATTTGGGCTCTGACGACGGGCGGTCCCTGTTTCGTGACCTGGTCGCCGGCGCCGACGTGGTGATCGAGAACTTCTCGCCGCGGGTGATGGATCATTTCGGTCTGACAGCCGACGCCTTGTTGGAGATCAACCCGCGTTTGGTCGTCGCCAGGATGCCGGCGTTCGGTCTGGACGGTCCGTGGCGAGACCGCGTCGGGTTCGCACCGACGATGGAGCAGATCGCCGGTCTGGCCTGGGTCACCGGATCAGCCGACGGTCCGCCCGTCCCGCCGCGCGGTGCGTGCGACCCGTTGGCCGGCGTGCACGCGGCGTTCGCCGTGACTGCCGCGTTGTGCTTCGCCGACCGCGCCGGAGTGGGCCAGCTGGTCGAGCTGCCGATGATCGAGACGGTGCTCAACGTCACCGCGATCCAGCCGATCGAGGCCGAGGTGTTCGGGGTGACGCTGAGTCGCCGCGGCAACCGCGGCCACGGTTGCGCCGTGCAGAACCTGTACCGCTGTACCGGCGAGGACGACTGGATTGCCGTCACTGTGCGCACCGACGAGCAGTGGCAGGCACTGGTGGACGCGATGGGGCAGCCGTCGTGGACCGACGACCGCCGATTCGACACCGTCGACGGGAGACATGCGCACGCCGACGAGATCGACCGCGAGTTGCAGGCCTGGTTTGCCGGCCAGGGACTGCACGACGTGCTGAATACGCTTGCTGCCGTGGATATTCCGGCAGCGCCGGTGGTATCGCCGTCGCTGATCACGGAGAACGATCAGCTCAACGACCGCGGGTTCCTGGAGGCACTCGTACATCCGCGCACCGGGGCGGGTCGCTACCCGCGACCGCCGTTCGCTCCGTTGACCGGACGGCACAATTGGCTGCTGCGCCCACCGCCGACACTTGGTGAGCACAACGACGAGGTGCTGCGCGAGGCGTGCGGGCTCACCGGTGAAGACCTGACGCGCCTGGAAGCGGCCGGGGTGATCGGCACCCGGCCCAAGGGACTGTAACCGTGCTCGAAGGGAGTAAGCGATGCGAATAGTTGTCGACGAATCGTTGTGTGAGGCCAACGGGTTCTGCGAATCCCTGGCGCCGGACATCTTCGAGATCGGAACATCCGACGTGGTGCATGTCGCTGACGGCGAGGTGCCCGAGCATCTGCAGATCGACGTGGCCGTCGCGGTCGACCAGTGCCCGAAGGCGGCGCTGCGGGTGGTCGACTGAATCGCTAGCGTGCGCGCAGCGTAATCGGCATTTCGTCGTAGATCGACATGTTGGTGGTCAGGTTCGGATAGCTGACCTGCGCGGGGCCGAGGGTCAGGTCGTCGCAGCGCAGCAAGAGCTCGTCCAGCACGGCGCGGATCTCGGCGCGAGCCAGCATCGCGCCCAGGCAGTGATGCGCTCCGCCGCCGCCGAAGGCGACGTGCTGGTTCGGTTGGCGGCCGATGTCGAAGGTGAACGGCGAATCGAAGACCTCCTCGTCGCGGTTCGCCGATCGCAGCATCGCGACCACCCGCTCGCCCTGGGGGATGTGCTGGCCGTCCATCTCGATGTCGACCTTGGTGCTGCGGGTCCAATACGCCACCGGCGATGCCCAGCGCAGCACCTCTTCGACGGCGCTTGATCGCACGGAATCGTCGTCGCGGTACCGTTCGATCTGGTCCGGATTCGCGACGAACGCTTCTAGTCCGATGGCCAACGCATTCTTGGTCGTGTCACTGCCGGCGAATGCCAGCACGAAGAAGAAGAACTCCAGTTCGTTTGCGGCCAAGCGGAATTGCTTGCCATCGTCGCCGGTGATGACGCCCGATGCGATGGTGCTCCAGATGTCGTCGGCGGGATTGCGCCGCTTTTCGGCGGTCAGCTCCATGGCGTAGCCGAAGATCGAGGCGAACACCTCGGTGTCCATCTCGGCGGCCTTGGACTGGACCTTCAGGATGTGGTCGAAGCCGTCGAAGATGCGGGGTCGATCCTGTTCGGGGATGCCGATGATGTCGCCGATCACGGTCATCGGCAGGGCATCGGCGACGTCGTCGATCCAGTCACCGCTGCCTTTGGCGAGCAGATCGTCGATCAGGCGCGCCGCACGGGCCCGGATGCCGTCCTCGAGCCTGGCGATCGCCCGTGGCGTGAAGGCGCTCGAGATGAGTTTGCGGTGCTTGATCTGTTCCGGCGGGTCCAGCGTGATGATGGTCGGGTTGGACGCGAACAGGTCGGCGGGCTGAATAAGCGGTCCGTCCACAGCGGTGAACGATTCGTGGTCGCGGTGCAGCCGCACGGCATGCCGGTGCTTGGTGGTCATCCAGAAATCCCGCTTGACGGTCTTCTCGACACCCGGTGTCAGGCCGTGGCGGAACAGCGGTCTGCTGCGGCGCAGCTCGCTGAACACCTCGTCTGGAAAGCCGTTGCGCCACAATCCGAAATCGGACAGATCGATTTTCGAAGCGGTCATCGTCACCCTCGATTCACCAACACGCTTACGCCGCGTTCGGTTTCTGAACCTACCGCCGTCGTGCGTGTGCGTTGACGTTCAATGCTTAAAATAGTAAAAATAGACCAAGTCTTCACAGTGCGGCCAGCGCGGCTGTGTGCCAATCAGCCGGCGCGTGAGTGGACGCAGAAGGAGAGCCAGTGACGGACACCATTTCGGACTCCTCCATCGATCCGTCCGAGCGCGAATTCGGGCCCAGCGGCATCAGCCTGTCGCCGTACCGATTCCCGACCGGATGGTTCATCGTCGGCTTCGCCTCAGAGCTGGCGCCCGGGGACGTCAAGCGGGTGCACTACTTCGGCGAGGAAATGGTGCTGTTTCGCACCGAGTCCGGCGAAGTGAATGTGCTGGACGCCTACTGCCAGCACCTCGGCGCCAACATGGGCGTCGGCGGGACGGTCGAGGGCGAGAACATCGTCTGCCCGTGGCACGGCTGGCAGTGGCGCGGCGACGGCACCAACGCGCTGATTCCTTACAGCAAGATCGGTTGCAAGAACAATGTCCGCGTCCGGACCTACCACAGCGCCGAGTGGTACGGCTTCATCCTGGTGTGGCACGAACGGCACGGCAGGGCGCCTTACTGGCAGCCGCCGGTGTTGCCCGAGTTGGAGACCGACGAGTACTACCCGCTGCACCCACACAGCCGGATGCTCAACCGGGTCAAGGTGCACGCGCAGATGATCATCGAAAACGCCGCCGACCCGTACCACGTGCAGTACGTGCACAAGGCCGCGAACCCGGCGAACACCACGTCGTTCGAAGTCGACGGCTACCACTTGCACGCCACGGTCAGCGCGCACTTCGGCGGTGGACGGTCACAGACCTGGCTGACCCCCAACGGCCCGGTCGACGCCAAGATCGTCTACGACAACTATTCGCTGGGCCTGGGCATCGTGCGCTTTCCCAGCGACTTGGTGGCCACCATCGAGGTCACCGGTCAGACGCCGGTCGACGAGGACTACACCGACTACTTCTACACCCAGGCCTCGGTCCGGGAGTCCGGCGACACCGGTGACGTGCCGAGTGGCCGGGCCGCGAAATTCCTGGCGCTGCAACAAGAAGTCATCAAGCAGGACTTCTTCACCTGGGAAAACATGAAGTATCTGGAGAAGCCGAACCTCGCACCCGAAGAGGCGCACGACTACGCGGCGCTGCGGCGCTGGGCGCACCGGTTCTACCCGGGTGAAGAGCCCGCTTCGAACGACTTCGGCTACACCGCGGCTGGTGACCCGGACCCGGCGGCTGCAGGGGCCTGATGCCCATCGGCCCGGCTGATTTCGGCGTCGAGCGGTTCAGCGTCGCGGCGGTGCTGGATCGGCGTGCCGAGCAGTTTCCCGACCGGGTGATGCTGTCGGTCGACGGCGTCGGCGTGACCTTCGAGCAGATGCGACGGCGCTCCTGCGCGGCCGCCCATGCCTTGCTGGGCTTGGGAATCGGTCCGGGCGACGGTGTCGCGCTGTTCGCCGGCACCTGCCCGGAGTGGGTCTACTTCTGGCTGGGCGCGGCTCGCATCGGCGCAGTGGCCGCCGCCGTGAACACGGCCAACAAGGGCGACTTCCTGCTGCACGCGCTGAGCCTGTCGCGGGCGAAGGTCGTTCTGACCGACGCCGAACGCATGCCGCGGGTCGCCGAGGTGGCCGGCGAACTGCCCTGCTTTGTGTTCGGTGACGATTCGCTGGACGACGGCGCCGAAGCGGTTACCGGCCACGTCGGTGACATTGCCGACATCGGGTCGCTGTTCTTCACCTCCGGCACGACCGGGCCGTCGAAAGCCGTTGCGACCACGTGGCATTACCTGTTCACCACGGCCGCGACCGCCGCGGCGGCCTGGGAGTTCAGCGCCGGTGAGGCGCTGTGGACCGCGATGCCGCTGTTTCATCTCAGTGCCGCGCCGGCCGTGCTGGCACCGATGCTGGTCGGTGGCACAACAGTTTTGGCGTCGAGCTTCCATCCCGCTTCGGTCTGTGACGACGTGCGGGCCAGCAACGCCGTCGGCTTTGTCGGCGCCGGCGCGATGGTGTCGATGCTGTGGAATCAGCCGCCGGACACCCGCGACGCACAGTTGCCGCTGCGCTTCATCTCCGCCGCGCCGATCGCCGCGGGCATCTATCGCGACATCGAAAAGCGTTACGACTGCCGGATCGTGACCATGTACGGCCTGACCGAAGCCTTTCCGATCGCGGTCAAAGGCGTTGCCGAAGACGGAGTGCCCGGAACGTCGGGTCGGCTGAATCCCCACTTCGACGTGACCATCGTCGACGCGGCCGGCGCCCCACTTCCCGAAGGCACGGTCGGTGAGATCGCGTGCCGCCCCCGCCATTCGCACGTGATGAGTGAGGGCTACGTGCGGCCGTCCGGTTCGGGTGTGGATCCACACCCGGAGTGGTTCCGCACCGGAGATCTCGGTGTGCTGGACGGCGACCACAACCTGACTTACGTTGACCGGGTGAAGGATTCGCTGCGCCGGCGCGGCGAGAACATCTCGTCGGTCGAGGTGGAGACCGTGGTGATGCGGCATCCCGCGGTGCTCGAAGCCGCTGTCGTCGGCGTGCCCAGTGAACTGGGCGAGGACGACATCCTGCTGTTCGTCACCGTGCGCCCGGGCCACGACCTCGACCACTCAGAGCTGCTGGACTTTTGCGCCGACCGGATGCCGTACTTCTCGGTGCCGCGCTACGTCGAGATCGTCAGCGAGTTGCCCAAGAACGTGATCGGGCGCATCCGCAAGGACGTCCTTCGCGCCCAAGGGGCCGGACCCGCGGCCTGGGACCGCGAAAGCCACGGATACATCGTCAGTCGCTAGAACAGGGAGAACAACACATGGCCATGACCTATCAGCAGCAGTACGTACTGGACGGCTCGGTGGGGCGCGACGCAATCTTGAACCTGACCGCGCGGCACAACCGGTGCTTCTCCGAGGGGGACCGCAACGGGTGGATCGCGACGTTCCGGCACTCGGGCGCCAGCTTCGTCCGTGACGGCGCCGAATTCACCGACCTGCGTGAGGCTTTCGACGGCGGTGGCGGCCGGCTGGTCACGGTCGACCACGAGATCACCGTCGACGGCGTCAACGCGACGCAGCGATGTGTGGCGCTGCTGTTCACCGGCGGATCTACGCTGCGTGCCACCGGCAGCTATCGCGATCAACTGATCTACGAGCGCGGCGGCTGGTACTTCACTTCTCGCGAACTTCAGTGGGACTCGGTGCCGGTCTCGGCGTGACAGCGACCCCGATCAGCTACAAGCTCGCATTCGGGACCTACGAGGATGCGCTGCGTATGGTCGGCGTGACGTCCGAGCCGAGGGTCGCGGGAACCGTGGTCAGCGCGGCGCGGATCCAGATGTTCGCTGCCACAGTGCAAGACGGCAACCCGTCGTACTGGGACGCTGACTTCGCCACCACGATATGGGGAGGGCTGCTGGCACCCCCGGCCCTGCTGATGGGTTGGCTGGTCCCGCTGCCGTGGGAACCGGGCGGGCGGCCGCCGGTCGCGGCGATCGCGCTGCGGGTTCCGTTGCCCGGCACCACGATCGTCAACGCCGCCAACGAGGCGGACTTTCCGCTGCCCGTACTCGAGGGCGACCGGCTCACGATCGTCGAACAGGTGGTGTCGGTCTCACCGGAGAAGAACTCCAAGCTCGGGGTCGGGCATTTCATCGAGACGCTGGACACCTTCACCCGGCAGGACGGTGCGGTGGTGGCCACCAATCGGAACACGTTGTTCCGCTTCAGTCCGAGCGCCGCATGATCGCCGCATGATCGCCGCGGTGGCGACGATGCAGAACGAAGTTCTGAGGAGGAGCGCCGCATGATCGCCTGGGAAAGCGTCACGGTGCCGACCGACCTGCCCGAGGTTCGCGACGAGATCAGCTACCAGCGGGTGGTGATGAACTCCGGCTCCACCTGGGATTACACCCCGGTCCACTTCGACCCCTACTACGCCGAAAAGCAGGGCCACCCAGGCATTTTCGTCAACACCATGCACATCGCCGGTTTTGCCGACCGGGTCGCCACCGACTGGGCCGGGCCGCAGAGTCGCGTGGTGCGCCGAAAGATGAGGCTGGCCGGATCGATCTACGCCGGCGACACGATGGTGGGCCGGGGCCGGGTGGTGGCCAAACCCTCGGCGGGGCTGATCGACCTGGAGATCGACATCGTCAACCAGCGCGGCGAACTGTGCTCACCGGTGGAATTGACGCTGCACTTGCCTGGGTAGCGGGCACCTTCGATTGCCCACCTCTGAGCGACAACGCTGGGCGTCAGACGAATTTGTCGCTACGAGGCGGGCACATCGAGTGCCGACACCGCGCGGCGGCCGCGCTAGGACAGCGGCGGCATCGCGCCCTTGCTGATCACCGACTGCAACTCGACGTACTCGTGCAGACCCTCGGGTCCGAACTCGCGGCCGATGCCGGACTGTTTGAAACCGCCGAACGGGCTGCCGATGTCGAGCGTGTACATGTTGATGCCGTAGGTGCCGGCCCGCACCCTCGCGGCCACCTCGAGACCGTGCGCGATGTCCGCGGTCCACACCGAGCCGGCCAGGCCGTAGTCGCTGTCGTTGGCGATGCGGACGGCTTCGGCTTCGTCGCGGTAGGTCAAAACGCTGAGCACGGGACCGAAGATCTCCTCGCGCGCGATCCGCATGTCGTTGGTGACGTCGGTGAACAGCGTCGGGCGGACGTACCACCCCTGGTCATGCGGTGCGTCCTCGCCGCCGAGGATGATCCGGGCGCCCTCTTTGACCCCGGAGCGGATGTAGTCCTGCACCCGAGCCTGCTGACGCTGAGCGACCAGGGGCCCGACGTCGGTGGCCTCGTCGGCCGGGTCGCCGACCTGCAAATCCGTCATCATCGCCGACAGCGCGTCGATGACTTCGTCGTGGCGCCGCTCGCTGACCAGAATGCGGGTCTGCGCCACGCAAGCCTGCCCGTTGTTCATCAGGCTCGCGGACTTCAACTCCTGAACGGTCTTGGCGATGTCGGCGTCGTCGAGAATGATCGCCGCCGACTTGCCGCCCAGTTCGAGGCTGACCCGCTTGAGTTGCTCGCCGCACAACGTCGCGATCCGGCGTCCGACCGCACTCGACCCGGTGAAGGACACCTTGTCGACTCCCGGATGACGCACGAGTGCCTCGCCCACGTCGGTGCCGCCCGGAAGGACCGAGACCACCCCTTCCGGCAGGTCGAGCTGCTCGATCATCTCCGCCAACCACAAAGCGTCCAAGGGCGTTTCGGGTGCGGGTTTGACGATCACCGGGCAGCCGGCGATCAGCGCCGGGATCAGCTTGGGCATGATCAGGAATTGCGGCACGTTCCAGGGCACGATCGCCGCGACGACGCCGACCGGGGCACGGTGCAGATGCACCTCGCCGAGCACGCCGTGCCGTCGTTCGGTCCAGGCGAAGTCACGGGCCACACCCAGGGTCAGATGGATCATCGTGACCGCCGCCGCGGCCTGGCCCAGCCGGCTGAAACTGCGGGGGGAGCCCATCTCGTCGGTGATCAGGTCGGCCATCTCGTCGAGGTGGCCACCGTAGATGGTGGCGAGTTGCTCGACCTTACTCATCCGTTCCTGCGGGGTTAGCCGCGGCCACGGACCGTGGTCGAACGCGTGCCGAGCGGCGGCGACTGCGTCGTCGACGTCGGCGGGAGTCGCGGCGGGGACGTCGCCGATCGACTTTTCGGTATGCGGGGAGATGACCGTCAGACGCTGATCGGTGGACGGCTTGCGCCACTGTCCGCCGACGAAAAGCTGGTCGTAGCAACGGTGGTCACGGGTTTCCGGCATGGGGCACGACCTCTGGAAAGGCGATGGCAACTTCGCTATTGATGCTAACATAGCAAAAAAGACGGGACGCCTGACACCTATCGTGAATCCGGTGGCAAGAGCGACGCGATCCAAACCCCGAGGTGTGAGATGGACACTGACTGGCGCAAGTACCCGTTCCGTTTGGTGGAGAACGACCGCGCTCTGGATTTCCCGGCAGCCGAGGGTCTGCATGAAGACCAAGAGTCCGACACCTGGTTCATCGCGGGCGAGCTGACCGGCGAGACGGGCCGCACGTTCTCCTACCTGACCATCTTCAACAAGAACCGTCCGGGCGGAACCATCGTCGCCGATTTCTACACTATGGCGCTATTCGACTGCGACACAGGCGAATACGGAACATACACCGATTACGACATGCCGCCGCGGAACATGCAACCGGGTGCCCAGCCCAAGATGACGATGGCCGCGGGGTATCTCGACATCGGATACCAGAGCAGTGCCGGACCGGTGACGTGGTGCTCCTGCCGGGACGACGACGGCGAATTGAAGCCTTACACCTACCGGATCAGCCTGCGCGGCCTGGACCAGACCGGCCGGTCGATGGAACTGGACCTGGATGTGACGCCGACGCGTGCTCCGGTCCCCGTCGGTGCGGACACCTACGACGGCAGGATCGTCTGCTTCGGCCAGGCCGACACCTACTCATATTTCCAAACCGGTATGGCGATGAACGGAACACTGCGCTGGGGCGAGCAGCGCGAACAGGTCAGCGGTAGCGCGGGACACGTTGACCGGCAGTGGTTTCCCAAATACGCCAACGGTGGCGGAGACGGGGGAGACCCACGCTCCCGGTCGCACGAATGGCGGACGATCAACCTCGACAACGGTGTCGACATGAGTATCTGGCACCAGTTCGATCGGCTGAACGGTAATGCGCCGCAACCGTTCTCGGGTGCGACCGTGAGCTACCCGGATCCAGCCAAGGCGCCAGAGTGCGCGGAGGACGTCGAGGTCACGGTCGAGAGCTATGTCCGCTGGCCCAATGCGATCCGGCCCCTGGTGCGTCCCCCCGCGCCGGACCGGTTCATGCCGAATCTGCATCGGCTGCACAGCGACGCTCTCGAGTTGGACCTGATCGGCGAGCCGCTGGTGGCGGCGCCCGCGCACGGGTTGCCGATCGAGTACATGGAAGGGCCATATCGCTACGACGGCACCATGCGTGGCGAGCAGGTGAGCGGATTTGCGTTCTACGAACGCTCGCTGGCGCTGTACCGGGACTGGGAGCTGGTCGACGTCTTGGCGTCCACCCTCGACGGCCACGCCGATGTGGTCGAGGAGCTCGGTCGGCTGGTCGCGGCCGGTAATCGGGCTGGAGCGCAGAAGTTGTTGCAGGACAACCTCACAACGTTTCCTGTCGGCGGCCGCGACGTCGCCGAGGCGTTGATCGAAGTGCTCTCGCCCGACAGCTGACCGCGGCTCAGGCGCCCGGCGGTTGCCAGGCGAACCCGCCCGGGGTGCCGACGCAGTTCACCGGCACACCCGAGTTGGACACTGCAGTGGAACCCTCTGCACCACAGGGCATCCCAACTGCGGGCCGGGTGTCCAGGGCGTTCGGCCCGGTCGGCGGTGTGGTCGCCGGCTTGGGCGGGTTCGTTGCGGGTGTCTGCGGTGCGGCGCTCGACGCCGGCGCCGTACTGGTCGGGCGTTTGGTGGTGGTCGGCACTGTGGTCGTCGGCAACGAGGTGGTGACCGTGACCCGCGGCGGAATGACCGGTGGCGGCGGGGGCGGGGCCACCACGACCGGCGGCGCGATGATTGCCGGGGCCGGGCTGGTCGACTCCGTGGTGGTGGTCTCGACGTTGGCCGGGGCGTCGTCGTGCTGAGACGCCGAACGGAGGGCCTTGACGCCGGCGAACCAGGCAATCACCACGACCACGATCGCCCCGCCGATTGCCGCCGATTGCCGCAGCCGGCGCTTGCGCGCCTCGGCGGCTTCGTCGTCGGAGAAGTCGTCGGAGAGGTCGTCATCGACGTCGACGAGCTTCGCGGACGACGGGGGAAGGACCGTCGTGGCGTCCTCGTCGACGTGGTGTTTGGCGTGGCCGTTCGACCGGACGGCCGGAGCGGCGGCTTCGGGCGCTGCGACGGTGGGCGCCGGCTCGTCGGCCTTGGCCGGCGTTGCGATCGTGGCGGTTTCACCGTTGCCGTTGGTCGACTCGCGGAAGATGGACGCGGCGCGCACCTCGGAGGTGGCGCGGATATGCGACCGTGTGCCGCCGGTCGATTCGAGCGCCTTGGCGAAGTCTCGGCATCGCCGGAACCGGTCGACCGGATCCTGGGACAGGGCACGCGCGAAGATCGCATCGAAGTCGGTCAGGTCGGGGCGGATCTCGCTCGGTCGGGGCGGTCGATCGTTGAGCTGCCGGTTGACCACCACGGTCGGGTTGAAATGAGCGAACGGCGGTGCCCCGGTCAGCAGGTGAAAAGCGCTGGCGGCCAAAGCGTATTGGTCGACTCTGCCGTCGAGTTCCTCGCCCATCAGCTGTTCGGGAGCCGTGTAGCCGGCGGTACCGATGAACATGCCGGCGCGGGTCAAGGTGTTGTGGGCACCCTCGGGTCGCGCTACACCGAAGCCGGTCAACGCGATTCGGCGTCGGTCGGCCGGAGAGTTGCTGATCAGAATGTTGCCGGGATTGACGTAGCGGTGCAGCACGCCGCTGTCGTGCGCGTAGTCCAGCGCGTCGGCGATCGCGGACACGATCTCCATCACCATCCGCGGCGGCATGCCGTCGAGATGGCCATCGCTCATCAGCTCCGCGGCGTCGGAACCGTCGACATAGTCGAACGAGAGCCACAACTGATCCTCGAACTCCCCGCGGTCGGTGAGCCCGGCGATGTTCGGGTGCCAGAGCGTCGCCGCCTGGTCGGATTCCTGCTGGAACCGCAAGCGGTAGTCCAGATCGAGCGAGGTGTCGGCGGGAATCAGGTGAAGCACTTGCTGGCGGGGTAGACGTGGATGTTCGGCGACGTATAGCTCGCCGAACTCCTCGTATCCGAGCGGCCGAACAATATTGAATCCAGCGGCTGTCGCTCCAATGACCAGCGGCATGGGGAGGATCGTACATACTGCCCGCGGCCGTCAACGGTCATGGTGCTAAGCGGTCACCGAATCGAGACCGGAGGAAAATAATCCCGTGAGCGAACCTGGAAATCGCCACGACCACGTGGTCCGCACCCACCGGCTTCGTCGAATGTCGGGACGCGACCCGCACGAGCCGCACCGGGTGGCCACACCACTGGAGCTGCTGTTCGACCTGACGTTCGTCATCGCCTTCGGCGTCGCCGCTGGGCAGTTCGCCCATTCCCTGGCGTCCGGTCACGTCGAAGCCGGCCTGATCAGCTTCTCCTTCGCCACGTTCTCGGTGTGCTGGGCGTGGATCAATTTCAGCTGGTTCGCCTCTGCCTACGACACCGACGACTGGGTCTACCGGCTCACCACGATGCTGCAGATGGTGGGCGTGCTGGTGCTGGCCCTGGGGATTCCGCCGGTGTTCTCGTCGATAGCCGAGGGTGCCCATGTCGACAACCGGGTACTGGTCGGCGGCTATGTGGTGATGCGGGTGGCCATGGTGATCCAGTGGCTGCGGGCCGCCGGGCAGGACCCGGCCCGCAAGGTCGCATGTCTGACCTACGCCGGCTCCATCACCGTCGCGCAGCTCGGGTGGATTGCCGTCGCGATCGTCAACAGCTCGGTGACCGTCACGTTCGTGCTGTTCGCCGTGATGGTGGCGATCGAACTGACTGGTCCGCTGATCGCGGAGAAGCGAAAGGGCGGAACGCCCTGGCATGCGCACCACATCGCCGAGCGCAACGGGCTGCTGACCATCATCGCCCTGGGTGAGGGGGTGGTAGGGACCGTCGCCTCGTTGTCGGCCATGGTCGCCGAACACGGCTGGACCACCGACGCCGCACTGGTCGCAATCGCGGGTACTGGTCTGACGTTCGGGATGTGGTGGGTGTACTTCGTGGTGCCGGCAGCTCAGCTGCTGCACGCCCACCGAGAGCGCTCCTTCGGCTACGGCTACCTGCACATCGCGGTGTTCGGATCGATCGTCGCCACCGGCGCCGGCCTGCATGCGGCCGCGGACTCCATCGAGCACCGATCCTCGCTGGACGCGGTGGCGTCGGTGGTGGCCGTCGCCGCGCCGGTTGGGCTGTACATCGGATCTGTCTACGGCACCTACCTGTTGCTGACCCGAGCCTGGGACGGTTTTTACACCGCCGTCGTGCTGGTCACGCTGTCGGTGCTGGGCACCGCGGTCGGTCTGGCGGTAGCGGGAGTGTCCACTCCGGTGTGTCTGCTGGTGGTCGCGGCCGCGCCGGCCGCGGTGGTCGCCGGCTACGAATGGTTGGGCCATCAGCGGACGGCGGCGGCGCTGGCGGGCGGCCGGGGGACGGGTGGTGGCCACTCCACGCCGCTGATCTGAGCCCAAGCTGACTCTTGAGTAAGTTCCCAGCAAACTTTTGCACGGCGTCCAACCCGTTGGATCGGGACGAGTCGCCGCACACCATCTCGTCGACGCGCGACCGCAGCGCCGGATAAGGCGCAATTTTTCGAGATAACGATTAGGTAACAATACTGCTTTGATCTGCACAGTTATAGCTACTCAACCGTAACCACCCGCATGCAGCAGGTTTGGTTCGGACGTCCTCGGCGGCTGTTGTGCGGAGTGTTACCCAGCCCACCATTACTCGCGCGTAGTACTCACCAGTAACCAATTTCCCTGGGAAACCTCCGATTTCCTTATGACACTCTTAGTGCAGCCGATGACGTCCTCCGGCGTGGCCCGCGCAAGCCGGGCCGGCCATGGCATGGCCGGAAGGGATCCGGGGGCTCGATCGGCATGTTGACGAAATTTATGGGGCAGCGCGGCTCTGACACTTGAGCGGACGAGCGCTATTGAGGGAGATACACACGTGACGATCTATGAGCACCATCGAGTCTCTGCTGACCGCGACGGGTTCGCCCCGGACACTCATGCGCTCGTCGATCGTCTGACCGCCGGTGAGGCGTATGCGGTCGCGTTCGGCGGCCAGGGCGGCGCGTGGCTGGAGACGCTCGAGGAGCTGGTGTCGTCCTCCGGCATCGAATCGGAGCTGACGACCCTGGCCGGTGAAGTCGACCTGCTGCTCGAGCCGGTGGCCAACGAGCTCGTCGTCGTGCGACCGATTGGTTTCGAGCCGCTGCAATGGGTCCGCGCGCTGGCCGCCGAAGACCCGGTGCCGTCCGCCAAGCACCTCACCTCGGCCGCAGTGTCGCTGCCCGGTGTGCTGCTCACCCAGATCGCGGCGATCCGCACGCTGGCCCGGCAGGGCATGGACCTGGTCGCCACCCCGCCGGTCGCCGTCGTCGGCCACTCGCAGGGCATCCTGGCGGTCGAGGCGCTGAAGGCGGCCGGCACTCGCGACATCGAGCTGCTGGCGATGGCTCAGCTGATCGGCGCGGCCGGCACGCTGGTGGCCCGTCGGCGCGGAATCTCGGTACTCGGCGATCGTTCGCCGATGGTGTCGGTCACCAACGCCGACCCCGAGCGGCTCTACCGCCTGCTCGAAGACTTCTCGCAGGACGTCCGCACGGTGCTGCCGCCCGTGCTCTCCATCCGAAACGGCCGCCGTTCGGTGGTCATCACCGGCACGCCCGAGCAGTTGTCCCGCTTCGAGCTGTACTGCAAGCAGATCTCGGAGAAGGAAGAAGCGGAGCGCAAGAACAAGCTCCGCGGCGGCGACGTCTTCGCGCCGGTCTTCGACTCGGTCCAGGTCGAGGTGGGCTTCCACACCCCGCGACTCGCCGACAGCATCGACATCGTCGGCGAATGGGCGGAGAAGGTCGGCATCGACGTCGAGCTGGCTCGCGCCATGGCCGAGGCCATTTTGGTCCAGCCGGTCGACTGGGTCGACGAGGTGATTCAGGTCCACGAGGCCGGCGCGCGCTGGATCCTCGATCTGGGCCCCGGCGACATCCTGACCAGGCTCACCGCGCCCGTGATCCGCGGACTCGGAGTCGGCATCGTGCCCGCGGCGACCCGTGGCGGTCAGCGCAACCTGTTCACCGTCGGCGCCGTCCCCGAGGTGGCCCGGCCGTGGTCGAGCTACGCGCCCACGCTGGTGACCCTGCCCGACGGGCGGGTCAAGCTGTCGACCAAATTCACCCGGCTCACCGGCCGGTCGCCGATCCTGCTCGCGGGCATGACCCCGACAACCGTCGACGCCAAGATCGTGGCCGCCGCGGCCAACGCGGGCCACTGGTCCGAGCTCGCCGGCGGTGGCCAGGTCACCGAACCGATCTTCAACGACCGCATCGAGGAGCTCGCCGGGCTGCTGGAGCCGGGCCGCACCTACCAGTTCAACTCGCTGTTCCTCGACCCCTACCTGTGGAAGCTGCAGGTCGGCGGAAAGCGGTTGGTGCAGAAGGCTCGCCAGTCGGGCGCGGCGATCGACGGGCTCGTGGTCAGCGCCGGAATCCCCGAGCTGGAAGAGGCCGTCGAGCTGATCGAGGAGCTCAACGAGATCGGCATCTCGCATGTCGTGTTCAAGCCCGGCACCGTCGAGCAGATCCGCTCGGTCATCCGCATCGCCACCGAGGTGCCGACCAAGCCGGTCATCATGCACGTCGAGGGTGGACGCGCCGGTGGCCACCACTCGTGGGAGGACCTCGACGACCTGCTCCTGGCCACCTACTCCGAGCTGCGATCGCGGCCCAACATCACCGTCTGCGTCGGCGGCGGCATCGGTACGCCGGAGCAGGCGGCCGAATACCTGTCCGGGCGCTGGGCCCAGTCCTACGGCTTCCCGCTGATGCCGGTCGACGGCATCCTGGTCGGCACCGCGGCAATGGCCGCCCTCGAGGCGACCACCTCGCCGTCGGTCAAGCAGATGCTGGTCGACATCCAAGGCACCGACCAGTGGGTGGGTGCTGGAAAAGCCCAGGGCGGCATGGCCTCCGGCCGCAGCCAGCTCGGCGCCGACATCCACGAGATCGACAACACCGCCTCGCGCTGCGGCCGGCTGCTCGACGAGGTGGCCGGTGACGTCGACGCGGTTGCCGCGCGGCGCGACGAGATCATCGCCGCGATGGCCAACACCGCCAAGCCGTACTTCGGCGACATCGGCGAGATGACCTACCTGCAGTGGCTGCAGCGCTACGTCGAGCTGGCCATCGGCGACGGTGACAGCACCGCGGACACCGCCGCCCCGGGCAGCCCCTGGCTGGCCGACACCTGGCGTGACCGGTTCGAGGCCATGCTGCAGCGCGCCGAGGCGCGGCTGCACCCCCGGGACTCCGGGCCGATCGAGACGCTGTTCTCCGACGCCGATCTCCTGGAGCGGCCGGCCGAGGCGATCGCCGCGCTGGTCGCGAGCTATCCGGACGCCTCCACGGTGCAGCTGCATCCGGCCGACGTGCCGTTCTTCGTCACCCAGTGCAAGACGCCGGGCAAGCCGGTGAACTTCGTGCCGGTGATCGACAAGGACGTACGCCGTTGGTGGCGAAGCGATTCGCTGTGGCAGGCGCACGACGCCCGCTACGACGCCGACCAGGTCTGCATCATTCCCGGCACCGCGGCGGTCGCGGGTATCACCCGGCTCGACGAGCCCGTCGGTGATCTGCTCGACCGCTTCGAGCAGGCCGCGGTCGACGACGTGCTCGCCACCGGTACGACGCCCACGCCGGTCACCGCGCGGCGGCAGGGCCGTCTCGACGTGCGGGGTCCGCTGGCCACCGTGCTCGACGCGCCGGATGTGTTGTGGGCCAACCGCGTTGCGATCAACCCGGTGCACCGCATCGCCGACCCGGCCGACTGGCAGGTGCACGGCGACTTCGACGGGCTCGAGGAGCCCCGGGCGACTCACTCGTCCACCGGTGCGCGCCTGCAGACCGAGGGTGACCAGGTCGTGCTGAGCGTCCCGATCGCCGGTGTGTGGATCGACATTCGATTCAGCTTGCCCGCCAACACCATTGACGGCGCGATCCCGGTGATCCGGACCAAGGATGCGATCGAGGCCATGCGCTCGGTGCTGGCGATCGCCGCCGGTGCCGACGGGCCGGACAGCCTGCCCCGGGTGCACAACGGCACTGCGACCGTCACCGTGCCGTGGGATCCCGAGCGGGTCGCCGACCACACCGGGGTCACCGCGATCTTCAGCGAGCTGCTGGCGCCGACGCTGACCACCGTGCCCGACGCGTTGGTCGGCCGGTGCTGGCCCGCGGTCTTCGCGGCCATCGGCTCCGCGGTCACCGGCTCCGGCGTTCCGGTGGTCGAGGGTCTGCTGAGCCTGGTGCACCTGGACCACGCGGCTCACCTGGTCGCCCCGTTGCCGAAGGTGCCGGCCGAATTGACCGTCACCGCAACGACGTCGGTGGCCTTCGACACCGAAGTCGGCCGGGTCGTCCCGATCTCGGTGACCGTGACCGACTCCGCCCGCAGGGTGCTGGCCACCATGGAGGAACGGTTCGCCATCCGCGGCCGCACCGGGCCCGCCGAGCTGACCGATCCGCTGCGTGCCGGCGGCGCGGTCTCCGAGAACGCCACCGACACCCCACGCCGTCGCCGCCGCGACGTCACGCTGACCGCTCCGGTCGACATGCGGCCTTTCGCGGTGGTCTCGGGTGACCACAACCCGATCCACACCGACCGGGCGGCCGCACTGCTGGCCGGCCTGGACTCGCCGATCGTGCACGGCATGTGGCTGTCGGCGGCCGCGCAGCACGTGGTGACCGCCACTGACGGCCAAGCCCGGCCGCCGGCCCGGCTGATCGGCTGGACGGCCCGCTTCCTGGGCATGGTCCGGCCGGGCGACGAGGTCGACTTCCGTGTCGACCGGGTCGGAATAGACCGGGGCGCCGAGGTTTTGGAAGTCGCCGCCCGGATCGGCTCCGATCTGGTGATGTCTGCTACCGCGCGACTGGCCTCGCCCAAGACGGTGTATGCGTTCCCGGGCCAGGGCATCCAGCACAAGGGCATGGGTATGGACGTCCGGGCCCGTTCCAAGGCCGCCCGCAAGGTCTGGGACGACGCGGACAAGTACACCCGCGAGACCCTGGGCTTCTCGATCCTGCACGTGGTGCGCGACAACCCGACCAGCCTGATCGCCAGCGGAGTGCACTACCAACACCCCGAGGGCGTGTTGTACCTGACCCAGTTCACTCAGGTCGCGATGGCGACGGTGGCCGCGGCTCAGGTCGCCGAGATGCGCGAGCAGGGCGCCTTTGTCGAGGACGCGATCGCCTGCGGCCACTCCGTCGGCGAGTACACCGCGCTGGCCTGCGTGAGCGACGTCTACGGTCTGGAAGCGTTGCTGGAGACCGTGTTCCAGCGCGGGTCCAACATGCACGACATCGTGCCGCGTGACGAGCTGGGCCGCTCCAACTACCGGCTGGCCGCCATCCGGCCGTCGCAGATCGATCTCGACGACGCCGACGTGCCGGCGTTCGTCGAAGAGGTCTCGGTGCGCACCGGTGAGTTCCTGCAGATCGTGAACTTCAACCTGCGCGGATCGCAGTACGCGATCGCCGGTACGGTTGCCGGTCTCGAGGAGCTCGAGGCCGAGGTGGAGCGCCGTCGTGAAATCTCTGGTGGCAAGCGGTCATTCATCCTGGTACCGGGCATCGACGTGCCCTTCCACTCCGAGGTGCTGCGGGTCGGCGTCGCCGAATTCCGGCGTTCGCTGGAACGGGCGATGCCGCGGGGCAAAGACCCCGAGGTCATCATCGGGCGCTACATCCCGAACCTGGTGCCGCGGCCGTTCAGCCTGGAGCGTGACTTCATCCAGGAGATACGGGATCTGGTGCCGGCCGAGCCGCTCGACGAGATTCTGGAGAACTACGACTACTGGCGTAACGAGCGGCCGTTCGACCTGGCCCGCACGCTGATCATCGAGCTGCTGGCGTGGCAGTTCGCCAGCCCGGTCCGTTGGATCGAGACCCAGGATCTGCTGTTCACCGAGGAAGCCGCCGGCGGTCTCGGTGTGGAGCGGTTCGTCGAGATCGGCGTGAAGTCGGCGCCGACCGTCGCGGGTCTGGCGACCAACACCCTGAAGCTGGCCGAATACGCGCACAGCACAGTGGAAGTGCTCAATGCCGAGCGCGACGCCGCGGTGCTGTTCGCCACCGACACCGACCCCGAGCCCGAGGACGTCGTCGACGTGGCGCCGGCCGCGGAGCAGACCACTGCGCCCTCCGTCGAAGCAGCGCCCGCCGCCGCTCCGGCCACGCCGGTGGCTCCGTCTGGTGCTCCGAGGCCGGACGACATCGGGTTCGACGCCGCCGACGCGACGCTGGCGCTGATCGCACTGTCGGCCAAGATGCGCATCGATCAGATCGAGGAGTTGGACTCCATCGAGTCCATCACCGACGGCGCGTCCTCGCGACGCAATCAGTTGCTGGTCGACCTGGGTTCGGAGCTCAACCTCGGTGCCATCGACGGCGCGGCCGAGGCCGACCTGGCCGCGCTCCGGGCACAGGTGACCAAGCTGGCTCGCACGTACAAGCCTTACGGCCCAGTACTTTCCGACGCGATCAACGACCAGCTGCGCACCATCCTCGGACCGTCCGGCAAGCGGCCCGCCGCGATCGCCGAACGGGTCACCAAGACCTGGGAGCTCGGCGCGGGCTGGGTCAAGCACGTCACGGTCGAGGTGGCGCTGGGCACACGTGAGGGCACCAGTGTCCGTGGTGGTTCGCTGGGGAACCTGCACGAGGGTGCGCTGGCGGATGCCGCCGCGGTGGACAGCGTCATCGACGCCGCTGTCACGTCCGTGGCGGCCCGCCGGGGCATTGCGGTGGCGCTGCCGTCCAGCGGCAGTGCGGGCGGCGGCGCAACCGTCGACGCGGCCGCGCTCGGCGAGTTCACCGAGCAGATCACCGGCCGCGACGGGGTGCTCGCCTCGGCGGCCAGGCTGGTGCTGGGCCAGCTGGGTCTCGACGAGAAGGTGAGCGCGCCGCCGGCCGCCAACGACGCCGAGCTGATCGATTTGGTGACCGCCGAACTCGGCGCCGACTGGCCGCGGCTGGTGGCTCCGGTCTTCGACGGCAAGAAGGCCGTCGTGTTCGACGACCGGTGGGCCAGTGCACGCGAAGACCTGGTCAAACTGTGGCTGGTCGAGGAAGACGAGGCCAACGCCGACTGGGCGCGTCTGTCGGAGCGCTTCGAGGGGGCCGGCCACGTGGTGGCCACCCAGGCCACCTGGTGGCAGGGCAGGGCGCTGGCGGCCGGGCGACAGATTCACGCCTCGCTGTACGGCCGGATCGCCGCCGGCGCCGAAAACCCGGATCCCGGCCCGTACCACGCCGAAGTCGCGGTGGTCACCGGTGCGTCCAAGGGCTCGATCGCCGCGTCAGTGGTCGGCAGGCTGCTCGACGGCGGCGCCACCGTGATCGCCACCACGTCCAAGCTCGACGACGACCGACTGGCCTTCTACCGCAACCTCTATCGCGACCACGCCCGCTTCGGCGCCTCGCTGTGGGTAGTGGCGGCCAACATGGCGTCCTACTCCGACATCGATGCACTCGCCGAGTGGGTTGGTAACGAGCAGTCCGAAAGCCTTGGGCCGCAGTCGATTCACATCAAGGACGCTCAGGTTCCGACGCTGCTGTTCCCGTTCGCGGCGCCGCGGGTGGCCGGCGATCTGTCCGAGGCCGGTTCGCGCTCGGAGATGGAGATGAAGGTGCTGCTGTGGGCCGTTCAGCGGCTGATCGGCGGTCTTTCCAAGATCGGTGCCGAGCGTGACATCGCTTCGCGACTGCACGTGGTGCTGCCGGGTTCGCCGAACCGCGGCATGTTCGGTGGCGACGGGGCATACGGCGAGGCCAAGTCGGCGCTGGACGCCGTGGTGACCCGGTGGAGCGCCGAGTCGTCGTGGGCGCAGCGCGTCAGCCTGGCCCACGCGCTGATCGGCTGGACCCGCGGAACCGGGCTGATGGGTCACAACGACGCGATCGTCAGTGCGGTCGAAGAAGCCGGTGTGACAACGTATTCCACCGACGAAATGGCCGAGATGCTGCTCGGGCTCTGCAACATCGAGTCGCGGGCCGCCGCTGCCAGTTCGCCGATCAACGTGGACTTCACCGGCGGACTCGGCGATGTCGACCTGGACATGGCCGAGCTGGCGGCCAAGGCCCGCGAGGAGATGACGTCCGGCGCTGCCACCGAGGACGACGAGTCCGACGCGGGCACGATCGCCGCGCTGCCGTCGCCGCCACGTGGCTTCAGCCCGGCACCGCCGCCGGTGTGGGACCGCCTCGACCTCGACCCGTCGGAATTGGTGGTCATCGTCGGTGGCGCCGAACTCGGTCCGTACGGCTCGTCTCGGACGCGCTTCGAGATGGAGGTCGACAACGAACTCTCGGCAGCCGGTGTACTCGAATTGGCTTGGACCACAGGGCTGATCAAGTGGGAAGAGGATCCGACACCGGGCTGGTACGACACCGCTTCCGGTGACCTGATCGACGAGGCCGACTTGGTCGAGCGCTACCACGACGTGGTGGTCGAGCGCGTCGGCATCCGCGAGTTCGTCGACGACGGTGCGATCGACCCCGATCACGCGTCACCGTTGATGGTGAGCGTGTTCCTCGACAAGGACTTCACGTTCGTCGTCTCCTCGGAGGCCGACGCCCGCGGGTTCGCCCAGTTCGACGCCGAACACACGGTGGTCCAGCCGATTCCGGGATCGAGCGACTGGCAGGTCACCCGCAAGGCGGGCACCGAGATCCGGGTTCCGCGCAAGACGAAACTGTCGCGGACCGTCGGTGCGCAGATCCCGACCGGATTCGACCCGACCGTGTTCGGCATCAGCCAGGACATGGCCAGCTCGATCGACCGGGTGGCGCTGTGGAACATCGTGGCGACCGTCGACGCGTTCCTGTCGTCGGGCTTCACCCCGACCGAATTGATGCGATGGGTGCACCCGGGCCTGGTGGCCAGCACTCAGGGCACCGGCATGGGCGGTATGACGTCGATGCAGACGATGTACCACGGCAACCTGCTCGGCCGGAACAAGCCGAACGACATCCTGCAGGAGGTCTTGCCGAACGTCGTTGCCGCGCATGTGATTCAGTCCTACGTCGGCAGCTACGGCGCGATGATCCACCCGGTCGGCGCGTGCGCCACGGCGGCGGTCTCGGTCGAGGAGGGCATGGACAAGATCCGGCTCGGCAAAGCCGAGTTGGTGGTGACGGGTGGTTTCGACGACCTGACGCTGGAAGCCATCATCGGCTTCGGTGACATGGCCGCCACCGCCGACACCTCGATGATGCGCGGCAGGGGAATCAGCGACGCGAAGTTCTCCCGGCCCAACGACCGTCGCCGGCTCGGCTTCCTGGAGGCCCAGGGCGGCGGCACGATCCTGCTGGCCCGCGGAGACCTCGCGGTCAAGATGGGTCTGCCGGTGCTCGCGGTCGTCGGTTACGCGCAGTCGTTCGCCGACGGCGTGCACACCTCGATTCCGGCCCCGGGCCTCGGCGCGCTGGGTGCCGGCCGCGGCGGTAAGGATTCGCCGTTGGCTCGGGCACTGGCCAGACTCGGCGTCGGCGCCGACGACGTCGCGGTGATCTCCAAGCACGACACCTCGACGTTGGCCAACGACCCCAACGAGACCGAAATGCACGAGCGGCTGGCCGATTCGATCGGCCGGTCCGATGGTGCGCCGCTGTTCATCGTGTCGCAGAAGAGCCTCACCGGGCACGCCAAGGGTGGCGCTGCGGTCTTCCAGATGATGGGCCTGTGCCAGATCCTGCGCGACGGCGTGATCCCGCCGAACCGCAGCTTGGACTGCGTCGACGACGAACTCGCCGACTCCGCGCACTTCGTCTGGGTCCGCGACACGCTGCGACTCGGGGACAAGTTCCCGCTGAAGGCCGGTCTGGTGACCAGCCTCGGGTTCGGTCACGTCTCGGGTCTGGTCGCGCTGGTGCACCCGGAGGCCTTCCTGGCCACGCTCGACGCCGGTCAGCGCGCGGACTACCAGCAGCGGGCCGACGCCCGGGTGCTGGCCGGACAACGTCGACTGGCCTCGGCGATCGCGGGTGGGCGCCCGATGTACGAGCGGCCCGCCGACCGTCGCTTCGACCACGAAGGGTCGGAGAAGCGTCAGGAATCGGCGATGTTGCTCGACGCCGACGCGCGGCTGGGCGACGACGACGTCTACAGCCGGTGAGTCATCCGATAGGTTCTTAGCCGATGAGCCGCGCCGGCGACGGGACTGTGCCCCGTAGAAGCGGGGCCAATGAGGAGGAACGGCGCCTTTGAGCATCGTCGGAGTGGGGATAGACCTTGTCTCCATCACTGAATTCGCCGAGCAGGTCGATCAGCCCGGGACGGTCTTCGCCGAGACTTTCACGCCGGGTGAACGGCGGGACGCCTCGGACAAGAGCTCGTCGGCGGCCCGCCACCTGGCGGCTCGGTGGGCGGCCAAGGAGGCAGTGATCAAGGCCTGGTCCGGGTCACGATTCTCGCAGCGGCCGGTGTTGCGCGAGGACATCCACCGCGACATCGAGGTGGTCACCGACATGTGGGGACGGCCCAAGGTGCGGCTCAGCGGCGACATTGCCGCGCATCTGAAGGACGTGACGATCCACGTGTCGTTGACGCACGAAGCCGACACGGCGGCGGCGGTCGCGATCCTCGAGCTGCCCTAGTTTTGCCGCTCTTACCGCCGAGATCGACATCAGCGTGGTCGGCTCTCGGGCGGTTTCAAGGTTTGGTTGCAACAGTGGATTCTGTTGGTGGTGACAGTAGTAGTTGGTTAACTCGGTTGGTGGGGTTGTCCCAGTTGAATCGTTTTCTGGCTCGTCCGTTGAGTTCGTCGG
>NZ_PKEK01000018.1 GCF_002863225.1 Mycobacterium sp. | reverse complement strand
TCAGGCGCTGGAGCAGTTGGTGTTGTCGTATCGGGCGATGGCGAGCACGCACGAGAACAACACCACCTCGATGCTGGCCCGCGACTCGGCCGAAGGCGCCAAGTGGGGCGGCTAACCACCGCTACGGTGTGAGCACGATCGATCCGACGGTCTGACGCCCCTGCAGGTCGCGATGCGCCTGCGCAGCTTCGGCCAGCGGGTAGCTGTGGCCCACCGCCACATTCAACGAGCCGTCTCCGATCGCGTCGAACAATTCACTTGAGCGCCAAGCGAACTCCTCGCCGGTGCGGGTGAAGTGCACCAAACCGGGCCGGGTCAGGTACACCGAGCCGGCGGCATTGAGTCGCTGCGGGTCGATAGGTGGCACCGCCCCGCTCGACGCGCCGAACAGCGCCAGGGTTCCGCGCACGGCGAGGCTGGCCAGGCTGGCGTCGAAGGTGCTCGCCCCGACGCCGTCGTAAACCACAGGGACACCGGCCCCATCGGTCAGATCCTGGATACGGCCGGCGAATTCAGCCGGATCATCACCCGGATAGTCCAACACCTCCGTCGCACCGGCGTGGCGTGACCGCTCGGCCTTCTCCGGCGTCGAGACCGTGGTGATCACCCGGACGCCCCGATGGGCCAGCCACTGCGTCAGGATCAGCCCGACACCGCCCGCGCCGGCATGCACCAGCACCGTGTCGCCCGCCTTCGCGGCGTACACCGACGTGATCAGGTAGTGCGCAGTCAGCCCCTTCAGCAAAGCGGCGGCGGCAATCTCCGAACCGATCTCGGCGGGCACGCGGGCGGCGAATCGTGCTGGTGCCGTGCTGTATTCGGCGTATGAACCCGAGGATGCGACGGCGGTCACCACGCGGTCGCCCACGCTGTGTTCGGTCACGCCGTCACCGACGGCAGCCACCGTCCCGGCGACTTCGTTACCCAGGACGAAGGGCAACTCGCGCGGGTAGGCGCCGGACCGGAAGTAGGTGTCGATGTAGTTCACGCCGATCGCCTCGGCTCGAATCAACACCTCACCCGATCCCGGACTCGGCTCTGGACGCTCGACGTAGCTCAGGACTTCGGGACCGCCGTTCTCGGCGACTTCGATTGCGTGCATGGTGACTATCATCCGCAAGCATGGAGACCGCATGAAGTTGGCCCGGCCTGACATTCGTCATCCGCGGATCGTGCTGGCCGGTTCGCCGGAAGGTGACGACAGCGGACTGGTGGCGGCTCTACGTACCCGCGGCCTGCATGCGCACTGGCTGGCCTGGGACGACCCGCGCATCCTCGACGCTGATCTGGTGATCCTTCGCGACGGCAGCGATCACGCCGAGTTTTTGGGGTGGACCAAGCGCGTGCGCAATCTGCTCAACCCGCCTGGCGTCGTCGCGTGGAACACCGGTCGGCGTTACCTGCGCGACCTCGGCCGCGCGGGCGTGCCGGTGCTGAGGGGGCGTCGTCCCTCGGACTCGGCGGTCCGCACCGCGCTGGTGTTCCTGGGCGGGATCCAGTCGCACGCATTCGTCGAGCAGTCACCAGTCGACGCCGAATTCGAGCTGTGGGACCTCGGGCATGCCGCGCTGCAAGCCACAGCCGCTCACCTGGAGATCGCTGTCGAGGAGCTGCTGTATGCTCGCGCGGACGTGGTCTCCGACGCCGGTGACACCGAGCTGGCAGAGCTGAATCTTGTTGCGCCGTCGCTGGGTTGGCGGTTACTCGACGACGAAGCCCGCGACAGCGCGCAGCGTCGCTTTGCGCTGTGCGTCGAGTCAGCCCTCGACCGGCTGGGCCTGGGTCCGCTCTCGCATCGAGGCCCATAGCGCCGCGGTGGCCGCCGTGCAGATCGCGGCTCCGGCGACGTGTACCGCGACCAGCGCCGCAGGAACCCCGCTGAAGAACTGAACCGTCCCGACCGCGGCCTGGCCGAACACCGCCGCCAGCAGCACGGCCAATCGGGTCAGTACCGGCCGTGGCGCGCGCACGGCCAGCAGGCCGAATCCGAGACCGACCAGCAGCGCCAGGTACGCGATCAGCAGTGACGAATGCGCGTGCACCAGCGTGAGGATCTCGATGCGCAACCGCGGCACGGTCCGGTTCGGGCTGGTGTCACCGGCGTGCGGTCCCGCGGCGGTGACCAGCGTGCCGGCCACCAGCACCGCGGCCAGGGTCAGCGCGCTGAGCACGGTCAGCATCCGCAGCGGCTTGGCGACCCGGGTATCGGGCACTCCGTCGTCGGGCTGGCCGACCTTGACGTACAACTGCACCGCGAGCCAGACCATCGTCATCGACGTCAGCAGGTGGATGGCCACCGTCCACCACAACAGTCCGGTGCGCACCGTGATCCCGCCGATTACCGCCTGCAGCACCGTCGACGCCGGCATCAGCCAGGCATAGACCAGCACTTCGCGCCGGCGATGGGCGCGAATGACCGCGAGCACTGCCAGCGCCGCGGTGAGCACAACGGCGAAGGTGATCAGACGATTGCCGAATTCGACGGCCTGGTGGATGCGGGGCACCTCGGAATGGGCCACCGGAGTGAAACTTCCCGGGAAGCACTGCGGCCAGGTCGGGCAGCCAAGGCCCGAGGCGGTGACGCGGACGATCGCCCCGGTAACGGCGATGCCGCCCTGGCTTACGACAACCAACGCCGCGATCACCCGCTGCGTACGCAGGCTAGGGCGGGAAAGGTGCTTCAAGAATTGCCCGACAGGCATCGCCCGATCGTAGGGCAACGACAACTACGTCCCGTAGTAGGGCCGGGTCGGAAATCGATTACCTCCGCGAGCGTGAAGCCACTTTCACGGTGGGCGTCGGGCGTGACGCTACTTTCACGCTCGCGCCGAAGTGCCCGCGCCGAAGTGCTCAGGTGAACCGGAACCAGCGCAGCGCGGCCACGCCGGCCAGGGTGCCCCAGACGACGAGAACCAGCAGTCCGAACCAGTCGACGGACAGACTCATCGCGCGCGACAGCGACTCGGTCAGCGCGCCGGCCGGTGTCAGCCGCGCCGCCCACCTGACCGCCGAACCGACCATTCCGAATTCGATGGTCAGCGCGCCGAGTCCGGCGAACACGAACCACAGCAGGTTGGCGATCGCCAGCACGATCTCGGCACGCAGCGTGCCGCCGAGCAGCAGTCCGAGCGCGGCGAACACGGCGGTGCCCAGTGCGATGACCGCCGCACCCAGCGCCAGTCCTGCCGGCTCTGGTCGCCAGCCGAGCGCAAACCCGATGGCGCCCAGAATGATCGACTGCAAGAACACGACCGTCACCACGGCGGCTGACTTGCCGGCGATGATGCCCCACACCGGCAGCGCCGTCGCACCCAGTCGTTTCAGGGCGCCGTAGCGGCGGTCGAACGCAACCGCGATGGCCTGTCCGGTGAACGCGGTCGAGATCACCGCCAGAGCCATGATGACCGGGGTGAAGGTGGCGGCCCGGTGGTCGCCGAACGATCCGAGCGGCAGCAGCGTCAAACCGATCAGCAGTGTGATCGGGATGAACATCGTCAGCAACAGCTGTTCGCCGTTGCGCAACAGCAACTTCAGTTCCAGGCCGAACTGCGCGGCCAGCATCTTGGGCACCGGGGCGGGCTGCGGGTTGGGCGCGAAAGTGCCTGCGGCGAAATGGCTCTCGGTCATGGGCGCCGCTCCTCGGCATCTCGGTGTCCGCCAACCCGACCGGCGCGGGTCATGAGCGCAACTCGCGGCCGGTCAGCTCGAGGAACACGTCTTCGAGGCTGCGTTGCTCGACCCGCAGGTCGGTCGCCAGCACGTTGATCTGGGCGCACCACGCGGTGACGGTGGCCAGCACCTGTGGGTCCACCGCGCCTTCGACCAGATACTCGCCCGGTGTCGGCTCCGACGCCTGGTAGTCCTCTGGCAGGGCCGACGTCAGCAATGACAGCTCCAGTCGCGGGGGAGCGCTGAATCGGAGCTGGCCCTTGGCGCCGCTGCGGGTCAACTCCGCCGGTGTTCCGGACGCGACCGTCACCCCGTGGTCGATGATCACCAGCCGGTCGGCGAGTTCCTCGGCTTCCTTGAGCTGGTGGGTCGTGAGCACTACAGTCACGCCGTCGCGGCGCAGCGCATCGATCAACTCCCACACCAGGATTCGCGCCTGGGCATCCATGCCTGCGGTCGGCTCGTCGAGAAAGACCAGCTCCGGCCGGCCGACCAGCGCGCAGGCCAGGGCCAGGCGCTGCTGCTGGCCCCCGGACAGCCGCCGATAGGTGGTGCGGGCGGTCTCGGTCAGCCCCAGGGTGTCCAGCAGCCATTGCGGGTCGAGCGGGTCCGCGGCGTAGGACGCCACCAGGTTGAGCATCTCGCCGGCCCGCGCCGCGGGATAGCCGCCGCCGCCCTGCAACATGACGCCGATGCGCGGCCGCAGGCGAGCGTTGTCGGCGACCGGATCGAGCCCGAGCACCTCGATGCTGCCGGCGTCCGGGCGGACGAACCCTTCGCACATCTCGACCGTCGTGGTCTTCCCGGCGCCGTTGGGGCCGAGTAACGCCAGCACCTCCGCGGTGTGCACCTCGAGGTCGAGCTGCGACACGGCGGTGACAGCGCCTGCGCCCGAGCCGTATTGCTTACACACCCCGCGCAGCCGCACCGGGGTATCAGATGCTGGGCTCACGACGTTTGAGCGTAAGCGTCGGGCCGGGGATCGGGCTGAGCGGCCTGGTCAGGTGGTGTCAGGTCGCCGGGCGCGGAGGCGGTGAGTTCTTCGGCGATCAGTGGGCGCCAGGGCAGCCGGTCGTAGGTGATGGCGATCAGCAACAGCACCAGGATCGTGCTGGCCACTGTCGCGTCGACGATCTGGAACAAGGCGAACCGGTCGCCGTTGGCGGTCGGGCCGAAGATGCCGACCACGATCGTCACGATGATCACCGCGAGCCGGAATCCCGGGCGGGTGGCCCAGGCCGCCAGCGGGATGATCGCCCACAGCAGATACCAGGGCTGCACCACCGGAAACAGCAGAACCGTGCCGCCGAGTGCGACACCGAGCCCGCCGACCGGGTGGAGGCGGCCTCGCAGCACCGCCAACAGCAGCCAGGCGACCAACACGGCGATGATCAGGACGCCGATGCCACGGGTCAGCGACAGCACGGCGGTGGTGTGATCGCCCAACCCCAACAGGATCCCGACCTGTCCGGTGCCCAGCGCGATGAGCGTCGGCGGCGACATCCAGCTGCGCACCACGTTGGCGGTGCCCAGAGTGAAGATCCAGCCGAAACCCAACCGGCTGGCCGAGCCGACCGCCGCCATCACCACCAGCGACAACCCCGCCATCAGGCTGCCGGACAACAGAAAGGCCTTCACGCCGCCGCCGTATCGCTGGGCCAGCGCCATCGTCACAAAGCCCAGAGCCAACAGCGAGGGCAGCTTGATCTGCGACGACAGCGCGATCAGCACGGCCCCGCTGAGCAACATCACCAGCGGCGTCCAGTCGGCCCGGTCGCCACTGGCCCGCGGCCAAGGCCGTGGCCACAGCGGTCTGGTGGAGTCGACGCCGCGCAGCGCGAACTCGGTGCCGGCCAGCATCAGTCCCAGCATCGGCGCCTCGTTGTGGATGCCCGCGACCAAATGCATGATCAGCAGCGGGTTGGCCGCACCCAGCCACAGCGCGCTGACCTCGGCGACGCCGCAGCGACGCGCCAGCCGCGGGGTGGCCCACACGATCAGTCCCACCCCGAGCAGCACCACGAGCCGGTGACACAACACGGCGGCGACGATGTTCTCGCCGGTCAGCGCCGAAATCCCACGGCCCACCCACAGGAACAGCGGGCCGTAGGGCGCCGGCGTCTCCCGCCACAGGCTGGGCACCGAGAGAGTGAACACATGACCCAGGCCCAGTCCGGTCGCCGGCCCCACCCGGTACGGGTCGAGGCCCAGCCAGCAGATCCGGCTCTGTGCCAGGTAGGAGTAGACGTCCTTGCTGAACATCGGGGGAGCGAGCAGCAACGGCAGCACCCACAGCAGCAGGGTCCGGTCCAGGTCGCCTCGTGACATCCGCCGCTTGCCCAGCGCGAACCGGCCGAGCATCAGCCAGGCCAGGGCCATCATCACCGCGCCGGTAGTGGTCATCGTCAACGACACCGTCTGGATCCGCGACGGCAGGTTGAGCAGCCGGACACCGAAAGTGGGATCCTGGACCACCGGGCGGGCCCCGGCGCCGAGCGCTCCGATGGCCATCAGCACCGTGCCGGTGGCACCGAAAACCCGGGTCCGGCGAAGCGCGCGTTCCTCGGCGTCATTCAGTGGCTGGCCCACCGCGAGCTCGTCGCCGTGCAGGCTGGCGATCGACGAACTCAGCGAGTGGTGGCGGTCTGCCATCACAGCAGCGTAGCGGCGATCGCCAGCGCGGCGGAGCCGGGCGCAGCGGGTCGCCGTCGTGTAGTAGCGGCGATCGCCAGCGCGGCGGAGCCGGGCGCAGCGGGTCGCCGTCGTGTAGTAGCGGCGATCGCCAGCGCGGCGGAGCCGGGCGCAGCGGGTCGCCGTCGTGTGACCGACCGCCCGGGTGGTGCCGAAGTGGTCAGGTGTGACCAGCGCAACCATGGCAGAGGGTAACCTTGCTAGACCCGCTCCCGGAATTGCGTCACACTGGTGTTGTGGAATTATCGCCCGCCGTCCCCAGCGTCGAAGCAGCCGCGGCTGCCGCGACGCACGACGGTCAGACTCGCAGTGCCGTCATTCGGCTGCTGCTGGAGTCCGGGTCGATCACCGCCGGGCAGATCGGCGAACAACTCGGATTGTCGGCCGCCGGAGTGCGCCGCCATCTCGACGTGCTGATCGAGATGGGCGAAGCGGAGTCGGCACCCGCCGCGCCATGGCAGCAAGCGGGACGGGGCCGCCCGGCCAAGCGCTATCGGCTGACCCCGACCGGTCGCGGCAAGCTGGACCACAGCTACGACGACCTCGCCTCGGCCGCGATGCGTCAACTCCGCGCGATCGGCGGTGAAGAGGCGGTACGCAGCTTCGCCCGTCAGCGCATCGACTCGATCCTGTCCGACGTCGTGGCGGCCGACTCCGATGCCGACGAGGAGATCGAGGCGACAGCGGAGCGGATCGCCGGGGCGCTGTCCAAGGCCGGCTACGTCGCGACCACCACACAGGTGGGCGGTCCCATCCACGGCGTACAGATCTGCCAACATCATTGCCCGGTGTCGCACGTCGCCGAGGAGTTCCCGGAGTTGTGCGAAACCGAACAGCAGGCGATAGCGGAGGTTCTGGGTACTCACGTGCAACGGCTCGCAACGATCGTCAACGGCGATTGCGCCTGCACCACCCACGTGCCGCTCGCCACGGCGGAAGCCACATCGACTGACCTTCGGCGCACAGCCCGTGCCGAAGCAACCACGAGCACCAAAGGAGTGTCGCAATGACCCTCACCCCGGAGGCCGCCAAGGCGGTCACACCCACCGAGACGCTGACCCAGGAAGAGACGATCGCGTCGCTGGGCCGCTACGGCTATGGGTGGTCCGACTCCGACGTGGCTGGCGCCAGCGCGCAGCGCGGACTGTCCGAGGCGGTGGTGCGCGACATCTCGGGCAAGAAGAACGAGCCGGAGTGGATGCTGGAGCACCGGCTCAAGGCGCTGCGCATCTTCGAGCGCAAGCCGATGCCGAACTGGGGTTCTGACCTCGAGGGAATCCACTTCGACAACATCAAGTACTTCGTGCGGTCCAGCGAGAAGCAGGCCGCCACCTGGGATGACCTGCCCGCGGACATCAAGAACACCTACGACAAGCTCGGCATCCCCGAGGCGGAGAAGCAGCGCCTGGTTTCCGGCGTTGCGGCGCAGTACGAGTCCGAGGTGGTCTACCACTCGATCCGCGAGGACCTCGAAGCGCAGGGCGTCATCTTCCTGGACACCGACTCCGGCCTGCGTGAGCACCCGGAGCTGTTCCAGAAGTATTTCGGAACGGTGATCCCGGCCGGGGACAACAAGTTCTCGGCGCTGAATTCCGCTGTGTGGAGCGGTGGGTCGTTCATCTACGTGCCCAAGGGGGTCCACGTCGATATCCCGCTGCAGGCCTACTTCCGGATCAACACCGAGAACATGGGCCAGTTCGAGCGGACGCTGATCATCGTCGACGAGGACGCCTACGTGCACTACGTCGAGGGCTGTACCGCGCCGATCTACAAGAGCGACTCGCTGCACTCCGCGGTCGTGGAGATCATCGTGAAGCCCGGCGGCCGTTGCCGTTACACGACCATCCAGAACTGGTCCAACAACGTCTACAACCTGGTCACCAAGCGGGCGCGGGCCGAGGCCGGCGCCACCATGGAGTGGGTCGACGGCAACATCGGGTCGAAGGTCACGATGAAATACCCGGCGGTCTGGATGACCGGCGAATACGCCAAGGGTGAGGTGCTTTCGGTCGCATTCGCCGGCGAGGGCCAGCACCAGGACACCGGCGCCAAGATGCTGCACCTGGCACCCAACACCTCGAGCAACATCGTGTCCAAGTCGGTTGCTCGCGGCGGCGGTCGCGCCTCCTACCGCGGGCTGGTTCAGGTGAACAAGGGCTCGCACGGATCGCGGTCGAGCGTGAAATGCGATGCGCTACTCGTGGATACGATCAGCCGCAGTGACACCTATCCGTACGTCGACATCCGCGAGGACGACGTGACGATGGGTCACGAGGCCACCGTGTCCAAGGTCAGCGACACCCAGCTGTTTTATCTGATGAGTCGCGGGCTCACCGAGGACGAGGCGATGGCAATGGTGGTGCGCGGCTTCGTCGAGCCGATCGCCAAGGAACTGCCGATGGAATACGCCCTCGAACTCAACCGGCTGATCGAGCTGCAGATGGAAGGCTCGGTCGGCTAGTGACGGGATTGACTGAGGCGGTCGAGGGTTCGGCCCTCGCCGCTGCCAACAAGGGCGAGCTGTTCTCCTCGTTCGACGTCAACGCGTTCGAGGTTCCGGGCGGCCGCGACGAGCTGTGGCGGTTCACTCCGCTCAAGCGGTTGCGCGGGCTGCACGACGGCTCCGCCCCGGCGACCGGAACCGCGACGATCGAGGTCACCGAGCGGCCGGGCGTCACCGTCGAATCGGTGCGACGTGGTGACGAGCGCCTCGGTCAGGGTGGTGTTCCCGCCGATCGTGTTGCCGCTCAGGCCTTCTCGTCGTTCAACTCGGCGACCGTCGTCACGGTCGCACGCGACACCGAAGTGGCAGAGCCGATCGAGGTGACCGTCACCGGGCCCGGTGAGGGCGGGGTGGCTTACGGGCACCTGCAGATCCGCGTGGAGGAACTGTCGCGGGCGATCGTCGTCGTCGACCTACGCGGCAGCGGCACCTACGCCGACAACGTCGAGATCATCGTCGGCGATTCGGCGGGCCTGGGCGTCATCTGGATCGCGGACTGGGCCGACGACACAGTGCACGTCAGCTCCCACCACGCCCGCCTCGGTAAGGATGCGGTGCTGGGGCACGTCAACGTCACGCTGGGCGGCGATCTGGTTCGCACCACGGCGACCGTGCGCTTCGACGGCCCCGGTGGTGACGCTCAGCTGCTGGGCACCTACTTCGCCGACGACGGTCAGCACTTCGAAGCACGGCTGCTGGTCGACCATTCACAGCCGAACTGCAAATCCGACGTGCTGTACAAGGGTGCGCTGCAAGGTGATCCGGATTCCAAGAAGCCGGATGCGCACACGGTCTGGATCGGCGACGTACTGATCCGCGCCGAGGCCGAGGGAACCGACACCTTCGAGGTCAACCGCAACCTGGTGCTGACCGACGGCGCCCGCGCCGATTCGGTGCCCAACCTGGAAATCGAGACCGGTGAGATCGCCGGCGCCGGACACGCCAGTGCCACCGGAAGATTCGACGACGAGCAGCTGTTCTATCTGCGTGCCCGCGGTATCCCCGAAGCGCAGGCGCGGCGTCTGGTGGTGCGCGGTTTCTTCAACGAGATCATCGCGAAGATCGCCGTCCCCGCCGTGCGCGAACGCCTGACCGAAGCCATTGAACGAGAACTAGCGATCACTGAAGCGAGAAGTAACTGACCATGACCACTCTGGAAATCAAAGACCTGCACGCCTCGGTGTTCACCCCTGAGGGCGTAGAAGTGCCGATCCTCAAAGGCGTCGACCTCACCGTGAAGTCAGGGGAGACGCACGCGGTGATGGGGCCCAACGGGTCCGGCAAGTCGACGCTGTCCTACGCCATCGCCGGCCACCCCAAGTACACCGTCACCTCGGGGTCGATCACGCTCGACGGCGCGGACGTCCTCGAGATGAGCATCGACGAGCGGGCCCGGGCCGGGTTGTTCCTGGCCATGCAGTACCCGGTCGAGGTGCCCGGTGTGTCGATGTCGAACTTCCTGCGATCGGCGGCAACCGCTGTCCGCGGCGAGGCGCCGAAGCTGCGGCACTGGGTCAAAGAGGTCAAGGCTGCGATGCAGGACCTGGACATCGACCCGGCCTTCGGCGAGCGCAGCGTCAACGAGGGATTCTCCGGCGGTGAGAAGAAGCGCCACGAGATCCTGCAACTGGGCCTGCTCAAGCCCAAGATCGCCATCCTCGACGAGACCGACTCCGGTCTGGACGTCGACGCATTGCGGGTGGTCAGTGAGGGCGTCAACCGGTACGCCGAAGCCGAAGACGGCGGCGTCCTGCTCATCACGCACTACACCCGAATCCTGCGCTACATCCGCCCGCAGTTCGTCCACGTCTTCGTCGGCGGCCGGATCGTCGAGTCGGGCGGTCCCGAGTTGGCCGATGCGCTCGAAGAACACGGCTACGAGCGCTTCACCCATACGGCCGCTTCGGGAGCCTGACATGACGGTCTCGGCCACTCGCTCCGCGGCGATCGACCTCGCCGCGATCCGGGCCGACTTCCCGATTCTGAAGCGCGTCATGCGGGGCGGAAACCAGTTGGCCTACCTGGATTCCGGCGCGACGTCGCAGCGCCCGCTCCAGGTGCTCGACGCCGAGCGCGAATTTCTGCTCACGTCCAACGGTGGCGTGCACCGCGGTGCGCATCAACTGATGGAAGAGGCGACCGACGCCTACGAGCAGGGCCGCGCGGACATCGCGGCGTTCGTCGGTGCCGACGCCGACGAGCTGGTGTTCACCAAGAATGCCACCGAATCTCTCAACCTGGTGTCGTATGTGTTGGGGGACAACCGTTTCGAGCGCGCCGTTGGTCCCGGCGACGTCATCGTCGTCACCGAACTCGAGCATCACGCCAACCTGGTGCCGTGGCACGAGCTGGCTCGCCGGACCGGGGCGACGCTGCGCTGGTACGGCGTCACTGACGACGGTCGCATCGACCTGGACTCGCTACAGCTCGATGGCAACGTGAAAATCGTTGCCTTCAGCCATCATTCGAACGTCACCGGCGCGGTCGCACCGGTCGCCGAGCTCGTCGGGCGGGCCAAGGCGGTCGGGGCCTTGACGGTGCTGGACGCCTGCCAGTCGGTGCCGCACCACCCGGTCGACTTCCATGCGCTCGATGTCGACTTCGGCGCGTTTTCCGGTCACAAGATGCTGGGCCCCAACGGTATCGGGGTGCTCTATGCTCGCGGCGATCTGCTGAACGCGTTGCCGCCGTTCATCACCGGCGGCTCGATGATCGAGACCGTCTCCATGGAGGCGGTCACCTACGCTCCGCCGCCCCAGCGCTTCGAAGCCGGCACGCCGATGACCTCGCAGGTTGTCGGTCTGGGTGCCGCGGCGCGCTACCTCGATGCCATCGGGATGGCGACCGTGCAGGCGCACGAAAACGAACTGGTCGCCGCGGCGATCGACGGTCTGTCGGGTATCGACGCGGTCCGGATCATCGGTCCCACCACCATGGAGAATCGCGGCTCGCCGGTGTCTTTCGTGGTCGACGGGGTGCACGCGCACGATGTCGGCCAGGTGCTCGATGACGACGGAGTCGCCGTTCGTGTCGGCCACCACTGCGCCATGCCGCTGCACCGCCGGTTCGACCTGGCCGCCACCGCGCGGGCGTCGTTCGCGATCTACAACACCCTCGACGAGGTCGACCGACTGGTCGCCGGGGTGCGCCGCGCCATCGATTTCTTCGGAAGGGCGTGAGCCGCAATGCGTCTCGAGCAGATGTATCAGGAAGTGATCCTCGATCACTACAAGCATCCGCAGCACCGCGGTCTGCGCGAGCCGTTCGGCGCCGAGGTCTACCACAAGAACCCGACGTGCGGCGACGAGATCACACTGCGGGTGGCCCTGTCGGCCGACGGTGACACCGTCGAGGACGTGTCCTACGACGGGCAGGGCTGCTCGATCAGCCAGGCCGCCACGTCGGTGCTGACCGAGCAGGTGATCGGTCAGAGCGTCGGTCAGGCGCTCAAGACTGTCACCGCTTTCAACGAGATGGTGTCCTCACGCGGAAACGTCGAAGGCGACGAAGATGTACTGGGCGACGGCGTCGCGTTCGCCGGCGTCGCGAAATACCCGGCGCGAGTGAAATGCGCGCTGTTGGGCTGGATGGCGTTCAAGGACGCGCTGGCCCAGGCGAGCCACGACCTGGAGGAGATCAGCAGATGAGTGAGATTGCGGCACCGGACAACGAACTGCTCGAAAACATCGAGGAGGCGATGCGCGACGTCGTCGACCCTGAGCTGGGCATCAATGTCGTCGACCTCGGATTGGTCTACGGCGTCAGCCTCGAAGAGGCGGAGGAGGGCACCGTGGCGCTGGTCGACATGACGTTGACGTCGCCGGCCTGTCCGTTGACCGACGTCATCGAGGATCAGTCGCGCAACGCATTGATCGGAGCGGGCCTGGTGGACGAGCTGCGGATCAACTGGGTGTGGAATCCGCCGTGGGGCCCGGACAAGATCACCGACGACGGCAGGGACCAGCTGCGCGCCCTCGGATTCACCGTCTAAACCCTGTAAACGTCCTGTTAATGCCCCTCGTTTCGCCGGGTTTGCGGTCGCGTCACCATGCGTCTGCCTGCAAAGATTGACGCAACGGACAGGAAGGACCGCTTTATGACCAAGAAATTGATGATGATTGCGGCCTGTGTTGCTGCGGTGAGCATGGGCAACGGCATCGCTTACGCGGACGACACGACAGACGGACCGGACCCGAACGGGCCCAAGTGCAATGTCTCGGGTGGCGACGACGGCCAGAAGTGGGAGTGGGCACCGTGTGGCTGGGCCTACGGTGAAGAGCGGGGCTGGTATCGCGTCCCCTAGCGAGCGGGCTTCTTGGCCGCGCCCAGTGTTTACCTATGCGGGGTGTGGAACCGACCGGCCTTGGCTACCATCGTGGATGTGACGGACGCCGAGAACGCCCACGGGCCCACACCGCAGGGAACCACGGTGCCGCCGCACGTCGTCGTAATATTCGGCGCCACAGGCGATTTGGCACGCCGGAAGCTGCTGCCGGGACTGCTCCACCTGTCCTGCTCCAAGCTCGCTCCTGAGATGCGGGTCGTCGGAACCTCACTCGACGAGCTCGACACCGAAGCGTTCCGCAAGCAGGCGCACAAAGCCTGTAAAGAGTTCGCCCGCCACGACGTGGCGGACGAACTGTTCGAGCAGTTCATCGCCAACCTGACCTTCGTTTCGCAGCAGGACGGTCCGGAAGCGCTGGCCGGCGCGGTGGCCGAGCAGGTGGAGATCCTCGATGGCGAGGTCAGACTGCTGCATTACCTGAGCGTGCCGCCCAAAGCGGTGATGCCCGTGATGGACATGCTGCACAAGGCCGACCTCGCCGAGAACTCGCGCGTCATCATGGAAAAGCCGTTCGGTGTCGATCTGGACAGCGCGCGGGAGCTCAACAAGGCGATTCACGAGCGATTCGACGAAGAGCAGATTTTCCGGATCGACCACTTCCTCGGCAAAGAGGCCGCGCAGAACATACTCGCGTTCCGGTTCGCCAATGGGCTGTTCGAGCCGATCTGGAATCGTCAGTTCATCGATCACATCCAGATCGACGTTCCCGAGCGGCTCACCGTCGAAAATCGAGCCCAATTCTACGAATCCGTCGGCGCGTTCAAGGACATGGTGGTCACCCACCTGTTCCAGATCCTGGCGTTCGTCGCGATGGAGCCGCCCACCGAACTCGCGTCCACCGCGATCAGCGAAGAGAAGAACAAGGTCTTCCGCTCGATGCGGCCGCTGGACCCCAAGAAGGTCGTTCGCGGCCAGTACCGCGGATACCGTGACGAGCCCGGCGTCTCCGCCGAATCAGACACCGAGACGTTCATCGCGCTCAAATGCGAGATCGACAACTGGCGCTGGGCCGGGGTTCCGTTCTTTCTGCGCACCGGCAAGGGTCTGGCCGAGGGCCAGCGCATCATCTCGATCGCGTTCCACGAGCCACCGCGCAGCATGTTTCCCTCGGGATCCGGTGTGGGACAAAAGGGTCCGGATCACTTGACCTTCGACCTCGCCGACGTTTCCAAGATGTCGCTGTCGTTCTACGGCAAGCGGCCGGGTCCGGGTATGAAGCTGGACAAGCTGAGCCTTCAGTTCACCATGGAAGAGACCGGCCACGCCGGCGACGTGCTGGAGGCATACGAGCGACTCATTCTCGATGCGATGCGCGGCGACCGGACCTTGTACAACACGGCCGAAGGCATCGAGCGGTTGTGGGAGGTCTCGGCCCCGTTGCTCGATGACCCGCCGCCGTCACGCAGCTACGACCTCGACTCGTGGGGTCCCAACGCCGTTCATCCGCTGATCGCTCCGCGGGCTTGGCGGTTGCCGTTCGAACGTGGTTGGCGCGAAAAGAAATAACGGCGCGTCAACGCCAGGGCAGATCGCTGTTCTCGCCGCGCCACCGCGACGGCGGAATCATGGGTGCGTCGCGAAGTCCCGAAGCCTCGACATGACGCAGGGCGGCGGACAGATGCTGTGCCATCCGGCGCTGCGCCTTCTGTGGGTCCTTCGCCGAGACAGCGGCGGCGATCGCGCGATGCGATTTCGCGGCCTCGTCGCGGTCGTACTGACTGATGTTTTGCTCGGCGGCGGCCCAGCGCACCGCCTGCTCGACAGCCGCCAATACCGTTGTCAGAAGCGGATTTCCGCTCGCCTCGACGAGCTCCTCGTGAAACTCGTGATAGCCGGTGCCGTCCGCGGCTATGCCACCCGCGGCGACTTCGGCGATGCGCTTTCGCTGTGCCGCCGTAGCGTGCTCGGCCACGTGGGCGGCGGCCGCGGGTTCGAGCATGATGCGAAAGGACAACAGGTCTCCCCACGTTGCGCCGGTCAAGGTGAACAGCTGCACCAGTGAACGCGCGACGCGCTCGGGCTCGGGGTGGCGGATGCGGACACCGCTGCGGCCCTGACTGGTGGCGGTGAGGCCCTCGGCGTCCAGCAGTCGGAGCGCCATTCGGACGGTTTCACGGCTGACGCCGAGTTGGCTGATCAGTTCACCCTCGTTGGGCAGGCAATCTCCCGCTGCGAGTTCCCCGGACAGGATCTGCCGGCGCAGGGTTGCGGCGACGACGTCCGGCGCACGCGAAGGTCTTGTCACGGTCATACGACTTAGTATACTAAGTAGGTATGGTGACTGTCCCGAATACAGCCGTGCTCACCGGAGCGTTTCGACCGATGCGGTTCGAGGCGACCGTCGAAGACTGCGTCACCACGTACGGCGAAATCCCGAAACAGCTGGCCGGCGGTTTTTATCGGGTCGGCCCGACATTCAAGCGGCCCACCCGGCAAGGCGCCAACGGACTGCTTGCCATGGACGGCATGGTGCAGGGACTCACCTTCGACAACGGCCGCGCCGACTTTCGCAACCGGTGGGTCCGCACACCCAAATACCTGCTCGAGGACAAACATCAGCGGGGCATGTTCTCCTGGTCCGACGGCGAGTGGACCGACTGGCGCAACATCGGCTTCGGCGCCGCTGTGCCCGACGGGCACACCCGTGGAATCCCGCAGGGCGCCAACAACATCAATTGCTTTCCGTTTGCGGGGGAGATCCTTGCGTCGGGCGAGCAGGGCAGCCCGCCGGTGGCGCTGGATCCCATCACCCTGCAGACCCGCGGTGTGGTGTCCTGGTCGCCGCAGTTGTCCCGCGGCATCTTCGACCGGGCCGGCTACGGCGATGCGGCATTCACGGCGCACCCGAAATGGGACAGTCGAACCGGAACGCTCTACGGCTGGGCCTACAGCAACCACCGGCCCTTCGTGACCGTCCACGTGGTGCGACCGGACGGCCAGGTGGTCTCCCGGGAGCTCTGGGACGCGCCGTACACCTCGGAAGTCCACGACATGTGGCTGACGAAAGACTGGATGGTGTTGCCGTTCCAGGGATTCGCGTTCGACCCAGAACGCATCGAACGCGGTCTTTCGGTTCAGGATTGGCGCCCGGACCTGCCGATCGTGCTGGCGCTGATACCTCGCGGCGACATCGAGAGTGGCGAAATCCGTTGGATCACAGCCGACATCGAACAGCAGTACGTGATGCACACCCTTGCGGCCGACGTCGACGGCGACACGCTGACCCTGGAGGCCCCGATCTTCGAACGCCCGCCGTTCCCGTTGGACATCGACGGTTTCCAGGGCGAGGACGTCCAACTCTTCTTCAATCTGGCCCGCAGCACACTAGGTCGCTGGACCGTCGACCTGAATGCCGGAAGCGTGAAATCGGAGATGCTCGACGAGCGGCCCTGTGAACTACCGAAGGTCGACGAACGGTTCTACGGCGACGGTCAGCGGTGGGGATACCTGATCGGCGGCGACGCCAGAGGCAACGGCATGCGCATGCACAGCCTGGTGGTGCGCGATCGCCGGAGCGGCGAGGAGCAACGCTTCCGGTTGAGACACGATCGACCGTCGCTGGTGATGGAGCCGACCTTCGTGCCCCGGACTCCCGATGCGCCGGAGGGCGACGGCTACCTCATGGTGCCGATCTCCCGGTGGACCGAAAACCTCGGCGAGTTCGCAATTTTCGACACCGACGACATCACGGTCGGGCCGATCTGCCGCATCGAGATTCCCTTCCTGCTCGGCTTCACCCCCCACGGACACTGGATGGACTTCCGATGACTCTCACCGACACCGAAGAAGCCGAACTGCGGGCCTCGGTCCACGGGATCGTCGCCCAATTCGGCAACGACTACTTCACCCGTTGCAGCGAAAACCTCGAACACCCCACCGAACTGTGGGACGCACTGGCCGCCGGGGGTTTCGTCGGGGTGAACCTGCCGGACGAATACGGCGGCGGTGGAATGGGATTGAGTGCGATGAATGTCGTGGCCGAAGAGGCCGCGGCGGCCGGATGCCCGCAGATCATGCTGATGATCTCGCCCGGCATCGTCGGCAGCCTGCTGGCGCGGCACGCCAGCCACGAGCAGAAGGAGCACTGGCTGGCGCCGATGGCGGCGGGGACGTCGAAGCTCGCGTTCGCAATCACCGAACCCGACGCGGGATCCAACAGCCACCAGATCGCCACCACCGCCCGCCGCGAGGGTGACAAGTACTTCATCAGCGGACAGAAGACCTACATCACCGCGGCCGACCAGGCCGACGCCCTACTCGTGGTCACCCGCACCGGCACCGACGTCAACGGTCGTGCCCAGCTTTCGCTGTTTCTGGTCGATCGCGATACGCCGGGCATCGAGATGCACCGCATCCCGATGACTTTCGAGATCACCGACAAGTCGTTCACGGTGTTCTTCGACAATGTCGCCGTGCCGGCGGACCGGCTGGTCGGCGGTGAGGGCAACGGATTGCGGGTCGCTTTCGACGGGATGAACCCCGAGCGGGTGATCATCGCGGCGATCTGCAACGGGGTGAGCCGCTACGCCCTGGACAAGGCGGTCGCGTACGCCCGCGAGCGCCGGGTGTGGCAGGTACCGATCGGCGCCCACCAGGGTCTGGCACATCCGTTGGCGGAAGCCAAGATCGGCCTCGAAGCTGCGCGGCTGATGACACGGCACGCTGCGGCCGGATACGACGCGGGGGTCGACGCCGGCGAGTACAGCAACATGGCCAAGTTCCTGTCCGCCGACGCCGCCATCCGCTGCGTCGACCAGGCCATCGAGGTGCACGGCGGCGCCGGCTTCACCCGCGAGGTCGCGCTGGCCAACATGTACGAGTTCGTCCGGCTGTTCAAGACGGTGCCGATCAGCCGCGAGATGATCCTGAACCACGTAGCCCAGCACAGCCTCGGGTTGCCGAGGTCGTACTAGCGGTCGTGGTGCTTGCCGTGCTCCGGGCACTGGCCGTTCTCGGCGTCGCGGATGTCGATCCGCGTGGCCTGCAACGCACCGCCGTTGTCCCGGGTGCCATGGGCGGCCAGGCACTTGCCCTGCACGATCGCCTGCGCGTCGGCAGCCGTCTTCTTCATGTATTTGGTGGTGTCGGTGACATTCACCGTCGTGGTCGACGGATTGCCCTGCTCGTCAGTGCTGTTCAGCGTGATCGTGTTGCCCGCGACCGAGGCGACCTGGCCGTGCGGCGGAATCTTGTGGTGTGACTTCTCGTCTGCGTGGCGCTGGGGGCCGGGGCACTTACCGTCCACCGCGGCGCTGACCTTTACAGCGCGGGCCGTGATCGGGCTGCCGGCGGGGGCATTGTCGTCCTTGTCGGGGTGCACCCACACGCAGCTGCCCGCGGTGACGTCGGTCAGTTGTGCCGGGGTGACCACATCGATGGCGGTCGACGGGGTGAAGTCAACCGTCGTCGGGCCTGACTTGGCGGTGACCTTCACCGTGCTGCCGGACACCGAGTCGACGATGCCCTTCACCCAGTCGTGTCCCTTGCCGGACGCCGACGGGGTGGACGAAGAGGGCGCGTTACTGCTCGGGCTCGCCGGGGCAGGCTTGGTCTCGCTGGAGTTTCCACACGCGGCGAGTGACAGAGCGGCGGCGCCGGCAACAGCGAGCGTCGCGGCCCGGGAGAGCCGTACGGTCGACAAGGTGGCAGACATCAAGGTCCTTTCGATCGTCGACCCCGAACGGGCGGGGCGACTCTGGCAACGGCTTTCACCCTGAGTGTCGCCCTTAAGTGCAGGCTTGAGCCTACGTAAGAGCGCGCTGTGTAAACCGCTCCGGCCGAACCTGGGAACACCGCAACGTGGACATGCGTTAATCAACGCGTGACTACCCAAGAACTCACCGCCGCGCAGTTCAACGAAACGATCAACGGCAACGACATCGTGCTCGTCGACTTCTGGGCGTCCTGGTGCGGGCCGTGCCGGCAGTTCGCGCCGACCTTCGCCGCCTCGGCTGACAAGCACCCCGACGTGGTGCACGCCAAGGTGGACACCGAGGCCGAGCAGGAACTCGCCGCCGCCGCGCAGATCCGGTCGATTCCCACGTTGATGGCCTTCAAAAAGGGCAAGTTGATCTTCAACCAGGCCGGCGCCCTGCCGGCCGCCGCGCTGGAGGACCTGGTCCAGCAGGTGAAGGACTTCGACGTCGACGCCGCCGTCGCGGCGCCGGAGGGCGACCAGTCCTGAGCTGACGTCGCTCGGCGGCAGGCGCTGACGGCGTGAAAACCCGTTGTCCCGGTTGTCAGGAGTTACCGTTCAACGGTGACCATGGTCCTCGTCGAACACCCGCGTCCGCACGTCGCGCTGATCACGCTGAACCGGCCCGAGCGGATGAACTCCATGGCGTTCGACGTCATGGTTCCGCTCAAAGAGGTGCTGCAGGACATCACCTACGACAACTCGGTCCGGGCCGTGGTGCTGACCGGCGCCGGTAGGGGCTTCTCGTCCGGCGCCGACCACAAGTCGGCGGGTTCGGTGCCGCACGTCCAGGAGCTGACCCGGCCCACTTATGCGCTGCGCTCGATGGAGATTCTCGATGACGTGATCCTGGCGCTGCGCAAGCTGCACCAGCCGGTGATCGCCGCGGTCAACGGCGCCGCCATCGGTGGCGGGCTCTGCCTGGCGCTGGCCGCCGACATCCGGGTGGCGGCGCACGGCGCGTATTTCCGCGCCGCGGGCATCAACAACGGCCTGACCGCCAGCGAGCTGGGGCTGAGCTATCTATTGCCGCGCGCGATCGGCTCGTCGCGGGCCTTCGAGATCATGCTGACCGGCCGCGACGTCGACGCCGAGGAAGCCGAGCGCATCGGTCTGGTGTCCCGGCAGGTCCCCGCCGACCAACTGCTGACGACCTGCTACGACATGGCCGAGCGGATCGCCGGCTTCTCCCGGCCGGGTGTCGAGTTGACCAAGCGCACGCTATGGAGTGGACTGGACGCCGCTAGCCTGGAAGGGCACATGCAGGCCGAAGGTCTCGGACAGCTCTTCGTCCGCCTGCTCACCGGCAACTTCGAAGAAGCGGTTGCTGCGCGCGCCGACAATCGCCCGCCGGTGTTCACCGACGACAAGTAATACATCCGCGCCGTCCGGCGACAATGCAGGCCAGGATGGCCTGCGGAGGAGCCGGACAATCCACAAGGAGACTGACCGTGATCACGGCTACGGACCTCGAGGTCCGCGCAGGTGCGCGAACGCTCCTTGCCGCCGACGGACCGGCCCTGCGGATCCAGCCCGGCGACCGGATCGGTTTGGTCGGGCGCAACGGCGCGGGCAAGACGACGACCCTGCGCATCCTCGCCGGCGAGGGGGAGCCGTACGCGGGCTCGGTGACACGCACCAGCGAAATCGGTTACCTGCCTCAGGATCCCAAGGAGGGTGACCTCGAGGTGCTCGCCCGCGACCGGGTGCTGTCCGCGCGTGGGCTGGACACCTTGCTCACCGACCTGGAAAAGCAACAGGCCCTGATGGCCGAGGTCGCCGACGACGCCGCGCGGGACCGCGCCATCCGCCGTTACGGTCAGCTCGAGGAGCGCTTCGCGGCGCTCGGCGGCTACGGCGCCGAGAGTGAGGCGGGCCGCATCTGCGCGAGTCTCGGCCTGCCCGACCGGGTTCTGACGCAGCAGCTGCGCACGTTGTCGGGTGGGCAGCGCCGCCGGGTGGAGTTGGCGCGAATCCTGTTCGCGGCGTCCGACACCGGTGCGGGTTCGGCCACCACACTGCTGCTCGACGAGCCGACCAACCACCTCGACGCCGACTCGGTGTCCTGGCTGCGTGACTTCCTGCGCAACCATTCCGGCGGACTCGTGGTGATCAGCCACAACGTCGACCTGCTGGCCGACGTCGTCAACCGGGTGTGGTTCCTCGACGCGGTCCGCGGCGAAGCCGACGTCTACAACATGGGGTGGCAGAAGTATCTCGACGCCCGCGCGACGGACGAGCAGCGTCGGCGTCGTGAACGCGCCAACGCTGAGCGCAAAGCCGGTGCGCTGCGTGCCCAAGCCGCCAAGATGGGCGCCAAGGCCACCAAAGCCGTTGCGGCACAGAACATGTTGCGCCGCGCCGACCGGATGATGGCCGCACTCGACGAAGAGCGGGTGGCCGACAAGGTGGCCCGGATCAAGTTCCCCAGTCCCTCGGCGTGCGGGCGCACACCGTTGACGGCCTCCGGGCTGACCAAGACCTACGGTTCGCTGGAGATCTTCACCGGAGTCGATCTGGCCATCGACCGCGGTTCGCGGGTCGTAGTGCTCGGACTCAACGGAGCGGGCAAAACGACGCTGCTGCGGTTGCTGGCCGGCGTCGAGCACGCCGACGCCGGGGTGATCGAGCCCGGACACGGCTTGAAGGTCGGCTATTTCGCTCAGGAGCACGACACGCTCGACGACGCCGCGACCGTGTGGGAGAACATCCGCCACGCCGCGCCCGACTCCGGTGAGCAGGACCTGCGCGGCCTGCTCGGCGCGTTCATGTTCACCGGTAGCCAGCTCGAGCAAGCCGCCGGGACGCTGTCCGGTGGCGAGAAGACCCGCCTCGCCCTCGCGGGGCTGGTCGCCTCCACCGCCAACGTCCTGCTGCTCGACGAGCCGACCAACAACCTCGACCCGGCGTCACGCGAACAGGTGCTGGACGCACTGCGCAGCTACGCCGGCGCGGTGGTGCTGGTGACCCACGACCCCGGCGCCGCCGAGGCACTCAACCCGCAGCGCGTCGTGCTCCTGCCCGACGGCACCGAAGACCACTGGTCCGACGAGTACCGGGACCTCATCGAGCTCGCCTGATCGCTGCGACCCGAATTTTCGAGCTATAGCACGGGATTTGGTCAATTCGCCCCCGCCGGCGGACCCGGCTTCCTACTCTTTGACCTTTGGGGAGTCTGGAGGGGACCATGGGGAAATCGAAGAAGCCGCGCGATCAGGTGCTGCGCGAATTGCGCAGCGCCTACGAGGGCGGAGCCAGCATCCGAACGCTGGTCGGGTCGACCGGCAGGTCGTACGGATCGATCCACAGCATGCTGCTGGAGTCCGGCACCACGATGCGCAGTCGGGGCGGACCAAACCACCGCACCAGGCCGCGTTAGACCGCCGCCGACTAGCTCTGCCGCACCGATCCCTCGACGAGATCGAGGACGGCAGTGAGCAACTGAGTGTTCTCGCCCGAGGCCACCTTGGCCACCAGCCCGTCGAGCACCAGGTCCAGATAGCACTGCAGCACATCGCTCGGGATGTCGTCGCGGACCCGGCCGGCGGACTTCTGCCGACGTAGGCGCTCGATCGTCGCTGCGGCCAACTCCGCTGACCGGTCAGTCCACTCTTTGTTGAACTCCGGGTCGTGGCGCAGCTTTCGGGCGATCTCCAATCGAGTGGCGAGCCAATCGAATTGCTCCGGCGCTGCCAGCATGTCGCGCATCACCTGGACCAGGCCTTCGCGCGACGCGACGTCGGCCATCCGCTCGGCGTCCTCGTGCGCCAACTCGAAGAACAGCGTGTCCTTGTCGCGGAAGTGATGGAAGATCGCTCCCCGCGACATCCCGATCGCCTGCTCGAGGCGGCGCACCGTCGCCCCGTCGTAACCGAACTCGGCGAAGCAGCGGCGGGCGCCGTCAAGGATCTGACGGCGCCTGGCCGCCAGATGGTCCTGGCTGACCTTGGGCACGGCTGCTGCCCTCCGCGCTAGCTCGTCTGGTGGCGACCCGCTGCGCCCGGCCGCACCGCGCTGGCGATCGCCACTAGTTGGCCTTCAGCATGTTGCGCAACACGTACTGCAGGATGCCGCCGTTGCGGTAGTAGTCGGCTTCACCCGGGGTGTCGATGCGCACCACCGCGTCGAACTCCACATCCTTGCCGCCCTCTTTACTGGCCTTGACGTGGACCGTCTTGGGCGTCTTGCCGTTGTTGAGTTCCTCGATGCCGGTGATGTCGAACACCTCGGTGCCGTCGAGTCCCAGGTCGCCGGCCGACTTGCCCTCCGGGAACTGCAGCGGGATGACGCCCATGCCGATCAGGTTGGAGCGGTGGATGCGCTCGAACGACTCGGTGATGACCGCACGAACACCCAGCAGCGAGGTGCCTTTGGCCGCCCAGTCCCGGGACGAACCGGAGCCGTATTCCTTGCCACCCAGCACCACCAGCGGAATGTCCTGTGCCGCATAGTTTTGCGCCGCGTCGTAGATGAACGCCTGCGGGCCGCCCTCCTGGGTGAAGTCGCGGGTGTAGCCGCCCGAGACGTCGTCCAGCAGCAGGTTGCGCAGCCGGATGTTGGCGAAGGTGCCGCGGATCATCACTTCGTGGTTGCCGCGTCGGGAGCCGAAGGAGTTGTAGTCCTTGCGCTGCACGCCGTGCTCGTCGAGGTACTGCGCGGCAGGCGTTCCCGGCTTGATGCTGCTGGCGGGGGAGATGTGGTCGGTGGTCACTGAGTCGCCCAGCAGCGCCAGCACCCGGGCCCCGGAGATGTCTTTGACCGCGTCCGGCTCGGCCGGCATGCCCTCGAAGTACGGGGGCTTGCGCACGTAGGTCGAATCGGAACCCCATTCGAAGGTGTTACCGCTCGGCGTCGGCAGGTTGCGCCACCGGTCGTCGCCCTTGAACACATCGGCGTAGTTGTTGACGAACATCTCCTGGTTGATCGACGAGGCGATGGTGTCGGAGACGTCCTTCTGCGACGGCCAGATGTCTTTGAGGAAGACGTCGTTGCCGTCACTGTCGGTGCCCAGCGCGTCGGAGTCGAAGTCGAAGTCGAGCGATCCGGCCAGTGCGTAGGCAACCACCAGCGGCGGCGAAGCCAGGTAGTTCATCTTCACGTCTGGGCTGATCCGGCCCTCGAAGTTGCGGTTACCCGACAGCACCGCGGTGACGGTCAGGTCGTTGTCGTTGATCGCCTTCGAGATCTCCTCGGGCAACGGGCCGGAGTTTCCGATGCACGTCGTGCAGCCGTAACCGACCAGGAAGAAGCCGAGCTTCTCCAAATACGGCCACAGCCCTGCCTTTTCGTAGTACTCGGTAACCACCTGCGAGCCTGGCGCCATCGAGGTCTTCACCCACGGCTTGGAGGTCAGACCTTTTTCGACCGCGTTGCGGGCCAGCAGTGCCGCGCCGAGCATGACTTCCGGGTTGGAGGTGTTGGTGCACGACGTGATCGCCGCGATCACCACCGCGCCGTGGTCGAGCACGAACTCACCGCGTTCGTCGGACTTGATCCGCACCGGGTTGGTGACGCGGCCGGTGGCGTTCTTGGCCGCCGAGTGCACCGCGGAGACGGGTTGGTCGTCGGCGTGGCCGTTGGTCGGTTGGCCCGGGTCGCTGGCCGGGAACGTCTCGTCGATGGTCTCGTCCAGCTTGGACAGGTTGCCCTTGCCGCTACCGCTGCCGACATAGTCGGGGATCTGCTTGCGGAACGTGGACTTGGCCTCCGACAACACGATCCGGTCCTGCGGCCGCTTGGGTCCGGCGATCGAGGGGACCACCTCGGAGAGGTCGAGCTCGAGGTACTCGGAGAACGCCGGCTCGTGAGCGGGATCGTGCCAGAGACCCTGCTCCTTGGCGTACGCCTCCACCAGCGCCACCTGCTCCGGCTTGCGGCCGGTGAACTTCAGGTAGTCGATGGTCTCTTGGTCGATCGGGAAAATCGCTGCGGTAGAACCGAATTCGGGACTCATGTTGCCCAGGGTGGCGCGGTTGGCCAGTGGCACCTCGGCCACGCCCTCGCCGTAGAACTCGACGAACTTGCCGACGACGCCGTGCTTGCGCAGCTTCTCGGTGACGGTCAGCACCACGTCGGTGGCGGTCACGCCTGGCTTGATCTCACCGGTCAGCTTGAAGCCGACGACGCGCGGGATGAGCATCGACACCGGCTGGCCGAGCATGGCGGCTTCGGCCTCGATGCCGCCGACGCCCCAGCCGAGCACGCCGAGGCCGTTGACCATCGTGGTGTGCGAGTCGGTGCCGACGCAGGTGTCGGGGTAGGCCAGCCCGTTGCGGGCCATCACGACGCTGGCCAGGTACTCGATGTTGACCTGGTGCACGATGCCGGTGCCCGGCGGCACGACCTTGAAGTCGTCGAACGCGCCCTGGCCCCAGCGCAGGAACTGGTAGCGCTCACCGTTGCGCTCGTATTCGATTTCGACGTTCCGCTCGAAAGCGTCTGCGGTGCCGAACAAGTCGATGATCACCGAGTGGTCGATCACCAGATCGGCGGGTGCCAGCGGGTTGACCTTGTCGGGGTCGCCGCCCAGGGATGCGACGGCCTCACGCATGGTGGCCAGGTCGACGATGCAGGGGACACCGGTGAAGTCCTGCATGACGACGCGAGCGGGCGTGTACTGGATTTCGATGCTCGGTTCGGCCTTGGGGTCCCAGTGGGCGATGGCCTCGATGTGTTCCTTGGTGATGTTGCTGCCGTCTTCGTTGCGCAGCAGATTCTCGGCGAGCACTTTCAGGCTGTAGGGAAGTTTCTCGGTTCCCGGTACGGCGTCCAGCCGATAGATCTCGTAGCTGTCTTCGCCGACCTTCAGGGTGTCCTGGGCTCCGAATGAATTCACCGAATCTTTGCTGCTCACATCAACTCCCGAAATCTGTTCGTCGGCGGCGACCCGTTGCACCCGGCCGGGCCGTGCGTGCGATCACCGCTCGTTACGCTCGCCGACGGGCCGTGTCGACGCGCAATTTCGAGTCTAACAGTACGCTTGTCCTGCATTGCACGGACCCGAAATCTCGACCTTGCACAAACCCGACCACCCTGCCGCAACTGGGCATCGTCAAGCGGTACGGTTCCAACCGTGACCACCCCGCACGCGCCCCTCTACATCCCGGGCGAGATCTGCGGCACCGTTGGTGTCGATCCGGCGACCAAGCCCGACGACTGCCTGGCGGTGGTGCAGCAGCAGGTCACCGCTAGCAACGTCAGCGCTCCGCCGTCGGTGGCGCCGGCGCTGCTGGATCTGGTCAACCAAGCTCACGAACACGGTATTGATCTGAAGGTCGTCGTGCTCGATCACAACCCGGCCAACGACACCCCGCTGCGCGACATCGCCACGGTGGTCGGTTCTCAGCATCCGGACGCGACGGTGCTGGTGCTGAGCCCGAATTTCGTCGGGACGTACAGCACGCATTTCCCGCGCTCGACGCTGGAGATCGGTGAGGATCACGCCAAAACCGGCAATACGGTCGCGTCCGCGCAGAATTTCCTGCACCAACTCGAGACGCCTCAATTCCCCTGGACCCCGTTCACCATTGTGGTCGTGGTCGGGGTGTTGGCGGCCGTCGTCGGGACGCGTCTCATGCAGCTGCGCGCCAGGCGGTCAGCAACGCAGGCTGCGGGCGCCGGCACGGTCGCCGAAAGTGCCGATCGCCGCGTCTAAGTGCGGTATTGAGCTTGTGTCGGATATCGCCGACGTCCACGGTTCTGTGGCGGGCAAATACGTGATGTCACCGTAGGGTCACAGTTCTCAGAAGAACAGACTTGTAATTTGTGACATAAGTTTCAACTGGGTCTGATGTGACTTACGGTGCAGAGGATGCATTTGGTTATTCGTGCTTCCAGTGTTATCCGGAGGCTCGGAGTGCTAGCGCCATCCGCCCGCGTTGAGCCAAGGAGATCCGAGTCGAATGAGACGCAACTGCCGCGGCTCGTCTATCCGATTGGCGACCCCGTTCACCTACCGAGTCGCGCCCGCTGTGCTCAGCGTGGCCCTCTTGTTGGGAACACCCGGTCTGGCCCACGCCGACCCGGACACCGTGGCCAAACTGATCGCTGAAGTCGCGCAGGCCAACCAGCGCCTGCAGGATCTCAACGCCCAGATCCAGACCGAGGAAGAAAGCGTCAACAAAGCGGTCGTCGATGTCGAGACGGCGCGGGAGAACGCGACGACCGCACAACACGACGTCGATGGCAGCCAGCAGGCGGTGAAGAACGCGGACGCCGCAATTGCCGTCGCGCAGAAGAAGTTCGACCGTTTCGCCGTCGCCAGTTACGTCAACGGACCGTCGGACAGTTACCTCACGGCGAAGAATCCCGACGACATGATCGCGACCGCGGCCGCCGGCCAAACCCTTGCCGTCAGCTCCCAGCAGGTGATGGAGAACCTGCAGCGGGCCCGCACCGAGCAACTGAACAAGGAATCCGCGGCCCGGTTGGCCAAGCAGAAGGCCGACAAGGCGGTCGTCGACGCGCAATCAAGTCAGAACGCGGCGGTGACGGCCCTGACCACGGCGCAGACCAAGTTCAGCCAACAGCAACAAGAAGTGACTCGATTGGGCGAGGAGCGCAACGCCGCCCAAGCCAGACTCGACGCCGCCCGCAACTGGTCGGCATCCGCGGGCGGACCGGATGCCGGACAGCGGGCGGCGTCGTCCCCCGGAGACCGGTGGGACCCGGCCGCGCCGGGCTCACCGAACCGGCCGCAGGGTAACGGCGGCAACTGGGACGGTGCGTGGGACCCGACGCTGCCGATGGTGCCCAGCGCCAACGTCCCCGGTGACCCGGTCGCGGTTCTCAACAAGGTCCTCGGGACGATGTCGACCTCGTCGGAGGTCACCTCCAACATGGGCCGCAGCTTCCTGCAGCAGCTGGGATTGGCGCCCACGCCGTCAGGGTTCACCAACGGCAAGATCCCGCGGGTTTACGGTCGGCAGGCCTCCGAATACGTGATCCGTCGCGCCGGCTCGCAAATCGGTGTCCCGTATTCGTGGGGCGGTGGCACTGCGGCCGGCCCCGGCAAGGGCATCGGTTCCGGGTCAGGCACCACCGGCTTCGACTGCTCCGGCCTGATCCTCTACGCGTTCGCCGGCGTCGGCATCAAACTGCCGCACTACTCGGGCGCGCAGTACGACCTGGGCCGCAAGATCCCGGCCTCGCAGATGCGCCGCGGCGACGTGATCTTCTACGGCCCCGGCGGCAGCCAGCACGTGACGCTCTACCTGGGCCAGGGCCAGATGCTCGAGGCCCCCGATGTCGGCCTCAAGGTCCGGATCGCACCGGTTCGCACCAGCGGCATGACGCCGTACGTCATCCGCTACATCGAATACTGATCCCTTGAAAGGATCTATGCGCCAGGGGTTTACCGATTTCAGGACTCGCCGCCGGACCGCGCTGGTCTGGCCGGTGCTGGCCGCGTTCAGCCTGCTGCTCGCGCTCGCCGTTCCCGCGCACGCCGAGGACGGTGCGTGGGATCCCACCCTGCCGCCGACGATCAGCGCCGGCGCGCCGGGGGACCCGGTGGCCATGGCGAACCAGTCGCTGCAGGCCACCGCCCAGGCAACCCAGACGACGCTCGGGCTCGGACAGCAGTTCCTCAGCGGTCTCGGCATCAACCTGGGCGGCAAGCCCGCCGGCACGAGTGCGAACGGGATCCCGCGGGTGTACGGCCGCCAAGCCGTCGAGTACGTGATCCGACGCGGTTCCTCACAGATGGGCGTGCCGTATTCGTGGGGTGGTGGCACCCCCAACTCGCCGAGCAAGGGCATCGACTCCGGCGCCAACATCGTCGGTTTCGACTGCTCGGGACTGGTCCGCTACAGCTTCGCCGGGGTCGGGGTGCTGTTGCCCCGGTTCTCCGGTGATCAGTACAACGCGGGCCGTCACATTCCGCCGTCGCAGGCCAAGCGCGGCGACCTCATCTTCTACGGTCCGGGCGGCGGTCAGCACGTCACCATCTATCTCGGTAACGGGCAGATGCTGGAAGCGTCGGGAAGTGCCGGCAAAGTCACGGTCAGCCCGGTGCGTAAGGGTGGCATGACGCCGTTCCTGACCCGCATCATCGAGTACTGAGGCGGGCGTGAAGGTCCGGATCATCGTCGGCTGGTCGCTGGGTCCGCGTCATGGCCCGGACGGGCCACGTCGACGGATCCCGGGTGGCCTGGAATAGTTGAACCAGGGCACGCCGCTGCCCCACGACGTTCGTGGTGCGAGAGTCGTGTCTGATCGAGCGTTGGAAGGTCTGAGCCGTGGAGGGTAATCGATGACATCAGCAGGCGGGCCGCCGCCGGGCACCAGCGGTTACTCGGGTCCGGGCAGCGCTTCAACGGCACCTGCGCACGCGGCCCCCGGCGGTGGCGGCAACGGTCTGGCGGCCGAGGTGCACACCTTGGAACGGGCGATCTTCGAGGTCAAGCGGATCATCGTCGGCCAGGACCAGCTCGTGGAGCGCATGCTCGTCGGCCTACTGTCCAAGGGCCACGTGCTGCTCGAGGGTGTTCCCGGTGTCGCCAAGACCCTGGCCGTCGAGACCTTCGCGAAGGTGGTCGGCGGATCGTTCGCCCGCATCCAGTTCACTCCTGACCTGGTGCCCACCGACATCATCGGTACCCGCATCTATCGGCAGGGCAAGGAGGAGTTCGACACCGAACTCGGCCCGGTCGTGGCCAATTTCCTGCTCGCCGACGAAATCAACCGTGCGCCGGCCAAGGTGCAGTCGGCCCTGCTGGAGGTCATGCAGGAACGTCAGGTCTCGATCGGCGGCAAGCGATTCCCGCTGCCCAACCCGTTCCTGGTGATGGCTACCCAGAACCCGATCGAGCACGAGGGCGTCTACCCGCTGCCCGAGGCGCAGCGCGACCGCTTCCTGTTCAAGATCAACGTCAGCTACCCCTCGCCGGAGGAGGAGCGCGAGATCATCTACCGGATGGGCGTCAAGCCGCCGGAGCCCAAGCAGATCCTGGACACCGGTGACCTGCTGCGGCTGCAGGACCTCGCCGCGAACAACTTCGTCCATCACGCGCTGGTCGACTACGTGGTGCGCGTCGTCACCGCCACCCGCCATCCCGAGCAACTCGGCATGAACGACGTCAAGAGCTGGATCTCCTTCGGCGCATCGCCGCGTGCTTCGCTGGGCATCATCTCGGCCTCGCGTTCGCTCGCCCTGGTGCGCGGCCGCGACTACGTGATCCCGCAGGACATCGTCGATGTGATCCCGGATGTGCTCCGGCACCGGTTGGTGCTGACCTACGACGCGCTGGCCGACGAGATCTCCTCGGAGGTCGTCATCAACCGGATTCTGCAGACCGTGGGGATGCCGCAGGTCAATGCTGTTCCGCAGCAAGGACATTCGGTGCCGCCGGCAATGCAGGCCGCGGGTGCGGCCAGCGGTCGGTGACCGATAGCAACTCCGCTGCGGAGCGTTCCGTAGCCAACACTCCGCCGTCGATGCAGCGCGGGCTGATCGACGACCCGAAATTGGCTGCCGCGCTGCGCACCCTCGACCTCACCGTCCGGCGCAAGCTCGATGGCCTTTTGCACGGCGATCACCTCGGCCTGATTCCTGGCCCGGGGTCCGAGCCGGGGGAGTCGCGCGAATATCAGCCGGGCGACGACGTGCGCCGGATGGACTGGGCGGTCACCGCGCGCACCACCCATCCGCACGTCCGGCAGATGATCGCCGACCGCGAATTGGAGACCTGGCTGGTGGTCGACATGTCGGCCAGCCTCGACTTCGGCACCGCCGTCTGCGAGAAGCGCGACCTGGCAGTGGCTGCCGCGGCCGCCATCACGTTTCTCAACAGCGGCGGCGGAAACCGCATTGGTGCGCTGATTGCCAACGGCGAGAACGTAACTCGCGTGCCGGCCCGTTCCGGCCGTCAGCACGAGCAGACGCTGCTGCGCACGATCGCCACCATGCCCAAGGCTTCGGTCGGTGTGCGTGGCGACCTGTCGGTCGCCATCGACGCGTTGCGCCGTCCCGAGCGCCGGCGCGGGATGGCGGTGGTCATCAGCGACTTCCTCGGCCCGATCAACTGGATGCGGCCACTGCGTGCGATCGCCGCCCGGCACGAGGTGCTCGGCGTCGAGATCCTCGACCCCCGCGACGTCGAGCTGCCGGATGTCGGCGATGTCATCCTGCAGGACGCCGAGACCGGCCGTTCCCGTGAATTCACCATCGACGAGCAATTGCGCGACGACTTCGCGAAAGCCGCTGCGGCACACCGCGCGGACGTGGCCCGTACTCTGCGCAGCTGCGGTGCGCCCACGCTGTCGTTGCGCACCGATCGCGATTGGATCGCCGACATCGTTCGTTTCGTCGAATCCCGCCGACGCGGTGCACTGGCGGGGCGCCAGTGAGACGCATCTTTGCCGCGGCGGATCTCACCATGAAGAGGGGTCTGCGATGACACTGCCCCTGCTCGGGCCGATGACGCTCTCCGGGTTCGCCCACGCGTGGTTCTTCTTGTTCCTGGTCGTGATCCTGGTGATCGTCGCGCTGTACGTCTTCGCACAGTTGGCCCGGCAGCGCCGGATGCTGCGGTTCGCCAACCTGGAACTGCTGGAAAGCGTTGCGCCCAAACAACCCACCCGCTGGCGGCACCTGTCGGCGATCCTGCTGGTGGCCTCGCTGCTGTTGTTCACGGTCGCGATGGCCGGGCCGACGCACGACGTCCGGATTCCGCGAAATCGCGCGGTCGTCATGCTCGTCATCGACGTCTCGCAGTCGATGCGTGCCACCGACGTCGAACCCAACCGGATGGCGGCGGCGGAAGTGGCGGCCAAGGAGTTCGCCGGCGAGCTGACCCCCGGCATCAACCTCGGCCTGATCGCCTACGCCGGCACGTCGACCGTGCTCGTCCAGCCGACCACCAATCGCGACGCGACCAAGGCCGCGCTGGACAAACTCCAGTTCGCCGACCGGACCGCCACCGGTGAGGGCATCTTCACCGCCCTGCAGGCCATCGCCACCGTCGGCGCCGTGATCGGTGGGGGTGACACCCCACCGCCGGCCCGCATCGTGCTGTTCTCCGACGGTAAAGAGACGATGCCGACCAACCCGGACAATCCGAAGGGCGCGTTCACCGCGGCGCGCACGGCCAAGGACCAGGGCGTGCCGATCTCGACGATCTCGTTCGGCACCCCGTACGGCTTCGTCGAGATCAACGGGCAGCGTCAGCCCGTGCCGGTCGACGACAGCACCATGAAGAAGGTCGCCGAACTCTCCAACGGCACCCACTACGACGCCGCGAACCTGCAGGAGCTCAAGCAGGTCTACGCATCGCTGCAGCAGCAGATCGGCTACGAGACGATCCGCGGCGACGCGAGCGTGGGGTGGCTCCGGCTGGGCTCGCTGGTGCTGGCGTTGGCCGGACTCGCGGCACTGCTGATCAACCGCCGCCTGCCGACCTAGTCGCCGGCCGTCGCGCGCCTGCGTCGCGTCCCCGCGGCCCCCTGCCGCGGCCCCGCGGCCCGCGTCCCCCGTTGCGCGAGCGTAACGCCGTTGCGCAAAATCGCGGCAGATCCTGCCGTGGCGTTACGCGCGGCGCCAACCGCGGCGGGCCAGTGCTTCGCGGACGCGCCGCAGTACGTCCTGGGGGTGGTCTTCGGCGATCACCCGAACGACGATCCAGCCTCGGCGGTCGAGCATTGCAGCCCGCCGGATGTCCCTGACGTACTGGACGCGATCGGTCCGATGTTGGTCGCCGTCATACTCCACGGCAACGAGTAATTCCTCCCAGCCCATGTCCAAATAAGCTTCGACGTAGCCGAATTCGTCGCGAACGGGGATTTGGGTCTGCGGGGGAGGTAGCCCGTCACGCACCAGCAGCAGTCGCAGCCACGTCTCTTTCGGCGACTGGGCGCCACCGTCGATCAGGTCGAGAGCCGCCCGTGCGCGACGCATCCCGCGTCGGCCCTTGTAGCGATCGACGAGCAGATCGATATCGGCAGGCTTCAACTCGACCGCCTGGGCGAGTGCATCGACCGCGGCCACCGAAATGTCACGCGGATACCGTCGAGCCAGATCGAGGGCGGTTCGAGCCGGCGACGTGATCCGCATGCCGTCCACGCGACCTACCTCGTCGACCTCGATGCTTTCTTCCCACACTCGTGCACCCTTGACCGGTCGCCGGTTGGTGTCGATGATTGCCGCCGGCCACGCGGGGTTGATCCAGCGCGCGCCGTACAGCGCGGACGCCGAGAATCCGGCGAGGATCCCGCGGCGCCGCGAACGTAACCAACACGCCTTGGCCCGTCGGGCCGGAGTCAGCTCGACTCCCGCGGCGAGGTAGACATCTTGATGCACCGCGACGAACCTCGTCCGCAGCCCGTATCGGGTGACGTCGCCAGCGGCCAGCGCCTCAGTTCCGCGGAATGGCTCGCTCATGACCGGCAGTGTGCCGTCGCAGACCGACACCGTTCGCGAGCGTAACGCCGTTGCGCGAAATCGGGCGGGATCCAGCCGTGGCGTTACGCTCGGTGCCCCCGAGAGGCGACGCCGGGCGATTTCGGCCTCGTTGTGGTCAAGCGATAGGTTGTCGGAGTGACTGACGTAGCCACCGACGCCACCACCGGCGTGACCAAGCCTGCATTCGTATCCCGTTCGGTCCTGGTCACCGGGGGAAACCGGGGGATAGGGCTGGCGATCGCGCAGCGACTGGCCGCCGACGGCCACAAGGTCGCCGTCACCCACCGAGGGTCGGGCGCGCCCGAAGGAATCTTCGGCGTCGAATGCGACGTCACCGACAGCGAAGCCGTCGACCGCGCGTTCACCGCGGTCGAGGAGCACCAGGGCCCGGTCGAGGTAGTGGTGTCCAACGCCGGGGTGTCCGCGGACGCGTTCCTGATCCGGATGACCGAGGAGCGTTTCGAGAAGGTCATCGACGCCAACCTCACCGGCGCGTTCCGGGTTGTGCAGCGGGCGTCGCGCAGCATGCAGCGAAAGCGGTTCGGCCGCTTGATCTTCATCGGCTCGGTGTCGGGTACCTGGGGCATCGGCAACCAGGCCAACTACGCAGCTTCCAAGGCCGGCGTGATCGGTATGGCCCGCTCGATCTCTCGGGAGTTGTCCAAGGCCAACGTGACGGCCAACGTCGTCGCGCCGGGCTACATCGACACCGACATGACCCGTTCGCTCGACGAGCGGATCCAGGAAGGCGCGCTGGACTTCATCCCGGCGAAGCGGGTGGGCACCGCGGCCGAGGTTGCCGGCGTGGTCAGCTTCCTGGCTTCCGAAGACGCGAGCTACATCTCCGGTGCGGTCATCCCGGTCGATGGCGGCATGGGCATGGGCCACTGACGAACACCCACGATTAGGACGGACGAGAAACAGGCATGGCAGGACTGCTCGAAGGCAAAAGGATCCTGGTAAGCGGGATCATCACCGACGCGTCGATCGCGTTCCACATCGCCAAGGTGGCTCAGCAAGAGGGCGCTCAGCTGGTGCTGACCGGCTTCGACCGGCTGCGACTGATCCAGCGCATCGCCGACCGGCTGCCGGAGAAGGCGCCGTTGATCGAACTCAACGTGCAGGACGAGAAGCACCTGGACACGCTGGCCGAGCGGGTGACAGCCGAGATCGGTGAGGGCAACAAGCTCGACGGCGTCGTGCACTCGATCGGGTTCATGCCGCAGACCGGTATGGGGATCAACCCGTTCTTCGACGCTCCGTACGAGGACGTGTCCAAAGGCATTCACATCTCGGCATATTCGTACGCATCGCTGGCCAAAGCGCTACTGCCGATCATGAATTCCGGTGGCTCCATCGTCGGCATGGACTTCGACCCGACCCGGGCGATGCCGGCGTACAACTGGATGACAGTGGCCAAGAGCGCGCTGGAGTCGGTCAACCGGTTCGTGGCGCGTGAAGCCGGCAAGTTCGGTGTTCGGTCTAATCTCGTTGCTGCCGGGCCGATTCGGACGCTGGCAATGAGCGCCATCGTCGGCGGCGCACTCGGCGACGAGGCGGGCGCGCAGATGCAGCTGCTCGAAGAGGGCTGGGACCAGCGGGCGCCGATCGGGTGGAACATGAAGGACCCGACGCCGGTGGCCAAGACGGTGTGCGCTCTGCTGTCGGAGTGGTTGCCGGCCACCACCGGGACGATCGTCTACGCCGACGGCGGCGCAAGTACGCAGTTACTTTAGCGCGCAATGGATTTCGGTGATTTCGACGCGGTGCTGCTGCTCTCCTTCGGGGGACCCGAAGGGCCTGAGCAGGTGCGGCCGTTCCTGGAGAACGTCACCCGTGGTCGCAACGTGCCACCGGAACGCCTCGACGACGTCGCGCAGCACTACCTGCATTTCGGCGGGGTGTCACCGATCAACGGGATCAACCGTGACCTGATCGCCCGGCTGGAAGCCGAGCTGGACATACCGGTCTACTTCGGCAACCGCAATTGGGCGCCGTACGTCGAAGACACCGTTGCGGCCATGCGCGACAACGGCATTCGACGGGCAGCGGTGTTCACCACCTCGGCGTGGAGTGGCTACTCGGGCTGCACGCAGTACTCCGAGGACATCGACCGCGCCCGGCAGGCCGCCGGCCCGGATGCACCCGAGCTGGTCAAGTTGCGTCGTTACTTTGACCATCCGCTCTTCATCGAGATGTTCGCCGACAACGTCGCCGCCGCGGCGGACACGGTGCCCAGCGGTGCGCGGTTGGTGTTCACCGCGCACTCGGTGCCCGTCGCCGCCGACGACCGACTCGGGCCGAAGTTGTACAGCCGCCAAGTGCGTTATGCCGCAGGCCTTGTCGCTGCTGCCGCTGGGTACGACGACTACGACGTGGTGTGGCAGTCGCGGTCGGGCCCTCCGCAGGTGCCGTGGCTGGAACCCGATGTCAACGACCATGTCGCCGAGCTCACCGAGGCCGGCGTGCGAGCGGTGATCGTCTGCCCGATCGGCTTCGTCGCCGACCACATCGAGGTGGTGTGGGACCTCGACTCAGAGCTCCGCGAGCAGACCGACGCGGCCGGCGTCGCTCTCGCCCGGGTCAGCACGCCCAACGCCGACCCGCGCTTCGCCCGACTTGCCGTGGATCTGATCGACGAACTGCGGCAAGGCCGCCCGCCCGCACGAGTCATTGGAGCGGACCCGGCTCCCGGCTGCACGGCCGGCGTCAACGGCCAGGCGTGCCGTCCGCCGCACTGCGCCGCCGAGGTGTGGCCGGACTAACCGCCCTGCCACGCGGCGTACAGAATCGCGGTCAGCGCGGCGGTTCGCGCCGATCGCACCACCGCGGCCAGCGGCCGAAGCGCGTCGGTGGCGATCTGCGCCTCTGACAGCGACTGGGTGCCGATTCTGCTCAGCCCAGCACTGACCGTGATGATCGCGTCGACATGGGCGGCGTTCTCCAACACCCGCAACGCCCGCGACGGCGCCGGTTCGGGAATCTGGTGATGGCGGGTCGATTCCAGTAACTGCTCGACCATTCCGCGTGGATCCTCGACGTCGACGCCGGCCGATCCGAGCCCGATTGTGCTGAGGGCGTCCGCGGCCGACCGGACAGCCAGCCGCAACTCGTACTCGGCCTCACCCAATTCGATGTGTTGGAGCGCAGGAGCACCGGGTAGCGAGTAGACCGTCCAGGACAGCGCCGCCAGTTCGGGTACCGCGACGTCGTCGTCGGCGTCGTCATACTCGAACTCGGGCACCAGCCCGACGGCCTTGCCGGGATCGTCTGGGTTGGCGACTATCACGGCCTCACCGGCGGCCATCGCGTCGTGCTCGAACTGTGTGCCCGGCGCCAGGCCGCGGCTGTCGCCGGGAATCGGCAGCACCACGTTGATCGAAGGGGTCCCGGTTGACGACCGTCCGGCGGCTTTTCGCAGCGTCTGCAGCAGTGAAACCACGCCCGGATTGTGCACATCCGGCCATGGCAGGCCGGTATGTCCTGCCGCGACGGCGTCGTAAGCGGTGACGGATTGCGTTGGCGCCCAGCATGATAACGCGTCCAGGACGTCGTCCGGCGCGGCCTGACCGGCCAGCCAGGCGTTGGCCCAGACCGAGAGCGTTGCGCTTGGGCACCACATGGATTGGCAGTCTAGTTGTTCGTCCTGGGTGCGGCCGATCTCGCGATATCCTTTCGGCATGTCTGCGGCCGTGATCTGGCTGATCGTCGCGATAGGGCTGGCCGGAACCGAGGCGCTCACCGGCGACATGTTCCTGCTCATGCTGGGCGGGGGCGCGCTGGCCGCGGCCGGATCCAGCTGGTTGTTCGATGCTCCGATCTGGGTGGACGGCGCGGTGTTTCTGGTGGTCTCGGTCCTGCTCCTGGGGCTGGTCCGGCCGGCACTGCGACGCCATCTGACCCCGTCGAAAAGCTTGACGACGGGTATCGCGGCGCTGGAGGGCAAGCCCGCGTTGGTGCTCGACCATGTGGCCCGCGACGAGGGTCAGGTGAAGGTGGACGGTCAAGTGTGGACCGCTAGGCCATTGAATGAGGGTGACGAGTTCGAACCCGGCGAACAAGTCACCGTCATGCGCATCGATGGGGCCACTGCGGTGGTCTGGAGAAGTCCTTAAACCCTCTGAGAGCTCTAGGAGATCTGATGCAAGGTGCAACTGCCGGGCTGTTCTTGTTTGCCGTATTGGTGGTCTTCGCGATCATCGTGGTGGCCAAGTCCGTGGCACTGATTCCGCAGGCCGAAGCCGCGGTGGTGGAACGGCTGGGCCGCTACAGCAAAACCGTCAGCGGGCAACTGACCCTGCTGGTGCCCTTCATCGACCGGATCCGCGCGCGGATCGACCTTCGCGAGCGGGTGGTGTCGTTCCCGCCGCAGCCGGTGATCACCGAGGACAACCTGACCCTGAACATCGACACCGTCGTTTACTTCCAGGTGACCAATCCGCAGGCCGCGGTCTACGAGATCAGCAACTACATCGTCGGTGTCGAGCAGCTGACCACCACCACCCTGCGCAACGTGGTCGGCGGCATGACCCTGGAGCAGACGCTGACCTCACGCGACCAGATCAACGGCCAGTTGCGCGGCGTCCTGGACGAAGCCACCGGCCGCTGGGGCCTGCGGGTGGCGCGGGTGGAGTTGCGCAGCATCGACCCGCCCCCGTCGATCCAGGCCTCGATGGAGAAGCAGATGAAGGCCGACCGGGAGAAGCGTGCGGTGATCTTGACCGCCGAGGGCATGCGGCAGGCGTCGATCACCCAGGCTGAGGGCGAGAAGCAGTCGCAGATCCTGGCCGCCGAGGGCGCCAAGCAGGCCGCGATCCTGGCTGCCGAAGCCGACCGCCAGTCCCGGATGCTGCGGGCGCAAGGCGAGCGCGCCGCCGCGTACCTCCAGGCTCAGGGCCAGGCCAAAGCGATCGAAAAGACATTCGCGGCCATCAGGGCCGGCCGGCCTACCCCGGAAATGCTCGCCTACCAGTACCTGCAGACGCTGCCCAAGGTGGCCGAGGGCAGCGCGAACAAGGTGTGGGTGGTGCCCACCGACTTCGGGACGGCGCTGCAGGGCTTCTACAAGTCGCTCGGCGCCCCCGGCGACGACGGCGTGTTCCGCTTCGCGCCGGCACCCGTCGACGACACCCCGGCCAAACCCGAGGACGACAGCGATGTCGCCGACTGGTTCTCGACCGAGACCGATCCCGCACTGGTCCAGGCGGTGGCCAAGGCGGAAGCCGATGCGCGCAAGCCGGTCGACGAGGTGCTCGCACAACCGCGGCACCACCAATTGGAGCGGTGACGTGAGCGCCCTGACTTCGCCGAAGACCTACGCCGGGCTGGCCGCACTTCAGGCCGGAGACGCGGTCGCCTGCGCGATTCCGGTCGCGCCGATCACGAAAAGCCTTGACTCGCTTGGTGTCCCGCAGGACATCCGCTGGGTGCTGCCGACTGCGAAAGCGGCGTCGGCGGTCGGGTTACTCTCCGCGAGCCGAGCGCCGGCGCTGGCCCGGCTCACCACGGCGATGCTGACGCTGTATTTCGTGCTTGCGGTGGCCGCGCACGTTCGCGTTCGCGACCGGATCGTGAACACCCTTCCGGCGGCGTCTTTTCTGGCGCTCTACGCCGTCCTGACCGCGAAGGGTCCGAGCCCGGAGTAGCGGACCGGTTATACCGCCGGGTTTTGCCTGGTGCGGACGGCGGTTTGCGGTCCGAATGCCCCGGCTTCGGATCCGTTCCGCGGGCGGCGTCGGGCACCTCGAGCTTTGAAAACGGTAGCTAGTGGGTACCTGGCCTGCCGATGAACACACCACGCCGGCGAACCGGTCTGGGTCGACGGCGCCGGCGCAGATGGACCCGTGAGCAAATTCAGGTCACCGACCCCGAAATGATGCGCCAGTCGCTCAAGGGCGCCTCGATCGGCAACTTCATGGAGTGGTACGACTTCGGGGTCTACGGCTATATCGCCACCGTGATCGCGCAGGTCTTCTACCCGGGGAACAGCGTCAGCACGGTCCACCTGCTCGCCACCTTCAGCACGCTGTCGGCCGCGTTCGTCGTGCGGCCGATCGGCGGGCTGATTTTCGGCCCACTCGGAGACCGGATCGGGCGCAAGCGGGTCCTGGTGATCACGATCGTGCTGATGACGATCGGCACCACCGGGACGGGCCTGCTGCCTGGCTACAGCACCATCGGAATCTGGGCGCCGATTCTGCTGGTCGTCGCCCGGGTGTTCCAGGGCCTGTCGACCGGCGGCGAGTATGTCGGGGCGATGACGTACATCGTCGAACAGGCGCCCGACCGCAAACGCGGCAAGGTGGTCGGATTTCTGCCGCTGGGCAACCTGGCCGGGTTCGTGGTGGCGGGCCTGATCGTCACCGGGCTGCAGACCGTGCTGTCGAACGACGACATGCTGACCTGGGGATGGCGGGTGCCGCTGTTGCTGAGCGCCCCGCTCGGTCTGGTCGCGATATTCATGCGGATGCGACTCGAGGAGTCGCCGTCATTCCAGGGTGAGAACGCACAGGCGGCGTCGGAGGCCGATTCCGGCCAGTACCGGCGCACGATCGCCGAACAGTGGAAGCCGATGCTGATCTGTGCGGCCCTGGTGTACACCTCCAATGCCGCCGACTACATGCTCACCGGATACCTGCCGACGTACCTCAAAGTCTTCGCCCACATCAGCCACACTTCCGGCCTGACGATGATCACCCTGACGCTGACGATCCTGGCGATCCTGCTGGTCCCGGTGGCGGCGCTGTCCGACCGCATCGGAGTCAAACCGATCATGCGAACGGGTTGCGTGCTGTTGATCGTCGCGTCCATCCCGGCATTCCTGCTGATCCGCGACGGCGCCGGCATTCTGCTGGTGTTCCTCGGTGTGCTGCTGCTCGGTCTGATGGAACTGTGCTTCGACAGCACATCGCCGGCCACGATGCCGGCGCTGTTCCCGACCAACGTCCGCAACGGAGCGCTGGCGATCTCTTACAACGTCTCGATATCGGCGTTCGGTGGAACCACTCCGCTGATCGCGCAGGCGTTGGTGTCCGGCACCGGGAACCTGATGGTGCCCGCGTACATGCTGATCGTCGCCGGGCTGGTCGGCTTCGTCACCCTGGCGTTCACCCCCGAGGTCGCGGGCAGGCGGTTGCCGGGCTCGCCACCCACGGTCGAAACCGAGGAAGAAGCGCGCGAGTTGGTCGAGGGCCGCGATTAGCCGAGGGTCAGTGCGGCGTGCCGGGCGGACAAGGCGGCGGGTAGTTCGGTATTCCGGCGCTGCCACGTCCGCTGCCTGGACCGACGCGGGGGTACGGCCAGCATTTCTTTGCCTTGTGCGGAGCTGTGGGCGCGGTCGGGTTCGGTGCCGGGTCGGCCGGAGCGGCGTTGGCGACGCCGACGCCGAAGATCAGCGTCGCAGCGATGGCAGCCGCCGTGGGAAATAAGCGCTTTACGTGCATTGGCGTTGCCTCTCAGACGGGAGCCCGTCACTGCAACCGTGGGAAATGCTTCAGTTTTTCAGTCTATAGACGAATTGCCGTGCGTGCCGTAACCCGCGCCGGGAGCTACCCGCGCAGCGCGGTCTCGACGTCGTCGCTGTCAGCAGCGGCCGCGTGATGGTGGCGGCGGTACTGCCGGATCTCGTAGGCGAACAGCGCCAGCCCGACCAGGCCCGTGCACAGCGACACCAAAAACAGCAGCGGGCTGACGTGACCGGTGAGCGCGTCGCCGAGAATCACCACCGCCGCGGTGCCGGGCAGCAGGCCGGCGACGGTGGCCAGGGTGTACGGCAGCATACGCACCCCGGATGCACCGACCGCGTAGTTCAGCGGCGCGAACGGCACCGCGGGAATCAGCCGCAGCGACACCACCGCAACCCAGCCACGCTCGCGCAGGCGGGCGTCGAGTCGGTCGACCGCGTCGTGGCGCACCAACCGGTTCATTTGCCACCCGGCGGCCCGGACGAGGGCCACCGCGATCAGCGCGCTGACCGTGCTGGCCGCGACAGCCAGCGTGACCCCGAGCAGCGGGCCGAACAGCAATCCGGCAGCCAGGGTGAACGCCGTGCGGGGAAACGGCAGCACGGTCACCACGATGTGGGCGGCCAGGAAAGCCAGCGGCAACCACGCGCCCATCGACGTCGACCAGTCCCGCAACTGCACTGCCGTCGGCAATCGAACCAGCAGCGCGGTAGCGACCAGGGCGACAACCACCACGGCCGTCAGCACCAGGCGACGTCTGGACACCTGACGCGCGGCGGCGGCGACCGCTGAGCCCAGCGGAGCCAGCGTGCCGACGATTCGGTCGCTCGTCACAGGGTGCAGCCTACGGTCCAATGCGTCAGCGGACGAACAGCGACAGCAATTTCCTACCCAATGGCATTGCCCCCGAATTGGTTTCACTGTGGACCGTGACGTCTCGGCCGGACCGCAGCCTCAGCTCGCGCTGCAGCTTGTCGTGCAGCGTGCCGGCTGCCGCGGGACAACCGTGACAAGCGCCCGACAACCGGACGTTGACCGTGTCACCGTCAACGGAGACCAGCTCGATCGAACCGCCGTGCGACTCGGCCAGCGCCCCTATCGGTCCGGCGAGCAGTTCGGCGGCGAGGGCCGTGAGGGAAGCGGTGTCGTCGGCCGTGTCGACGTGCCAACCGGCCGGATCCAGCAGGGCCTCGGACAACGCGCGCCGAACGCTGTCGCCCCATTCCCGCCAGCCCCTGCCCGGGTGCAGGGTGATCAGCACATCAGTTGAGCGCACTTCGATTTCGTCGATCACACCGTCATCGAGCAGCACACCGAGACGTCCCGGCGCCCGCCGCACGGCGCCGCGGGCCCGCAATCGATCGGCGGGGACCACCCAGCGCAGCTGCTGCGGGTGGGCGGTGGCGGTGGCGTGGATCGGGATCATGCGCCCAGCCCCAGCGCGATCGAGCGCGCGGCGTACGCCATCACCCAGGCCAGGACGAACATGTAACTGAACGCGAAGGCAGGCCAGCGCCAGGTGTTGGTCTCGCGGCGCATCACGGCGATCGTCGACATGCACTGCAGTGCGAACATGAAGTAGACCATCAGTGCGATCACGGTGGGAGCGGTGAAGATTCGCGCGCCGCGATCGTCGGTCATGGTGGCCAGCGCCTGCTTCGGAGACTCGGGGTCGGTGGCCGCCGCCACCTGGCCCAACGTCGAGACGAACACCTCGCGCGCCGACAGCGAGCCGACCAGCGCGATGTCGGTGCGCCAGTCGAAGCCCAGCGGTGCGAACACCGGCGCCACCGCACGGCCCAGATCGGCTGCGTAGCTGTGATTCATCACGTACGCGGTGGCCTCGGTCGTCGGCATGCCCCGGGTCTGTGCCTCGCGGACCGGCAGGTTGAGCAGGGCCCACAGCACCAGCGAGGTGGCCAGGATGATGGTTCCGGCCTTGCGTAAGAACACCCGGGCCGCACTCCACATCGCGGCCAGCATCGCCCGCGGCGACGGAAGTCGGTAGGGCGGCAGCTCCATGGTGAAAGGCAGTAGATCGCCACGCAGGATCGTGGACTTGACCACCAGCGCGGCCACCAGCGCTGACAACCCGCCGCCCAGATACAGCAGGAACATCGTGACGCCCTGCGCGCTGAACCCCAACCAGCGGGTCTGCGGCGCCACCAACAGGCCGACCAGCAGCGTGTAGACCGGTAACCGGGCCGAGCAGGTCATCAACGGCGCGGTCACGATCGTGGCGATCCGGTCGCGCGACGACGGCAGCGTCCGGGTCGCCATGATGCCCGGGATCGCGCAGGCGAACGACGAGAGCATCGCGACGAAGGCGCGGCCCTCCAGCCCGGTCTTGGCCATCACCCGGTCCATCAGGAACGCCGCGCGCGACATGTATCCGACGCTCTCCAGAAAAGCGAGCAGGCAGAACAGCAAGACGATCTGCGGAATGAATTGCAGCACGGTGCCGACACCGCCGATGAGCCCCTGACTCAGCAACCCGCGCAGAACGGGGTTGCCGACATGATCGGAGACCTGCCCGCCGAGCCAGTTCAGGGCGCTGCCGATGCCATCGCGCAGCGGTGCCGCGGCGGTGAACAGGACCTGGAAAAACGAGAACATCACCGCGAAAAACGTGATCGTGCCCCAGAGCGGATGCAGCAGCACCCGGTCGATCCGCTGGGTGCGCCGATCTGGCTGCGGCGCAACGTAATCGGCGGCTTCGAGGACGGACTTGCCCCACGCGTCGATCTCCGCCGGATCGGTGGGCGGCAGGACCGGCGGGCGCGACCACTGCTCGAACGCCCCCAGTCGCGTCCGCAGGTCGTCGATTCCCGAACCGTGATGGGCCACCACCGCGGACACCGGGATGCCCAGCGCCGTCGCCAGGGCACCGGTGTCGATCCGGCCGCCGCGGGCGGACAGCTCGTCGCCCATCGTGAGCACCAGCAGACACGGCATATCGAGCCGGAGCACCTGGCCGATCAGCAGGATGGACCGGCGAAGGGTGGTGGCATCGGCGACCAGCACCACCGCGTCGGGTGGGTCGACGCCGGGGTATCGGCCCGCCAGCAGGTCGGTCACCACCTGCTCGTCGGGACTGATCGGGTCGAGGCTGTAGGTGCCGGGCAGATCCTCGACCGCAACGGTGACGCCTCCGCTGCTGGTGGTGCCGACACTGCGTCCGACAGTGACACCCGGATAGTTGCCGGTCTTGGCGCGCAGTCCGGTCAGGTGGTTGAAGACACTGGTCTTGCCCGCATTCGGACTGCCGACCAACGCCACGCGCCGGATGCCGGCGACGGCAATCGAGGAGCCTTCGACGTCGTGACAGGCTGTCATCGGTCCGCTTCGGGGGCCACTTCGATGAGCTGCGCCTCACGTCGACGCAAGCACAGCTCGGTGTCGTGGATCCGGTAGATGGTCGGGTCGCCGAGCGGTGCCCGACGGATGACGTCCACGTGGGCGTTGGCACGAAAGCCCAACTGGCCGAGACGATTTGCGATCAGTGGGTTGGCCTGCGCGACGGTCCCCAGCACGGTCGCGCGCGTTCCGGGCGCCAGTTGTGCGAGCACGGTCACCGAATCCGATTGATCGCGTGCGCTCTGCGGTCGAGTACGCATGATCGCCCTAACGTTAGCCGCTCTACCTTAGTAAGGTACTCCTCACCAGGACAGGCGTCATGGCTCGTCAGGTGCCGTCGCCTCAGTGTGTGCCGCGACACTATTGGGCATCATTTAGCCTGGTGGTCGGGTGACAGACCAGCGTCGGGATGTCACGTGCTGGACAAGGAGCCGCCGGTGTCAGTCGATGTGTCCGCCGAGCCTGCCGACCTGTCACAGGCCCGCGCCCGCTGGCGCTCCGCGGTGGCCGGAGTTCTGGCGAAAAGCACCCGACGTGACGCTGACGAACTCGGGCCCGAGCCCGAGCAGATGCTCGAGACCACGACCTACGAGGCCGTGGCGATCCGGGCCCTCTACACCGCGCTCGACGAGCTGCCCGAGCCGCCGCTTCCCGGACAGTGGCCCTTCCTGCGCGGCGCGGACGCGCTGCGCGACGTCAAGTCCGGCTGGAAAGTGGCCGAGGCCATCCCGGCGAATCGAGTTGCCGGCGTGTCCGCCGACGACGTCAACTCCGCGGTGCTGGCCGCTCTGGCCGAGGGTGTCAGCGCACTGCTGGTCCGGGTAGGGGAGTCGGGCGTCGCTCCGGAGCAGCTGCGGAAGGTGTTCGACGGCGTCTACCTGAGCATGGCGCCGGTGATCCTCGACGCGGGCGCCGACTACCAGGCCGCTTCGGATGTGCTGCTGGAGCTGGTGAGCCTCGTCGAAGACGATCAGCGCGCGATCCTGTCGGTCGATCTGGGGGCCGATCCGCTCACCGCGCCGCTGAGTGGCCGCCCCGCACCGGCGATCGAGCAGGTCGTCGACATCGCCACCAGGGTGGCCGGCGACCACGGTGTACGCGCGATCACCGTCGACGGCCCGGCGTTTCACAATCTCGGGGCCAACGCGACCTGGGAGCTGGCCGGGAGCATCGCCGCGGCGGTGTCCTACCTGAGGGTGCTCACCGAGTCCGGTCTGCCGGTGGCGAAGGCGCTCGCGCAGATCAGCTTTCGGTTGGCCGCCGACGACGATCAGTTCCTGACGATCGCCAAAGTACGGGCATTGCGCCGGCTGTGGGCGCGGGTGGCCGAAGTGGTGGGCGAACCTGACAGTGGTGGTGCGGTGGTGCACGCCGAGACCTCGCTGCCGATGATGACCCAGCGTGACCCCTGGGTGAACATGCTGCGGACCACGCTGGCCGCCTTCGGCGCCGGGGTCGGCGGCGCCGACACGGTCCTGGTATTTCCGTTCGACGTCGCAATCGACGGTGGATTCCCAGGTATGGCAACCAGTTTCGCGCGCAGGATGGCCCGCAACATTCAGCTGCTGCTGCTCGAGGAGTCACACGTCGGCCGGATTCTGGACCCCGCCGGCGGGTCGTGGTTCGTCGAGGATCTCACCGACCAGCTGGCGAACCGGGCCTGGCAGAGCTTCCAAACCGTGGAGCAGCAGGGCGGATTCGTCGATGCACGCGACTACATCGCCGAACAGATCGCGGAAATCGCTGCCCGGCGCGCCGACGACGTCGCCCATCGCAAGACCGCGATCACCGGAGTCAACGAGTATCCGAACCTGACCGAACCTGTTCTGCCGCAGAGTGAGTCATCGTATTCGCCGCTGGCGGCCGGCAAGCTGATCCGCTACGCGGCCGAGTTCGAAGCGCTGCGTGACCGCTCCGACGCCTACCTGGCCCGCAACGATTCACGTCCTCGAGTTCTGTTGCTGCCGCTCGGACCGCTGGCCGAACACAACATTCGAAGCACCTTCGCGTCGAATCTGCTGGCATCGGGTGGCATCGAAGCGATCAACCCGGGAGCCGTGGACGCCGGCCGGGTTGCCGAAGTCGTGGCCGACGCGGGCGGCCCGGTGGCCGCGGTGATCTGCGGCACCGACGGCCGGTACGGCGCCGAGGCCTCCGCTGTCGTCGAGGCGGCCCACAGCGCCGGGGTGTCGCACGTCTGCCTGGCCGGTCCGCAGAAAGCCGTGGCCGACGCCGATCACCAGCCTGACGAGTTCCTGACAGCGAAAATCAATGCGGTGGAAGCTCTTTCGAACCTTCTCGACCGGTTGGGGGCCTGACGACCATGACGACCACAACGCCCGCTGTCGGCAGCTTTGCCGACGTGCCACTGCACAGCGACCGCGCCGCCGCGCAGCCGACCGACGATGCGGTGCAGGAACACGTCGCGGCCGCGGCCGAAGCCCACTGGTACACACCGGATCAGCTGGTCTGGCACACCCCGGAGGACATCGAGGTCAAGCCGGTCTACATCGCGGCGGACCGGGCGGCAGTCGAGTCCGACGGATATCCGCTCAACACCTTCCCCGGTGAGCCGCCTTTCGTACGTGGGCCGTACCCGACGATGTATGTCAACCAGCCCTGGACGATTCGTCAGTACGCCGGGTTCTCCACCGCGGCAGAGTCGAATGCGTTCTATCGCCGCAACCTGGCCGCCGGGCAGAAGGGCCTGTCGGTCGCGTTCGACCTCGCCACGCACCGCGGCTACGACTCCGACCATCCCCGCGTGCAGGGTGACGTCGGAATGGCCGGTGTCGCAATCGACTCCATCCTCGACATGCGCCAATTGTTCGACGGCATCGACCTGTCGACTGTGTCGGTGTCGATGACCATGAACGGGGCGGTGCTACCGATCCTGGCGCTGTACGTGGTGGCTGCCGAGGAGCAGGGGGTGCCGCCGGAGAAGCTGGCCGGCACCATCCAGAACGACATCCTCAAAGAGTTCATGGTGCGCAACACCTACATCTATCCGCCAAAGCCCTCGATGCGCATCATCTCCGACATCTTCGCCTACACCAGCGCCAAGATGCCGAAGTTCAACTCCATCTCGATCTCCGGCTACCACATCCAGGAAGCCGGAGCCACAGCGGATTTGGAGCTCGCCTACACACTCGCCGACGGTGTCGACTACATCAAGGCCGGCCTGGACGCCGACCTCGACATCGACAAGTTCGCGCCCCGGCTCTCCTTCTTCTGGGGCATCGGGATGAACTTCTTCATGGAGGTGGCCAAGCTGCGGGCGGGCCGTCTGCTCTGGAGTGAGCTGGTCGCCCAGTTCAACCCGAAGAGTGCGAAATCGCTGTCGCTGCGCACCCATTCGCAGACCTCGGGGTGGTCGCTGACCGCGCAGGACGCGTTCAACAACGTCGCGCGCACCTGTATCGAGGCGATGGCCGCCACCCAGGGCCACACCCAGTCGCTGCACACCAACGCCCTTGACGAGGCGCTGGCTCTGCCGACCGACTTCTCGGCCCGCATCGCGCGCAACACCCAGCTGCTGCTGCAGCAGGAATCCGGCACCACCCGACCGATCGACCCGTGGGCCGGCTCGTACTACGTCGAGTGGCTTACCTATCAACTCGCGCAGCGGGCTCGCGCCCACATCGCCGAGGTCACCGAGCTTGGCGGTATGGCGCAGGCGATCAGCGAGGGCATTCCGAAGCTGCGCATCGAGGAAGCGGCCGCCCGCACCCAGGCCCGCATCGACTCCGGCATCCAACCGGTGATCGGGATCAACAAGTATCAGGTCGAGGAGGACCAGGAGGTCGAGGTCCTCAAGGTCGAGAACAGCCGGGTGCGCTCCGAGCAGCTGGCCAAACTCGAGCAGCTGCGGGCCGATCGGGACCAGGCGGCGGTCGAGGCGGCGCTGGCCGAGCTGTCCCGTGCCGCCGAGGCGCACGGCCGTGCCGGGGACGACGGTCTCGGCAACAACCTGCTGGCACTTGCGATCGACGCCGCCCGGGCCAAGGCGACGGTCGGCGAGATCTCCGACGCGCTCGAGCGGGTATACGGTCGGCACCAGGCCGAGATCCGAACCATCGCCGGCGTCTACCGCGACGAAGCTGGAAAGGCCGAAAACATGGCATCGGCAACCGAACTCGTCGAGAAATTCGCCGAGGCCGACGGTCGGCGACCACGAATTCTGGTGGCCAAAATGGGGCAGGACGGCCACGACCGCGGACAGAAGGTGATCGCAACGGCGTTCGCCGACATCGGATTCGACGTCGACGTCGGCTCGCTGTTCTCCACCCCGGACGAGGTGGCCCGTCAGGCCGCCGACAACGACGTGCACGTGGTCGGCGTGTCGTCGCTGGCGGCCGGTCACCTGACCCTGGTGCCGGCGCTCCGCGACGCGCTGGCCGAGGTCGGGCGCTCCGACATCATGGTGGTGGTCGGCGGCGTGATCCCGCCCGGCGACTTCGACGAGCTGTACGAGGCGGGCGCCACCGCGATCTTCCCGCCCGGCACCGTGATCGCCGACGCTGCCATCGATCTGCTGCACAAGCTGGCCGAGCGACTCGGATACGACCTCTAGCCACATGGCGACTGACAACGGCGACGGCATCGACGAACTCGCCGCGGCGGTACGCGCGGGCGACCGGTCGGCGCTCCCGCGGGCGATCACCCTGGTCGAATCGACTCGTGCGGACCATCGCGACCGGGCCCAGCAGCTGTTGCTCGAGCTGATGCCGGCCGCCGGTGACGCCCTGCACGTCGGCATCACCGGAGTTCCGGGTGTCGGCAAGTCGACCACCATCGAAGCCCTCGGTATGTACCTGATCGGGCGCGGCCATCGCGTGGCGGTCCTGGCTGTGGACCCGTCGTCGACCCGCACGGGCGGATCGATCCTCGGCGACAAGACTCGAATGCCGCAACTGGCAACGCATCCCGACGCCTACATCCGGCCGTCGCCGACCTCGGGCACGCTCGGCGGCGTCGCCAAGGCGACCAGGGAGACCATTGTGCTGCTGGAGGCGGCCGGATTCGACGTGATCCTGGTCGAGACCGTCGGCGTCGGCCAATCCGAAGTCGCGGTGTCCAACATGGTCGACACCTTCGTCTTTCTGACCCTCGCCCGCACCGGCGACCAATTGCAGGGCATCAAGAAGGGGGTGCTCGAGCTCGCCGACATCGTGGTGGTGAACAAGGCCGATGGCAACCACCTGACCGAGGCCCGCAAAGCCGCCCGCGAACTCTCCGGTGCGATTCGATTGATCTATCCCCGCGAAACGCTCTGGCGCCCTCCGGTTCTGACGATGAGCGCGCTGGAGGGGACCGGGCTGGACGAGCTGTGGGACACCGTCGAGCGCCACCGCGACACTCTTACCGAGGCGGGCGACTTCGAAGCGCGGCGCCGGGCCCAGCAGGTCGACTGGACGTGGCAGATGGTGCGCGACACCGTGTTGGACCGGGTGATGTCGAACCCCGCCGTCCGCAAATCCCGGGCTGACGTGGAGCGCCAGGTACTGACAGGCGAATTGACCCCGGCCCTGGCCGCTCAGCAAATATTGAAGCTAGCTTCAATAACGGATGGGTAAATTCCACTTCGTTTGTAGAGTTAAACAACTAGGTTGATCACATGACCCTCGAAGTAGTGGGCAATCGCCGCTCTGTGCTGCCGCGCGGAGTAAGTGGCGCAGCCGATCCTCATTTCGCCTGCGCGGTGCGCAGCTTCGCCAGCACGTTCCACGGCAGCCGATTCGGCGGCGGGGCACTGGCGGTCTACCTGGACGGAGAACCCGTCGTCGACGTCTGGACCGGTTATGCGGATCGGCGCGGCCGGGTGCCCTGGACGGCGGACTCGGCATCCATGGTGTTCTCCGCGACCAAGGGCATGGCCTCCACCGTCATTCACCGACTGGTCGACCGCGGGTTGATCGAGTACGACGTCCCGGTCGCCCAGTACTGGCCGGAGTTCGGCGTCAACGGCAAGGCCGACATCACCGTTCGGCAGATGATGCGCCATCAAGCCGGGTTGTCGGCGCTGCGCGGCGCCAGCCGGCAAGACCTGCTCGACCACGAGCTGATGGAGCGCAAGCTCGCGGCCGCACGGCCGGGTTACTCGTTCGGCAAATCGGCCTACCACGCGCTCACCTATGGCTGGCTGCTTTCCGGGCTGGCGCGTGCGGTCACCGGCAAGGGCATGCGGGAACTCATCCGCACCGAGTTGGCTGAACCGCTGGGCACCGACGGCCTGCATCTGGGCCGACCACCGGCCGGCGCCCCGACGAAGGCCGCGCAGATCATCATGCCGCAGAGCGCTTTTCAGAATCCAGTGTTCAACGCGGTGGCGCCGATGATCGCCTCGATCCCGCAGGCCGCCGGTTTCAGCTCGATGTACTTCCCGGGCGTGAAAGCCGCTGCCCAGGGCGAGATTCCGCTGTTGGACGCGGAGATACCGGCGGCCAACGGGGTGGCCACCGCGCGCGGACTGGCACGGATGTACGCCGCGATCGCCAACGGCGGCCGGATCGGCGGCACCCAGTTCCTCTCACCGGAAGTGGCGGCCGGGCTGAACGGACGGCGCAATCTGCGGCCGGACGGCAACTTGGTGATACCGCTGGCTTTCCACCTCGGCTACCACCGGCTGCCCCTCGATGTGGTGCCGGGGTTCGGCCATGTCGGACTCGGCGGTTCTGTCGGGTGGGCCGACCCGGATCACGGCCTGGCGATCGGCTTCGTCCACAACCGGCTGCTGACTCCGTTCGTACTCGCCGACCACGCCGGGCTCGTCGCGACCAGCGCACTGTGCCGGCTGGGTGCCACCAGGGCGCGCAAAGACGGTTTCGAGCGAGTCGCCGACTTCGGTGCGCCGTTCCGCGAAGCGGGAGCCGTTGCCGGCTAACCGGTTTGGCCTGACATCGTGACTGTTGACCGGGAAGGCCGCGTACCCCGTCTGCCCGTGGACGAGGCCAAAGCCGCGGCGGACGAAGCGAGCGTTCCGGACTACATGGCCGAACTCGCGATCTTCCAGGTGTTGTTGAACCATCCCAAACTGGCGTCCGGGCTCAACGATCTACTGGCGAGAATGCTGTGGCAGGGCAAGCTGAATTCGCGCCTGCGCGAGCTGGCGATCATGCGGATCGGCTGGCTGACGGCCTGTGAATACGAGTGGGCGCAACACTGGCGGGTCGCCCAAGGCCTCGGGGTGAGCACGGACGATCTTCTCGGTGTCCGGGATTGGCCGTCCTACACCGGGTTCGGTCCGGCGGAGCGGGCGGTGCTGGCTGCCACCGACGACGTGGTGCGCGACGGTGTGGTGAGCGAGCAGAGCTGGGCGGCGTGCCGACAGGCGTTCGGCGCCGACCATGCGCTGCTGGTCGAGCTGGTCACCGCGATCGGCGCGTGGCGGATGGTCTCGTCGATTCTGCAGAGCCTGCAGGTGCCGCTGGAGGACGATGTGCAGAGCTGGCCGCCGGATGGGAAGGCTCCACCCGGCTAACTGACTGACATGTCAGTCACTGTGGCGCAACGCTTTTCAATTGCGTTTGCGATTGCACCTGCTGCAGGCAGCGGTAAGGTGACGAGTGTGGCCGAACCGTCCATTCCCAGTGTTCTGCGCGAGCGTGCGAGTCTGCAGGCTAACGAGAAGGCGTTCACTTACCTTGACTACGAGCGGGATTGGGACGGCGTCTCCGAGACGGTCACCTATTCGCAGCTTTACCGGCGCTCGCTGAACGTCGCGCAGGAGATACGTCGGCACGGTTCGACCGGCGACCGCGCGGTCATCGTGGCACCGCAGGGACTGAGTTATATCGACGCGTTCTTCGGGACGCTGCAGGCAGGTCTCATTCCTGTCCCGCTGTCGGTTCCGTTGGGTGGTGCGGTCGACGAACGGGTGAAATCGGTACTCCTTGACGCGGCGCCTTCGGTGGTCCTGACGACATCTGCGGTGGCGGCGGAGGTGTCGAACTACCTCGCCGCGCAGCAAGAGGGCCCGACGCCGTCTCTGGTCGAGGTCGACGCGGTGGATGTCAACGCGCGAAGCACATTTCGGCCAACCCGGGAGACGCGCACCAATACCGCGTATCTGCAGTACACGTCCGGGTCGACCCGTGCGCCGGCCGGCGTGGAAGTCACCTATCGGAATCTGATGGCCAACTTCGAGCAGATGTTCGCGGACTATTTCGCGCAAACCGGCGGCATCTCTCCACCGGACACCACATTTGTCTCGTGGCTGCCGTTCTATCACGATATGGGTCTGCTGGTCGGCGTCTGCATACCGCTACTGGCCGGTCATCATGCGGTGCTCACCAGTCCGGTGTCGTTCCTGGCCCGCCCCGCCCGGTGGCTGCAACTGCTGGCCGACTATCCGCACACCTTTTCAGCGGGACCGAATTTCGCATTCGAGGTGGCGGCGCGCAAGACCTCCGATGAGGACCTGGCCGGCCTCGATCTCAGCGGCGTCATCGGCATCATCAATGGCAGCGAGCGGGTGCAACCGGCGACGCTGAAGCGTTTCACCGAGCGGTTCGCGCCGTTCGGTTTCCCCACCACGGCGCTGCGACCCTCGTACGGGATGGCGGAAGCGACCGTGTACATCGTGACACGCGAGCCCGGCGAGCCACGCGTGGTTCACTTCGAGTCCACCGCCCTGTCTGACGGCCGTGCGAAGCGATGCGAAAGCCCGGACGGCACAGCGCTTGTCAGCTACGGAGTGCCGCGTTCGCCGATCCTGCGGATAGTCGACCCCGACGCAAAGGCCGAATGCCCGGCCGGGACCGTCGGCGAGATCTGGGTGCACGGCGACAATGTCGCCACCGGTTACTGGGGTAAGCCCGAGGAGACCGAGTACTCCTTCGGCGCAGAACTGTCGGAGCCTACCCCCGGCACCCCGGCGGGACCGTGGCTGAGAACGGGCGACCTCGGATTCTTCGACGACCACGAACTGTTCATCATCGGCCGGATCAAGGATCTGTTGATTGTGTACGGCCGCAACCATTCTCCAGACGACATCGAGGCGACGATTCAGTTGATCACCCGGGGCCGTTGCGTCGCGATATCGGTGCCTGACGACGGCACCGAAAAGCTGGTCGCGATCGCCGAACTCAAGAACGGCGTCCACTCCCACGAGGACGCCGTCGAGCGACTCAGCAGCGTCAAGAACAATGTCACGTCGGCTATTTCGACGTCGCACGGGTTGAGCGTTTCCGACCTCGTCCTGGTGTCGCCGGGTTCGATTCCGCTGACCACCAGCGGCAAGGTCAGGAGGCGGGCCTGCGTGGAGCAATACCAGCAGGACCGCTTCGCCCGCCTGGATGCCTAATCGCTTTGCGTAAACGCGAAAAGCCGCTGATTCTGCCAACCTTCCTCGTGCACGAGCGCAAAGCCACGCTCGTGTAGCAGGGACCGAATCTCGTCCTCGCAGTAGCTGTTCAACCACCCGGCCTTGAGGCGGCCGACGGACCCGGCCGCGCGCCTCGGCGAGTAGCGACTGCCCCGCGCGCAGGCGTAGGACAACACGAGGTTCGGGACGAGTCCGGTCAGCCAATCGAGCGTGGTCGGCAGGTCGCGCATGTATTCCAGCACCCCCATCAGCACCGCGACGTCGTAGGCGTCGGCGCCGAGGTCCGGAAGGGGCCGCAGATTGAGGTCGCAGACGATCGTTCCCGGCCCACGGTCGACGATGTCAGACGGGGTGTAGGTGCACGATCGGTCCAGATGACGCTCGAAGACCCGGTTGCCCGCGCCGAATTCGATGACACGGCTGTCCACGGGCACCAGCGCCGCAGCTCGTTGGCTGCGGGATTCCCACGAGGCGAAGATATTGCGGGAGTCGGCCCAGCGACTGTAATCGGTTTTCTGACGCAGCGCGGTGATCACTTTCGACATCGTCTACCTCATCTCATTGATGGCGTTGATGTGCCCGGAGGCCTAGTTGGTCTGCGACGGTGGCGTATTCGTCGCTGAGTTTGTGCTGTAGGTGGGTGACGGCGTTGTGGGTGGTGGTTCTGATCTGGGGTGCATGGGTGAGGGTGTGGTGGACGCGGTCGATGACGGTGTTGGTGGTGAGTGTGTCGGTGCGGATGAGTGAGCGTTCGTCGTTGATGGAGAGGGCGAAGTCTCGGCATTTGGGTTGGTATTCCAGG
>NZ_PKEK01000017.1 GCF_002863225.1 Mycobacterium sp. | reverse complement strand
CCACGCTCAACTCCCTCATCTAGGGAGTGTCAAGGATCAGCCGAAACCACTGTCAACAATCAGCCGAAACACCGTCAGGCATCACCCGAAACCAAACCGTCAAACATCAGCCGACTTCATACATCCTGCTCTGTGCCCCCACTAGGACTCGAACCTAGGACCTGCGGATTAAAAGTCCGTAGCTCTACCAACTGAGCTATAGGGGCGGCGACGCACAAGGATACTGGGTCCTCGTTTGAGGATTCGGTCCCCGGTGCCCTAAGCTGACGTGGCTCCAGCGAACCACGTTGTGAGTACCCCCGAAGAGATTCGGTTCTGGCCCCCATCGTCTAGTGGCCTAGGACGCCGCCCTTTCACGGCGGTAGCACGGGTTCGAATCCCGTTGGGGGTACGCGCGGCGGCGGCGACGCCGGAGCGAGCAGTACAGCAAGGCCCTGTGGCGCAGTTGGTTAGCGCGCCGCCCTGTCACGGCGGAGGTCGCGGGTTCGAGTCCCGTCAGGGTCGCCAGCACGGCGAGGCATTTCCTGCCTACCGGCCAGGTAGCTCAGTTGGTACGAGCGTCCGCCTGAAAAGCGGAAGGTCGCCGGTTCGATCCCGGCCCTGGCCACCGAGATAGGTCAGCCGTCTTTGACCAAGGTGAACTGACACACGTCGGTGTAGCCGTCGCGGAACAAGTCGGCGCAGCCCGTCAGGTACCTCATGTAGCGCTGATAGACCTCTTCGGACTGAATCTCGATGGCCCGCTCCCGTTGGTTCTGCAGCGTCTCCGCCCAGATGTCCAGCGTTCGGGCGTAGTGCGGCCGCAGCGGCTGGACGCGGGCCACCCGGAAGCCGGCTCTGGTGGCGTGCTGCTCGACTTGGGCAACCATCGGCAGGTCCCCGCCGGGGAAGATCTCGTCCATGATGAACAAGATGAAGCGCAGCAGCTTTGCCGGCAGCTCCAGCCCGAGTTTTCGAGACTCCTCCGGGCTGGTCGTGACGATCGTGTGCAGCAGCATCACGCCGTCGGCGGGCAGCGCGGAGTAAGCCATGTTGAAAAAGCTCTCGTAGCGCTTCTTGCCGAAATGCTCGAAGGCACCGATCGACACGATCCGGTCGACCGGTTCACGGAATTGCTCCCAGCCCGCCAGATACACCCGCCGGCTGAGCGGGCTGCTCATCGTGCTGAACGACTTGTTGACCGCCAGGGCCTGGTTTTTGCTCAGCGTCAGCCCGACGACGTTGACGCCGTATTTCTCCAGGGCACGCCGCATCGTCGCGCCCCAGCCGCAGCCGATGTCGAGCAACGTCATGCCAGGTTGTAGTCCCAATTTGCCCAGTGCCAAGTCGATCTTGGCGATCTGGGCCTGCTCCAGCGTCATGTCGTCGGACTCGAAGTAGGCGCAGCTGTATGTCTGCGTCGGGTCGAGGAAGAGCCGGAAGAACTCGTCGGACAGGTCGTAGTGAGCCTGGACGTTGTCGAAATCCGGTCTCAGGCCGGTATTTCCCTGACCCGCAGCCGTAGGGGCCATAGCGCGAGGCTATGCGCTCGCCCGCAACGACGCAATCGCCTCGACGGTGACCGCCCGGTCAGTCGAATTCGATGGGCAGGCTCTTCGGTCACCGTTCGTTCGCTAATGCAAGGCGATTCGGAAGAGCCGGGCTCACGCCCGCAGCAGAAAGACGGGATCTCAGCGATCTCTCAGCGCGGCGTTCCTAGGCTCGGTGATCGTGCAGACCGCATCCGACCACGAGGCAATCTCCCTGCCTGCTTCCGGTGCGCTCAGGGACAGTTCGGCCGAAGGCTTTGACCTTCAGGACATTACGGTGACTCGCGGTCGCGCGACGCTGCTGAGCCACGTGAGCGCCAGCATCCCTGCCGGCTGGTGTACCGCCGTCACAGGTGCCAGTGGTGCCGGGAAGTCGACGTTGCTGCGCCTGCTGAATCGCCTAGCCGAGCCGACGTCGGGACGCATCACCCTCGACGGTGTCCCGATAGGCGAACTCGATGTGCTGGCGCTGCGCCGACATGTCGGTCTGATAGCGCAGACGCCGGTGCTGTTGACCGACAACGTGGTTGATGAGGTCAGAGCCGGCCGCCACGAGCTCTCCGAGTTCATGGTGGAGCAGTTGTTGACCCGCGTGGGTCTGGGTTCGGGCTTCATGCCGCGCGCGACCGCCGACCTTTCTGGTGGAGAGGTGCAACGGCTCTGCCTTGCGCGCGCGTTGGCCGTTGAACCCGACGTGCTGCTGCTCGACGAGCCGACGTCAGCGCTCGACGGCGCTTCCGCGGAGGTCATCAGCGGCCTCATCGTCGACCACGTGACCGAGGGCGGAACCGTCGTTCTTGTCAGCCACGACCGCGACCTCATCGCACGAGTCGCAACGCAGGTCCTGTTCCTCGACTCCGGCCGCATCGTGTCGACGCGCTCGGCCGGTCGGTGAAAAACGTGACATCGATCAGACAACAAAGTGAAGGAGTGTTCGACATGGTGTGGCAAGGGGTTTTGGCAAAGGCAGCACCCACGGTGGTCACCGGGGTAGTCGGGATGGTCGCTTACGAGGGGCTGCGCAAGGTTGCGGCGAAAAAGCCGCTGCGAGCAGCAAGCGTATCGGTGACGGCCTGGGGACTTCGCGTGGCGCGCGAGGCCGAGAAGAGCGCCTCACGGGCCCAATTGGCGGTCGCTGACGTCGTCGCCGAAGCCGCGGAGCGCATCGACAACGAACCCGGGCACACGGCGGCTCACCCGATCGCTGACCTAGCGGAGCCCGATGATGCCGTGCGCTGACGCCGCGATCTCTCCGACGGTCCTGTCTTCGGCAGCGGGACGGATGCGTGTGCATGCCGCCGGGTTGCATCGCGATGACGTGCGGGCCGTTGCGGTCGAGCAGAAACTTGCCGGGCTGTCGGGAGTTCGGATGGTGCAGGTCTTCCCGCGTACTGCATCGGTCGTCATCTGGCATTCCGCGGACTGCGATACCGCGATCGTGCTGGCTGCAGTCGCCGACAGCGCGGGCCTGCCGACCCCGCCGGCAACCGAATCGCCGTCCCGTTCGTCGGCCGCTCACCACCACAGCGGCAGGTCAGGCGGGATCGTCAGCGGGCTCGTGCGGGCACTCACTTCATCGAAGCGTGACGCGGAGCAGGTTCCAGCGGAAATCGTGCGGTTGCGGACGGTGCTGGATCGCTTGGGATATGACGTGGCGCAGCCCGGCACCGAAAGCCCCTCGGCTGTGTCGAGAGTGGAGCGCGCCGCGCCCGGGATCCATCCGCGATGGCTGTGGCTCGCCGTACCGGTGGGCCTGGCGACGATCGGTGTGGCCACGCTCGTGCTGTCGCGCGTGACGCGGTGGCTCGCGGGTGCCGCATGGTCGGCGAACGCAGTCAGCGGCGGCCGGGTTCGACGGTCCAGCGTTTCGCTCGCCGCGCTGACCACCTCTGCGCTGGCTGTGCCCAGTTGGGGTGGTGTCGTGGTGACGCTGGTTCTGGTCTCTGTGGCAGGGGTGATCGCTCACCGTCAGCGGCTGGGGCTCACCCGCGAGATAGCCGTCGCTGCCGGACGTGCTGCGGTTCAACTGGTTGCCGCCGGTGCACTTCTTCGGCTCTTGTTCACGCGTGCAAGCTCGCTCGGCGCCGCCGGTTGGCTGATCGGGATGACGATCATTGCCGGGCAGGTTGCCGGCCGGCGCGCCGTCGGACTACCCCAGGCAAGGGTTGCCGCTACCGGCGGAGTCGCTGCCAGCACTGCCTTCACGCTGGGTGTCCTGTTGATTGGGAGGGTTGTCACGGCGCAGGCGCGCGTAATCGTTCCTGTCGGCGGCATGATCGTCTCGTCCGCCATGCTGGCTGCCGGCAGCTCGTTGCGACGGCTCGATGACGACGTTCGCCAAGCGCGGCCGGTGATCGAGGCTCGGCTGTCTCTCGGACAAGACGGACGGCAGGCCATCGCTGCCTACCGGCAATCCGCGCTGCGTGGTGCCCTGATTCCAGCGATCGACTCCACCAAGGTGGTGGGGCTGATCAGCCTGCCCGGGGCTATGACCGGATTGATCCTGGCCGGGATCAGTCCCCTCACCGCCATCCGATACCAGATCGTGGTGATGTACATGCAGCTCGCCGGCAGCGCGCTGGCTTCGCTGGTCGCGGTCCGCATCGCGGAGGAGTCGCTCTTCGACGACGCGCACCGCCTCATCCAACTGGAGCCGGCAAACGAGCGTCCGTTGCGTCCGCCGTCCGACACGTAGCCTGCCGGCATGCGGGTTTTGCTCGTCGAAGACGAGTCGGGGCTGTCGGCCACCCTTTCCATGGGTCTCAAGGCCGAAGGTTTCGTTGTTGTGAGCACCGTCAACGGTGTCGACGGTCTACATGAGGCCACCACAAGCGATTACGACGTTGTCGTTCTCGACATCATGCTGCCCGGTCTGAGCGGTTATGAGGTGCTTCGTCGGATCCGGACGGCCGGGGTGTGGACGCCGGTGCTGATGCTGACGGCCAAGGACGGCGAGTACGACGAGACTGACGCCTTCGACCTGGGCGCGGATGACTATCTCACCAAACCCTTTTCGTTTCGCGTCCTGGTGGCGCGGTTGCGCGCATTGCGGCGTCGCGGCGCGTCGGAACGTCCGACAGTTCTGACCGCAGGGACGTTGTCGCTCGACCCCGCTCGGCACACCGTGCAGCGAGACGCCACACCCATCGCCCTCACTCCTCGCGAGTTCTCGCTACTGGAGTTCTTGCTAAGCAAGAAAGACGTCGTCGTCACAAAAAACGAAATCCTGCGCAATGTCTGGGACGCCCACCACGAGGGGCCAGACAATGTGGTCGAGGTCTACGTCGGATATCTACGGCGCAAAATAGACTTTCCCTTCGGAACCAGCACCATCGAGACGGTCAGGGGCGTGGGTTACCGGCTGTCGTGCTGAGGCAATTCGACGAGAATCGTTGTTCCGCCCCATGGTGAATCATCGATTGTGACCGTGCCGCCGTGGGCGGCAACGAGTTCCGCGACGATGGCGAGTCCGAGCCCGGCGCCTCCGCTACGGCGGTCGCGGTCTTCGTCCAAGCGGACGAACCGCTCGAACACGCGTGACCGTTCGGACGGCGCGATACCCGGACCGTCGTCGCACACACTGACTGCCGCAATTCCAGAGCGGCTGGTCGTGGCGACGTCGACACGCGAATGTGCATGCTGCAGAGCGTTACTCACCAGATTACGGATCACCAGTGACAACGCCGCGGGGTCACCGATCGTATGGGCCGGGCCTACGTTGGTGCTGATCACGCACTGGGTGGTGCCGCGCGCTCGATCCGCCTCGACCGCGGCGATGTCGTCCAGTGCCACCGCTTCTCGGCGGAGCATGAGGCTGTTTTCGTCGGCGCGGGCGAGAACGAGCAGATCGTCGATGAGCGCCTGCATGCGATGGGCCTCGGGCAGCAGGGTCTTGACAGCGAGGTCGGTGTCAAGCAGCTCGGGGTGGGCCTCGACGACTTCCAGCCCGGAAATGATGGTGGCCAGCGGACTGCGGAGTTCATGCGAGGCGTTACCGACGAATCGCTGCTGTGCAAGGTGTCCGGCCTCCAACCGTGACAGCATTTCGTTCATCGTGACCGCCAGCGCAGAGATGTGATCACGCCCAGCGGGAACCGGTACTCGCTCAGCCAGATCCGACACCGAGATTTCAGCGACCCTGCTGCGAATCGCGTCGACTGACTGCAGGGATCGGCGCACGAGTCGGTGAGTGACGGCCGCTGCGACCGCGACGATGAATGGTGCGCTGCCGGTAAGCAGAAGAGAGCCGACTCGCGCCGTGGCTTCAGCCGCCTCACTCGCGCCCCCGACAATTACGGTGTAGGTGCCGAAGCGGGTCGCGACACGCTGACCACTGACACGCATGTCGTCGTCGGCGACCGCATCGTCGGGCATTCCACGCCGCGTGTCGTAGTCGAAGTTGCTGGTGGGCACCAGTGGCGTTGCCGGTGCCGAACCGGATCGGTGCAGAAACGTCCCGTCAGGGGCGATGATCTGAACGGCAACGATGCGGTGATTGGTGACGAGCAGTGCGGGACTGAGTTCACCCGGCGGATTGGATTGGAGCGCGTTGGCGATGTTGTGCACTCGTGCGGCCGTGGCGTCGTCGATACCCATCAGCAGCGAGCGGTAGAGCACCGCTACAAGTACCGCGCCGGCACACGCGAACGCGATCAGCACCACGATCGCCGACACCGCTGCGGATCGCGCCGGAATGCTCATGTTGGCGAGCGGCTGAAGGCGTGCCAGCGTGTTCCGCCGTAGGGACGCGAACGTGGGCACCTGACCATTGTGGGGCAGCGGCGCAAAGGATTCGCTGAGAACCGACGCGAAACAGTTGCGAGATAGTCTGCGCAGATTCCAAAATATCTGCAGGACAACAGAAATCATATTTCTCAGCGAGTCTTCAGCGGCCGGCTCCTACGCTGCGGCTCATGTCGAGAACTGCAGGCCCCATCCAAAGCGCGACCGCGCCGACCGGGTCAACAATCGTTCGGCAACGGCGGGCGATGTCGAGCGCCGACGCCGGGGTCCGCGGGTCGACACAGAAGGTTTCGAGCCCGCCTTGCTCACTGATGCCGAGTGAAATGGCCTATGCATCCGTCATGGGGGCCCTGTGTGCCGCGATCGCGATCGTCGCCGTGATCCTCCCGCACGGGGGGTGGCTTGGGCTGTTGGGCGTTGTTCCCATGGGGTTGGTGGCATCTCAACACCGGCTCCGTGTACTCGTCACGTCATCGGTTGCGGCTGGAATTACGGGCTTCTTGCTGGCAGGCCTTGGTGGGCTAGGCGCGGTCTGGGTGTGTTCCTGTGTCGGTGCGGTGGCGGGGTCTGTGAAGCGCCGTGGCCGCGGTGCAGCCACCCTCGCGGTGACGTCTCTGTCGTTGGGCACCGTGATCGCCGCGACCGTGGTGGTCTCGATGGCGATTCTCGAACCGGTGCGGACTGTCATGTTGGGCTCCGCCGCAGCGTCGGTGAACGGGGCTACCCGGGTGCTAGCGCAGGTGCCGAGTCTGTTCGCGGCCACACAAGCCCTGCAGCGTTGCTTCGCGGGCGCCTTGATCCATTGGCAGGTGCTCGTATTCCTTGCAGCGCTCATCGGCGTCACGGGGGCGGTGGGATTCGGATGGTGGGTGTTGTCGCGGGTGCTGGAGCGCATGGAAGGCATCCCGGCCAGGCAACTGTTCGATGCGCGCCCCGATGATGGCGCGATCGCGCCGGTGCCCGTGCGGCTGACGAACGTGCGTGTCCGGTTTCCTGACCGCGACCGTGACGCGCTGCCGACTATCAACATGGACGTCCAGCGCGGCGAGCACGTCGCGGTGACAGGCCGCAACGGTTCGGGCAAGTCGACGTTGATGCAGGTTTTGGCTGGGCGCACACCGACGGCGGGGGCAGTCGAACGGCCGGGTGCGGTGGGTCTGGGCCGGGTCGGAGGTACCGCGGTCGTGATGCAGCACCCCGAGAGTCAGGTGTTGGGGATGCGGGTTGCCGACGACGTGGTGTGGGGCCTACCCCCGGGTGTGACCATCGACGTCGAACGGCTGCTAGGTGAGGTGGGCCTGGCCGGGCTGGGCGACCGGGATACTGGCGCCTTGTCCGGCGGCGAATTACAGCGACTGGCCGTGGCCGCCGCACTGGCGCGGGAGCCTGCGCTGATCGTCGCGGACGAGGTGACGAGCATGATCGACCAACAGGGCAGAGATCGGGTGCTGGGAGTGCTGGCCGATCTGGCACGCCATCGCGGAACGGCATTGGTGCACATCACCCACTACCTCGACGAGGCCGAATGTGCTGATCGCACAGCTGATCTCACATCGGATAAGGGATCAACGGTCAGGTCGGGGACGACGCCCGAAACGGCGACTCGGAATCATGGCCGTGGCACTGCACCGGTGCTGAAAGTCATTGGTGTCGGACACGAATACGGCGTCGGCACACCGTGGGCGCACACTGCACTACGGGACATCAGTTTCGAGGTCGACGAGGGTGAGGGCCTGTTGATCTACGGCGACAACGGTTCTGGCAAATCGACGCTGGGATGGATCATGGCTGGACTGACAGCACCGACCACCGGCGTGTGTCTGGTCGACCAACAACCCGCGTCCGCCCGGGTTGGCGCCGTCGCCTGTCAGTTCCAAACAGCTCGCTTGCAGGTCATGCGCCACCGGGTCGATCTCGAAGTGGCGTCATCGGGCGGCTTCTCGCCGCAGGACCGGCAACGGGTCAAGGCAGCGCTGGTGGACGTCGGCCTGGATCCAGCGTTGGCGGACCACCGGGTGGATCAGCTCAGCGGGGGGCAATTACGTCGCGTGGTCCTGGCTGGCCTGCTCGCACGCTCGCCGCGGGTGCTGATCCTCGACGAACCGCTGGCCGGCTTGGATGCCGCGGGCCGCCGGAGTCTGATCGACCTACTCATGAGGCGCCGGCGTGACGACAAGTTGACGTTGATCGTCATCTCGCACGATTACGCCGAACTCGCAGAATTATGCCCGCGCACAATCCATCTCGCGGGCGGATCGCTTCGGGACCCGTCGGGAGCAGACCCAACTGATCAGGTGGCCTCGGTAGCGAACACAGCGCACTTCGGTCGGCGTTCCCGCCGCCCTCTGGTGCTCTTGCGCCCGGTTCCGGGTGACTCCGTGGTTCACCGACTTTGGGCCGGAACCAAATTGCTGACCGTGTTCTCGATGTCGCTGTTGTTGGCCGTCGATCCGACGTGGGTGGCAATCGGGCTGGTAGCTGCCGTTGGGCTGGCAGGTGCGTTAATGGCGCGCATTCCCCGTACGGCGCTACCCTCACCGACTCGGGGACTGTGGGTTGGGCTTGCGATCTTCGGCGCCTTGGCAGCGGGTGCCGGTGGTGCCCCGGAGATCACGCTGGGAACGGTCAGCGTTGGCGTAGGGGGCCTGCTGGACTTCCTGCGCTTCACCTCGTTGTCAGTCGTATTGCTGGGCCTCGGTTTCCTGGTGCAGTGGACAACGAACGTCGCTGAGATCGCGCCCGCGCTTGCCGCCGTGAACCGCCGCCTACACCGATTGCGCATCCCGATGAACGAATGGTCGGTTGCCTTGGCGCTCACGCTGCGCACTTTCCCGATGTTGATCAACGATTTCCGAGTCGTGCATGCCGCCTACCGACTGCGTCCCAGGTCCATGTCGTCGCTCAAGGGGCGAATCCGGCGACGCACAGTCGGACTGCTCGATCTGACGTTCGCCGTCATAGCCGTCGCAATTCGGCGAGCGGAGGCAATGGGTGACGCGATCACGGCGCGTGGTGGTTTCGGACTGATATCGGCAAGCCCATCAGGTCCGAAAATGATTGACTGGTGCGCGCTTTTCGCCGTCGCGACAGTGTGCACCGTCGTCCTGTCGGCTGCATCGATGGTCGGTGGCTAGTCCGCAAGGCCGGCGGATTTTCTTCCTGGCGTGACCGTCCAGCTCATACTGGATCCGTGGTCCGATATCTCTTAGTCGCTGTCCTCATTGCAATGAGCAGTGGCGCGGTCGCCGGCGCCGACGTGCCCCCGCTGAGCCCCCAGGCGCGGGCGGCGGGGTTCGTCGACGTCCGTTCCGTGGTGCCCAACGCGTTGATCGATCTGCGCTACGCGACCCCGAACAACTTCACCCACACGCAGCTGTATCCGGCCGGTGCCCGTTGTCTGGTGCACGAATCTCTGGCGGCCGGGCTCGCCTCGGCGGCCAAGGCGCTCACGGCGACCGGCGACCGGTTGGTCTTCTGGGATTGCTATCGCCCGCATGACGTGCAGGTCAAGATGTTCGACATCGTGCCGAACCCGGCATGGGTGGCCAAACCCGGTAATTTTGCCAAGAGCCACGAGTCGGGCCGCTCGGTCGACGTGACGCTGGCGAACATGTCCGAGCAGTGCCCGCACTGCCTCGTCGACATGGGGACCGACTTCGATGACTTCTCGCCGCGGGCAACGGCTTTCGCCACCGAAGGCGTCAGCATCGGCCAGCAGGCGAACCGCCGGAGATTGCGTGACGCAATGGGTGCCGCCGGACTGTCGGTGTACTCCGGTGAATGGTGGCATTTCGACGGAGCCGGCGCGGGTGTCCAGCGACCGATTCTCGACGTGCCGGTCATCTAGCATCTCACTATGTGAAATAGCCGTTTCTTATTTTGGGATTGACAGCGGTACCCTTGGCGCCGAACCAGATTCGAGGAGGGTCGTGCCATGTCCGGTGAATACCAGGCCGTCTATACCCACGGACATCACGAGTCGGTGCTGCGCGGGCATCGGGTGCGGACCGCGGAGAATTCGGCGGCATATCTGCTGCCGCATCTGCGGCCCGGACTGTCGCTTCTCGATGTGGGCTGTGGCCCCGGGACGATCACCGTCGATCTTGCCGCCCGCGTCGCACCAGGGACCCTGACCGCTGTCGAGATGACAAACGCTGCACTGGATTTGGCGCGCACCGAGGCACAACGGCGAGGTCAGTCCAATGTCGAGTTCGTGACCTCGGACGTTCACGCGCTCGCGTTCTCCGATGACACCTTCGACGTGGTGCACGCTCATCAGGTGTTGCAGCATGTCGCCGACCCGGTCCAGGCGCTGCGTGAGATGCGGCGCGTGTGTAAGCCCGGCGGTGTCGTCGCCGCCCGCGATGCCGACTACGCGGGATTCACCTGGTTCCCGGAGCTTCCGGCGCTTGAGCACTGGAGGGCACTCTATTCCGCGGCCGCGCGGGCCAATGGCGGTGAACCCGACGCGGGACGGCGACTGCTGTCCTGGGCCCGGCATGCCGGGTTCGAGGACATCGCGCCCACCGGGGGGCTCTGGTGTTTTGCGACTCCCGAGACCCGCGACTGGTGGGGCGGGATGTGGTCCGACCGGATCGTCGAGTCGGCCTTGGCGCGACAACTCGTCGACTCCGGGATGGCCACCACGGCCGAACTCGCCGAAATCGCGGCGGCGTGGCGGCAGTGGGCCGCCGCCCCCGACGGCTGGCTGGCCATCCCGCACGGCGAGATTCTCTGTCGCGGCTAGTCCTGTCGCTGCATCACGGCTGATCAGAGCCGTGATATTGGCATTCTCTTTTTTTGCAAGTACGTTATCGTCAGAAAGAAAACGATACTTTGGAGGACACGTGCGTCTCGGAGTAATGATCGGCGCCGAGCGTGGCGATTCCGCCCGCAAAGTCAGCAAGCTGCTCGCCGACATCGAATGGGCCGAAGCGGCGGGCATGGACACCGCGTGGATTCCCCAGGTGCCGAACGACTTCGACGCACTGCTGGCCGTCGCACTGATGGGAACCCGCACCAGCCGCATCGAGCTGGGCACCGCGGTCGTGCCGCTACAGGCGCAGCACCCGATTGCTCTCGCGCGGCAGGCTTTGTCGACGCATGCCGCGACCGGTGGCCGGCTGGCGCTGGGCGTCGGGCCGTCGCATCACTGGATCATCCAAGACATGCTGGGCCTGCCGTATGAGAAACCGGCCGCCTACACCCGCGACTACCTCGAGGTGCTGCGTGCGGCGTTCGCCGGACCAGGCTCGATCGACGTGGAGAACGACCACTTCACCGTGCACAATCCGAACGATCTCGCGCCGATCGCGCCGCTACCGGTGTTCGTCGCAGCGCTCGGGCCGGTGATGCTTCAGCTGGCCGGTGAACACGCCGACGGCACGGTGCTGTGGATGGCCGACGAGCGATCGGTCGCCGAGCACGTTGTCCCGCGGATCACCAAGGCCGCTGCCAACGCCGGACGCCCGGCGCCCCGCATCGTTGCCGGAATTCCGGTATGCCTCTGTGCCGCAAGCGAAGTCGATGCAGCCAAGGAGCGGGCCAACCGGATTCTGGGTGAAGCCGAAGTGTCGCCGAACTACCAGCGGCTGCTGGATCACGGCAATGCCCGCGACGTCGGTGACATCTGCGCAGCCGGCGACGAGGATGCCATCCTGGCACGGATGCGGCGATTCGCCGACGCCGGAGTGACCGACCTGTCGGTGCGACTGCTGCCGATCGGCGACAACCGCGACGAGCTGATCGCCTCGAAGCGACGGACCCGCGAGGTCATCGCCGAATTGGGCGCGCAGCTCCGCTGACTACGGCGCAGCGAGATGCTGCGCGGCGAGCTTGCAGAATGCGGCAACCAACCGGTTGCGGTCATCAGCGCGACACGCGACCACGACGTGGCTGGGCTCGACGCCTTCGAGTGGAATCGTCGTCAAGTCCGGGCGCAGGGCACCGATGTGCGGACCACTGGCCGTGATCGCCACCGCCTGCCCAGCCGCAATGACTTCGAACTTGTCCTCGAGCGCTTCGATGACCGGCCCGCCGGGGGCGCGTCGACCGTCCGGGCGGGGATCTACCCGCCAGAAGGCGCTCCAGGCCGGGTCCGAGCCGCGTATCTGCGGCATCGGCTCGTCGGCGATGTCGTCGATCGTGATCGACTCCTTGCCGGCCAGCCGATGACTCTTCGGCACCACCACGACGCGGGGCTCGTCGTACAGGATCGTCACGTGCAGCTGATCGGTCGGAAATGGCAACCGCGTCACCACGGCGTCGACCCGGTGATCAAGCAGCGACTCGCGCGCGACGTTCCAATCCAGATGCACGGTATGCACATCGGCTTCCGGGTGTTGGCGCCGCATTTCCAGCACGGCCGGGGTGACGATCAGGCCCGTCGTGTAGCCGATGGTGATCCGGCTGGGCTGGGCGGCGGCGCGGGTCTGCGCGGCCGCGCGCGCCGCCGAACGCAGCAGCGCCTTCGCCGACGGCAGGAAGGTCGCGCCGGCCTCGGTGAGTTGAGCGCCCTGCGGGGTGCGGTCCAGCAACCGGGCGCCCAGTTGCTGTTCGAGCCGGCGGATCTGGCGGCTCAGCGACGGCTGCGCCACCCGGAGGCTGGCGGCGGCACGGCCGAAATGACGATGCTCGGCCACCTCGACGAAGTAGCGCACCAACCGCAGATCGAGATCGGCTGAGGTGTCCTCCATGCACAAATGGTAACCGCCCGACACGGCATCTCGTTATCAAAGATGCTTCTCACGTGCGGTGATGCCTGATGTGTATTGACTCATCCGAAACAAGACTTGGACGATCCCGTGGTGCCGACAGCAAGGTGGGAGTTACCGATTCATCGTCATTACAGGGAGCACACCATGCGAGTTTTCGTCACCGGCGCGTCGGGTCATATCGGGTCAGCAGTGGTGCCCGAGCTGATTCAGGCCGGACACCAGGTCATCGGACTGGCCCGCTCCGAGCAGTCCGCAGCGGCGCTGGAAGCAGTCGGAGCCGAGGTGCACCGGGGGACGCTCGACGACCTCGACGGTCTGCGCGAGGCGGCCGCGGCCGCTGACGGCGTGATCCACTTGGCGTTCCACCACGACTTCGGCGACTTCCTCGGCTCCGTCGAGAAGGATCGGCGCGCCGTCGAGGCGATCGGTGAGGCGCTCGTCGGCTCGGGCAAGCCGTTGGTTGGCACATCGGGCACGCTGATGGTGGCCTTTGTCGAGGGGCGACCGGCCACCGAAGAAGACACCTTGCCCGCCGGGCCGCGAATCGACGCGGAGAACTATGCGATTGCCTTGGCGGAGCGCGGCGTTCGGTCTTCGGTCGTTCGGCTCGCACCGCTGGTGCACAGCAACCTGGACCACCACGGCTTCACCAACCACATCATCGATTGCGCGCGCAAGGCAGGCTTCTCCGCCTACATCGGCGACGGCGCCAACCGCTGGCCGGCCCTGCACACCCTCGATGCCGCGCGGCTTTATCGGCTGGCACTGGAGAACGCCCCGGCCGGTTCGCGTCTGCATGGCGTCGCCGACGAGGGCGTGCCGTTCCGCGACATCGCCGAGGCCGTCGGTCGCCACCTGGATCTGCCGACCAAGAGCGTCACCGGTGACCAGATCGCCGAGCACTTCGGTTTCCTCGCGGCATTCGCCGGGTTGGACGATGCGACATCCAGCGAGCTGACGCAGAAGCTGCTCGGGTGGCGCCCGGAACACCCGGGGCTGCTGGCCGACCTCGACGACGGCCACTACTTCGCCGAAGCACAACACTGATGGCAGGCGTGGTCGAAGCCGCTCGAACGGCGTTGGGGCCGTTAGGTGTCTGTCTGCCGGGCTCGTTGACCGTTGCCCTCGATGTTGATCTGCAACGCGATGCAGTGCGGCGTCTCGACCACGTCGGCTACCGGACGGTCTGGGTCAACGAGACGATCGGCAAGGACGCCTTCGTGCAACTGGGCGTGTTGTTCAGCGAGGCGGAGCGGATGGTGTTCGGAACCTCGCCCCGGCGCTGACCGGACTCGGTCAGCCGCGTCCCGGGTTGGTGTAGACGCGGTCCGGGGTGATCAGCACCGCGGTGCGACGCTCTTCGCGCATCACCCGGTCATAGGTGTCCCAGTCGTCGTGGGTGCCGCCGGCCGCGGCGAAGATCTCGCGAAGGATCACCCTCAGCCGCTCGTCGTCCACGTCGGGATGCGGGTCGTCGGGCCCGATGAGCTGGGCGGTGCCCTCGACGGTGGCCCATTGCCAACCGGCCCTCGCCGTGACGGTGGTGCGGGGATCGGCACGCAAGTGGCCGAGCTTGCGCGCACTGCCAATGGCCACCAGCCCGACGACCGGTTCCTGGGTCAGCGGGTGGGGCAGGACTCCGGCATTGACGACGGACGCCTGCGCGCTGCCGTCGCGCCGCAGCGTCGTGAACACAACGAGGCCCTGATCGGAAGAAGCGACGTCAGCGAAGGCGGGAAGGTCGGTCATACGCGATTCAGCCCCGGACGGCCGATTTACATTCCCCTACTCGTATTCCACGGTGATCGACGTGGTGTCCGGGACGGCCTGGCAGGTCAGGATGTAACCGTCTTCGATCTCATCGTCTTCGAGCACGTCGTTGGTGCGCATGGTGGCTTCGCCCTCGACGAGCTTGGCGATGCACGTTCCGCAGTTGCCGGCCTCGCAGCTGAACGGCGGTGACAAACCTGCCCGTCGCGCGCTCTCCAGCAATGTCTCCCCGGGCACCCGCGGCACGGACACTTTCTTACGGTTCAGTCGGATGTTCACCGTGCCGCCCGAGTCGACGTCACCCGCGGCTTCCGATACCTCCGGCGCCGGAGCCTTGACCGGCGGCGTGGCATCGAAATCCTCGACCATGACATTCGCCGTGTCGGGCAGCGCAGACCGGACGACGGCCATGAAGCCCTCGGGGCCGCAGACGTAGCAGTCGGCGCCGGTGTCCGCACCGACGAAGGTCTGGACCTCGGCTGCGCCCAGCAGTCCCTGCTCGTCATCGAGGTGGCGCTGGACCGTCAGCCGTCCGGGATGGCGCGCAACCAAATCGTCGAGCACCGCGTCGAAGATCGCCGAATCCCGGTCCCGGTCGGCGCACAGAATCCGCACCGCACGATCGGTCCCGGCTAACGCGCTCTTGGCCAGCGACAGAATCGGTGTGACGCCACTGCCGCCGGCGAAAGCCAGCAGCGGGGCGGTGGACGGGCTGAGCACGAACGTTCCCGCGGCCCGGGTCATGGTCAGCACGTCGCCCTCGACCACGTTGTCCACCAGCCAGTTCGACACCCGACCGCCGGCGACCCGCTTGACCGTGGTCATCAATTCGGCATCGGTCTCGGGGGCACTCGACATCGAATACGAGCGGTACAGATCCTCGCCGGCAACGGTCACCTTGAACGTGCTGAACTGCCCGGCCCGATAGGAAAAGGGTTGCTCTTCCGGGGCGAGCACGTAGGTACGGCTGTCGGCGGTTTCCTTGACGATCCGAGTCACCGTCGCGCGCTGGAACACGTGGCGTTCCACCATCCGTACACCATCCCTACTTTGCGTTCTTCGCCTGAGAGAATACTATTCTCTCAAAACGATAGGATCTTCTCAATGTCCCCGACCGCGCTGGTCTTCGAGGAGCGGCAGTACACATTGCCGCAGCTCGAGGCGTTGGCGAACGGCCTGGCTGCCACCTTGCGGGCCCGGGGTGTGACGGCGGGCCAGCGGGTCGCGTTGATGACGTCCAATCGTCCCGAATTCGTCATCGCGCTGCACGCGATCTGGCGGCTGGCCGCGGTCGTGGTGCTGATCAGTCCGGCATGGAAGCGGCACGAGGTTGAGCATGCCCTGGCGCTGACCAACCCGCCGCACGCGGTCGGCGACCATGAGGTGCTGTCGGGTCTGATGCCGATGCTGCATCTCGACGAGCCGATCGTTTCCGGCGATCCGGCGCCCACCCCACCTCCGGCGCCCGATGCCGACGCAGTGCTGGCGTTCAGCTCGGGAACCACGGGCCTACCGAAAGCCGTTCGGCACAGCCATCATTCGCTACAGGTCGCGGTGGGTCACTGGCGCGATGCGATGGGCTTGACCGCGCGTGACCGCATCCAGATCGCCACGCCGCCGTCGCACATCCTCGGCTTGCTGAACATCATGACGGCTCTGCAGACCGGCGTATGGATGCGCCTGCACCGGCGGTTCGACATCGACCGCATGTTGCAGCACATCCAGAATGACCGGATCACCGTCGAGATGGCCGTCGCACCAATCGCTTTGGCGATCGCTGGTCACGCGAGGCTCGAGTCCTACGATCTGTCCTCGCTGCGTTTCATCATGTGGGGCGCGACGCCGGTCAGCGCCAGTGTGGCCGAGACCGTCACCCGCCGTACCGGAGTCGGCTGGGTTCCGGCGTACGGCACCACCGAGTTGCCGGTGATCGCCTGCAACCCGCTCGACGGCGCGCGACTCGACTCCGTCGGCCGGCCGGTGCCCGGTGTCGAGGTCCGGGTGACGTCGTCGCAGACCGAGGAGCCGGTAGGTCCCGGTGAGATCGGCGAGATCCAGGCGCGCGCCGAGTCTTTGATGTCCGGCTATCTGCCCCGCGAAGCGACGCGAGAGGTGTTGCGCGACGGCTGGTATCGCACCGGTGATATCGGCTACCTGGATGCCGACGGCTGGTTGCGGATCACCGACCGGTCCAAAGAGATGATCAAGGTTCGCGGCTTCCAAGTCGCGCCCGCGGAAATCGAGACCGTGCTGCACGAACATCCCGCCGTCGACGATTGCGCGGTGTTCGGCATCCCGGACGGTGCCGACGGGGAATTGGTCGTCGCGGCCGTTGCCGTCCGTGAGCCGGTTGACGCCGACGAGCTCACCGCACGGGTCGGTGAGCGTCTGGCGTCCTATAAACGTCTGAGCCGTGTCGTGTTCGTGCCGGAAATACCTCGGCTGCCTTCCGGGAAGGTGCTGCGCCGAGTTCTCAAGGAGCGCTATGGATGTACGTCTGACAGCTGAACAACAACAGCTCCGTGATGCGGCCGCGAAACTGGCCGACGATCTCGGTCCGGGCTCGGTGCAGGATCTCGGTGACTCCGAGCGAATCGCCAGGCTCGACAAGCAGATTCAGCAGGCCGGCTGGCGATCGCTGCGTTCGGACGAGGCATCCGCGGTGGAAGTGGTGATCGTCGCCGAGGAGTTCGGCCGCGGGTTGGTCGACGCGCCGTTTCTCGGTCCGGTGCTGGCCGACGACCTGGCCCGGCGGCTCGGTGACGACGGATCCGGGTCGACCGTCGCGGTCGGTGGCCGGGCAATCGACGCGCGCGGTTACCGACGGGCGTTGACGCTCGATGGCACGACGGTGTCGGCCGTCGACGTGGGCGCCGTCCGGGACGCCGTGGACCTCACCCGATCCACTGCAGATCTTGGCGAAAACGCCACTGCGATAGGTGAGCTCGACGCTGACGCCGCTCGGCGGTGGTTGGCGCTCGCACTGGCCACCACATCGGCAGACCTGGTGGGCGCAGCCCGTGGCGCGCACACTCTGGCGGTCGAGTACGCGAAAATTCGCGAGCAGTACGGTAATTCGATCGGTTCGTATCAGGCCGTCGCGCATCTGCTTGCCGAAAGCCTGGCACTCATCGAGGGCTCGGTGAGCATTCTCCGGCACGCCGCGTGGGCCGTCGACGAACTGGATCCGGACGAGGCGATCCGCGCCGGGCGGTTCGCGAAAGTCTACTGCGGCCGTGCCGCGCGGACCGTGTGCGAGACCGCGATCCAGGTGCACGGTGGAATCGGCAACACCTGGGAATGCCTGGCGCATGTCTTCCTGCGCCGCGTGCTCACCTCGACCGAACTGTGGCCCGTCAAGCTGGAGGAGATCAGCGTTGGACTTCCGTGATTCATCCGAGGAAGCGGCCTTCCGGGATCGACTGCGATCGTGGCTTTCGCTGCATGCCAAAGAGTTTCCCAGCTCGGGCGACGAGTACTGGGCGCGGCAGGGCGAGTGGCACCGGGCGCTCTATGAAGGTGGATTCTTTGGATTGTCCTGGCCGCGCGAGTACGGCGGCCAGGAACTTCCACCCGTCTACGACGTCATCCTCGACGAGGAGTTGGCACGTGCCGAGGCGCCGCCACGGCCCAGCCTCGGTTATCTGGTCGCGGGACTGAGCCGGCACGGCAGCAAGGAACTGTGCACCCGGTTCCTGCCGGGCATGATCAACGGCACCGAGCGGTGGTGTCAGGGCTTCAGCGAGCCGGGCTCCGGCTCCGACCTTGCTTCGTTGACCACCACCGCGACCCGGGACGGCGACAACTACGTCATCAACGGACACAAGATCTGGACCAGCTACTCCGATGTCGCCGACTGGTGTCTACTGCTGGCCCGTACCGATTCCGAGGCCAAGCGGCACCGCGGCATCTCGGCCTTCATCATCCCGATGAAACAGCCAGGCGTGCAACAGCGTCCACTGCAGATGATCAATGGTGTCACCACCGAGTTCGGTCAGGTGTCCTTCGACGGAGCCACCGTGCCGGCCGAGAACATGGTCGGCGCACCCGGCGAAGGATGGCCGCTGGCGATGACCGTGGTCGGCCACGAACGCGAGCCGTCGACCCTGGGTTACGCGGCGCGCTACGGCAAGCTCGTTCGGCAGCTGGCCGCCCGCAGCGGCGATACGCCCAACGAGGAACTTGCCTGGGCCGCAGTGCAAACCGAGATGCTGACCCACCACGTCCGGCGGCGGCTGTCCGAGCAACTCGACGGCGTCACGCACACATCGGACGGGTCGCTGGACAAGCTGCTGATGACCTGGGTCGAGCAGTCGGTCGGCCATGCCGCGCTGGCGGTGGGCGGCATCGACGATCCGAACCTGCTCAGCGCGTACCTCTACAGCCGGGCACAGAGTGTCATGGGCGGCACGTCGCAGATCCAGAAGAACATCATCGCCTCACGAATATTGGGGTTGTAACAGTTATCGAAGCGGGTCACGACCCAGAAGGAGCCTGACATGTACGACATGCCAACCGAAATCGACGTTCAGGCCGACGGGCCGCTGCGGATCATCACGCTGAATAGGCCCGATTCGCTGAACTCGGTCAATGACTCGTTGCACCACGGCCTGGCCAAGCTGTGGCAGCGACTGAGTGACGACCTGAGTGCCCGGGCTGCGGTGATAACCGGTGCGGGACGGGCATTTTCGGCCGGTGGCGATTTCGGGTATCTGGAGGAGCTGGCGAACGACGCGGCCCTGCGGGCCAAGACCATCATCGATGGGCGAGAGATCGTGCTGGGCATGGCGCGCTGCCGGATACCGGTGCTGGCCGCGGTGAACGGGCCGGCCGTCGGGTTGGGCTGCAGCCTGGTGGCACTGAGCGACATCGTCTACATCGCCGAGGACGCCTATCTGGCCGACCCGCACGTGCAGGTGGGACTGGTCGCCGCCGACGGTGGACCGCTGACCTGGCCGCAGCACATCAGCTTGCTGCTGGCCAAGGAGTATGCGTTGACCGGTGCGCGCATTCCCGCCGCCAAGGCCGTCGAACTCGGGCTGGCCAACCACGTCGTCGCCGACCCGGTGGCCGAGGCGATCAAAGCGGCCAAGAAGATTCTCGAGTTGCCGCAGCAAGCGGTCGAGAGCACCAAGCGGGTGCTGAACCTGCATCTGGAACGCGCGGTGCTGGACACCATCGACTACGCGCTGTCCGCGGAAAGCCAGTCCATGCAGACCGACGATTTCCGCGCGATCGTTGCGAAATTCAACGCCGCAAAGAACTAGCCGCCGGTCCGACCTCGGTCAGATGTGGTCCGGGCCGGCCGGATTCATCGGACTCATCGGGTTGGCCGGATTCATGGGATTCATCGGGTTGGCCGGATTCATGGGATTCATCGGGTTGTCGGGGTTGGCCGGGTTCATCGGATTGAGTGGATTGGTGGGGCTGTTCGGATTCGTCGGGCTGTTCGGGCCGTAGGGGCCGAGATTGCATACCGCGCTCGCGTTTGCGATGCAATCCGCGGGATTGAACGGATCGGGGTCGGCGGGGTCGGCACCCGCCGGAAGGGCGAAGGCGCCCAGGAGAACCACGACGGCTGCCACCCCGGCGACCACGCCGGAGACAAGTGTGAACCTCATCGAGACCACCTCCTTCGACTGTGCGAGTTCCGCTACCCGCTATTAGCTCACGTCGCGGGAGCGCAGCCGAGGCGTTTTCGTCATCTCGGCGGGAAGCGCAGCGCTCCGTCCAGGCGGATGACTTCGCCGTTGAGGTAGTCGTTTTCGACGATGCTCTGCACAAAGGCACCGTATTCCGGCGAGCGGCCCATCCGCTTGGGGAAGGGCACCTGCGGGCCCCAGTAGGCTTCCAGCTGGTCGCCGGCCTTGCCGTAGGCGGGCGTCAGGAAAGTGCCGGGGGCGATCGTCACGACCCGGATGCCGAGCGGGGACAGGTCTCGCGCGGCGACCAGCGTCATGCCGACGACGCCGCCCTTGGCCGCGGCGTACGGCAACTGGCCGATCTGACCCTCGTAGGCCGCGATCGATGCGGTGTTGATGATGACGCCGCGGGCACCTTCGTCGAGTGGCTCGGTTCGCGCGATGGCCGCAGCAGCCAGTCGCAACACGTTGAAGACCCCGGTCAGGTAGACATCGATGGTCGTCTTGAAGCCGTCCAAGTCCAGCGGCGAGCCGTCCTTGCCGATCAGCCGTCCGCCACTGGCGGGGCCACCATGCGCATCCACCGAGATCCGTAGCGGGGCAAGCGACTCGGCCTCGGCCAATGCGGCGTTGACGTCGTCGGTCTTGGTCGCGTCGGTGCGGACGTAGCGGGCGTCGAGCTCTTTGGCCAGCGCTGACCCCTTCTCGTCGGCCAGGTCGGCGATCACCACCTTGGCTCCCGCCGCGTGCAGCCGTCGAACCGTGGCTTCGCCCAGCCCGCCTGCGCCGCCGACGACTACCGCCGAACTCCCGCTAATCTGCATCGCTGTTTCCCTTCTTGCAATCCATGCTCTCGCTGAATGAGAATAATGTTCTCATATTCACCTGGAAGCTTGGGGTCCCGTCAACCCGAAGTGAGGTGATGGCCCGGCAGCGACGCTTTGGCGCTGATCTCTGCGGTTGCATGGAAGCCATGACCGTGGGTGACTTTTTGCCCGCGAAGACGGTCACCCAGCCGTCCAGCTAGTCGACCGACGTTCCGGTCGCCGCGGCGTGGCCCGCCCGGTAGCCGAAAACCATTGCCGGCCCGATGGTTCCGCCGGCACCCCCGTAGGCGCGCCCGGTCACTCCGCCCATGGCGTTTCCCGCGGCGAACAGTCCCGGGATCGGCTCGCCGCGGACATGCAGGACACGTCCGTCGCGGTCGGTGCGTGGGCCGCCCTTGGTGCCCATGGCGCCGACCGAGATCGGGACAGCGTAGAAGGGTCCGGTGTCGATCGCGCCGAGCGTCTTGCCGGCCAGCGTCGTCGCGTGATCGTCACCCCAATAGCCGTCGTAAGCGCTTGAGCCACGGCCGAAGTCGGGATCGACGCCATCGCCCACGTTATGGTTCCACTGTTGGATGGTCCGAGTGAGCCCTTCGATCGCGATACCGGTCTTGGCGGCCAACTCGTCGAGATCAGCCGACTCGCAGAACCAGTCTGGAACCGGGCCGTCCGCGTCGACACCCAGGAATCCGTACCGCTTGAGGTGTTGGGCGTCGAACACCATCCAGGCCGGGTCGTTGACGTAGCCCTCGCGAGGGTCGAGATAGTGGAAGGCGCCGGCCATCGAGTTGTAGTCGCACGCCTCGTTGACGAATCGCTTGCCGAGCCGGTTGACGATGATGCTGCGCGGCCGGGTCCGCTCCAGTCGCACGCTGCGGCTGCGTTGATGTCCGTCGATCGTGTCACCCGGGATCTGCACGATCGGCACCCACCACGCCTCACCCATGTTGGCCAGGTCGGCCCCGTGGGCCATCACCATCCGCAGTCCGTCGCCGGTGTTGTTGGGCGGCGAGACGGCGCCGTGCATCGGGCCACGCAGAAAAGCGTTGACCAGACTGGGCTCCCATTCGAATCCGCCGGTACCCAGGATCACGCCACGCCGGGCGTGCACTGTCATTTCCCGACCGTCGGCGTCGATCCGCACCCCGACGATCCGGCCGTCGTCGGCGATCAGTTCCGCGGCGCGGGCCTGGGTCTGCGGCAGGACGCCGGCGTCGAGCAGTCCCTTGAGCAGGCCGGCGATCAGCGCGGTGCCCGCCACGCAGAGGTCGGCGTTCGGGTCGCCCTTCGCGTACAGCCGGGCCCGCGTTTCCGCGTCAAACCCGACGTTGGACCAGTCCTGCGGGAATGCCGTGATGCGGTCACGCCATTCGCCGAGCTGGTTGAGGTCGAATGGAGCGGCGCTCAGCGACCGGCCGCCGCCGGGCTGACCGCCGGGCAACTCGGGCTTGTAATCGGGGAAACCGGTGGCGATTTCGAAACGCAGGCTGCTGTGCGCCTCGATGAAGTCGAGCATCGCCGGGCCGGTTCGGACGAATGTCTCGACCAGAGCGTCGTCCATCGACCCGAGCGCCTGCGCCCGCAGATAACTGAGCGCGTCGTCGACCGACAATTCGCCGTCAGGGGAGCGGTCGTGTGCCGGGATCCACACCACGCCACCCGAAACCGCGGTGGTACCGCCGACGGTCGCCGCCTTCTCGTACACCGCGACCGAGGCGCCGTTGGAAACGGCGGTCAGTGCCGCTGCCAGCGCGGCACCGCCGCTGCCGAGAACGATGATGTCGACCTCGTGGTCCCACGACGGCATGAGCTCCCGTTGTCCTTCCTGTCCGGTTCAGTTCAGTCAGTTGAGGATTGCCGATAATTCCTTGGCGGCCTTGACAACTGCGTCTTTACCGCGCATCACCACGTCCTCGCGGTGCGAGATCAAGTTGATACACGCCGGCGGTGACGGCAGATCGCGATGCACCGGGACCGCCAAACCATAAGTGTTCGGTTCGATTTCACCGTGGGTGATCACCCAGCCCTGCTGCCGGGCGCTTGCCACCAAATCGCGCTCGTCGGGCCGCGGCGGCAAACTGGCCGACAGCGCAATGCCGGCGGCACCCCGATCGAGCGGGTAGCGACTGCCCTCGTGAAACGCCAGCTGATAGGGGACCTGCGTCGGGACGATCACCGCGACGGCCACCTGTTGATCGCCCTCGGCTACCAGTAGCGACACCGTGGTGCCCAACTCGTCGGCCAGCGTGCGCAGGATCGGGACACTGAGCTGCCGCACATTGTTGTCGAACGATGCACCCAGCGGCACCAGGCCGGCGGCTGGTCGATAACGGCCGTCCTCGCCTTTGGCGACGAATCGGAATTGGGCCAGCGTGGCGAGCAGTCGATAAGCGATCGTCCGATGCACGCCGACACCGTCGGCCACCTGCTGCACGGTCAGACCCGCGGGAGCATCGGCCACCAGCTGCAGAGCAGTGAGTCCCCGGGCCAGGGTCTGCGAACCGGGTGCGGTGGTTGTCGGTACCTCGCCCATGTCAGCGGCCCGCGATCCTGCTTGACAGACACTTCGCGGAGAGTGATGCTCTATAGATAGTGCACATTGGTGTGCGATTTTAGCACACACAGCTGGCGCAAGACGAGAACAAGATCTCCGCACACACGGCAGAGAGGGGACCCGGTGGCCGAGCACGAAAGCGTGTGGAGTGACCTCCAGGGAGTCCCGTTCGTGCAGGGGTACCTGGATGCCGGTGGCGTGCGAACCCGCTACCTGCATGCCGGTGACGAGAGCAAGCCACCGCTGATCCTGCTGCACGGATCAGGTGGTCACGCCGAGGCATACGTGCGCAACCTGGAAGCGCACGCCGAGCACTTCTCGACATGGTCGATCGACATGCTCGGCCACGGGTACACCGATAAACCCGGTCATCCGTTGGAGATTCGCCACTACCTCGACCATCTCTTCGCGTTCATGGCTGCCATCGGCGTCGACCGCGCCCATCTGTCCGGTGAATCCCTGGGCGGTTGGGTCGTGTCTCGTGCCGCTGCCGATCATCCCGAGAAAGTCGACCGGCTGGTGCTCAACACCGCCGGTGGCTCGCAGGCCGATCCCGAGGTGATGAAGCGGATCATCACGCTGTCGATGGCGGCAGCGGAGAACCCCACCTGGGAGACCGTGCAGGCACGCATCAAGTGGTTGATGGCCGACAAATCAAAGGACTACGCCGACCTGGTCGCCAGCCGGCAACGGGTATATCGCCAGCCGGGCTTTGCCGCCGCGATGAGTGACATCATGGCATTGCAGGATCCGGATATCCGGGCGCGTAACTTGCTCGGGCCCAAGGAGTATGGATCGATCACCGCACCCACCCTGGTGTTGTGGACCAGTGACGATCCAACCGCCGACGTCACTGAGGGTCGCCGGATCGCCTCGATGATCCCCGGCGCCCGTTTCGAAGTGATGTCCGGCTGCGGCCACTGGCCGCAATACGAAGACACCAAGACGTTCGACCGCTTGCACATCGATTTCCTGTTGGGACGTTGACGGTGGACGGCATCGACGAAGACCAGGACGTGGATGTCGACGTTGTCGTCGTCGGCGCGGGTCCGGTCGGCCTGACCCTGGCCAATATCCTTGGCCTGCAGGGTGTCAGCACGCTGGTGGTCGAAGAGCGTGACACCCTGATCGACTATCCGCGCGGGGTCGGCCTCGACGACGAGTCGCTGCGGACCTTCCAGGCGATCGGCTTGGTCGACCGCGTCCTCCCGCACACCGTGCCCAATCAGATCCTGCGATTCGTCGACGCCAAGCGTCGGGTTCTTGCCGAAATGGCACCTCCCGACGCCTGTTTCGGCTGGCCTAAGCGCAACGGGTTCGTCCAGCCGCTGGTCGACGCCGAGCTTCTCCGTGGGTTGGAGCGCTTCGGGCATGTCGAGGTTCGGTGGGGGCGGTCGATGGCGTCCTACACCGAGGCGCCCGACGCGGTGAGCGTCGAACTCGACGGTGCAGGCGGGCGTACGAGCGTGCGCACCCGCTACGTGGTCGGATGTGACGGTGGGCGGAGCGCCACCCGGCGGTTGATGGGAGTGCCCTTCGACGGCACCACCTCGCCGACCCGCTGGCTGGTGGTCGACATCGCCAACGATCCCCTCGGCCATCCGAACAGCGAAGTCGGCGCCGACCCGGCCCGGCCCTACGCTTCGATCTCGATAGCACACGGAATTCGCCGGTTCGAGTTCATGATTCACGCCGACGAGACCGACGAGCAGGCTGAAGACCCGGCCTTCCTCACCACGATGCTGGCCTCGATGGTTCCGCATCCCGACCGGGTCGACGTGATCCGTCACCGGCTCTACACCCACCACTCCCGGATCGCCGGCGCCTTCCGCAAGGGCCGCCTCCTGCTCGCCGGCGACGCCGCGCACCTGATGCCGGTATGGCAGGGGCAGGGCTACAACAGCGGCATCCGCGATGCGACGAACCTGGGCTGGAAGCTCGCCGCCGTGGTCAACGGCTACGCGGAAGACGCGCTGCTCGACACCTACGACATCGAACGCCGTAAACACGCCCGGGCGATGATCGATCTGTCCACCATGGTGGGCCGCGTCATCTCACCGACCAACCGCCGCGTCGCGGCGGCTCGCGACCTGCTGATCCGATCGGCGTCAATTGTGCCGTCCCTCAAGCGGTATGTGCTCGAGATGCGGTTCAAGCCGATGCCGCGCTACGAACAGGGGGCGGTGGTGCACCCCGAGCCGCGGCGACCCGATTCACCTGTCGGCACTCTGTTCGTGCAGCCCCGGGTGGACACCCGCGAGCAACAGGATCTCCTGCTCGACGATGTGCTGGGCGATGGGTTCGCCGTCGTCTGCTGGAACAACAATCCCCGAGAGATTCTCGGCGCCAAGGTATTCGCGGATTGGCAGGCGCTGGGGGCGAAGCTCGTCGCAGCAAGGCCCCTTACCCAGTTGTACTGGGACGGCGACGACGACCCCGACGTGACCGTGGTCGGCGACCGCACCGGCCGGCTCAAAGCCTGGTTCGACGTCCACCGAGAATCCGTGTTGTTCCTGCGCCCCGATCGCTGTATCGCCGGCGCGTGCATCGCCCAACTCGCCCCCGAGTTGAGCGCTTCGCTGTTCGACGTCCTCACGTTGACATCGGGAGGCGGTGAATCTCACAGTGCCCATAGCCCTCTGCTGCATGTCCCACAGCCCACTGCTCAATCTGCCCGGGCCATCGCGGGGCCTTCTTGATGACATTGACATCCCACTCACGCAGGCAAGAGATTTCGTCACCGACTTCGATCCGGAGATCGTCGTCGTCTTTGCGCCGGACCACTACAACGGGTTCTTCTATCGGACGATGCCGCCGTTCTGCATCGGCACCGACGCGCAGGGAGTCGGTGACTACGGCACCCACAAAGGCCCGCTCGACGTACCCGAGGCCACCGCGGTCGGCTGCGCCAAGGCCGTGTTGTCGGCCGGTGTCGACGTCGCCATCTCGGCGAACATGGATGTCGACCACGGCACAGTCCAGCCGCTGGAGAAATTGTTCGGCAGCGCAAGGGCGCGACCCGTGATACCGATCTTCATCAACTCCGTTGCCACCCCGTTGGGTCCGCTGCACCGCTGCCGCACACTCGGCACCGCGGTGGGCAGCTACCTGGCGACGCTGCACCAGCGGGTGCTGGTGGTGGGATCCGGTGGGCTGTCGCATGATCCGCCGGTGCCGACCCTGGCCACCGCGACACCTCAGATCGTGGAACGGATCGTGCACGGGCGACCGATGACCCCCGAGCAGCGGTCGGCACGTCAGACCGCCGTGATCGACGCAGCCAAGAGGTTTGCCGGCGGCGACAGCGACTTGCGGCCGCTCAACCCCGACTTCGACCAGAAGTTCCTCGAGATCATCGACAGCGGCCGGCTCGACGAATTGGACAAGTGGTCGAACGCGTTCATCGCCGGCGAGGGCGGCAATTCCGCTCATGAAATCCGGACCTGGGTCGCGGCGTTCGCAGCGCTGGCGGCGACCGGACCTTACGAGACAGGTCTTCGCTACTACCGACCGGCGCCGGAATTGATCGCCGGTTTCGCCGTGCGGACGGCGGTGACGGCGGCGTGAGCGAACCCTTCGACGATGTCGTCGACGTCCTGATCGTCGGCTCCGGTGGCGGTGGCATGACCGCGGCGTTGGCTGCGAAGGCCTCCGGGCTGACCACGTTGGTCGTCGAAAAGTCCAGCCAGTTCGGTGGTTCCACCGCATTGTCCGGCGGCGGCATCTGGGTCCCTGGCGCGCCGGCACAACGGCGGGCGGGATACACACCGCCGCCCGACGAGGTCGTCGACTACCTGCGGCGGATCACCGACGGACTGGTCAGCGACGCGCGAATTAGCCAATACGTCGAGTCGGCGCCGAACATGATGGACTTTCTGGAGAAGCTCAGCCCGTGGCTCGAATTCGTCTGGAAGCCTGGGTATGCCGACTACTACCCGGAACTGCCGGGCGGTTCCGAACTCGGCAGCACGATCAACGTCCCGCCGATTGATCTGCGCACGCTGGGCGAGGAGGAGCAGAACCTGCTGACCCCGCTGGCGCTGGCGCCGCGAGGAATCTGGTTGGGTCCCAAAGAGCTACGGTCCTTCTACCAGGTTCGCCAGTCGTGGGCGGGCAAGGGAGTTCTGGTCAAGCTGGTCTGGCGGATGATGAGGGCGCGGGTGTTCGGCGACCGGATGGCGGCGATCGGCCAGTCGCTGGCCGCGCGTCTACGACTGGCGATGAGCGACCAAGGTATCCCGCTGTGGCTGGACGCACCGATGACGCAACTGCTCACCGCCCCGGACGGATCGGTGATCGGCGCGGTCGTCCTGAAAGACGGTACGCCGCAACGGATTGGGGCCAGCCGCGGTGTGATCGTCGCGAGCGGGGGTTTCGACCACGACATGGCCTGGCGCAAAGAGCATCAACCGACCGTGGACCAGGACTGGAGCTTCGGTAACCCAGCGGCCACCGGTGACGGTATCCGGGCCGGCCAGCAGGTGGGCGCCGCCGCCGACATGCTGGACGAGGCCTGGTGGTTCCCGGCCATCCAATGGCCGGACGGTCGAATGCAATTCATGCTCAACGAGCGGATGATGCCCTCGCAATTCATCGTCAACGGTGCGGGCCGCAGATTCATCAACGAGGCGGCCCCGTACATGGACTTCGGGCACGCGATGATCGAAGGCCAGGAGTCCGGCGTCACCCACATACCGTGCTGGCTCATCACCGACCGTCGGTCCTTCCTCAAGTACGTGGTCGCCGGTCACTTGCCGATCCCGAAGGTTCCCCTGGCACCGGTTCCCACCGGCCGGCGTATCCCCAAAGCCTGGCTGGAATCCGGGGTGGTCAAGGCGGCCGGCAGCTGGGACGAGCTCGCCGCCAAGATCGGCGTACCCGCTGCTGAACTACGCCGCACTGCAACCCGATTCAACGAACTCGCGATCACTGGCCACGACGACGACTTCAACCGCGGTGACAGCGTGTACGACAACTACTACGGGGATCCGACGCTGCCGAATCCCAATCTGCACCCACTGGGCAAACCGCCCTACTACGCATTTCGGATGGTGCTGGGCGATCTGGGCACCTCAGGCGGTCTGCGTACCGACGAATTCGCGCGGGTGCTGCGCGCCGACGACACCGTCGTGCCCGGCCTCTACGCGGTGGGCAACGCTTCGGCGGCGGTCATGGGACGCAGTTACGCCGGCGCCGGCGCCACCATCGGACCGGCGATGACCTTCGGCTACGTCGCGGCCAAGCATCTTGCCAGCCAAAACTCAATTCGCTCAACAGTTCCGGGAGGCACAAAGTGAAGATCTCACTGTTCTACGAATTCGCCCTACCTCGTCCGTGGTCAGACGACGACGAGCACATCCTGCTCAAGGAATGCCTGGACGAGGTCGAGGCCGCCGACAAGGCCGGTTTTTCCACAGTCTGGCTGACCGAGCACCACTTCCTCGAGGAATACTGTCACTCGACCGCGCCGGAGATGTTCCTGGCCGGAGCGAGCCAGCGCACCAAGGACATTCGGCTGGGATTCGGCATCATGCATCTGCCTCCCGCGGTCAACCACCCGGCCCGGGTCGCCGAGCGGATCGCCACCCTGGACCTGATCTCGGACGGCAGGGTCGAATTCGGCACCGGCGAATCGTCGTCGATCGGTGAGCTCGGCGGTTTCAACATCGACCCGGCCGACAAGCGCGCGCAGTGGGAAGAAGCGCTCGAGGTGTCGATCCGCTGCATGACCGAAGAGCCGTTCACCGGATTCAAGGGCGAGCACATCGAGATGCCGGCCCGCAATGTCGTCCCGAAGCCGCTGCAGAAGCCGCACCCGCCGGTATGGGTCGCCTGCACCCGGCCGGCGTCGGTGCAGATGGCAGCCGAAAAATGCCTCGGCGCATTGAGTTTCGCCTACACCGGGCCGGGTCCGTTGACCGAGCGGGTGAACGGCTACTACAAGCATCTCGAGGAGGTGGGCGTACCCGTCACCCCGGCCATCAACCCGAACATCCTCGCGATCGGCGGCGACCTGTCGATGATGGTGGCCAAGACCGACGAGCAGGCGGTCCAACGGCTCGGCATGGGCGGCGGATTCTTCTCGTTCGGCATCATGCACTACTACATGACCGGCGTGCACACCCCCGGTCGAACCGGGGTCTGGGAGCGCTATCTCGAAGAGTGCGACAAGGATCCGACGCTGGCCTACGGACCGGGGCGCGGGGCGATCGGATCGCCGGCCACGGTGCGGGAATTCCTGCGTGGGTATGAAGAGAGCGGCGTCGACGAGATCATCCTGCTGCTCAACCCGCGCAGCCACGAAGGCACGATGGAATCCATCGAGCTGATGGGCAAAGAGGTGCTGCCGGAATTCATCGAACGGGACAAACGGGCGGTGGCCGAGAAGGCCAAACGGCTGGAGCCGATCATCGAGAGGATCGAGGCACGCCGTCCGGAACCCACCGCGCCGAGGTTCGACGAGAACTACTCCTTCGGAGGTCTGCCCACCGGACGCGGCGGAAACTTCACCGCGAGTGAGATTCCCGAAGCGATGGCCGAGATCAACGAAGGTCGTGTCCAGGCCGCCCAGCGGCTCAAAGACGAGTCGAAGCCGTAGTTGTTGGAGCGGATCGACGAGCTCTGGCGATACGACGGACGCCGGGCGGTCGTCACCGGGTGCTCGTCGGGCATCGGAGCGCACGTGGCCCGGCAGCTCGCGGAGTTGGGTGCGCACGTCGTCGGGTTGGACAAACAGCCGCCCGGCGACGAGATCGCCGAGTTCTACGCCGTCGACCTGACCGATCCCGAGTCGATCGATCGCGGCGTCGCCTCGGTCGGCGAACGAGTGGACACGTTGTTCAATGTCGCCGGCGTCTCCTCGGGCATCGGAGACCCGCTGCTGGTCGTCACGGTGAACTTCCTCGGACTACGGCACGCCGCCGAGTCGCTGGTGCGCAAGATGCCCGCCGGGTCGTCGGTCGTGAGCGTCTCGTCGCTGGCGGCCAGGGATTACCAGCAGAATCGACACGTCACCAGCGGGTTGCTGACAACTCAGACGATGTCTGACGGAATCGACTGGTGCAAGGCCAATCCCGACGCACTCGCCGACGGGGGCTACCGGTTGTCCAAGGAAGCGATCATCCTGTACACCATGAGCCAGACCGAAAAGCTGGGCAGCCGGGGCATCCGAATCAACTGCACCGGGCCGGGCGTCACCGAGACCCCGATCCTCGACCAGCTCCGCGGCGCGTACGGGCAGGACTTTCTCGACGACATCCCGAAACCGTTGGGTCGGGTATCCAAACCCGAGGAACAGGCGGCGGCACTGGTGTTTCTGAATAGCCAAGCCGCCAGCTATATCTCGGGTCAGGTGCTGTGGGTCGACGGCGGCAATCTCGGCGCCGCTGTCGCGCGTCAGATCGAGGAGAGGTAAGCGCAGTGGCTAGCCTGACCGACTTCCGCCGGGTGTCCGGCGAGGTGTCCAACTGGGGGCGGTGGGGCGACGACGACGAACTCGGGACGCTGAACTTCATCACCGCGGAAAAGGTGGCCGAGGCGGCCGGTCTGGTCAAGCACGGCAAGGTGTTCCCGCTGGGCGTCGACTTCGGATCCTCGGGTCCACAGGGCTCGTTCAAGTTTCGGCACAACCCGATTCACGTCATGACGGTCGACGGTGGTGACGCCAAGTCGCTACCTCGATTCGGGCCGGACTGGGCGGCCAACCCGGGCGCACAGGAGATGGGCACCTACTTCCAGGACGACCTGTTCCGCTTCAACGACGACATGATCATCATGCCGCTGCAAAGTGCCACCCAGTGGGACGCACTGTCGCACGTCTACTACGAAGACAAGCTCTACAACGGCTTTCCGGCCGACTCGGTGACCAGCTTCGGCGCGAAGCATTGCGGCATCGACAAAGTGGACGGCAAGGGCATCACCTCGCGCGGCGTGCTGCTCGACGTCGTCCGGCACCGGGGCGTCGAAACCTTCATCGAGCTGGGCAACCCGATCACCCCGGCCGAACTCGACGACGTAGCACGGGCGCAGGGTGTGGCCATCGGCCGCGGTGACATCGTGCTGGTGCGGACCGGTTGGTGGGCAAGATTTTTGGAGACCGGCAACGGCGGCGAGCCCGGGTCGGGACTGGACTGGCAGTGCGCGTCCTGGCTGCACGATCACGACATCGCGGCGGTGGCCGCCGACAACTTGATGGTCGAAGACCCGATATCGGGTGTGAAAGGCACCCTGCTGCCGATGCACATGCTCTGCCTGCGGGACATGGGACTGATGCTCGGCGAGTACTGGGACCTCAACGCGTTGGCAGCGGATTGCGCCGCCGACGGCGTGTACGAGTTCCAACTCGTCGCGCCGCCACTGAGATTCACCGGCGCGGTCGGCTCTCCGGTCAACCCCATCGCGATCAAGTAGGAGCGTCCGATGGAGTCCACGACGATGACCGTCGACGGCCTTGTCACCCACTACCTCGAAGCCGGCGCCGGTGATCCGGTGATCCTGCTGCACGGTGGGGAATTCGGAGTCAGCGCCGAAATTGCCTGGGAGGCAACGATACCCGCGCTCGCTGAGCGGTACCGGGTGTTGGCACCCGATATGCTGGGTTTCGGTCAGTCGGCCAAGGTCGTCGATTTCAACGACGGCCGCGGCATGCGGATCCGCCATCTGGCGAGTTTCTGTGCGACGCTCGGCATCGGGTCGGCGCACTTCGTCGGCAACTCGATGGGCGCCATCAACCTGCTCGTCGACGCCACTGCGGACGCGCCGATGTTGCCGATGCGCAGCTTGGTTGCCATCTGCGGCGGCGGCGAGATCCAGCGCAACCAGCACATGACCGCCCTGTACGACTACGACGCCACACTGCCGGCGATGCGCCGGATCGTCGAGGCGCTTTTCCATGATGCGAAGTACCCGGCCGACGAGGCCTACGTCCGGCGCCGGTACGACTCGAGCATCACCCCCGGGGCATGGGAGAGCCTCGCCGCCGCGCGCTTTCGTCGTCCCGGCGCCGATCTTCCGCCGGCGCCGTCTAGCAAACGCGCCTACGGGCGGGTGGCGGTGCCCGCGCTGGTGGTCGAGGGCGCCTGCGACAAGCTGCTACCGACCGGCTGGGCGAAAGAGATCGCCGATCAGTTTCCACAGGGCAGGTCGGCGGTCATCGAGGCGGCCGGCCACTGTCCTCAGCTGGAGCAACCGGCAGTAGTCAACGCCGTCTTGCTGGACTTTCTCGCGAGCGTGTAGCCCAGGGCCGGGTGCTGTGGCCCTGCTTGGAAAACCCCATTCATCTGCTATTAAGCCTCACGCTGTCTGCCGTTAACGGTAGGCTCGGCGTCCAGTTGTCGATCAACGTAGGGGACGTGTCTTGAAGGTCAGCCGATGTATCGCGGCGCTGAGCGCGCTCGTGATAGGTGCATCGCTGGTGTCGGCGTGCGGCGGCAGCGACAGTAAGTCGTCGTCGAGTTCCGGCACCGGACCCCCACCGGTGCCGGTGAACTGTGGCGGTAAGAAGAAGCTCCTGGCCAGCGGTTCGACCGCACAGACCAACGCGATCGAACAGTTCGTCTACGCCTACATTCGCGCCTGCCCGGGAATGACCCTGGACTACAAGGCCAACGGCTCGGGCACCGGCGTCCAGCAGTTCCTCAGCAACGTCACAGACCTCGCCGGCTCGGACCGGCCGCTGGATGCGGCGAAGGGCGAACCCGACAAGGCGCAACAGCGCTGCGGTTCTCCCGCCTGGGATCTGCCGGCTGTCTTCGGACCCATCGCGGTGACGTACAACCTCGAGGGCGTCTCGACGCTGAACCTCGACGGCCCGACCGCCGCGAAGATCTTCAACGGCGCGATCACCCAGTGGAATGATCCAGCGATCAAGAATCTCAACTCTGGCGTGAATCTTCCTGCGGCGCCTATCACTGTCGTGTTCCGCGGTGATAAATCCGGCACCACCTTCAACTTTCAGAAGTACCTCGATGCCGCCTCGGACGGCGCCTGGGGCAAGGGCACCGGCGAGACCTTCGAAGGCGGCGTCGGCCAGGGTGCGGTCGGGAACGAAGGCACGTCGGCCGCGTTGAAATCGACCAATGGGTCGATCACCTACAACGAATGGTCATTCGCCGTCGGTCACCAATTGAGCATGGCGCAGATCGTGACGTCGGCCGGTCCTGACCCGGTGACGATCACCCCCGAGTCGGTCGGCAAGACGATCGCGGGCGCGAAGTTCGCCGGCCAAGGCAACGACCTGGTGGTGGACACGTCGTCCTTCTACAAGCCGTCCCAGTCTGGCGCCTACCCGATTGTGTTGGCCACCTACGAGATCGTCTGCTCGAAGTATCCGGATGCGTCGACCGGGGCGGCGGTGAAAGCCTTCATGCAGGCCACCATCGGGGCGGGCCAAACCGGCCTGGATCAATACGGATACATCCCGATGCCGAGCTCGTTTCAGTCGAAGCTTTCCGCCGCGGTGAACGGGATCTCGTAATGGAGCGTCGACAGTGAGCACTGGTCAGCAGAATTCCCGAGTGGGATCGTGGTTCGGCCCCTACCGGCTGACCCGAGCGCTGGGGCGCGGCGGCATGGGCGAGGTCTACGAGGCAGAGGACACCCGCAAGGGCCGGGTGGTCGCGCTCAAGTTGATATCGCAGGAATTCTCCGACGACCCTGCGTACCGCTCCCGGATGCAACGCGAGGCCGGCGCCGCCGGACGGTTGACCGAACCGCATGTGGTGCCCATTCACGACTACGGCGAGATCAATGGCCAGCTCTATCTGGACATGCGGCTCATCGACGGTGAGAGCCTGGCCGACGTGCTCAGGCGGACCGGACCGATGAGCCCACCACGTACGGTAGCCATCATTCGTCAGGTCGCGGCGGCCTTGGACGCCGCGCACGCCAGCGGCATCACCCACCGAGATGTGAAGCCGGAGAACATCCTCATCACCGGCGATGACTTTGCTTATCTGGTGGACTTCGGCATCGCTCGCTCGGGCGAGGACGCCGGCGTGACTCAGGTCGGGATGGCAATCGGAACGTACCGATACATGGCTCCGGAACGATTCAGCGACAGCGAGGTCACCTACCGGTCCGACATCTATTCGCTGGCATGCGTTCTCGGCGAATGCCTCATCGGGGCGCCACCGTTTCGCGGCGAGAGCGTCGAACGACTGGTCGCCTCACACCTGATGGAGCCCGCGCCGCGGCCCAGCCAGCTTCTTCCCGGGCGAGTGCCGCCCGCGCTCGACGACGTTGTCGCCAAGGGCATGGCCAAAAACCCCGCCGACCGGTACCGCACCGCCGGCGAGCTGGCCAACGCCGCTCTGCGTGCGCTGACGACAACCGAGCAGCATCAAGCGGAGAGCATTCTTCAACAGAACGAAGTCGCTGCGGGCGAGCAGACCATGGCGAGTCCTTCGCTCTCTGACCCCGGCAGCGGGCGGTGGAACTCTCCGCCTACCGGCCTGGCCGGTGGCGGGTGGAGATCGGCGCCCACCGGATCCCGCACCGGAGGTTATGCGGCACCGCCCACCGGATCCAACACCGGAGGGCACGCAGCACCGCCGACCGGGGTCGCTCCCGCGGGGCGTTCAGGCCCACCGCCCGAAGGAGATTGGTCCTCGCCGCCCACCGGCATCGCGCCCGCGGCGCGCACGTCTCCGCCCAGCGGTGGAGGCAACTGGGGCCCCGCCACCGGTGCGTCGCCGGCGCCGGCATCGCCGCGCCCCCGTCAACCGGACTTCAGACCCCAGCCCGACCCTCGCAGCAAGCGCAAACTGTGGGTGATCCTGGGCGCTGCCGCGGCCGCGGTCTTGCTCGCTGTCGTGGCCGCCATCGTCTTCAGGCCCGACAAGGGCCCCGCAGCCGAGGCGTGCGGTCAGAATGAGTTGCCCTTCAACGGGCTCAACTTTCGACTGTCGCCCGGCGGCGTCGCGGTGGACTCCGCCGGCGCCGTCTATGTCACCAACCAAGGCATGTACGGCCGCGTGGTGAAACTGAATCCTGGATCGGAAACGCCTGCGGTGCTTCCCTTCACCGGTCTGTACCAGCCACAGGGGCTGGCCGTCGACTCGGCCGGTGCGGTGTATGTCACCGACTTCAACCACCGGGTCGTCACGATGGCGGCCGGATCGAACACTCAGACGGAGTTACCGTTCACCGGCCTGAGTTTTCCGGAGGGCGTGACGGTCGACAAGTCCGGCAACGTCTACGTCGCCGATCGGGGTAACGACCGGGTGGTGAAATTGCCGGCCGGCACCAAGACACCCGAGGTGCTCCCGTTCAGCGGACTCGACAACCCCGACGGCGTGGCGGTCGACGATGCCGGCAATGTCTACGTCACCGACACCGACAACAATCGGGTCCTGAAGCTCGCGCCCGGGTCGACCGAGCAGACCGTGCTCCCGTTCACCGGGACCAGCGTGCCCTGGGGGATCGTGGTGAATGCCGCCGGCGATATCTACGTCAGCGAGCACGACGACAACCAGGTGGTGAAACTGGCGGCCAACGGCAGTGCCCCAACTCCGTTGGCGCTCAACGGCCTCAACACACCACTTCAGTTGGCGTTGGACAAGGACAGCAATCTGTACATCGCCGACCGTGGCAACGACAGGGTGACCAAGTTCCGGGTCGCCGGGTGCTCGGGATAGACCCGCTTCCGATTCAGCGGCGTCGCAGGGTGATGAGCCGGTTGGCCAGGGTCGCGACCAGGTAGACAACGGCCACGACGATGATCAGCGTCAGCGCCGAGCCCCACACCCGCAGAAATCCGGCGTGCTCGGGGTTGTTGAGTTCGGAATAGATCAGCAGCGGCAGCGAAGCCATGTTCCCGTGGAAGATGTCGAAGTTGATCGACCGGCTGTATCCGACCAACACCAGGACAGGCGCGGTTTCGCCCATCACTCTCGCGATGGCCAGCAGCACCCCGGTGACGATCCCGGGCAGGGCAACGGGAACGACGATCCGCATGATGGTTTTCCACTGGGGAATCCCCAACGCGTAGCTGGCTTCTCGTAAGTCTTGTGGCACCAGTCGAAGCATTTCTTCGGTGGACCGCACCACGACGGGCAACATCAACAAGACCAGCGCGAGAGACACGGCGAAAGCACTCTGCTGAAAGCCGAAGGTAGCGATCCACAGGCTGAAAATGAACAGTGCCGCGACGATGGACGGCAGTCCGGCCAGCACGTCGACCATGAAGGTGGTGAACCGGGCGAGCCTGCTGGAACGGTACTCCGCCAAGTACACCGCGGTCATGAATCCCAAAGGGACAGCGATGATTGCGGCTACCGCCGCCTGAACAAGGGTGCCGTAGAGAGCGTGATAAACCCCGCCGGCGAATTGCTCCGGCAGTACTCCGCGCAATGAGTGACTCCACCACCCCTGCCTGGTGATCGCGTACCAGCCCCGGTCGACCACGATCCACAGCACCCAGAACAGCGGCACCAGGGCGAGCCCGAACGACGCGACGAAGAAGAGTGCGGCTGCGTTGTTCTTGATTCGCCGGCTGAGGCTGATTCGGGCAACCGCGGGGCTTTTGACGGGGAGACTCAGGGCTGGAGCACTCATACCTTGACTGCCCTTCCGACGATCCCGCGTGCGGCGGCGTTGACGATGAAGGTGAGCACGAATAGCACGAAGCCTGCCGAGATGTAGGCGCCAGTCGGCAGTGGAGCGCTGAATTCACTTGCCGCAGAAGCAATTTTGGAGGCAAAAGTGTAACCACCGTCGAACAGCGACCAATGGCCGGCTGACGCGGATGCGCGCAAGATGATCAGGACCGCGACGGTCTCGCCCAGTGCGCGGCCAAGTCCGAGCATCGACGCGGCCACCGCACCGCTACGGCCATACGGCAGCACGGTCATCCGCACCACTTCCCATTTCGTCGCGCCGAGCGCCTGCGCCGCTTCGGTGTGACTGGTCGGCGTCTGCCGGAACACCTCCCGTGTCACCGACGTGATGATCGGCAACACCATCACCGCCAGCACCACACCGGCGGTGAAGATATTGCCGCCACCGGCCAGGGACACATCGCCGGGCTTGAACAGGAAGAACCAGCCCAGCTTCTGGTTCAGCAGCGATTCGACCGGTGCGAGTTGTGGTGCCAGCACGAAGATTCCCCACAGTCCGAAGACGATCGAGGGGACGGCGGCCAGCAAGTCGATGACGGCGGCGAAGGGACGGGACAGTCGCGCGGGCGCGTACTGGGTCAAGAAGACCGCAATTCCGATCGCGATCGGCACCGCCAGCACCATGGCCCACAGCGAACTCAACAGCGTCACCATGAAGAGGTCGCGAATCCCGAACGCCAGGTTGTTGCCGTCAGTGGTGGTGAACTGCGCGCTGGTGAAGAAATGCGCATGATTGGCCCGCAGCGCCGGGATGGCTTTCGCCAGAAGGAAGACGGCGATCAAACCGATCAAGATGGTGATCGTCGAACTGGCCAGGGCGGCGGCCGACTTGAACAGCCGGTCGCCGACCCGTGCCTTGTTTTCGCTTCTGGCGCTGCGCGCCGGCGCTTTCGACACTTATCGCCCGACGTCAGGCGATGGCGTCAACCGCGGTCGACAGCCTCGACTTGAAGGACTCAGGAATCGGGATGTACCCGTTGTCCGCCAAACCGGTCTGGCCCGCACCGATGGTGGTCTGCAGGAAGGCCTTGACCGCAGTACCGACCTGGCCGTCCGAATACTTGGAGCACACAACTTCATACGTCGCCAACACGATCGGGTACGCGCCGGCTTGCGTCGGCTTGTAGAACGACAGCGTATCGAGAATCAGGTCGTTGCCCTGCCCCTTGACCTTGGCGCCGGCGATCGTCTTTCCGACCGAGTCCGCGCTGATCGCCACGGGCTCAGGCCCTGCCGAGGTCACGATCTTGGCGATGTTCAGTTTCTGCGCCTGGGCGAACGACCACTCGTTGTAGGTGATCGAGCCAGGCGTGTTCTTGATGGCCGCTGAGGTTCCGTCGTTACCCTTGGCGCCCTCGCCGACGCCGCCGTTGAACGACTTACCGGCGCCCTTGCCCCACGCCCCGTCAGAGGCGGCGTCGAGGTACTTCTGGAAGTTGTCCGTCGTGCCGGACTGGTCGCTACGGAACACCACGTGGATCGGTAGATCAGGCAGGGCGGTACCGGCGTTGAGAGCCGCGACCGCCGGGTCGTTCCACGTCTTGATGGTGCCGTTGAATATCTTGGCCGCGGTCGGTCCGTCCAGGTTCAGCGTGCTCACCCCGGTGACGTTGTACGTCACCGCGATCGGTCCGAACACCACCGGCAGATCCCAGGCCGGCGAACCGCAGCGTTGCTGCGCCTTGGCGTGCTCCTCCTCGCTGAGCGGGGAATCCGAGCCGCCGAAATCGGTCTGGTTGCCGGTGAATTCGTTGATTCCGGCACCTGATCCGTTGGCCGTGTAGTTCAGCGTCTGGCCCGAGCACGCCTGCTCGAAGGCGTTGACGAAACGCGCCATCGCGTTGGCCTGAGCGGTCGATCCGCTCGCTTTCAGCGTCTGCTTTCCGCCGCAGTGCACGTTCGCCGAGGATGCTTTGGAGCTGGTACCACCCTCATTCGGCGCGTTGTTGCTCCCGCAGCCCGACAGCACCATAGCGCCGGCGGCCAGCACGCCTACCGCGGCGCCAAACTGGTTGAGTTTCAATTCATTTCCTTCGATCGGGTCGGGTCGACGGCCATTTCACACGATCAGGTGCCCGGGTACGGCGTGGTCCCGACATACGGCAGCGTGGCGGCTCCCGGTGAACGCCATGAGAATCGGAGGTTAACTAACCCGCTCACGAAGCCGAAGTTAGCATCACGGGCTGCGAGTCTGCGGTGATAGCACTAAATCAATCGCTTGACTTAAGCGGCGACGCGCCGATTAACTCGACGGCATGGTCAACGAATTGCTCGGCAAGGTTGCGATCGTCACGGGTGGCGCCTCGGGCATCGGCGCCGGAATCGTCGAGAAATTCGTGGCGGAGGGGGCTCGGGTGGTGGTCGCGGATGTCGACCGTGACCGCGGAGAAGACCTCGTCACCAGACTCGGCGGTGAGGTGATCTTCCGGCCTGCCGACGTCTCCGACACCGATCAGATAGCCGACTTGGTGGCAGGCGCCGTCGAATCGTTCGGTGGCCTGGACGTGATGGTCAACAACGCCGGGATCTCCAGCAAAATGCACCGGAGCTTTCTCGATGACGACCTGGCCGACTTCCAGCGGGTCATGGCGGTCAACGTCCTGGGGGTGATGGCCGGAACCCGCGACGCGGCCCGCGAGATGGCCAAGAGCGGCGGCGGGTCGATCATCAACCTGTCGTCGATCGGCGGTATCCAAGCCGGTGGCGGGGTGATGACGTATCGCGCCTCCAAGGCGGCGGTGATCATGTTCACTCAATCGTCGGCAATTGAGTTGGCGCACTTCGACGTACGAGTCAACGCCATCGCGCCGGGCAGCATACCCACGCCGATTCTGGCGTCCTCGAATTCCGGCAAGTCGCCCGAGGAACTCGAGATATTCGAGCAGAAAATCCGGGCCCAGATGCGTGCCGATCGGCCGCTGCAGCGGGAGGGGACTCCTGAAGACGTGGCCGAGGCCGCGCTGTACCTGGCCGGCGACCGGTCCCGGTATGTGACCGGCACGGTGATGCGCGTCGACGGTGGGACGACGGCCGGAAAAGTGGTCCGGCGCCGAATCGAGAAGACCGATTAAATCAATCGCTTGACTTAATCGAGGTCAGCGCGTTGACTGGCCAGGGTGACTACCGCGAGGGCCGCGCGCAGCGATCGGGCCAGCACCACGCAGGAAGCGATCTTGACCGCAGCCGAGCGGCTGTTCGCCGAGCATGGCGTCTTCGCTGTCTCGAACCGTCAGGTCAGCGAGGCAGCCGGGCAGGGCAACAACGCGGCGGTGGGCTATCACTTCGGCACCAAGACCGATCTGGTCCGGGCCATCGAGCAGCGGCACCGGGAGCCCATCGAACGGCTGCGGGAAGACATGGTCGCTTCGACTCTTCGGTCGGACGACACCCGCAGCTGGGTTGCCTGCCTGGTGCGCCCGTTGACCGACCATCTGGCGGCGCTGGGCAATCCCAGTTGGTACGCTCGCTTCGCTGCGCAGGTGATGACCGACCCGGCGTACTACAACATCGTCGTCAAAGACGCACTCACGTCCGAGTCCCTGGTCCAGGTGATCGACGGAATCAACCGGTGCCTGCCCGAGCTCCCGATCGACGTCCGGGTGGAACGCAATCTGATGGCCCGCAACCTGCTGGTGCACACCTGCGCCGACCGCGAACGGGCGCTGGCCGCGGGCGCATCCGCGCCGTGGACGTCCTGGGAGGCCGCCGGGACGCGCCTCATCGACGCAGTGGTGGGGCTGTGGCTGGCGCCCGTCACGCCGCACGAGTGAAGAAGAATTGATGAAAGTTTCTGTGGAACAAGATAAATGCGCATCGTCGGGCAACTGTGTGATGCACGCCCCGGAAGTCTTCGATCAGCGCGACGACGACGGCGTCGTTCTCGTGCTGGACGAGAACCCGCCCGCCGAGCAGGCCGACAGCGTCCGCAAAGCCGAGGCCAACTGCCCCGCACTAGCCATTCACCTCGAGGAGTGAGACGTGTCCGACACACTCGCCGGCACCAGCACTGCAGCGACCTCCGACGGCCCCGAATACCCGATGGCCCGCGCCGCCGGTTGCCCCTTCGCGCCGCCGCCGGAAGTGATGGAGTTGGCCCAGGCGCGGCCGCTGTCCAGGGTGAAGATCTGGGACGGCAGCACGCCCTGGCTCATCACCGGATACGAAGTGGCGCGCTCGCTGTTCTCCGACTCCCGGGTCAGCGTCGACGACCGGCGGCCGGGCTTCCCGCACTGGAACGAAGGCATGCTGTCCACCGTGCACAAGCGGCCCCGGTCGGTCTTCACCTCAGATGCCGAGGAGCACACTCGATTTCGCCGGATGCTGTCAAAACCGTTCACGTTCAAGCGAGTTGAAGGTCTACGGCCGGCGATCCAGCAGATCACCGATGACTCCATCGACACCCTGCTGGCCGGCCCGAAGCCGGGCGAGATCGTCAACACGATTGCCCTGCCGGTGCCGTCGTTGGTGATCAGCCAGCTGCTGGGCGTGCCGTACGAAGACGCCGAGATGTTCCAGCACCATGCCAATGTCGGCCTCGCACGCTACGCCGCCGCCGAGGACACCATGAAAGGTGCGATGAGCCTGCACAAGTATCTTGCGCAGCTCGTCGAGGCAAAGATGGAGTCCCCTGCCGAAGATGCGGTTTCGGATCTGGCCGAGCGCGTCAAGGCCGGCGAGCTCAGCGTCAAGGAAGCCGCGCAGCTCGGCACCGGCCTCTTGATCGCGGGCCACGAGACCACCGCCAACATGATCGGGTTGGGCGTCCTGGCGCTGCTGGCGCACCCCGACCAGGCGGCGGTGCTGCGCGAGACCGACGACGCGAAAGTCATTGCCAATGCGGTGGAGGAGCTGCTGCGGTACCTCTCGATCATCCAGAACGGCCAGCGTCGTGTCGCCGCCGAGGACATCGGCATCGCCGGCGAGACGATCCGGGCCGGCGACGGCATCATCATCGACAACGCGCCGGCCAATTGGGACGCCAAGGAATTCAGCGAACCCGACCGCCTCTACCTACACCGTTCGGGCGCCGGCCAGCACGTCGCCTTCGGCTACGGCCGGCATCAGTGCGTCGGGCAGCAGCTCGCTCGCGCCGAACTGCAGATCGTTTTTCACACACTGCTGCGCCGTGTCCCCACCCTCGAACTCGCCGTACCGATCGAGGACGTTCCGCTCAAGCACGACCGGCTCGCCTACGGCGTCTACGAACTACCGGTGACCTGGTGAAGACCCTCGCCAGCCATTCCGGGACAACCAACACATCAATCCAATTGGAGGGCCACTGATGTCGCCTCAAACAAGCACCGTTTCGCTCTATCCGCCCGGGGGTTTCGGCGCTCCGAAGAATCGGCACGGGCATGCCGACGGAATCCAGACCGGTCTGCCCGAAGGCACCGTGGTCTTCTCGGCGGACAACCACATCTCGATCGCCGACGACATCTTCTTCAACCGCTTCCCCGACGAGCTCAAAGAAAAGGCGCCGCGGATCTGGTACGAGGACGGTGCCTACCAGGTTGGCCGTAAGGGGCAGTCGTTCCTGCCCGGTGATTTCAGCGCCGTGCTGATGCAGTACGACGACCTGCCGGGCGCGGCGAGCACCAACATCGCGGCCCGGATCCAGGAGCTGCGTGAGGACGGCGTCGAGAAGGAACTCGCGTTCCCCAACGCGATTCTGGCGCTGTTCCACTACCCGGACAAGCAACTTCGCGAATTGGCTTTCCGGATCTACAACGAGTACATCGCCGAACTGCAGGAGCAGTCAGGCGGTCATTTCTACGGCGCGGGACTGATCAACTGGTGGGATCCCGCTGGTGCCAAGAAAACGTTGGCGGAGTTGAAATCCCTGGGGCTCAAGACATTTCTGCTGCCACTGAACCCCGGCAAGGACGACGACGGCAACGTCATCGACTACGGCAGCACCGCCATGAAACCGGTGTGGGACGAGATCGAAGCCGCCGGGTTGCCGATCTCCCACCACATCGGTGAGACGCCGCCCAAGACTCCCTGTCAGTTCAACAGCGTCGTCGTCGGCATGATGATCAACATCGACGGGTTCCGCGAGCAGTTCGCCAAGTACCTGTTCACCGGCATCCTCGACGATCACCCCAGCCTGCGCATCGGCTGGTTCGAAGGCGGAATATCCTGGGTTCCCTGGGCTTTGCAGGATGCCGAGCATCTGGTGGCGTCCTACCAGCACATGTTCAACCGGCCGCTGCAGCACGACGTGCGCTACTACTGGGACACCCACATGAGCGCCTCGTTCATGGTCGACCCGCTCGGCCTGCAGCTGATCGATCAGATCGGCGTCGACAAGGTGATGTGGTCCAGCGACTATCCGCACAACGAAAGCACTTTCGGCTACTCGGAGAAGTCGTTGGCCTCGGTTGTCGAGGCGGTCGGACCGGACAACGCCGTCAAGATCGTCAGCGACAACGTCACCAAGTTCCTGGGGTTGTAGGCCGTTCGATGACTGCAACCACTTCGGTCCTGCCCGCCTGCAAGTCGGTCGCCGACATTCCGGCGACGCCGGACATCGAGCGGATGCGTCGCGAAACCGGCGCGCGGCTTCGTTCGGCGATGGCCGATCGCGGCGTGGACGCGTTGATCCTGCTGGGAAACAACAGCGTGGTGTACGCCACCGGGGTCAGTTGGCCATTGGGGGATGCCGGGCTGTCGTATGTCGAACGACCGGTCGCGGTGGTGCTGGCCGACGATCCGCATCCGCACCTGTTCCTGCCGTTCCGGGAGGGCGCATCGTCGGAATCGGGCTTGCCGGCAGACCACCTGCACGGTCCGGTGTATCTCGAATTCGACGAGGGCGTAGAGAAATTCGCACGGATGATCCACGAGCTCATCCCGGCCGCGGCCAGTATCGCGGTCGACGAGCTCACCGGTGCGATGCGGCGCGGGCAGTCTCAGCTCTTCCGGTCCGGTCAGCCGACCGACGCCGCGCAGGTCGTCGGTGCCGCCAAACTCATCAAGACCCCAGATGAAATCGCGTGCATCCGAACCGCGGTGAAGATCACCGACGCGGCGATGGTCGACGTGCAGGCCGGCCTTGCGCCGGGAATTCGGCAGATCGACTTGTCGGCCGAGTTCACCCGCCGCACATTCGAATTGGGCGCAATGGCCAGCATGCTGGAGCCGATCTGGCAGGTGATGCCCAAGTTCAAGGCGGACGGAGTCTGGACCACCCACGGTGATCTGGCGTTGCCGCTGTTGACGACTGAGCGCGAACTCGCCGCCGGTGATGTGCTGTGGACCGACGTCAGCATCACCTACCAGGGCTACTGCTCGGACTTCGGCCGCACCTGGGTAGTCGGCGACGAGCCGACACCCCGGCAGCATGCCCAGTACTTCAAGTGGCAGGAAATCATGGATGCCGTGCTCGGCGTGGTCCGCGCCGGGGCCACCGTCGCGGACCTGGGAAGGACGGCGACCACCGCCAACGGCGGTAACCGGCCGTGGTTGCCGCACTTCTACCTGGGTCACAGCATCGGCGTCAACGCTGCCGAAACACCAATGATTGGAACCGATCTCGGTGAAGAGTTCGACGAGAACTTCGTCCTCGAGCCTGGCATGGTGCTGGTGCTCGAACCGGTGGTGTGGGAAGAAGGCACCGGGGGCTACCGCAGCGAGGAGATCATCGTCATCACCGAGGACGGGCATATCCGGTTGACCGACTACCCCTATGCCCCGTACGGGGAGCAGCGATGAGGAGGAGTGGCGTCGATGGCTGTTGAGGTTCTGGCCGACGACCGCGCGTTGCGGACGGCTCGGCGCGAACGCGCCCTGGCGCAGATGGAACAGCACGACCTCGACGTGCTGGTGTTGGGGCGCCAGGCCAATGTCCGCTACGTGTCCGGTGCGCCGCAGTTGTGGGTGGCCGGCACCAGACCGTTCGGTCCGACCTGTGTCGTGGTGCGGGAGACCGGCGCAATCCACTTGCTCAGCACATGGGACGAGGGCGTACCCGACGACATCCCGCACGAGAACTTGTACGGCATCGCGTGGAACCCGATGAACACCATCGCCAACCTGCGGCGTATCCCGGGTGCAGAGGCCGCGAAAAGGGTTGGCACGGATGCGCTTTCGCCGGGATTCGAGCAGCTTCTTCCGTCGGCGTTCCCCAACGCCGACCTTGTCGACGGCGAGCTGGCCATGCGCGCGGCCCGGCGGATCAAGACACCCGAAGAAGTGGCCGCACTGCGTGAGGCCATTCGGGTCGCCGAACTCGGATTGGCCGCCGCAGTAGCCGAGTTGCGGCCGGGTCTCAGCGAAAAGGCGTTGGCCGGTGTGCTGTTGGAAGCGATGGCGGCCGGCGGGGTCAGCACCCCCGCCACCCAAGATGCCGCCTGGGTGACCGCGCGCGACCACCCATGGCGCCGGGCCAATCCCGACGGCCTGGTGCACGCCGGTGACCTGGTGGCATTTTCGTCCGGAGTGCTCGACGGAGGCTACGCCGGTGAGGTGGGCCGCACCTGGCCGGTCGGTGACGTCCCGGGCTCGTCAGACCTCTATCGGCGGTGGGATGCACTGTGGAACAGGCTGTTCGAGGCCTGCCAGCCAGGGGCGTCGGCTTTCGATCTGCTGGCCGCGTATCAAGCCGCCGGTGAAGAGCTGCCGCCGATGCCTGTTGCGCGTGGCCTGGGCTTGGGATTCGACCCGCCGGTGGTGTCGCAGCATCTGCCGGCGACGGCGGCCGAGGAGCAACTCGAGGCGGGCATGGTTCTGGCGGTCACCGGCTACGTCTGGCAGTCCGGCGTGGGCGCGGTGTTCGGGCGGGAGGCGGTGCTGATCACCCCCGATGGACCCGAGGTGCTCACGTCGAGCCCCTCGGCCAACATCGCGGTCGGCGCTTGATCGTGGCCGACGAGTGTCCGCACGGCTTCCGGCTGAGCAGGTTCCGCCGGGTGAGAAGGGGCTGAGGCGTGGCGCCCGACACCGGTCCGTTGCACGGTTACACCGTCGTCGAACTCGCTTCCGGAATCGCCGGCGCCTACTGCACCAAGCTGTTGGCCGACGGCGGTGCCCGCGTGATCAAAGTCGAATCGCCAGAAGGTGATCCGTTGCGCCGATGGTCGGCATCCGGTGCCGCCATCGGCCACGGCCGTGACGGCGCCCTGTTCGGTTTCCTGGCCGGCGGAAAGCACGGTGTGGTCGCCGACCCCGCCACCGACGCCGACTTCGTGGACGAGTTGCTGGCCGGCGCGGACGCGGTGGTGTGGTCGCACGGATCAGCGCTGGCCGAGTCGTTCACACCGGCGAAGCTCCGTGAGACGCATCGGCATCTGATCGTCACGTCGATCACACCCTTCGGGCTGGAAGGACCGTGGTCCGACCTGCCGGCGACCGAGTTCACCCTGCAGGCCTGGTCCGGCGGCATCGTCGGGTTGGGCCGCGGATCGGCCGATCGCGCACCGGTATTCGTCGGCGGCCAGGTGGGTGACTTTCTCTCCGGTGCCTTCGCCAGTGCCGCAACCCTGACGTCACGGATCCGGCAGTCGAAGACCGGAGCGGGCGAACTCCTCGACCTGTCGATGCTCGAAGCCCACATTCTGGGGCTCACCTACTATCCGGTCACGTTCTTCCAGATGCTCGGGCGACCGTGGCGCGATGCCCGCAAACTCACGGTTCCCGGAATCGCCAGTGCCAAAGACGGTTTGGTGGACGTCGGTTGCGGCACCGCGCAGCAGTGGTTCGACCTCTGCGCGATGATCGGCCGGCAGGACTGGATCGACGAGGACTCGCCGCTCTCGATCACCGAGATGGCGAACGAGAAGGCCGCCGACATCTACGCCTGGTTCGAGGGGCAGAACGCCGACGACATCCGCGAACTCGCCACCGCGTTCCGGATCCCCAATGCGCCGGTGGCGAACGGCGCCACCATCGTCGGGCTCGAACACTTCCGGCACCGGGGCTCGTTCGTCGCCAACCCTCGCGACGGGTTCGCCCAGCCCGGTCCTCCCTACCGCATGAACCCGGCGACACTGGTTGCGCCGCAACCTGCACCGCTGCTGGGTGAGCACACCGCGCGGTACCGGCAGACGGGACCGATCGCCCGGCGAACCCCGCCCGATCCGATCTCGGATGAGTTGCCGCTCAACGGTATCCGGGTGCTCGACATGACGACGTTCTGGGCGGGGCCGAGCTGCACCCATTTTCTGGCGATGCTCGGTGCCGACGTCGTGCACGTCGAATCCACCCGCAAACCGGACGGCACCCGGCTGATCGCCGGCATCCCGGTCAGCGAAGACCAGTGGTGGGAGAAGTCTCCGATCTTCTCGGCGCTGAACACCAACAAGAAGGGCCTGACCCTTGATCTGCAGACCGACGCGGGCCGGGACCTGCTGCGTCGGCTGATCCCGACGTTCGACGTGATCGTCGAGAACTTCACGCCGCGGGTGCTTGACCAGATCGGTCTGGACTTCGATGCGGTCCAAGCGATCCGGCCGGATGCGATCCTGCTGCGGATGCCCGGCTTCGGGCTGGACGGGCCGTGGCGGGACAATCCGGCTTTCGCTTATGTCATCGAGGCCGCGTCGGGGGTGAGCTGGCTGACCGGGCATCCGGACCGAAATCCGTACGAGCCGTACTCGATCGGTGACCCGAATGCCGGTATCCACGCGGTCAACGCGTTGTTGCTGGCGCTGGAGTTGCGGCGCAGCACCGGCCGCGGCGTGATGATCGAGGCCGCGATGGTCGATGCGGCCCTGAACATCGCCGCCGAACAGGTCATCGAGTACTCCGCCTACGGAGCCCTGCTGCAACGCGCCGGCAACCGGGGGCCCGCGGCGGCGCCCCAAAACGCCTACCTCTGCAGCGATATCGACGAGTTCGGCCGCCTCGACAGCTGGGTCGCGATCGCTGTCGCCGACGACCGGCAGTGGTCCGGGCTCTGCGACGCGCTGGGCGGTCCGCAATGGGCGCTGGACCCGAGACTGTCGACAGCGGAGGGCCGCCGCCAGTGCCACGACCTGATCGACGAGCACCTGAGCGCGTGGTGTGCCAGTCGGGACAGCGACGAAGTCGTACGACTGCTCTGGGATGCCGGCGTGCCGGTCGCCAAGGTGATGCAACCGCATCGTCAGATCGAGATTCCGCAGCTGCGGTTCCGCGGTTTCTTCGAAGACGTCGGTCACCCGGTCAACGAACCCACGCCGCACAGCACTGTGCCGGTGAGGTTTTCGGCCGGCCCACACCGATTCCATCGAGGCCAGGCGCCACTACTCGGTGAACACAACTACGAGCTGCTGGCCGAAATCGGGCTCAGTGCAACTGAAATCGCCGAGCTGGAGGCCGAGGGTGTGATCGGCCGGGCGCCCGGCGGGACGCGAAAGACCGCCGCCCGGTGAGCATCGACAGGGTCAGTGATTCCAGCCGTCGTCGGCCTGTGCGTCGAACGTCTGGTCGATCCGGTCGAATCGCTTGCGGATAGACCGGCGGGCGGCCGAGTGAGGTAGCACGTAGAGCCGGTTGGCGGCGATCGCGTCGACGGTCAGGCGGGCGACCTCGTCGACGTCCAAGGTGTCCGGTTGTGCCGGTACCTCGTCCGAGGCAGTCCCGTAGTCGGCACCCATGATCCGCCCCGAATTCGACAGCAGCTTGGTCTCGACCACCATCGGGCACAGCACCGAAACACCGATACCGTCGTCCCTGACCTCGCGGGCCAGGTTCTCGGCCAGGCCCACGACGCCGTATTTCGCCACGCTGTAAGCGCCGAGCCCGACATTGGGCATCAGGCCGGCGAACGACGCGGTGAAAGCGACGTGCCCGCCGCTGCCCTGCTGGAGCAGTCGCGGCACGAACGCTTCGACGGCGTGAATCGAGCCCCACAGGTCGATGTCGATCACCCAGTGCCAATCGTCGTGGGTCATCTGCGCGATCGGGCCCCCGACCACGATGCCGGCGTTGCTGAACACCACGTCCACCCGGCCGAGAAGACGGAACGCTTCGTCGGCGAGGTGCGTCATCTCCTCCAGTGACCGGACGTCGCACGTCACCGGGTGGGCCTCGAATCCCTGTGCCCGCAGGTCTGTGACGGCCTGCTCCAGGGCCGCCTCGTCGACGTCGGCCAGGACGAGACGCACTCCGCGCCTTGCCAACTCAGTTGCGGTCGCGAGACCGATACCGTTCGCACCGCCGGTGATGACGGCGCTCTTCCCGTCGAAATGCCCGCTGTCCTTGCTCATGGCGCGACGGTAGCCGACGTGGCTACGCGACCAAAGACAGCCCCGCTAGTTGGTGATGGCGTCGAGCGCCGCGCGGGGGTCGAGGTCGACGAACGACGTCGCTCACCACCGCGCCAGGATGGTCACGCCGGCGCGCATCCGTCATCCAGGCCGGGGTGATCTGGTCCCAGCCGCCCGGAATTTTCAGCTCTGAAAGCGGCACGGTGAGAGGCTATTTGAGGCAGCTACCGCCGTCGACCGGCAGCGTGACGCCGGTGATGAAGCGTGCCTCGTCAGATGCCAGGAACAGCACCGCGTTGGCGATGTCCTCGGGTTCGACCCAGCCGATCGGCAGGGTGTGCATCAGCTGGCCCACGACTTTCATGTCGTCGGGACCCGGGTTCTCCAGGTCCGGCCGGAACAGCCTCATCGTGCCTTCGTTCATGAACAGCGGGGTGTTCACGTTGGTCGGGTGCACGGAGTTGACCCGGACGTTCTGCGCGCCCAGCTCGACGGCGAAGGTGCGCATCAAGCCGACTACGCCGTGCTTGGCGGCGACGTAGTGACCCGTGTGCGGGTAGGCCTTGAGGCCGCCGACCGAGCTGGTGAGGATGATCGATCCACCGTTGCCGCCGGCGAGGATATGCGGCACACCGGCTTTCACGGTCTTCCACACCCCGCCGAGGTTGATGTCGATCATGGCGGTCCAGTCCCGTTCACTGGTCTTGTCCAGCGTCTGGCCGCCGTTGCCGATTCCGGCATTGGCAACGATGATGTCGAGCTTGCCGAGCTGCTCGACACCGGTGTCCACCGCTGCCTTGAGTGCGTCGAAGTCACGGACGTCGACCTCGGCTGTGTAGATCCGACGGTTGTGGCCCTTGACCAGATCTGCGGTCTCGGCCAGATCCTCCGGCGTGGACGCGGCGATCAGATCGACGGTGTCGATCTTCTTACAGACGTCGACCGCGATGATGTCGGCACCCTCCTGGGCCAGCCGCACCGCGTGGGCGCGGCCCTGACCACGCGCCGCACCGGTGACGAACGCGACCTTGCCTTCGACTCGACCCGCCATCGTTTCCTCGTTTCCTAGTTGTGATTGCTCAACCGACGACCGCAGGCATTGTGTCCCAGCCACGCACGGTGGAGGTCGGGGACAATGCGGCGCGGCTGAGGTCGACCTGCCATTCGGGGAAGCGCTTCAAGATCTCCTCGAGCGCGATGCGTCCCTCCAGCCGGGCCAGCGCCGAGCCCAGGCAGTAATGCGTGCCGACGCTGAACGACAGGTGCTGGCGGGGTTCGCGGTGAATGTCGAAAACGTCTCCGTCGGGCGGGAATTGACGATGGTCTCGGTTCGCGGCGCCGATCAGCATCATCATCGCGCTGCCCTCCGGGACCGTCTGCCCGTAGTAGGTGACGTCGCGAGTCACGTACCGGGCCACGTGTGGGGCCGGCGGTTCGAAACGCAGCAACTCCTCGATGGCGGCGGGGATCAGAGCCGGGTTGTGCGCCAATTCCCTGCGCTGATTTGGATGCTCGGCCAGCACCTTGCCGGCCCAGCCGATCAGCCGGGTGGTGGTCTCGTTGCCGGCGCCGGAGACGACAGCGATGTAGGTGAGCAGCTCCTCGCGGGTCAACCGCCGCGTCACGCCCTTGTCGTCGGTGAATTCGACGTTCAGCAGATCCGTCATGATGTCGTCGGACGGGTGCTTGGCGCGCCAGTCGATGAACTCGGCGAAGAACTCGCCGGTGTCCATCGCGGACGAGGCATCCATGGGTTTGCCTGCCTCCGTGCGCATTTGGTCGTTTGTCCGGTCGCGCGCGGCTTCCTGGTACTCGTCGGGGACGCCGAGCAGCATGCCGATCACCTTCATCGGCATCTGGGCGCCGAGATCGCCGACGAAGTCGAAACTGTCACCGCCGGCAATCGGATCCAGGCTGTGCGCGCAGAATTCGCGGATCTTGGGCTCGAGGTCGTTGATCTTGCGCGGGGTGAACATCCTGGCCAGCAGCTTGCGGTGCACGTCGTGGATCGGCGGATCCTCGAAGATGATCACACCCGGCGGGATGTCGATGTTCGCCTTGATTAATTCGATGATCGCGCCGCGGGCGGAACTGAACGTGGCGTGGTCGACGAGCGCGTCGTCGACGTCGGCGAACCGGCTGAGCGCGTAGAAGTCGTGCTGCTCGTTGTAGTACAGCGGAGCTTCCTCGCGAATCGCCCGGAAGGCGCGGTAGGGGTCGGCATTGATCTCCACGTCGTACGGGTCGTAGTAGACCCCGTCGGGTGCAGTCACTGTCACGGGAATTCGCCTCTCGCCGCGCGCGCATATGTGATGGCGCTCAGAATCTGCGGCAACTCTGTCATCAGGCGGCTACGGGTGTCAATGTGGGATCCGTTTTCGCTACTTAGCATTCTCTTGCGACGAGAATTAGATTTCCGGATCGGCATATTTTGTGCGTTATGTGAGCATTGAGCCGCTGTCGGTCGGCGTCAGCGCGGTCGCGGCCGGAAAAGGGATTCGACAGGCCGGAGCACCATCCGGTGCGGACCCCGGCAACCGAACCGGTCGTGGCGGGGTTACGGCGTCACTCGTGTAAGTGGAATTCTCACTTGACGGTAAGTGGATTCTCGCGCGGCTAGCGGCCGACGAATCCCTGCGAGCAGAAGTCCCACACCTCGTCCGCGGTGATGGGATGCACGGTCGCCTCACCCGGGCCGCCGCTGGACTGCGCGATGAACATCACGGTCTGCATGGTCATCGCGGCCATCCGCTTCGCGTTGACACCGGCGCGCAGCTCGCCGGCTTCGCTGGCGGCCTCCATCAGCTCGGTCAGCAAAGTAACCAGAGGCGCATGCGCAATCTTGACTTCGTCAGGATGTGAAACCAGAAGTCGCGGAGCAAAGTCGGTGAACAACGGACGCTTGGCTGTGGGGTCCGGGCGCGAGGCCTCGAACAACAGCTCGACGGCAACCTTCAGCCGTTCGATCGGGTCGGTGTGGTTGGCCGTCGCGGCGCGGATCTGGTCCGAGGAGCGGCTCAGCGCGTCTTCGAAGAGCGCCAGCAGCAGCTCGTGTTTGCCGTCAAACTGCAGGTAGAAGCTTCGCAAAGACTGCCGGGAGCGGTCGACGACCTCTTGGACGGTAAAGTCCGTGCTGCCCTTCTCGATGATGATGGCTTGCGCCGCGTCCAAGAACCGTTGGACACGTTGCGCGGCCCGCAGTTTCGCCGTCTTGATGGACCGTTCGACGGCGCGCTGCTTCCAGGCCGGCTCTTCGCTGGGGCTGGTCACGGGCGGCTCTGGTGATTGCCGCGAGGGGAGAACATGTTTGGACTGTACCGGAGAACGCCGTGTCATCAGTGTGCTCTCCCCCTCGCGGGACGACGTGTCTGAGATTGTAACTTTCCCTTGGCGAGAATAGTATTCTCTCACTGCTCTGCAGGGAAGTGGAATGCGAATTACGGAGCGCCGATGCAACTGACGTTCGATGCCGACGTGGAGCAATTCCGGGCCGAATTCGTGGCATTCCTCGACGAGCATTCGCCGGACGAAGCCGACGCGGTCCATCGTTCACGCTCGTCATCCGATGTGCCGCCGTGGGCACGGCGCTGGCAGCGTTTGCTCTTCGACCACGGGTGGCTGCTGCCCGGTAATCCGCCAGAGTTCGGCGGCCGCAACGCGACCGTGTTGCAGCAATACGTCCACGCCGAAGAGTTGTCGCGGCGACGCATTTACCAGAGCTTCAATCCCCAGGGCGTCGGCATCATCGCCGCGTCCCTGCTGTCATTCGGGACGGCGGAGCAGAAGCACCGCTGGGCGGTGCCGATCCTGCGCGCCGAGATCACGGCGTCATTGGGTATGAGCGAGCCAGGCGCCGGTTCGGACCTGGCTTCGCTTCGGACGGCCGCGGTGCGCGACGGCGAGCACTTCGTGGTCAACGGACAGAAGGTGTGGACATCGGGTGCCCATGACGCCGACGTGCTGCTGACTTTCGTCCGGACCGATCCGGATGCGCCCAAGCACAAGGGAATCAGCGTGCTGGTGATACCGACCGACAGTCCGGGTCTGGTGCGACGGCCGTTCGCCTCCGCCGCCGATCCCGACGACCTGGACTTCAACGAGGTGTTCTTCACCGACGTCCGGGTGCCGGTCGAGAATCTCGTCGGCCCACTCAACGAGGGCTGGCGAGTCGCCAACGGCTCGCTCGGCCACGAGCGCAACATGCTCTGGATGGGCTATGCCGATCAATTGCAGGAGATGACAGCCGATTTCGAACCGGTCGGAGACTTGGAGCGCGATCGTTACGCGACCCTGGTGATGGATCACGAGGCGCTGCGGCTGCTGGGTTCGGTGACCCTGGCGCGAGCCGCCCGCGGTGAAGACGACGTGGCGGGCCAGTCGGTGCTCAAGCTGCTGGGGTCCGAAGCCGTGCAGACCGCCACCGAGCATGTGCTGGGAGCGGGCGGGGTGGACGGGCTCGTGCACCCCGCGCTGACCGGGCCTTACGCGCCGCTGAACCTGGACTCCCACTACGGCAGCTGGTTTGACCGCTACCTGCGCACGTTCGCGGCGACGATCGCCGGTGGCACCTCGGAGATCCAGCGAAACATCGTCGCGCAGCGGGTACTCGGGCTGCCTCGCAACTAGGACGCGGCGCCGAAATCGGCGCTGACGCGGATTTGTGCGAGAGGCGTCGACGCTGGCGTCGATCTCGACGGCCTCAGAGCTGGATCAGCCGCGGC
>NZ_PKEK01000098.1 GCF_002863225.1 Mycobacterium sp. | reverse complement strand
GCGGGTGGGTGACGGCTTCATCCGTCTCGACGTAGGCGGGCTGGTGTCCTATGCCAGTCCCAACGCGCTGTCGGCATACCACCGGATGGGCCTCACCTCAGAGCTGGAGGGGCACAACCTGATCGCGATCACCCGTCCGCTGATATCCGACCCCTTCGAGGCTCACGAGCTCGCCGAGCACGTGCTGAACTCGCTGCGGGGCGGCGCCAGCATGCGCATCGAGGTCGACGCGGGCGGTGCCGCGGTGTTGCTGCGGACGCTGCCGTTGGTGATCAACGGTTCGGCCGCCGGCGCCGCGGTGCTTGTTCGAGACGTCACCGAGATCAAGCGCCGCGACCGTGCGCTGATGTCGAAGGACGCCACCATCAGGGAGATCCACCACCGGGTGAAGAACAATCTTCAGACCGTCGCGGCGTTGCTGCGTCTGCAGGCCCGCCGGACCACCAATGCCGAGGGTCGCGAGGCGCTGATCGAGTCGGTGCGACGAGTCTCCTCGATTGCGTTGGTCCACGATGCGCTGTCGATGTCCGTCGACGAAGAGGTCAACCTCGACGAGGTGATCGACCGGATTCTGCCGATCATGAACGACGTCGCAACGGTCGACACCCCGATCCGGATCAATCAGACCGGGATGCTCGGAGTACTGGATTCCGACCGCGCGACCGCGTTGATCATGGTGATCACCGAGCTCGTCCAGAACGCGATCGAGCACGCCTTCGACCAGGCGACCTGCGGTTCCGCCGCCGGCGGCGGAGCGGTGACGATCCGGGCCGAGCGGTCGGCGCGCTGGCTCGACGTGGTGGTGCACGACAACGGTCGCGGGCTGCCCGACGGCTTCACTGTCGAGCAGTCCGACCGGCTGGGACTGCAGATCGTGCGGACATTGGTGTCGGCCGAACTCGACGGCTCGCTGGACATGAAGGACGCCCCCGAAGGCGGGACGGATGTGGTGCTGCGGGTCCCGATCGGTCGTCGCGCCCGTGTCCCGCAATGATCGCCGACTGACTCCAAACACAACCGTCCCCAAACACAACGGTGCGGCCCCAACTGGTCGTCGGGGCCGCACCGTTGTGAGCGCTGGGGATCAGACTCCGGTACGAGCCTTCGTCCGAGCGTTGCGACGCTTCAGTGCACGTCGCTCGTCTTCGCTCATGCCACCCCAGACGCCTGAGTCCTGTCCGGTGCTGAGCGCCCACGACAGGCACTCGGTCGTCACCGAACAGCGGTTACAGACCAGTTTCGCGTCGGCGATCTGAGCGAGAGCCGGTCCGCTGTTCCCGACAGGGAAGAACAGCTCCGGGTCCTCGTCGCGACAGACCGCAGTGTGGCGCCAATCCATAAGTCGTTACTCCTCACTGTGTGCGCAGCAGTGTGCGCACGAATGATTTTCTTCGGCTGTTAACGCAGGCACAAGAAATGTTTCCGTACCGTTGCATGCGATTGTTCGATCGTTTCACAGGCTCAACAGATGTCAATAGCGGCTCGTTGGTCCGTGGGCTATCTCACTTCAGAGATCTGTTACCAAATCCCTTAATCGGTTGTACTACACTCGCCGCGAGTCTGACCAGTGGTTTTGCCCACAAACCGGGATCGTCGCAGTTCAGGGACCGCTTTTCGGGGGCGGAGCCACGACATCGAGGGCGTCCGGGACGGATCGGAAGGTCATTTCCTCGCGCAACCCGAGGTAGTCACCGTCGATTTGGCTCGGCATGGGCGGATCGGCACACGTCACCCGGACGTAATCGGTGTTGTCGTCGCGAACTACCTGATCACCGGCGATTTTGGGCTGCTTGGAGAACATCTGTGCGACCAGGCGCAGGCTCTTCACGACCTTCAACTGGGTGACGCCGAAGACTCCGAGCCCGGATTCGAAGGTGGTGTCGGGGTTGGTACACATCGGGCGGGCGTCGGCGTAGGTCCACGGGCTGGAGTTGGACACAAACACGAAGTAGGTGCCGGTGACCGGTTCGCGACCGGGCAGTTCGACGGTCAGCCGCGGCTCCTTGCGCGAGTAGGAGAGGGTGGCGCGTGTCGCGGCGAGGATGTAACGCGTCGGCGTGACCTTGCGGCCCTTCTCCCGCTGAGCCTCCACCTTGGCGACCGCTTCGGCGTCGACACCCATTCCGGCGTTCAGCACCGCCCACTGCTCACCGCAGTCGATCAGACCGATCCGGCGCCACTGTTTCTGCGGGCCGTACTTGTCGAGCAGCCAGATCAGCTGGTTGGTGGCGTCGATCGGACCCGGGGGGATGCCCAGGGAGCGGGCGGCGACGTTGGCGGAGCCGCCGGGCACGATCGCCAGCGCCGGGATATGTCCGGTGGGCAGCTGCGGTCCCGGCTTGCCGAGCAGGCCGTTGACCACATTGCTCACGGTGCCGTCACCGCCGTGGACGACGACGAGGTCGACGCCGTCCTGGACTGCGGCCTGCGCGATCTCGCGCCCGTGGCCGCGGTGGCGAGTGTGTTCGACGGTCAGCTGGAGGCGGCTTTTCAGCGCGTGCGCCAGCAGGTCTCGACCTGCCGTCGTCGTCGAAGTCGCGGTCGGGTTGACGATCAGGACGGCGCGCATGATGACAAAGCCTATCCGCAGCGTGTTCGGCCGAACCGCCTTACGGGCGGCGGAGGAGTGCGACTTTGCGGCCCGGCGGTATGGCTACGCTGGGGCGGTGAACAGGCGTTCCCCGACCGCAGTCCGCAGCGCAGGCTTCATCGTTGCTGCTCAAGGCGCGACGGGCCTGGTGGTCGCCGCGATCCTGCTGATTCGGGCGATCGGCGGCGCGGGTCAGCGGGGAATCAACGGATTTGGGACCGCGGGCTGGTTTGCCCTGTTCGGCGGAGCGGTGCTGGCGGCCGGCTGGGCCTTGCTGAACGGGCGACGCTGGGGTCGCGGGCTGGCGGTGTTCGCAGAGCTGTTGCTGCTCGGCGTGGCCTACTACCTGACGACGGGATCGCACCGGGCGGCGATCGGCGTTCCGGTGGCCGCCCTGTCGGTGGTCGTGCTGGCGCTGTTGTTCAGTCCCGCCGCGGTGCGGTGGGTTTCGGAGCGGTCCTAGCGCCGTTCAAAGCTCGGTGCGGCTCAGTGCCGTCAGCTCCGGGCCGGACACCCGGTAGGTGGTCCACTCGTTCTGCGGCCGACCACCGACCGATTGGTACAGCGCGATCGCATCGGTGTTCCAGTTCAGCACCGCCCAGGACAGCCGGGTGTAGTCGTTGACCACGCATTCCCCGGCCAGTGCGGTCAGCAGGCCGCGAGCCAGTCCGAGACGGCGAAATTGTGGACGCACGAAGAGGTCTTCGAGGTAGATTCCCTCGACGCCGTCCCAGGTCGAGAAGTTGAGGAACCACAAGGCCATCGCCGCGACCTCACCGTCCACTTGGGCGACATGGGCCCTCAACGTCGGTGCAGCGCCGAAAAGCGCCGAGCGCACTTGGCTTTCGCCGACGGTGCACTGCTCGGGGGCGTGCTCGAATTTCGCCAGGCCATGGATCATCGCGGTGATCGCCGCGGCGTCGCCCGGTTCGGCGCGACGGATGCGCACGCTCATGGTCGGACTCCCAGCGCAGTCAGGATCGTGATGAATTTGGTTGTCGTCTCGGCGACTTCGCCATCGGGATCGGATTCGGCGACAATGCCGCCGCCGGCGTGGGCCAGTGCGGTGAGCCGGTCGGCGGACAACTGTGCGCCGCGGATGGTCACCACCCAACGCCCGTCGCCGGTGGCGTCGCACCAGCCCACCGCGCCGGCGTAGAAGCCGCGATCGCCCTCCAGCTCCCCGATCAGCCGGGTGGCCGCGGGAGTGGGCACCCCGCCGACCGCTGGCGTCGGATGCAGGGCCAGCGTCAAATCGATTGCAGTGGTTGACGTATCGCGCAACCGGCCGGTGATCGGAGTGCTGAGATGCCACAGCGCCGTGGTGCGGCTCAGCGTCGGCTCCGGCGCGATCGTCAACTCGCTGCACAGCGGTCGCAGCGCCGCCGCCATGGTGTCGATCACCAGCTGATGCTCGTGACGATCCTTGGCCGACTCGGCCAGCGCCGCGCCGGCCGCGGCGTCGGAGTCGGGATCGGCGTTTCGCGGCGCGGAGCCGGCGAACGGCTGACACGTCACCTGGTCGCCGCTGCGGGCGACCAACAGCTCGGGGCTGGCGCCGACCAGTGCCTTACCCACGTAGTCGCCGCCCGCCGCGGACAGGTCTACCAGGTAGCCGTAGGCGGCCGGATCGTTGTCGACCAAGCGGCGCAGGATGTTTCGCGCGTCCAGCGGAGCGTCGGCGGTCAGCTCCAGCGCGCGGGCCAGCACCACCTTCTGCAGCGTGCCGCCGACCGCGGTCAGCTCGTCGCAGGCGCGCCGGACCCGTGCGCGATGCTCGTCGGGGGTGGGCAGTGCCCCGGACACGCGCACAGTGGGCACCGCTCCGGTCGGCCAGTCGGGCAACTCGGTCAACCGCTGCACTGAACGCGGCGCGATCAGGGCAGCCGGGCCGTGCGCGTCAAAAGCCAACGCGCCCAGCACAATTGACGCCTGCCCCGAGCGCAGGGCCGACTGTGCGGCGGCCACGTCGGGATAACTGGACTGCACGGCGTCGGCAATAAGCACGCCGGACGGTCCGCACAGGACGAACGGCGGCTCAGCCGTCATCGGGTCGTGGAAGGCCCAGCGCGGTGATCTGGCGTATTCCGTGCTCGAAGCCGCCGACCGCAATGGAGGCGGGGCCCATGCCGAAGCGGCTGCCCTCGGTCAGCGGGAGCTCGATCCAGCGCGCGATCACCGCGCGGGAGAAGTGGCCGTGCCCGACGAAAACCACGTCGCGTGACTCCATCACATCCAACGCCAGTGCGACGGCACGGTCCGCGCGCTCGCTGACCTGCGCCACGGACTCACCGTCCGGCCCGCCATGCGTCCAGATCGACCAACTGGGATGGGATTTGTGGATCTCGGCGCTCGTCAAGCCCTCGTAGGAGCCGTAATCCCATTCGGTGAGCAGCTCCGATGTCTCATCGACGGTCAGACCCGCGAGTTCGGCGGTCTCCACGGCACGTCGGCGCGGGCTGCTGAGCACCTTGGGGTGGTCGAGGTGCAGGTCGGCCAGTATCGCGCCGGCTGCGCTCGACTGCGCCCGCCCGTTGTCGGTGAGGTCTATTTCGGTGGTGCCGGTGTGCTGGCCGGACAGCGACCACTCGGTTTCGCCGTGGCGCAGCAACACCAATCGATGGCTTTCGACGCCCATCTGACCGATTCTGCCTGACACACATAGCCATCCACGCGCGGGCACCATGGTGTTGGTGTTGGATGGCAGGTAACAAACCCCCAGCAAGAGATGAGGAGGAACGGCGTCTGATGAAAGGGACCCGAGTGCTGGCGGTGGCCAACCAGAAGGGTGGGGTGGCCAAGACGACGACCGTCGCTTCGCTGGGCGCGGCCTTCGTGGATGCGGGCAAGCGAGTGCTTCTCATCGACCTGGACCCGCAGGGCTGTCTGACGTTCTCGCTCGGCCAGGATCCCGACAAGCTGGCGGTCTCGGTGCACGAGGTGTTGCTCGGTGACGTCGAGCCCAACGCCGCGCTGGTGGAGACGGCGGAGGGGATGACGCTGCTGCCGGCGAACATCGACCTGGCCGGCGCCGAGGCGATGCTGCTGATGCGGGCCGGCCGCGAATACGCGCTCAAACGGGCCTTGGACAAACTCGGAGACGCCTTTGACGTGGTCGTGATCGACTGCCCGCCGTCGCTGGGCGTGCTGACGCTGAACGGGCTCACCGCCGCCGACGAGGTCATCGTGCCGCTGCAGTGTGAGACGTTGGCCCACCGCGGTGTCGGGCAGTTTCTGCGGACGGTCAACGACGTTCAGCAGATCACCAACGCGAACCTCACGCTGCTCGGCGCCCTGCCGACGCTCTACGACCCACGCACCACCCACACCCGCGATGTGCTGCTCGACGTCGCCGACCGCTACGACCTGCCGGTGCTGGCGCCGCCCATCCCGCGCACCGTGCGTTTCGCCGAGGCCAGCGCGTCGGGTTCGTCGGTGCTGGCCGCACGCAAGAACAAGGGTGCCGCGGCGTATCAGGAATTGGCGCAGGCGCTGCTCAAGCACTGGAAGACGGGCAAGGCGCTGCCCACTTTCGCGATCGATGCCTAGCAGCCGGAGCTCTCAGCCGAGCGCGACCAGGGTGCCGCCGCGCTGCTCGAGCAGCTGCGAACCTGCCACGGCAGGGATCACTGCGGAGTTCGTCGGCTGCCGCTGCACCGGCAGGAAGCCTTCGCCCACGCCGGTGACCGGATCGCAGACGGCGATGCCGTCGGTCACCGGGACGAGCAACTTGCCGGCCATCAGGGTCGCCGGACCCACCGGGACGGACGAGCCGGCCGGCCCGATCGAGTAGCGGTAGGCCAGATTCACCGAGTCGAACACCATCACCCTGTCGCCGGTCCACCAGGTGATCAGGTTGCCGGGCCGGGTCACCACACTGGACGACGACGGCGGCTTGGGCAGCAGGGCGCTTCCCACGGTGGTGCCGGTCTCGTCGATGGTGTCGACCCTGGGCTGCGGCGCCGGCAGGTAAAGCGCCGTCCTGGTTTCCGACACGGTCAGAATCTTGGCGCCGGAGTCGGCGCTGATGCCCGGTTCGGCCACGCTGTGCTGATCCGGCTCGTCTTCCTCTTTGGCCGGACGCAGCAGCGTCAGCCGCAGGTCTGCTTGCCGGCCACACGCCTCGAACACCGACACCGCTGAGGAGCTGGCCGCGGCAGACGTCAGCCGGCACCCGGCGTACAGCCCCTTCGACGACGGCTTGATCCGGGCGTCGATCTCACCGTACGAAAGCATCCGGACCATGTCGGAGCGCCACAACTCCAGCCGGGTGTCACCGGCCGACAAGACCGTTGTGCCGTCGGACGACAGAGTGACCTGTCGGTCGGCGTAGCTGCTGCGGGCGGGTCCACGGTTTCCGGTGGGCCCCTCCAGCGTGCTCACCTGACCGCAGCCACGATCGTCGCGGTAGACGGCGACCGCGAAACGGTAGACGCCGGCGACTCCGCACAGGTCAGTGCTGCGCGCGTAGCTCCAGCGCACCTGTCCGGTGACCGGATCACGGCCTTGGACCGCATGTTCGTCGGCGGTGACGACGGTTCCGGCGACGACCACCGGCTGGTCCGTCGGCAGGTTGGGCGCTGTCCAGAGCTGCTTGAGTGACACCGGCACCTCGTGGGCCAGCCTCGGGCTGGGCGCCGGGCCCGATGCCGGGTGGCTGATGGTGGCCCGGGCGTCGCTGGTCCACCAGATCAACGCGGCGGTCGTGGCCACGACGATCACGATCGCGGTCGCCGCCAGAAGATCAGCTTTGGTGCGACGTTCCGGCTTGACCATCAGGGGAGCGGCGACGCCGAATCAGTTGGCGGCAGGAGCGGCGGCACCGGCGGACTTACGCGGGCGCCGACGGCGACGCCGCGCGCGGGTGCCGTCGGCAGACCCGGCGTCGGGCTTGCCCGCGACCGGTGTCGAGCCGTCGTTGTCGACGTTGCCGGCCGAGCCGGAGTGGCCGGTTGCGGACTTGCCGCCGCGGGTGCGGCGACGCTGCCGGTCGCTGTTGCGCGCCGGGGCGGTCTCGCCGGCGTCGGCGCCGTTACGTCCACCGCTGGAGGCGGGGCGTTTGACCGGCGACTTCTTCGGCGCTCCGACTGAACCCTGGGTCCCGGTCGGGATGTCCAACTCGACGTAGATGTGCGGCGAATTGGAGTAGGTCTCGGCGGGATCGGGGCAGCCCAGGCCGAGGGCCTTGTCGATCAGCGTCCAGCGGGCCAGGTCGTCCCAGTCGACGAGGGTGACGGCGATACCGGTCTTACCGGCCCGTCCGGTCCGGCCGATGCGGTGCACGTAGGCCTGCTCGTCCTCGGGGATCTGGTAGTTGATCACGTGGGTGATGTCGTCGATGTCGATGCCGCGAGCCGCCACGTCGGTGGCGACCAGTACGTCGATGTCACCGCCGCGGAACTGCTTGAGGGCCTTCTCGCGGGCGATCTGGCCGAGGTCACCGTGGACGGCGCCGACGGCGAAACCGCGCTCGGCGAGCTCGTCGGCAACCTTCTGGGCGGTGCGCTTGGTGCGGGTGAAGATCATGGTGGCGCCGCGTCCGTCAGCCTGCAGCACCCGGCTGATCAGCTCGACCTTGTCGAGGGCGTGTGCGCGGTAGACGTACTGCTTGGTCGAGTCGTGCACGGCCGAGGAGTGCGGTGCTTCCGCCCGGATGTGGGTGGGCTGGTTCATGAACGTGCGGGCCAGCGTGATGATCGGGTCCGGCATGGTCGCCGAGAACAGCATCGCCTGCCGTTCGTCGGGAATCTGGCGCAGAATCCGCTCGATGTCGGGCAGGAAGCCCAGGTCGAGCATCTCGTCGGCCTCGTCGAGGACCAGCACGGACAGGCCGCCGAGTTGCAGGTGGCCTTGCTGAGCCAGGTCGAGCAGCCGACCGGGCGTGCCGACCACCACGTCGGCGCCGGCACGCAGCGCCTCGACCTGAGGCTCGTAGGGCCGTCCGCCGTAGATGGAGACCACGGAGAGCTTGCGGTCGTCATCGGCGGTCAGATATTTGGCGGCGGTGGACAGGTCGCCGTAGACCTGCAGGCAGAGTTCGCGGGTGGGTACCACGATCAGCGCGCGGGGAATTCCGTTGAGCGGGCGGTCGTCACCCGCCGTGGTGATGCGTTGCAGCAGCGGCACGCCGAAGGCGAAGGTCTTGCCCATTCCGGTGCGGGCCTGGCCGATCAGGTCGTCGCCGGTGAGGGCGAGCGGCAGCGTCAGCTCCTGGATGGCGAACGGATGCTCGATGCCCTTTTCGCTGAGTGCCCGGACTATTTCTTCGCGTACGCCCAGGTCGGCAAAGGTGGCTTCGACCGCGGCGCGGTTAGGTGTGATGAGTGGAGTCATGCGTGAAACACGTATGCCTTTCGGGGTTGTATTCGATTGTCAATCGTTGCGGTCCAGCGCGCACCAGTTGACTTTCGAATACGTTTCCGATTCGCGGGGCCCTGCGCTCATGAGGCGGGGCCAACTGCGTGCACGCACATTGCATAGGCGAGGTGGTACGGATCGACCACCGTTACCTGGATCGATTGTAGCTGCTCGGTCGTCTCGGCCACGATTCGCGGCGTCGGCGCGATCGGGCGGGTCGCCACGCGGATCTCTTGTGGCGATCGCCAGGGCGGTCCTGTCGCCCGCAGCGGGTCGCCACGCGGATCTCTAGAGTGGTGGCCATGACTCCGCTTTCCCCGGGCGATCAGCTGGCCGATTCGCCTCAGCCACGCCTTCCGGCCGACCATCCCGGGGTCAACGAATTGTTCGCCCTGTTGGCATACGGCGAGGTCGCGGCCTTCTACCGGCTGACCGACGAGGCGCGAATGGCACCGGATCTGCGCGGCCGGATCTCGATGGCCAGCATGGCAGCGGCTGAGATGGCGCACTACGAGGTGCTCTGCGAGGCGCTGGAGCGCCGGGGTGTCGAGGTGTTGCCGGCGATTTCGAAGTACGCCTCGGCACTCGACGGCTACCACCGGCTGACCACCCCGAGCACCTGGTTGGAAGCGCTGGTCAAGACCTACATCGGCGACGCGCTCGCGGCCGACTTCTACCTCGAGATCGCCGGCTCACTGCCCGACGATGTCTCCGACGTTGTGCGATCGACGATGTCGGAGACTGGGCACTCGCAGTTCGTCGTCGCCGAGGTGCGCGCCGCGGTGACCAAGAGCGCCAAGCAGCGCAGCCGGTTGGCCCTGTGGTCGCGCCGTCTGCTCGGCGAAGCGATCACCCAGGCCCAGTACGTGATGGCCGAGCACGACGAGCTGGTCGACCTGGTGGTGTCCCGGACCGACGGGCTGGCCCAGCTGACCGGGTTCTTCGACCGGTTGCAGAACACCCACGACGAGCGCACCCGCGAGCTGGGGCTGTCCTAGGCGGTGCAGGTGGCGATCATCGTGCTGCTGGTCGAGAGCGCGACGTTCTGACCCACGGCGTCGGCGATCGAGCAGTTCAGGCGTCCGGTCAGGCTCGTTGCGACGACTGATCGCGTGCTGACCCCGGGGTTCAGGACGATGGTCCTCGACCAGGGCAGGGACACGTTGAAGTCGGTCTGCGGCGCACCCGATGCGTCGGTGTAGACGATGGTGACGAGATCTAGCAGGCCTTTGGTGCCGGCCACCCGGTAGACGAAGGTGCGGCCGGCCACATCCGGTGCCGCCGAGGGGACGACGGGCGGCGGGGTTGCCGACGGCGTGGTGGTCGGGACGGGCGGACGCGAGGTCGGGGTGATCGTGGTCATCGTCTCGGGCGGCAGGGCCGGCACCAGGTGTGGCGTCGTGGTTCGACTGGGTGGCACCACCACGGTGGCCGAGGTCGAGCCGCTGTCGCCTCCGTTGACGATCACGAGGGTGGCGATCACCGCGAGCACGAACACGATCCCGGCAATGGCCGCGACCGGACGCCAGCGCCCGTTGAGAGGGTCGAATACCTCATCGCCGTCGGCGTAGATGTCGTCGACGGTGTCATCGTCCCGGAGCTCGTAGCCCAGGTAATCCCTAGTGGTACTGATGGTGCAGATGTTAGTGAAGTGGCTGGATGTCAGTGGGCGGGGCGCGGGCGTGTCAGGTCACGATTTGCCAACGGCCATCGAGCGGCGTGACTCGCGAAGCCTTGGCAATGACCGGCTTTCGGCGCGTCCCGTGGGCTTCCACTAGCCTGCAAAGCGCAAGCACCATTTATCGAAGAACGGGAAGGGACCGGCGTGGAGGTCAAGATCGGTATCACGGACAGCCCGCGCGAGCTGGTTTTCAGCAGCCCGCAGACGCCGAGCGAGGTCGAAGCTCTGGTCTCCGCTGCCCTGGCCAAGGACGCGGACGTGCTGGGTCTGACCGACGAAAAGGGTCGCCGCTATCTCGTGAACTCCGCCAAGATCGCCTACGTCGAGATCGGTGCCGCGGACTCCCGCCGCGTCGGCTTCGGAATCGGGAGCAGCGCCGCTAAGAGCGGGTAAGCGGCACGTGTGACAGCCCGCCCCACGCGAACAGGACGGTGCCGTCGACGGCGTCGTCCTTGTCAATCGGACGGTCGGCATCCAGCCAGTAGCGGGCGCAGTCGACGCTGAGCCCGACCAAGCCCACCGCGATCATCCGGGCGCGGTGGGGGTCCAGACCGGAATCGGCGCTGATCAAGTCGAATACGGCATCGATGCACGACTCAGTGGCCACCCGCACCTGCGCGGCGACCTGCGGCTCGGTGGTGAAGTCGTTCTCGAAAATCAGCCGGTAGCCCTGACTGTCGTGCTCGATGAAGTCGAAGAATGCCTGCACGGCCGAGCGCAGTCGCTGTCGGTTGTCGGTGGTGGTTCGCAGCGCTTGGCGCACGCCGGACACCAGGTTCTCGACGTGGCGTTGCAAGACCGCCAGATACATCTCCAACTTGCTCGAAAAGTGTTGGTAGAGAACAGGTTTGCTGACTCCTGCGCGCTCGGCGATCTCATCCATGCCGGCGGCGTGATAGCCGCGGTCGACGAAAATGTCGCTGGCGGCGATGAGCAACTGGCCACGACGCTCGTCACGGGGCAGTCGGTTGCCGCGCCGGGCAGTAGTGGCGGGCTTCACCCCGCTCCTGCCGGCGGCGTTGGCGAGATCGCTCATCCATTCCTCAATCTTCGTGTCATTGCGTGGCTGCAAACAATGTGCAGCTGATCCGATCGACACTACTACCCAGCGGGTTGTTCACCACTGATCCAAGCCTTGAATGTCGGCTCCGCGGCGTCTCACCCGAGGCGTCTGGCGCGCCGAGAGTCCCTGCTAGCAGGTGTTGTGTCATTCTGGGAAAGTGACCTTCGACCCGGAGTGGCGCGGGGGTAACCGGACACCGGTTCTCCGCGACGACTGGCGCGAGCCGTTGCGCGCCCAGCGCGATCCGCTGGCATGGGGCGGCCCCGGGCGTACCCGGTCGAGTCGCGACAACAGTCGCTGGCGCAAACAAACGTGGCTGGGGCGTTTCGTCTCCACCTACGGCTGGCGCGCCTATGCGCTGCCGGTGCTGGTCGCCGTGACCGTCGTTGTGCTGTACCAGACCGTCACCGGGACGAGCGCGACGGCGCCCGCGTCAGGCCAGCCGGCGCAGGGCCCGCCCAAGATTGGCGCGGTGGGCACCGTGATCGTCGACGCCCCGCCCCGCGGCCTGACCCAGTTCGACGCCAGCCTGCCGACTGGAATGCTGCCCAACGGCGGCCCTTTCACCAATGCCGGCGACAAGTCGTGGCACGTCGTGCCGGGAGTTACGCCGCAGATCGGTCAGGGCGCGGCGAAAGTCTTCCGGTACACCGTCGAAGTCGAGAACGGGATGGACGCCGCTGCTTTCGGCGGCGACGACGCGTTCGCCTCGATGGTCGACCAGACGCTGGGCAACCCCAAGAGCTGGACCCACGACGCCCAATTCGCCTTCATCAGAATCGATGCGAACTCCACGGCAAAGCCCGACATCCGCATCTCGCTGAGCTCGCCGATGACCGTTCGCGAAGGTTGCGGTTACGAGTTCCCGCTCGAAACGTCGTGCTACAACCCGTCCTACGGCGCCGGGGTGCAGCCGCGGGTGTTCATCAACGAGGCCCGATGGGTGCGCGGCGCGCTGGCCTTCCAGGGCGACGTCGGCTCCTACCGGCAGTACCTGATCAACCACGAGGTCGGTCACGCGATCGGCTACCTGCGGCACGAGCCGTGTGACAAGCAGGGCGCGCTGGCGCCGATCATGATGCAGCAGACGTTCTCCACGTCCAATGACGACAATTCGAGGTTCGACCCGGAGTACGTCAAACCGGACGGCAAGACCTGCCGGTTCAACCCCTGGCCCTACCCGATCGCCTAGCGAGGCGGGCAGGGTTGACCCTGGGCAGGACTAGCCCGCCGGACGACGATGCAGAACGCGAGGCGTTCTGAGGAGGAGCCGGCAGGACTAGCCCGCCGGACGACGATGCAGAACGCGAGGCGTTCTGAGGAGGAGCCGGCAGGACTAGCCTCGTTGGTGTGTTGCCACCGCTTGTTGAGCCGGCGGGCGAGCTGACCGCCGACGAGGTGGCCCGCTACAGCCGGCATCTCGTCATCCCCGATCTGGGCGTCGACGGCCAGAAGCGACTCAAGAATGCGCGGGTGTTGGTCATCGGCGCGGGCGGCCTCGGCGCACCGACGCTGCTCTACCTCGCCGCGGCCGGCGTCGGGACCATCGGGATCGTCGACGACGACGTCGTCGAGGAGTCCAACCTGCAGCGTCAGATCATCCACGGGGTGTCTGACATCGGCCGGTCCAAGGTGCAGTCCGCCCGCGATTCGATCGCCGAGGTCAACCCGCTGGTGCGGGTGCGCGCGCATGAGGTCCGACTGGACCGGCACAACGCGGTCGAGCTGTTCGAGCAGTACGACCTGATCCTCGACGGCACCGACAACTTCGCCACCCGCTACCTGGTCAACGATGCCGCGGTGTTGGCGCACAAGCCGTACGTGTGGGGCTCGATCTACCGGTTCGAGGGTCAGGTTTCGGTGTTCTGGGAAGACGCACCGGCCGATGAGGCGGGCAACGAGCGGGGTCTGAACTACCGCGACCTGTATCCCGACGCGCCGCCGCCGGGACTGGTTCCGTCGTGCGCCGAAGGCGGCGTGCTGGGCTTGCTGTGCGCCTCGATCGCGTCGGTGATGGGGACCGAGGCCGTCAAGCTGATCACCGGCATCGGTGAACCGCTGCTGGGCCGTCTGCTGATGTACGACGCCCTGGCGATGAGCCATCGGACCATCGCCATCCGCAAAGACCCGGCCGCGCCCGCGATCACCGAGCTGGCCGACTACGACGAGTTCTGCGGCACGGTCGCAGAACCTACCGACGGTGCCGCGATCAGCCCGCGTGAGCTGCGTGAACTGCTCGATTCCGGCACCGATGTGGCACTGATCGACGTGCGCGAGCCGGCCGAATGGGAGATCAACCGGATCGACGGCGCCGAGCTGATCCCGAGTGCGTTGCTCAACTCCGGTGCGGGTCTCCATCGGCTGCCCCGCGGCCGGAGGCCGGTGCTGTACTGCAAGACGGGCGTGCGGTCGGCCGCGGCGTTGGCGGCTGTCCGCGACGCCGGGTTTGCCGACGCGGTCCATCTACAGGGCGGCATCGTGGCTTGGGCCGAGCAGATGCAGCCCGACATGGTCATGTACTGATCGCGACGCGGCTGAAGCCGATCGCGACGCGAAACCACGACTTCGTGTCAAGTCCCGGGACTTCGCTGGGCCCGATTAGGCTGATCGCGTGAGTGTCGAACCGCCGCCGGAGCATGTGCTGTCGGCTTTCGGTTTGAGCGGCGTCGGCCCGATTCCGCTAGGTGCTGCCTGGGAGGGCGGCTGGCGGTGTGGCGAAGTGGTGTTGTCCATGGTCGCCGAGAACGCTCGGGCCGCGTGGTCGGCGCGAGTCCGCGAGACGTTGTTCGTCGACGGTGTGCGGCTGGCCCGGCCGGTCCGCTCGACCGACGGACGCTACGTGGTGTCGGGTTGGCGAGCAGACACTTTCGTCGCCGGCCAACCCGAGCCGCGCCATGACGAGGTGGTGTCGGCCGCGGTGCGGCTGCATGAGGCCACCGGCAAGCTGGAACGGCCGCGGTTCCTGACGCAGGGGCCGACCGCGCCGTGGGCCGACGTCGACGTCTTCATCGCCGCCGACCGGGCCGCCTGGGAAGAACGGCCGCTGCAGTCTGTTCCGGCGGCTGCCCGCACGGCATCGCCTACCGCGGACGGACAGCGGTCGGTCGAACTGATCAATCAGCTTGCGGGACTGCGCCGTGCGACCAAGAGCCCGAACCAACTGGTCGACGGTGACCTGTACGGCACGGTGCTGTTCGCCGGTGCCGCCGCTCCTGGTATCACCGACATCACGCCCTACTGGCGGCCTGCCTCCTGGGCGGCCGGGGTGGTCGTCGTCGACGCGTTGTCGTGGGGTGAGGCCGACGAGGGGCTCATCGACCGCTGGAACGCTCTCCCGGAGTGGCCGCAGATGTTGTTGCGTGCGTTGATGTTCCGACTCGCTGTCCACGCCTTGCACCCGCGGTCGACGGCTGCGGCGTTCCCGGGGCTGGCCCGCACCGCCGCGTTGGTCCGGCTGATCCTCTAGCCGGATTCATGCTCTATTCGGGCTCATGTTCTATTCCAGAAACTGGAACCGCACTTCGTCGAGCGGGATTTTGCCGTCGCTGGCCAGAACTCCTTCGGCGCGAAGCAGTTCCAGTTGCCGGGTGGTCAGGTGCTTGGCCGGTCGGCCCGATGCGGTGATCACCCGATGCCACGGCAGGTCGAGGGAATCGGTGCGCATGATCCAGCCGACGATGCGCGGACTGGAAAGCCCTGCCACCGCGGCGATGTCGCCGTAAGTCGACACCCGGCCGGCCGGAATCGCGGCGACCAGCGCCCGCACCCGCTCGACCTGGTCCTCGGTGATCGGTGCCACGTCAGGTCAGCCGTTCGCGGATCAGCGCGGACACGTCAGCCGGTTTGGTCTCGGCCACCATGTGGTCGCAGTCGAGCGTCAGGTAGCGAAAATCTTCACCCAACTGCTCGCTCAAAGCCTGCACCAGCCGATCGGTGACATACGGCGGGGAGGTGTGCGCTGCCCGCACCAGGGTGGTCTGAGTTCCCTTGGGCGGCAGCGTGATATCGCGGGCCAGCTCGCTCCAGTAGGCCATCATCGCCGGCAGACTGAGCCGCCAGGTGCAGCGGCCGCCGGGCAGCATGACGAGGTGCTCGTCGAGTTCGGCATCGACGACGGCCGGCTCGACGCCTTTCCAGGATCCGTTGGTTTTCGCGGCGCGAGCCTCGGCGACATCGGAGTATTCGGGGGAGGCCAGCATGGCGTCGGCGATCTCGAGCATCCACGCGCCGTCCAGTCCGACCGCCGGGTCGAGTAGAACCAACCCCGAGACCCGGGCGGGATGGCTGGCCGCCAACTGCATGGCGATAGCACTGCCGAATGAATGCGCCACGACGACAGCGGGCCCGTCAGCCTCCTGTTCGAGCAGTGCGGCCAGCGCCGCCACATTGGCGTCGATCGTCCACGGCGCGTCCCACGACGAATGGCCGTGCCCGATCAGATCCGGTGCGGCAACGGCAATCTCGGGCAGATGCCGATCCGCGAGGTGCTGCCAGCGCTGGCCGTGACCGGTGAGCCCGTGTAAGGCCAGCAGCCGTACCGGCCCGGGCGGGCCGAAGCGGTGCACATGTAGGCGGGTCACGCTTTGATCGTGCCAGCCCGGCGATCGGGGCGACTTGTCGGACCCCCATGATGTCATTCCGCTATGCCGCATCACTGGGGCCCGGAAGCCCGCGCTGTACTCGATCCCACCCTGCGTGGGACGGTACGCGTGCTGGGCGGTCCGGGGACCGGCAAGAGTTCGTTGTTGATCGATGTCGCCGCCAGTCGAATCGGCGCGGGCGCCGACCCGGAATCGGTTCTGCTGCTGACGGGTTCGGGCCGGATCTCCACCCAGGCCCGCAGCGTGCTGACGGCGGAACTGCTGGCCGCCCAGGGCTCTGCCGACCGGCCACCGGTCATCCGGCAGCCATTGGTGCGCAGCGTGCACAGCTATGCGTTCGCGGTGCTGCGACTTGCTGCCCAGCGCGTGGGCGGGCCGCCGCCCCGGCTGGTCACCAGCGCCGAGCAGGACGTGATCATCGCCGAGCTGCTCGCCGGTGAGATCGCCGACGGCTTGCGGGGTTGGCCCAGCGAGTTGCGGGCGGCCCTGGGTACCGAGGGCTTCGCCGCCGAATTGCGCGAGCTGTTGACCCGCTGCGCCGAGCGCGGCGTCGATCCTCAGCAGCTGGAGCGCGTGGGCCGGCTGGCGGGTCGCCCGGAATGGGTTGCTGCGGGACGTTTTGCGCGCAACTACGAGCAGGTGATGCTGCTGCGCTCGGCGGTCGGAACAGCCGCGCCGCAGGCGACGATCCCGGCTGTCGGGGCCGCCGAACTCGTCGGCGCCGCGCTGGAGGCTTTCGCCGTCGACGCCGAGTTGCTGGCCGCCGAGCGGGCCCGAATCGGTGTGCTGCTGGTCGACGATGCACAGCAACTCGACCCGCAGGCCGCGCTGCTGGTTCGGGTGCTGGCCGCCGGCGCCGACCTGACGCTACTGGCCGGCGACCCGGACCAGGCGGTATTCGGTTTCCGCGGCGCCGACCCGACGGCGCTGCTGAACGACAGGACGCCGTCGGTCACGTTGCGGAGCTCGCATCGCTGCAGCCCCGCGGTCGCGCACGCCGTGTCGGGCATCGCCGGGCGGCTGGCCGGTGGCGGCCGAATCGACGGCGTCGGTGAGGATCTCGGTTCGGTGCTGGCGCAGTTGGCCGCGTCGACCGGCGCCGAGGCGACGATGATCGCCGACTATCTGCGACGCGCGCATCTGGTGGACGGTGTGCCCTGGTCGCAGATGGCGGTTGTCGTCAGGTCGGTTCCGCGTGCGGCGGCGGGGTTGTCGCACGCGCTGGAACGGGCCGGTGTCCCGGTGGCCACGCCGGCGCCCACCGGCTCACTGCTCGCGCAGCCCGCCGCCCGGGTGCTGATGACGGTGCTGGCCGCTACCGCTGACGGGCTCGACGGCGAGCAGGCGCTGACGCTGCTGACCGGCCCGATCGGCCGCGTCGACCCGGTGTCGCTTCGCCAACTGCGCCGGACGCTGCGCCGTGCCGAGACCGACGGATCGGCAAGGGAATTCGGCGACCTGCTGGTCGAGGTGCTCACCGGCGACCTGCCGGTCCGGCTGCCGGGGGCGCAGGCCAGATCGTTGCAGCGGGTCCGCGCGGTGTTGGACGCCGCGGCGGGCTCACACCAGCGCGGCGAGGATCCGCGATACACGCTCTGGGCGGCCTGGCACCGTTCCGGTTTGCAGCGCCGCTGGGTGACGGCGAGTGAGCGTGGCGGCGCCGCCGGCGTTCAGGCCGGCCGGGACCTGGACACGGTCACGGCGTTGTTCGACGCGTGCGACCAGTATCTGGCCCGCACCACCGGTGCATCGTTGCGCGGCCTGCTCGATCAGCTGGCGACCGAGCAGGTGTGTCCGGTCGGCTCCGAGCCGGCCGCGGCGGAGCAGGTCGCGGTGCTCAGCGCACACGCCGCGCTCGGCCGCGAGTGGGATCTGGTCGTCATCGCGGGTCTGCAGGAGGGGTTGTGGCCCAACACGATTCCGCGTGGCGGTGTGCTCGGCACGCAGCGGCTGCTGGATGTGCTCGACGGCGTCACCGAGACCGTCTCGATGCGGGCTCCGCTGCTCGCCGAGGAGCGCAGACTGCTGGTTGCCGCGATGGGGCGGGCCCGCACCCGGTTGCTGGTGACGGCCGTCGACGGTGAGGCCGGTGGCGGTGACGAAGCGAACATCCCGTCGTCGTTCTTCGCCGAGATCGCGCAGTTGTCGACCGGCGCAGCCGACACGGCACTTCAGCCCGTCGTCGGGCCGCGGGTGTTGTCGGCCAACGCCGTCGTGGGCCGGCTGCGTGGCGTGGTCTGCGCGCCGCAGGATGCCGTGAGCGCTGGGATGCGTGGTTGCGCGGCAGCGCAATTGGCGCGCCTGGCCGCGGCGGGCGTCGCAGGGGCCGACCCCGCCGGCTGGTACGGCATGTCGCCGGTAAGCACCACCGAACCGATGTGGAGTAGAGACGATGACCCGGAACACATGGTCACGCTGACGCCGTCGAGCCTGCAGACGTTGACCGACTGCCCGCTGCGCTGGCTGGCCGAGCGGCACGGCGGCACCGACCCGCGGGATCTCGGCTCGACCGTCGGCTCGGTGTTGCACGCGCTGATCGCCGAGCCGGGTCGTGGTGAGTCCGAGCTGCTCGCCGCGCTCGAACGGGCATGGCAGCATCTGCCGTTCGAATCACGTTGGTACGCCGACAATGAGCTGGCCCGGCACCGCGCCATGATCGAGACGTTCCTGGCCTGGCGGGCACAGACCCGCGGCGAGCTGAGCGAGGTGGGAGTCGAGGTCGACATCGAGGGTGTCCTCGACGGCAACGTCGGCCTGCGCGGCCGGGCCGACCGGATCGAACGCGACGCCGCCGGGCGGCTTGTGATCGTCGATGTCAAGACGGGCAAGACCCCGGTCAGCAAGGACGACGCGCAGCGGCACGCCCAATTGGCGGCCTATCAGCTCGCGGTGGCCGAGGGGCTGGTGTCGCAGGGCGACGAGCCGGGCGGCGGTCGGCTGGTCTACCTCGGCAAAACCGGGTCGGCGGGAGCCACTGAGCGGGAGCAGGATCCGCTGACGCCCGAGACGCGCGAGCAGTGGCGCGAACGGATCCGGGAGGCGGCCGGGGCCACGGCCGGCCCGCAATTCATCGCCCGGGTCAACGACGGGTGCTCGCACTGTCCGCTGCGGGCCAGTTGCCCGGCTCAAACCGGAATCGAAGGGAACACGGCGCTATGACCGTCACGGCTGTCCCGCGGTACACCCCGGCCGAATTGGCAAACGCGCTCGGACTTTTCGAGCCGACCGACGAGCAGGCCGCGGTCATCGCCGCACCGCCGGGGCCGCTGGTGGTGATCGCCGGCGCCGGCGCGGGCAAGACCGAGACGATGGCGGCTCGGGTGGTGTGGCTGGTGGCCAACGGTTACGCCGACCCGGGTCAGGTGCTGGGACTGACCTTCACCCGCAAGGCGGCAGGGCAGCTGCTGCGGCGGGTCCGGTCGCGGCTGGCCCGGCTCAGTGGCACCGGCCTGGTGTGCGCCGGCGACTCGGGCCCTGGCGAGCCCGTCGGCACGCCGATGGTCAGCACCTACCACGCCTTCGCCGGTCAACTGCTGCGCGAATACGGTCTGCTGTCGACGGGGCTACACACCCAACCCGTCGAGCCCGACACCCGGCTGCTCAGTGAGACCGAGCTCTGGCAGCTGGCGTTCGACGTCGTCAACCGCCACCCGGGTGAGCTACGCACCGAGAAGAATCCGACGTCGATCACCGCGATGGTGTTACGGCTGTCGGGGCAGCTCGCCGAGCATCTGGTCGACACCGACCAGGTCCGCGACACCCACGTCGAGCTCGAGCGGCTGGTGCACACCCTGCCCGCGGGCCCGTATCAGCGCGACCGCGGGCCCAGCCAGTGGCTGCTGCGCATGCTGGCCACCCAGGCGGAGCGCGCCGAGCTGGTGCCCCTGATCGATGCGCTGCACCAGCGGATGCGTGCGGAGAAGGTGATGGACTTCGGCGGCCAGATGGCCTGCGCCGCACGGTTGGCGCTGGCGGTGCCGCAGGTCGGCGAACAGCTGCGCAGCCGATACCGGGTGGTGCTGCTCGACGAGTACCAGGACACCGGTTACGCCCAGCGCATGCTGCTGTCGTCGTTGTTCGGCGGCGGAGTCGACGAGGAGCTGGCGCTGACCGCCGTCGGGGACCCGATCCAGTCCATCTACGGCTGGCGTGGCGCCTCGGCAACCAACCTGCCGCGGTTCACCACCGATTTTCCGCTGGGTGACGGCAGCCCGGCGCCGGTGCTGGAGTTGAGTACCAGCTGGCGTAACCCGCCGGCGACCCTGCATGTGGCCAACGCCGTGTCGGCCGATGCGCGACAACGGTCCGTGGCGGTCAATGCGCTGCGCTCGCGGCCCGATGCCGCGCCCGGCACGGTCCGCTGCGCGCTGCTGCCCGACGTTCTGGCCGAACGCGACTGGGTCGCCGACCATCTGCAGGGGTGCTACCAGCAGGCCGCCGCCGACGGTGTCGCGCCGCCGACCGCCGCAGTGTTGGTGCGTCGCAACGCCGATGCCGCCCCGATCGCCGCCGCGCTGCGGGCGCGTGGGGTGCCGGTCGAGGTTGTCGGGCTGGCCGGACTGCTGTCGGTTCCAGAAGTCGCCGACGTGGTCGCGATGCTGCGCCTGGTCGCCGATCCGACCGCCGGCCCGGCGGCGATGCGGGTGCTCACCGGACCTCGCTGGCGGCTCGGAGCTCGCGACGTTGCGGCGCTGTGGCGGCGGGCCGTCGCGATCGCAAGCCCGGCGGGGCCGGGTGCAGCGGGTCGCGACCAGACGGCCGAGCAGATCGCTGCGGCAGTGGGCGTCGAGGCCGACACCGCGTGTCTCGTCGATGCGCTCGCCGATCCTGGCCCCGCGCAGGGGTATTCGGCGGAAGGCTATCGCCGTATCACGGCCCTGGCTGACGAGCTGCGGACGCTGCGCAGCCATCTCGGCCACCCGCTGCCCGATCTGGTCGCTGAGGTACGTCGACTCCTCGGCGTCGACTGCGAGGTCCGGGCCGCCTCGCCGGGTAACGGCTGGACCGGCACCGAGCAACTCGACGCCTTCGCCGACGTGGTGACCGGATATGCCGACCGCGCCGGGAGTGCCACCGATCCGCTCGCGTCCGTCGTCGGACTACTGGGCTACCTGGACGCCGCCGCGGTCGTCGAGAACGGCTTGGCGCCGGCCCAAGTGGTGGTCGCGCAGAACCGGGTTCAGGTGCTGACCGTCCACGCCGCAAAGGGTTTGGAGTGGCAGGTGGTCGCCGTGCCACACCTGTCGGGCGGGCTGTTCCCGTCGACCGCCCAGGCCCGTACCTGGCTCACCGATGCCGCCGACTTACCACCGCTGCTGCGGGGCGACCGGTCCAGCAAAGGTGTGCACGGGGTGCCGGTGCTGGACACCTCGGATGTGACCGATCGAAAGCAGTTGTCCGACAGGATCTCCGCGCACCGCGCACAGCTGGATCAGCGCCGCATCGACGAAGAGCGGCGCCTGCTGTACGTCGCCATCACCCGGTGCGAAGACACGCTGCTACTGTCCGGCCATCACTGGGCTGCCACCGGCATCAAGCCGCGCGGACCGTCCGCGTTTCTGTCCGAACTCAAGGACATCATCGAAAACTCTTCCGTCGAGGGTGAAGTGATCGAGCAGTGGGCGCCCGCCCCGGCCGACGGTGACCGAAACCCCCTGCGCGACAACGTTCACGAGGCCAACTGGCCGGTCGACCCGCTCGGCGACCGCCGGGCAGACGTGCAGCGCGGCGCCGCACTGGTCGCGGCCGCGATGGAGTCCGGCGTTGCCACCGCCGATGGCGATCCAGAAGGCTGGGCGGCCGATGTCGACGCGCTGCTGCAGGAGCGCGCCCGCGCCGCGCAGCCGCCTGCACCGGTCCTACCGACCGGGCTGTCGGTCAGCAGTCTTGTCGACCTCGCCCGCGATCCCGAACAGGCGATGCAGCGACTGGCCCGCAGGCTGCCCTCTCGTCCGGAGCCGCATGCCCTGTTGGGCAACGCCTTTCACGATTGGGTCGAGCGCTTTTACGGCGCCGAACGGCTATTCGACCTGGCTGACCTGCCGGGTGCGGCCGACACCGACATCGCTCAGCGCGACGCCGACGAGCTGGCGGTCCTGCAAGAAGCCTTCATGGCATCGCCGTGGGCGGCGCGCACACCGGTCGCGGTCGAGGTGCCGTTCGAGATGGCGATCGGCGGCACGATCGTGCGTGGCCGTATCGATGCGGTGTTCGCCGAACCCGACGGCGGCGCCACCGTCGTCGACTGGAAGACCGGTGAGCCGCCGCACGGCTCGGAGGCCGCCCGGCATGCCGCAGTCCAGCTCGGCGTGTACCGGCTCGCCTGGGCTGCGCTCAGCGGATCACCGGAGTCGTTGGTGCGCGGCGCTTTTCACTATGTGCGCAGCGGCCGCACCGTTGTCCCGGAGTCGCTGCCTGGCTACGACGAGTTGGCCGAGATGCTGCGCGCCTAGGAGTTGCGGGCGATCTTCAGGGCGGTGGTGACCATCGGGATCTGCAGCGGCAACCGGGCCAGCGCGATGATTCGCATCGGCCACGGCTTGTCCCACCACAGCCGGACCATGTTGACGTTGCCCGGGAAGACCGCGAGGAACAGCGCAGCAGCCGAGAACGCCGCCAACCGCCGGGTCTGCAGCGGCACCAGCAGGGCACCGATGAGAATCTCGGCGACCCCGGAGGCATACGTGTAGAAGCGAGCACTGCCCGGCAGCTCGACCGGAATGATCCCGTCGAACGGCTTGGGCGCGACGAAATGCAGGGTGCCAATGCCGAGCAGCATCGCTGCGACCCGATAGGCAAGCGTCTGGTTGGCGTCCCGTTGAGGACTGTGTGTGATCGCGGTCATGGTTACATTGTGTCGTGCGTCCGGTTGAGCCGATGAGTCGTGGTCAGAGTTAGCCCTCGGGAGCGCGATCTCGACGAGAGGCTGACCGCCAAGCCCGGCTACGCCCTCGTCGGCGTGGTCCGGGTGCCCGAGGTGCAACTCAGCCCGATCAGGGCGATCTGGCGCCGAATCGTCATCGCCCTGCTGGCCCTGGCGGCCGCGGTGATCACCGTCTACCTCGGCCGTGACGGCTACACCGACGTTCGGGGCGGGCAGCTGACGTTCCTGGACTGCCTGTACTTCGCGACGGTGTCGTTGACGACGGTCGGCTACGGCGACCTGACCCCGTACACCGAATTCGCCCGGCTGATCAGCGTGGTGGTGCTCACGCCGCTGCGAATTCTTTTCCTCGTGGTTTTGGTCGGCACGACCCTCCAGGTGCTCACCGAGCGGTCCCGGCAGGCCTGGAAGATTCAGCGTTGGAGGAGCTCAGTGCGCAACCACACGGTCGTCATCGGCTACGGCACCAAAGGCAAAACCGCGGTCGCCGCGATGTGCGGGGACGAAGCGGCCGGCAAGGATTTCGTCGTCGTGGACATCGACCAGACCGCCCTGAGCCACGCGGCGTCCGCCGACCTGGTCACCGTGCACGGCGACGCCACCCGATCCGACGTCCTGCGGCTCGCCTCGGCCCAGCACGCGTCGGCGATCATCGTGGCCACCGGCCGGGACGACACCGCCACCCTGGTCACGCTGACGGCCCGTGAGGTCGCGCCCAATGCCAAGATCGTCGCGTCGATCCGCGAGGCCGAAAACCAGCACCTGCTCAAGCAGTCCGGGGCCGACTCGGTGGTCGTCTCCTCCGAAACGGCGGGCCGGTTGCTCGGCGTGGCCACCACCACGCCCAGCGTCGTCGAGATGATCGACGACCTGTTGACGCCCTCGCACGGGTTCGCGATCGCCGAACGGGAGGTCGAACAGACCGAACTCGGCGGCTCGCCCCGGCATCTGCCCGACATCGTGCTCGGAGTGGTGCGTGGTGGACGGCTGCTGCGCGTCGACGCGCCCGAGGCCGACGCCATCGAGGCCGGCGACCGCCTGCTCTATGTCCGCAACACAGGGAAGTAGGGCACGCACGTGGATTTCCAATTGAAGGCGGTCCCGTTGCTGTCGCGCATCGGCGCCGACCGGGCCGACCAGGTGCGCACCGACACCGACGCCGCCGTGGCGGGCTGGCCCGACGCGGCGCTGCTGCGGCTGGACTCGCGTAACCAGGTGTTGGTCGCCGACGGAAAAGTGTTGCTGGGCAAGGCGATCACCCTGGCCGACCAGCCGCCCGCGGACGCGGTCTTCCTCGGCCGCCTCGAGGACGGCCGGCACGTGTGGGCGGTACGCGGGCCGCTGGAAGCGCCCGGCGACCCCGACGTCAAAGCCGAGGTCGCCGATCTGCGCCGGGCCGGTCAGCTGTTCGACGACATCGGCGCGCAATTGGTGTCGGCGGCCGCGGCACTGCTGAATTGGCACGCCACTTCGCGGTTCAGCTCGATCGACGGATCGCCGACCAAACCGATCCGGGCGGGCTGGGCCCGGCGCAACCCGGTCACCGGTCACGAAGAGTTCCCACGCATCGATCCGGCGATCATCTGCCTGGTGCACGACGGCGGCGACCGCGCGGTGTTGGCCCGTCAGACGGTGTGGCCGGACCGGATGTTCTCGCTGCTGGCGGGTTTCGTCGAGGCGGGGGAGTCCTTCGAGACGTGCGTCGCCCGCGAGATCCACGAAGAGATCGGGCTGACCGTCAGCGACATTCGCTACCTGGGCAGCCAGCCGTGGCCGTTTCCCCGGTCACTGATGATCGGCTTCCACGCGATCGCCGACCCCGCCGAGCCGTTCTCGTTCAACGACGGCGAGATCGCCGAGGCCGAGTGGTTCACTCGCGACGAGATCCGCGTCGCGCTGGCGCTGGGCGACTGGAGCAGCGACTCGGAATCTCGGCTGTTGCTGCCGGGGTCGGTGTCGATCGCTCGGGTGATCGTCGAGTCCTGGGCCGACCGGTGACAATGCGGGCCGACTGCTAGCCGGCCAACTGGGCCAGTTTCGCCTTGACCTCTTTGACGCCGGGATTGGTCAGCGTCGACCCGTCGGCGAATTTCACCGTCGGGACGACGTGGTTGCCGTTGTTGACCGAGCCGACGAAGTCCGCGGCTGAGGGATCCTGCTCGATGTCGACCTCGTCGTAGCCGATGCCCTCGGACTTGAACATGGTCTTCAGCCGTTTGCAGTAGCCGCACCACTGAGTGGAGTACATCGTGACGGAAGCATTAGTCATAGTCCTACAAACATAGAGGGCGACGGCGGTATGCCTATAACGCCTATGTCGGCGATCACTGCCAAGATGGACGCCATGCCGGGGATCACTGCCAACGCCGACTCCTTGGTTGCCGAACTCGACGACGAACAGCGCGAAGCCGTACTGGCTCCCCGCGGACCGGTGTGTGTCCTGGCGGGCGCGGGCACGGGTAAGACGCGCACGATCACGCACCGCATCGCCCAGCTGGTCGCGACCGGACACGTCGCCCCGGGCCAGGTGCTGGCGGTGACGTTCACCCAGCGTGCGGCGGGGGAAATGCGGATGCGGTTGCGGGCGCTGGGCGCCGCCGCGCAAACCGGGGTCGGAGGAGTGCAGGCGATGACGTTCCACGCGGCCGCGCACCGCCAACTGCGTTACTTCTGGCCGCGGGTGGTCGGCGACACCGGCTGGCAACTGCTGGACACCAAGTTCGCCGTCGTCGCCCGTGGGGCCACCAGTGCCGGGCTGAGGCTGAGCACCGACGACGTCCGCGACGTGGCCGGCGAAATCGAGTGGGCGAAGGCTTCGCTGATCACCCCCGAGCAATACCCCGAGGCGGTGGCCGCGGTGTCCCGCGATGTCCCGCTGGATGCCGCGACGGTCGCCGCGGTCTACACGGCCTACGAGTCGCTGAAGGCTCGTGGCAACAACGCCCAAGGTGTTGCGCTGCTGGACTTCGACGACTTGTTGCTGCACACCGCCGCCGCGATCGAGAACGACGCCGCGGTGGCCGAGGAGTTCCGAAATCGGTACCGCTGCTTCGTCGTTGACGAATACCAGGACGTCACCCCGCTGCAGCAGCGGGTGTTGTCGGCGTGGCTGGGTGATCGTGACGACCTCACCGTGGTCGGCGACGCCAACCAGACCATCTACTCGTTCACCGGCGCCTCGCCGCGCTACCTGCTCGACTTCTCCCGGCGATTCCCGGATGCGACGGTGGTCCGCCTCGAACGTGACTACCGGTCCACACCGCAGGTGGTGTCGCTGGCCAACCGGGTGATCGCCGCCGCCCGCGGCCGAGTGGCCGGCAGCAAGCTGCACCTGGTCGGCCAGCGGGATCCCGGCCCGGAGCCGACGTTTCGGGACTACCCCGACGAGGTCGCCGAGGCCGCGGCCGTGGCCAAGTCCATCGCGAAGCTGGTCGACGCCGGCACGCCGCCGTCGGAAATCGCGGTGTTGTACCGGATCAACGCGCAGTCCGAGGTCTACGAGGAGGCGCTGACCGAGGCCGGGGTGGCCTATCAGGTCCGCGGCGGCGAGGGCTTCTTCAGCCGTCAGGAGATCCGCCAGGCCCTGCTGGCGATGCAGCGGGCCGCCAACCGCGACGTCGACACGGAAACACCGCTGCCCGACGTGGTGCGCGGCCTGCTGGAACCGCTGGGCCTGACCGCTGAACCGCCGACCGGCGTCCGGGCCCGTGAACGCTGGGAAGCGCTGGTGGCACTGGCCGAGCTGGTCGACGAGGAAGTGGCACACCGGCCGTCGCTGAACCTGCCCGAGCTGCTGGCCGAGTTGCGGACCCGTGCCGACTCCCGTCACGCGCCCGTCGTCCAGGGCGTCACGCTGGCGTCGCTGCACGCCGCCAAAGGCCTGGAGTGGGACGCGGTCTTCCTGGTCGGCCTGACCGACGGCACACTGCCGATCTCGCATGCGCTGGCCCACGGCGGCGAGAGCGAGGCCGTGGAGGAGGAGCGCCGTCTGCTCTACGTCGGAATCACCAGGGCCCGAGTGCATTTGGCGATCAGCTGGGCGCTGGCCCGCAACCCGGGCGGACGGCAGGGGCGCAAGTCGTCGCGCTTCCTGAACGGATTGTCGCCGCAGACGCAGGTCGACCCCACGCCGAACAAGCCGCGGCGCAAGAGTGCGCCGGCGTCGCGCTGCCGGATCTGCAACAACCCGCTGACCACTCCGGCGGCGATCATGCTGCGCCGCTGCGAAACCTGCGCCGCCGACATCGATGACGAGCTACTGCTCGAGCTCAAGGACTGGCGACTGCGGACCGCCAAGGAGATGAACGTCCCGGCTTACGTGGTGTTCACCGACAACACCCTGATCGCGATCGCCGAGCTGTTGCCCACCGACGACGCCGCGCTCGTGGCGATCCCGGGCATCGGCGCCCGCAAGCTCGAGCAGTTCGGCCCCGACGTTCTCGAGCTGGTCCGCAGCCGGTCCTGAAACGGGGCGGGTCGCCGCATAAGCCCAGCTCAGAAAATCGCTTGCCGGGTCCCGCTGGTAGCATCTAGCCTCGAAGCGCAATCTTGCGTGTCCTGATGAAGGGAGGGAGCCCGATGATCACCGTGAACGTATTCGACGTACACCCGGCCGGCGTCGCTGGCTCCCGCCATGCAGCCCATGCCGCCATTTCGGCGGCTACGCACAAGCGCATTGCCGCCGCCAAGACCCAGCGTCCGTGGTTTGGGGCACGACCCATCTAGGTTGCCCCCAAGCTAGCCAGCAGGCCACGGACCCGAAGTCACCAGGATCCGTGGCCAATTTCTTTGGTTGAGCACCCCGCCACTGGTCCGGAATCCATCAGACCAGAAAGCAGGTGTGCACGATATGACCGCGGAACTCGATCCCGACGATCAGCAAGCTGAGTTGCCCTGCCACGTCAGCGATCCCGATCTGTGGTTCGCTGACAGTCCATCCGATCTGGAGCGCGCCAAGGAGTTGTGCATCGACTGCCCGATCCGGCGGTCATGCCTGGCCGATGCGCTGGACCGCGCTGAACCGTGGGGAGTGTGGGGCGGCGAGATCCTCGACCGTGGCTCGGTCGTGAGCCGCAAACGGCCGCGCGGACGCCCTCGCAAAATCGCCGCCTAGGCGCGAAAGCCGTTAGACGGCGGCCTTGTCGGGATCTGCGAAGCCGGGCACCAACTCGTAGGACAGCTTCTGGGTCGGCACGTGGGCGTCCAGCTGACACATGATCGCCATCGACGTGGCGAGCACCCGCATCGGGATCGCCAGCTTGGGCGGCAAATCCATCTGCCGCGCCGTCTTGATCTGTGCGCCGGCCCGGTCGAGCTGACGATATGTCATGCGCTGCAACCACTTACGGGTGTAGTGGAAGACTTCGACCTCGACCGGTTCGACGTACTGGCGCAGCATCTCGTCGATCTCGCGAACCGACACCTGCTGACCCTTTTGGATGAAGCCGGCCCGCTCCATCGTCGGCAACACCTCGTCGTAGTTCTTGTCGCGGGCCAGCCGGATCGTCGCCCCGAGCTCGACCGGAAAGCCGCCCGGAAGTGGTGCGACAGCACCGAAGTCGATGACGCCCATCTTTCCGTCGGGCATCAACATGAAGTTGCCCGGGTGGGCGTCGCCGTGGATCATCTCGATCCGGCGCGGGGAGTCGAAGATGAAGGCGGCCAGTCGGGTTCCCATCAGATCACGCTGCTCGACGGTGCCCTCGCGGATGATGTCGGCCATCGGGATGCCTTCGATCCATTCCTGGATCACGACTTTGGGGGCGCTGGCCACGACGCGCGGAACCAGGAAGTCGGGGTGGCCGTCGTAGGCCTTGGCAAAGGCGCGCTGGTGCTCGGCTTCGAGGCGGTAGTCGAGCTCCATCTCGGTGCGCTCGATCAACTCGTCGACCACACCTTCGACGTCCACGCCCGGTGCTAGTTGTCGGACCACACCGATCATGCGACGCAGCGTCTTCAGGTCGGCGCGCAGTGCCTCGTCGGCGCCGGGGTACTGGATTTTGACGGCGACCACCCGGCCGTCGGACCACACCCCCTTGTGCACCTGGCCGATGCTGGCCGAGGCGACAGCGGTGTCGTCGAACTCGCTGAACCGCTGGCGCCATTTGGTGCCGAGCTGTGAGTCGAGCACCCGGTGCACTTTGTCGGCGGGCAGTGGCGGCGCGTCCTTCTGCAGCTTGGTCAGTGCCTCGCGGTACGGCTCGCCGAACTCCTCGGGGATCGCGGCTTCCATCACCGACAGGGCCTGGCCGACTTTCATCGCGCCGCCCTTGAGCTCGCCCAGCACGTTGAAGAGTTGCTTGGCCGCCTTCTCCATCAGCTCGGCGTTGACTTCGTCCTGAGATTTGCCGGCCAGTCGCTTACCGAACCCGAGCGCGGTACGACCGGCGATGCCGCCCGCGAGGCCGGCCAGCTTCGCGTTGCGCGCGGCGCCCTTGCGTTGGATGTCTGCCACGTCAACCATCATCCACGACAAATCTGTGGGTGCCCCACCGATCTGCCCACAACCGGCGTCAGCAGGAGCACAGCGGGTGCCTCGGCCATCGCCGCGCCACGATCGATCCCGCGTGGACGTCGAACTCCAGGGTGGCGCTGAGCGACGCCGGTGGCTCCGAATCCACGCCGCGGACCGCGCCGATGACTCGGTTGACCTGGCTGAGCGCGAGCGCCGCGGTGGCCAGCAGGGTGGCCCGGTCGGCCACTCCGACGGTGTCGCGCAGCTGAGCGGCCACCGCGGGCCACGCCGCGTCTCGGTCGCGGCGATGAAGGTCCGCGCAGTCCAGGCAGCTGGTCACCCCGGGGATCACGAGCGGGCCGACCAGTCCGGTGCCGTCGCGCACCCGGACCGCCAGATGTGCGACCCCCTGGTCGCGCAGTTCCCTGAGCAGCCGCGGATCGGCGACGAGGTTGTCCGACAGCACCACCAGGTCGGCGTCGGCGGAGGTGACGGCGGCGTGCGGCTGATTGCTCTGTTTGACCCGCGCGCCCGAACATCGCAGGCCCTCGGCCAACAGCTCGGACAGCGGGCCGCGACCGTGCACCCGGATCGACGCCGACCGAGTCGACCGCTGTCGGACGCCGCGGGTGGCGACCCCCGCCGTCACCAATCGTCGCATCAGATCGTCCAGTTCTTCGTCGCTCAGCCCTTCGGATCGGCGTCGCAGGTCGTCCATCGACGCCGGGGAGTGCATCGCCCGCAGCAGGGCGGCCAGTCCGGCCGCGGTCACGCCGCGCGGGGGCCGGATCAAGACGGCGCGTCGCGGGCTCCAGCCCACCTGCACGGCGCCGTCGGGGCGAAGCAGCACCGGCAGCGCCGGGTCGAGCGCGAACAGCTCCTGCGCCATCGTGGCACTGTGCCACGGGGTTCGGTCCGGGAAACTCAGCTATCCACAGCGCCGTCGTCGCCAGCGCGACGCTCGAATTCGGCGATGGCTTCGTCGATCCCGCTGGTGTCGCCGCCGAGGGCGCGGTCGATGAAGCCGGCCGGGTCGTCGAGATCGTCGGAGCCGGGCAATAGGTCGGGGTGCTGCCAGACCGCGTCGCGGGCGTCGACGCCGACGGCCTGGGTCAGCCGGTCCCAGAGCGCCGCGGCCTCGCGTAGCTTGCGGGGCCGCAGTTCGAGGCCCACCAGGGTGGCGAAGGTCTGCTCGGCAGGCCCGCCGGTGCCACGACGGCGACGCAGCGTCTCGCCGAGGGCGGCCGCGCCCGGGATGCGATCGCCGAGTGCGGCGTTCACCACGGTCTGCACCCAACCCTCGATCAGGGCCAGCAGCGTCTCGAGCCGTTCAAGTGCCTGGGTCTGCTCCGGGGTGGCCTTGGGCTCGAACACTCCCTGGGTCAGCAGTTGCTCGACCGCGGCCGGATCGTTCAGCGCCGCGGGGTTGAAGTCGCGGGCCAGCTCTTCGATGCCGTTCATGTCGATCTTCATGCCCTTGGCGTAGGCCTCGACGGCGCCGAGCAGCTGGCTGGACAACCAGGGCACGTGGCTGAACAAGCGGTGATGGGCAGCCTCGCGGGCGGCCAGGAACGTGACGATCTCGCTGCGCGGTTGCTCGAGCCCGTCGGCAAACGACTCGATGGCATCAGGCAGTAGTGCCGCGATTCCCTTGGGCCCCAACGGTAATCCGATGTCGGTGGACGTCAGGACTTCCTTGGACAGCCGGGCCAGCGCCTGGCCGAGCTGCGAGCCGAAGGCCATGCCGCCCATCTGCGACATCATCGACAGCAACGGGCCGGCCATCGCCTTGGCCTCTTCGGGCAACGCCGACGCCCACACCGTGGCGATCTGCTGAGCCATCGGATCGCACAGTCGCTTCCAGGTTTCCAGCGTGTTGTCCACCCAGTCGTTAGGTGACCAGGCGACGGTCCTGGTGGTGCCCGCGGGCAGCGCGGTCACGCCGTCGAGCCAGGTTTCCGCGAGGTGGATCGCGTCGCTGACCGCTTCGCGGGTGGCGGCGGGGATCGGCGCGACGAACCCGATCGAGCTCGACGCCAGCTGGCGGGCCAGTTCGTAATTCACCGGGCCGGAGGACTGCCCGCCCATGGAGCCGGCGCCACTGAACATCTGCCCGAGCCGGGTGAACATCTGGCCCAGGTCGGCAACGTTGAATTCGGCGCCGAGGCCGCCCAGTCCGAATGGATCAGCGGAGCCCGAGCCAGGCTCGGGTTCGTTCTCGCGGCGCTTGTCGCGGTCCGAGTCGTCTCCCGCGGAGAAGCCGAAAGGCGGGTCAGCCATGTCCACAACGGTACTCATGGTCGGGGCGCGACGCGCGCACCGGCGTCACGCCGTGAGCGAACCTGCCCGCTGAGGGCGGGTCACGGACCGGGACGCGGTGATGCCGCCGTCTAGTGTTGGCGACGTGAACAGGCGGATTCTGACGCTGATGGTGGCGCTGGTCCCGATCGTCGTCTTCGGTGTGCTGCTCGCCGCGGTGACGGTGCCGTACGTGTCGCTGGGTCCCGGCCCGGCCTTCGACACCCTCGGCGAGGTGGACGGCAAGCAGGTGGTCGAGATCAAAGGGACCACCACCCACCCGACGACCGGCCACCTGGACATGACGACGGTGTCCCAGCGCGACGAGCTCAGCCTGGCCGAGGCGCTGATGCTGTGGCTGTCCGGGCAGGAGCAGCTGATGCCGCGCGACCTCGTCTACCCGCCGGGGCAATCCCGCGACGAGGTCGACAAGGCCAACGACGCCGATTTCAAGGAATCCGAGCACAACGCCGAGTTCGCCGCCCTGGGCTACCTGAAGTACGCCAAGGCGGTCACCATCGTCACCGTTCCCGACCCCGGGCCGTCGGTGGGGAAACTTCAGGCAGGCGATGCCGTGCAGGCTGTCGACGGCAAGCCGGTGGCTGACGTCGAGCAGTTCACCTCGTACCTGAAGACCACCAAACCCGGACAAGAGGTCACCGTCGATTTCCGCCGCAAGAACGCGCCGCCCGGGTCCGCGAAGATCACGCTGGGCCATAACCCCAAGGGTGACTTCGGATTCCTGGGTGTCTCGGTCACCGACGCGCCGTGGGCGCCGTTCGCGGTGGATTTCAACCTGGCCAACGTGGGCGGGCCGTCCGCGGGTCTGATGTTCAGCCTGGCGGTGATCGACAAGCTCACCACCGGTGATCTCGCCGGGTCGAAGTTCGTGGCCGGCACCGGCACGATCAAGCCGGACGGCGAGGTCGGCAAGATCGGCGGGATCGCGCACAAGATGAGCGCCGCCCACGACGCCGGTGCCACGGTGTTTCTGGTGCCGGCCGGAAATTGTTACGAGGCGAACTCCGGGAAGGTGCCCGGCCTGCAATTGATCAAGGTCGACAACCTCGGCGGGGCGGTCGAGGCACTGCACACCGTCCACACCGGCGGACAGCCGCCGAGTTGCTGAGCCGCGCGATCGATCTCGGGGCAGATCTCAAGTGATGCGTAAAGTCGACGACAGGATCGCCGTCGAGACCGAGCAGGGAGCGTAGCTAGTGGGGATGCGGCCCGCCGCCAGAATGCCGAAGCTGACTCGACGCAGTCGGACACTCATCGCGATCGCCCTGACCGTGATCGGGCTGCTGCTGGTCGGCCCCCGGCTGATCGACGCCTATGTCGACTGGCTCTGGTTCGGCGAGCTCGGCTACCGATCGGTGTTCACCACGGTGCTGGCGACCCGGCTGATCGTGTTCGTGACGATCGGGCTGCTGGTCGGCGGCATCGTGTTCGCCGGGCTGGCGTTGGCCTACCGCACCCGGCCGGTGTTCGTCCCGAGTAACGGCAACGATCCGGTGGCGCGCTACCGCACCGCGGTGCTGGCGAGGCTGCGGGTGATCGGGGTCGGCGTCCCGGTCACGATCGGGCTGCTCGCCGGAATCGTCGCGCAGACCTTCTGGGTTCGTATCCAGCTCTTCCTGCACGGCAGCAGCTTCGGTGTCCGCGATCCGCAGTTCGGCAAAGACCTCGGCTTCTACGCCTTCGAGCTGCCGTTCTACCGGCTGGTCCTCAGTTTCCTGTTCGCTGCGGTGCTGCTGGCTCTGGTCGCGAATCTGCTGGCGCACTACATCTTCGGGGGCATCCGGTTGTCCGGGCGCACGGGTGCGCTCAGTCGGTCCGCCCGGATCCAGCTGATCAGCCTGGTCGGAACGCTGGTGCTGCTCAAGGCTATTGCGTACTGGCTGGACCGCTACGAGTTGCTGTCGCATACTCGCGCGGGCAAGCCGTTCACCGGAGCCGGGTACACCGACATCAATGCGGTGCTGCCGGCCAAGCTGATCCTGCTGGCGATTGCGCTGATCTGCGCGGCGGCGGTGTTCTCCGCGGTGGTGCTGCGGGACTTGCGCATTCCGTCCATCGGATTGGTGTTGTTGCTGCTGTCGTCGGTGGTGGTCGGCGCCGCCTGGCCGTTGGTCATCGAGCAGTTCAGCGTCAAACCCAATGCGGCGCAGAAGGAACGCGATTACATCAGCCGGAGCATCGTTGCGACCAGGCAGGCGTACGGTCTGACCGAGGACGTGGTGACCTACCGCGACTACAGCGGTGACGGACGGGCCACGGCTGAGCAGGTGGCCTCGGATCGGGCCACCACCTCCAACATCCGGCTGCTGGACCCCACCATCATCAGCCCCGCGTTCACCCAGTTCCAGCAGGGCAAGAACTTCTACTACTTCCCCGACCAGTTGTCGATCGACCGCTACCGAGACCGCAACGGCAACCTGCGCGATTACGTGGTCGCCGCCCGCGAACTCAATCCGGACCACCTGATCGACAACCAACGGGACTGGATCAACCGGCACACCGTCTTCACCCACGGCAACGGCTTCATCGCGTCGCCGGCCAACACCGTGCGCGGTATTGCCAACGACCCCAACCAAAACGGCGGCTACCCGGAGTTCCTGGCCAGCGTCGTCGGGGCCAACGGCAGCGTGACGTCCAGCGGTCCCGCACCGCTGGATCAGCCGCGGGTCTACTACGGGCCGGTGATCGCCAGTACGCCCGCCGATTACGCGATCGTCGGCAAGAGCGGTGTCGACCGGGAATACGACTACGAGACCAACACCGAGACCAAGAACTACACCTACACCGGGACCGGTGGTGTACCGCTGGGTGGCATCATTTCCCGGAGCGTCTTCGCCGCCAAGTTCGCCGAGCGAAACTTCTTGTTCTCCAACGTGATCGGATCGAACAGCAAGATCCTGTTCAACCGGGACCCGGCCCAGCGGGTGGAGGCGGTGGCGCCGTGGTTGACCACCGACAGCAGCGTCTACCCGGCGATCGTCAACAAGCGGCTGGTGTGGATCATCGACGGCTACACCACGCTGGACAACTATCCCTACTCCGAACTCACGTCCCTGTCGTCCGCGACCGCGGACTCCACCGAAGTGGCGTTCAACCGGCTGGCGCCCGACAAGCAGGTGTCCTACATCCGCAACTCGGTGAAGGCCACGGTCGACGCCTACGACGGCACGGTGACGCTCTACGAGCAGGACGAGCACGATCCCGTGCTGCAGGCGTGGATGAAAGTCTTTCCGGGAACGGTGAAACCGAAGAGCGAGATCAGCACTGAGCTGGCCGCGCATCTGCGCTACCCCGAAGACCTGTTCAAGGTGCAGCGGATGTTGCTGGCCAAGTACCACGTCAACGACCCGGTGACGTTCTTCTCCACATCGGATTTCTGGGACGTGCCGCTGGACCCGAACCCCACTGCTAGCAGCTATCAGCCGCCGTACTACATCGTCGCGAAAAACATTGCCAAAGGCGATGATTCGGCGTCATTCCAGTTGACCAGTGCGATGAACCGGTTCAAGCGCGATTACCTGGCCGCTTACATCAGCGCGAGCTCCGATCCGTCGACCTACGGCAAGATCTCCGTGCTGACCATCCCGGGGCAGGTCAACGGTCCGAAGCTGGCGAACAACGCGATCACCACGGATACCGCTGTGTCCCAAGACCTCGGCGTGATCGGCCGGGACAACCAGAACCGGATCAAGTGGGGCAATCTGCTGACGCTGCCGGTCGCCCAGGGTGGACTGATCTACGTCGAGCCGGTGTATGCCTCGCCCGGCTCCAGTGATGTCGCGTCGTCGTATCCGCGGTTGATCCGGGTGGCGATGATGTACAACGACAAGATCGGCTACGGCCCGACCGTCGGCGACGCGCTGAACGGGTTGTTCGGGCCCGGCGCCAGTGCGACCGCAGCCGGCCCCGCGCCCACCGAATCGGGTCCGGCCGCCGGTTCGCAACCCGGGGGCGTGCCGCCCGCCAACCCGCCGCCGCCGGCCAACGCCGCCGTGCCGCCGCCCAGCGGCGCTGTCAGCCTGTCACCGGCGAAGGCTGGCGCGCTCAAGGACGTCGAGACCGCGATGAGTGCGGCCCGAGACGCGCAGAAGTCGGGAGACTTCGGCGCCTACGGCACCGCGCTACAGCGTCTCGACGACGCGATCAACAAGTACAACGAGGCGAAGTAGAGCTCCGGTACTGGTGAGAGCGCGATTTGGTGGCATCGCGCGCATTCGGTAACCTGATATTCACCCGTCGCGGGGTGGAGCAGCTCGGTAGCTCGCTGGGCTCATAACCCAGAGGTCGCAGGTTCGAATCCTGTCCCCGCTACTAGTAGGAACGGCCCTCGGAGATTACTCCGGGGGCCGTTTACTTGCTTCGTGGACACGCAATTGGACACATTAGCTCTACTAAAAATCTCGATTGCGCTGGGCGCAGCCAGATTCCGGCCGGCCGGGACTATTGGCCCAGGCGGATCGGCCCCAATGTGCGATCGCATCGAGCTCGACACGCAAGTATGACAATAAGTGTAGAAATTCTACAAGCGATGTAACATTCGTTTCATGCTGGCTGACGACGTTGATCCTTTCGCTCAGATTCTCGTCGCCTCCTACCTACGACGAACTGGCCATCGTCGACCGCGGCGGCGCAGTTCTACGCGCGATGCTCGTCCAGGCTGAGAAAGATGTTCTCGACCATGCGTGATGACGCCCCGCTAATGGATTGCTTCGGACCTGCCTAGTCGTCAGCAGGTCCGCTGCGGCGGTTCCCCCGGTTGGCATATACGGGTGGGGGGTATACGATCGCGGTATGTCCGCCCTCCAGTTCGATGCGTTTGTTCCCGGTCAGGCGACCGGGGAGCGTCAGCGCGTGAGGCGCGGCCAAGTGCTCGTTGGTCATCACGCGACCGACGCCCCAGCGCTTCGTCAGGGCCGCAGTGGGATCAGTGGCGGAAATGTCTGATCTAGCTGGTGTGACATCTCGGTCCCGGCGCGTGGTGGCTGCGCTTGCGGTGCTGTGGTTGGCGGGCTGGGCGCTGGCCGTGGGGGCTCACGATGTCGCCGCGCATACGGAGTCGGCGGTTGCACAGCACACGCACGTGATGCTGGACTCGTTGCACGGCGGGTTCACTCTCACCCCGGGTCATCCGCATCTAGACCGAGGCTCGGCGATGCCGCATCCGGAGCGGTTGACGACCGCTGTGATACCTCGGTCATCAACCGTGTTGGGCGCGTTGATGCTGGTGGGTGTCGTCGGGGTAGCTGCCGCGGCGGGGTGGTTGGTGACGTCAGGGGTGTCGCCCGGGCGGGGTCCGCCGGTGGGGCCTGCCGCACTTCTCGCCGGTCAAGATCGTTTGATCCGGTTCTGTTTGTCTCGTCGCTGACTGGTCAGCGTCAGGTCGTTGGGCGACGCCCGCGGCCGGCGATCGCTGACCTCTGTCACGTGCCGCGCGGGGACGCGCGGTCTCGCCAAGAAAGCGACGATTTCTGATGACCGACGTTTTATCTTTCGACAACACCTGTGCTAAGCCGATTTCCGCGCTGCGGGTTGTGCAGCCGCGCGACTGCGGCCAGCCCGCCCCGGCCACGTATGTGCGGCCGGGCGCGATGGTCGGCCACACTCCCGTTTTGCGAGTTGGGGCGCCGTTGGCGCCGGCCGGGCGGGGGTTTTGGGCCAAGTTGGAAGGCTTCAACCCTGGCGGCAGCATGAAAGACCGCCCGGCGATGCACATGATCGAGGCGGCCCGCGCGCGCGGCGAACTGGCGCCCGGGGCCCGCATCGTGGAGTCCACCAGCGGCAGCTTTGGGCTGGGGCTGGCACTGGCCGGGCAGGCCTACGGTCATCCAGTCACGGTGGTGACCGACCCCGGCATGGAGCCGATCGTGCGGCACATGTTGGCCGCCTACGGCGCGCAGGTGGAGCTGGTCGACGCGCCGCACCCGGTGGGCGGCTGGCAACAGGCCCGCAAAGACCGCGTCGCACAATTGCTGGCCGCGCACCCCGGGGCGTGGTGCCCGGATCAATACAGCAACCCCGACAACATCGACGGCTACCGGTCGTTGGCGCTGGAACTTGTGGACCAGATCGGCCGGGTCGACGTGCTGGTGTGCTCAGTGGGCACGGGCGGGCATTCGGCTGGGGTGGCGCGGGTGTTGCGCCACTTCAACCCGCAGATGACGCTGATCGGGGTCGACACCGTCGGCTCCACCATTTTCGGCCAGCCGGTGGCGTCGCGGTTGATGCGCGGACTGGGCTCGAGCATTTATCCCCGCAACATCGACTACGAGGCCTTCGACGAAGTGCACTGGGTGGCGCCCCGCGAGGCGGTGTGGGCGGCGCGCGCCCTGGCGGCCAGCCAGTTCACCAGCGGCGGCTGGAGCGTGGGCGCGGTCGCGTTGGTCGCGGGCTGGGCGGCGCGCACCTACCCCGGTGACGCCCGGATCGCGGCGGTGTTCCCTGACGGGCCCCAACGCTATTTCGACACCATCTACAACGACGACTACTGCCGCCAACACGAGCTGCTGGATTGGCAGCCCGTCGACGAACCGGCGGTCATCACCGACCCCAGCCAGCAGGTAGTGACCTCCTGGACCAGAACGACCACCGTCACCAACCCCGCCTTGGACGTGGCCGCATGAGGGACTTCCTGACACGGTGGCGAAGCTTCGATCGCGCCGCACACGTATTGATGGTCAACCAGTTCGGTATCAACCTGGGTTTCTACCTGCTGATGCCGTATCTGGCCGGGTACCTCGCGGGTCCGCTCGGGCTGGCCGCCTGGGCGATCGGTCTGGTACTGGGAGTACGTAACTTCTCCCAGCAGGGCATGTTCATTGTGGGCGGAACCCTGGCCGACCGGATCGGCTACAAGCCGCTGATCGTGGCCGGCTGCGTGCTGCGCACCGGCGCGTTCGCGATGCTGGTCGTGGCCCACTCCCTACCGGCGATTGTGATCGCCGCCGCGGCCACCGGGTTCGCCGGCGCATTGTTCAACCCGGCGGTGCGGGCCTATTTGGCCGCCGAGGCCGGTGAGCGCCGTGTCGAGGCGTTCGCCATGTTCAACATTTTCTACCAAGCCGGGATCCTGCTGGGCCCACTGGTCGGAATGATGCTGGTGGCCATCGACTTTCGGGTCACCGCCGCCGCCGCGGCGGCGGTGTTCGCCGTCCTGACCGCCGCGCAGCTCGCGGCGCTGCCCCAGCGTGAACGCGAGCCGGAACCGGACACAACCTCGGTTGTCCAGGACTGGCGGATCGTTCTGGGTAACCGGTCGTTCGTGTTGTTCGCAGCCGCGATGATCGGCACGTATGTGTTGACCTTCCAGGTGTATCTGGCTCTGCCGCTACAGGCCGCGGTGCTGGCCCCGGGCGCTCAAACCCGTTTGGTGGCAACCATGTTCGCCGTCTCAGGTCTGATCGCGGTCGCCGGACAGTTACGCATCACCGGCTGGTTCGCCGACCGCTGGGGACCCCGGCGCAGTCTGACCGCCGGGGTGGCCATGGTGGCGGCCTCGTTTTTGCCGCTGGCCGCCGTCCCCGACGGCCAGCGCTTCGGGACGCCGGTCGCGGTGGCCGCCCTGCTGATCTCGGCGGCTCTGCTCGCGATCGGCTCGGCGGCGGTGTTCCCCTTCGAGATGGACACCGTCATCGCCCTGGCCGGAAACCGGCGGGTGGGCACTCACTACGGGTTCTACAACACCATCGTCGGTGCGGGAATCCTGATCGGCAACCTCGCCACCGGAACCGCCTTCGGTGTGGCACTACGAGTCGGTGCCGGCGCGCTGGTATGGGGCGGGCTGACGCTGATCGGCGCCGGCGCCGCATTCGCGCTGTGGCGCCTCAATCGCGCCCACCAGCCCGGCGGCGCGCACGGCGAGCCCGCCGCCGGCGAACCGGTGCTGTCGTCGCCCGCCGGGATCAGGCGGCCGGCGGGGCGGGCCTGCGCACCGGTCGCGAGTCTGCTGGCAACGCGGCCGCACCCCGGGCGCGCCGTTGCGCGGCCCCCGCGGGGTCCGGTCCGCCGAGGCGAATGCGGATGTTCCCTCGCCGCGGGGCCCGGCAACGGCTCGGCGCGAACGACCCGCCCGGCACACCGCGGTGCTGTGACGACATGACTGATCCGCAGACCGCCATACCCGTAGACGGTACGGGTATCACGCGACCGCGAGTCGGGAAGTCGGCCACGCTGTTCAGCGCAAGGACTCATAACGGCTTCAGCTGCGCTGATCACCGTAAAAAGCTCCAGCGGTTCGGACCCGGGCAGCGCGGGGGCGCCGCCACCGCCTTCCGCATACCCCCCATATCTGGGTACTATCGAGGCATCAGAGGACCCGGCCACGCCGGCAGATCGGCGACTGTGCGGACCGCGTGCGCGACAGCGCTGGCGGTGTGTCTGGTGTTGGTCGCTCTGGGCTGCGGGTGGATGCATCTGGCGAGTCTGCCGTTCGGCGCGCCGCAGGCCTCGGCGGCACCGGCGCAGCCCACCCACGGCAGCATCTACGCCCACGACGCGTCCGCGGATCAAGGATTGGCACCCCGATGCTCGAAGTTGCTGGCCACCACCGCGGCAACGGGACAGGCCGTCAACCCGGCCGGCCTCGGCCTGGTGGTCGCGCTGGGCGTCGCCGCAGGTGTGTGGGCCCCTCGCGTGGTGCCCGCTGGCCGTGGGCCGCCCAGGGCGCCACGCTTTGTCCTCGCCGGCCGAGACCTGTTGACTCGGCTCGGTATCTCGCGCCGCTGACCGGCTGACCGCCGGGCTTTCGTCTCACCGTCGTCGCGGTACCACCGCCACCACCGTGGTGCCGCAGTCACCGGCCGCAGCGCGAGCACACTTTTTGCGCGCACCGGCTGCCCGCATGGCGGCGGCGCCGCCGAAGCAGACCCGACCTGCGCGGTGAGCCACGGCCGCACCCGCACCGCCGCCCTGGGTCAGCAAGGACGCAGTGACCGCCCATGACGAACGTGCTGACCCCGCGAGACCACGCTACGCGCGTACCGCCGTCGGTGACCCCCACCCTCTTACTGTCAGTTAAGCCAAGGTGACACAATGGATTTCGCTGCTTTACCGCCGGAGATCAATTCAGCCAGCATGTACGCCGGCCCCGGCGCGGGACCGATGCTGGCCGCCGCCGCGACCTGGGACGGTCTGGCCGAGGACCTGTATTCCACCGCAGCGTCCTACCAAGCGGTGATTTCCGGGCTGACCGGCGGGCCGTGGCTGGGTGCGGCGTCGGCGGCGATGGCGGCCGCGGCGACACCGAACGTGCTGTGGATGACGACCGTCGCTGGCCAAGCCGAACAGACCGCCGTCCAAGCGCGGATGGCGGTGACCGCTTATGAGACCGCGTTCGCGATGACCGTGCCTCCACCGGTGATCGCGGCCAACCGCAGCACCCTGATGGCGCTGATCGCGACCAATGTGTTGGGGCAAAACACCCCGGCGATCGCGGTCACCGAAGCCCTCTACGACGCCATGTGGGCCCAGGACGCCACGGCGATGTACAGCTACGCCGCCAACTCGGCGAGCGCGGCGACATTGCCGACATTCGCTGTGCCGCAACACACCACGAACCCGGTCGGTTTGGTCTACCAGGCCGCTGCAGTCGGCCACGCCACGGGCACCCCGGCCGCGACGAGCGCGCAGACGGCGCTGGCCGAGCTGACCGCTACGACACCGCAGACCCTGCAAACCCTGGCGGCGCCCACCTCGACAGTAACGACGTCGGGACTCGACTCGCTCACCACGCTGCAGCCGGTGATGTCGGCGACCAGTTCGCTGGGATGGATCACCAGTGCGGGACTGTCCAACGCCAACCAGCTCAAGAATTTGTTCCCAGCAGCCAGCACGGCAGCCGCCGCCGCGTTGCCCGCCGCCGCCGGTGGGCTCGCGCCGGCAACCGGCGCGGCGGGCTCGACAAGTCTTGCCGGGCTGGGCTCTGGGGGAACCCAGGCCGCGGCGTCGGCCGCGGTGGGTCGGGCCGGCACGATCGGCCCGCTGTCGGTGCCACAAACCTGGGCCACCGGTGCGGCGCCGATCAGTCCCGCCGGGTCGCTGACGGCGCCCACCCCGAGCGTCTCCTCGCCGGTGGGGCCCGCCGCGCCGGCAAGCATGCTCGGCCCGGTGCCGCTGGCAGCGGGCGCTGGGCGCACCGACCCCAGCCCGGCCAGCGCAACACCGCGATTCGATACCCGTCCCAGCGTCGTTCCGCGGTCCCCGGCCGCCGGATAACACCACCACAAACGTTGCTGCGCACCGGTTTAGCGCAGCGTCACCCCCAGGAGAGAAGACCCCGATGAGGATATGGCCATCACCCGACCCGGCCGCGGCGACAGCCCAGCACACCACCAACCGGCGCCGCCGAACAACGACTTCTGAGCGCGCGGCAGCCTCACGAAGACACACCGGGACGCCGTGTGCGTGGCGCGATCGCCCGAGGCACGCCGTGACCCGTCGCTGCGACCGCGACCCGTACGCGACGTGGGACGCCGCGTACGTGCTCGGCGCACTCTCGGCAGACGATGAGCGTGACTACGAGGCACACCTCAGAAGGTGTCGCCGCTGCCGCGACGTCGTCGACGACCTTCGCGTCATCCCCGCCTGGCTCGCGCTTCTGGATCGCGTCGAGGCCTGCGGCCCGGTGGCGCACAGCCTTGGCGCCGCAGGCCCGCGCAAGCGGCGTCGGTGCCGTAGACCGAGGTTGTGGACGCGGAGGTGAGGCGTCAACCCACCGCGGCGCGCCGTCCGCACGGTCCACGCGCCGGACGCCCCTCGCCGGGGTGTGCCGGGCGAACGCCCCGGACATCGCTGGAGTGCCGCGCACCGTGAGCACGAGGGCCCCGATGTCTTGGACCGCCCACGTCGCACGACTGCACAATCACCGATTAACCGAGGAGACACCACGCTCATGACCCAACGATCCCCACTTTTCGTGCTGGCAGCGTTCGCAACCCTGCTGGCCTTGACGGCATGTGGCAACGCGCCCCATCAGCCCAGCCCGACCGGCTCCGCCACAGCCCCCGCGGGGGCATCGAGTTCGCCGGCGAGCGGGCAGACCCACAACGCCGCGGACGTCACCTTCGCCCAGCAGATGATTCCCCACCACCAACAAGCCATCCAGATGAGCGACATCATCCTCGGCAAACCCGGCATCGACCCGCGCGTCACGCAACTGGCCCACCAGATCAAAGCCGCGCAAGGACCCGAAATCCAGACGATGCAGACCTGGCTGCGCCAATGGGGGCAACCGCTCGCGCCGGCACACGGGACACCGGGAGACGCGATGCCGGGAATGCCGAACCACAGCGGCATGAACGGCATGATGTCCGACGCCGACATGGGCGCCTTACGCAACGCCGACGGCCCCGCCGCCGGCAAGCTGTTCCTGACCCAGATGATCAAGCACCACCGGGGCGCCATCGACGCCGCCCAGGTGGAAATCCGCTCCGGTCACGACGCGCCAGCCGTGACATTGGCGCGCTCCATCGTCAACAGTCAGCAGCAAGAGATCGCCACCATGCAAACCATCGAGGCATCTCTATAGAGGGCATCTGATTCTGGCCCGCACCGTCGGCCGGCGATCAGAGCTGATAACTGCGGCCCTGATCGTCGGCCGGCGTGCTTAAGGCAGGTTCACAAACACGCTTCCCGGCGATAAGCGTTGTCGCGGTGCAGTTCTCGCACGCCCGGAGCTTGAGCAAAAAGCTTCAAAAAACTCCGGCGGCGGCTACCCGCAACGACGCGACGTATCGCCACATGAGCTACTGAGTGATCAGGCCTGCAGCACTGCTTCCATGCCTAGCGTATCCCTGTTCGCTCATCCGGCCGTCGGCGCGCGGCGCGGCGAAGATGCGAGCACATTACGAGCTGCTGATCGCGGCCGCGGCCGCGGCACCGGTCATCACGGTCCGTAGTGCGCAAGGGGCGGCGTCGTAATCGACCGGCCTGGCGGCCGAGGGCACAGTCCGGCGGCAGCCTCACCGATGTTTCACCCTCCTGCCGCCTGACGTGTTCGCCGCGCTCGCCTACGTGGACGGGGCGGCCGCGGTGCACCGAAAGGTGAAGGCCGATGGCTTCACCTGCTCCGCCACAGCGGTCGTCGAGCCCGGCGATACCAACACGCAGCAAATCACTTACAGATTTACGGTGCTGGAAGGTCATCGAACCCATCATGACGTATGGCACATCACCGGGAATCACGGCACTGTCTTGCCGCATAGAAAGATCGCGATGAGCTGGCCAGGGTGGAGAGTGGGTCGGCGGCGGGCGGGCCGACCGACGAGCCAGAGTCGGTGTTCTGCTGGGGCCGAACCAGTCACCGGATGCCAGTTCCGAAACCACGGATTGGTAGCCGCCTGCCGCGCTGTACAGCTCGTCAGCAAGTGCCGCCCCGGCTTGCGCCGCGGCAACCATCGGCGACGACGCCGAACCGGAACACATTCGGCCGAAGTCGGGATCCGGCTGACATAAACCGAATTCCATTGCTGCGCAATCCCGTTATCCTTGTCACGCGGCTCATTGGGCGTACCCCCAAAAGCCGGTGTGCGTTTCAGCGACCCAGCAGGCGGTTCTTCTGCTCGCTGTATTCCTCGTCGGTCAGAATCCCTTCGTCGCGAAGCTTGGTGAACTCGCGCAGCTCGGCCGCGACACCGGTGACCACCTTCCGCGGCGTGGTCTTAGTGGCATCATCAATTGTCTTGCGTTCGAACACGTCTAGCGAGTCCCTGGGCCGGGCCATCACGCCGCCGATGCCGACGCACCCGGCCGTCGCGCGCCCGGCCATTCCTGCCAGCGCCATTTGACTCAGCGTCGTTCCCGATGCGCCCGAGATCGACTCCGCGGCGCCGATCGCTGGCAGCACGGAAAGTGTCACCGCGGAAGGCTTGACCGCCGGTGTGGCGATCGTCCAGCTCGGCGGAACCGACAGCCCGCCGATGTGGTGTGCGTCGGCAAGGCCCGCGGACAATCTGGTCGGCACGGTGCCCTTCGGCAGGTTGAGCAGCGGGGCAGGGAACGGCTTGACCGGAGCCGGACCCTCGCCCGGCCAGGCCTGTTCGCCGTTCCACCCACTGACGATCCGGTCGGTATGACTACCATTCAGCGCGCCGACCATGCCGAAGGGGAGTGCGACAAGCGCGAGGCTACCGAGAGGAATGTCGGCGGTGAATGTTGCGATAGCAGCCGGCAGATCGGCGAACACGGCGATGAGATTACTGATGGTGGTTAGCGGGTCGACCGCGGCTACCGGCGCCGCGGCGGCGCCCTGCAGCGCGGACGGCACGGCCGTGAAAGCCTGCTGAATTGTGCTTTGCACGTTGCCCGCGGCGGAGGCGGCGCCAAGGTCGACCGCAGCCGATTGGCCGGCCGCGCCTATCGGATTGGTGTTGTGTGGTGGCGGAACGAAAGTCGGCAACTGGGTCGCGGTGGCCGAGGACGCCGCGTAGCCGTACATGGCCGCGGCATCTTGCGCCCACATCTGCGAGTATTGCGCTTCATTCGCGGCGATGGCTTGGCTGTTGCGGCCGAACAGGTTGGTCGCGACGAGCGTCGCGAACAGGCTTCGGTTCTCTGCGACCATCGCCGGCGGAACCGTGGCCACGAAGGCCGCCTGGTAGGCCGCGGCCGCCGACTTCGCCTGGGCGCCGGTCTCTTCGGCCTGAGCGGCGACAGCCCGCAGCCAACTCACATACGGGGCGGCCGCGCAAGCCATCGACACCGACGCCGGACCCATCCACGGACCAGACGTCAACCCGGAAACCATCGAAGATACGAATCGGCGATCGCATGAAGTCCGCCGGCCAGGGCGTCCCAGGCTTGACTCGCGGCCAGCATCGGTCCGGCGCCAGCACCGGCATACAGGCGAGCGGAGTTAACCTCCGTTGGGTAATTCCCGAAATCTATCTGCTGCTGCTGCCCTCGACCGTCAGGTGGTGTAGTCGAGGCGGGTCATCATGCCGGCCTCCTGGTGATAGGTGTTGTGGCAGTGCAGCATCCACACGCCGGGGTTATCGGCGAGCAGCTCGACGGTCACTTTCTGACTGGGAAGCACAATGACGGTGTCTTTACGGGCCCCGCGACTGCCGTCGGGTTTGATCACCTGGAAGGTGTGGCCGTGCAGGTGCATCGGGTGCCACATCCGGGCGCCGTCGTTGACGAATGTCAGCGCCACTCGCTGCCCTTGGCCGACGGCCAGCGGCCGGCTCTGGGGGTAGGGCTGACCGTTGATGGTCCAGACGTAGTTGGTCATTGAACCACCCAGATTGGCGGACAGTCGCGTGTCGGGTTTGGCCGATCCAAGATCGACGTCCGGGGTCGCGGTGAACATATCGATCGTGCCCACCCGGGCCTGCAATTCGGGTGGCTGATAACTGGGGTCGGGTGCGTCACCGGCGCCGGTGGACAGGATCGCCCGGGCCAGGGCGTTTTTTCCCTCTGCCAGTGCCACCAACGGAAAGACGCCGTCACCGGCGGTCACCACCGCGTCGTAGCGTTCACCCATGCCGACCAGCAACGCGTCGACGACGGCCGGTTCCACGGGGTAGCCGTCGGTGTGGGTCACGGTCATTGGGTGGCCCGCCAACGCGACCCGGAAGGCGGTGTCGGCACCGGCGTTGATGATCCGCAGCCGAATCCGCTGACCCGGTTTGGCGCCAAACGTGCTCGGCGAAGCCGGGATACGACCATTGATCAGATACAACGGGTAGCTGACGTCGCCGGCGTCACCGCCGAGCAGGGCGCTGGCGCGGGATGCCCGCGGGCCGGGCATCCCTCCCATGCCGGGCATGTCGCCGTTGGGGTCCGGCGGTGAGCGGCGCAAGTCGTCGAAGATCTGTTTCGGGGACCTGGCGACCCCGTCGGACCAGTCGTCGACGACAACGATCCATTCGGCGTCATAGCGTGATGGATCGGCCGGGTCGTCGACAATCACCGGCAGGTACAGGCCGTAGTCGGTGTCCAGACCGGTGTGCGGATGCGCCCAGTAAGTGCCGGAATGGGCGACCGAGAATTGGTAGGTGAAATCGCGGCCCGCGCCGATGTCCGGTGTGGCCGGCGCGGCGCCGTCCATGTCATTGCGCAGGGTGATCCCGTGCCAGTGCACCGAGGTCGAGCGATCGAGCCGGTTGGCGACCGTGACGGCGAGTTCATCGCCGACATTGGCGCGGATCACCGGCCCGGGCACGCTGGCGCCGTAGGCCAGCGTGCGCACGGTCGGGCCGCCCAGGTCGATGGTCGCCGGCTGCGGCGTCAACGATGCGGTGACCGTCCGCCCGCTGCGGGGACGTGCGGCCTCGGCTGCGTTGATCGCGGCGGCGAGGCCGGCGTTCGGGGCGGGGGACCGGTGACAGCCCGCCAGCGTCATCCCCGCGGCGATCGTGGCGGTCACGAATGCTCGCCGGCTCAACACCGTTGATAATGAAGATGATTCGGTCGCGGTCGACACCGGGACAGGTCGCTGGGGAGTCATCGTTGATCGGTGTTCGGTCTGGTCTCATCATCGCCGCATGCCGGTCGGCTTGCCGACGGCTCATCAGGTGCGGGTGTGCACCCGCCGTGAAGGTGCCCGCCGTTGGGACCGTCGTGATGGTGGTGCTGGTCAGCGGAATCGGGTGAACCGCCCATCATCCGAAGCATCGACACTCCGCCGGAGGTGAGAAAGCGGGCCACCAGCGCGGCGGCGATCAGCAGGAAGATGATATTCAGCCAGGTGGTGTAGTTCCACGAGATGCCGGCGCCCATCACGCTCGCATGACGTTGGGTCGGGATGAGACCCGTTGCACCGAAGAGCAATTCGACCAGATATCCGGCGGCCACCATCGCGACGTAGAAGGTGCCGAGCAAGGTGAACATCATTTTCGCACCGTAGTATTTGCGGTAAATATTCAAGATCGGCAAGATCAGAAGGTCGGCGAACACGAACGCGATGACCCCGCCGAAGCTGATGCCACCGTTCCACAGCACCGCCGCCAGCGGCACGTTGCCGATCGAGCATACAAACGACGCGATGGCGACCAACGGGCCCACGATCGGCCCCCACAGCGCGGAGATCACCGGATGTTGGGTGAAAAAGAAGCTCTGCCAAAAGGATTCAGGCACCCATGCTGCAATGGCGCCGGCGATCAACAACCCCAGCACGAGGTCGCGCACGATCGCAGCCCATTCCATCACGAAAATATGCGAAATCGCGGTGAAACCTTGCCTGGAACCGATGCGGCGCCACACCGTGTCCGGGCCCGCGACCGACATGTCCATCGCGGCGTGGCCTTCCATCGAACCGGCGAGCCCGAGGCCGGCCTGCTTGGCGGCGGCGTCGATCAATCGGGAGCGCACACACAGCCGGAACAGCACCGCGAGAACGACAATCATCAATGGCCCGCCGACGAATTCGGCGGCGGTGAACTGCCAGCCCATCAGCAACGCCATGATGATGCCCAGTTCGACAACGAGATTGGTGGACCCGATCTCAAAAGCCATGGCAGCGGTGAAGTTCGCGCCTTTGCGGAACAGCGATCGGGCCAACGCGACCGCGGCATATGAGCACGACGAGGATGCCGCGCCGAGCACTGTGGCGACCGCGAGGGTGCGCGGTCGGTCATCGCCGAGCAACGCCACGATCGTCGAGCGCCGCACCGCGGCCTGCACCACCGCCGACAGCCCGAAACCCAGGATCAGCGCCCACAGGATCTCCCATGTCATCGCGCCCGCCAGCACCAACGCATGCCCGATCGCACCCACCTGGATCACCCTTCCTTCGCCGTGTTCGCTGTCACCAGCGCGACCAACCTATACCCCCATGGGGTATCGAGTCAACGAGGGAGCGACCTGTGCACGCGGGCGACTCGGGCCGCAGACGGCCGCGATCGTGAGCACGCTGGCCGGCGCGAACCGCGTATGGCGCGGGCAGCGCGGCAGCGGATTCGGCGGCGCGCTCACGCATACCCAGCCGGGGTATCCTCAGCTAGACTCGCCCCATGGCGAGCGCACCGGGCTACACAGGCGGCAAGAGCAACTATGCCGCGCGGCTCAACCGTGTCGAGGGCCAAGTGCGCGGGATCGCGAAAATGATCGACGAGGATAAGTACTGCATCGACGTCCTCACCCAGATCAACGCCGTGAGCAGTGCCCTGCGGTCGGTGGCGCTGACTCTCCTCGATGATCACCTCGGGCACTGTCTCACTGAGGCGGTCGGCGACGCCGAACAGGACGCGCAGGCGAAACTCGCCGAGGCCTCAGCAGCGATCGCCCGCCTCGTTCGCTCCTAGTCACGACAGCGGGGCGGCGACCCGTCCCTGCGGCGGCTCCATGACAGTCAAAGACTGCGGTCACCGGCAACATGTCCCACCAGGGGCACCAATTGCGCTGCGGCGCCTGACATCACGCCATGTGGTGGTTACTTTGTGGTGCGCACCTCGGTGGCGTCGTGAAGACCAGTTTCGCGATCGGTGGGCCACGCGATGTGCTGGGTCTGCACTCCGTCCCGGCAGACGAAGTAGGCGTTGGTGTCCAACGGGTCTGGAAGGTAGTGCACTTCGAGGTCGCTCGGGCAGATGACGCTGTGCGCCGCAGGTGGTGGTGGCGCCGTTTGCGCCTGAGCCGCAGCGGCGCTGAATACGGTGATCAGGCCGACGCCGGTGGCGACGAGACCGCCGGCGGCGGCTTTTCTGGTGGGACTCATGATCGTCCTCATTCTGTCGATGGATTAGCGGTTGTGACGTCGATGCGGCGCGGCAGTACGCCGTTGGCGTGGGCGCGGACAAGGCTTCCGCGTCGCGGATCGGCTTCGTCGTTGGGCATCGCCTCCACACCAGATACTATACCCCCGTAGGGTATACGTACCTAGGGTTTGAGGATGGGTAAATGGACCGGGGAAGGGTCGCGTCGTGGTCGCTAGCTGGGATCGGCGGACCCAACAACAGGGTCGCGGCGCACGGCCGCGGATCAGGTTTAGGGGCTGTTATCAGCTGCGGCGGCCAGGTCGCGGCGGAAGCGTCGCCACAGCAGGACGGCGGTGGTGGCGAAGCCGGCGCTGAGCCCCAGCCAGATGCCCGGTCCGCGGAGGTGCGCGGGGTAGGCGAACAGGAGCATGGCCGGTAGGCCCACCGCCCAGTAGCCGATGGATGTTGCCCGCAAGCTGTAGCGGGTGTTGCCGACTCCACGCAGCAGACCCACGGCGATGTTCTGCGTGAAATCCACCAGTTGCTGCAGGATGGCAAAGAGCAGGAAAATCCTGGCCACCGACATCGTGGTGGCGTCGGCCGGCCCAAGGAATGGGCGCAACACCCAGCTCGGTACGGCCACATAAATCAGCCCCAGCAGCGCGGTGGTGGCCGCGCCCAAGGCGATCGCTGCGGTGGCAATACGGTGCGCGTCGCGGATGTCATGTCGACCGATCGCGCGGCTGACGAGAATCGACGACCCGTGCGACAGGCCGATGCTGACCTGAAAAGCGATGCGGGTTAGTTGGGTCACCACATTGTGGGCCGCCAGGGCGACCGGCCCGAACGCGCCCATGATGACCGCCGCCAGTGAGGTGATGCCGGCCTCAGAGCCGTAGGTCACCGAGATCGGCCAGCCCAGGCGCAGGATCTGGCGCACGGTCGCGGAATCAGCGTGCCATAGGTTCACCGACAGATACGGCGCCAGCCGCGTATCGCGGCGCACGACGGTGTAGAAGGCGGCGGCGGTGAGGATTTGCACCATCGTGGTGGCCAGCCCGACACCGGCCAAACCGAGCTTCGGCGCACCGAACAGCCCGTAGACGAACGCGAAATCGAGGGCCGCGTTCAGCGCGATCGAGGCGATGGACACCGTGAGCAGAGGCCCGGGACGGCGCATGCCGACGCTGAATTGGCGAAGTACGTTGAGCCAGACCATCGGTACCAGGCCAGGGGCAAGGGTGATGATCATCGGTCGCGCGCGCGCCATCACCTCTGCGTCGACCCCGACCAGAGGTAACACGTAGCTCGCGGCGATCAACACGGCGGCCAGCAGGGCGGCGGTCACGGTGGCCAGCAGACACCCCGAGCGGGTCGTTGCCCGGATCTCCTCACCCGCGACTGCGTCGGGGCTATCGGAGGCCGAGCGTGTTTCGCCGCGACCGGCTGCGCCGGCGACGAGGTTGCCCACCGCGGTCACCACCCCAACGCACATCGTGCGGAAAAGGTTGTACAGCACCGCCGCCAGCCCGCCCGCGGCGATGGCCTGCACCCCAATGAGGCCCATGATCGCCATGTCGGTGGTGGTCAATGCGACCTGGGCGAACTGGACACCGGCGATGGGGGCGGCCAGGGCGATCAGTTGTCGGCTGCTGCCGGCCAGCTGGGACGCGCGCCGGTGGTCTGTGCGGCGGCCGTGGCTCACGGGTGTGGGCTGCTGCGGTCGAGGCGCCACCGAAACCGGCTGGCGGCGTCGGTGAGCACAATTTTCGGAGGTAGCGGCACGTCATGGAAGGCCGATTCGTTCTTATCCATCTGATAGCCCGCGGTGTTGGGGTAGATCAGCAGATCGCCGGGCCGTGGTTCGCGCGTGAAATTGATTTTGCGCCAGCTGATCATGTCGTATTCCAGACAGCTGGCGCCGGCAACGCAGCTGCGGACCTCAACGGGTGTGGTTGAGTCGTGGTCCGGCCACAGCGCGGGGTCGGGCAGGAATTCGCTGGACTTCCACTGCTCGGACAGGCTCATGCTCAGTCCGGCGACGGTGGTGATGCCGTAGTCGCCGCGCCGCCTGAAGCCCTGGACGGGAAAGACGGTCACGCCGGCTCCGTCGAGCAGTGCGCGGCCGGGTTCGATCAACAGCGTGGTCCGTGTCTGGGCGAGTTTGTCACCCAGGGCCTTATGCCCCGACGCGGTGGGGCTGGCAAGGATCGCCGCCAGCATGTCGGCCCCGGTGACCGACTGGTGGTAGGGGTAGAAGTGGGTGAAGGTTTTACCGGTGTGGAAATCTGTGTCGCGGTGCTCGTGCTGAAACCGGGTCCAGGTCGTAGCGTCAAGGTAGCTGACGGCGAACCCCCCACCGATGGACAACGATGTGGCGGGCAGGCCCAACGTGCGGCATTCGAGCAGAAGATCAATCAGCTGGTCGGCAAGCCGGGCTCGCGGCGCAACCTCGTATCCGTTGAGGTGGAAGGAAAATCCTTGCATCAGCACTCGAGGACTCGCGTCACGGCAGTTGATCACTGCGGTGTGCAGCTCCGCGAGGGACAGGCCGAATCGGCTGTCGGGATTGACGTCCGGGCACACCCGCAGCAGGATCCGCGCAGGCAACCCGGCGCGCCCGAGCGCGATCACCCGGTCGAGCTCGTCGAGGGCGTCCACGGCGACCAACGCGCCATGGCGGGCCGCCAACCATAACAGTTCATCGCTCTTGGCGGGGCCGGTGACCACGATATCGGCGCCGCGCACACCGTGGCCGAGCGCTCCAGTGAGTTCGGGGACGCTGGCGACGTCGACACCGGCACCTTCCTGCGCGCATTCGCGCAGCCAGCACAGCGCTTTGTTGGCTTTCTTGGCGAAATACACCTGACCGGAGATTCCGGCGGCAGCGATCACTCCGGTGAAGGCGCGCAGGTTCCGGGCGAAACGCGGCGGGTAGAGCACGTGGAACGGCCCGCCCACCGCGTGGTGGATGTCGCCCAGCAAGTGGGGGTCGGCTCGCAGTCCACGACACCACTGCGGCTCAAACGCCGGTAAGGACACCGTGTGGCGGGTCAGCTCCACAAGTGGATCTCCTGCCCGAGCCCACGGGCGATGGCCTGGGTGGCCAGCGCATGGGCTACCGGGATGTCGGTGATCGCCATGCCGCTGTTGAACACGAACACCCGATCGGATTCCTCGCGGCGGCCCGGCGCGGTCCCCGCCAAGATCTGCGGCAGCTCGGCATCCAGAATTAACGCGCCGTCGTCGCTGACGAAGCGCCGACCGGTGACCGCCAGCTGACCAGCGCTGGTCGCCACCGCGTAGTCAGCGTCGCGTAGCGACGAGGGATGGACCCCGGTTCCGTTCACCGAGATGAACAGCGAGCCCGGTTTGAGCCAGCTGGTCCGCAGTTTGACGGCGGTGGCCGGCCCCGCCGACGTCGCCACCAGGATGTCGGATTCACCCGCGGCATGTTCGGGGTCGCTCACCACCTCGATGTCGCGGCCGGGGTGCTGCTCGCGCACATAGGCGACCACCGAGGCGATCCCGTCGGCGTGGGTGGCGAACAACAGTAACCGGTCCAGATCAGGCAGCGCCGCCAGCAGGAACGGGAATGTCTCGCGAGCTTGAGCGCCCGAGCCGCTGACCATCGCGGTGCGCGCCCCCTCGCGGGCGCACGAACCGGCGATTAGCGCGGTGCTGGCGGCGGTGCGCAGCGTCGTGACCCGCGTGCAGTCCATGAACGCGATCGGCGTTCCGGACCGGTCGTCGTATAAGACGATGGTGATGTATTCCTTTTTCCCGTCATCGTTTTGCATGTAATAGTCCTTGAACGCCGTCACCTGCAGCCCGCCGTCGTAGCCGGGCATGGCGTAGGCGGCGGAGTCGCGGTGCGGGGAGCGCATCATGATTTTCGCCGGCGCCACTGACGAGCCCTGCGCGACCCTGAGATAGGCCCCGCGGACCGCCTCGATGACGTCGCGCGGGCACAACGGGATGTCGGCGAGATCGCTGCGGGTCAGCACCGGCAACGCCACTCCCTCGCGGGAGGCGATGTGCTGGACCGGCTGGCTTGCTGCAGGATTCGTCACTTTAAAGTCCAATCTGTTGATGTCGTGATCGTCGGTGCGGCCAGTGGCGGTCGTCGGCCTTGCGGTCGCCAGCTCATGCCAGCCGCGGGTGTTCTAGGCGGAGAGGGGGTGCGACCGGGTGTGCCGGCCCGGCGTCGACGGCCTGTCGTTTGCAGCCGCGGGAGCCGACGCCGTGGGGTCGGCCACGGTGGTGCAGCGCGTCCAGCGTTGCACGACGGTGTCGGTGGGCGCGCCGATCTGCTCGGGGGGTTCGGGTGGCGTGTCGGTGAGCAGGCTGTGCTGGCGGCAGTAGTCGTCGTTGTAGATGGTGTCGAAGTAGCGTTGCGGCCCGTCGGGGAACACGGCGGCGATCGTGGTGCCGGGCGCATAATTGCGTGCCGCCCAGCCCGCGACCAATGCGACCGCTCCCCCGCTCCAGCCGCTGCTGGTGTAGTGCGTGGCGGCCAGCGTGCGGCAGGCCCAGACGGCTTCTGCGGGGGCGACCCAGTGGACTTCGCTGAATGCGCCGTAGTCGACATTGCGGGGATAGATGCTCGACCCCAGGCCGCGCATCAGCCGCGTGCCGGCGGGCTGACCGAAGATCGTCGAGCCGACGGTGTCCACCCCAATCAGCCTGAGGTCGGGATTGGCGCGTCGCAGCACCCGGGCGATGCCGGCCGAGTGACCGCCGGTGCCCACCGAGCAGACCAACACGTCGACCTCGCCGAGTTGCTCGAGCAGCTCCTCGGCCAGCGGCCGGTAGGCGTCGACGTTGTCGGGGTTGTTGTACTGGTCGGGATTCCACGCCGTGGGCGCCGCTGTCATCAGCTCAGCGACGCGGTCTTTGCGGGCCTGCTGCCAGCCCCCGACCGGGTGGGGTTCGTCCACGACGTCGACGGTGGCGCCGTTGGCTGCCAGCATCTGCCGGATGATCGGTTCCAGGCCGGGATCGGTGACCAACGTGACGGGGTGATGATAGGCCATCCCGGCCAGCGCTAGCCCCAATCCTAGTGTGCCGCTGGTGGATTCGATGATCGGCGCGCCTGGTAGAAGATCTCCGCGCAATCGCGCGCGTTCGACCATATGCATGGCCGGCCGGTCTTTCATTCCCCCGGGGTTGGCGCCCTCCAGTTTGGCCCAGAATCCGCGCTGGCCCGAAGCGAACGGTTCGGAGACCCACAGCACCGGGGTGTTGCCGACCATGGCGCCGATCCGGCGGTACTTGTCGGGCGCATGCCGGCGCTGGGGGAGCGCGGCGCGCGTCTGCGCAGGCATGGCGGGCCCGCGCTGCAGCGCGGTGTGGTGCGGAGTGTGCGCGAGCGCGCTGGTGATAGGCAGAACGTGGTTCATGAATTCCTCGCTGGGCACGTGGCCACGACGAAGCCGTGACCGCCGACAGAGACAGCGGGCTCTGGCCGTCGTGACAGCGCACAACGGCCTGGCGCTGACTAGTCAGCGGCGGGCGAGGCAGAACCTGGTCAGCAGAGATCGACCACTCATGGCATACAAAGGTCTGCGCGGGGGATCGCGACCGGCCCACGTCCACGACGACAAGGCGGCGGCGGCCACGCCGATAACGGTGATCACGGCACCGACACCGGCCGCGACTCCGGTGCCGAGATGATGGGGCCGCACCGCGTTGGTCAATTGCTCAGGATGATGCGAAGCGGCCGACCCACCCAGCAGGAAGGAGTGACGGCCGCCGACGGCGCTGACATGTCCGGTCGTGGTCAGCCCGGCATGCGCGATGCCGTGCCCATGGTGATGCTCGCCGTGCTCGCTGTGCTCGCCGTGGTGGGCGCCGATACCGATGATCGCGAATACCATCGCCGCGACGGCAATTCCGGCGATCAGCGACCGCGGGGCGCGGGATCGAGCGACTAACGCCGACCCGCCGCGGTGCATCTGCACGGCGCGGCGATCCAGGATCGCTGAGCTACCCACAGCCGTCACTCTATACCCCGTACCGGTATGGGGCGAGGTGTGGCGGTCACGCGGCGGTACCGGATTGATGTCGTTGCACCGACGGGCGCCGTGCTGCGGAATCGGCGCAGCCGCAGGCTGTTGGCGACCACACATGCACTCGACAGCGCCATCGCGGCCCCGGCCAGCATGGGATTGAGCATGCCCAGGGCCGCGGCGGGGAGCGCTGCCGCGTTGTAGGCGAATGCCCAGAACAGGTTGGCCCGGATCGTCGTTAATGTCTTGCGGGACAGCCGGATCGCGTCGACGGCGCTGCACAGGTCTCCGCGTATCAGGGTGATGTCTGCGGCCTCGATCGCGGCGTCGGTGCCGGTGCCGATCGCCAACCCGAGGTCGGCGTGCGCGAGCGCGGGGGCGTCGTTGACGCCATCGCCGATCATCGCCACGGTCTTACCGGCCGCCTGCAACCCGGCCACCACCTCGACCTTGTCCTGTGGCAAGACCTCGGCGATCACCTCATCGATGCCGACCTGCGCTGCGATCTGGCGGGCGACGACGGTGTTGTCACCGGTGAGCAATATGGGTGTGAGCCCGAGGTGACGCAGCTGGGCAATCGCTGCGGCGCTGGTGGCTTTGACCTCATCGGCGACCACCAAGACAGCGCGGGCCTGCCCATCCCAGCCGACGGCGACCGCCGTCTTGCCCTGGCTCTCCGCGTGAATCTTGGCCCGGGTGAGGTGGTCGCTGAGGTGGTGAGACCGTGCCGCCAGCAGCGACGGCTGGCCGACGATGACGGTGTGCCCGTCGACGACGCCGTGCACACCGTGGCCGTCGATGCTCGCGAAGTGTTCCGGCAGGGGTAGCGATCCGAGGTGCCCAGCGGCC
>NZ_PKEK01000014.1 GCF_002863225.1 Mycobacterium sp. | reverse complement strand
CAGCCACCACATCAACCCCGACCAAAACTACTGGCCCAACCAAAACAAAAACCCCGGCCAACGGCCGGGGAATCTGTAACCCATGACGCGACTCATCTGTCACCTATGACTCGACTCATCACATGGGTGTCCGAGGGGGGACTTGAACCCCCACGCCCATTAATAGGGCACTAGCACCTCAAGCTAGCGCGTCTGCCATTCCGCCACTCGGACCGAACGCCAATGAATTGGCAGCTAAGGCTATCGGATGGGTCGGCCCGCGCCCAAACGTGCCCGGCCACAAGCGCGCCGCGCACCGACGCCGGCGTCAATGGTAGGAAAGGTGACTGTGACGGTGCCCGCCCAGAATCCCATCGACGACGTCGTGGATGTGGTCAGCACGCTGATCCGATTCGACACCACCAACACCGGCGAGCTCGCCACCACGAGGGGTGAGGCCGAGTGCGCCCGCTGGGTGGCCGCCCAGCTCGAGGAAGTCGGCTACCAGGTCGAGTACCTGGAATCCGGTGCCCCTGGTCGGGGCAACGTGTTCGCCCGTCTCGAGGGCGCGGACCGTTCGCGCGGAGCGCTGCTGATCCACGGACACCTGGACGTAGTGCCCGCCGAGCCCGCCGAGTGGAGTGTGCACCCGTTCTCCGGTGCGATCGAGGACGGCTACGTCTGGGGCCGCGGCGCGGTCGACATGAAGGACATGGTCGGCATGATGCTGGTGTTGGCCCGCCACTTCCGCCGGACCGGCATCGTCCCGCCGCGTGATCTGGTGTTCGCCTTCGTCGCCGACGAGGAGAACGGGGGCAAGTGGGGCTCGCAGTGGCTGGTGGACAACCGGCCCGACCTGTTCGAGGGCATCACCGAGGCGGTCGGCGAGGTCGGCGGGTTCTCGCTCACCGTGCCCCGCCGTGACGGTGGAGAGCGGCGGCTGTATCTGATCGAGACCGCAGAGAAGAGCATGCACTGGATGCGGCTGACCGCGCACGGCCGGCCCGGTCACGGCTCGATGGTGCACGACCAGAACGCGGTCATCACACTGGCCGAGGCGGTCGCGCGGCTGGGCCGCCACCAATTCCCGGTGGTGCCCACCGACAGCGTCGTGCAATTCCTCACGGCCGTCGGCGAAGAGACCGGCTTCACCTTCGACACCGACTCACCCGACTTGGACGGCGCGGTCGAGAAGCTCGGGCCGCTGGCCCGCATCGTGAAGGCCACGCTGCGCGATACCGCCAACCCGACGATGCTCAAGGCCGGTTACAAGACCAACGTGGTGCCGGCCACCGCCGAGGCGATCGTGGACTGCCGGGTGCTGCCCGGGCGTCTGGCCGCATTCGAGGCCGAGGTCGACGAGCTGATCGGGCCGGACGTGACCCGCGAATGGATCACCACCCTGCCGTCGTATGAGACGACGTTCGACGGTGAATTGGTCGAGGCCATGAACGCCGCCCTGCTTGCGGTGGACCCGGACGCCCGGACGGTGCCCTATATGCTTTCTGGCGGAACGGATGCAAAAGCATTCGAACGCTTGGGTATTCGCTGCTTCGGCTTTGCCCCGCTGCGGTTGCCGCCGGACCTCGACTTCGCTGCGTTGTTCCACGGCATCGACGAACGGGTACCCGTAGACGCGCTGAAGTTCGGCACCGAGGTGCTGGCACATTTTCTGACGCACTGCTAGCTAGCCATTCGAGAGGGGATCGAACATGACCACCACGCCCGACCCGTACGCCGCGCTGCCGGAATTGCCGTCGTTTCATCTGGAGTCGTCGTCGTTCGACGACGGGCAGGCGCTGGCGAACGCGCAAGTCAGCGGGATCATGGGCGCCGGCGGCGAAGACGAGAGCCCGCAGCTGTCCTGGTCCGGATTTCCGGATGAGACAAAGAGTTTCGCGGTGACTGTCTACGACCCGGACGCGCCGACCGCCTCTGGATTCTGGCACTGGGCCGTCGCTAACCTGCCCGCGTCGGTCACCGAGTTACCCGCGGGCGCCGGTGACGGCAGTGACCTGCCCGGCGGGGCCCTGACGCTGGTCAACGACGCCGGGCAGCGTCGCTACATCGGCGCCGCGCCCCCGGCCAGCCACGGTGCCCATCGCTACTACGTCGCGGTGCATGCGGTCGACACCGACAAGCTCGACCTCCCGGAAGACGCCAGCCCGGCGTTCTTGGGGTTCAACCTTTTTCAGCACGCCATCGCGCGGGCTGTGATCCACGCGACCTACGAGCAGCACTAGCCGCTCATGCCGACCGGCACCGCGCCGCGCGGTTGTGTGTTGGTGCTGCCGGGCGGCAGTGTGGAAAGCGAGCGGACCGCGCGCCCGTGGCAGCCCGCGAATGTGCGGATGGGGTTCCTGACCAGCGCTCTGCGGCGTGAACTGGGTTCCGCAGCGGACGTGCGACAGGTGCAGTACCGGCTCTGTGGATGGAATGGCTCGCGCATGGATCCGGTGCGTGACGCCGAACGGGTCCTCGACAAAGTCCGGCGCCGGTTCGAGCCGGATTACATTGCGGTCGTTGGTCATTCGATGGGCGGTCGGGTCGCGGCTCACCTGGCTGCGGGCGGCGGCGTCGGAGCGGTGGTGGCACTCGCGCCGTGGTGGGAGCACGGTGACGGCCACTTGATTCCGGCCCATACGCGGCTGTTGGCCGTCCATGGCACGGCGGACACCATCACCGATCCAGGCGCCTCCCGCGCCCAGACTGAGCGGGCGCGTGAGCGCGGACTCGACGCGCAATGGGTGGGCATCGAGGGCGTCGGTCATCACATGGTGCGGCGCTGGCAGGAATGGCACCGTCTGACTACCGATTTCGTGATGGGGCAGTTGGCGCGCTGACGGAAACGACCAGCACGGTCCTTGCGCCCCCGGTGCGGGCCGATTATGGTTTCGGCAGATCGTAGTCATATGACTACACCGTGCATCCGATGGAGGCCAGATCCAGATGACCGAGCTGCCGAGGCCGCCGGAAAGTGCGCCCAACGTCGTGGTGATCCTGCTCGACGATCTCGGCTTCGGTCAATTCGGCTGCTATGGCTCGGACATCGCCACCCCGAACATCGACCGCCTCGCCTCAGGGGGGCTGCGCTACAACCGCTTTCACGTGACCGCACTGTGTTCGCCCACCCGGGCCGCGTTGCTGACCGGCCGCAACCACCATGCGGTCGGGATGGGGTTTCTCGCGGATCTGCCCACCACGCACCCGGGCTACGCCGCGCGGATCCCGCGTTCGGCCGCCACCTTGCCCCGGCTGTTGCGCGATGCGGGGTGGAGCACGCTGGCGGTGGGCAAATGGCATCTGACGCCGCGAGGTGACCGCGCGGGTGCGGGCCCCTACGACACCTGGCCGCTGGGCCAGGGGTTCGAACGCTACTACGGCTTTCTGCGCGGCGACGCCAATCAGTGGGCGCCCGAGCTGGTTCGGGACAATTCGTACGTCGAGCCGCCGGCCACGCCGGACGACGGCTACCACCTGACCGAGGATCTGGCCGACGAGGCGATCCGGATGGTGCTGAATCAGCAGGCGGGTGCGCCGGGAAAGCCATTCTTCCTGTACTTCGCCCCCGGTGCCATGCACTCACCGCATCATGTCGACCGTTCCTGGGCCGACGCGTATGCCGGCAGGTTCGACGCCGGATGGGACCGCTGGCGTGACGAATTGTTCGCCCGCCAAACCGCTTCGGGCATCGTCCCGGACGGCGCCACGCTGACGCCGCGGCCGCCGTGGGTTCAGGGCTGGGATCAACTCGGCCCCGACGAGCAGCGCCTGTATGCGCGCGAACACGAGGTGTATGCGGGCTTCCTCAGTCATACCGACGCGCAGATCGGCAGAGTCGTCGACGCGCTGGAACGCATTGGCGTGCTGGACGACACATTGATTTTCGTGCTGTCCGACAACGGGGCCAGCGCCGAGGGCGGGGTAACCGGCACGATCAACGAGCATCGCTTCACTCATCAGGTACGCGACGACGTCGCGGCGAACCTCGAACGGCTCGACGAGTGGGGTGGGCCTCAGACGTATCCGCACTACTCGTGGGGATGGGCGTGGGCCGGCAACACGCCGTTCCGACTGTGGAAGCGCTACACCTGGCTCGGCGGGACCCGGGTGCCGTTCATCGCGCACTGGCCCAACGGTATTGGCGATCGGGGTGGGATCCGGGGACAGTTCGCCCATGCGATCGACCTAATGCCGACGGTGCTCGATGCGTGCGGAGTCGCCCTGCCCGACTCGGTCGACGGGGTCGCCCAGTCGCCGGTACAGGGCGCCAGCCTGCTGCCCACCTTCGCCGACGCCCACGCCGGTAACCCGCGCGCCGTGCAGTACTTCGAGATGCTGGGTTCGCGCGCTATTTTCGCCGACGGCTGGAAAGCCACCACCGATCACGTGTCGGCCGGTGTGCTGGACGAGGACCTGCTGCTGACCGGGAGCCGGGACTTCGCCGCCGACCGCTGGTCGCTGTTCCATCTCGACGATGATTTCTCCGAATCCCGGGACCTGGCCGCCGAGCACCCGGACGTGCTGGAGCGGCTGATCGGACTCTGGTCGGCTGAAGCGGAGGTGAACAACGTTCTGCCGCTGTCAGATTCATTGATCGGTCGACTGTCGGCGATAGCTCCGCCGCAGTTTCCCGCCGCGCAGAGCGTCACGGTGTATCCCGAGGCCGGCCCGGTATCCGACGAAGCACTGCCGCTGCTGGCCGGTGGTGGTCGCATCATCGCCGACGTCGAGGTAGTGGCGCAGCCGGCGAGCGGGGTGTTGTTCGCGATCGGCGACCTCAACGGCGGCCTGGCCGCATACGTGATCGACGGGCGGCTCAGCGTCACGGTCGCACTTCCCGGTGAGACACTGCGGCTTCGAACCGATCAACAGCTCTCGGCGGGCCGGCACCGGCTGGGCGTGGTGCTGCGACTGGTGTCCGGCGGTGCCGAGGTCGAGGCAGTGATCGACGGCGCGGTCGCCGCGACGGCCACCTCCGCGCACACGCTTCCATTCACCTGGCAGCACGGCGGCACGCAGTTGACGCTCGGCGCCGACCGGGGACTGCCGGTTGCCGGAGACTATCGACCACCGTTCCGGTGGAACGGCACAATACGGTCGGTCAGCGTCGAAGCCGGCGAGTCCGAGCTCGACCAGTTGCAATCGCTCCGCAGCGCCTTGCGCGCCGACTAACCCGACCCCACTGCCTCGCTCAACGATGCGAAACCGGCCTCGCGCAGCCGAATCGCCAACCCGTCGTGAATGTGCTTGGCCCACATGCCGCCGCCGTAGACGAAGCCGGTGTAGGCCTGCAACAGCGAGGCGCCGGCAGTGATGCGATCCCAGGCATCGTCGACGGTCTCGATGCCGCCGACGCCGATCAGGGCGAGTCGACCGCCTGTGCGGCCGTACAGCCGTCGCAGCACCTCGGTGGCGCGGTCGCGCAGCGGCGGCCCGGAGACGCCACCGCTGCCGAGCTCACCGACGCCCGGCGTGGCCAATCCGTCGCGCGACACCGTGGTGTTGGTGGCGACGATGCCGGCCAGGCCGAGTTCGACTGCCAGGTCCGCGATTTCGTCGATATCGCGGTCGGCCAGGTCGGGCGCGATCTTCACCAGAACGGGCGTTGACGTCTCGGCCAGCACCGCGGACAGGATCGTGCGCAGCGACTCGACGGTCTGCAGGTCGCGCAGTCCCGGCGTGTTCGGCGAACTCACGTTGACCACCAGGTACGCGGCGTGCCGACCGACCAGTCGGGCGCTGGCCCGGTAATCCTCGGCGGCGTCCTCGGCCGCTGTGGTCTTGGTCTTGCCGATGTTGACACCGATCGGGACGTCAGACCGGTGGTCGGCCAGTCTGGCGGCCAGTGCGGCGGCGCCGTGGTTGTTGAAACCCATCCGGTTCAGCAACGCGCGGTCGTCGGGCAGCCGGAACAGCCGCGGCGCCGGATTGCCCGGCTGCGGCTGCGCGGTCACCGTACCGACTTCGGCGTAGCCGAAACCCAATGCGCCCCATGCGTTGAGACCGGTGCCGTCTTTGTCGAAGCCCGCGGCCAGGCCCAGTGGCCCGGGAAAACGGACGCCGAACACCGTGCTGGCCAGCACCGGGTCGATCGGTGCCAGTCGACGGCCCAGTTGACGGCGGAGCGGCGCGGCCGCGGTGGCGCCGCGAAGCCCCGCGAAAACCAGCGTGTGGATGCGCTCGGCAGGTACCAGGAACAGCAGACGGCGCAGCGCCGCATACGGTGTCGATTTGTCGGTGGCCACCGTCACGGATCCGGCTGATCGACACGGCTGCTGTGGGCGTTGTCTGCACGAGACTTCTTGCGGCGCAACAATACTCGCCTGCTCCCGTCCGTATACAGCCGCACCCGGGTCAACTCCCAGCCACGATACTCGGCCTCGATCGACAGCCGCGTCGATGCGCTGATGCGGGTCACGTCGGGCGGCAAACGCAAAGGCGCCCACTCGTATTCGTCGCTCATCTCGGTGTCCCAGCCCGCCGGCATCCTGCCGGGTCGCGCGGCCGTCACCTGGGATCCGCCGCATGCTCGATGACCTGGACGCCCTCGCCGTCGCCGGAGAGCACGAACAGCGTGCCCGCGGCATCGTCGAAGGCGAGCGCGTTGGGTTGCCGCACGGATGGGTACCGAACCTTCTCCACTGGTATTCCGGTTGACAGATCGTAACCAATCACAGTATTCGCCGAGGTCTGCGACACCCAGGCCAGCCCGCGCGATCCGGCGACGCCACACGGCGAATCCGCGACGGGGTAGGCCTGGCGCAGGATCAGCGGGTCGACCCCGAACACCAGGAGCTGCCCGCCGCGGGTGTCGCTCACCAGGAGGCGGCCCGCGGAATCGGCTGCGATCGTGGTGGCCCCCAGGCCGGCGCGCAGCGACTGTCCGACTACGCCGTCGGCTTCCACGGTGGTGATCGACGTCTGTCCCCGGTCCAGTACCGCCACCGTATTGCCTTGAGCGGCAAGCGAATCCACATGTGCGTGCACCGGTATACGGCTGGGGTCGGTCGCCTGTGGCTTCATTGCGTACAACGTTCCGTCCGCGGTACCGAGCAGCACGGTGCCGTCGGCGCGACGAGTGATCGCGCTGAACCCGACACCGTCGGCACCTCGGACACCCACGGTCGTGACACGCCCGGTCGCCAGGTCCGCGGCGTAATAGCCACCGCGGGCCGACAGATACGCGGTGCCGGCGCCGTCGCCGGTCAGCCCGCTGGCCGCTCCGGGTAGGGCAATCGTCCGCTCGGATGTTTGCTGATCGCCCAGCAGGACCAGGCTTGTGGGCGCGGTGTCGGTGGGCCCGGACACCAGGATCGCGAGCAGCCCGGTGCTAGGGTCGAACACCGCCGACTGTGGCCGGCCCGGCAGCGGGCGAGTTGTCCCGGCGGGAGCCTGCGTGACCGGCGGAGACTGCGCGGCCTCGGCGGCCGGGATGGCAGCCGGCAGCCCCTCGAGCTGCTTCTTCGAGCACGCGGTCGCAGGACATAGCGAAACCAGCAGGCCAACCGTGATTAGCCGGCGAAGGTATCTGTCGCGATTGCGGTTAGCTGGCACAGGGTGACTCTCAGGTATGCAAGGGGCGGCCGGGTGTCGACGAGGTGGTCGGACTGACGTCCGATCTTAGGGAACATTCTCCGCGCAGGCTCGTCTCGGCTGCGGTTGCCGGAACCGGACCGCAGGGTATGGTCGCCGTATGAGCGTTGCCGAACGCGGCCAATTCTCAGACGGAGAGTTTGCTATCGAGGACATGTGGGTGGGGGTTTTCTCCGCCAAGATCCTGGCCAGCGGTTTCGGGCAGGTCGGCGACGGCCGAAGCTTCGCGTTTTCCATCGAAGGTCAGAAGCTCTTGGTCGAGGTCTACCGCCCACGTCTCAAAGGCCCGGTGCCGCACCCCGAAGACGTTGTCGCCACCGCTGAGCGAAATGTGGTCGACGTCGACATCACCGACGAGCGCAGCTTGGGCGCCGCCGTCCGCGACGCGGTAGCCCTGGCCGACGCGTCGACGTAGATCGGGCCCGCAGGGCTGTCTGGCCCCTCGGGAGCGGGCACCCGGTACGGTCGTCGTCGTGCATGCGGTGCAGGCGATGTCGTGGTGGCAGGTGGTCGTACTGTCCGTCGTGCAAGGCCTTACCGAGTTCCTTCCGGTGTCGTCCTCCGGTCATCTGGCGATCGTGTCGCGGGTCTTCTTCGCCGACGACGCGGGCGCATCGTTCACCGCCGTCAGCCAATTGGGCACCGAGGCTGCGGTTTTGGTGTATTTCTCCCGTGATATCGCGCGGATTCTGACGGCATGGTTCCGAGGGCTGCGCGATGCGGCACGACGCACCGCCGACTACTGGCTGGGGTGGTACGTGATCATCGGCACCATCCCGATCTGTGTGCTCGGTCTGCTGTTCAAAGACGAGATCCGCTCGGGTGTGCGCAATCTCTGGGTGATCGCCACCGCGCTGGTGGTGTTCTCGGCGGTGATCGCCCTGGCCGAGCGAATCGGCAAGCAGAACCGCGACGTCGAGCAACTGACCTGGCGCGACGCCGTCGTCGTCGGCATCGCCCAGACCCTGGCGCTGGTACCCGGGGTGTCTCGATCCGGGGCCACGATCAGTGCCGGTCTGTTCCTCGGCCAGCAGCGCGAACTGTCCGCCCGGTTCGGGTTTCTGCTGGCGATCCCCGCGGTGTTCGCGTCCGGGTTGTTCTCGCTGCCGGACGCCTTCCATCCGGTGCTGGAGGGGATGAGCGCGACGGGCCCGCAGCTGTTGGTGTCGACGGTGATCGCCTTCGCCGTCGGACTGGCCGCGGTGGCGTGGTTTCTACGATTCCTGCTGCGGCACAACATGTATTGGTTCGTCGGCTATCGCGTGGCCGCCGGGGTCGGCGTACTGACCCTGCTGGCCACCGGGACGGTGAGCGCGACATGACCGCTGACGACCGAACCGTGTGCCGCATGAGCGGCAGTGCTGAGGAGCAGCGCAGATGACCGTCATCCTGCTCCGGCACGGCCGGTCCACCTCTAACACCGCGCACGTGCTGGCCGGCCGCTCCGAGGGGGTCGAGCTCGACGACAAAGGGCGGCAGCAGGCCGCGGAAGTGGTCGACCGGCTCGCTGAACTACCGATCCGCGCGATTGTGACCTCGCCGCTGCTGAGGTGCCGGCAGACCATCGAGCCGCTCGCCACCGCGCTCGGCCTCGAGGCGAACGTCGAGGACCGGCTCGCCGAGGTCGACTACGGCGAATGGACCGGCCGCAAACTCGGCGAACTGGTCAACGAGCCGCTGTGGGCGGTGGTCCAAGCGCACCCCAGCGCCGCGGTGTTCCCGGGCGGCGAGGGTCTGGCGGACGTACAGACCCGGGCCGTCGCCGCGATTCGTGAGCATGACGCCCGCTTGGCCGAAGAGCACAAAGGCGACGCACTGTGGCTGGCTTGTACTCACGGCGATGTCATCAAGGCGGTGGTCGCCGACGCGCTGGGCCTGCACATGGACGGCTTCCAGCGGGTGTCGGCGGACCCGGCGTCGGTGAGTGTGATCCGTTACACACGGCTGCGGCCGTTCGTGCTGCACTCCAACCACACCGGCGCGCGGCTGACGTCTGCGTTGACGCCACCGCCGGCCCCCGAGGGAAAGACACCCGACGACGCCGCTGTCGTCGGTGGCTCGACCGACTGAGCCGTCCGCCCGGGCCTGGATTTACAGAAGGGCCGCAACTGCCGGTATTTTGGACATGTCATGTCTCGCGCGATCCACGTCTTCCGCTCACCCGACCGATTCGTCGCCGGGACCGTTGGGCAGCCCGGAAACCGCACTTTCTACCTGCAGGCTGTGCACGACGCCCGGGTGGTCTCGGTGATTCTGGAAAAACAGCAAGTCGCGGTGCTCGCCGAGCGGATCGATGCGTTGCTGGTCGAGGTCAACCGGAGGTTCGGCACGCCCGTTCCGCCGGAGACCGACAAGGTGGAAGATCTAAGCCCGCTGGTGACTCCGGTCGACGCCGAATTCCGGGTCGGGACCATGGGATTGGGCTGGGACTCCGAGGCGCAGACGGTGGTGGTCGAACTGCTTGCCGTCAGTGACACCGAATTCGACGCCTCGGTCGTGCTCGACGACACCGACGAGGGACCCGACGCAGTCCGGGTGTTCCTCTCGCCGCAGTCCGCCCGCGAGTTCGCCACCCGGTCCAACGCGGTCATCTCCGCCGGCCGGCCGCCGTGCCCGCTGTGTGAAGAGCCACTGGATTCCGACGGGCACATCTGCGCGCGGACAAACGGCTACCGTCGCAGCACGCTGCTCGGGCCGGACGATGACGCCGAGGCCTGACGATCGCGAGGTCCTGCGTACCGGCGAGCTGACGGTCCTGGGACGCATCCGCTCCGCCAGCAACGCCACCTTTCTGTGCGAGGCGACGCTGGACGAGCACACCGTGCACTGCGTCTACAAGCCCGTCTCCGGCGAGCAGCCACTCTGGGATTTTCCCGACGGCACGCTGGCCGGCCGCGAACTCGGCGCCTACCTGGTTTCGGCGCACTTGGGCTGGAACATCGTGCCGTACACCATTATTCGGCACGGCCCGGCAGGTGAGGGCATGCTCCAGCTGTGGGTGGACCAGCCCGGCGACACCGCTGAATCGGAGCCCGGCCCCGACCTCGATCTCGTCGACCTGGTCCCGGCCGATCGTTGTCCGCGCGGCTATCTGCCGGTGTTGCGCGCCTACGACTACGCCGGCGATCCCGTCGAGCTGGTGCACGCCGACGACGTCCGGCTGTGGCGGATGGCGGTGTTCGACGTGCTGGTCAACAACGCCGACCGCAAGGGCGGGCACGTGCTGCGCGGTGTCAACGGTGACGTCTACGGCGTGGACCACGGCGTGAGCCTGCACGTCGAGGACAAGCTCCGCACCGTCCTGTGGGGGTGGGCCGGGAAAAAGATCGACGACAAGACGCTGGAGAGGGTGTCGTGTCTGGTCGACGGGGTGTCCGACTCACTCGGGGAAGCGTTGGCCGAGCACATCACCAGCGCCGAGATCGCGGCGCTGCGGATGCGCGCCCGCGTGCTGCTCGCCCATCCGGTGATGCCCGGCCCCGATCGGCATCGCCCGATTCCCTGGCCGGCGTTCTAGGCGCCGATGTCCCGTTCTCTCACCCTGACACTCGAGGCGCCCGTCACCGTCGACGAGATTCTGTCGGCCTTCGCAGACCCCGCCTACTGGGAGGCCAGGTTGGCCGCGTTCGACAGCGGCACCGCGACGCTGAATTCGCTGACCGTCGACCCGGACGGCGGCGTGACGGCGGCGCTGACCGTCAGCCTGTTCGCGAACCGGTTGCCGAAAGTCGTCACCGCATTGGTTCCCGGTGATTTCGAGATGGCCCGCACCGAGGCGTGGCAACCGGCGGCCGACGGCCACGCGCGCGGCACGATCGACGTCCAGGTCCCCGGTGCCCCGGTGTCCGCGGTCGGCGCGGTGTCGTTGGTGCCGGTGGGCAGCGGCTCGCGGTTGGACTTCAGCACCACCGTGCGGGTCAACATCCCGTTGGTGGGCGGCCAGGTGGAGAGCTTCATCGTCAGCCGGCTCGGCGACGAGATCGGCGCCGTCCAGCGCTTCACCAACACCTGGATCGTGACGAACCGCTGAGGTGGTCAGGGATACTGGACCGGTGACCCCCGAGCCCGTCAGCGACGCCGCGCTGGCCGCCGACCTCGCTCAGGAGGCAGGCGAGCTACTGCTGGCCGTGCGCGAGCGGGTGGGCTTCGGCTATCCGTGGCTGCTCGGCGACGAGGGCGACAGCCAGGCGAACGCGCTGCTGCTGGAGCGGTTGCACGCCGAGCGTCCGGATGACGCCGTGCTCAGCGAAGAGGCCTACGACGACCTGACCCGGCTGCAGTCCGACCGGGTCTGGATCGTGGATCCGCTCGACGGGACCCGCGAATTCTCCTGGGAGGGCCGCAACGACTGGGCCGTACACGTCGCGTTGTGGCAACGCTATGGCGGACCGAACGGTGCGATCACCGACGCCGCCGTCGCGCTGCCGGCGATGGGTGAGGTGTACCGCAGTGACACGGTAATCGGGCCCACCGCAGAGCTTTCCGGTCCGATCCGGATCACCGCCAGTTCCAACCGGCCGCCCGCCGTGCTCTATTACCTGGCCCGGCAGCTCGACGTGGAATTCGTCCGGATCGGCTCGGCCGGCGCGAAAGCCATGTCGGTGATCCGCGGTGACGCCGACGCCTACATCCATGCCGGCGGCCAGTGGGAGTGGGATTCGGCCGCCCCGGCCGGGGTGATCCTGGCGGCCGGCATGCACGCCTCGCGGCTGGACGGTTCGGAGATGATCTACAACCGGCCCGACCCGTATCTGCCCGACTTTCTGATGTGTCGCTCCGAACTCGCCGATCTGTTGCTGGGCGCGATCCGGGTGGCGAGCTAGCGACCGAGGAATTCCAGCCAAGCCCCAGCAGTTGTCGCTCTCATGTCGTCTGCCACGCAACCCTCGCTCTCACCGGGCCGTTGCACCGACCGCATCGTCGCCACGCCGGCCCCATTGCCCGGCTCCTCCTCGGCCCGCTCCCCGGGCCGCATCGTCGCCACGCCTACTCCATTGCCCGGCTCCTCCTCGGCCCGCTCTTCGGGCCGCATCGTCGCCACGCCGGCCCCATTGCCCGGCTCCTCCTCGGCCCGCTCCCCGGGCCGCATCGTCGCCACGCCTAAAGTCGTACCCATGCAGTCGTGGGCGTCGGCACCCCTCCCAGCGCTGCCGGGACGCGGCCCGGAGCTGCGGCTGTACGACAGCTCCGATCGCCAGGTGCGCCCGGTGTCGGCCGGGCCGACGGCCACCATGTACGTCTGCGGCATCACCCCCTACGACGCGACGCACCTCGGCCACGCCGCCACCTACCTGGCGTTCGACCTGATCCACCGGATCTGGCGCGACCTCGGCCACGACGTGCACTACGTCCAGAACGTCACCGACGTCGACGATCCGCTGTTCGAGCGGGCCGATCGCGACGGCATCGACTGGCGCGACCTCGCGGCCCGCGAAACCGACCTGTATCGCCAGGACATGGCCGCGCTGCGGGTGCTGCCGCCGCGCGAATACGTCGCCGCCACCGATGCGGTGGACGAGGTCGTCGAGCTCGTCGAGAAAATGCTGGCCTCCGGCGCCGCGTACGTCGTCGAGGATGCCGAGTTCCCCGACGTCTACTTCCGCGCCGACGCCACCGCGCAGTTCGGCTACGAGTCCGGCTACGACCGCGAGACCATGCTGACGCTGTTCGCCGAACGCGGTGGGGACCCGGACCGTGCGGGCAAAACCGATCAGCTCGACGCGTTGCTGTGGCGGGCGGTGCGCCCCGGCGAGCCGAGCTGGCCCTCACCGTTCGGACCCGGGCGGCCGGGCTGGCACGTCGAGTGCGCGGCGATCGCCCTCAGCCGCATCGGAAGCGGGCTGGACATTCAGGGTGGCGGCAGCGATCTGGTCTTCCCGCATCACGAGTTCACCGCCGCCCACGCCGAATCCGTCAGCGGCGAACGGCGATTCGCGGGGCACTACGTGCACGCCGGCATGATCGGACTCGACGGCCACAAGATGTCGAAGAGTCTCGGCAACCTGGTGCTGGTGTCGGGACTGCGCGCCGACGGCGTCGAGCCCGCGGCCATCCGGCTGGGTCTGCTGGCCGGGCACTACCGCGCCGATCGCGAGTGGACGCCGCAGGTGCTCGAGGACGCCCGAGTGCGGCTGCAGCGGTGGCGGGCTGCCACCGGCCTGGCCGCCGGACCCGACGCCGGTGACGTGATCGCCCGGGTCCGCCAGTATCTGGCCGACGACCTCGACACGCCCAAAGCGCTTGCCGCACTTGATGGTTGGTCAACCGACGCGCTGGAATACGGCGGCCACGATGCTGAAGCCCCATCGGCGGTCGCAGCGCTTACCGATGCGCTACTGGGAGTGGAATTGTCGTCTGCGCCCGCCTAGCAGGTAGGTTGCCGCCATGACGTCAGTGAACTCGCAAGTCGTATTCATCACCGGTGGCGGCCACGGAATCGGGGCCGAGGTGGCCCGCCGCCTGCACGCCAAGGGCGCGAAGCTGGTGCTGACCGATCTGGACGAGAACGCGCTGACGAGCATCTCCGACGAACTCGGCGACGAGCGGGTCCTCACCGTCGTGGCGGACGTCTGCAACTTGGCCGCGATGGAGGACGCCGCGGAGCAGGCCGTCACCAAGTTCGGTGGCATCGACGTGGTGCTGGCCAACGCCGGGATCGCCAGCTACGGATCGGTGCTGCAGGTCGACCCGGCGGCGTTCAAGCGGGTCATCGACGTCAACCTGACCGGTGTCTTCCACACCGTGCGCGCGACGCTGCCCGCCGTGATCGGGACCAAGGGCTACGTGCTGATCGTCTCGTCGCTGGCCGCGTTCGCGGCCGCGCCCGGCATGAGTCCCTATGACGCGTCGAAGGCCGGGGTGGAGCACCTGGCCAACGCACTGCGGCTGGAGGTCGCCGGGCACGGCGTCACGGTCGGCTCGGCGCACATGTCCTGGATCGACACCGCGCTGGTCCGCGACAGCAAGGCCGACCTGCCGTCGTTCACCGAGCTGCTGTCCAAGCTGCCGTGGCCGCTGAACAAGACGACGTCAGTGGACGACTGCGTGGCGGCCTTCGTCAAGGGCATCGAACAGCGCAAGCGACGGGTCTACTGCCCCGGTTGGGTCGGCTATTTCCGCTGGCTCAAGCCGCTGCTGTCGACCCCGGTCGGGGAGAACGCGGTGTCGAAGACCGCGAAGGACCTGCTGCCCCGGATGGACGAGGAAGTCAAAGCGCTCGGGCGCTCCACCAGCTCCTACAACGCGAAGTTCGACCACTCCTAGCGTGCGATCGGGCTAGCCGCTACCGACCGAAACCCGGCCGGCGGCGGCGCAGATAGCGCTCGAACTCGGCGGCCAGTGCGTCGCCGTCGATCTTGTTCAGCGCCTCGCTCATGTCGACCTCGGCGTCGCCGCGCTGCTCCAACGACTGCACGTACTCGGCGATCTCGTCGTCGTCGGCGGTCATCTCGGTGACCGCCTGCTCCCACTCCTCGGCCTCCGCGGGCAGGTCGGCCAGCGGCACCTCGATGTCGAGCACCTCCTCGACGCGGCGCAACAACGCGACGGTCGCCTTGGGGTTGGGCGGCTGCGACACGTAGTGCGGCACCGCGGCCCAGAACGTGACCGCCGGGATACCGGCCATCACGCAGGCGTCCTGAAACACCCCGGCGATGCCGGTCGGCCCCTCGTAACGGGTTTCCTGCAGGCCGAAACGCCTTGCCGACTCGGGGGAGTAGGCCGCCCCGGAAACCGGCACCGGCCGCGTGTGGGGCGTGTCGGCGAGCAGCGCACCCAGGATCACCACCGTGTCGACGTTCAACTTGTCGGCGACGGCCAGCAGCTCGGCGCAGAAGGTGCGCCACCGCATGTTCGGCTCGACGCCGTGCATCAGCACGATGTCGCGGTCGGCGCCGGGCGGGCGGCAATGCGAGATCCGCATCGACGGCCACACCAGCTCCCGCGTGACGCCGTCGACCTGCCGGATCACCGGCCGGTTCACCTGGTAGTCGTAATAGGCCTCGTCGTCGATCTCGACGATCGGGTCGGCCTCCCAGATGGCGTCCAAGTGCTCGAGCGCGTCGCTGGCCGCGTCGCCGGCATCGTTCCAGCCCTCGAACGCAGCCACCACAATCGTGTTGTGCAGCTCGGGGAATGAGGCGCTGACGTCGTGCGAGGTCACGCAATTAGCGTACGACGTGATCGTGGTCGCGGCGCGAAGAGCGGCGGCCGTTTCGCGCAGTCCGGTTATGCTTGCCACGACGAATGCGCCTGCCCCACGACTTTCACCCGAGACGAAATATGTTCGGCGGCAATCTCGTTACCCCTGAAAAATTGCGACACTGCCGACAAGATCCGTGAGCTGACGCTCTGAGACACCGCGATCGACGAACGGGTCGAGTCGAGCTGGGCGTCCAGACGTCGTACGACGACGTAGACTTTTCTGGTCGAGAGGCGTTGCAACGGTTCTCCGGCCCCTGCCGGTATCCGCCACGCTCGGCAGAGTTAAGGACGCCTTCCGTGATGGAAGGAACATGCGTGAGCGCCATTGAATCGGACACCTTCGCGCCGAACATTCGCCCCGACTGCACCGACGAACTGACGGCTGCGCTCGGCCGGCGGATCATGGTGATCGACGGGGCCATGGGCACGGCGATCCAGCGCGACCGGCCCGACGAGGCCGGTTACCGCGGCGACCGGTTCACCGAGTGGCCGAGCGCTCTCCAGGGAAACAACGATCTGCTCACTCTGACGCAGCCGCAGATCATCGAAGGGATCCACCGGGAGTACCTCGAAGCGGGTGCCGACATCCTGGAGACCAACACGTTCAACGCGAACGCGGTCTCGCTTTCCGACTACGACATGGCCGACCTCAGCTACGAGCTGAACTACGCCGGCGCCGCCCTGGCCCGCAAGGCCGCCGACGCGTTCAGCACCCCGGAAAAGCCCCGTTACGTCGCCGGCGCAATCGGTCCCACGACGCGGACCGCGTCGATCTCGCCGGACGTCAACGACCCCGGCGCCCGCAACGTCTCCTACGACCAGCTGGTCGCGGCCTACCTTGAAGCCGCCAACGGGCTGGTCGACGGCGGTGCCGACCTGATCATCATCGAGACCATCTTCGATTCGCTGAACGCCAAGGCCGCGGTGTTCGCGGTGGAGACGTTGTTCGAGGACCGCGGCCGCCGCTGGCCGGTGATCATCTCGGGCACCATCACCGACGCCTCGGGGCGGACGCTGTCCGGTCAGGTCACCGAAGCGTTCTGGAACGCGATCAGGCACGCCAAGCCGATCGCGGTCGGCCTCAACTGCGCCCTGGGCGCGCCGGAGATGAGGCCCTACATCGCCGAGGTGGCGCGCATCGCCGACACCTTCGTCTCCTGCTACCCGAACGCCGGCCTGCCCAACGCGTTCGGCGAGTACGACGAATCCCCGGAGCGGCAGGCCAGCTACATCGCCGAGTTCGCCGAGGCCGGTCTGGTCAACCTGGTCGGCGGCTGCTGCGGGACGGCGCCGCCGCACATCGCCGAGATCGCCAAGGTCGTCGAGGGCAAGGCGCCTCGCGGGTTGCCGGAGATCGGCGAGGCCACCCGGCTTTCTGGCTTGGAGCCGCTCAACATCACCGAAGACTCGCTGTTCGTGAACATCGGCGAGCGCACCAACATCACCGGCTCCGCCCGGTTCCGCAACCTGATCAAGGCCGAGGACTACGACACCGCGCTGTCGGTCGCCCTGCAGCAGGTCGAGGTCGGTGCGCAGGTCATCGACATCAATATGGACGAGGGCATGATCGACGGCATCGCCGCGATGGATCGGTTCACCAAGCTGATCGCGGCCGAGCCGGACATCAGCCGCGTCCCGGTGATGATCGACTCCTCGAAGTGGGATGTCATCGAGGCGGGCCTGAAGAACGTGCAGGGCAAGCCGATTGTCAACTCGATCTCCATGAAGGAGGGCGAGGAGAAGTTCGTCCGCGAAGCCCGGCTGTGCCGCAAGTACGGCGCCGCCGTCGTCGTGATGGCTTTCGACGAGCAGGGTCAGGCCGACAACCTGGAGCGACGCAAGGAGATCTGTGGTCGCGCCTACCGGATCCTGACCGAGGAGGTCGGTTTCCCGGCCGAGGACATCATCTTCGACCCGAACTGCTTCGCGCTGGCGACCGGTATCGAGGAGCACGCGACCTACGGGATCGACTTCATCGAGGCCTGCGCCTGGATCAAGGAAAACCTTCCCGGGGTGCACATCTCCGGCGGTATCTCGAACGTGTCGTTCTCGTTCCGGGGGAACAACCCCGTCCGCGAGGCGATCCACGCCGTGTTCCTGTTCCACGCCATCAAGGCCGGCCTGGACATGGGCATCGTCAACGCCGGCGCCTTGGTGCCCTACGACTCCATCGATCCCGAGCTGCGGGACCGGATCGAAGACGTCGTCCTGAACCGTCGCGAGGATGCGGCCGAAAGGCTGCTGGAAATCGCGGAACGGTTCAACAAGACGGAGAAGACCGAAGACCCGAAGGCGGCCGAATGGCGCAGCCTGCCGGTACGCGAACGCATCACCCACGCCCTGGTCAAGGGCATCGACGCCAACGTCGACGACGATACCGAGGAATTGCGGGCCGAGATCGAGGGTGCCGGTGGTCGCCCGATCGAGGTGATCGAAGGCCCGCTGATGGACGGCATGAACGTCGTCGGTGACCTCTTCGGTGCAGGCAAGATGTTCCTGCCCCAGGTCGTGAAGTCGGCCCGGGTGATGAAGAAGGCCGTGGCATACCTGCTGCCGTACATCGAGGCGGAGAAGGCGCAGGCCGGTACCACCGCCAACAAAGACACCAACGGCACGATCATCATGGCGACGGTCAAGGGCGACGTCCACGACATCGGCAAGAACATCGTCGGGGTCGTCCTGCAGTGCAACAACTACGAAGTGATCGACCTCGGTGTGATGGTGCCTGCACAGAAGATTCTGGACGCGGCCAAGGAGCACAACGCCGACATCATCGGCCTGTCCGGCCTGATCACCCCGTCCCTGGACGAGATGGTCAACTTCGCCGTCGAAATGGAACGTGAGGGGCTGGAGATTCCGCTGCTGATCGGCGGCGCGACCACCTCGCGCGCCCACACGGCGGTCAAGGTCTCGCCGCGTCGGAGTGGTCCGGTGGTCTGGGTCAAGGACGCGTCGCGCTCGGTCCCGGTGGCCGCGGCGCTGCTGGACGACAAGCAGCGCCCAGCGCTGCTCGAGGCGACCGAGAAGGACTACGCGTCGCTGCGCGAACGGCACGCCCAGAAGAGCGAGCGGCCGATGGTGACGCTGGAGAAGGCGCGCGCGAACCGGACGCCGATCGAGTGGGACGGCTACACGCCGCCGGAGCCCGCCCAGGGTCTCGGCGTCCGGGAGTTTCTCGACTACGACATCGCTGAGCTCCGCGAGTACATCGACTGGCAGCCGTTCTTCAATGCCTGGGAGATGAAGGGACGATTCCCCGACATCCTGAACAACCCGGTGTCGGGCGAGGCGGCCCGCAAGCTCTACGACGACGCTCAGGAGATGCTCGACACCCTGATCAAGGAGAAGTGGCTGACCGCCAACGGGGTGATCGGGTTCTTCCCCGCCAACGCGGTCGGCGACGACATCGAGGTCTACACCGACGACACCCGCACCGAGGTGCTGACCACGTTGTACAACCTGCGCCAGCAGGGCGAGCACCGGGACGGCATCCCGAACCGGAGCCTCGGCGACTTCATCGCGCCCAAGGACACCGGTCTGGCCGACTACGTCGGCGCCTTCGCCGTCACCACGGGGCTCGGCAGCGCCGACAAGATCGTCGAGTTCCAGGCAGCCAACGACGACTACAACGGGATCTTGCTGGAGTCGCTCGCCGATCGGCTGGCTGAGGCGTTCGCCGAACGGATGCACCAACGGGTCCGCAAAGAGTTCTGGGGATTCCAGCCTGACGAGCAGCTGGACAACGAGTCGCTCATCGGTGAGAAATACCGCGGAATCCGTCCCGCCCCCGGCTACCCGGCCTGCCCGGAGCACACCGAGAAGGTGACGCTCTGGGAGCTGATGGACGTCAAGGAGCGGACCGGCATAGAGCTGACCGAGTCGATGGCGATGTGGCCCGGTGCCGCCGTCAGCGGCTGGTACTTCTCCCACCCGCAGTCGCAGTATTTCGTGGTCGGCCGGATGGCCCAGGACCAGGTCGCCGACTACGCCAAGCGCAAGGGCTGGACGTTGCAGGAAGCCGAGCGCTGGCTGGGCCCCAACCTCGGCTACAACCCGGAGGACTGAGTCGAACTTGGTTGAGCTCGCACAACCGCAGCCGACTCCGCACGAGGATCTTCCGGTCGATCCGCGCGCCGCGCGCCGGGCGTTCTTGTCCGCCGTCCGATTCGCCTCGGTGGCGGCGATCGGCGGCCTGTTGTTCGGCTTCGACATCTCGGTGACCAACCGCGCGGTCAAAGCGCTGCAGGCCACCTTTCACATCGGCAACGGGCTGCTGGGTTTCGCGACCGCATCGGGTGTGCTGGGTGCCGCGATCGGTGCCGTGTGGGCCGGCCGGCTCGGCGACCGCTTGGGCCGATTGTCGATCATGAAGCTTTCGGCGGCATCGTTTTTCGTGTGCGGACTCGGTACCGCGCTGGCGCCCGACATCTGGACGTTCATCGTTTTTCACCTGATCGGCGGTGTCGGCATCGGCTTCTCGTCGGTCGCCGCTCCCGCCTACATCGCCGAGGTGTCACCGCCACGTTTCCGCGGCCGGCTCGGCTCGCTGCAGCAGCTCGCCATCGTGTGCGGTCTGTTCGGCGCGGTGGCACTGACCTGGGTGCCGTTCCACATCGCCGGTGGGGCCGGCAAGCCGCTCTGGCTTGGCCTGGCGGCGTGGCGCTGGACATTTCTCTGCGAGTTGCTCCTGGCGCTGCTCTACTTCGTGCTGCTGTTCACCATCCCGGAGTCGCCGCGCTATCTGGTTGCCAAGCAACGTATTTCGCAGGCCACCCAGGTGCTCTCCACGTTGCTGGGTGAGCGCGACGCCCAGCACACCGTCGCCCGGATCGCCGACACGCTCGAACAGGAGAAGCCGCCGTCGTGGCGCGATCTGCGCGCGCCGACCGGTGGCCTGTACGGCATCGTCTGGGTCGGCTTGGGGCTGGCTGTCTTTCAGCAGTTCGTCGGCATCAACGTCATCTTCAACTATTCCGATCTGCTCTGGGAGGCAGTGGGATTCGGCGAGAAATCGTCGTTCACCATCGGCCTGGTGACCACCGGGGTCAACGTGCTGATCACGCTGGTGGCGATAGCGTTGATCGACCGGATCGGTCGCCGGCCGCTGCTGCTGGCGGGATCGGCAGGGATGTCGCTGATGCTGGTCACCATGACGGTCGTGTTCGCGGGCGCGTCGGTGCACAACGGTCGGCCCGAACTCGACGGGCCGTCCGGAATCGTCGCGCTGGTGGCGGCCGATCTGTTCGTGGTCTCGTTTGCGGTCTCTTGGGGGCCGATCCTGTGGGTGCTGCTCGGCGAGATGTTCCCCAACCGCATCCGATCGGCAGCGTTGGGCTTGGCTTCCGGCGTCCAGTGGATGGCCAACTGGACCATCGCGGTGTCGTTTCCGGCGCTGCGACACGCGCTGCCGGTGGCGTACGGCATCTACACGTTGTGCGCCGTGCTGTCGTTCGTTTTCGTCTGGCGATGGGTGCGCGAGACCAACGGGGTGTCGCTGGAAGACATGCCCGACGAGGTGTCCCCGGCTGCGTGAGGACGGGCTCAACGCCGCGAGGACCGGGATTCTGTGCACGCTCGCGCCGTGTCGCGCACCCCCCGGTAGCTGAAACCGCCGTGACGTCGATCAGCTACGCATGACAGAATCCCTGGCCGTGAAGACCTTCGAGGATTTGTTCGCCGAACTCGGCGAACGCGCCCGCACCCGTCCGCCCGGCAGCGGCACCGTTGCCGCGCTGGACAGCGGCGTGCACACCCTGGGCAAGAAGATCCTCGAAGAGGCCGGCGAAGTGTGGTTGGCCGCCGAGCACGAGTCCGACGAGGCGCTGGCCGAAGAGATCAGCCAGTTGCTGTACTGGGCCCAGGTGTTGATGATCGCCCGCGGCCTCACGCTCGACGACGTGTACCGGAAACTCTGATGACGTCGAACCACAACGGCTCGGACAACCTGCGCGTCGCTGTTCCGAACAAGGGTGCGCTCAGCGAGACCGCCGTCGAGATCCTCTCCGAGGCCGGCTACCGGCGACGCACCGATCCCAAAGACCTCACTGTCATCGATCCGCACAACCACGTCGAGTTCTTTTTCCTGCGGCCCAAAGACATCGCCATCTACGTCGGCTCCGGGGAACTCGACTTCGGTATCACGGGACGGGATTTGGCGCGTGAGTCACGTGCGCCCGTCCACGAGCGACTCGCGCTGGGGTTCGGCTCCTCCACTTTCCGCTATGCCGCGCCGGCCGGCCGGAACTGGACCATCGACGACCTGGCGGGACGACGCATCGCCACCGCATACCCGAACATCGTCCGAGAAGACTTGGCGGCGCGCGGTATTGAGGCGACGGTCATCCGGCTCGACGGTGCCGTCGAGATCTCGGTGCAGCTCGGAGTCGCCGACGCGATCGCCGACGTGGTGGGCTCCGGGCGGACGCTGAACCTGCACAACCTGGTGGCGTTCGGCGATGCCCTGTGCGACTCCGAAGCGGTGCTCATCGAGCAGATCGACCCGCACGCCTCCGAGCGCCCGGACGTCGCCGCACGCGATCAGCTGGTGGCGCGGGTGCAGGGCGTGGTGTTCGGCCAGCAGTATCTGATGCTCGACTACGACTGTCCGCGTTCGGTTCTCGACGAAGCCACCTTGATCACACCAGGGTTGGAGTCGCCCACTATCTCTCCGCTGGCCGACCCCGACTGGGCGGCCGTCCGGGCGCTGGTGCCCCGCCGCGGCGTCAACGCGATCATGGACCAGTTGGCCGCGATCGGCGCCAAGGCGATCCTGGCATCGAACGTCCGCTTCTTCCGATTCTGATTCGCACACCTCCCTCAGGCAGCCGCGCTGTGTTAGCGTCCGGCTACAGCAGCGGTTGTTTGCCGATCCCTGAGGAGTGGTAGCAATGTCGCACATGACGCATTTCTATGTTCTGCTTTTGGCTCTCGGAATCGGCGTGGTCGCGGGCTTGCGAACTTTCACCGCTCCGACGGTGGTCGCCTGGGCCGCGGTGGCGCACTGGATCAACCTGACCGGCACATGGGCGTCGTGGGTGGGCAACCTCATCACCGCCATCGTGTTCAGCGTGCTGGCGGTCGGCGAGCTCTATCTCGACCAGCAGCCCAAGACACCTCCGCGCACCGCGCCGCCGGCATTCATCGGACGCATCATCTCCGGCGGGTTCGCCGGGGCGGTCATCGGGACCGCCTGGGGGGTCACGTGGACTGCGCTCGGGGCCGGCGTGGTCGGCGCGGTCCTGGGCACGCTCGGTGGCTACCAGGTGCGCGCCCGGCTGGCGAAGTCGTTCGGTCGCGACCTGCCGGCCGCACTGCTCGAAGACGTTGTCGCCGTTGGTGGTGGATTCGCGCTCGCCGCTCTCACTGCCGCTCTGTGACACAGCATTTCGACGCGATCATCGTGGGGGCCGGTCAGGCCGGGCCTCCGCTGGCCGGACGGTTGACCGCCGCCGGTCAGACCGTTGCGCTGGTGGAGCGCAAGCTCTTCGGCGGCACCTGCGTCAACACCGGCTGTATCCCGACCAAGACACTGGTGGCCAGCGCGCACGCGGCACATCTGGCCCGCCGGGGCGCCGATTACGGCGTCAGCACCGGGCCGGTCAGCGTCGACATGTCAAAAGTCAAGGCGCGCAAGGACGGCATCGTTTCCGACGACCGCAAAGGTGTGGAGGACTGGCTCGACGGGATGGACGGCTGCACGGTCTTTCGCGGCCACGCGCAGTTCGTCGACCCGCACACGGTCCAGGTCGGTGACGATACGCTGCACGCCGAGCGGATTTTCCTCAACGTCGGTGGCCGCGCGGTGGTGCCGGACATCCCCGGGCTGGCCGACGTCGACTACCTCACCAATGTCTCGATTCTCCAACTCGACACGGTGCCCGAACATCTCGTCGTGGTGGGCGGTAGCTACATCGCGCTCGAATTCGCCCAGATGTACCGCCGCTTCGGCGCTCGGGTGACGGTGGTCGAAAAAGGTCCGCGGCTGGCATCCCGCGAAGATCACGACGTCTCCGACGCCATCCGCTCGATCCTGGAGAACGAGGGCGTCGACATCATCGTCGATGCCGGCGATGTCCGAGTTTCCCCGCGCGACAACGGCTTCGAACTGACACCGGGAGCCGGACACGCCCCCGTCGAGGGGAGTCATTTGTTGCTCGCGGTGGGTCGGCGCCCCAACACCGACGACCTCGGCCTCGAGCACGCCGGAGTCGACGTCGACGACCGCGGCTACATCGTCGTCGACGATCAACTGCAGACCAGCGTCGACCACATCTGGGCGCTGGGCGACTGCAACGGCAAAGGTGCGTTCACGCATACCTCGTACAACGACTTCGAGATCGTCGCCGCCAACCTTCTCGATGACGACCCGCGCCGGGTGAGCGACCGCATCACGACGTACGCGCTCTACATCGACCCACCACTGGGGCGTGCCGGGATGACCGTCGATCAGGTACGGGCGACCGGCCGACCCGCACTGGTCGGCCGGCGACCGATGACACGCGTCGGGCGAGCAGTGGAAAAGGGTGAGACGCAAGGCTTCATGACAGTCGTGGTGGACGCCGAGACGCATCAGATCCTCGGCGCGGCCATCCTGGGGGTCGGCGGTGACGAGGTCATTCACGGCATCCTCGACACCATGTCCGCCAAGGCGCCCTACACCACGCTGGCCCGCACGATGCACATCCACCCGACCGTCAGCGAGCTGATTCCCACGTTGCTGCAAGAACTGTCGCCGCTGCAGTAGCGACCGGGTCAGGCGGCCGGTTCGGCCGTGTGCTGCAGGACGGTGTCGGCGTTGCCCTCGTCCGGAACGGCCGGCCAGCCCGGGTACGGCGGTGGGGTTCCGCCGAAGACCGGACAATGCGAGTGGTGCGCGCACCAGTCGCACAGACGCGACGGGCGCGGCCTGAAATCGCCTGTGGCGCCGGCGGATTGGATGGCATGCCAGATGGCCATCAAGGTCTTTTCGAAGCGCAGCAGCTCGGCTTCGTCGGGGGAGTAGTCCAACAGCTGGCCGTCGGACAGGTAGATCAGTCGTAACCGGGTGGGCAGCACTCCCCGGGACCGCAGCAACGCGACCGCGTAGAACTTCATCTGGAACATGGCCTTGAACTCGGCCAGCGCCCGCGCCTCGGGTGGGGCCTTGCCGGTCTTGTAGTCCACCACCCGCAACTCACCGGTCGGCGCGACGTCGATGCGGTCGATGATTCCGCGCAGCAACGTCCCGTCGGCGAGTTCGACCTCGATTCGCTGCTCGCAGCTCTGCGGATCGAAACGGGTCGGATCCTCCAGGCGGTAGTAACCGGACAGCAGCTTGCGCGCCTCACCGAGCAGGTGCGTCTGCTGCTCGGAGTCCAGCTGTTCGGTCAGCTCGGGTTCGGCGGAGATCACCTGCTCCCACGCCGGGCCGACCAGCGCGTCGGCGGTCTGCGGGCCGCGTTCGGCCGCCGGCAGGCCGTAGAGCTGTTCAAGCGCCGCGTGCACCACCGACCCGCGCACCTGAGCGGTGGACGCCGGTTCGGGGAGCCGGTCGATGGCACGGAAGCGATACAGCAGCGGGCACTGCTTGAAGTCGGCCGCCCGCGACGGGGACAGGGCCGGCCGCCTTCGGGCCGGAGTGCCGGACGGATCGCTCATATCCGCAGCCTAGAAGGCGGGTCGGACAACCCCGCGCACCTGCGGCGGCGCGTCTGCTGGCAGGCTTGACCGCTGTGTCTGCAACCGGCCCGTTCGTCATCGGGGATCGCGTGCAACTCACCGACGCCAAAGGGCGGCACTACACGATGGTGCTCAGCCCCGGCGGGGAGTTCCACACCCACCGCGGCGCGATAGCCCACGACGCGGTGATCGGGCAGCCGGAAGGCAGCGTGGTCAAGTCCGCCAACGGCGACCAATTCCTGGTGCTGCGACCGCTCCTGGTGGACTACGTGTTGTCGATGCCGCGCGGCGCGCAGGTGGTCTACCCGAAGGACGCCGCGCAGATCATGCACGAGGGAGACATCTTCCCGGGAGCGCGTGTGTTGGAGGCCGGCGCCGGATCCGGTGCGCTGACCTGTTCGCTGCTGCGCGCGGTCGGACCGGGGGGACAGGTCATCTCCTACGACGTGCGGGCCGACCATGCCGAGCATGCGCGTCGCAACGTCGAGACCTTCTTCGGCCACCTTCCGCAGAACTGGCAGCTGGTGGTCGCCGACGTCGTCGACGCCGATCTGGCCGACGGCTCGATCGACCGGGTGGTGCTGGACATGCTCGCGCCGTGGGACGTGCTCGACCGCGTTGCGCGGGCGCTGGTCCCCGGTGGCGTTCTGATGATCTACGTGGCGACCGTGACTCAGCTGTCCAAGGTGGTGGAGGCGCTGCGCATTCAGCAGTGCTGGACCGAGCCGCGCGCCTGGGAGACGATGCAGCGCGGCTGGAATGTCGTGGGTTTGGCGGTGCGCCCGCAGCACAACATGCGCGGGCACACCGCATTTCTGGTGTTCGCCCGCAAGTTGGCGCCGGGTGCGGTGACGCCGACCCCGATGCGCAGAAAACAGCGGCCCACCGGGCCGGGCTAGTCGATACTCCGCGTCGTCGCCGAGCGGCGTCAGTCGTCGCTACGCCGGAGATCTCTTCGGGCGGAGAGCAATTCGAACTCCGGTCGTCCGGCGACCAACCGTTCGGCGGCGTCGAGCACCTCGACGACATGAGCGCGGTCGGCGGCGGTCATCGCGACACCGATCCCGGCCCGCCGGTGCAGGTCCTGGGACCCCGTCTCGGCGGCAGAGACGTTGAATTTCCTTCGCAGCTCTGCGATTACGGGTCGAATCAACGACCGCTTCTGCTTGAGCGAATGCACGTCGCCGAGTAGCAGATCGAACTCGAGCCAGCCGATCCACACGCGACGTCAGCGGCCGGGTGTGGTCGGCGGTTCGGTGGCATCGGTACGGAGGGCGAACAGGACGTCGGCGGTCCGCGCCGAGAGTTGCCAATTCGCCTGAGAGGGCTTGAATTCCATCGGGAAACCGAAATGGGGACCGCGAGCGTTGGTCGAACTGACGTCGACGTTGGCCACCACGTCGGCGGGATCGCGGTCCGACCAATTGACGTCGCGCACATCGAACTTCACCGGCGCATAACCGCCGTTGATCAACGCGTTGGCGAACTGGTCGAAGACGCCGGCGCTCTCCGGGGTGGACCCTTCGACCAGGCTCAGCTTCTGCTGACCCGGCACCGCGGCATCGGCCAGCCGGTACAGCACACCCGCCAGCGCCTCCGGCGCCGGTAGGGGGGCCGCTTGCGGGGCTGCCGCGCTCAGCGTGGCCGATGTCGTCGACGGCGCCGCAGGCGGCGGCGACGGCGCGGCATCGTCGTCATCGTTCGAACACCCCGGAAGACCGAGCACCGCCGCAATCGCGGCGGTGCTCAGGACAACGGTCAGGCGACGGCGCATTCAGCGGCCGTCAGTGCCCTGACGAACGCACGGCCGAGATCAGCGTCTGCGCCGAGTCGTGCGACAGCTTCCAGCCACCTTGATTGACGAACCGGAGGTACTCCGGCGTCGGCTTGAGCCGCGGCCCCGACGCGGTGATGGTGGCCGTCGCGGCACCGGGCCCGGAGGGCACGATGTTGGTGATGTCGAACGTCAGCGGCAAGCTGCCTTTGGAAGCGGCCTTCTGCAGCTCATGGTCGGCGATGCCGATCGGAACCGGGATACCGCCCTCGACGAGGTCGCCTTTGCTGGCAAACGACACGCTCGGGTCCTGCAGTGTGTTGAGAACGGTCGCCAACTGGGCCGCGGTGGGAACGTCGACGGTGGCGGGCAACGGCGGGTCCAGCGGCAGGGGAGCGCCGACGGCGGCCGGCCGGGCGTCCGGCGACGCGGCGGCGGCTGGTGCAATACAGGTCACACCCGCAGCGGCCGCACTGATCGCGGCCAATGCCGCCATGCCTGTGGCTAGGGATTTCACGGTCACGAGCGTCCTCTCGGTCAAGCTGGCTAAACAAGATGTTAACGCTGTTGCCTGTGTGCCCCATTTCGAGTTCCCGCATGAAACGGAAATCGCCGGTAGCGTTGAGGTATCCACCGCACGACCGTCTCTGGGCGGGAAAGGGGCGCAACATGGGTGAATTTGAGCGTGATCCATTCGGTAGCCCACGCGAGCCGGACCTCCCCACCGAGGACGCCGCCGAGTTGGAAGAGCTTCGCCGTGAAGCCGCGATCCTGCGCGAGCAGTTGGACACCGCCGCCGGATCGCACGGCGCCGGGCGGAGTCCACGCGACATTCACCAGCTAGAGGCGCGGATCGACTCGTTGGCGTCGCGTAATTCCAAATTGATGGAGACGCTCAAAGAGGCCCGCCAGCAGCTGCTGGCGTTGCGCGAGGAGGTCGACCGGCTCGGGCAGCCGCCCAGTGGTTACGGCGTGCTGTTGTCGACCTATGAGGACGACACCCTCGACGTGTTCACCTCCGGTCGCAAGATGCGCCTGACGTGCTCGCCCAACATCGACGTGAGTTCGCTGCGCAAGGGGCAGACGGTTCGCCTCAACGAGGCTTTAACTGTCGTCGAGGCAGGCACCTACGAATCGGTCGGCGAGATCTCCTCGCTGCGTGAGGTATTGGCGGACGGTCACCGCGCGCTCGTGGTCGGCCACGCCGATGAGGAGCGCATCGTGTGGCTCGCCGAGCCGTTGGTCGCGCCGGACCTGCCCGAGGGTGGATATGACTCGAGCGACGACGACCTGCGTCCCCGCAAGCTGCGTCCGGGTGACTCGCTACTGGTGGACACCAAGGCCGGCTACGCGTTCGAGCGCATCCCCAAGGCCGAGGTCGAGGATCTGGTGCTCGAAGAGGTCCCCGACGTCACCTACAACGACATCGGTGGACTCGGCCGCCAGATCGAGCAGATCCGCGACGCGGTCGAGCTGCCGTTCCTGCATAAAGACCTGTACCGGGAGTACGCGCTGCGCCCACCCAAAGGTGTCTTGCTCTACGGCCCTCCGGGTTGCGGAAAGACGTTGATCGCCAAAGCCGTCGCCAACTCGCTGGCGAAGAAGATGGCCGAGGTCCGCGGCGAGGATGCACGGGAGGCCAAGTCCTACTTCCTCAACATTAAGGGTCCCGAGCTGCTGAACAAGTTCGTCGGTGAGACCGAGCGGCACATCCGGCTGATTTTCCAGCGTGCTCGTGAGAAGGCTTCCGAGGGCACGCCGGTGATCGTCTTCTTCGACGAGATGGACTCGATCTTCCGCACCCGCGGCACCGGGGTCTCCTCTGACGTGGAGACCACGGTCGTCCCGCAGCTGTTGAGCGAGATCGACGGTGTCGAAGGCTTGGAGAACGTCATCGTGATCGGCGCCTCCAACCGCGAGGACATGATCGACCCCGCCATCCTGCGGCCTGGTCGCCTCGACGTGAAGATCAAGATCGAGCGCCCCGACGCCGAGTCGGCTCAGGACATCTTCTCCAAGTACCTGACCGACGCGTTGCCGGTCAACGCCGACGATCTCGCCGAATTCTCCGGCGACCGTTCGTTGTGCATCCAGGCGATGATCGAGAAGGTCGTCGACCGGATGTACGCCGAGATCGACGACAACCGGTTCCTCGAAGTCACCTACGCCAACGGCGACAAAGAGGTGATGTACTTCAAGGACTTCAACTCCGGCGCGATGATCCAGAACGTCGTCGACCGCGCGAAGAAGAACGCGATCAAGGCGGTACTGGAAAGCGGTCAGCGCGGTCTGCGAATCCAGCACCTGCTCGACTCGATCGTCGACGAGTTCGCCGAGAACGAGGACCTGCCCAACACCACCAACCCCGATGACTGGGCGCGGATTTCGGGCAAGAAGGGCGAGCGGATCGTCTACATCCGGACCTTGGTCACCGGCAAGAGCTCGAGCGCCTCACGGGCGATCGACACCGAGTCCAACCTCGGCCAGTATCTGTAGGGTTCAGCCGGCCAGCAGCGAATAGCTGTTGGTCAGGTCGTCCTGAAGGACCTGCGCGGCGTGCGTCGTGGTGTCGATGCGCAACGGGCTGGTGAGCGTGCGGGTCTGGAAGGTCCACCCGTTCGGCAGCTCCAGCCGGCTTCCGAGTCCAGGCAGGTCCGCCCTCGACAGGTTGGGGTCGACGATCTGGCTCCAGGTCTGCATCACCCAGCGCCGCAACGCCGGGTCGTGCAACTCGTAGACCTCTTCGCCGGTCTCGAACGTCGAGACGCTGTGCCGGTGCACTTGATTGGCGGTGTACGGCGCCGGATGCAGGCCCGGCAGCAGTGTTTGTGATTGCAGCGCCATGTCTATCCCGCCGAAATTCTTCAGGATCTTCATGCCCTGAGCGGGCCGCTCGATCTCGTTCATCAGCCAGTACCGCGGGCCGTCGAGTATGGCTGTGGCAGCGCCGTTTTCGGTCGCGACGGCCTTCGGGTCGAGCGCCGACCACAATTCGGCGGGCAGGTCGTTGAGACCGAAGCTGCTGTAGACCGCGGCCTGCGGTCCCACCTCGCCCGGTGTCACCAGAAGGACTTCGCCGTAGCGCTTTCCGGACAGGCCGGTGAGGGGTTCGGCAGACACCAGGGTGAAAGTAACGACTTCCGTCACCTGCGTCAATGGTCGATCAGTCGAGTTCACCTGCCTGCAATCCGGCCGGCAGTCGCCTTGCCCTCCACACTTGCGCGTCTCTTCCTCGCCCCACTGCGCGGGGCGCATCGTCGTCGCGCCTGCCTGATTGCGCGTCTCCTCCTCGCCCCACTGCGCGGGGCGCATCGTCGTCGCGCCTAAGCTCGGGGGATGCAACGAATTATCGGAACGGAGGTCGAATACGGCATTTCGTCGCCGTCGGACCCGACCGCCAACCCGATCCTGACTTCGACGCAAGCGGTGCTGGCTTATGCCGCCGCCGCCGGGATCCAGCGGGCCAAGCGGACCCGCTGGGATTACGAGGTGGAATCCCCGCTACGGGATGCCCGCGGTTTCGACCTGAGCCGTTCGGCCGGGCCGCCGCCGGTGGTCGACGCCGACGAGGTCGGCGCCGCCAACATGATCCTGACCAACGGTGCGCGGCTCTACGTCGACCATGCCCACCCGGAATACTCCGCGCCAGAGTGCACCGACCCGCTGGACGCGGTGATCTGGGACAAGGCCGGCGAGCGGGTGATGGAGGCCGCCGCCCGTCACGTCGCGAGCGTCCCCGGCGCCGCCAAGCTGCAGCTGTACAAGAACAACGTCGACGGCAAGGGCGCTTCGTACGGCTCGCACGAGAACTACCTGATGAGCCGGCAGACTCCGTTCTCCTCGGTCATCGCCGGACTGACCCCCTTCCTGGTGTCCCGCCAGGTGTTCACCGGCTCCGGCCGAGTCGGGATCGGGCCCTCCGGCGACGAGCCCGGTTTCCAGCTCTCGCAGCGCTCGGACTACATCGAGGTCGAGGTCGGGCTCGAGACCACGCTCAAGCGGGGAATCATCAACACCCGCGACGAACCGCACGCCGACGCCGACCGCTACCGGCGGCTCCACGTCATCATCGGCGATGCCAACCTCTCCGAGACGTCGACCTATCTCAAGCTGGGCACCACCGCCCTGGCCCTCGACCTGATTGAGGACGGGCCGGCACACGGCATCGATCTCAGCGATCTGGCACTGGCCCGGCCGGTGCACGCCGTGCACGCGGTCAGCCGCGATCCGTCGCTTCGTGCCACCGTCGCACTGGCCGACGGTCGTGAATTGACCGCCCTTGCGCTGCAACGGATCTACCTCGACCGGGTGGCAAAACTCGTCGACAGCCGCGACCCGGACCCGAGCGCGTCGAGGGTCGTGGAGACCTGGGCTCATGTGCTCGACCTGCTGGAGCGCGATCCGATGGAGTGCGCCGAGCTGCTGGATTGGCCGGCCAAGCTGCGCCTGCTCGAAGGCTTCCGCCACCGCGAGAACCTGGCCTGGTCGGCGCCGCGACTCCATCTCGTCGACCTGCAGTACTCCGACGTCCGGCTGGACAAGGGCCTGTACAACCGGCTGGTGGCGCGCGGGTCGATGAAGCGTCTGGTCACCGAGCAGCAAGTGATCGACGCGGTCGACAACCCGCCGACCGATACCCGCGCCTACTTCCGCGGCGAATGCCTGCGGCGCTTCGGCGCCGACATCGCGGCGGCCAGTTGGGACTCGGTGATCTTCGATCTCGGCGGTGATTCGCTGGTGCGCATCCCCACGCTGGAGCCGCTGCGTGGCAGCAAAGCGCACGTCGGCGCGCTGCTGGACTCGGTGGACAGCGCTGTGGAGTTGGTCGAACAGCTCACCAACTGAGGCGTTGGCCGCACCCGGACATGAGCGTCTAAGCCAGGGCATCAGCGGCATTGACCGGTAGGGTGGAGAAACGACGGACGTGTCTCACGTTCGATGACGACGCAGGAGGCAGTAATGGCCCAAGAGCAGACCAAGCGCGGTGGTGGCGGCGGCGATGACGACGACCCCACCTCCAGCACGGCCGCGGGCCAGGAGCGTCGCGAGAAGCTGACCGAGGAGACCGACGACCTGCTTGATGAAATCGACGATGTTCTGGAAGAGAACGCCGAAGACTTCGTCCGCGCATACGTCCAAAAGGGCGGACAGTGACCTGGCCTAACCGCGATCGCCTGGCCATCAACTCTGCTCTTCCCGGAACCGCCTCTGGCGGCCTTTCTTCTTTCTCTGATTATTTGCGCCGCGAGGCGCCGGAATTGCTTCCCGTCAGCGCCGGCGTCGAAGCGATCACGCCGACTTCAGCGCTGCCGCACGGCACCACGATCGTCGCGCTGAAATATCCGGGCGGCGTCCTGCTGGCCGGCGACCGGCGATCGACGCAGGGCAACATGATCGCCGGGCGCGACGTGCAGAAGGTGTACATCACCGACGACTACACCGCGACCGGGATCGCCGGGACCGCGGCCATCGCGGTCGAGTTCGCCCGCCTCTACGCCGTCGAACTCGAGCACTACGAGAAGCTCGAAGGTGTGCCGCTGACGTTCGCCGGCAAGGTGAACCGGCTCGCAATCATGGTGCGCGGCAACCTCCCTGCGGCAATGCAGGGTCTGGTGGCGCTACCGCTGCTCGTCGGTTTCGACATCGACGATCCCGATCCGACGAAGGCCGGACGCATCGTCTCGTTCGACGCCGCAGGCGGATGGAACCTCGAAGAAGAGGGATACCAATCGGTGGGCTCGGGCTCGATCTTCGCCAAGTCGTCGGTGAAGAAGCTGTATTCGCAAGTGACGGACGCGGATTCGGCGCTGCGGGTTGCGGTCGAAGCGCTCTACGATGCAGCCGACGACGACTCCGCCACCGGCGGCCCGGACCTGGTGCGGGGGATCTTCCCGACCGCCGTCACCATCGGTGCCGACGGCGCCATCAACGTGGCCGAGCCGCGGATCGCCGAGCTGGCTCGGGAAGTCGTTCAAAGACGAACACGCGCAGACACTTTCGGACCCGATGCCGACCGTGCGGGAAGTGAGTCATGAGTTTTCCGTACTTCATCTCGCCCGAGCAGGCGATGCGCGAGCGCAGCGAGCTGGCGCGCAAGGGGATCGGCCGTGGCCGCAGCGTGGTGGCACTGGCCTACTCCGGTGGGGTGTTGTTCGTCGCGGAGAACCCCTCGCGCTCCTTGCAGAAGATCAGCGAGCTCTACGACCGGGTCGGCTTCGCCGCCGTGGGGAAATTCAACGAGTTCGAGAACCTGCGACGCGGCGGCATCCAGTTCGCCGACACCCGCGGCTACGCCTACGACCGCCGCGATGTCACCGGCCGGCAGCTGGCCAACGTCTACGCGCAGACGCTGGGCACCATCTTCACCGAGCAGGCCAAGCCGTACGAGGTCGAGCTGTGTGTCGCTGAAGTTGCTCATCACGGCGAGACCAAAGCGCCTGAGCTGTACCGGATCACCTACGACGGGTCGATCAACGACGAGCCGCACTACGTGGTGATGGGCGGGACGACGGAGCCGATCAGCAACGCGCTGAAGGAATCCTTCGCCGAGAACGCCAACTTGGCCGACGCGGTGCACATCGCGGTCAACGCGCTCGAAGTAGGCCGCGCCGAGGCCCCCAACAACGACCAGCCGCCGCTTGGGGTGTCGAACCTCGAAGTCGCGATCCTCGACGCCAACCGGCCGCGGCGGGCGTTCCGTCGTATCGCCGGTGCGGCGCTGGAGCATCTGCTGCCCGAGCGCCCGGTCGTTGAGTCGTCGGACGACTCAGCGGAGAAATCGTCGAAATAGGCTCCCTCCGGTGCTGATCGGCTTACTGCTCGCGCTGGGCTGCTCGGTCTGTTACGGCACCGCGACCGTCCTGCAAGCGGCAGCGACCCGCTCGGTCGACTCGGGCGAAAGCAATTCCGGTGTCGATGCCGCGCTGGTGCTGCGGGCACTGCGGCAATGGCGGTACCTGGTCGGAATCGCCCTGGACGGCCTCGGTTTCCTGCTGCAAGTCGCCGCACTTCGCCTGGTCCCGATCTACGTTGTCGCCGCCGCGATCGCCGCGTCGCTGGCGGTCACGGCGATCGTGGCCGCCTGGGTGCTGTCCACCCGGTTGTCGGCGATGGAATGGGCCGCCGTCGCCGTCGTCTGCGCCAGCCTGGCGATGCTGGGCATCGCCGCCGGGCCCGAGGGCACCGGACACGGCCCACCCGGGCTGGGCTGGGCGCTGCTGGTGATCGTCGCCGTCGTGTTCGTCGCCGGCGCGGCAGCGGGCCGGCTGAGCGACCGAACCCGGGCGCTGGTGCTGGGATTCGGGGCGGGCGCCGGATTCGGGGTCGACGAGATCGCGGTCCGCCTGATCGACTCGATCAATCTGACCGAAGCCTCGTTCTGGACCAATCCCGCCGTCTACGCGTTGATCGCCGGCGGGGCGGCCGGGTTCATGTTGCTGACGTCGGCGTTGAGCCGCGGATCGGTGACCACCGCGGTTGCCGGGATGGTGATCGGCGAAACGGTCGGTCCCGCGCTGGTCGGAGTGGTCTGGCTGGGGGATCGCACCCGTCTTGGCCTGGGCTGGATGGTCGGAGTCGGATTCGTGGTCGCCGTGCTTGCGGCGCTGGCCCTGAGCCGGTTCGGGGAGGCGCCCGAGCCCGCCGAGTCGTGAACAGTTCGAAGGCAACCGTTTTCGCATCGCGTCGATCCGGCGAGGACGAGCGGCACGGTGCTTGATGCGTCGGCTCACCGACCCATCGGCGGGGGATGCGCACGGGTTGCGCGTTCAGCAAGTACGCTCGAATTGTGCAGCGGCGAATCATGGGCATCGAAACCGAATTCGGTGTCACCTGCACATTCCACGGCCATCGTCGGCTGTCGCCCGACGAAGTAGCCCGCTACCTGTTCCGACGGGTGGTGTCCTGGGGCCGCAGCTCCAACGTTTTCCTGCGTAACGGCGCCCGGTTGTACCTGGATGTCGGCAGCCATCCCGAGTACGCGACCGCCGAATGCGACAGCCTGATCCAGCTCGTCACCCACGACCGTGCCGGTGAGCGGGTACTTGAGGACCTGCTGATCGACGCCGAGCAGCGCCTGGCCGACGAGGGCATCGGCGGCGACATCTACCTGTTCAAGAACAACACCGACTCCGCCGGCAACTCCTACGGCTGCCACGAGAACTACCTGATCGTGCGGGCCGGCGAGTTCTCTCGGATCTCCGACGTGCTGCTGCCCTTCCTGGTCACCCGACAGCTGATCTGTGGGGCCGGAAAGGTGTTGCAGACACCCAAGGCCGCCACCTTCTGCTTGTCGCAGCGCGCGGAGCACATCTGGGAGGGCGTCTCTTCGGCCACGACGCGCAGCCGGCCCATCATCAACACCCGCGACGAGCCGCACGCCGACGCGGAGAAGTACCGCCGCCTGCACGTCATCGTCGGCGACTCCAACATGTGCGAGTCGACCACGATGCTCAAGGTGGGCACCGCCTCGCTGGTGCTGGAGATGATCGAGGCCGGCGTGGCATTCCGGGACTTCTCGCTGGACAACCCGATCCGTGCGATCCGCGAGGTCAGCCATGATTCGACGGGACGGCGGCCGGTACGGCTGGCCGGCGGTCGTCAGGCCAGCGCGCTGGACATCCAGCGGGAGTACTACGCGCGCGCCGTCGAGCACCTGCAGACCCGCGAGCCCAACGCGCAGATCGAGCAGGTCGTCGACCTGTGGGGTCGCCAGCTCGACGCGGTGGAAAGCCAGGATTTCGCGAAGGTCGACACCGAAATCGACTGGGTGATCAAGCGAAAGCTGTTCCAGCGCTACCAGGATCGCTACGACATGGAGCTGTCCGACCCCAAGATCGCCCAGCTCGACCTGGCGTACCACGACATCAAACGCGGCCGCGGCGTCTTCGACCTGCTGCAACGCAAGGGGTTGGCCGCCCGGATCACCACCGACGAAGAGATCGACGCCGCGGTCGACCAGCCGCCGCAGACCACCCGGGCGCGGCTACGCGGAGAGTTCATCAGCGCCGCGCAGGCCGCCGGGCGTGATTTCACCGTCGACTGGGTGCACCTCAAGCTCAACGACCAGGCTCAGCGCACGGTGCTGTGCAAGGACCCGTTCCGCTCGGTGGACGAGCGGGTCAAGCGCCTGATCGCGAGCATGTAGCGAAGCTCGGTCAGCCTGACGCGTCGGGTTTGAGTTGGCCCTGCCGAAGCAGGGCTGTCACCGCGTCATCCCACCGCTTGAGCTGGGTCGGAGTGCTGAACGGCTCGGGCAGATGGCGTTCGACGTGCCCGCGCAGGATGATCGCGCCGAAGCGCAGCATGAGCGGATTGAGCGCGCCCCAGATGGGGTCCAGATCAGGTCTGACCTCACCGCGCTCGGCGAACATCTCCGCCTGGGCCGTGCTGAGGCGGACCAGGCCGTCGAACACCTCCGACCCCACCGAGTCGCCTTCGACCAGGGCCCGGCCGAGGTAGTCGAAGACGTCGGGTTCCTGGGCCATGACCGTGGTCAGCCGATTTCCCACTTCGACCAGGGCGTCGGCCGGCGGCGACGGCACCGGATCGGCGCCGACGGCGTCGCTGATGACCTGAACGACGTAGTCGTTGACGGCGGCGATCAAGGCCGCTTTGGTGCCGTAGTAGTGCTGCACCAGCCCCACCGAGGTTCCGGCTGCTTGGGCGATCGTTCTCATCGTCGTCGCGGCGATGCCGTGCCGCGCACAGCTTTTCAGCGCTGCGTCACGAATCCGCTCGGAGCTCGACGGCTCGGCCGGGGCAGGGGTGCGCGGTCGGAATGCCCGCGTCTGCGCTGATGTGGCGATGAGAAAAATCTAGCAGCAGCACCGGACAGTACAACTGTATTGCGACACGGTACGCTCATATTGCCTGGACGCATTCCACGCCTGCGCCGACCGACGGGAAGGAGCGAACATGTCCGCGATCTCCGACGTGCCACGCACTCTTGCGTCCGCGCCGTGTCTCGACGATGCGGACCGCTGGCTCTTCGGCGGCGACGATCCAGAATTGAAGGCCTTGTGCCGGGCCTGCCCCCGGCGCTGGCGATGCGCCGAGGAGGCATTGGGCACACCCGGAGCCCAGGGCATGTGGTCTGGTGTGCACATTCCCGAGTACGGGCGCGGTCGAACCTTCGCCATGCGCCAACTGCGCTCCCTCGCCGCCCACGGCAGGCGCGACGCCTGTGAATGACCGACCGTGCCGATGACGTTGTCGCGCAACCCGTTGCCCTAACCTGATACGAGTGGCGGTTTCAAAAGTCGAGCGGTTGATGAATCTCGTCATCGCATTGCTGTCCACCCGCAGCTTCATCACCGCGGAGAAAATCCGGTCCAGTGTGGCCGGCTACGCGGACAGCGCCAGTGACGAGGCATTTTCGCGGATGTTCGAGCGCGACAAGAACGAACTTCGCGATCTGGGCATTCCACTGGAAACTGGCCGGGTGTCGTCCTACGACCCGGTCGAGGGTTACCGGATCAACCGCGACTCCTACGCCCTTCCCGCGGTCGGACTGACCGGCGACGAGGCGGCCGCGGTCGCAGTGGCCACCCAGCTGTGGGAGTCGCCCGAGCTGATCACCGCGACGCAGGGTGCGCTGCTCAAGCTGCGGGCCGCTGGTGTCGAGGTCGACCCGGATGCACCGGTCGCCATCGCCTCGCCGGCCGGCACCGTCGGCCTGCGTGGATCCGAGGGAGTGCTCAACGCGTTGCTGTCGGCCGTCACGGCCGGGCAGGCCGTGCAGTTCCCGCACCGGCCGTCCCGCGCCGAGCACTACACCGTGCGCACTGTCGAGCCGTGGGGCGTCATCACCGAGAAGGGCCGCTGGTATCTGGTCGGGCACGACCGCGACCGCGACGCCACCCGTACCTTCCGGCTGTCGCGCATCGGAGCCGAGGTGACGCCGGTCGGCCCGGCCGGAGCGGTCGTCCGGCCCGAGGACGCCGTCCTGCGCGACATCGTCGCCAAGGCCGTCAGCGACGCCCCGACCGGGGTGCGTGCCCAGGTCTGGGTTGCCGACGGGCGGGCCACCGCGCTGCGGCGCGCCGGAACACCGGTGGACTCGCGGCAGATCGGTGGCCGAGCGGGCGATGTCATCGAAGTCGACATCGGCTCGACCGGCCAGCTGGCCCGCGACATCGCCGGCTACGCCGCCGACGCCGTCGTTCTGGAGCCCCAATCGCTGCGCGACGAGGTTTTGGAGTTGCTGCGCGCCCACACCGAGGGGGCCCGCTCATGACACCGGTGTCCACGCGCCTGGTCCGGCTGCTGAACATGGTCCCGTACTTCCAGGCCAACCCGCGGGTCACCCGCGCCCAGGCCGCCGCTGCCCTCGGCGTTTCGCTCAAACAGCTGGGCGAGGACCTCGACCAGCTGTGGATGTGCGGGCTGCCCGGTTACGGACCCGGCGACCTGATCGACTTCGAATTCACCGGCGACACCATCGAGGTGACGTTCTCCGCCGGGATCGACACTCCGCTTCAACTCACCTCGCCCGAGGCCACCAGCCTTCTGGTGGCGTTACGCGCGCTCGCCGATATCCCCGGTGTGCTGGATCCCGAAGCGGCGCGCAGCGCCATCGCCAAGATCGAGACGGCCGCGGGCGCGGCCGGACACGGCAACGACGTCGCCGCAGTCGACGAGCCGGCGCCGGCCGAGAGCGCCGCGTCGGCCGCGGTGCGGGCCGCGGTCCGCGACAACCGGGCGTTGAGCATCGACTACTACGCCGCCTCGCATGACACCTTGTCCACCCGGATCGTCGACCCGATCCGGATCGTGCTGGTCGGCGACCAGAGCTACCTGGAAGCCTGGTCACGCGAAGCCGAGGGCGTGCGGCTGTTCCGGTTCGACCGCATCGTCGAGGCCTCGGTGCTCAACGAGCCCGCCGCACCACCGGAACCCGCCATCCAGGCGCCGCCGGACACCTCCCTGTTCGACGCGGATCCGGCGCTGCCGTCGGCGACCCTGCGGTTGTCGCCCGCGGCGTCATGGATGTTCGAGTACTACCCGATGCGGCTGCTGCAGGAACTGCCCGACGGCTTCTGTGAAGCCGCCCTGACCTACGCCTCCGAGGACTGGATGGCCCGACAGGTTCTGGGAATGGGGTCCGCCGTGCAGGTGCTGGGTCCGGATTCGCTGGCCGCCCGGGTGGTCCGGGATGCCGAGGCCGCGCTCGAGGCTTACCAGGCCGCGGCGCGCTCCGGCTGATGAACCGCATGCTGCGGTAGCATCGTGGAGACATCTGGAGGTAAACAAAAGTGAATGCTCTGACTCCGGGTCACCTGGCAATTATCGCGGTCCTGGTGGTCGTTCTATTCGGTGCCAAGCGGCTTCCCGACGCCGCGCGCTCACTGGGCAAGTCGCTGCGGATTTTCAAGTCTGAAGTCCGCGAGCTGCAGAGCGACCACAAACCCGACGCGTCCGCCACCCAAGCCGCTCCGGCGCAGCCGGTGCACTCCGAGCGGGTGGAACCGCCGGCGGCTGACGGTCGTTCGGCCTAGCCCGGCCCCGCCGCCACGGCGCCCGGCGCCTATTCACTGTGCGCACCACCGGTTTATTCAGGCGGCTCGATCCGCGTTCCCGCCGCAGCCGCACCAACCCAGACGCGACCATGTCGCTGGTCGCTCATCTCACCGAACTGCGGACGCGTCTGCTGACCGCGATGGCCACCATCGCTCTGACCACCGCGCTCGGGTTTGTCTGGTATTCGCACCCGTTGTTCGGCATGGAAAGCCTGGGCGAGTGGCTGCGTCACCCGTACTGCGCACTGCCGCCGTCGGCGCGGGCGGACATCGCCAACGGCCAGTGTCGCCTGCTGGCCACCGCGCCCTTCGACCAGTTCATGTTGCGGCTCAAGGTCGCGTTGACGGCGGGTGTGGTGATGGCCTGCCCGATGTGGCTGTACCAGGTGTGGGCGTTCATCACCCCGGGGCTGTACAAGAAGGAGAAGCGCTTCGCCGTCGCGTTCGTGGTTCCGGCGGCGTTGCTGTTCGTCACCGGCGCGGTGCTGGCTTACCTCGTGCTGGCCAAGGCGCTGCACTTCCTGCTGACCGTCGGCAGCGACGTGCAGGTGACAGCACTTTCCGGCGACCGCTACTTCGGGTTCCTGATCAACCTGCTGCTGGTGTTCGGGGTCAGCTTCGAATTCCCGCTGCTGGTCGTCATGCTGAACTTCGTCGGCGTGCTGCCCTACGCGCGCCTGAAATCGTGGCGACGCGGCCTGATCTTCGCGATGTTCGTGTTCGCCGCCATCTTCACGCCGGGTTCTGACCCGTTCTCGATGACCGCGCTGGGCCTGGCGCTGACGTTGCTGCTGGAACTGGCCATCCAGATCGCCCGCGTGCACGACAGACGCAAAGCCAAGCGCGAAGCCCTGACCTCTCTCGACGACGACGAAGCCTCGGTGATCGACCCGCCGTCCACGGTGGACTCGCCGTCTACCGTCGGGGCGCCGTCGAGCATCACCGGACCTCATGACGACATCACCTGACGCGCCCGGCGGGGCGGCATCCGTTGCGGGTGAATTGGCCGGATTCGCCGCGGAATTGGCGTTCGAGCTGGACCCCTTCCAGCGGCGGGCCTGTGCGGCCCTGGAGAGCGGTCACGGGGTGCTGGTGTGCGCTCCGACCGGGGCCGGCAAGACCATCGTCGGCGAATTCGCGGTGCACCTGGCGCTGAAGTCCGGCGGTAAATGCTTCTACACCACGCCGATCAAGGCGCTGAGCAACCAGAAGTACAACGACTTCGTGGCGCGCTACGGCCGAGAGCAGATCGGATTGCTCACCGGCGACCTGTCCGTGAACGCCGACGCACCGGTGGTGGTGATGACCACCGAGGTGCTGCGCAACATGCTCTACGCCGATTCCCCCGCGCTCCGCGGACTTTCGTACGTGGTGATGGACGAAGTGCACTTTCTGGCCGACCGGATGCGCGGTGCGGTGTGGGAGGAGGTGATCCTGCATCTACCCGGCGACGTGCGACTGATCAGCCTGTCCGCGACGGTGAGCAATGCCGAGGAGTTCGGCGGCTGGATCCAGACCGTGCGCGGCGACACCTCGGTGGTCGTCGACGACCACCGCCCGGTTCCGCTGTGGCAGCACATGCTGGTCGGCAAGCGGCTGTTCGACCTGTTCGACTACGACGCGCACGAGCCGGGGGATCGGCGGCAGGCGATCGTCGACCCAAACCTGTTGCGGCACATCGCCCATCGCCGTGAGGCCGATCGGCTGTCCGACTGGCGCGGCCCACGCCGCGGAGGCGGCAGGGGAGGGTCGGGACGCTCGGACCACCGCGGGTTCTACCGCCCGCCGTCGCGGCCCGACGTGATTCAGATGCTCGACGCCGATGGTCTGCTGCCGGCGATCACGTTCATCTTCTCCCGTGTCGGCTGTGATGCCGCGGTGTCGCAGTGCCTGCGCTCTTCGCTGCGGTTGACCACCGAGGAGGAGCGGGTGCAGATCGCCGAGGTGATCGACCACCGCTGCGGCGATCTGGAGGACTCCGATCTCGCCGTGCTCGGCTACTACGAGTGGCGTGAGGCACTGCTGCGCGGCATCGCCGCTCACCACGCCGGCCTGCTGCCGGTGTTCCGGCACACGGTCGAAGAGCTGTTCACGGCAGGCCTGATCCGGGCTGTATTCGCCACCGAGACATTGGCTTTGGGCATCAACATGCCGGCCCGCACCGTCGTGTTGGAGCGGCTGGTCAAATTCAACGGCGAACAACACCTGCCGTTGACGCCCGGGGAGTACACCCAGCTCACCGGGCGCGCCGGGCGGCGCGGCATCGACGTCGAGGGTCACGCCGTGGTGCTGTGGAGCCCCGGTGATGAGACCACCGAGCCGGCCGAGGTGGCGGGCTTGGCGTCGACCCGGACCTTTCCACTGCGCAGTTCGTTCGCGCCGTCGTACAACATGACGATCAACCTGGTGAACCGGGTGGGCACCCAGCAGGCGCACCGGCTGTTGGAGCGGTCGTTCGCGCAATACCAGGCCGACCGGTCGGTGGTGAGCCTGGTCCGCGGGGTCGAGCGAGGGCAGCAGATGCTCGACGAAGTGGCCGCCGAGCTCGGCGGCCGCCAAGCGCCGATCCTCGAGTACGCCCGGCTGCGTGACCAGATCAGCCAGCAGGAGCGCGCGCAGGCCCGGGCGTCACGGCTGCAGCGCAGGCAAGCGGTCAACGATGCGCTTTCGGCCCTGCGCAAGGGGGACATCATCACGATCACCCACGGACGGCGTGGCGGGCTGGCCGTCGTGCTGGAGCCGGCCCGCGACGATTCCGACCCGCGACCGCTGGTGCTGACCGAACACCGTTGGGCCGGCAGGATTTCCTCGGCGGACTATTCCGGTGAGTCGGCACCGGTCGGGTCGATGACGTTGCCCAAGCGCATCGAACACCGCCAACCCCGGGTGCGACGTGACCTGGCGTCGGCGCTGCGCTCGGCGGCGGCCGGCCTGTCGACGTCCGGCGATCGTCGCGGCAAGTCTGCCGAAGGCCGGGACGCCGACCCGGAGTTGGCGGCGCTGCGGGACAAGATGCGCCGCCACCCCGCACATCGCGAAGCAGATCGCGAAACCCGTGTGCGGGTCGCCGAGCGGTACCTGAGGATCGAACGCGACAACGCGGCGCTGGAGAAGAAGGTCGCCGCCGCCACCAACTCCCTGGCCCGCACCTTCGACAAGATCGTCGGCCTGCTCACCGAGCGTGGCTTCATCGCACTCGAGGACGGCACTCCCACCGTCACCGACGACGGACGGTTGCTGGCCCGGATCTACAGCGAAAGCGACCTGCTGGTCGCCGAATGCCTGCGGACCGACGCGTGGACCGGACTCAAAGACGCCGAGCTGGCGGCAGTGTTGTCCGCGGTGGTCTACGAGACCCGCGGCGGTGACGGGCCGGGGGCGCCGCGGCACGAGCAGATCCCGACCCCACGGTTGCGGCAGGCGCTGGCGCAGACGCGGCGCCTGTCGGCGCAGCTGCGCGCCGACGAACATCGCCACCGCATCACGATGACCCGCGAGCCCGACGACGGCTTCGTCGCTGCCATCTACCGGTGGGCCAGCAGCGGCGACCTGGTCACCGCGCTGGCCGCCGCCGACAACGAGGGCACCGGCTCGACGCTGTCGCCCGGGGATTTCGTCCGGTGGTGCCGTCAGGTGCTTGACCTGCTGGACCAGGTGCGTAACGCGGCCCCCCAGCCGGAGCTGCGGGCGGGCGCCAAGCGGGCGATCGACGCGATTCGGCGCGGCGTTGTGGCGGTTGATGCCGGGTAGGCTGAGCCGAGGTTACGGTTGCCTACGGCGACCGATGCGAGGACTTCAACAGGAGGACTGAGACACGATGAGCGGACCGCAAGGATCCGACCCGACGCAGGGGTGGCAGCCGCCTCAGGGCGAAGGTCAGCAATCCGGCGAGGATCAGACCCAGCAGGCCTCACCGTGGCAGCACCAACCGGGCAGCGAGCAGGGCTGGCAGGCCTCGGGCGGCGAACAGCAGACCTGGCAGGCGCCGGCCTACACGCCGACCGAGTACGGGCAGTACCAGCAGCCCGCTCAGTACTACCCGCCGTCGCAGTCGTATCCGCAGGGCTACCCGCAGCAGGGCCAATACCCCGGCCAAACCGCGGCTTACGGCCAGCAGCCGGGTCAGTACGGTCAGCCTGGCCAACCCGGCCAGTACGGTCAGCCGGGTCAGCCTGGCCAGCCGGGTCAATACGGTCAGCCGGGCCAGTACCCGCAGCCCGGTCAGTACGGCCAGTACGGCGGGCCCTACGGGCAGCCGCCGGCCCGCCCGGCGCGGTCGAAGAAGACCATCGGCACGGTCGCCGGGCTGGTGGCCGCTGCCATCGTCGCGGTGATCCTGGTGCTGGGCTTCTGGGCCCCCGGGTTCTTCGTGACCACCAAGCTGGATGTCGGCAAGGCCGAGGCCGGCGTGCAGCAGATCCTCACCGACGGCACCAACGGCTACGGCGCGAAGAACGTCAAGGACGTCAAGTGCAACAACGGCCAGAACCCGACGGTGAAAAAGGGCGCCAGCTTCGACTGCGACGTCAGCATCGATGGCACCAAGCGGTCGGTGACCGTGACGTTCCAGGACAACAAGGGCACCTACGAGGTCGGCCGACCCAAGTAGGTCACGACCCGGGCAGGGCGTCGAGCGCTTTCTGCAGCCGGGCGATCGACGAGCCGACGCCGAGCCGGGTCGCGAGTTCGGCGACCCGCGGCGGGTCGGCGGCAACCAGCGGCAGCGCGTCGTCGCCCGTCGAGAATGTGACCTCAGCGTCAGTGGCCACCCGCACCACGGTCCCGGCCACCTCGATGTAGTCGGCCGCCGCTCGCAGCTTGGTCCGGACGCCTTTGGCCAGTGACGATTTCGGGTCGGGCACGGCGGCCAGGATGGCCTCCAGGGAGCCATGCTGCGCGAGCAGCGTCGCGGCGGTCTTCTCGCCGATGCCCGGAACTCCGGGCAGACCGTCGGACGGGTCACCACGCAGCAACGCCAACTCGGCGTAGCCTTCGCCGGCACGCTCGACAGGAACCCCGTATTTCTCGGCCACCTCGACCGGGCCCATCAGCGTGGCGTTGGTCAAGCCGCGGCCGAGATACAGCACCCGGATCTCGACGGGCTCGTCGCGGACCACCTGCAGTAGGTCGCGGTCGCCGCTGACCACGATCACCGGGTCGCGTCGCTCGCGGGCGGCCAGCGTCCCGATCACATCGTCGGCTTCGTACCCCTCGGCGCCGCCCGTGCAGATGCCGAACGCGTCCAGGATCTCGATGATCATGTCGACTTGCGGCGACAGATCGTCCGGCACTTCTTCGACATCTGTTTGCCCGCTTGGGTTTTCCTCCTCGACGCGGTGCGCCTTGTACGACGGGATGAGGTCGACCCGAAATTGCGGACGCCAGTCCAGATCCAGGCACACCACCAGCCGGCCCGGTTTGTGCCGGGTGATCACGGTGGCGACCGAGTCGACGAAACCGCGGACCGCGTTGACCGGACGCCCGTCGGGTGAGGTGATCGACGAGGGGACGCCGAAGAAGGACCGGAACCACATGCTGGCACCGTCGAGCAGCAGCACCGGTGCGGACATGTCCGTGAGCTTATTCGCCGATGATTCTGTGTCGACGGTGCCTGCGACGTGAAGTGCTTCGCCAAGACCGCAGCCTCACCGCGGACGGCTAGCCTGGAGCCCATGGGTTCTGACCGCTTCGATGCCGACGTCTATCGCCGCCGGGTGGCGGCCGCGGTTGCCGCCACCGAGAAGGCCGGTTTGGCCGGCCTGGTGATCACACCGGGTTACGACCTGCGCTATCTGATCGGCTCGCGCGCGCAGACGTTCGAACGCCTCACCGCGCTGGTGCTGCCGGTGTCCGGCGACCCGACCATCGTCGTACCGCGTTTGGAGTTGGCCGCTTTGAGGCAGTCCGCGGTTGCCGATCTCGGCGTGGTGGTGCGGGATTGGGTCGACGGCGAAAACCCGTACCTCTGGGTCGCCGAGGCCGTGGGCGGTGCCCCGGCGGCGACGGCGGTCACCGATTCGATGCCGGCCCTGCATCTGCTGCCGCTGGCCGATGTTCTCGGGGTGCTGCCGGTGCTGGCCACCGACGTATTGCGCGAACTCCGGATGGTCAAGGACGACGCGGAGGTCGACGCGCTGCGTAAGGCGGGCGCGGCGATCGACCGGGTGCACGCCCGGGTGCCGGAATTCCTGACGCCCGGCCGCACCGAGGCTGACGTCGCAGCTGACATCGCCGAAGCCATTGTCGCCGAAGGACATTCGGAGGTGGCTTTCGTCATCGTCGGTTCCGGGCCGCACGGCGCCGATCCGCACCACGAATACTCCGACCGCGAACTCCAGGTGGGCGACGTCGTCGTCGTCGACATCGGTGGCCCGTACGCCCCCGGCTACAACTCCGACTCCACCCGGACCTACAGCATCGGCGAGCCGAATCCTGAAGTGGCACAGCAGTATGCAGTTCTGCAGCGGGCGCAACGGGCAGCGGTCGAGGCGGTGCGTCCGGGGGTCACCGCCGAGCAGGTCGACGCTGCCGCGCGCGACGTGCTGGCCGAGGCCGGGCTGGCTGAATACTTTGTCCACCGCACCGGCCACGGCATCGGCCTGTCGGTGCACGAGGAGCCCTACATCGTCGCGGGCAACGATCTCGTACTGCAGCCGGGCATGGCGTTCTCAGTCGAGCCGGGCATCTATTTTCCGGGCCAATGGGGTGCCCGCATCGAAGACATCGTCGTGGTCGGCGAAGACGGCGCGGAGTCGGTGAATCACCGTCCGCACGAGCTGATCGTGGTGCCCGTCGGGCCGCAACAAGTCAAGCGCTAGGACCGCTTTGAGTATTAGGCTCAGGCGATGACCGATCACGATCGCGCCGCTGCCCGCCGAGAAATCACCAACGCGCTGATGACTGCGCTGGAACGCCGACACGAAGTGCTGGACCTGATCGTGGAGGCCGACGATCGGCCCTCAGCGGTGAACGGCATCGTCGAGCTGCTGGGCACGTCGCGGCTGGGAGCCGAAGCGGTGATCGGCATGTCGTTCGATCAGCTCACCAAAGACTCCCGCAAGATCATCGCCGCCGAACTCGAAGACCTGAACAACATCCTGAGCTTCACCTTCAAGGACCGGCCGGCCAGCTCGGGGGAGAGCATGGCGTTGCGCGCGTTCTCCGGGCAATCCGACCACGACATCTTCGCCGCGCGGACCCAGGAAATCGGCGCCAAGGGCGACGGCTCCGGCGCGCCGGCAGGTGGCCTCGACGACGAAATCCGTGCCGCGCAAGAGCGATTCGAGGCTGAAGAGGCGGCCTGGTTCGTCGCGGTCGACGGTGACGAGAAGGTCGGCATGGTGTTCGGCGAGCTCGACGGCCACGAGGTGCACGTTCGTATCTGGATTCATCCGGACTACCGGCACCGTGGTTACGGGACTGCGGCGCTGGCCAAGTCGCGCCCGGAGCTGGCGGCGTATTTCCCGGCGGTGCCGCTGGTGATCCGCGCGCCCGGCGCCACGCTCGTCTAGCGGGCTAGTCCGCTTTGCGCGTCAACAGATCTGAGGATCCGAGCACCCGTTCGATCTGGACCTCGATCACGACCCGTCGCGGGTTCTCCCGCGGCGTGCGGTAGCGCTGCGCATAACGGAGTTCGGCGTCGCGCACGGCATCGGCCTCACCGTTGACACTCGCCCGCCCCTCCAGTGACAGCCAGCGCGCGCCGTCCACCTGACTGAGCACGGCAACCCCGCCGCGATCGGCGTTGACCGCCTTCTGTGAACCACCTGTGGTGATCACCCGGGCGATATGCGTTTTGGGGTCGAAGGTGAATCCGACCGCCACGACGTGCGGCGAATTGTCGGCCCGCAACGTCGTCAGCATCGCGAGGTGACGCTCAGTCAGAAATGCCAACGCGTCGTTGGTCAGCCGGGCCGTGGAGTTCGCCATCACCGCCCACGCTAGCGCAGGAGATAATCGCAGCCGTGGATGACACGGGCACACCGACGGTCCTTGTTCTGGGCGGCCGCAGCGAAATCGGCACCGAGCTCGCGGTCCGACTCGCCCCTGAGGCGTCGATCGTGCTGGCGGCCCGGAACGCCGACCGCCTCGGCGAACAAGTCGCGGCGCTGCGCGCGGCCGGCGCGGTGCGCGTCGCGTGCGTCGAGTTCGACGCCGACGACCTCGAATCCCACGGCCCGCTCCTCGATTCGGTCATCGCTGAGCACGGGCCGATCGACACGGCGGTGCTGGCCTTCGGGATCCTGGGCGATCAGCACCGCGCCGAGACGGATGCCGCGCATGCAGTCGCCATCGTGCACACCGACTACGTGGCGCAGGTCAGTCTGCTCACTCACCTGGCCGCGGCAATGCGCCGATCCGGTCGCGGCGCTCTGGTGGTGTTCTCGTCGGTGGCGGGCGTGCGGGTGCGCCGTGCCAACTATGTCTACGGGTCGGCGAAGGCGGGCTTGGACGGCTTCGCCAGCGGACTGGCCGACTCGTTGCACGGAAGCGGGGTGCGGCTGCTGCTGGTGCGGCCGGGGTTCGTGATCGGCCGGATGACCGAAGGGATGACGCCCGCTCCACTGTCGAGCACCCCGGCGCAGGTGGCCGCGGCCACGGCGCGTGCACTGGCCAGGGGTCGACGGACGGTATGGATCCCGTGGACGCTACGGCCGGTGTTCTTCGGTTTCAGGTTGCTGCCGCAATCTCTCTGGCGCCGGATGCCGCGCTGACTCGTCAGAACGGCGGTGGCTCGTCGTTGGCGACGATGGGCGCATCGTCGAGCCGCTGTCGAGCGCGACGCGCCTGGCGGTTGTGCCGGCGCTGTTCGGCCACGTAGTGGGCGCGGTTCTGGGCGCGGGTGCGACTGCGCTTGGGCATGCCCGCGATGCGGTCGGCGTGACGAGGCCGATTGGGTTTTATGTCGAATTCGCCGGTGGGCGCACACAATTGAGGAAACAGCTCGGCGCTGCCGGGAGCCGTGACATACGTAAGCCGGGTAGGCGACGTCCAGATCACCGTGCCGTCGGGCAGCTGTAGATCAGACCAGCCCCAGAACGTCTTGATCAGATGATGAAGGCGGCACAGGCATTTCAGATTGGACGCGTGTGTCGGCCCGCCGTCCGCGTGGGCGATGGTGTGGTCGACGTCGCACCGCACCGCCGACCGATCGCAGCCTGGGAAGCGGCAGGTCAGGTCGCGACAGCGGACGAAGTCTGCCAGCGCTTGCGACGGAACGTAATTGGGCTCCGGCGCCGCATCGCCGGGATGCGTCAGCGGCCGAAGTTTCGCAGATCGAGCCAGTTCGGCGATCAGGTCCGCCGGTATGAGCGAATCGCTGCCGAGCATCGAACCAGCCCCAAGCTCGCGGCCCTCCACGCCGGCTTGGTCCGCGACAACATGGATGACGACTGGCGTGGCTGCGGGAAAGCCGGCGGCCTGGCAGTCCGCTCGTCGGCAACGACAAGCCAGCCTCTCGGCGCCACTGGTCAGTGCGGCCATCGCATCGGCGCGACGCTGATTGCGGGTACGCGGATCGCCGTCACACACGGTCGCGATCAGTGCATCCAGCCGGGCGTCCAAGGCGTGCGCATCGGGGGTCAGCAGCCTGCCGAAGATTTCGGTCAACCCGTTCCCGCCGTCGAATATGGACAACTCCCGGTCCGCCTGTAGCTCCCGGCGGCGACGTACCGCGTCGCGATCGGCACGAGACACGATTCGATCGACCGCCTGCGCCAACGCACTGCGAGTCATCGCGGAGTACCGGTGGGCCTTCCCGGCCAGGTCGGCGTCGACGGTGGCCATGATGTCGACGTCGGTGATCAGATCGGTCCGGTAGACGATCGTCTGGAAGGCTCGGTAGTCGAGGTCGCCGGCCTGCAGCAACGCGCCCACCCGTGGGAGTCGGGAACGCATCGCGCGTGCGTAATACAGAAAGCTGGTTGCCAGCGCCTGGCTGATGCACAGTGCCGCGGCTACCTCGGCTGCTACTGCCTCCTGTGTGTCGGTGCACCATGTCTCACGCTCGCCGAGCAGCCGCAAGCGCAGCGCATCCAGTTCACCGATGACGGCGAGCCGTCGACCTGCCGCGCTGTTCTCGGCGCGCCTCGTCACGCGGAGCTCGTCGACCAGAGCAGTCGACAGCGGTGTGGGCGAGGGGTGACGGCGCTCGAAAATCGCGTCCATGCGCGCGACCGATTCCGGCGACGGCATCCGTGATTCGAACATACATTCGATTATGCCAGAGCCCGCCGACACGAGGTGCCTCTAAGCTGGCGTCATGGCTCCGACTTTCGCAGATGTCGCCAAAGCTGAATACGTCCTGCTGACCACGTTCACCAAGGACGGCCGTCCCAAGCCCACGGCAATCTGGGCCGCCGACGACGGGGACCGCCTACTGGTCATCACGCAGGCAAAGTCGTGGAAGGTCAAGCGGATTCGCAACACGCCCCGGGTCACGCTGGCGATCTGCGACCGGCGGGGAAACCCGAAAAGCGAACCGATCGACGCAACCGCCACCATCCTCGACGCGTCGCAAACCGGCCGGGTCTACGACGCCATCAGGCACGAGTACGGCATCATCGGCTGGGTCTTCGGACTGTTCAGCAAGTTGCGCGGCGGGATGGCCAACAACGTCGGCCTGGAGTTACGCGCTGCTTCGTAGGTGTTCGCCGAAGAACGCGAACACCCGCGCCCAGGCGTCCTCGGTGGCTTCTTCGTTGTAGCCGAAGCCCGCGATCCGCAGCAGTGGCTGGGCGGGCAACTTGTTGGCGAAACTGTGTCCGGCCTTGTACGCCTTGACGTCGTTGGGGATGCCCTTGTGGTCGAGCACCCGCTTCAGTTTCTTGGGCGCCCCGATGCCGATCGGATCGCGGCTGCCATAGCTGGCGACGATCGGGCAGGCGCCGTCGAGCGTCTCGTCGAGGTGGGTGGGCAGCGGCGCGCCGTAGAACGGCGCTGAAGCGTCGAAACCCTTGGGCGACATGACAAGTGCGAATCCGCCGCCCATGCAGAAACCGGCAATGCCGACGCGGCCGGTGCAGTCCGGCAAAGCCTTCAGATGGTCCCGTGCCGCCAGCACGTCGTCGAGCGCCTGCCCCTGCTTGGTCTGCAGCTGCTGCATCACCTTGGTGACGCAGCGCGCCCAGCCGCCGCGGGAGAACAGGTTGGGCGTCAGCGCCAGGTATCCGGCCGTGGCGATGTGGCGGTTGATCGACTCTTTGTCCGTCCGGTAGCCGAGCGCGTCGTGGATGATCACCACGGCGGGCCAGGGGCCCTGCCCCGGCGGGACGTCGAGCAGGGCGTCGATCGGGCCGGTCGGGGTGTCGATCTGGATTGTCGTCACCACGCCATCTAACCGCGCGGTGGCGCTCTGCGGAACTCCGGCGGCGGTCCGCAACGTTGCCATCTCATGGTGTCGCGACTGTTTCTGCTCTACGTCGTCGCCGAGCTGGCGGTCGTCGTCGCGCTGGCCTCGACGATCGGGCTCGGATGGACCTTGGTGCTGCTGCTGGCCGGGTTCGCCGGCGGACTCGTGCTGGCGGGCTCGCAGTTGAAGACGCAACTGAACCGGCTGCGGGCCGGCGTGAGCGGGAGCCAGTCGAGGCTTGCCGCCGATGGGATGGCCGTCGCGCTGGGCACGCTGCTCGTCGTGGTGCCAGGCCTGCTGACCAGTGTGGCGGGACTGCTGCTGTTGCTGCCGCCGACGCGGGCCGCGGCCCGACCGCTGCTCGGCGCGATGGCGGTGCGCGGCCTCGGCCGGCGCATTCCGCTGATCACCGTCGCCGATGTCGGCGGGTATCGCCGTCCGCCGCGCCCCGATTACATCGACGGTGAGGTCTTGGACGTCTCCGACGTCACCGAGGATCTCGACCGGCCCGCCCTGCGGCTGCGGCCCGAATAGTCACGACGACGACCCCGTAGGTTCTATCGGCGTGACCGACGTCCCGACCACTCTGCTGATCAACGCCCACGTGCACAGCTCGAGCCATCCCGACGCCACCGCGATGGCGGTGCGCGACGGCGCCGTGGCGTGGCTGGGCAGCGACGACGTCGGCCGCGACCAGTTCGCCGACGCGGACATCGTCGACCTCGCCGGAGGCTTCGTCGCGCCGGCGTTCGTCGACAGCCACATCCACCTCACCGCGACCGGTCTCACCCTCACCGGCCTCGACCTGCGCGCCGCCTCGTCGCAGGAGCACTGCCTGCGGCTGGTTGCCGACTACGCGGCCGACCATCCGGGGGAACCGGTCTGGGGCCACGGCTGGGACGAGTCGTCATGGCCCGGCAACGCCGCACCGAGCACCGCCGACCTCGACGCCGTACTCGGGGGTCGACCCGCCTACCTGGCCCGCGTCGACGTGCACTCGGCGCTGGCATCGACAGGTCTGCGGCAGCGGGTCGACGGTCTGGCCTCGGCGACCGGCTACGACGAACAGCGACCGCTGGTGGCCGATGCGCATCACCGGGTGCGTGCCGCCGCGCGCGACCTGCTGACCGACGCCCAGCGCGTCGACGCCCGGCTGGCCGCGCTGCAGGCGGCCGCCGCGAACGGCATTGTCGCCGTTCACGAATGCGCCGGCCCGCAGATCGGCGGTCTGGACGACTGGAAGGCGATACGCGCGCTCGACCACGGCATCGAGGTGACCGGCTACTGGGGTGAGGCGGTCACCAGCGCGGCCGAGGCCCGGGCGCTGCTCGACGACACCGGCGCGGCCGGACTGGCCGGCGACCTGTTCGTCGACGGCGCCGTCGGCTCGCACACCGCCTGGCTGCACGACCCCTACCTCGACGCCCCCGAGCACTGTGGAACCTGCTACCTCGACGCCGAGGCCGTCGCCGCACATCTGCGCGCCTGCACCGAAGCCGGTGTGACAGCCGGATTCCACGTCATCGGCGACGCCGCCGTCGCGTCCGTCGTCGACGCTGTCGAGCGCATCGTCGACGAACTCGGGGTGCCCGCGGTGGCCCGCTGCGGCCACCGCCTGGAGCACTTGGAGATGGTCACCGGCGAGCAGGCGGCCAAGCTCGGCGGGTGGGGAGTGCTGGCCAGCATGCAGCCCAATTTCGACGCGCTCTGGGGCGGTCATGACGGCATGTACGCGCGTCGTCTGGGGAACGATCGAGCACGGCTTCTCAACCCGTTTGCGCTGCTAGCATCCCAAGGCGTGGCCCTCGCGTTCGGATCCGACGCCCCGGTGACCGGCCTCGACCCGTGGGCGACGATCCGGGCGGCTGTCCACCACCACACCCCTGAGAGTTCGATCTCCGCGCGGGCGGCGTTCGCCGCCGCGACCCGGGGTGGCTGGCGGGCGAGCGGGGCCGGTGACGATGTGACGGGCACGCTCGTCCCGGGCGCTCCCGCCTCGTACGCGGTGTGGGACGTCGACGAGCTGGAATCGAACTCGGGTAGCGCCGCTGCACGGCGATGGTCGACCGATCCGAGGTCTCGAACACCGGCACTCCCGCGACTGGGCGCCGGCGACCGGTTGCCGCGATGCCGGCAGACGGTGCATCGAGGCGCGGTGCTTCATGGCTAGGGGACTTCGGCGGTTCGATCGCCGGCAACGTCCGGGGGAGCGCACCGAGGTCATCCCGGCAATCACCCTTCCGATCAAGGACGACGACGCGGTCACTGGTGAGATCCCGGTGCCGGACCCCGCCACCGGGGAAATCCCGGTCCCGGCGGATACCGAGGTGACCGGTGAGATTCCGCCGATTCCCGACGTCGATCACGACTCCGACGAAGACACCGACGACGACATCACCGACGAGGCCAACACCGACGCAGACGACGACGAGGCGGACGACGAGGTCAGCGATCTCGCTCCGCCGGAGCCTGACGACGAAGTGCGCGGCAATGAGCGGCTGGCGGACGTCCGCGACCGGGTCGTCCGGGTGGGTGCGTATCTGTGGCGGCGGCTGACCCAACTGGCCGCGGTGCTGGCTGCCTGGCTGGCCCGCGAAACGCGGTTGCGGGTGCCGCAGGCGGGGCGATGGCTGCGGCCGCGGCTCACACGACTCGGCGCGACGGTCGTGGCCGGGCTGTTGCTGTATGCCAGCTACCCGCGGTTCAACTGGTGGTGGGCGGCGATCCTCGCCTTCGGGGTGCTGTCCTGGGTGCTGACCCGGCCCGCCACCACCCTGGCCGGCGGCTTCGGTTACGGGCTCCTGTTCGGGTTGACGTTCTACCTGCCACTGATCCGCTGGATCAGCATCCTGGTGGGCGGCGTCCCGCTGCTCGCATTGGTACTGCTGTGTGCGTTCTTCCCGGCGGTCTTCGGACTGGCGGCCGTCACCGTGCGGCGGCTACCCGGCTGGCCGATCTGGTTCGCGTTGCTGTGGACCGCGCAAGAGTGGCTGAAATGCACCATCCCATTCGGCGGATTCCCGTGGGGCGTGGTCGCCGCCGGGCAGACGTCAGGGCCGTTCCTGCCACTGGTCCGACTCGGCGGCGTCCCGCTGCTCTCGTTCGCGATCGTGCTCACCGGCTGCGCGGTAGCCGCGTTGGTGCTGGAGACGGTGTCGTGGTGGTGGGCTTCGCAGCGCCGGCACGACGCCGCCGCTGCCCGCACCGCCGACGCCCCACCCGCGGTCGTGCTGCCGGCGTTGTGTATCTGCCTGGTGTTCTTCCTCGCCGCCGCGGTGTGGCCGCAGGTGCGCCACTCCGGCACCGGGTCGGGCAACGAGCCGACCGTCACCGCGGCCGTCGTGCAGGGCAACGTGCCGCGACTGGGGCTGGAGTTCAACGCTCAGCGCCTCGCTGTGCTCGGCAACGATCTCCGGGAGACCCGCCGGCTCGCCGACGACGTACGCGCCGGTCGCGCCCCGCGCCCCGACTTCGTGGTCTGGCCCGAGGATGCGTCCGAGATCGACCCAACCGCCAATCCTGAAGCGGCCCAGGAGATATCGGTCGCCGTCGAGGCGATCGGGGTTCCGATCCTGGTGGGCACGGTGCTCGACCTGCCGAATCGGCCGTCCGGTGAGCCGGCGCAGACCAATACGGTGATCGTCTGGAACCCCGGGTCGGGTCCCGGCGACCGGCACGACAAGCGGATCGTGCAACCGTTCGGGGAGTACCTGCCCTGGCGCGGGTTCTTCCGGCACCTGTCCGGGATGGCCGACATGGCCGGTTACATCGTTCCCGGGAAAGGCTCCGGCGTCGTCCACGCCGGGAGCACCCCGATCGGTATCGCGACCTGCTGGGAAGTCAGCTTCGACCGGGCGCTGCAGCACTCGGTCCGCAACGGTGCTCAGTTGCTCGCCGTCCCGGCCAACAACGCCAACTTCAACCAGACGATGAGCGAGCAGCAGCTGGCATTCTCCAAGCTCCGCGCCGTCGAGCTGGACCGCTACGCCCTGGTCGCCAGCAACGTCGGAATATCAGCGGTCGTCACTCCGGACGGCCGCGAGCTGCAGCGGACACGCTTTTTCACCCCCGGGTATCTGGACACTCAGGTGCGCCTGAAAACGACGATGACACCGCCCGCCAGGTGGGGGCCGTTGATGCAGGGCGCCCTGCTCGTCGCAGCTCTAGCGGTCCTTTTTGCCGGGATACTGCACAATGGTTGGCTAACGGAGATCCACCGACGGCTGTCCGAGTTGGCAAACCGAGGCGCTCCCGCGTCGGAGAAATCCGGCGACGACCCGCCTGCTGACGACGCGGTGGCCGATGGTGACAACCCGCCATCCGACGACGAAGTCGACGACGAGGGCCGATATTCCGCCCGCAACGGGCCAGAAGAAGGAGACCTATGAGCGGCGCCGGCGACGATGCAGAGCTGAGGGATGAGGAGGATCGGCGCGCATGAGCGGCGGTGATTCGGTGTCCCGGGCAGGCGACCGACCCAGCCTGCGCACCTTGGTGATCATCCCGACCTTCAACGAGCGCGAGAACCTCCCACTCATCGTGGAGCGACTTCGCGCGGCACTTCCCGAGGTGCATCTGCTGATCGTCGACGACAACAGCCCGGACGGCACCGGGCAGCTGGCCGACGACCTGTCGGCGGCCAACCCCGGCTTGATCCACGTCATGCACCGCACCGTCAAAGACGGACTCGGCGCCGCTTATCTCGCCGGCTTCGCCTGGGGCCTGTCCCGCGGTTACACCACGCTGGTCGAGATGGACGCCGACGGCAGCCATGCGCCCGAGCAGCTGCATCGGCTCCTCGAAGCCGTCGACGGCGGCGCCGACCTGGTGATCGGCTCGCGTTACGTCGACGGTGGCGACGTGAAGAACTGGCCCTGGCGGCGCTGGGCGCTGTCCTGGACGGCCAACACCTACGCGCGGCTGGCGCTGGGCATCGGCATCCACGACATCACCGCCGGCTACCGCGCGTACCGCCGCGAAGTGCTGGAAAAAATCGACCTCGACCACGTCGACTCGAAGGGCTATTGCTTCCAGATCGACCTGACGTGGCGGACCATCACCAACGGTTTCGTCGTCGCCGAGGTACCCATCACCTTCACCGAGCGCGAACTCGGCGTATCGAAGATGAGCGGCTCGAATATCCGCGAGGCCGTCGTCAACGTGGCGCAGTGGGGGATCGACGGTCGGTTACACCGCAAGCGTGTGACCACAGTCACTCAATAACTGAGATTTCCCATAGAAAGTTCCAAGATCATACCGTAATCTCAGCTTCCGGCTGGGTTGCATACCCGCTGCCCGCAATCGGAGGTTGGATATGAGGCGCTTCACTACGTCTGTCGTCCTTGGGGGAGCTGCGGCGGCCGCGTCTCTGTATGCCGGCGTTGCTGCGGCGGACCCGGGGGACCCCACCACCCTCGTCGTACCCGACCCGTTCGGTTTCAGCTTCACCGACCCGGACTTCACCTATAAGGCGCTCACCCCGATCCAGTCGATCGCCTACGGCAACGGCTCGATCGACATCGACTCCGGCAAACTCGCGGCCCCGGTACAACAGTTCTTCGAGAAGTACGTGACCGTCAACGGTGAGCTGTTGAGTAGCGACAACGCTTTGAAGACGGTCATCGACGGCGACATCGTCAACAAGCTGCAGGACGGCCTGGGAACCCAGCAGCAGATCATCTTCGACGGTATCCAGAACACGAATATCGACAGCGGCGTGATCGGCATCCACGACTTCGGTGACGGCTACGGATACGCCTACATCGATCTGGTCGGCCCCGGCTTCACCTCGCTGAACAGCAACGGCGTCGACCATGCCGTCGGCGCCTTCCTGGTGACCCCCTACGGCACCTTTGACGTCTCGAACGTGGAAAACGGGCAGGATTACGGCGGGCTGGCCTACCTGGAGAGTCAGCTGTTCGACTTCTCCAACCCTCCGGAGAACCCGTTCGGCATCGAGGTAATCAACAACCCCGACTTCGCCTACCAAACCGCGGGTGTGTTCGGCAACACCGCCTACGGCACGCAGGACGTCGAGTTCAACCCGGAGAACCTGACCACCTTCGCAAAGGACTTCCTGCAGGACAACGGAGTCGATCTTCAGGCCTTCAGCAATGCGCTGAACGACGATGCTCAGGCCAACATCATCAACACCCTCACCTACACCGGTATCGGCAACGGCTTCGGGTCGCAGCAGTTGTTCCTATCCGACCTCGCTGGCACGAACATCGACAACGCTGCGATCACAACGCAGGTCCTCGGAGGCGGATTCAGCTACGACTCCATCGGCCTCGATCTGGCCGGCACCGGCACCACTGGCGCCACCACCGATGCCATCGGCGCCTGGCTGCAGACACCGTTCGGAGACATCGACGTGTCACCGTGGGCGAGCCTGGCGGCCCAGGTGTTCGACCCGAACTACTTCGACATCGGGGGCTTCCCGATGGACAACCTGATCCCGCCGACGTTCGACTTCTTGTTCTGACCTAGGCGCCGCTGCCGCGACGGCGGGTCTTGATCAGGTCGAGGCGCTCCTTGAGCAGTTCCTCGAGCTCTTCGACCGAGCGGCGCTCCAGCAGCATGTCCCAGTGGGTGCGGGGCGGCTTGACCTTTTTCGGCTCGGGCAGGTCACCCTCGATCAGGGTGCCCTCGAGGCCGTTGCGGCACAACCAGGTGCCGGGGATCTCGGCGTCGTCGGCGAACGGAACGTCGAATTCTTCGCCGTTTTCAGTGCGGTAGCGCGCGACCTGTCGCGGCGCCAAGTCGTGGTTGCGGTCGGTCTCGTAGCTGACGGCTCCAAGGCGACTGCCTCTCAAGACGCGATCGGCCATTGGTTACCACTCCTCTTAATGTCTTCTCATTAGCTGGCGCCCTGATCAACGTCGGGCCCGGCAGGGTAATTCCCGGTCGTGCGGGTGACCCAACGGTCCATGA
>NZ_PKEK01000032.1 GCF_002863225.1 Mycobacterium sp. | reverse complement strand
CATCGTCGTCGGCGGTCATCGGCGCCACTCCTCCTCATCGCTCCGCTCTGCATCGTCGTCGGCGGTCATCGGCGCCACTCCTCCTCATCGCTCCGCTCTGCATCGTCGTCGGCGGTCATCGGCTCATCCTGGCATCAGCCACCGACACGGTCGTAGATTATTTAGATGACCTACGACCTCATCATCCGCAACGGCACCATCGTCGACGGGCTGGGAGGCGAGCCCTACACCGGTGACATCGCCGTGCGCGACGGCGTCATCGCCGCGGTCGGCGACGTGAACGGCGCGGGCGCCACCCGCGAGATCGATGCCTCCGGCCTGCTGGTGACGCCCGGATTCGTCGACCTGCACACGCATTACGACGGTCAGTCCATCTGGTCGGAGCGGCTGACGCCGTCGTCGGCGCACGGGGTGACCACCGTGGTGATGGGCAACTGCGGCGTCGGCTTCGCGCCGTGCCGCCAGGAGGACCACGACGTCCTGGTCGATGTGATGGCCGGCGTCGAAGACATCCCCGGTGTCGTGATGACCGACGGCCTGCCCTGGAACTGGGAGACCTTTCCGCAGTACATGGATGCCCTGGACGCCGGCAGGCGCGACATCGATGTGGCGGCGTACCTGCCGCATTCGCCGCTGCGTGTCTACGTGATGGGCAAGCGCGGCGCCGACCGCGAACCGGCCACCGAGGACGACCTGGCCAGGATGCGCGAGCTGGCCAAGGAAGCGATCGAGGTCGGCGCACTGGGCTTCGCGTCGTCGCGCTTCACCATTCACAAGACCGAAAGTGGCGCTCCGATACCGAGTTACGGCGCCGCACGCGAGGAGATCGAACAGATCGCCCGCGGTGTGGTCGACGGCGGTGGCGGGCTGCTGCAGTTCGTACCCGACATCCCGGCCGGCGGTTACCAGCCCGTCCTGCAGACGGTCTTCGATGTGGCCGAGGACGTGGGGTTGCCGGTCACCTTCACCCTGGTCGTGGGCAACGCCGGGGATCCGACCTGGCCGGACGCCATCACGATGATCGAGAAGGCCAATGCCTCAGGCGGAGACATCACCGCCCAGCTGCTGCCCCGGCCGATCGGCTTGATCATCGGGCTGCAGCTCACGGCCAACCCGTTCGTGCTGTATCCCAGCTACCAGGAGATCGCGCACCTGCCGCTGGCCGAGCGCGTCGCCGAGATGCGTAAGCCTGAGGTCCGCGCCCGCATCCTCGCCGACAAGCCCGGTGACGGACATCCGCTGCTGTTCGTCACGCAGATGTGGGACTGGATCTTCCCGCTGGACGAGAACCCCAACTACGAGCCTGACCCGAAAGACAGCATCGGCGCCCGCGCCCGCGCCAAGGGTCTGGATCCGATGGAAGAGGCCTACGACCGGCTGCTCGATGACGACGGGCACGCCATGTTGCTCGTCGCGACCAGCAACATGGAGAACAACTCACTGGACACCGTCGGCGAATTGCTGCACCGCGACGACGTGGTGCTCGGGCTGGGTGACGGCGGCGCGCATTACGGAATGATCTGCGACGCAAGCTATTCCACGTACTTCTTGGCGCACTGGGCGCGCGACCGAAAGTCCGGCCGGTTCTCGGTGACCGAGGCGGTGCGTCGACTCACCTCGGTGCCAGCCCGCGTCGCAGGGCTCGGCGACCGCGGCAGGATCGCCGTGGGCTACAAGGCGGACCTCAACGTCATCGATCATGCGGCGTTGCAGATTCACAAGCCGGTGATCACCTACGACCTGCCCGCGGGCGGCCGGCGGCTGGACCAGACCGCCGACGGTTACGTGGCGACGATCGTCTCCGGTGAGGTGATCGCGGAGAACGGTGAGCCGACCGATGCGCGGCCGGGCAAGTTGATCCGCGGCCGCCAATCCGTGCCCGCCTGATCCCAGGCGCCCCTGATTCCGGGTCTGGAGCATGTGCCGATGTGCCCACCTCTGAGCGACAACGGTCTCTTCGCGCGGAAGTTGTCGCTCGAAGGTGGGCACATCGACTGCCCACTCGGGCAGAGGCGAATGTGGCAGGTGGTGCGTTAGTTCGTCGACAACGCGTCGAACAGCGCAGCCAACTGATCCGGCGACACCGACGTGTTGCACCGCCCGCGCAGATCAAGCAGCGGCTGGGCGATTCCCTTGAGCTCCAACGCCTGGCCCGGGTGGCCGATGAAGTAACCCCGCACCGACGACTTCGCCTCGGCGGGCGGCTGGTTGACCGCGGCGGTCAGGACGTTGTTGGCGTCCGGGTGCGCGTCGAGGTAGCCGCTCGCCGAGTTCAGCACCCCGCTGGCGGTAGCAGCCACCCCGCTGGCCGAGCACGGGTCAGGCGCGGCGCCTGCGGTCGGCGCAAGAACGAGGCAAGCAGCGATGCTGGGGATCACTCCAAAGATTGTGCGCCGTAACGAATTTCCCATTGTGTCGTTCCCTTCATCCCCAACTGTTCGAACGTTCAGCCTATCCTCAGACGCATGACCCGCGTCCAGCCCCTCCTGGTCGGACGCCACCTGGATGGCGCTCGGCCGCGATCTCGACGATGAGCAGCGCATCGAGCTGCCCACGGCCAATTGGTTGGTACCGAATGACCTGCAGGCTGTGCAACGCCTTGGCGCTGCCGGTGGAGGGCTGGATGCGGAAATGGCCCACGTCGGCTAGCTGACCCGGTCCCTGCGCAGGCCCGGATGCTGACTCTTCAGCAGCGGCATCAGCAATCGTCGAGGCATGAACTGCAACAGCCGGGTGCTGAACTGGCTCGGCAGTCCGGCGATCACCGTGCCACGATCGCCGTCGAGCGCGTCGATGCCGATGCGCGCGACATCCCGCGACGCCATCCACAGGAACTTCGGAAACGCGGCGGCAAAGGCCTTCTCGTCCATGCCGGCGCTTTGCAGGAACTCGGTGCGCACCGGCCCCGGGCACAGCAGAGCGACGGTGACGCCGGTGCCGGCGAGCTCGCCGCGCAGCCCCTCGGTGTAGGACTTCACGAACGCCTTGGTGCCGCTGTAGCCGACCTGCCCGGGAAAGGGGTGGAAGCCCGCGGTCGATCCGACGTTGAGGATTGCGCCGCGTCCTCGCGGCACCATCTGCTGGACGGCCCGGGTCGTCAGGTCGATGACGGCCTCGACGTTTACCCGTACCTGGGCGATTTCGTCGTCGACGGCGGTCTTGGCCACTGACCCGATGGTGCCGACGCCGGCGTTGTTGACCAGGATGTCCACCGTCAGTTCCCGGCTGGCCAGTTCGCCGAAGATCCCGGCGCGCGCGTCCGGATCGGCGACATCGGACGCGATCCACTCGACGCGAACCCGGTCCCCCAGTTCGTCGGCCAGTTCGCGCAGCTTGTCTTCGCGGCGGGCGACCAGGGTCACGCCGTGGCCACGGTCGACCAGTTCACGGGCGATGTCACGGCCGATGCCCGACGAGGCACCGGTCACGACGGCGGTGCTGGTCGCCGATGGAGTCGGAAGAGGCATTGCCCAACCCTACGTACCCGCAGAAACGAAAAACCCGGCCCCACGTGGGGACCGGGTTTCTCGTTTGCCTGAAGGACTAGAAGTCCATGCCACCCATGCCACCGGTCGGGTCGCCGGCGGGAGCCGCGGCCTTCTCCGGCTTGTCGGCCACGACGGCCTCGGTGGTCAGGAACAGCGCCGCGATGGACGCCGCGTTCTGCAGCGCCGAACGCGTCACCTTGACCGGGTCGGCGACGCCGGCCTTCAGCAGGTCCTCGTACTCACCGGTGGCGGCGTTCAAGCCGGTGCCGGCGGGCGAGTTGGTGACCTTCTCGGCGACAACGCCGGGCTCGAGCCCACCGTTGAAGGCGATCTGCTTCAGCGGAGCCGACAGCGCGACGCGCACGATGTTCGCGCCCGTTGCCTCGTCACCGGTGAGCTTCAGATCGTCCAGCGCAGGAGCCGACTGCAGCAGGGCCACGCCACCACCGGCGACGATGCCCTCTTCGACGGCCGCCTTGGCGTTACGCACGGCGTCCTCGATGCGGTGCTTGCGCTCCTTGAGCTCCACCTCGGTGGCAGCACCGGCCTTGATCACCGCAACACCGCCGGCCAGCTTGGCCAGGCGCTCCTGCAGCTTCTCGCGGTCGTAGTCGGAGTCGCTGTTCTCGATCTCGGCGCGGATCTGGGCGACCCGTCCGGCGATGGCGTCGGAGTCACCGGCGCCCTCGACGATGGTGGTCTCGTCCTTGTTGATGACCACCTTGCGGGCCTGACCCAGCAGCGAGATGTCAGCGGTCTCCAGCGAGAGGCCGACCTCTTCGCTGACGACCTGGCCACCGGTCAGGATCGCGATGTCCTGCAGCATGGCCTTGCGGCGGTCACCGAAGCCCGGCGCCTTGACGGCGACCGACTTGAAGGTGCCACGGATCTTGTTCACGACCAGGGTCGACAGGGCTTCGCCCTCGACGTCCTCGGCGATGATCAGCAACGGCTTGCCCGACTGAATGACCTTCTCCAGCAGCGGCAGCAGGTCCTTGACCGTCGAGACCTTCGACGAGACGAGCAGGATGTAGGGGTCCTCGAGGACCGCTTCCTGACGCTCGGCGTCGGTGACGAAGTAACCCGAGATGTAGCCCTTGTCGAAGCGCATACCCTCGGTGAGCTCCAGCTGCAGGCCGAAGGTGTTCGACTCCTCGACGGTGATGACACCCTCGTTGCCGACCTTGTCCATGGCCTCGGCGATCAGCTCGCCGATCTGGGTGTCGCCGGCCGAGATGGCAGCGGTGGCCGAGATCTGCTCTTTGGTCTCGACCTCTTTGGCCGACTTCAGCAGGGTCTCGGTGACCTTCTCGACGGCCTTCTCGATGCCGCGCTTGAGGCCCAGCGGGTTGGCGCCGGCCGCAACGTTGCGCAGGCCTTCCTTGACCAGGGCCTGAGCCAGCACGGTCGCCGTGGTGGTGCCGTCACCGGCAACGTCGTCGGTCTTCTTGGCGACTTCCTTGACCAGCTCGGCGCCGATCTTCTCGTACGGGTCCTCGAGCTCGATCTCCTTGGCGATGGACACACCATCGTTGGTGATCGTGGGGGCGCCCCACTTCTTCTCCAGGACGACGTTGCGGCCCTTGGGGCCCAGCGTCACCTTTACCGCGTCGGCGAGGGCGTTGAGGCCCCGCTCGAGGCCGCGGCGGGCCTCTTCGTCGTACGCAATTGTCTTAGCCATTGCGAAGTGATTCCTCCGATTGGGGATGACACGTGTGTGGTCGGGTGCAGTGCCCGCGACGGACGGCGTTGGGGTGTCTTCCGCTGATGCGGCCCCGGCCTCACCGTCCCGACCTAGCACTCACCGGTCGGGAGTGCCAGTGTCATTTTTAGCACTCGCCTATACCGAGTGCAAGAAGCGCCCCGCGACGATGCGCGCTGTGAAGCGGGGCGAGGAGGAGCGGGGCAGCAAGAAGGGGGCCTCGGTCATCGCGACGGGCGTAAACCGTCGATGACGACGTCGGTCACCCGCTCGGCCCGCGTCTTGTCATAGCCCTGCATCGCCTGGCACCCCACCATGAGCGCTTTGATCGCCGGCACGTCGAGGTCGGCGCGGACGGTCCCGGCACCCTGCGCGGCCCGCAGCAGCTCGCCGAGGAGCGCCCGGAACTCACCTTCGGCGTTCGGCGCCGCCGTCTCGACGTCGATGCCGAGTCCGCCGAGGGCGTCCACCAGACCCTGGTCGGTCGCACCGAACTCCAGGACCATCGACCGCAGGAAGGTGAACAGCGCTTCGCCCGGCCCCGGGTCGTCCAGCAGGGCCCTCCCGGCGGCGATGACCTGCTCGAGACGGCTTTCGACGACCGCCGCGAACAGGTCTTCCTTGGTCGGGAAGTGCCGGTAGATCGTGCCGGCCCCGACGCCGGCGCGGCGGGCGATCTCGTCGATCGGCACCGAAAGGCCCTCGGCGGCGAACGTCTCGTACGCCGTTTCGAGCACCCGGGCGCGGTTGCGAGCCGCGTCGGCGCGCAACGGTCGAGCGGGTTCAGTCATGACGACCACCTACCGGTTGACAAAACGGGGCGCACGTTCCGTATAGTTGTGGGATCAACCGGAGCGCACGCCCCGTTTACCTTACAGCTTAGGAGCACCGGCATGGCCAAATGGACGACACGAGACATTCCCGACCAAACCGGCCGCGTCGCGGTCATCACCGGAGCGAACACGGGTCTGGGCTACGAGACCGCGAAGGCACTGGCCGAGCACGGCGCACATGTGGTGTTGGCGGTTCGCAATCTCGACAAGGGCAAGGACGCCGCCGCGCGGATCACCGCCAATGGGCCGCGAGGGGCGGTTGCCCTGCAGGAACTCGACCTGACCTCACTGGACTCCGTCCGCGCCGCGGCACGTCAGCTGCGCGCCGACCATGACCACATCGACCTGCTGATCAACAACGCCGGCGTGATGTGGACGCCGAAGTCGACCACCAGCGACGGTTTCGAGTTGCAGTTCGGGACCAACCATCTGGGCCATTTCGCCTTCACCGGCCTGCTGCTGGATCGGCTGCTGCCGGTCGCCGGCTCGCGGATCGTGACGGTCAGCAGCATCGGCCATCGGATCATCGCCGACATCCACTTCGACGACCTGCAGTGGGAGCACAGCTACAACCGGGTCGCGGCTTACGGCCAGGCCAAGTTGGCCAACCTGCTGTTCACTTACGAGCTGCAGCGACGACTCGCTTCGCACGGGACGACGCTCGCCGCTGCCGCCCACCCGGGCGGCTCCAGCACCGAGCTGGCACGCTATCTGCCCGCGGGTCTGGGGCGCGCGTTCGAGTTGGTGTCTCAAGACGCGGCGATGGGCGCATTGCCGACTCTTCGCGCCGCCGTCGACCCGGCGGTGACCGGCGGGCAGTACTACGGGCCCGACGGCCTCGGCGGAATGCGGGGCTACCCCAAGGTCGTGGCATCGAACAAGAGGTCGCACGACGTCGACCGGCAGCGCCGGCTGTGGGCCGTCTCCGAAGAGCTGACCGGGGTCACATTTCCGGTCTAGGCCCGGTCCGCGCCCAGATCGAGCAGCTGCTCGAAAAAACCACCGAACCGATGCTGCGGATCGATCAGATGGACTTCCAGAATCCAGTGGCACTGGCGGCCATGGGGGTCGCGCCGCCGCATCGGTTTGGTGGATTTGGGCATGACGTACCACTCGGTCCTCGTGCCGGGGATCTTTTTGTGCGGAAACTCCCCGACCAGGTGTCCGGCGATGTGACTGCCCCAGCCGAACCCCTCGGCGCGGGCCAGTTCGACTGTGGCGTCGAATAATTCGGCACCGGTGACCTGCGGGTGGTCGTTGAAGTAGTCGCGGCCGCCCTGCCAGACCCTGGCCAGCGCGTCGCGGAGGGCGAGCTTGTCCGGGTCGTCGCCGAGGACGAAGGTGCGACCGAAGTCCGCCTCCCACTCCTCGAAGATCGGGCCCAGGTCCAGGAACACGATGTCGTCGTCAGCGACGACACGGTCCGGTGGACGTTCCTTGAACGGCTGCAGGGTGTTCTCACCGGCACGCACGATGCGCCGATGCCAGTGCCGGGTGACGCCGAGCAGGTCGGCGGCCAACGCGTTGATCTCGCCGGACAGCGCCTTCTCGCCGACCCCGGGGCGGACCAGCCCGCGGCGTTCGATCTCGTCGAACAATTGCGCAGCCTTCGCTTCGGCATCGAGGAGACGTTCGACGCGAACGCTCTCTTCGGTCACCGCATCGATGCTACGGCCCGGTCGGCACAGCACCCATTCGCAAGCCGCGACATCGGCTCCGCTTGCTGGCGCGACTCGCCGCCGTCCTGCGGAGATGCGTGCCCCGATGCCGTTGCCCTAGACTGCATCTCGATCAGATTGGAGTCCACGGGTGCGGGCAGTTGAAGCGCCCAGCACCCGGGCTTTGCGGGGCTGGCAACGTCGAGCCTTGGTGCGTTATCTGAGCGCCAAACCGCGCGACTACCTGCTGGTCGCAACCCCTGGTGCCGGCAAGACCGCGTTTGCTCTGCGCATCGCCGCCGAGTTGCTGGCCGACCGCACCATCGAGGCGATCACCGTGGTGGTGCCCACCGAACACCTCAAGGTGCAGTGGGCGATGGCGGCCGCGGTCGACGGCATCGCGCTCGACCCGAAGTTCAGCAACAGCGCCGCCCACACGTCCGCGGAGTACCACGGTGTGGTCGTCACCTACGCGCAGGTGGCCAGCCACCCGACCCGGCATCGGGTGCGCACCGAGGGCAGACGAACGCTGGTCATCTTCGACGAGATCCACCACGGTGGTGAGGCCAAGAGTTGGGGCGATGCGCTGCGGGAGGCGTTCGACGACGCCACCCGCCGACTGTGCCTGACCGGTACGCCGTTCCGTAGCGACGACTCACCGATTCCATTCGTGCGCTATGAACCGGACGCCGGCGGGCTGATGCGGTCGCAGGCCGACCACACCTACGGCTACACCGACGCACTCGCCGACGGTGTGGTGCGCCCGGTGGTGTTCATGGCTTACTCCGGGGAGACCCGGTGGCGGGACAGCGCCGGTGCGGAGTACGCCGCGCGACTCGGGGAGCCGGCCAGCGCCGAGCACACCGCCCGCGCCTGGCGCACGGCTCTCGACCCGACCGGTGAGTGGATGCCCGCCGTGGTCACGGCGGCCGACACCCGGCTGCGGCAGTTGCGGGCCGGCGGGGTTCCGGACGCCGGTGGCATGGTGATCGCCTCGGATCAGCAGGCCGCCCGCGCCTATGCCGTTCTGCTGAAACGGATTACCGGTGAAGAGCCCACGGTCGTGCTGTCCGACGACCCGGGCGCGTCCAAACGCATCGCGCAGTTCTCCGCGGGTACCACCCGCTGGCTGGTCGCGGTGCGGATGGTCTCCGAAGGTGTCGACGTGCCACGCCTGGCGGTCGGCGTTTACGCCACCAGCGCCTCCACCCCGCTGTTCTTCGCCCAGGCCATCGGCCGGTTCGTCCGGTCCCGGCGGCCCGGGGAGACGGCGAGCGTCTTCCTGCCGTCGGTGCCGTCGCTGCTGCTGCTGGCCAGTGAGTTGGAGGCACAGCGCAATCACGTTCTGGGCCAACCACATCGGGAGAAGGACGAACTCGCCGAGGCGCAGCAGGTCAAGGACGAGCCGTCCGAGATGGACAACAAATTCGAATCGCTGGGCGCCGACGCCGAACTGGATCAGGTGATCTTCGACGGCTCCTCCTTCGGCACCGCGACCCCGGCCGGCAGCGACGAGGAGGCCGACTACCTGGGGATCCCGGGTCTGTTGGACGCCGGCCAGATGCGCGAGTTGTTACGCCGCCAGCAAGAAGAGCAGTACGACCGCCGAAGCCGCGAGGGCGTGACCACTGTCGAGCCCGTGACCCGGCACGGGCAATTGCGTGACCTCCGCCGCGAGCTCAATGCGCTGGTGTCGGCGGCACACTACCGACTCGGCAAGCCGCACGGGTGGATTCACAACGAGCTACGCCGGCTGTGCGGCGGTCCCCCGGTGGCCGCGGCGACCAGCGAACAGCTGGCCGCCCGCATCATCGCGGTGCGCGGGCTGACCGCCTAGCATTTACCTTGTCGCCCACATGCTTTCGGCTACCCACGGCGATGCCTCGGCCGCGATCGACCACACCAGATCGTCCGGGACGTCGATCAACGGGTAACGCTTGACGCCCGCGGCGGTCGCCGCCACCAGGGTCGCGACCTTCGCCCGTCGCTGAAACGGCGTCTGGCGTACCGTCCAACTGATGATGCCCGCGGTGGCCAGGCAGTCGCGGCGTCGTTCCACGCTGCCGGATCGCATCACCAGCCAGCCGTCGTGAACCCGGTGCCCGAGGGCGTCGATGCGGTCGACCGCGAGCAGTGCACACCATGCCGTCACCGCGATCCAGGTGGGCCAAACCCATACCGGCACAGCATCTTCCGCGCCCAACGCCACGGCGATACCCAACCCGATACCGGCCAGCAAGGGCAGCCCGAGGGCCCGGGTCCACCGTCGGGTGGCGGCCCGGCGACCGTGACCCCGCAGCGGCCCGGAGACGACCTCCGCGTCACCGACCAGTTCGGTCAACACCGACTGGGCCGTCGACATCGGGCACGGCGGTAGCAGCACCGACGCCTCACCGGCACCGTGCACACCGGTCATCACCGCGTCCAGTCGCGCGCCGCCGAACATCCGCACCAGCAGCGGCTGCCGCAGGGTCCCGCCGCGCAGCCGGCTCATGTCGTAGGCCCGCTCCCGCAGCCGGAGCAGGCCATGCCGCAGATGCAAGACATCGGCCTGTCGCAGCAGCACCAGGTTGCCCCAGGTGAGCAGCGACCGCACCACCGCCAGCAACACCGACGCGACCAGAACCGCAACGCCGGCGACCGCGATCGTCTTGACGGTGCCCCACCGCGCGACATAGTCGAGCGTCGCCTGCGCGATCCGCGAATGCTGCAGCGGCCCGGCGAATCCGCTCTGGTAGATCACCCCGGCAGCAGCGGCCAACGACAACAATCCCGACACGCTCAGCGGCGAATACCTCAACCACGCCGGCTGCCAGCGGGCCAGCACCTCGTCCTCGACATCCGCGGGAGCGTGATCCGTCGGCTCGGTCGAGTCGGCCAGCAGGATAGCCTTCAACTGCGGCACCTGGCGCACCTCGACCGCGTTGAGCTCGAAGGCGCCAGAACCACTGTCGCCCTTGGCTTCCTGACCGGTGCTCACCCTTACCACGGCCAGGCCCATCACCCGGTGCAGCAACCGCGCGTCACTGCTCACCGAACGAATCCTGTTGAGCGGCAAGGACAGCACCTTGCGCTGCAGCAATCCCGTCCGCAGCTGCAGTTGCGCCGCGTCGACGCGGTAGCTGGTGGTGAACCATCGGGCCACACCGATGACGACCGTGTAGGCCACCACCGCGATCGTCCAGAACTGATTACCGGTGGTCGTCCCCAGCACGATGGCGCCGATCAGAAACGGCAACTCGCGCAGCAACTCGTAGACCGGATGGACCAAGAGCATCCGGGGGCTCAGCCGCTGCCAGTCGGCGGTGGTCATCGGCGCCGCTCCTCGACGTCGCGACACGCTGAACGCGCGCAACTCACGTCGCGTCCTCGGCGCCGATCGCGGCGATGTCGGTCAGCTGCGCGACGAGATGGTCGGCGACGTCGACGTCGAGTGCAACGATGCGCACCGCGCCGGCCGACGATGCCGTCGTGACTGTGACGTTGGCCAGGCCGAAGATCCGGTCGACCGGGCCGCGATAGGTGTCCACGGTCTGCACTCGCGAGATCGGCGCGATACGACGTTCCTGGACCAGCCACCCGGTGCGGGTGTACACCGCTTGCGGGCCGAGTTCCCACCGATGCACCCGGTAGCGCCAGACCGGAACGACGGCCGTCGAGACGACGGCACCCAGGACGGTCACCACGCCGATCAGGATGTGCAGCCACGGCATTCGCGTGTCGAACTCGTACCACCCGACCTGACCGACCGCCAGCAGCAGCCACGGTACGACGCCGCCGACCGCCCACCGCAGCGGCGCGCGACGACTGGGCAGATGGGCGGGATCAACCATGTCCACGCCGTAGACAATGCCACCGACGCCGAGCCGATCTGCACCGACACGGCGACTCCGGAGTTCGGATGGGTATCGTTTTCTTCGATGAGCTCCGACGGCAAATGGACCCCCGGCGACATACCCGACCAGAGCGGCCGCGTCGCGATCGTGACCGGTGCAAACACCGGGCTCGGCTATCACACCGCTGCGGCGCTGGCCCACACCGGCGCCCACGTGGTGCTGGCGGTGCGCAACCCGGAAAAGGGCAACCTCGCGCTGGCCAGGATCGTCGCCGCCAACCCCAACGCCGACGTGACGTTGCAGGAACTCGACCTCGGTTCACTGGCCTCGGTGCGTGCCGCCGCGGCCGCGCTGCGCAAGGCCTACCCGCGGATCGATCTGCTGATCAACAACGCGGGCGTGATGTGGACGCCCAAGCAACTCACCGACGACGGCTTCGAATTGCAGTTCGGCACCAACCATCTGGGCCACTTCGCCCTCACCGGGCTGTTGCTGGACAACCTGCTGCCGGTGCGCGGTTCGCGAGTGGTGACAGTCAGCAGCATGGGCCACCGGGTGCGTGCGGCGATCCACTTCGACGACCTGCAGTGGGAGCACAGCTACGACCGCTTCGGCGCATACGGGCAGTCCAAGCTGGCCAACCTGCTGTTCACCTACGAGCTGCAACGCCGGCTGGCTGAGCACCACGACAACACGATCGCCGTCGCGGCGCACCCCGGTTCGTCCGCCACCGAACTGGGCCGCAACGCGCCGACCCTGATCAAACCGCTGTTCGCGATCGCGGGCCCGCTGCTTTTCCAAGGTGCGGCGATGGGGTCCCTGCCGACGCTGCGCGCGGCGACCGACCCCGATGTCGAGGGCGGCCAGTACTACGGCCCCGACGGCTTGGGCGAGCAGCGCGGCCACCCGAAGATCGTCTCGTCCAGCGCACAATCACACGACGAAGACCTGCAGCGCCGGCTGTGGGCGGTCTCCGAGGAACTGACCGACGTCACGTATCCGGTCTGACGGCCGCCACGGCTCCGTAAGATAACCGCGTGGCACGACGTCCCCGCTCGACGGCCGAGAACCCGACGATCAGCTTGCAGCATGTGCTGACGCTGCTGCGGGAGACGGTTCCACCCGTTCACCCGGCCGGAATTCCGTTCATCTCCGTCGGCCTGGGGTTGGCTGTGGTCGGCCGGCGCTCCCGCTGGCTGCGCCGCACCGGGCTGCTGTTCGCCGGCGCGTGCGCGGGCTTCTTCCGGCACCCGCCGCGGGTGCCACCCACCCGGTCCGACGTCGTCGTCGCACCCGCCGACGGCCAGGTGTGCCTGATCGAGTCGGCCGCGCCGCCGCCGGAGTTGGAGATGGGCGACGCGGAACTCACCCGGGTCAGCATCTTCTTGTCGGTGTTCGACGCCCACGTGCAGCGGGCCCCGGTCAGTGGTGAGGTGATCGCTGTGCAACATCGGCCCGGGCTGTTCGGCTCGGCCGATCTTCCCGTCGCCAGCGAGAGCAACGAACGCAACAGCGTGCGCATCCGTACCGCCGACGGGGTCGAGGTCGTCGCGGTGCAGATCGCCGGTCTGGTGGCCCGCCGCATCGTTTGCAATGTCGGAGTCGGCGACAAGCTGTCGGTCGGTGATACCTACGGCCTGATCCGATTCGGCTCGCGGTTGGACACCTACCTGCCCGCCGGCGCCCAGGTGTCGGTCAGCGTCGGGCAGCGCGCGGTAGCCGGCGAGACGGTGCTGGCGCAGCTGCCGTGACGACCCGAACTCGCAGCCGGCGGGTAGCCCCGCTGCGCATCCTGCCCAGTTCGATGAGCGTGCTGGCGATCTGCGCGGGGCTGACATCGATCCGATTCGCACTCGAGGGCCAGCCGCACGTCGCGATCGCGTTGATCGCCGCGGCCGCGATCCTGGACGGGCTGGACGGCCGGGTGGCCCGCGCCCTGGATGCCGAGTCGAGAATGGGCGAAGAGATCGACTCGCTGGCCGACGCGGTGAACTTCGGGGTGGCCCCCGCGGTCGTGGTCTACGTGTCGATGATGCCCGCACTACCGGCAGGTTGGGTGGTGGTCATGCTGTACGCGGTGTCAATCGTGTTGCGGCTGGCCAGGTTCAACGCGTTGCTGGACGACACCAGCCTGCCGTCGTTCACGCGCGAGTTCTTCGTCGGCGTGCCGGCGCCGGCCGGCGCCATCATCGCGCTCGGACCGCTGGCGGCCAAGCTGCAGTTCGGGCCGGGCTGGTGGACCTCGCCGTGGTTTGTCTGCACGTGGATCACGGCGTGCTCGATGCTGCTGGTCAGCCGACTCCCGATGCGCAAGATGCACGCCGTTTCCGTGCCGCCCAATTTGGCCGCACTGCTGCTGGCCGGGCTCACCATCGTCGCCGCCGCAGCACTGTTGTTCCCCTACATCCTGATCATGGTCGTCATCGCGGCCTACCTCTGCTACATCCCGTTCTCGATGCGCACCTACAACTGGTTGGCGGCACATCCCGAGGCATGGGGTGAAAAACCCAAGCAGCGACGCGCCACCCGGCGAGCGATCCGCCGCGCACAGCCAAGCCGTCGATCGGTGGCGCGGCTCGGACTGCGCAGGCCGACCGGCCGCACATGACCGCGCCGACTCAGCTGACCCTCACCGCCCGGCTGAACACCTCGGCCGTCGACTCGCGCCGCGGGGTTATCCGGTTGCATCCCAGCGCGATTGCCGCGCTCGGCATTCGGGAGTGGGACGCGGTGTCGATCACCGGGACGCGGACCACGACGGCGGTGGCCGGGATGGCCGGACCGACGACGCCCGTCGGCACGGTGCTGCTCGACGACGTGACGCTGTCCAACGCAGGCCTGAGCGAAGACACCGCCGTCCTCGTGGTCGCCGCCACAGTGTTCGGCGCGCGAACCGTGACGCTGAGCGGTTCGACCCTGACCACTCAGTCGCTGCCCCCGACAACGCTGCGACAAGCCTTGCTGGGCAAGGTGTTGACCGTCGGCGACGCGGTGTCGCTGTTGCCACGAGATCTGGGCCCGGGCACCTCGACGTCGGCGGCGACGCGCGCGCTGGCCTCGGCGGTGGGCATCAGCTGGACCTCGGAACTGTTGACGGTGACCGGTGTGGACCCCGACGGACCCGTGAGTGTGCAACCGAATTCCTTGGTGACGTGGGGCAACGGCGCCATCGCGGCCAAGCCGGCTGAACCGAAACCTGTTGTCTCGAAGGCACCGAAGCTCACCGTGGCCGATCTGAAGGGCGTCGGTGCGCAGGCAATCAAGTTGGCCGAGTGGCTCAAGCTTGCGCTCGACGAGCCGCATTTGCTGCAAACACTAGGTGCGACAACCAATCTGGGTGTACTGGTCTCTGGGCCCGCTGGGGTCGGCAAGGCAACGCTGGTGCGGGCCGTCTGCGCCGAACGACGGCTCGTCGAACTCGACAGTCCCGAGGTCGGCGCCTTGGCCGCCGAGGACCGTCTCCGGCGGGTGGCCGCCGCGGCATCGAAAGTGTGCGACGGCGGTGGGGTGTTGCTGATCGCCGACATCGACGCGCTCCTGCCCGCGACGGCCGAGCCCGTGGCGACGCTCATCCTGGGCGAATTGCGTCGAGCGGTCGCGGCCCACCGAGTCGCGGTGATCGTCACCTCGTCGGTCCCGGAGAACCTCGACCCTCGACTGCGTGCCCCTGATCTGTGCGATCGCGAACTGGTGCTGAGCCTGCCGGACGCGTCGACTCGCGCCGCGCTGCTCGAGGGTCTGCTGAAAGACGTGCCCACCGAGGAGCTCGATCTCAGCGAGATCACGGCCCGTACTCCAGGTTTCGTGGTTGCAGACCTGGCGGCGTTGGTCCGCGAGGCGGCCCTGCGAGCCGCGGCTCGTGCCAGCTCCGACGGCAAACCACCGAAGCTCACCCAGGATGACTTGACCGGCGCGCTGTCGGTGATCAGGCCGCTGTCGCGGTCCGCCGCAACGGAGGTGACGGTCGGCTCGGTGACTCTCGACGACGTCGGCGACATGGTGCAGACCAAGCAGGCGCTCACCGAAGCGGTGCTGTGGCCCCTACAACATCCCGACACCTTCGCCCGGCTCGGTGTCCAGCCGCCGCGCGGCGTACTGCTCTACGGCCCGCCCGGTTGCGGCAAGACTTTCGTGGTGCGTGCGTTGGCCAGCACCGGCCGGCTTTCGGTGCACGCCGTCAAAGGCTCTGAGCTGATGGACAAATGGGTCGGGTCATCGGAAAAGGCGGTCCGCGAACTGTTCGGCCGCGCGCGCGATTCCGCGCCGTCGCTGGTCTTCCTGGACGAGATCGATGCGTTGACGCCGCGGCGCGGGCAGAGCTTCGACTCCGGGGTCACCGATCGTGTGGTGGCGGCACTGCTCACCGAGCTCGACGGCATCGAGCCGCTGAACGACGTCGTGGTGGTCGGCGCCACCAACCGGCCGGATCTGATCGACCCGGGCCTGCTGCGGCCCGGTCGGTTGGAGAAGCTGGTGTTCGTCGAACCGCCCGATGCTCAGGCGCGAGTGGACATCCTGCGCACCGCCGGCAAGTCGATCCCGCTCCGCGATGTCGATTTGGAGGCGCTGGCCGCCGATCTGGAGGGGTACAGCGCCGCTGACTGCGTCGCGCTGCTGCGCGAGGCCGCACTCACCGCAATGCGCCGCTCGGTCGATGCGGCCGAGATCACCGCGGCCGACGTCGCAGCAGCACGCGAAAACGTCCGTCCCTCATTGGATCCCGACCAGCTCGCGAATCTGCGGGCGTTCGCCGCCGAACGTTAGTCGGTCCGCCGCAACGAAAACACCTGCGGCTCGATCATCCCCTGCTTCATCAGCTTCGCGATACGGTCCGATTGTTGCTCGGCGACGTGCCAGGCGCTTTCGTCGGCGTATCTCGCACGAAGCTCCGACTCGAACGTCTCGACTCGCTGCTGCCACTGATCGGGGGGCTCCCAGATGTCAGTGACGCCGCGGGTCGCGTCGATGCGCAGGCCTGCCCGGACGATCGAGTCCCGCAGGGAATCAGCCGTCGGGAAGAAGCTGTCGTCTGGCTCCCCCTCGGGCGACGGCTCGTCACTGACCAGTACCAGCAGTCCGACTCGACCCGGGGGGCGCACCACGCGACGCAACTCACTGAGCAATGCCCGCTGCGACTCGGTAGTGCAGAGCACCCCCAGCGCCCACGCCGCGTCGAATGCTTCCTCGGCGAACGGCAGCTTCGAGGCATCGGCGCGAATCGCGGGGAAGCCGAACAACGCTCGCGATGCATGGTTTCCACCGGCCTGCGGTTCCACCAGAACCGGGCGGACACCACGTTGCTCGGCCGCGTAGGCCGCCGGTCCGCCGACGCCGGCACCGCAGTCCAGCAACGTCTGGCCGGCGTCGAGCTCCAAATGCTCGATGAGCCAGTCGAGCACCGCCGGGCTGCCACTACCGCGGCAACCGGCCGGGATGTGGAACTCCTGGCCCAGGTCCGAGGCGACCAGGGCGGTCCACTCGGCCAGGGTGTCGAACTCGTCGGCCGCCGAGTCACTCACGCGGCACGCTCCGCCCGTATCCGCGCCCCGACCTCGGCCTTGATCTCCGCGCCACGCCGCGTACCAGACGCCGAGGCCAACCCCGACAGGTTGACCCCGTCAATACCTTCGATCTGCAACAACTCTCGGGCCTCGGCCACCGCCGCCGCTATCCCCGCCTCGACCGGATCGGCCGCATTGACCACGCTGTCGACCACCGCGGGATCCAGGTCCAGTCCTGGTAGGCCCTGCAATACCGCAGCCGACACGTAATCGGTGAACACCACCACCGCGGCCACCACTGGAATGCGCAGTCCCGCCGAGCGTGCGTCGTCGATGAACGCAGACAACGCCGATGCCGACGAAACATGGTTCAGGACAGCCAGACTCGCACCTGCGCGCTGCTTTTCGACAAGTCGCGCGGCCCGGGCGTGCACCGGTGGCGCGGTGGGAGTTTCCGGGACGGCGGCAATCATGTCGAGGGAAGCGGCCAGCGCGACCAGTCGTGGACCGTCCAGGTCGAAGGTCTGGGTGACGTCGGCACGGACGTCGTAGCCACGGCCGTCACCGGTCACGCAGAACACCGTCGTCGCTCCGTTGAAGTGCAGGCCTCGCAATTCCTGCTCCAGGACAATGCGATTGCGGTCACGGCACGAGAGCGTGATCCACGGGTCAACCCCTTGTTCGATGAGTAGTCGACTCATCACAGTCGGCGGAAAGTCCGGACGATTCTGATGTTCGCCGACGAGTACGGCATCACAACTGCGCCCCAACGTGGCAGCGGTGGCAGCGACGTCGGTGGCATCGAACGGGATGCAGGTGAAATCGGTGAGGATCAATGGTGCCGGAACCCGCGCAGCGTGCACCACAGCGCCACGCCAGGGCACTATGTTGTCGAAACTACATGGCCCGGAACGCATTTCGCATTGGCCATCGGGCCGGACGCCACCACACGGCCCGTAGTGCATACGTTTGGGGCAGGAGTCTTCCACCAACTGGTCACCGCCCATCCGGACCGCTATTCCCGCGAACCGTCAACGGGTCATTACCCGGAACCGCCGGCGGGAAAACCTCCGCTCAACCTGGTTCGGCGCTTATCGGCGTTCCGCGCCAAAGCTTGTCAGCAAGGCCCGCGCGGCCGCGGCAACGTCGTCTTCCAGCCAGTCCGGAATGGGATCGGTGTTGGCGTGCCGCCGCACGACCGCGTAGGGAAGGTCGACGATCGCTCGCGCGACCGCGTCGGTGCAACGTGCGTCGGCGCTGCCGTACAACTCGCGGGCGAAGGTGGTGAGCCTGTCGATCAACGGCGCATTCTGCGCGGCGAGAGTCCGTCGGAGATCGTCGTCGGGTTCGTCGTCCAGCAGATCGCCGGGCCTCAGTGCCACCAGCAACCGGGCGTCGTCGGGAACCGCGCGCAGGAAATCGATTGCCGCAACGGCGGTCGCGACCGCGGCCTCGAGAACAGTGTCGGCATCGGCGGCCAGCGCCCGGCTTTGGAACCTACCGAGGGCCCGTAACCAGGCGGCGGCCAGAATTCCGTCGCGGTTGGTGAATCGGTGATACAGCGTCCCGGCCGGCGCGCCGCTGGCTTTGGCGATTGCGCCGACGCTGGCGGCCCTTGGCCCGTCCGTCAGGACCAGCGTGCGGGCCGCGTCGAGAATCACATCGGTCTGGTGCTTCCGTGGCGGGGCCATGATCTAGTACAGTCCTTCTATATGGAACGATTACCCTATATCGATGAGCATGCCATATCCATCGCCGCCACCCGGGCCGAGACATGGCCCGCCGTGCTGAAAACCATCTGCCGTGACCCCGATGACCCGTCGACGGTGCCGCTCGGTTTCGTCCTGGACGAGGCCCGGCCTCCAGAGCGATTGGCGCTCAAAGGCCGACATCTCTTCGCGAGGTACCTCTGGGTGTTCGAGTTGGACACCGACGGCCCGCGCCGCACTCGCGTTCGTTCGGCGACATGGGCGCATTTCCCCGGGTTCCACGGCAAGATCTATCGCGCACTGGTGATCGGCACCGGCGCACACCGGGTGGTGGTGCGAGCGACCTTGAAACGCATCAGCTCCAGAGCGCTGGCCAACCGGACGCAGCTCCACGGCGAAGCCGCCGACTATGTCGATGTCTTCGAGGTGCCGATGCAGTCGAGGGACACCCGCACTGCCGAGCAAGCGCTCCGCGACGCGCTTGGAGCCAAGCCGAGCACCCTGGGCGCCGCGGTGCTCTGGATTCACCGCCATATCCTCGGATTCCGGCTCGGGCCGGACTCCTCGCCCACACACGTCATCGGCTGGTCGATCGTTCGGTCGGATGACGACGAGGTGGTGCTGGAGGCCAATGGACCGCTGATGCACGGCGAGTTGGATTTGCGGCGCCACGATCAACGGCGGGCCGTGTTGACCACTCGCCTGCACTATCGACACAGATTCGCGGGCCGCGCGGTGTGGCTGATAATCGGTCCGCTGCACCGGGCGACAGCGCCGCAGTTGATGAAACGCACTGCCCGCGTTGCCGTTTAGAACGGCTCCCACTCGGTGGAGATCCGTGCGCCGAACCGGGGCGCCCGCCGCTCCAGAAATGCGTTGACGCCCTCGCGGGCGTCGTCGGTCCCCATCACCCGGCGATGCAACCGCGTCTCCAGCGCCGCAACCTGCCGTGGGGTGTAACCGTTGATCGCGGTGTCCCACAGCAGGCGTTTGCATAGCGCGGCCGACATCGGCGCGACGTTCGTCGCGATGTCGCGGGCGATCTCCATGGCATGGTCGAGGACATCCGCCGCGGGCAATGCGCGGTTCGCGATTCCCCACGTGACAGCCTCGTGCGCGCCGAAGCTGCGTCCGGTGAGCAGCACCTCCGCCGCGACGCCGAGACTGGCCAGGTGAGTCAGCGTCCAATGCGACATGCAGTCCGGGATGACACCCCGGCGCACCTGCACCACACCGTATTTCGCGCCGTCGGCGAAGATGCGGATGTCGGTTTGCAGCGCGATGGTCAGGCCGATGCCGATGGCGTGGCCGTTGACGGCGGCGATCACGGGCTTGCGCAGTTCGAAAGCGGGCGGGTCGATCGGCGATGCGGAGAACCCCTCGGCCGGAGTGTCGAAAGGGGACACGTCGCCGGTGACGTCCGCGCCCACGCAGAACGCCCGCCCCGCACCGGTGACGACGATGGCCCGGACGTCGTCGTCTTGGTCGCACAGGCGATATGCCCGGCTCAACGAGGCACCCATCTCGGCGGTGTAGGCGTTGAGATGCTCGGGACGGCTGAGCGTCAACACGGCCACGCCCGAAGCCTCGAGGTCCACCACCAGGTCGGCGTTCATCGCGTCGAAGTAGACCACGCGACCTGCCGCCAAGCAGGGACTTTGGAATTTCATTAGCCTGGTTACGTCCGACAGCGTGGTCGCCCTCTTCAGCACTGCCGGGAAAGCGAGATAGCCATGGTCATGGCACGGACGGGCGACGACAGCTGGGATATCACCGAAAGCGTCGGCGCGACCGCACTGGGTGTTGCGATGGCCCGCGCCGCCGAATCCGACTGCGGCTGCCCGCTGTTCATCGACCCCTACGCGCGGCTGTTCGTCGACGCCGCCACCGCCCGCGGTTGGGATTCTTCGGGTGTCCGCAAACATCTGCCGCTGGTGCAGAACTACGCCGCCGCGAGGACGAGATGGTTCGACGAGTACTTCATCGCGGCCGGCGCCAACGGGATCGACCAGGCCGTGATCCTCGCCGCCGGCCTGGACGCCCGCGCCTGGCGGCTGCCCTGGGTGTCGAGCAGCGCCGTCTACGAGATCGACCAGCCTCAGGTCCTGGCGTTCAAGGCGGAGACACTGGCTGCCCACAACGCCCGACCCGCCGTCACGTATCAGGCGGTGCCGATCGATCTGCGCGGCGACTGGCCGACCGCGTTACGACAAGCCGGTTTCGATCCGTCGACGCCCACGGCCTGGTCCGCCGAGGGGCTGCTGCCTTACTTGCCGGCGGCCGGGCAGGACCTGTTGTTCGAGCGGATCTCCGAACTCAGCGCCGCGGGTAGCCGCATTGCCGCAGAAGTGTTGAGCGCGAACGCGTTCGATCAAGACTATCTCGAGCGCGGCCGCGAATTTCTGGGCGACAGCGGACAAGACCTCACCGAGCTCCTGTTCCATGAGGATCGCGCCGACGTCGGTCTCTGGCTGGCGGCCCGCGACTGGGCGGTGACCACGATCGACGCGCTGGATCTGATGCGGCGCTTCGACCGGATGCCGGACGACGATCTCCGGGATCTCGCACCACGCAGCGTGTTCATCGAGGGTCGGCTCACGCCGTTTGCCCGCACCGCTTGATCGACTACTCCGAGAGCTGGAATTCGATCACCGCGGCGACCGATTCCACCGCCTCTCCCAGCGCGGTCAACCGCGCCCCAGCGCTGGGCGCGGACAGCACCGAGTAACGGTCAGCCGGCCCGATCGGAATCCGAGATGCCAACGCGTACAACCGTTCTCCAGCGTCGGAGAAGTCGATGGCGGAGCCCAGCACTTCATCGCGAGGTGGCACCGGGAAGTCGCGGGCATTGGCGATCCGTTCGAACAGTGCCATCATCCGGTCTTCGAGGTCCTCCAGCTGCCCCGCAGTCACGGCGTCACCCGGCTCGTCAGGCCACTCCTGCACAACGGCCCTGGGGTACGGGTCGTCGGGCAGCCACTCACACACCTTGATCCGCTCGGCAGTCAGGCACTTCAGCTTGAACAGGCCCGATCCGCCGATGTCCACGCATTCGGTGATCCTGGCAACCGTCCCGACGTCAGAGCGCACATCACCTCCGCCAACCTCGCGGCCTTGCGAGATCAGCACTGTTCCGAAGCGAGGGTTGTTGTCCTGCAAGCAGTCCCGGACCATCTCGGCATAGCGGGGTTCGAAGATCTGCAGCGGCAGCTCCTCGCCCGGCAGAAACGCCGACTGCAGCGGGAACATCGCCAGGCGGCCGAAATCGGTAGTGGATGCCATCAGATCTCCAATTCGTCGACCAGCGCATCGACAACAGCCCGCAGGTCTCCGTCGTGTTCCTCGGCGACCCGTCGCTGTCGTTGATACGACGCGCCCATCCGTGGGATCTCGGCAACCGCGGCCAGCTCGTCGGCGCAATTCAGGGATTTGGCAACAGGTTCCAGCCTGGTGAGCACATCGTCGAGATCCTCGGTGACCAGACGTTCGTTGCTGTCGGCGTCGAGGATGATGATCGAATCCAGCCCGTAGCGGGCAGCGCGCCACTTGTTTTCCTGGTTGTGCCACGGCGGCATGGTCGGCAGCGTCTCACCGGAATCGAGGCGACGCTCGAGATCGACCACCAGGCAGTGCGTCAGCGCGACCAGGGCGCCCAGTTCGCGGAGGTTGGATACACCGTCGCTGACCCGAACCTCGAGCGTCCCGTTGTGCGGCGACGGACGAACGTCCCAGCGCACCTCGTTGACGTCCTCGATGATCCCGGTCTTCTTCTGGTCGTGCACGAAACCCTCGAACTGGTCCCATTTTTCGAACTGGAAGGGCAGGCCGGCGGTGGGTAACTGCTGGAACATCATCGCGCGGTTGCTGGCGTAACCCGTATCGTCGCCGACCCACCATGGCGACGACGCGGAAAGCGCCAGCAGATGGGGGTACCAGTTGAGCAACGCCGACATCACCGGCATCACCTTGTCCGGAGACGAGACCCCGACGTGCACATGCACACCCCAGATGAGCATCTGGCGGCCCCACCACTGGGTGCGCTTGATCAACTCGGCATACCGCGGAGCGTCGGTCAGCTTTTGAGCGGACCAACTCGCGAACGGGTGGGTGCCGGCGCCGAACAACTCCATGCCTTGCTGGCGAACGATCGGCAGCACCGAGTGCAGAGTCGACCGAAGGTCGTCCATGGCTTGGGCGGTGCAGTCGCAGATTCCGGTGACGATCTCGACGGTGTTGCGCAGCAATTCCTTGTGCACCTGTGGGTTTTCACCGATCTCAGCGAAAACCGCGGTGGCCTCGTTGCTCAGATCACGGGTCTCGGCATCAACGAGAGCGAACTCCCATTCGACCCCAAGTGTCGGACGGGGTGACGACGCGAAGTTCACCCTGATAGCGGTACCCCTGTCCGACGGAACTAACCGGAGCTGATCACGCCACAGGCCACCCGCTTGCCGGCGTCGCCAGTCGACATCGTCGTCTGGTCGGGTCCGGGTGCGCCGTTGACCTGGTTGTAGCGGTCTGCCGGGATGTTACCGAAGTTGTCGGAACCGGCGTGGATGATGATCGCGGTTCCCGCACCGGCCAGCAGGTCGGCCTTGGTGAATCCGTCGGTGGTGGTCTCGAGCAGGGCGCCGCCGTCTTTGCGGACCTGCAGAGAGGTCAGGTCGCCGCTCCCGTGCTCGCGGCCCGGCGCCGAGAAGTGCCCGCCGGCCGACAGGAAGTTCCCCGGCTCGCCACCGGTCGGCGCTGTCGAGTTGGCTTCGCATTTGCCCACCGAGTGGATGTGCACGCCGTGAAATCCGGGGCTGAGCAGGCCGGTTCCGGTGGTCTCGATGGTGACCGTCACGTAGCCCTGGTTGAACTCGAACTTGGCCGTGGCGATCTTGGCGCCGGTGGGTCCGTTCAGCTGAGTGGTCAGGCTGTCCGTGCCACCCTGCTGGCCCGTCGGCTCGGCGCTCGACGGCGCCGGTGACCCGGTCCAGATCGAGGGCTGGGTGCCGGGCGTGGTCGCCGGGTCCTGGGGGGCCCGGCACGCGCTCAACAGCGCGGCCGATGCGGCGAGTGGGATCAATGCGGAGGCGGCGGCAGCTTTGCGGCTGCGGACGGTCTTGAGCATGGGGAGAGCCTATCCCGGCGACGATGCGGGTCGGAACGACCCGCTGAGGAGCGGGATCGACGAGCACCGTCCGGCGACGATGCGGGTCGGAACGACCCGCTGAGGAGCGGGATCGACGAGCACCGTCCGGCGACGATGCGGGTCGGAACGATTCGCTGAGGAGCGGGATCGACAGGGCGAACCTCATTCCTGCGGTGCGAAGAATTCAGTGACGTGGCCGACCAGTTCCTCAGGGCGTTCTTCGGCGATGAAATGGCCACAGTCGGGCAGATTCTTCAGCGTCATGTTCGGGGCGTGGTTGCGGTAAGCATCGGAAAGTCGCTGAGTGAGCGGGTCATTGGCACCATTGAGATGCAGAACGGGAAGCGGCAGATCGATACCTCGGGCGCGGCGCCAGTAGTACGGGACTTCGCGGGCAAGCAGATTGCGATAGTACTGCGTGGTGGCATAGATGGTGTGAGTTTGTCTCATTGCGCCGCAGTAGATTTCGGCTTCGGCCGGGCTGAACGAGCCGGCTAGGCGCCAGGTGCGCAGCGCTACTCGCGGTACCTGCAGCCAGGTGTTGTTCCGCGATCCCAGGATGGCGGCGGTGTAGACATGCCAGGGCCGCCACAAGGTGCGGGGATGCACACCCGACACCGCCCACGGGTGCAGCCCGGCCAGCGGCATGATCCGGGTGACCCGCCGGGCGTGACTCAGGGCGAGCTGATAGGCGATCGCCGACCCCCAGTCATGACCGACGACGCCGGCCCGATCGACGCCCAACGCGTCCATCACGTCGACAATGTCGGCCGCCAACCGGTGGAAACTCCAATCCGACCCGGCGGCGCTCGACCAGCCCAATCCGCGCACATCGGGACAGATGACTCGGAAGTGCTCGGCCAGCGGCGCGATGACGGCGCGCCAGGCATACCAATGCTGCGGCCAGCCGTGGATGAAGACCAACGGGCTCCCGCCGCCCGCTTCCGCGACATGGATGCGGCTGCCGTCGCGGGCGGTGACCCAGCGGTGGGCGACACCGTCGACGTTCGGCATGGGCAGCATCTCGTTCGCATCGTCGATTTCCGCGACGCGAGGTGCTTGCGAGGTTTGGGTCATCGATGAATCCTTCCGTGGAGGGAGTTGCGTTAACAGAGCATCACTCTGTAAAAGATATTCGTTCGGCGAGTATGCTCGCCGCCATGGCAGAGGTCAAGCCCCGCCGTCGCGACATCAGCAAGGCCCTGACCCGTGCGGCGATGCTTGACGCGGCGCGCGAACTCTTTGTCACCAAGGGGTTCGACGCGACCTCGATAGACGGCATCGCGCGGGCCTCGGAGTCCAGCAACGGCGCTGTCTACCACCACTTTCGGGATAAGCAGCAGATCTTCACCGAGGTCTTCCGCGACAGCCAGGCAGCCATCTTGCGCGCAACGATCGAGGCCATCCCGAGCGACACCTCGGCCTGGCATCGAGTCGAATCGGCGACGCGTGCATTCCTGCGGAGCTACGCCGCCGACCGCGAAGCCTGCGCCCTGCTGGGCCAGGCTGTTGGCGTCCTTGGCTGGGACCAGGTCCACAAGATCGACGAGGAAATGTCGCTGCCCCTGATCCGGACGACCCTCACCGAAGCCATCGGCACCGGCGAAGCAGTGCCGCTGCCGGTGGACGCCGCCGCCGACCTACTCTTCAGCGTCTACTGCAGCGCCATCCTCATCATCGCCGCGCGGCCCGACCCAGAGCAGGCGGCAGCCGAGGTCGAATCCGTGCTCTTCGCTCTACTGACGGGCTTGCGAACCTCGAATGGATGAAAGCGCCCGACGCCCAAGCTATTTAGCCGGTGACGACGACAATCACGCCGGGCGGCTGATCGGAGACGTCCGGTGTCCGCGGGGCAACCGGCGCTTTGATCAGCTTGCCGATCGCTTCAGCAGTTTCCTGCTCACCGGCGGCACTACCGAAGTACACCGTCGTCGCGGTCACCTTGGGCAAGGTCAAGTTGCCGACGTCGGTGACGTTGTAGCCGCCCTGCTTGATCTGGTCGGCGGCTTTGCCGGCGATGCCTGCCTGGGTGGAGATGTTGTAGACCCGTACGTCGGACTTGGCCACGACCTTGGTCGACGTCTTCGGCGCCGCGGAACTGGTCGTTGCACGCGACACCGCCGAGTCGTCATCGGCGTTGCTTCCCGATCCCATGGCCTGGAATCCGACCAGCAAAAAGATGACGCCGAGGAACAACAGCACCATCACCATGGCCCGCAGCGGCAGGCCGGTCGAGTCGGGAACGCGGTCATTCATTGACGTCACTGTATCCAGGAGTGCGGGAAAACCCACACCGACGCCCGGTGAGCAGGCAAAATTCTCAGGTGAGCTCGAAGCCCAGCCGTCGAGCGGCCCGAGCCTTCTGGCGGCTGGCCCGCAGTCGACGGAGTCGTTTCACCAACATGGGATCGGCGGCCAATGCTTCGGGCCGGTCGACCAACGCGTTCAGCACTCGGTAGTAGGCAGTGGCCGACATTCCGAACAAATCCTTGATGGCCTCTTCTTTCGCCCCGGCGTACTTCCACCACTGACGCTCGAAGGCCAAGATGTCGTGCTCACGGCGAGTCAACCCATCGGCGAGTTCAGAGTCGTCTCCCGATCGATCAGCCCGCGCCATAGCGCTGTCCATATCGCTCCTGATCCTCCAAGACCTGCGACTCGCGAATGCTCGCTGCTCCGGCGATTATTCAACCACGTCGACAACTGTTGACCTGGAAGCCAGACCCGCGAGTCGGCGCGCTGGATCGGATTGCACGCCTTCTCCTCAGTCCGCTCTGCGGGCCGCATCGTCGGCGGGCTCTATCTGATTGCCCGCCTTCTCCTCAGTCCGCTCTGCGGGCCGCATCGTCGGCGGGCTTAAGATCTGCGGTCATGGCCGTCGTACCAATCCGCATTGTGGGGGACCCCGTTCTGCACACTCCCACAACGCCGGTGGCGGTCGCGGCGGACGGTTCGCTGCCGTCAGATCTGGCCGACCTGATCACCAACCTCTACGAAACCATGGACGCCGCCTACGGGGTCGGCCTGGCCGCCAACCAAATCGGCGTGAGTCTTCGCGTCTTCGTCTACGACTGCCCCGACGAGCGCGGGCAGAACCCGCGACGCCGTGGTGTGATCCTCAACCCGGTGCTGGAGACCTCCGAAGTTCCCGAGACCATGCCCGACCCCGATGACGACGACGAGGGGTGCCTCTCGGTTCCCGGCGAGTCGTTTCCCACCGGGCGGGCCGACTACGCCAAGGTCACCGGCCTCGACGCCGACGGCAGCCCGATAACTCTGGAGGGCACAGGCTTATTCGCGCGCATGCTGCAACACGAGACCGGCCACCTGGACGGCTTTCTCTACCTTGACCGGCTGGTCGGGCGCCATGCCCGCTCGGCCAAGCGCGCGGTCAAGTCGCACGGCTGGGGAGTTCCCGGTTTGTCGTGGACGCCGGGTGAAGGGCCGGATCCCTTCGGCCACTGATGGTTTCGTGGCCGGATCTCGGTAGCAGGGTGACGGTGCGCTACCGCCGGCCGGCCGGGTCGGTCCCACCCCTGACCGATGTCATCGGCCACCTCCTCGAGATCACCCCGGTGGTGCGCGTGCGGACCAAGACCGGCGCGGAGGTGAACGTCGACCCCGGCGATGTGGTCGCGCTGCGCACCCTCAGTGACCAGCCGGTGCGCGCATCGCAGATCCGTGCACTCGAGTACGCCGATGCGATGTCCTGGCCCGGTACCGAGCGGCTTTGGCTGGACGGCTGGTTGCTGCGCGCCGCGCATGGAAGCACCGACCAGGCGAACTCCGCTGTGCCACTGGACCCTTCAGCAAGCCTGGCGGCGATTCCGGCGATCATCGAATGGTATTCCAACCGTGGCCTGACACCACTGCTGGCCGTCCCCGACCGCCTGTTACGCCTGGGTGTGCCGGGTGGGCACTCCAACCGGGTGCTGGTACGCGACGTGCACACCGGTGAATTCGATCCGGCCTTGCCGCTGGCCGCCACACCGAGGGGCGTCCAACCGGTTCCGGAGGCCGAATTGACCGCCGTCGACGGGGAATTGATGTTCGGCACCCAGAGCGACACCGCGGTGCGGGCCTCGGTCACCGATGCGCCGGACGGCGTTCGTTGGGTGGGCCTGTCGGCCGTGGGCGCGGCGACCCCGGAACTCTGCGAGGCGCTGCTGGCTTGGGGCGCGTCCCGCGGTGCGACCCGCGGTTACATCAGGGTGCGCGACGACGACCGGGTTGCCGCGGACCTGGCCGGCTCGTTGGGGTTCGTCCTGCACCATCACGCGCGCTATGTCACGGCCACGACAATCAACACGTAGGGTCTCAGCCATGCCCGATGGCCGTCGCCTGCGGATAGCCACATGGAATGTGAACTCGATTCGCACGAGGTTGCCGCGCGTACTCGATTGGCTGGAGCGCGCCGAGGTCGACGTGCTCGCCATGCAGGAGACCAAATGCTCCGACGCGCAGTTCCCGGCGATGCCGTTCCTCGAGATCGGCTACGAGGTGGCACACGTCGGCTTCAACCAGTGGAACGGCGTTGCGATCGCGTCGCGGGTCGGACTGGACAACGTCGAAATCGGCTTCGACGGCCAGCCCACCTGGAGCGGTAAACCGGATGTGGCGGCCGCGGCCGAGGCGCGCGCGCTGGGCGCCACGTGCGCCGGTGTGCGGGTGTGGAGCCTCTACGTGCCGAACGGTCGCACGCTGGACGACCCGCACTACATCTACAAGCTGGATTGGCTTGCCGCGCTGCGCAATACCGCCGAATCATGGCTGCACACCGACCCGTCGACTCCGATTGCGCTGGTCGGCGACTGGAATATCGCTCCCACCGACGACGACGTCTGGGACGTCGACTTCTTCGCGGGGGCCACCCACGTCTCCGAACCGGAGCGCAAGGCGTTCCAGGCCATGGTCGACGCTCAATTCACGGACGTGGTAAGGCCTTTCACCCCCGGACCCGGCGTGTACACCTACTGGGACTACACCCAACTGCGGTTCCCGAAGAAGCAGGGCATGCGCATCGACTTCATCCTCGGCTCCCCCGCATTCGCCAGCCGGGTCGCAGACGCGCAGATCGTCCGCGAGGAACGTAAAGGCAAGGCTCCCAGCGACCATGCACCGGTCTTGGTGGATCTTCACAGCATCTGACGTATGAGAATGCGCTCGATGGGTATTCACCCGCTGTTCATTCACCAACCAAGGTCATAAGATTGCACCTTCGAAAGCCGAGCAGCTAGGAGTAGCCATGGGTGTCGTCGACGGCGCCGTACGCAACGTGAGTCGAACGGTCAGCCGCGCCGCATCAGCAACCACCGCCGCCGCCGGTGCGGTCGGCGGCGCCGCGGTCAACGGCGTCGCCGGTGCGGTTACCGGAGCCGCCGCCGGCGTACAGAAGGGCCTCGACAGCGGCAGCCACTCGACACCGGCCGCCGCACTGACGCTGGGCGCACTCGGGGTCGCCGGACTCGTCGAATGGCCGATTCTGCTGGCCGTCGGGGGCGGCGCACTACTCCTGCGACGTCTGGGTGCCCCGCGCAACGACGGCTCCCAGCTCGCATCGGTCACCTCGGTCAAAGCGGCCCCGGCCACGTCAGCTCCGGCCACGTCGGCTGCCACCAAGACAACGCCCGCCAAGTCGACGCCCGCCAAGTCGACGCCCGCCAAAGCGGCCCCGGCCAAGTCGACCAAAACCGCCAGGCCGCGCAAGACACCGGCCAAGCGGACACCGGCGCGCCAGTCCCGCGGCGCACAGTCGCGCACTCGTTGATCTCGCCGAGTAGATAGCGTCGCGTTGGTGCGAGCACCCTCTCCGTTGCGTGCGGTAACGCTGGGCTTTCAGGCGACCTCCGCGCTGGTCGATTCGCTGGGCACGGTTGCCTCAACCAGCCTGACGATGGCGGCCATCCCGGTGCGCGAAGGCGTGCGGGCGCTGTCGACGGGTTTGCCCGCACCGACCCTGACCCGGCACAGCTGGCGCGGCAGCGGACGCGCTTGGGTCGAGGTCCGCGGACTCAACGGCCCGGACGGCGCCGAGCTCGGCCGGGTCGTGGTGGACGCCGTGCGGGCGCGCCCGGGTGTCACATCGGTGCGCGTCAACCGTCCCCTGTCGCGGATCGTGATCGGTCTCAGCGACGATCAAATCTCGCTACGCGACCTCTGCCGAGACGTCGACGACGCCGAAAAGCACTGGCGGACAAGCGATACCGTCAACGTCGACCGTAGTGACACCCGACCGAAACCGCTGCCCGGCGATGGCCTGCTACTGGCCACCAACGCACTCGGGGTGGGCGCCACCGCTGTCGGCGTCAGCGCCGCCCTGGCCGGCCGACTGCTGCGGTTGCCGCGAGTGTTCGACGGCGTCGAGGCGCTGGTGGTGTCGGTCGACTACCAACCACGGCTGCGGCGCCTGCTCGAAGACAACATCGGCCATTCGGCTACCGACGCGGTCTTGTCGGTGGCGATGGTGCTGGCGCACGTCCTCGAGCTGTCGCCGGCGTCGCTGACCGTCGACCTGGCGATGGAGATCCTGAAAGCGGCCGAATACCAGGCCGAGGCGCAAGCATGGATTCGTCACGAGCCGGCATTGGCCCGCCATGCCGAACACCCGGAGGTGCATCCGCCGTCGCGGCCGGTGCCGCCGGCCGACGGACCGGTCGAGCGGTACGCCCGGCGCAGCGCTCTGGTCCAGACCGCAAGCACGGCGGTGGTCGGCGCGTTCACCCGCAACCTGGCAATGGCGTCGACGGCCACGCTGGTCACCACTCCGAAAGCCACCCGCACCACCCGCGAGTCGTTCGCCGCGGCGTTGGGTCAGGGATTGGCGCAGCGGCACGAGGTGTTGCCGCTGCAGCCGGAGAAACTTCGCTGGCTGGACCGCGTCGACGCGCTCGTCATCGATCCCAGAGTGTTGTGCACCAACAGTTTACGGGTGGTGCGCGTGCGCGGAGCCGCCGACAACGAGCTGTCGCCCGCCTGGAACCGCGCGCAGTTGCTCCTGGAGAAAAAGGGTCTCACGGTCGGCTGGCATCGGCTCGACACCAAGGTCGAGGCGCTGATCGGTCCAATGCACGACCCGCTGGCCACCGCGGTACTGGCGGAGGCACGGCGAGCCGGCCTGGAACTGGTGTCGGTTGACGTGGAAGACCTCGGCGAGTTGCATCCGGCTTTCGACGAACTCCGGCCGTTGCGCCGTGTGTCGATCGACACCGCACTGGCCGCGGCGCTGGCTGATCTGCAGGAAGCAGGCCGTACCGTTGCGGTGCTCTCTTCGGCTGCTGCACAAGCACTTTCGTCGGCTGACGTCGGCCTGGGCCTGATGCCCAATTCGGACTCCGAACCGCCGCCGTGGACAGCGGACCTGATTCTGGCCGACCTGGACGGCGCCTGGCGGCTGCTGCACGCTATCCCGGCCGCCCGGTCGGCGAGTCGGCGGGGCATCGAAATCGCCACCGGCGCAACCGCACTGGGTGCGCTACTAATGGTCCCCGGTGTTCGCGGACGCGGACCCGGCCCGGTGACCACGGGCGCCGCCGCCGGCCTGGTTTCGGGGTATCTGATGGCCCGGCGGGTGCTGCGTGAGCCGACTCCGCTTCCGGCGCCCATCCACGATTGGCACGCCATGTCGGTCGAGCAGGTGCAGAAGATGCTGCCGCCGTTGGACACCAAGCACGAAGCGGAACCCGCACACGGCCTGGCCGGGCGGGCGGTGGAGACAGCCCATCGCAGCGCCGAGCTGACCGACCGCCCACGCCAAGCGGTCTGGCAGTTCCTCAAGGCGGTTCGCGCCGAGCTGTCCGACCCGTTGACCCCGGTGCTGGCGCTCGGCTCGGCGGCCAGCGCGATATTGGGCTCGCCGGTCGACGCGGTGTTGGTCGGGTCGGTGCTCACCGCCAACTCCGTCTTGGCCGCCAGTCAGCGGCTGCGCGCCGAGAGTCGATTGAACGAGCTACTGGCGCAACAGATTCCACCGGCCCGCAAAGTGACCACCGGACCGGACGGCGTCCCGGTGTACTCCGACGTCAAGGCCGCGCAGCTGCGGCCCGGCGATGTGATCGAGGTTCGCACCCATGAAGTGATCCCGGCCGACGCGCGGCTGATCGAGGAAGAGGACCTCGAGGTCGACGAGTCGACCTTGACCGGTGAATCGCTACCGGTCGAAAAGCAGACCGACGCCACGCCAGGGGCCGAACTCGCCGAGCGTCGATGCATGCTCTACGGCGGCACCACCGTCGTCGCGGGCACCGCGGTCGCCGTGGTCACCGCCGTCGGCGCCGACACCCAGGCACGGCGGGCCGCCGAACTGGTGTCCAGCGAACTACCGCAGATCGGCCTGGAGCATCAGCTCAGCCAGCTCACCAACCGCGCCTTCCCGGTCAGCGTCACCGGCGGACTTCTGGTCAGCGGGTTGGGCTTGTTGCGCCGCAAGGGATTACGCCAGGCGGTGGCCAGCGGCATAGCGATCACCGTGGCGGCGGTGCCCGAGGGGATGCCGTTGGTCGCGACGCTCGCGCAGGCGGCGTCGGCACGGCGACTGACCACCTACGGCGCGGTGGTCCGCGTCCCGCGGTCGGTAGAGGCGCTGGGCCGCATCGACGTGGTGTGCTTCGACAAGACCGGAACCCTGTCGGAGAACCGCCTGCGGGTGTCGCAGGTACATCCCGCCGAGGGTTACTCCCCGGACGACGTGTTGCGGTGCGCCGCCAGCGCTGCACCGGACGCCAACGGCGGACCGCAGGTGCACGCCACAGACCGCGCGATCATCGAGGCCGCCGAGTCTGTCGCCAGTCCGGCGGCGAACGCCGCGGAAAGCGCAGCGCACCTACCGTTCCGGTCGGGCAGGTCGTTCTCGGCGTCGGTATTCGGCGACGAGCTGACCGTCAAAGGCGCGCCCGAGGTCGTCCTGGCCGCGAGTGCCGGTGTCGGCTCCGACGTCGAGGCGACGGTGCGCGGTCTGGCCGCCGAGGGGTTGCGGGTGATCGCCGTCGCGCGTCGCCGGCTCACCGCCCAACAGGCCCGAGTGGTCGCCGACGACGAGGACGCAATCGCGGATCTGGCCGGCGGGGAACTGTCGCTGGTCGGTTTCCTCGGCCTGTCCGACACTCCGCGGGCCGAGGCGCCCGCTCTGCTGGCGGCGCTGGCCGAGCGGGGTATCGGCATTCGGCTGATCACCGGTGACCACCCGATCACCGCCGCGGCCATCGCCCGCGAGCTCGGGATGCCGGTCGCGGCGGCTCAGGTCATCAGCGGCGCCGAGTGGGATGCGCTGTCACGTAAGGACCAGGAGCGGGCGGTCACCGAGCGGGTGATCTTTGCCCGGATGTCGCCGGAGAACAAGGTGCAGGTCGTGCAGACGCTGGAACGGGCCGGGAAGGTCTGCGCGATGGTCGGTGACGGCGCCAACGATGCCGCCGCGATTCGCGCGGCCACCGTCGGCATCGGCGTCGTGGCGCGGGGCAGCGATTCGTCCAGCGTCGCCGCCGACGTGGTGTTGCTCGATGCGCGCATCGAGTCGCTGCTGAACGCGATCGACGAAGGCCGCGAGCTGTGGCGACGGGTTCAGGCCGCGGTGTCGGTGCTGCTCGGCGGCAACGCCGGCGAAGTCGCGTTCGCGATCATCGGCAGCGCGATCACCGGCAACTCGCCGCTCAACACCCGCCAGCTACTACTGGTCAACATCTTCACCGATGCCCTGCCCGCAGCGGCGCTGGCGGTGAGCAAGCCGAGCGGACCCGTCCAGATCGCCGGCCGGGGCCCCGATCAGCAGGCCCTGTGGCAGGCCGTCGCCATTCGCGGGACGACCACCGCCGCGGCGGCGACGGCGGCCTGGGCGATGGCGGGGATCACCGGGCGCCCGCAACGGGCGTCGACGGTGGCGCTGGTCGCGCTGGTGTCGGCACAGCTGGGTCAGACGCTGCTGGATTCACGCACCCCGCTGGTGGTGCTGACCGCGGGTGGATCGCTGGCTGTGATGGGGACGCTGATCAGCATCCCCGGCGTCAGCCAGCTGCTGGGCTGCACTCCGCTCGGCCCGCTGGCCTGGGCACAGGCGCTGGGGTCGGCCGGAGCCGCGACCGCCGCAGTGGCCGTCGCGACCCGCGCGTTCGCGGTTAAGCCGCCCTTGGAGCTGGAGGCCGGCGATTCGACCCCGACCGAGTCGCCACGACCTCGACAGCGCCGAGGCGCCACAGGACCGCGTACAACTGGGTCAACGGGACGGTCAGCAGGCCAGCCACAGCTCCGCCTAGTGGGTCGGCGAGAGAATCGGTCGTCGACATAAGCCCGAGAGTGACCGCATCACCAGTCCCAATGGCAACGCCAACATTACTGAAAGGCAAATGATGGCCGAAAAGAATGCGCGCCGGGAAACGTCCCAGGCCGACGCCGTCGCCCACATCCGGGATGGCGAGACGTTCGCCATCAACCTTCCGGTTATCGGTCAGGTCGAGATTCCGCGGCCCGAGGCCCTCGCCTACTACGGCGGTTTGGCCGCGCTCGCGGCGTTCGAGCTGATCGACTGGCCGGTCGCCGTGGTCATCGCCGCCGGCCACCTGCTGGCCAGCAACCACCACAACCGGTTGCTCGAAGAGCTCGGCGAGGCCATCGAGGACGCCGAGTAGCCTCAGCCCGCTCCTTTGCGCACTGCTTTGCGCGCGGCCTTGGCGTCGTGGTGAATCGGCATGCACATCAGCTCCGCCACCCGATACATGAAGCTGTTCGGCGCCAACACGATGAGCACTTCTTCGTCGGCGAGCAGTCGGTCCAAGGCCGAGAACCCGGCACTGTCCAGGTACTTGACCTTGCTCAGCTGAAGGATCACCGGCCGCTCGCCCGGTATTTCGCGCACCAACCGGGTGAATTCGCGGACGTTGGAGGCGTCGACCTCGCCCGTCACCGCCACCTCGACAGGCGCCGACGCGCCGTCGCCCGCCAGTGTCTTCAGTTGGAACTCCGCACCGCTCATGTGGTGACGCCTTCCACCAGGCCTGACTTCGATAGAACTGCGCCCTCGAACGTCAGCGTGATTCGGGTACCAGCCGCGGTACGGACGGTCCGCACGTCGTCGGCGAGTCCGTTGATCATAGTGAGCCCGCGTCCGCGCTCCAGGCTGCGCTGGCTCGCCGACGAATCGCCCGACCATTGACCCGCGTCGCTTACGGTCGCGGTGACGGTCTGCCCTCGCACGAACGCTTCGATGGACACCGTCATGCTGGAATCGCCGCCGCTGCCGTGCTCGATGGCATTGGTCACCGCCTCGCCGGTGGCCAGCAGGATGTCGGACTCCCGCCGCGGATCGACATTGACTCCAGATAGCCAGTTGCGCAACCGGTGTCGCGCGTCGGCGATGTTGTCCAGCGACGCCGACACCACGGTGGCGAAACTGCGGGCCGAGCTGTGGCAGGGCCGCAGCGCCAGCAGCACCACGTCGTCGGTGTAACCGCCGGGCGGCGCCATCCGGTCGAGCAGTTCGTCGCAGAGGTCACCGACCGGAAGGTCGGCGCGGTAGGCGGCCGCCCCCTGCAACCGGGTGAACCCGTGATCGAGCCCCTCACCCGGTCGCTCGATCAGCCCATCGGTGTACAGCAGCAGCACGCTGCCCGGCGGTAATTCGTGGTCCGCGGTGTTGCGCTTGAGTGGACTCTCCCAGGCGGCGATCGGTGGGCGACGACCGTCGGTTAGGAACACCGGGGGTTGGTCCGGCGTGACCAGCAACGGATAAGGGTGTCCCGCACAGGAATAGCTGACCCGGGCGGTCCCGTCTCCGGTGTCCGGATCGGATCCGTCATCGATCATCGCGTAGCTGACGGTGGCGCAGCGCCCACCTGGCACGGTGGCCGCGTACCGGTCCAACGTGGCCAGCACCGCACCGGGATCGGGGTCGGTCAGCGCGCTGGCCGCCACCCCGGCCCGGAGCCGGCTCATCGCGATCGCGGCGGGCAGCCCGTGGCCGACGACGTCGCCGACCGAGATCGCGATCTGGTTCGGCTTGTCTTGCGGCATTACGAGATACCAGTCGCCTCCGACACGCATGGCCTCACCGCCGGGCTGGTACACCGCAGCGACCACCGCCGCCGTCGATGCGTGATCGAGGTCGAGCAGATGGTCCTGGAAGTCGACCGCAATCCGGTGTTCCTGTTGCACGCTGCGAATGCGGTCGACGGTGGACTGGGTGATCCTGGCAACCTGCGCGGCCCAGGCGAGTTCGGCGGGTTCGAACTCCTGCGGGGTCGGCCACAGCATGCCAAGGGAGCCGATGATCCGGCCGTCCGAGCCGCGCAGCGGCTGACTGATACACGACCGCACCGAGTCGATTGTCTCGCTCACCACGTGTCGGTAACGTGAGCCCAAATTCATTGTGTCCGTGATGATCATCGGTTGACCCGATTTGACCACATCGACCGGCACGATCGGGGTGTCCATCGACGCGACGTGGTAACGATCGCGAATCTCGGCGGGAACCAATACGCCGTACTCGAATCGGAGGTTGTTCCCGTCGGCGTCGAGCAGCCCCAGACAGATGATCGGGGCCGTACCGCGACCGAAAGCCGCACCCTGTAGGGCCTCGACGATCGCCGCAGGCGAGTCGGCGGCCTGCAGAGCCGCGTCGAGCTGCGCGAAGTCGAGGGCCAGCTGCGCCTTGGCGTCACTCGACCGGGCACGTGTTCGTTCGCGAGCCGCGGCTGCCAACCGGGCGGTTATCCGGTCACGTAAATCCCTGGACGTGAACGGCTTTGGCAGATAGTCGTCCGCGCCGCCGGCGAAGCCCTCGCTGACGGCCTCCGCACCGGCTCTGGCCGACAGCATCAGCACCGGGGTGGCCGCCAGGACCGGGTCGGCGCGGATCGCGGCGACCAGTTCGAAGCCGTCCAGCCGCGGCATCATCGCATCGGTCACGACGATGTCCGGGCGCAGCCTGCGGGTGGCCTCGATGGCCTCTTGGCCGTCGGCGACGAGCACCGTCCGCCAGCGCGGTGACAACACCTGCTCCAAATACGCTCGCATATCGGCATTGTCGTCGGCGATCAGGATCAGTTCGCGGCCGTCGGGTGCAGGCGCCGCAGCGCCGGATGATCCGGGTCGCGAGGTCACCCACTGGCCGGCCTCGACGACGTACGGGTTGTCCAGCAAGGCGGCGGGCGCATGGTCGATCGGCTCGCCACCCACTGCCCGGGGCAACCGGATGGTGACCGCGGTGCCGCGGCCGAGTTCGCTGTCGAACTCCACGGTCCCTTGCTGCAGCTCGACCAGACCCCGCACCAACGACAACCCGATACCGGTGCCCTCGACGCTACGCCCGTGCGTGTCCTCGGCGCGAAAGAATCGCTCCCCCAACCGCTTCAGGTCTGCTTCGGCGATCCCGATCCCGGTGTCGCGAATCACGATGTGGCAGAAGGACGCATCGCTTCGGACCGTCACAGTGATGGACCCCGCCATGGTGTACTTCACCGCGTTCGACAACAGGTTGAGCAGGATCGTCTCCCACATGGCCGGATCGATGTGGCTCACCGCGGCACGGCAATCGAGCACCAACTCGAGTCCGGCCCGCTGACACAGTTCGGCGAAAGACGATGCGATGTGCGACGTCAGCACCCCGACATCGGTGCACAGCAGATTGACCGTGGCACGGCCGGCTTCGATGCGGGAGAAATCCAGCAGCGAGTCGACCAGCCGTCGTAGTCGCTCCGCGTTACGCCGCACGATACCGAGCTGACTCTCGATCGTGCTGTCGGTGCTGTCCGACAAGGCGTCATCAAGCGGACCGAGCAAAAGCGTTAGGGGCGTGCGGAACTCGTGAGAGACGTTGGTGAGGAACGCTGTTTTCGCACGGTCCAGTTCGGCAAGCGCGTCGGCGCGCCGCCGCTGTTGCTCGTAGGACATCGCCGAGGCCATTGCCGAGGACAACTGGTCGGCGAGCAACTGGCAGAAGCCGACGTATTGGTCGTCCAGCTGCACGAGCGGATTCGTGCCGATCAGCAGAGCCCCGCCGGCGGAACCCTCACCCAGCGGCAGTAGCAGGGCATGGTCGGGGCAGTCGTCACCGAGCGCTTCGTGGAGCCCGTCGATCATCGTGGCGACGTCGTCGATGACCTGTGCCTCAGACCTGGTGCGCGGCACCGCGGCGGATTTGGTCAAGGCGCCCAGGGTCGGCGGCAACAAGGGCAGCACCGCAGGCGTCGCAGCGCGCAGCGTGACGTCACCGGTCGCGGGATCCCCGACGTAGGCGGCGAGCATCGGCACGTCGGCCGGACGTTCCTGGCACACCGCCACGGCCGCCTGCACCGCGTCGTCGATCGTGTTGGTGTCCATCACGGCCGAGGCCACCGCATTGAGAAGTTGCAGCCTGCGTTCGCTCAACACCCGTTCCGTGGTTTCGAACGACGGGCAGATGATGCCGATGGTCGTGCCGTCCTCGCCGACCAGCGGGCTGTAGGTGAACGTGAAGTACCGCTGTCTGCGTCGGCCCGCGGTGAGGATCGGCAACATCAGATCGTGCGACCAGGTCGCTTCGCCGGTGGCGATCACGCCCTCCAGCATCGGACGCACCGGCTCCCACACGTCCCACCACGCGTACTGCCCGCGCTGGCCGAGCGCGGCGGGGTGCCGGTCGCTGAGGATCGGGATGTAGGCGTCGTTGTAGACCAGGAAGAGCTCCTCGGTCCCGAGCCACAACACGATCGGGAAGCTCGACGTCAACACCATCGCGACCACCGACCGCAATTCCGTCGGCCACGACTGCGGCGAACCGAGCGGATGGGCGGTCCAATCGAATTCGGCGAACCGTCGGCCCATCTCGCCACCGAGCGCCACGGCGGCGGCCAGGTCGGGCGGCAGGATTTTCGGGTCACGCGGCCAGCCGCGTCGTTCGTCCCCGCTCACGTCCCCTGCTCGGACTCACGGCCTTTCAGCGCCTCGGCCAACGTCGGGTACAGGTCGAGCAGGCTGTCCAGGTTCGTCACCTCTATCGGGCGGACCACCAGGTCGTTCTCGGCGACCAACCGGACCGCTGTCCCCGCGCGCAGACCGATCTTGTGACAGTCGAGCACCGCGTTCATCCCGGCGCTGCCGAAGTACGTCACGCCTTGCAGGTCGATGATGAGCAGGCGAGATTCCTGAGCGCCGGCCTGCTGCAGCGCGGACGCGAGCTGAGTTCTGAGCCCGGCCGCGTTGCCGGAGTCGATCTCGCCGGACGCATGCACCAGCACGGCCTCGGGCCGGACCTCAGATTTGACCGTCAACAGTTCCATCGCGCTCACCCGCTCCGACGCACGTGATTCCTGGGTCCGGAGCAACGGGTCTTGGACCGGACCACTGGACCACAAGCGCCCCGGCTTGCCGTCCCTCGTTTCGACGAGCCTAACCGGCAGTGCCATTACGCGGTGGGTTCACCCGGAACCCGTTGGTGCACGGTCAGCAGAAGGTGGTCGAAGGCGGCCTGCACGTCCGCCGACGGCGGTGGCTGCGTGGACATTTCGGTGATGAGTTGCTTGGCCAGCGAGCGCAGCTTGGTGTTGGTCTCCTGCGATCGCCAGCGCAGAACGCCGAACGCCTGTTCGGGGCCCACCCGATAGACAGCCATCAAGATGCCTTTGGCCTGTTCGATGATGGCGCGCGCCTCGAACAGGTCGGGTAGCGCCTCGTCGAGGGCAACCTGCCGGTTCTCCACGAAAGTCGCCGTGAGGTCCAGGTAATAGCCCGCGGTACCGACCACCGCGCCGTTCTCGTCGAGCATCCGGTCGGCGACCACGATCGCGTCGTGCACGGTGCCGGCGGTGTCGATGAAGCGGTGCCGACTGGAGAACGAGCTCTTGGACAGCAGGGCGCGGTCGAGCAGATCTTGGACATGACCGCGGTCGTCGGGATGCTTGTGCGACATCAGCAGCTCGGTCGTCGGGTAGACCGTCCCGGGTTCGTAGCCGTGCATGCGGGCCAGCTCGTCGGACCACTCCCAGTGCTCGCCGACGAACCAGAACCGGAACGCGCCGACGCCCGGTTTGTCGGTGTCGATGGCCGGCCACCGGGCTGGCCACACCTGTGGTGCAGTGCCTGTTTCAGCGACCTCGCGCACGCTGATCATCTTCCCACCGATCGCACACCTTGCCTACTGATTGGACGGCACCGGATTGGGTAGGCGTGCACGAAGCCCAGGCTGCGCTAGCGTGGTACGCAAACCGAACGCGGGAGCGCACGCCCAGTGCGCTGAGAGGACGGCTCGGGGCCGTCGACCGTACGAACCTGACCGGGTAATGCCGACGTAGGGAGCAGAAATGACCGAATTGGCAGTCCAGCCGACAGTGACCACCGGCCCCATCGCGGGCAGCACCAAGATCTACCGGGACCTGGAGATCTCCCCCGGCGGACCCGCCGCCAAGGTTCCGTTCCGGCGGGTCCGCCTGTCCAACGGCGAACACCTGGACCTCTACGACACGTCGGGGCCGTACACCGACGCCGACGCGGTCATCGACGTGTCCGCCGGCCTGCCGCCGCGTCCGGGCGTGATCCGCGACCGCGGCACCCAGCTGCAGCGCGCCCGCGCGGGCGAGATCACCGCCGAGATGGCCTACATCGCCGCCCGCGAGCAGCTGCCCGCAGAGCTGGTGCGCGACGAGGTCGCCCGCGGCCGCGCGGTGATTCCGGCGAACCACAACCATGCCGAGAGCGAGCCGATGATCATCGGCAAGGCGTTCGCGGTCAAAGTCAATGCCAACATCGGCAACTCGGCGGTGACGTCGTCGATCGCCGAAGAGGTCGACAAGATGGTGTGGGCCACCCGCTGGGGCGCCGACACCATCATGGATCTGTCCACCGGCAAGGACATTCATGCCACCCGCGAGTGGATTCTGCGCAACTCACCGGTGCCGGTCGGGACCGTGCCGATCTACCAAGCGCTGGAAAAGGTCGACGGTGACCCGACGCTGCTGAACTGGGAGATGTACCGCGACACCGTGATCGAGCAGTGCGAGCAGGGCGTGGACTACATGACCGTGCACGCCGGCGTCCTGCTGCGATATGTGCCGCTGACCGCCAAGCGGGTGACCGGCATCGTGTCCCGCGGCGGTTCCATCATGGCCGCGTGGTGTCTGGCGCACCATCAGGAATCCTTCCTGTACACCAACTTCGAAGAACTCTGCGACATCCTTGCCCAGTACGACGTCACGTTCTCACTCGGCGACGGGCTGCGGCCCGGATCGATCGCCGACGCCAACGACGCGGCTCAGTTCGCCGAGCTTCGCACCCTGGGCGAACTGACGAAGATCGCGAAAAGCCATGGCGTGCAGGTGATGATCGAAGGACCGGGCCACGTCCCGATGCACAAGATCGTCGAGAATGTGCGTCTGGAAGAGGAATTGTGCGAAGAGGCGCCGTTCTACACGCTCGGGCCGCTGACCACCGACATCGCTCCGGCATACGACCACATCACGTCGGCGATCGGCGCGGCGATCATCGCGCAGGCCGGCACGGCGATGCTGTGCTACGTGACCCCGAAGGAGCACCTCGGCCTGCCGGACCGCAAGGACGTCAAGGACGGCGTGATCGCCTACAAGATCGCGGCGCACGCCGGCGACCTGGCCAAGGGGCATCCGCACGCTCAGGAGCGCGATAACGCGTTGTCGCAGGCCCGATTTGAGTTCCGGTGGAACGACCAGTTCGCACTGTCCCTGGATCCCGACACCGCGCGGGAGTTCCACGACGAGACGTTGCCCGCAGCGCCCGCCAAGGCCGCGCACTTCTGCTCGATGTGTGGGCCCAAGTTCTGCTCGATGCGCATCACCCAGGACGTCCGGGACTACGCGGCCAAACACGGTCTTGAAACGGAAGAGGACATCGAGGCTGTGCTGGCTTCCGGCATGGCCGAGAAATCCGCCGAGTTCGCCGAGCACGGTAACCGGGTGTATCTGCCTCTCGCCCAACAGTGAATCTGCTGCCGCTGGCGCCGTCCGGTACGACGCCGCCGCGGGTCTTGACCATCGCCGGCTCCGACTCAGGCGGTGGCGCCGGGATGCAGGCCGACATCCGCACCTGCACCCTGCTGGGTGTACACACGCTGTGCGCGGTGACGGCGGTAACGGTGCAGAACTCGTTGGGCGTCAAGGGCTTTCACCCGATTCCACCCGACGTGGTCGCGGCGCAGATCGCGGCGGTGGCCGGCGACATCGGGCTGCAGGCCGCCAAAACCGGGATGCTCGCCACCGCCCCGATCATCGAGGCCATCGCACAGAGTTGGCGCGAACACAGCGGGGGCGTGCCGCTGGTGGTTGACCCGGTGTGCGCCTCGATGCACGGGGATCCGCTGCTCGACGACGAGGCCTTGGAATCCCTCAAGGCCGAATTGTTTCCGCTGGCGACCGTGGTGACGCCGAACCTGCACGAGGTGCGACTCCTGGTGGACATCGACGTGGTCGACTCGGCCACTCAGGCCGATGCAGCCCGCGCCCTGCACGCGCTGGGACCGGCGTGGGCGATGGTCAAAGGCGGCCATATGCCCGGATCGGCCAGCAGCACCGATGTGTTGTTCGACGGCAACGACTTTCACGAGTTCGAATCTCCGCGCGTCGACACCACCCATGATCATGGCGCCGGCGATACCCTCGCCGCGGCCACCGCGTGCGCACTGGCGCACGGCTACAGCGTGCTAGAAGCCGTCGCGTTCGCCAAAGACTGGGTCACCGAGGGACTGCGGGCCTCGTATCCGCTGGGGCAGGGCCACGGCCCGGTGTCGCCGCTGTTCAGATTGAGCATATGAGTGAGGAGCGGCAATTAATCTCGAGAACATCGCTGGGGTAGCCCACGAACCCGACGGGTCCCCGGCCGGGGTGGTGGTGTTGACGCACGGTGCCGGCGGGAACCGGGATTCGCCGTTGCTGCAACGGCTTTGCGACGAGTGGGCGCGGCGAGGCTGGCTGGCGGTCCGATACAACCTGCCGTACCGGCGCCGACGCCCCAAAGGTCCGCCGTCGGGTTCGTCGGCCGCGGACCGCGACGGCATCGCCGAGGCCATCTCGGTGTGCCGCGGTTTGTCGGACGGCCCGCTGATTGCCGGCGGCCATTCGTACGGCGGCCGGATGACGTCGATGGTGGTGGCCGCCAAGGAATCCCACGTCGACGTGCTGACGTTGTTCTCCTACCCGGTTCATCCACCGGGCAAGCCCGAGCGGGCCCGCACCGAGCACCTGCCCGATATCGCGGTGCCGACGGTATTCACCCATGGCACGTCGGATCCGTTCGGCTCTCCAAGCGAGGTACAGGCGGCCGCAGCACTCATCGGCGCGCCGACTCAGATCGTCGAGATCGCGGGTGCCCGCCACGATCTTGGCTCCAAGACGCTCGACGTGCCGAAGCTGTCGGTGTCGGCGTCGCTGCTGCTGTTGGGCCGCGAATAGCTCAGGCGCTTTTGCCGGTGTCTCGCTGACCGCGGCCCCGGATGACCTCTGTGGCGACGTCGACCAGTTTCACGTTCGAGTTCTGCGACGCCTTGCGAAGGACGTCGAACGCCGCCGCATCGGTCAGGTCGTTGAGTGTCATCAACATTCCGATGGCTTGGCCGATGGCGCGGTTGGTGGTCAGCCCCCGGCGGAGTGTCGCGACGTCCTCGTTGTGCGCCGCCGCCGTGCTGGCCACTGTGGCAAAAGCCGCCAACACCACGGCCTGCTCCACCGAGGAGGCGTCGAAGGCGTGGGGCGCGTCTGAAAACAAGTTGAGCGCGCCGATGTTCTCCCGATCCACCGGCAGCCGAACGCTCATGGCGCCGCGCACCGGCGTCTGGGAGACCACCCGCGCCGTCAGCGCCGGCCATCGACTGGCCGCCGCGAGGTCCGGTTCGATCTCAGCACGTCGGCTTTCCATGGCATCGATGCACGGGCCGATGCCGAGCGCCAGCTCCATCCGGTCGATCTGGCGCGCGACGTCGTCGCTGACGGCCGCGGTCCGGCGGGTGCCGCCGCGGCTGATCATGAGGCTGGCATGGTCACAGCCCGGGACAGTCAGGGTCGCGGCCACGCAGATAGCGGCGTACACCTCCGGAGAGGTCGAGCCTTGCCGGACGATGTCGGCCAACGACGCGAACACCGCCGACCTGTCCTGACGCGCTGGGGACGGCACTGCAACCTCCTGACCCCCGTGGTTTGGCTACGAACCTGCGCTCTACATCACCCAAAATCTATGTTGATGGCTGAAGATTTTGTCTACCACGCAAGGGATTTATTTGCAAGTGTGGTAAAAAGGTTTTGTATGCGTCAAGACGCCGAGGATGAGTAGATGGACGACCGACTCCACCGCGCCGACGGGCCGACTTCCGACCAGGGTGTTTACGGAATTTCAGTTGCCGCGGAGCTGTCCGGTGTCGCAGTGCAGTCGCTACGCCTCTACGAGCGTCACGGCCTGCTCAGCCCCGTCCGTAGCGGCGGGGGGACCCGCCGGTACAGCGCTGACGACCTGGTCCGCCTGCGGCGCATCAGCGCGCTGGTGAATGCCGGAGTGAACTTGGCCGGCATCAGCCGAATCCTTGAACTCGAAGACGACAACGCCACCCTGCATGCCGCCAATCGGGCGATGGGCAGCAAGTCGCCGCGTAAGGCCCCGCCCGGCCGTTAGCGCCAAGGTTTACCGGTACCGGTGGTACTGCGTATATTGTCGTGCCATGACATCGGAGCACTTCGAGGCCGTCATCGTCGGAGCCGGTTTCGGCGGTATCGGCGCGGCCATCCAGCTCAAACGCATGGGTATCGACAACTTCGTCATCCTCGACCGGGAGGACGACCTGGGCGGAACCTGGCACGTCAACCACTATCCGGGCCTGGCCGTCGATGTCCCCACCACCACGTACTCGTACTTCTTCGAACCGAACCCGAACTGGTCGCGTCTGTTCACCCCGGGACCGGAGATCAAGCAGTACGCCGCCGGGGTGGCTGACAAATACGACGTCCGCCGGCACATGCGGTTCAACACCGTCGTAGAAAGCGCCCGGTGGGACGACGAGACCCGGCACTGGCAGGTGGCGTTGTCGGGCGGCGACGTGCTTTCGGCGCGCTATCTGATCACCGCGACCGGATTCCTGTCCCAGCCGAAGACACCGGAAATTCCCGGGATCACCTCCTTCGAGGGCAAGATCATCCACACCACTGAGTGGGAGGACGACTTCGACCCAACGGGCAAGCGGATCGGGATCATCGGGACCGGCGCGACGGCGGTGCAGCTGATTCCGAAACTCGCCGAGAAGGCCGGCGATCTCACGGTCTATCAGCGCACCCCGATCTGGGTGGCACCGAAGATCGACCTGCGGTTCTCGCAGGGCGCCAAGCGGTTGTTCGCCCGCTTCCCGTGGACGCAACGGGCGATCAGGGCCGTCACCGACACCATCTACGAGTTGATGATCACCGTCGGGCTGGTGCGATACCGGGTTCCGCTGTTCCGCCGGCTCAACATCTCGGCGTCGGACTTGTGCAAGATCAACCAGTTCATCGCGATCCGCGACAAAGAGCTGCGCCGCAAGCTCACACCCGACTACGACCTGGGGTGTAAGCGTCCGACGTTCTCCAACACCTATTTCCGCAGCTTCACCAAGCCGCATGTCCACCTGCAAGCCGACGGGATCGAACGCATCGAGGCCGACGGCATCGTCAACGCCGACGGGTCGAAAACCCACATCGACACCCTGGTACTGGCGACTGGATTCGACCTGTGGGAGGCCAATTTCCCGGCCATCGAGGTGATCGGCCGCGAGGGACGCAACCTCGGAAAGTGGTGGCGCGACACGCGTTTTCAGGCCTATCAGGGTGTATCGATGCCCTACTTCCCCAACTATCTGAGCCTGGCCAGCCCCTTCGCCTTCCTGGGACTGAACTTCTTCAACACGATGGAGTATCAGATGCGGCTAATGGACCGCCTTTTCGCCGAACTCAAGCGGCAGGGCGCCGACACCTTCGAGGTCACCGAAGATGCCAACGCCCGCTACCTCGACCGGATGACCGAGTTACTCGGTGACTCGCTGTGGATTCTCGGCAACTGCGCCACCTCACGGTCCTACTACTTCAACCCCAGCGGCGAGCCGTCGCTGCTGCGTCCGATGGCCACCGCGACCGCGATCGAAGAGGCATCGAGCTTTCCGATCAGTGACTACGCGATCAGTTGAGGAGCAGCATGTCGCGCAAAAGCAATCGCATCGCCCGCTTTTCGGGTCTGGCGCTGGCCGGCGCCGGCTTGGCCCACTTCACCAGCCCGGGCTTGTTCGAACCGATCACAAAGTCGGCATTCCCCCGCAACACCCGCCAGCACGTCTACGCCAACGGCAGCGTCGAGACGTTACTCGGGCTGACCTTCGCGAGTAAGCAGACCCGCAGCATCGGCGTCGTCGGGATCATCGGATACCTCGCCTACCTCGGCGGTAGCGCGGTCCGGCAGTCGCAGAAGACCTGAAGTAGACAGCTGAAACTGTACAGTCTGAACTGTCTAATGTAGGCTTGTCCGCATGGACGGGATCAGCGAGTCTGCCGCGGCGGCGGCTCGGGACATCCGGGTTGTGTTCAGCAGGCTGCGCCGCCGGCTCAAGGGTGTCGATACCGGCGCTGGCCTGACACCCTCGCAGACCGCGGTTCTCACCCGGTTGTGGAAAGACGGTTCATCGTCGACCAGTGCGCTCGCGGCCGCCGAACAGGTGCGGCCGCAATCGATGGCGGCCATCGTGACCGCGCTCGATCAGCACGGTCTGATCCGGCGCGCTCCAGACCCCGATGACGGTCGGCGACAAGTGATCTCGCTGACCGCTGCTGGACGACGTCGTGCCGAAAGCGACCGCGAGGCCCGTGGAGAATGGCTGGCCCGTGCCATGCAGGAGCGCTATTCGGAGCGCGAACGACGCGTCATCAACGACGCGTTGTCGTTGCTTCAGCGCTTGACCGACTAGCGAAGGAGACAGCGATGGAATTGGGCATACACTTCATCGATTTTCTGCCGGGCAACACGGCCGCTTTGGCGCCGACCCTGCTGTCGACAGCCGCGGCCGCCGAAGACATCGGCGCATCGATATTCACCTTGGCGGACCACTTCTTTCAGATGGAAGCCGTTGGCAAAGCCGAAGATCCGTTCCTGGAGGGCTACACCTCACTCGGGTATCTGGCCGGCCAGACAACCACCATCCAATTGGCGCTGCTGGTCACCGGCGTGACCTATCGGCATCCGGGCCTGCTGGCCAAGACGGTCACCACGCTTGACGTGCTCTCGCAGGGCCGGTCGATGTTCGGCATCGGCGCCGCCTGGTACGAGCGCGAACACCTGGCGCTGGGAGTCCCCTATCCGTCGCTGAGCACCCGATTCGAAATGCTCGAAGAGACACTGCAAATCTGTCGGCAGATGTGGAGCGACAACGACGGGCCCTACCAGGGAGAGCATTATCAGCTGGCCGAGACCATCTGCCAGCCGCAGCCAATTCGTCGGCCTCCCATCCTGATCGGCGGCGGCGGGGAGAAGAAGACGCTCCGGCTCGTCGCGCAGTACGCCGACGTCTGGAATTCGACCGACTCCGAGATCGACGTGCTCGCCCACAAGATCGATGTGCTGACGCGACACTGTGAGAACGTCGGTCGAGACGTCACCGAAATCCGCAAGACGGTCGGATTCTTCGACGATCCCTTCTCGGATGTCGACGGCTACCTCCGCAGAGTCGAGCGGATGGCCGGGCTCGGTGTCGACATGATCAACACCGGCCCGGTTCCGGGTTCGCCTGATCCCGCAGGTTTCGTAAAGCGCTTCGGCGACGAGGTGATGCCGAGACTGGTTGAGGTCGGCTGAGATTCAGCCCCGCGTCACTTTTTGTTGAGTTCGTGGCGGGTCCGGTCCTCACGGACCGGAACGCCGTTGCGACCGGTGATGTCTTGGGCGTACAAGCCTGTCACGTATGCCACGCCACCGCCGTTGATACCCAGTTCGGCACGGTCGATGTGCTCCAACGTATCCGTGCTCTTGTGATAGTTGGGGTCGAACGGCGCGTCCGCGGGGCCACCCCACAGCATGGACTCGTCGGCCGACTTCTTGTTCTCCGCTCCGGAGAACAACCCGCCCGCCGGAATACCGGCGACAGTGAAGCCGTCGTAGTCAGACCTGCCGTCGAACGAGGTGTCCTGCGGCGTCTTTCCGGCCGTGTTCAGGAAGGCGGCGAAAGACCGCTCGATGCCGGCGGAGCCCTCGGGCACCACCGGGTTGCCGCGCTGGTCGGCCGGCAACGACTGGTCGCCGTCGTAGGTGAAGTAGCCCGGGTTCGGTGATGCCAGCATGTCGAAGTTGAGATACAGCGCAATGTCCTTGAGCGCGTTGACATCCAATGACTCGACGTACTTCCGCGATCCGATCAGTCCGAGTTCCTCGGCGCCCCAGAAGCCGAAGCGCACCGCGTTGTGAATACTCGGCGACGGGCCGAGTTGCAGCGCGGTCTCGAGCACCGCTGCCACACCGGATCCGTTGTCGTTGATGCCGGGTCCTTCGGGAACGCTGTCGAGGTGCGCCCCGGCCATCACCACGTCGGTGGCTGAACCGGTCTTGGTTTGGGCGACCACATTGCGTGCGGCAATGGTCTTGGTCTCGGCGGACACCTGCACCGTCGCGGGCCCGGTCATCGTGCGCAGCAACGCGCCGTCGGATTTGGTGACACCGACGACCGGGACCTTCACCTCGTTGGCCTCACCGAGGGTGCCGGCGATGTGCTCCTCGACTACGTTGTCCGCCACGATGATTGCCACAGCGCCCTTTTGCGCAGCGGCACCCGCCTTCTGCGTGAAGGGGCAGGTGCCACGATCCACCAGCACGACGGCGCCGTTGACCGGGAGGCTGTCGTAGTCGGCGGGATTGCAGCCCGGACTGCCGTCGACCGGCACGGCTACCAGCGGGCCGGTCACCCCGACCGGCGGGGTGCCGACGCTGTACTCCAGCGCGCGCACGTCGAACTTCTTGTCGGCGACGGTCGCCGACCCCTTCTCGGCATGGAACACATGCGCTTCGAACTGCATGGTCTGTACGTCAAAACCCTTGTCCCGCAGCTTGCCCACCACGTAGTCGACGCTGGCGTCGTAACCGGGGGTGCCGACCGCACGGGTGTTGTTATTGGCGTTGGCGATGTCCTGCAGCTTCGTCAGGTGGGCCATCATCGCGTCGGTGCTGACCCGTCCGCGCAGCGAAGCGGCAAAGTCCGGAGCCGATATCGGCTTCATCGAGTGAGCGTTGTCGGTGGAGTCGCAACCGGCGAGTGCCAGCATCGTCGTCGTAGCAGCAATGAGCAGCGAAGAGAATTTGGTAGCCATTAGGCCCCAGGTTAGACGCCCGCGCTGAATCGCACCGGCATCTGAGCTCCTGTCAGCTCGCCGCCATCGAGGGACCGTGGCGCCGTAAGTAGGCGTGAATGGTGGTGCCGTCTGACGTGGTGTGAGTGCGCAGCAGGTCGGCGATGGCGTTCACCACGAACAGCCCATAGGGGCCCATGCCGCCCGAACCGGGCGGACGACGCCCCGCCAGCGGATCCGCCCAGTGCCCCATGTCCCGCGCTTCGCATACGACGAACCCGCTGTCGTACCAGAATGCGAGCTGACATGGGCCGCCGGCGTGATTGAGGCTGTTGGTGGCGAGCTCGGTGGCTACCAGAAGAAGGTCGGCGACCCGATCGGCGTCCATCCCGAGCAGCCGGCCATAGCGTTCTGCGCATTTGCGGGCGCCGGCGAGATCCAGCGCATGCTCGACGGTGTGGGTGACCGCGGCCGGGCTGGTGCCCAGCGGCTGGTTGCACTTGTCGAGAGCAGCGTCGACGGCATACTCCGGGCAGTGCCGGCGGGACCCTCCGGACCATATTTCAGGATGGGTGAGCCGGACGTGGTCGAGGACGCTCGCGTCCAAGCAGGAGGCGTCGTACGGGCAAAGGCCGATGATGTCCGAACCCGCGAAAGCGATGTTGGCCAACGCCTCGTGCTGCATGCAGGCGAGGTATTCGGATTCCGTCCGTCCGGCCCACGCCGGTTCGGCGACGATGCGCACCCGCTGATCCGGGTGCCGTTCGACGAAGGAGTACTGCCCGGCCAGGATCCGCCCGGGGTTGCGGCCGAAGTCGACCATGTCGGCCATGGTGATCTCGTCGGCGGCGTCGCCCAGTTCCGCCAGCAGGGACACCATCCGATCACCCGGGACAGCCACCAGAACCGGCTGCTGCTGCCGCAGCCCTTCGGTGATGAAGTCCACCAACGACGCGACGTACTCGTGCTCCGAGTAGTAAAAGAGCGCGGAATGGTCGAAACCCCGTGTGTGCACGTGTTCTTTCAGTGTCATGTCATTGAACAAATTCGCAGGCGACAGTTGCCCACACAATTGCGTCGTTAGATTTACCCGCGCGCCAAGAAATTAATCAGTTCGGGGCGAAGCCAGTTCCACGACCAGATCGGCCACGGCGCGCATGCCAGCGGCATTGGGATGAAATGGCGCCGGCCGCCAAGGCACCGGCCAGCCCGCGGCCGTCGCCCACGGCTCCGTTGACCAGCCATGATGGTCCCGGCTGGCCTGCCCCGCACGCACCACCTCGCATCCGGTGGCACGCGCGGCCGCAGCGGTGGCCTCCTCGAGGCGCGCGGCGACGAACCGGGCCAGGTCCACGTGTTCGGCGGACAGCGGTTCCGCGGCCGCGCCCGGTTCGGGCAGCAATGTGAGGTAGTCGACGAACATCACCCGGGCCCGTGGCGCCCGCCGGCGCACCGCGGTCCCGACAGCCTCCAGGGCTATCCCGATCCCGCCCAGCGCGTGCTCGCGGGCGTCGCGGTCGAGGAGTTCGCGGATGGCGGGCACCCGCCGCGCCAGCCGCGGCAGCGAGGCGGCCAGCAACAGCGGGACGTAGCCCACGTCGTTGCCGCCGATCGTGATGGTGACCAGATCTTCGTTGCCGTTCAGCGCGTCGATCTGCGGCGGGGCGCTGCGTTGCCGCTCGGTGAGCACATTCGCGGTCGTGGCACCGGAGAAAGTGACGTCGACGAGGTCGAGGCTCAGTCGCTCGGCGACCAGGTGCGGGTAGTTGCGCGCCGACCGAGCCGACCCGAACGGTGCGCCCGGGGCGGTGGGCTTGATGCCGGGACCCGCGGCCATCGAGCTGCCGAGCGCCACATACCGACTCATACGTCGGGGCTCGACGCCTGCGCCCAGAATCGCTTGGGGATACGCCCGGCACGCCGGGCCAGGTAGCCGGCGGTGACGGCGGCGGCCATGGCCGCGGCCATCGACGGGGGGTCGGCTGCGCGGGTCACCGCGGTCGCCAGGAGTACTGCTTCGCAACCTAATTCCATCGCCAGCGCAGCGTCGCTGGCGGTGCCGATACCGGCGTCCAGCACGACGGGGACACCGGATTGGGCCACGATCATCTCGATGTTGTGCGGGTTGGCGATGCCCAGGCCGGTCCCGATCGGCGAACCGAGCGGCATCACCGCCACACATCCGACGTCTTCCAATCGCTTCGCCAGCACCGGGTCGTCGTTGGTGTAGGGCAGCACAACAAATCCATCGTCGACCAATTGCTCTGCGGCGCGCACTAATTCGATGGCATCGGGCAGCAGCGTTCGCTCGTCGGCGATCACTTCGAGCTTGACCCATTCGGTGCCGAGCGCCTCGCGGGCGAGTTGCGCGGTCAAAACCGCTTCGGCGGCGCTGCGACAACCCGCGGTGTTGGGCAGCGGTGTGATGCCCAAGCGGCTCAGCAGATCCAGCATGCCGGTGCCACCTTCGGCGTCGACCCGACGCATCGCGACGGTGGTCAACTCGGTGCCGGAGGCGATCAACGCTGCTTCGAGCACGGCGAGATTAGCCGCTCCCCCGGTACCCATGATCAGTCGCGAGGTGAATTCGCGGCCGGCGATGGTGAGCTTTGAATCAACCACCCTGCACCGCCGTCACGACCTCGATGTCAGCGCCGTCGGAAAGTGCTGTGCTCCAACGTGATCGCGGTACCACTGCCTGGTCGACGGCGACTGCGATGCCGCGATCCGGATACCCCAGCGACTGGAGTAGCGAGGCGACGGTCATCTGGTCGTCGACCTCGACCCGCTCGGCATTGACGTTCACCATCATCTCGTGACTCCCACCGGGGTGAGTTCGGAAGCAATCTGTTCGGCCGTCCACGGCGCCAGCAGAAAACCCGACCGGCCGTGGCCCGCCGCGATCAGCGTCCGCGCATCCAGTCGTCCCACCAACGGCAGGTTATCCGGCGTCATCGGGCGCAAACCGGCGGTGCACTCGGCGAACTCGTACTCGCCGAGTGCCGGCAGCACCGCGCACGCGTCGTCGAGCAGATCGCGAACACCGGACACCGTGGGCGCGGTGTCGCGCCCGTGCTCGTACTGGGTGGCGCCCACGACAACCCCGTCGGCACGTGGCACCACATACACCTGACGTCCATGCACACGGGCACGGATCACCCGCTGCGGCAACGGCATACACCCTTTGCGCCAGCGCAGCCTCAGCACCTCACCCTTCACCGGGCGGATCGGCAGACCGGGCCACAACGACGGGGCATCGATGCCGTTGGCGATCACGACCGCGTCGGCCCGCACCGAGCTCAGGTCGCTCACGGGTCCGCCCCACCCCACGCCCAGTTGTTCACAGGCCGCGCTCAACGCGTCGAGCAGAGCTCGGTTGTCGACCGCGAGCTCGGTGGGCGCCCGGAATCCGTGGCGAATGCCCTGCGCCAGCATCGGTTCCACGTCGCGGACCGCGGTCTCCCACACCACCGGGTGTCCCTGCGCGGACAACCAGTCGGCGACCGTGCGCAGGTCGGCGACATCGGCGCGGTCCACGGCGACGGTCAACGACTCGCGCGCGGTGACCACCTCGGCGGGCAGGCCGTCGGTGAATCCGCCCTGCTGCCACAGCCGCAACGATTCGAGCCCCAGGTGCAGCAACCGCTCCTCACCGGGCCAGCCCTCACTGTGCGGTGCCAGCATTCCGGCGGCCGCCCACGACGCACCGGGTTGGCCGGACCGATGCACCCGCACCGACCAGCCGGCTCGCGCCGCACGGCGTGCCACGGACAGCCCGATGACGCCGCCGCCGATGACGGCCAGCGATCCCGCGTCCGATGGCATCTTCGCTCCCTTCGCCGGCATGATCCGGATCAGGTGTGACGGTAAGGGCTGGCGCGCCCACTCTCAGACCCCGGCTTGCGCAATGTGCCGGCTTCTTCTCAGACCTTGTGGCCCGCGTCGTCGCCGCGCCCTGGGACTCCCGTGTCGACTCTCCACGGTAGTCGTTAGCGTCGCGGTGTGCATCAACCTCATGACCCCCCGCCCGCCCGGGGCGAAACGGGCCGCGCCGTCGCCGGGGCACGGCTGGACCGGCTGGCCGGCGCCCGGCTCTACCTGTGCACCGACGCCCGTCGGGACCGCGGTGACCTGGCCGAATTCGCCGACGCTGCGCTGGCAGGCGGGGTCGACATCATCCAGTTGCGGGACAAGGGCTCGGCCGCAGAGCAGCGGCTGGGTCCGCTGGAGGCCCGGGACGAGTTGTCCGCGCTGGAGGTGCTCGCCGACGCCGCGCGTCGACACGGCGCCCTGCTGGCCGTCAACGACCGTGCCGACATCGCCCGCGCCGCCGGGGCGGACGTGCTCCACCTGGGCCAGGACGACCTGCCGCTGGACGTGGCGCGCGACATTCTGGGGGCCGCTCCACTCGTCGGCCGGTCGACCCATGACGAAGAACAGGTCGCCGCGGCTATTGCCGAGGACGTCGACTACTTCTGCGTCGGGCCGTGCTGGCCGACACCGACCAAGCCGGGTCGTCCCGCACCCGGTTTGTCGCTGGTGCGGTCGACGGCCGCACTGGCCAGCGACAAGCCGTGGTTCGCCATCGGCGGCATCGACGCGGACCGGGTGTCGGAGGTGCTGGAGGCCGGCGCACGGCGCATCGTCGTCGTCCGGGCGATCACTGCCGCCGACGATCCGCAGGCGGCGGCGAGACAGCTCAGTTCGGCACTTGCAGCAGTGAACTGATCCGCGAGCTGAGCTGAGACGGCTCCTGGTCGGGATGGCCGGCGGTGCACCAGACGAACACGCCCGCTTCGATTTCGATCGTCCGTGGCAGGGTGCGCCGCAGCTGATCGTCGTGACCCAGGGGCAGGACTTCGGACGCGGTGCGCAGGCGCTGCCAGCTGGCCGCGAATCCGGGGTGCAGCGGCAACTCGTCGACCTCGTCCTCGCCGACCCAACGCATCTCGGCACTCTCGTAATTCGCCACTGTCTGCAGCTGCTCGGGCGCATCGGCGACAACGGTGGTGTACGTCCAGTCGGTGCCGCTCGCTGCGGCGGTGATCACCGTCGCACGCACCGCCACGAATCGGGCGGCCAGGCCGGCCTCTTCGTGAGCTTCGCGGACGGCGGCCTCTTCAGGGCTCTCATGGCTGTCGCGGGCGCCGCCCGGCAAGCCCCACGTTCCACCCTGGTGGCTCCAGGGCGCGCGGTGCTGCAGCAACACCGTGGGCGAGCCGTCCGGTCGCGGCGCTCGTAGCAGCAGACCAGCCGCACCGAAGCGTCCCCAATGCGCGCTACCGATGTCCGATACCACCCACCCGTCACCGTCGCCGCGCACGCGTTCAGGATAAGCACGCCCGCCAGCGACGCGGGCGGCACAGCGGGCCGAGGGCGGGCATGGCAGGTAAGCAACGCACATGAAACGCGCTTCCCAGGTCGCAGACCGGTAACGAGTGGGGAAATCTGAGTAAGCAGGTCCCCGCATCTCAGGAAAACACTCTTAGACTTCACTTAATACAGTTCGTGACGCACACGCCTGAAAGATGAGGTCCGAACAGACGTGACCGTTGAGTTGGCGCACCCGTCGACTGAGCCGCTGGGTTCGCGGTCGCCGATCGAGCCGGCCCACCCCCGGTGGTGGTTCGTGGCGACCACGCCCGGCCGCATCCTGTCGATCGGTCTGGTGCTGGCCATCCTGGGCGGGCTCAGCGCCTTCGCCACCTCGACCACCATCAACCAGCGCCAACACGCGCTGACGACGGTGTTGAGCCACACCGAGCCGCTGGCGTTCGCGGCGGGCCGGCTCTACACCACGCTGTCGGTAGCCGATGCGGCCGCTGCAACTGCCTTCATCGCCCGGGCCGAGCCGCGTACCGTGCGGCAGCGCTACGAGCAGGCGATCACCGACGCCGCGGTCGCGGTGACCAGGGCGTCGAGCGGGCTGACGGACGAGCCACTGGTCCAGCTGCTCGGGCGGGTGAACGCCGAACTGGCGGTCTACACCGGGTTGATCGAAATCGCGAGGACCAACAATCGCGCCGGCAACCCGGTCGGTTCGTCCTACCTTTCCGAGGCCTCGACGCTGATGCAGTCGACGATCCTGCCGGACGCAGCGCGGCTCTACAGCCAGACGTCCGAGCGGGTCGACGCGGAGACGACAGCATCCACCCAGATTCCGGCTCCGGTGATCCTGATCGTGACCTTCACCGTGATCTTCGGTGCATTTGCGCACCGATGGCTGGCCCGTAGCACCAAACGGCGGATCAATCCCGGTCTGGTCGCCGGTGCACTGGCAATTCTCGTTATGGTGGTCTGGGTGGGAACCGCGCTGGCGATATCCACCAGCGGCAGCCGCAGCGCGAAAAACACTGCGGCAGAGTCACTGAAGACGATCACGAATCTGTCCATCAGTGCGCAGCAGGCACGTGCCGACGAGACCTTGTCCCTGATTCGGCGCGGGGACGAAGAGGTCCGCAAACAGTCCTTCTACGAACGCATCGACGCCATGCACAAACAACTCGACGATTACCTCGCCCGTAGTGATGCCGTCGACAAAAACGACCTGCAGGGCGCCGACAAACTGTTGAACCAGTGGCGCCGGGCCGATGACCGGATCAATTCCTATATCTCGGTGGGTAACTACCGGGCGGCGACGCAGGTGGCGCTGGGCAACGGCGAGGACGACTCCACCCCAGCTTTCGACAAACTCGACCGCGCGTTGGTCAAGGCCATGGAGCAGAGTCGCCACGAGTTGCGCGACGACGTCCTCAACGCGCGCGCAGGACTGACCGGCGCGACCGTGGGCGGCATCGTGCTCAGCTTGGGCGCGGCGGTCGCGGTTGCCCTCGGCTTGTGGCCCCGGTTGATGGAGTACCGATGATTGCGCGGCGGCTGAAGATGTGGTGCGCCATCGCGTTGACCGCGACGGTGCTGGCCGGTTGCAGCGAGTCGGGGTCGATGGTGGTGGCGCCCGCGCCGACGCTGCCGCCGCCCACCCCGGCCGGAATGCAGATGTCACCGCCGCAGCCACCGCTGGCGCCGGACACCGCCGCGAACAACTGCAACCCGACCGAGAGTCTGCGCCCGTTCGACAATCCGGCCGACGCCGAGGCCGCCGTGGCCAAGATCCGCGCCCGCGGCAGGCTGATCGTCGGCCTGGATATCGGCAGCAATCTGTTCAGCTTTCGCGATCCGATCACCGGTGAGATCGTCGGCTTCGACGTCGATGTCGCTGGTGAGGTGACACGCGACATCTTCGGCAACCCGGCGCAGGTGGAATACCGGATCCTGTCCTCAGACGAGCGCATCACTGCATTGCAGAAGGGCGAGGTCGACGCCGTCGTCAAGACGATGACGATCACCTGCGAGCGACGCAAGCAGGTCAACTTCTCCACCGTGTATCTCGATGCCTCGCAACGCATCCTGGCTCCCCGCGACTCGCCGATCACCAAGCCGGCCGATCTGTCCGGCAAGCGGGTCTGTGTCGCGAAGGGCACCACGTCGCTGCACCGGATCCGCGAGATCGCGCCGCCGCCGCTCGTCGTCGAGGTGGTGAACTGGGCCGACTGCCTGGTGACGCTGCAGCAGCGCCAGGTCGACGCGGTGAGTACCGACGACTCGATTCTGGCTGGTCTGGTTTCCCAGGACCCCTACCTGCACATCGTCGGACCGAACATGGGCATGCAGCCGTACGGCATCGGGGTCCAGCTGGACAACCCCGGACTGGTGAAATTCATCAACGGCACGCTGGAGCGGATACGCCGCGACGGAACGTGGAACACGTTGTACCGCAAGTGGTTGACGGTCCTGGGTCCCGCACCTGCGCCACCGAGTCCGAGGTACGTCGACTGATGGCCGAGCAGCCGGTGGACCCGGAAGACCAGGACGCGGCCGATACCGGTCCGGCCACCCAGCCTGCCGACTCGATGGCCGATACGTCCTCGCAGAGTCGTCCGATCGCCACGCAGGCGATCTTTCGGCCCGACTTCAACGACGACGACGACGACTTCGCGGTGCATATCGGGGACTTGATGCCGACGACCAAGCCGACGACCCGGGCTCCGGTGCGTCGGCTAGGCGGCGGACTGGTCGAGATACCGCGAGTCCCGGACATCGACCCGCTCGAAGCTTTGATGCCGAATCCGGTTGTGCCGGAATCGAAACGGTTCTGCTGGAACTGCGGGCGACCGGTGGGCCGGTCCGACACCGAAGAGAAGGCGCAGTCGGAAGGCGATTGCCCGTACTGCGGCAGCCCGTATTCCTTTCTACCGCAGCTCAATCCAGGCCAAGTGGTGGCGGGCCAATACGTCATCGAGGGTTGCATCGCCCACGGTGGACTCGGCTGGGTTTACCTGGCACTCGACCGCAACGTCAACGACCGCCCAGTGGTGCTCAAAGGCCTGGTGCATTCCGGCGATGCCGAAGCGCAGGCGATCGCCATGGCGGAGCGGCGATTCCTGGCCGAGGTCGTCCACCCGTCGATCGTGCAGATCTTCAACTTCGTCGAGCACACCGATCAGCATGGCGAACCCGTCGGCTACATCGTCATGGAATACGTTGGTGGACAGTCACTCAAGCGCCGCAAAGGTGACAGGTTGCCCGTTGCCGAAGCGATCGCCTATGTGTTGGAGATCCTTCCGGCGCTGAGCTATCTGCATTCGATCGGCTTGGTCTACAACGACCTCAAGCCGGAGAACATCATGCTCACCGAAGAGCAACTCAAACTGATCGACCTCGGCGCCGTGTCGCGGATCAACTCCTTTGGCTACCTCTACGGCACGCCGGGCTACCAGGCGCCCGAGATCGTGCGCACCGGGCCGACAGTGGCCAGTGACATCTACACCGTCGGACGTACGCTGGCAGCGCTCACGTTGAAGCTGCGGGCGCGCGGTGGCCGTTATGTCGACGGCCTTCCAGAGGACGATCCGGTGCTGGCTGAGTACGACTCGTTCGGCCGATTACTGCGTCGCGCAATCGATCCCGATCCGAGCCGGCGTTTCGCCAGTGCCGAGGAGATGTCGGGGCAGCTGTCCGGTGTACTACGCGAGGTGGTCGCCCAAGACACGGGCGTGCGCCGGCCAAGCCTGTCGACCATCTTCTCGCGCAGTCGTGCGACGTTCGGCGAAGCACTCCTGGTCGCCCACACCGACGTGTATCTGGACGGCCATGTGCACTCAGAGAAGTTGACCGCCAAGGAGATCGTCACCGCGCTGCAGGTGCCGCTGGTCGACCCGGGCGACGTCGCAGCACCGCTGCTCCAGGCGACCGTGCTGTCTCAGCCCGTGCAGACCCTTGATTCGTTGCGCGCATTCCGGCACGGCGCAATGGATTCCGAGGACATCGACCTGTCGGACTCCGTCGAGTTGCCGCTGATGGAAGTTCGAGCATTGCTCGACCTCGGCGACGTCGCCAAGGCGAATCGCAAGTTGGACGATCTGGCCGAACGGGTGGGCTGGCGCTGGCGGTTGGTGTGGTATCGCGCAGTCTCCGAATTGCTTACTGGCGACTACGATTCCGCGAGTAAGCACTTCAGCGAGGTGCTCGACACATTCCCCGGCGAATTAGCGCCGAAGATGGCTTTGGCCGCGACCGCCGAGCTGGCCGGCAGCTCAGACGAGCGCAAGTACTACGAAGAAGTGTGGAAAACCGATGACGGAGTCATCTCGGCGGCCTTCGGTTTGGCCCGGGCCCAGTCGGTCGAAGGCGATCGAGGTGGGGCGGTACGCACCCTCGACGAGGTCCCTGCAACGTCAAGATATTTCACCACCGCGCGGCTGACCAGCGCTGTGACGCTGCTATCCGGCCGATCAGCCACAGACATCACCGAGGATCAAATCCGCGATGCGGCGCGGCGAGTCGAGGCGCTACCGCCGACCGAGCCGCGGGTTCTGCAGATTCGCGCGCTGGTGCTTGGCAGCGCGTTGGACTGGCTGGGAGACCACGAGGCCAGCACCAACCATATTCTCGGCTTCCCATTCACCGAACATGGTCTGCGACTTGGCGTTGAAGCGTCACTACGCGGGCTGGCCCGGGCGGCGCCCACGCAAGCGCATCGCTACAAGCTGATTGACATGGCCAACCGAGTGCGGCCTATGAGCACTTTTTAGTTGTGGTGCGGGCAGCGACGGCGCATGTCGCGCGAGCCGCCCGCGGGACAAGGCGTCATTTGCACAACTTGCCGATTTGGGCGCCCTCAACCTCGAGATCGTGGTGCAACGGATCGATGACGGTGTGGCCATCGCTCATTGCCAGATAATTGATGCCCATTTTTTGCAGCGTATTGGCCACGGTAGTAACGGCTTTTGCGAGATCGGCCGGCGTTGCCGGTTCCGCGGCGAGAGTTTCTCGCAGATATGAACCACCCCCCAGCATTGCCAACCGAACGTTGGCGGCCACCGATAATTGGGCGACCGGGTCGCCGGGCAGCGGGTTGGGAGTCCCTACCCAGACGGACTTATGGACCGGCGCCCACGCGGCGCAGACATTTGCTTTGGCCCGAGAAATTTGTTCACCACTGTAAGACTGCGATGACCCCGGGTGAAGCCACGCGGCGATGGCAACAGCTGCGGCGACAACGGCGATCACCAACGCCGAAATTGCCAGCGTGCGTGGAGAATTCCAGGTGACGCGTTTGCTCGAACTGTCCTCACGGGCAATGTCGGGGGTAGACGTGTGAGTCATCAGGTGACGATATCGCACGAAATCGCAACCCGTCGGAGCTTTGTGAACCTGGCATCGCGAATCCTAAAATAGTTCAAGGGATTCGGGGCGACCGCAGCCGATGAAGTGGTTATCCGGCCACAATCGGTGTGCACCACCATTCGAGACAGATGTCGTCGGGCGCCTAATTCGCGTGCATAGCGATTCGACGACGGCGGAATGGTCGTTAATGCGCCCGAAAGGAGTTGACCAAACGCTGTGTTCGGTCAACCCCCTTCGCTCCTGGCGTATCGGGGCCGGCGGGTCCTGTCTGGCCCGACCGGAACTGAGGTACCGGTCAGAGTCCGAGCAAGCGGCCGGTGGCTCCTGTCGCACCCGTGGCTCCGGTAGCACCCGTGGCTCCAGTCGCTCCGGTAGCACCCGTGGCTCCAGTCGCTCCGGTGGCTCCGGTAGCACCCGTGGCTCCAGTCGCTCCGGTAGCACCCGTGGCTCCAGTCGCTCCGGTAGCACCCGTGGCTCCGGTGGCTCCGGTCGCACCCGTGGCTCCGGTAGCACCCGTGGCTCCAGTCGCTCCGGTGGCTCCGGTAGCACCCGTGGCTCCAGTCGCTCCGGTGGCGCCCGTGGCTCCGGTGGCTCCCGTGGCACCAGTAGCTCCGGTCGCCCCGGTTTCACCGGTGGCACCAGTCGATCCCGTCGCACCGGTCGATCCGGTGTCACCAGTGGCACCCGTGGAACCCGTCGCGCCAGTGGCACCTGTGGATCCCGTGGCACCGGTCGCACCGGTCGCCCCGGTTTCACCGGTGGCACCAGTCGATCCCGTCGCACCGGTCGATCCGGTGTCACCAGTGGCACCCGTGGAACCCGTCGCGCCAGTGGCG
>NZ_PKEK01000080.1 GCF_002863225.1 Mycobacterium sp. | reverse complement strand
CCGTCTGTCTTCGTGAGCCCGCTGCGCGGGCTCCCCCCTGCCGGCCGGGCAAGCCCGGCCGCGAGTCAGGCTGGGCGCCAACCGCTTTCGCGGTTGTCTTGGGATTAATTGCGGCGGTTGGTGTTTCGGGATTGGCACCGCTGACGCGGTGCTGTGGAATGACGTTGGCCCACTCCCCTGCGGTTAGGGGTTGCGCTGCAACCGCTTTCGCGGTTGGCGCGTATCTCGTTGCTGCTCAACATCATTCCCCCATCCTACACGATGTTTACGAATGTCACTGCGCTGCAACGGATTTGTTTATCCGAACATTCGCGGCGCTGACGCGCCCACCATCCAGGGCTTGCGTCAGAACCCCCAATAGCCGACACCGCCGGGCGTCGTCGGGATCGTCTCCGTCCTCGTCGTCCTGGTCGTCGTCGAGGCCTGCGGGACCGTCGAGGCCTGGCGGCCACACCGAACGCGGCCACAGTGTTTTCCACCCGCCTGGCGTACTCACAATCACAGCCTCAACGGGCCACCCACCATCATGCAGAGACGCCAAAACTGCCGACAACTGTTCCCAATATCGTCCGTGAGCTGAGCGGCGCCATAGAGTCGGTCTTATGAGGAGATCTTGGTCGGCGACCATCGTCCTGTGTGGCGTTGCAGTGCTGGCAGGCTGCAGCGCCACTAGTTCGAACCGATCGGCGAAGCAGTCGGCCAACACGGCCGCACCGCCAGCTGCACCCGTCGAGGTCACCATCCCGGTGGCCCGGACGGACACAGAAGTCGATCAGACGTATGAGATCCAGAGCACCGCATCGGTGATCAACGACGTCTGGGCTGACGGCACGTTCGGCAAAATATCGGTAATGGCGCGGCGCGGGGTGAGCAAGGACAACTACACGCCGCTGCTGACAGGCATACTCAAATTCAAAGACGGCTCGACTGTCGAATGCAGGCAGTTCCGTTTAACGATGTGGAATAACTTTGAGTCGTTTGAACCGCTAGCCCTGAGATGTTCGCGTGCAGTGGACCTTTCGGCTACGCAGAGTGCCACGGTGATTAGCGCTCACGGTGCAGCGGAGAAGAAACGCAGTGGTGGCTAGAATCCGCGCGGTCACAGCTCAGATGCGGATCCCGGGGACGCTTTCGGTTCCCGTAGTCGATCATGTCGGCATCTGCGGCCGATGCTGAGTGTGTTGAGCAGCTGCAACACACCGCGGCCACGGCCGTCCAAAGGTAGCGACGCATGGTAGCCGATCGCAGCTCAGAAACGCCGCCTGGCATCCCGTTAACCGGTGTCCGGCTACTCATTGCCGGCAGGCGTGCACGGCGGCTCCAGCGGCTCACCAGGACTGCGGGAACGGCATAGTGGCGTGGGTACGCGGCGCGCTATGGGCCGAGTAGCGGCGAACGCCTACACAGCGACGAATCAGGGCGTGTTTAGTTGCGCGTTCAGTGCCTCGGCGATGGCGAGTGGCGAGTCCCCGATACTGAGTCCACCCCGATCTAGAGTCGGGTTATTTGTTTCAGTTTCAGTTGATCTCGCAGGCCGTCGGGGTGTGGGTGCACCTGCATCCGGCAGCGTACTCGGCCGGCGTCTGATAGCCCAGGGCTGAGTGTCGGTGTCGGTGGTTGTGCTCGGCCTTGAAGTCGCCGATGACCACCCGGGCCTCGAACAGGGTGTTCCAGTGGTTGCGGTTGAGGCACTCCTTCCGTAGACGGTTGTTGAACGATTCGATGTAGCCGTTGTTCCACGGCGTGCCCGGCGGGATGTAGGAAAGCCCCACCTTGTTCTCGCAGAACCGTTGCAGCGCTTGAGAAACCAACTCGGGGCCGTTATCCATCCGCAGTACTTTCGGCGGGCCACCCGCGACGGCGAACACATCTTCGAGCTCGATCACCAGACGCTCGGCGGTGATCGAGCGCTCCACGACATGCAGCAACGAACACCGGGTGTGTTCGTCGATCATCGAGGCGATCTTGATGGCCTTACCGTCGATGGTGGAGTCGAACTGAAAGTCAATTGCCCACACCACGTTCGGCGCATCCGCCTCCACCGGCGGGATCGAGGACGCCCCGGCCCGCTTGCGCGGAATATGCACCCGCACCTGCAACCCCTCTTCGCGCCACAGCCGGTGAATCTTCTTCTTATTCACCTCACGGCGCTCATCGAAGCGCAGCGCAGCCCACGCACGCCGGAACCCATGGCACGGGTGTCTCGTGGCGTACGCGCGCAACCAGGCCCTCATTTCGGCATCAGGATCAGCGGGGGTCTGCCCGATCGGCAGACGACGATAGGTGGAGCGGGCCAGCCCAACGGCTTTGCACGCCAACCGCTCCGACATCTTCAAGGTGTCCTTGAGCATGTCCACGGCGCGGCGCTTGGCAGCTGGGCTCAGAATTTTCCCTTGGCAACCTCCCGCAAGGCGTCCTTCTCGAGCTCAGCATCAGCCAACAGGCGCTTGAGTCGGGAGTTCTGCTCGCGCAGCTCCTTGAGTTCTTTGGCGGCGTCAGTGTCCATCCCGCCGTAGGCGCGGCGCCAGTTGTACAACGTCGCCGGCGACACTCCCAGCTCGGCGGCGATCTCCTCACCGGTCTTGCCCGCAGCCGTCAATTCATCAGCTCGGCGCAGCTTGCGCACGATGTCCTCCGCGGAATGCCGCTTCCGACCAGCCATCTACTCATCGTCCCTTCCAGCCCGACATCGGGCCACAGGACTCTAAAACTTGATGGACTCATCCAGCGGGAACACGCCACGAGCAGGGCATGAATTTGCGCGATCTTTAGTCGCCGTTCCCCCGCGAGTGCATCGGCAGGGTCAGAGCTGACAACCGGAATCTTATTAATGTTCTCCAGATAGGTGTTTGCATCGTCGATGTGATTTTGGACTGCGCGCGAGTACGCCATTCAACGTTTCCTTCCGCTGTACCGGTTTCCGGGCCAATGTAGGTGAGAGCTCGGACAAGCTGTTCGAGCTCTACAGCTCCGGTGTTGCAGGCCCGGTCCGAAGTTCGGATCCGGACGGGTAACTCGGAGTGTCGCCGGCGGGGAGCTTGTCAAGAAGGGTGAGGTATTGACGGCCGCTTTCGGTGATCTGGAAGATCTCGCCGAGGGTGGTGATGTCCATCGACGTGTGGCCCCGTTCGGCCAACCGCTTGTATGTCTCTAGCAGTTCGGGCTTAACGGCGATCATGCCCATACGCCGCAACGAGTCGACGTGTTGCAGGCCGCGTCCGTTGTCGGCGCCGGCCTCGAACCGCACGGTCTCACCGCGGGCGAGCTTCTGCAGAAGCTCGCGTTCTGGTGCCGACAAAAACCTGGCCAGCAGGAATCTCAACGCCTGGATCTCCTCGGCCTGCCGTTCCTGCTCTGCCTCGACCTTTCGGCGGAACGTCACCGAGCCGCCGCCGGGGAACTCGATGCTTTCGAACACTGTTTTCAGCCACGGCAGAAATCCCACGATGAGCAGCGTGATGGCCCAGCCGTCGACCTTGGCTGCCGGGTCGACCACGTGCCAGATCAGGAAACCCGCAGCGCTGCCCGACAGGGCCAGCGACGGGTACACATACGACCCCGGCCAATCGCCTTTCGCCATGCCGTCCAGCGTAGGGGCCGGCCGGGCTCGAAGCGTGTTCGCCGCCGGCCCGGATCAGCCGTGGCCGAGGGCGGCGATCGCGGCGTTCATCGCCGCAGTGGTGCCGGCGGCGATCGCGTCGTCGGCAGCGGCGTTGTCGAGCTCGTAGACGCCAGGAATGGGGCCCTGCTCGATGTGCTGTCGCACCGCGTTGACCTTCCAGCTGGCGGCCTCTGCGGTGCCGATGCGTTGCAGCTCTTCGGCGCGGAGCTGCGCGCGCGCTTCATCGGCAGTGGCGCCGGTGACATTCCAGTCGGCGCCCGGGTAGGCGGCGGTCCAGCTGCCGTCTTCTTGCTCTGCGACCAGGGGCTGGAAGTGAAACGAGATGTCGCGGTCGATCATGATGCGTTCGACGTCAGCCTGGGTGGTGATGGTCATTAGGGCATGCCTCCTGAGATGTCGATCGGTGAGTGCCGCCAGGTGATGCCACCGTCTTCGCCCATGAATTCGCAGATGAACCCCGTGACGAGAGTGGCTGGGCTGCACCAGATGATGTAGCCGCTCGCGATCGGTTGGCGCAGCGATCCGGCGTACGTCGAGTCGAAAAGGTCGACCGCTGCACCTCGATAGCGCCGCGCCGCCTCGCTATCCTCGCCAACGTAGGTGGCGGCATGTTCAGTGAATCGACGCGAATACTCCTGAAAGTCAATAACTTTCGCGTTTAACGGCTGTTCGGCGCTGTCCAAGCCAGCCGAGATACCCACTACTGCCGGGTATCCCATCGGGCCGTGGGTTTCTGCGACACGTTGCGCTTCAGCGCGCGCGTGCGGCGACAGGCCGTCCAGGCGCCCGGCGAGCTCGGCGTAGACGTTGGCGCTGCGCAGCAGATCAGCCGGGTTGACATCGAGCTGCTCCACGGCCCCGCTCCTCTCGCCATTAATCGCTGCTAACCACCATTATCCTCCCTGCCACGGGAGGTCACCAACGCAAACTTTCGATGCACCGCGAGACGCTGCCCTACCCGCAGTAGTCGCGGCGCAAGCCAGCCACCTCGCGACGATCCTTGCGCCGCTGTTTGCGCACCGCGCGCTGGTGATCCCGCTTGTCGGTGGGCAACCGCCACTGACCCGTCCACGCCATCACACCGGCGGTCTTTACAACTTCGGCCATCGTCACCACTCCCCTTTAAGAGATCACGCGGGCCCGCCCCTCTGGCCTGCCCGTCACCATCGATGTTAGCCAAACCCACCGACATTCCCGCGCGCCCGCTCACAACCCACGCACCCAGATGGCCACACCCAGTACCTGTGCCGGGTGGGGCCTGCCGGACGGCCGGCCCCCTCCGATCTACAACGTCAGCGCCGACGGCTGACCTGCCACCAGCGTCCGGATCTGCTCCGGCCGCAAACCACCCTGCAAAGCCGCGTCAAGCATCCCGGTAAACCGGTGGCCCGAGTCCTCACTCAACGCTTCCTCTAACGCAACACCAGCCAGTGGACCATCACCTCGCGCATATGCACTGAACGCCGTCAGCGCCAGTGCCTCAACGCGATACGGCTGCGGGAGAACACGTGCAAGATGCGCCCACAGCGCCTCTGCCGCCCCCGCCTCCGAGCAATCCACCAACGTGAACAACGCATCCCGCACCCGCACATCGGCCAACGTCGCCCCGACGTCCGCAAGCTCGTCGTCGGACAACACCACACCCCCTGCCATCGCGCGCATCGCCGCGACCGCCGCGCGCACCGCCACCGCAACACTGTCGATCCCACCCCGCCGCGCCAGCAACGGCGCCAGCGCCGCTGACCGGCCGCCATCGCGCGACACAAGCCCTTTCAACTCATCACGGCTGCCGAACATGCGACGCCCCGCCACGACCGCCGCAGCAGCCGACATCGCTGCAGCAGGGTCCTTCAGCACACCCGAACGCCCGCACCGATCCACGCAATGCCAACGCCCGCCCGCCTCGACGCGATCCACCACCACCGAATCCGACAACCGCACCCCATGACCCTTCAATGCCTCCGCCAAAGTCGCTGCCACATCGATGAACTGGCCCTCACACATCGGGCATGACGCGCCTTCAGCCGACACGAACACCGCTATCACAACATCCGCGCCGTTACGCGCCGCCAACTCCGCCAGCCGCGCCGCCGCATCCCCAGCAACAAGAACGTCCGCGAGGTCGACCCGCATCACGCAACTCACCTCATCCCCCTGCACAGCCACGACGACCATCGACTCCACCGGGCGAAACCCCAAGAGTCCCAACAGCTGTTCGATCAGCGCCCCAATACCCTCGACTACAGACATCTCGCCCATCCCCTCTCCGGGAAACCGGGGCCGGTCCCAACGACCTGCCCAACACACCGATCCTAACGACCACCACCGACAAGAAAATCGTTATCGCCAACCCGCCCCCCACCCCGCCCCGGTGCCGGGTGGGGCACCGGGGAATGCCTGAGTAGCAGTGCTTTCGCCACTCAGACGTTCCCCGGTCTCCCGCCGGCCACTACGGGTGCGGCCGGCCGCTCATGCCCGTCAGCTCATCGACGACCGCGGATAACGACATGTCCCCTTGCTCGTGTCTGGCCGTCGTCGAATGGCGAACCAAGAATGCCTGCCACACATCGGCAGGGATCGCGGTAGCTTCGCAGCCATCGCACCAGTCGCGCGACGACAAGATCAGCACCTGGTCGCCGCACAGGGCACACGAACGGGTCTCGTCGCCGTGCTCGAAGTCGGCCAGTCCATCGAGCTGGCGGTGAGCGTGGGCGTGCAGCCGGTCGGCATAGTGCAGGATCTCCTCTGGCTCGCCTTCCAGGATCGTGCCGTCGCCGTTGGCGTTGAACACTCCCAGCGCGAACGACGACGTGACGCCGACAGTCCAGGGCGACAACGGATCCGGCTCAGGCAGATCCCATTCCGCAGCAGCGGATTCACGAGTGACGACCTGAAATCCGCCCTCGCGGGCCATGCCCCACTCGTAGTGATTGCTCATGCCGTCCTCCCCTGATAGCGGGGCGGGTCGAAAAACTCTGCCTGCGGGTCGAACTCGCCGTCACGCACCTCAATGACAGCGCGTTCGAGGAACTCGAAACTGCTCTCGCGCAGTGCAGCCAAACCGTTTTCCAGGTCGCACTCGTCCGGATCGAAGTCCAGTGGCACCCGCACCAGCGCACGGTGATGAGAGTGCTCGACCCAGTTGATCACCACCGTCCTACCTGGACCTCCACCGGAACTGACACCTGGGGTGGTGGCGGACCCAGCTGGGCCGCCACCACTCCCCTCGCTCGCCGACATCACGCCGCCACATCCGCAGCGCCAGCAACAGCAGCAGGATCGAGCCACCCGGGACGCCCGTACTCCCACTTATCTCCCGTCGGCCGGATCGGCATCAACAACCCGATGAAATTCTCACCGATCCTGATGACCGTCGGGCCCGGCTTACCTCGCTCCCCCGACGTGGGGAACACGACCATCTGCGCGCCAGCGCCCTGCTCAGCCGAGCGCGCCTTCGCAAACCGCGCGAGATGAGCTGGGTTGTAACCCATTCCGATCAGACCACCCATCCGCGACGCATCAGCCGGAAGTAAACGGCGCCACGTAGGGAACTCCACGTCCATGCCGCGCACCGTCATCGCCTCGCCCGTGCTGAACCGAAACGTCACCGCGAACTTGCGAGGCTCGTCGACGGCGCCGTCCTCGATGGTCACCTCCCGCGACTTCTCATCGCGCTTGACGGTTTTGGCCATCTTCGCCAGAGCCTTGGCCTCTCCACCGGAGACCAGCACCGTGAGCGGCCGACCGGTGTAATCCACCCGGGAAACGCCCAGCACAAACCGATCCGTCGCCGCCGCAACCAGCTGGCCGCCACCAAACTCCAAGCGCACCGCATCCAACATCGGCAACTGCGCCGACGCCGGCGCCGTGAACAACAACGCATCCGACAACGCCGTGAACAACGCCGCAGCCCCCATCGTGTTCACCACCGGCGCCGAGGCCACCACATCACCATCCGGCCCGACACTCGCCGACGTCTCCAAAACAGCAGTCATGCCACTCCCCTTCCCGGGAACAATGGACCGGCCCCACTGGCCTGCCCAACACCCCCACACTACCCCCCAACACCGACATTCACACCCCAAACCCGCTGTCCCACAACACCAAAAGACCCCACTCCTCCCCGCCCCGGTGCCGGGTGGGGAGGAGCGGTTTCGGTCCGGCATGGTGCGTCGCGGCGCAAAATGTCGCCTCGCTCTGCCGGTTTCCAGGGCTGCTCAGTAGCGGCCGGCAGAAATTTCCGTGCACAGCTGTGCTCGGCGGGCCATAAGCTGGACCTTTGGCGCGGCTCGCGAGGAGTCCACACCTCGAGCTCGGTGTGTGGTGCAACGACGAAGGTGGTCGATTCAGTGACATCGGTGGAGCGGGTGGGTGAACAGTCCCGTGAGCAGCATCACCGCTACTACGGCCTGTTCGGCTCGGACCCGGTGAACGGCGACGGTTTCGCCGAATTGCACACTTCGATCCGCGAGCTTGGCCAGCACGCCGCAGACGTTCACACGTTTCTGGCGCGTACGGAATTCACCTCGGCTGCCGACGCCGGCCTGGCCGGCGCACAGCGCGGCGACCGGACCGCATTCAACGATGCTGCGGCGATCGCATCGGCAGCCGCGGCCGCGGCCGACGGCAGCGCCAACCTCAACATCCGTGGTGCGGCCGAGATCGCCGCCTACATGGAAGGCGAGGCCGCTAAGCTGTCAGTAATCCCTGACAAGGGATCCCCCGACGGCATCGCGCAGACGCTTGCAACGATCGACTCCCACCAATCCAAAAGTCTGTCTACCGTTGAGCAATTAGCCTCCACGGCACAGCATCTCGGCCAGTTCGCCCAAATGGCCGGCCCAGGGCCGACACCCGCCCCGGTACAGCTATCACAGCTGTCGCATGGCCACTCATGGGAGTCGCCGGCACAAGCCTCGCCCACACCGGCCCCGGTGCCCCTTTCTCAGCCATTCGCCTCACCACCGACACTCGAGCACAGCTCTCCCCCCGCCAGCGATGAACCCCTTGCTCCAATCCAGCATCTTCATGACATGGACTCACAAAGGTCCGCATCATCCGTGGCGCCGCCATCACCGGAGCAACCCGAATCACCGACCCTGCCACCGGAAAACGTCGACTGGGCCGCAGCCGACAACCGCACCCCACAAGAAACCAGGCGAACCAAGCCGCACCAGCGCTAGACGCGCGCTCAACCGCATTTTCCGATGCCAGCGCCCGACAGTGTTTGACGCGCGCATCCCGCCTCGGCTACACCATCTCCCCCGCGGCGTGGCAAAGTTACGTCGCATGGACTCGTTCCTCAGCCTGGACCAGGTCGCCTCCCACCTCGACGTCTCCGCCGAAACGCTGACCGGACGTATCCAAGCCGGAGATTTCCCGCCGCCGGACGTGACGATCGACCTCTGCCCCGGTTGGGCCCGCGCCACCGTTGACCGCTGGCATACTCCAGACGGCTGTCAGCTTTCCTGCGATTCGACCAAGGTCTCCGACATCATCACGCGCATCCGCAGGACCGCCGAAGACATTCGCGCCCACGGCAGCATTCCGGGCTCCCCCGGAATCTCGAATGTCGTTCCGCGTGAACTCTATTCACTGACAAGCCTCATTGAGTCAGAACTGCGACGCCTCGTCACCACAGACCACTGGGCGGCCAAACTGTTCGGCGACGAGCTCAGCGAGGCCGACGTCGAACGTATCGACTTCGATCTTCCACCAGCACCGAGCCTGGCGGCGCACCCTAACCTCAATCTCGCGCTCGGAGCACCCAATCTGCGCCGCGCCGCACAGGAACTCAAGACACTGGCCGACGAGCTTCACACCGCCCTCGTCAGCGGGCCCGCCCGCAATTTCCCGGATGCGCTGCCGATCCAGGCTGACATCGTGCTCACCTACGCCGACCACTGTGAAAAACGTTTCAGCACACCGCCGTCGACGTAATCGGCGCTGGATAGCACCGGCTTGCCGCCGCATCCGAAGAGCCCTTAGCACCTTTGAAGATTGGCCCCGTAGCGGAGCCGGCAGGTGGTGGCCACGACAGCGTCGGAGGCCGCCCACCCCGGGGGCACGCTGAGGTTCGAGGACACTCGATGGCTCCCACCCGGGATCGCATCTGACGCTTCACGAGTCGCGCTGCACCACGACAGCGCACACTTGAACCATGCCCGACGAGCCCCGATATGACCCTGACCGGATGGTGCCCGAAGACCTGGACTTCAGTGACCTCGACGTCGTCAAGGCATACCTGTACCACCCGACCACCCAAGCCCTCAGCGAGGACCGCGGTCGCCAATCTCGGGCGCTGCCCGCCGCCCAGCAACGCGCCACCCTCGACGAGGCTCTGACAGCCCGACGGGCCGACCGCCAGCAACTAGCCGCCCGCATCGAATCACTGGGCCCTGACAGCCCCAGCCGCGAGGCACTGCTACCGCTTCTGAGTGGCCTAGACACGATCGTCGAGATGATGACGCTGCGTCTGCACGAACTGGACGAGGCCTTATAGCGACAGTGAGTGGTTTAACATCGTCCCAGTGGAGCCGCTCGAAGTCGGCTGCAGAATCAATAGTTGACGACGCCCAGTGGCCAGCAGTTTGTTCTCGGCAGCGTCCGCGGCCCGCTCTAAGCCTTCGGGCGTCAGTGACCGCAACGCGGGATGGCCGGCCACGATCCGTCCGGAGCTGCGTTCGGCAACGACCGGGACTGAGCCACCCACCGCGGGCGGGCCGGGTAGTCGGCCAACCGGCAGGTCAGTCCCAGCTCCAGCCGGTTAACGCCTCGAGGCGCGCTACTTGCTTGGCGCCGAGTTTGCGGCGGCGTGAGGGCTGACGCATTTGGTGCACCCACCGACCCAGCGGGATGCCCTCGGGTGTGCAGTGGTCGATGGGCGGCGCGGCGTGACCGTGCTCGTCGGCGAATGCGGCCAGCGCGGCGAAAGTGTCATCCCAGGTGGATTTTTGGCGGGGTTCCCAGGACCAACCGGGCAGGGCCTCGAGTTGGCGTCGCTGTTCGGGCGACAGGCGATTTTTACGCTCGGGGCGCCGGATGCTGATGACGGTCTGGTTGAGTTTCACGAGATCGGGGCGGGCCGGATCACGTGGAGGGTAGGAGTGGCCGTGCTCGTCGGCGAACGCCGCCAGCTTGGCGATGAAGTCCTCCCACTGGGCTTCACGGCTGTTCCAGGTCCAACCCGGCATCGCCTGGAGCTGGGCGCGGCGCTCGTCGCTAAGCCGTCGACGTTGGCGGCGTTGGTCTGATACCCACCGTCCGAGCTGAAAGCCACTGTCGGTGACATGCGATTGCGGTGGGCGGGCGTGCCCGCTGGCGGCGACGTAGGCGCTGAGCGCGGCGATGTTGTCGTCCCACTGGGTGTCGAGCACGTTCCATGTCCAGCCCGGCAGCGCGGCCAGCATCTCGGCCCGTTGTGCGTCGAGCTGTTGCCTCCTGAACAGGCCGCGCTGGTTGAACACCCACCGGCCTAAAACGGTGCCGCTGCTGGGATAAGTTGCACCGGGTTGCTGCAGGTGTTGCTCCAGTTCGGCGAAGGTGTCGCCCCAGCGGGTGTCGGGTCTCGACCAGGACCAGCCTGGCAGGCTTTCCAGCCGCTGCACGCGCCGCGCCGGCATCCGCTTGTTGAGGTGCGCGGTGCGTTGGTTGCGAGTCCAGATTCCCACGTTCACCCCGTCGGGGCTGCGATAGTCCCCGGCGGGGAAGCTGTGACCGTATTCGGCGATGAACTGTTGCAGCGCAACCAGATTGAACTCCCACTGCGTGTCACGCGGGTCCCACTCCCACCCGGCGAGCGCTTCGAGCCGGTCGGCGCGCTCTGCCAGCAGCCTCCCGCGGTTGTGCAGGCTTCGTTGGTGTTGGGCCCACTGCCCCACCGCGAGACCATTGGTGGACAGGTAGCGGCGCGGAATGTTGGTGTGCCCGAACTTTCCGGCGAATTCGCGTGCACCGTAATAGTTTTCTTCCCATTGCCGGGTCAGCGCGTCGACGGTGTGGATGCTGAAGGCCCGGAAGAACTGGTCGGCGAGTTGCTTGGTCAGGGTCGCGGGTAGGTGGATATCGAGGATGTCGGTCTTGACGTCCCCGGTGTCTCCGTCGCGGGGGTTGTCGAGCTGGTCGCGAAGGGCGGCGAGATCGCGGGTCAGGCTGGGGTCGTGAGTTTGAAGTGCTTTGAGGACTTGGCGGGTGCCGCGGAATTGACTGATGTCGATGACAGTTTCGGCGTCTTGGCTGTCGTCGACGGTGACAGCCAACACGATCAGCGCTGGCCTGTCGTGGTGAGGGTTTTTCCGGATCGCGCGCCCGACGGCTTGGGCGACGTCGACTTCTGACGAGCGGGGTTCAGCGAACAGCACCGCATCTAGGGCGGGGATGTTGATGCCCTCGGTCAGACAGCGGGCGTTGGTGACGATATTCCATTGGCCGGCTCTGGGTTCGGCCAAGGTGCGGGTGGCCGCGAGCCGGTCGTGCAGCTTGGTGTTGCCGTCGATGTGCACGACTCCCGCGGCCCGGCCGTCGCGGTTGAATCCTTGAGCGCTCAGTAGCGCGTGCACGCGCCGAAACGTGGTCGCGAACTCTGCGCTGGCAGCGATGGTGTTGTGGAAGGCCAGCACGCTGGATAGGTCGTAGTCGGCCGCGGCCTCCGTCAGCGCGATCGCCGCGGCCACGTGCTCGGCCCGGGCCGCGTTGGTCTCGCCGGCAGCGAGGCTGATCATCTGCAGGTCTTTGAGCGCTGCGGACACGGCGCTGTCGGACACCGCGATGACGGCGACCTTGAACGGCGACAGGATTCCCTGGTCGATCGCTTCACGCGCCGACAATGTGAAGACCTGGTGCCCGTAGAGCTCCGAGTCGTCCATCGAGGCCACGGTCCGCCGGTGTGGATTGCCTCCTCGCGTCCGCGTCCCGCTGTGAATTTTTGGGGTCGCGGTGTAGAACAGCCGTTGCCGGGCCGGTATTTTCGCTGAATCCAGGGCGACGGCAAAGGGTTTGCCCTGCAAGCCCGCGGTGCGGTGGGCTTCGTCGAATACCGCGATCGACCATGGCGCCATCCCGTGGTCGTGGTGGGCGGCAGTGATCACCGGCAGCGACTGGTAGGTGCAGAACACCACACCGGATCCGACGAGCCCTGCCCGCCATTCGGCGAGAAGCTGCGGTGAGGTGGTACTGGGAATCGACAGGTCCTCGCTGCCGATGTCTTCGGTCCCCGATAAGCGCGCCGAGCACACCCCGAGAGCGGTGAAACTGAACGTGGCTTGCCGCGCCCACGTCCGGTAGGTCTGCTCGAGCAGGCCGAGCGTGGGGAACACAACGAGGACGGCTCCGGGCGCGCCGTTGAGCAGCTTGGCCACGGTGTGGACGGCGATCAACGTTTTTCCGGTGCCGCAGGCCGCCACGACCAACGCCCGTTCATGCGCGGTGTCCACCACGTCGACCGCGGCGGCCTGGTAGGGGCGCAGACGCAGACGTTCACCATCTCCGGCGGCGTCGGTCACCGCAGCACCACCAACGGCGACGCCGGCCGATCAGCGGTCTGTACGGTCCGACCCGGCATCGACGATCCCTCCGTGTTCTCGCTCGCAACGGCAGCCTATGGCGTGTTCGGCCACCGTTGCGACACCGCGCGGCGGCAACGTCGAAATGGTGTCTCGACGGGACCCGTTCAGCAGGTAAATTCGATTCGACCGCTCCCGACCGGCGCACGGCGGGCTGACCTCCGGAGAACCACCATGCTTAACGCCGGCGCCGAGCTGGCAGGACGCCTCAAGGTTCACCCTTGAGTCTTCCTGCCCGCCGCCGCGTCCTGATCGACGACGATTCGTCCTTGCCCGCCGACCTCGCCGCCGCGGTAAAGCTCGGCGGTGAGATGGGTGAGCAGTTTCGAGATTTCAATTGGAAACGGCACCCGCTAGGCGCACCGCAGACCTGGCCGATGGAGGTTCGTTCCGTGGTCGCGTTGACGCTGACGTCGCGGTTTCCGACCGTGCTGTGGCTAGGCGCCGACGACCTGTTTCAGGTCTACAACGACGCCTACAGCCAGATCCTCGGCGACAGGCACATCGACGCGTTGGGGAAGCGGGCCGCCCATATTTGGTGGGACATCTGGCCGGTCATCAGCCCGATGCTGGCCCGCGTGCTCGCCACCGGCGAAGCGACATGGTCGCACGACTTGATGTTCGCGATCGTGACCGGCGGGCGCCGCGTGGAGCGCTACTTCACCTTCACCTACAGCCCTCTAATCAGCGATCGCGGCAAGACCTACGGCGTCTTTAGCTCATCGTATGAGACCACCGAGCGGGTCCTCAGTGAACGCCGCATGCGGCTACTGACCGCTGTGGCATCAAATGTGTTGGACTCCAACAGTATTGATGATGCCGCTCAGGCAGTGGTCTCGGTGTGCGACACCCAGCCCTCCGACGTGCCCTTCGTGGCGGCCTACGTCGACTCCGGCGCCGGCCCGACCCTGCGGGCCGCCAGCTCCTCGGTCGCCACCGTGTTGCCGACGGTCCTGGAGACGCTGACCGACTGGGAGCCGGCCCGCTCCCGCTCCGACATACACCTCATCGACAACATCGCCGACCGGATCACCGGCCTAAGCGACGAACTGGGCGCGGCATGCCCGGAGCAAGCACTGCTGATGCCATTGGGCGACGACCACGCCGGCGGTGCACTGCTGGTGGCGATCAATCCGCGCTGCGATCTCGACGAGCAATACGTCGGCTTTTGCCAACTCATCGCCGACCAGCTGACATCGGGAATGTCGGCGGCGATGTCCTTTGACCAGCAGCGCCGCCGTGCCGACGCGCTCAGCGAACTCGACCGCGCCAAGTCCGCATTCTTGACCAACGTCAGCCACGAGTTCCGCACCCCACTGACCTTGCTGCTGGGCCCTCTCGACCACGCCCTGACCATCGAAGGACTCGACGGCGAGCTCGCCGACCAACTCGCCGCAGCCCGCCGCAATGCCGGACGCCTGCAACGCCTGGTCGACTCCCTGCTCGACTTCTCCCGCATCGAAGCCGGCCGAGCGACCGCAGCACTGCTGTGCACCGATGTCGGCGCACTGACCGCCCACATCGCGGCATCGTTTTCCGAGCTGTGCCAACGCGCCGGACTCAGCCTCGAGCTGGATTACCGCCCAGCGCTAGCCGACGTCGACCCCGGCATGTGGGAAACCATCGTTCTCAACCTGTTGTCCAACGCCGTCAAATATACCCTGACCGGCTCAGTCAAAGTCACCGTTCGCAGCGATGTCGCCCAGTGCCACATCGCAATTCGAGACACCGGCGTCGGCATTTCTGATGCCGACCTCAAACGACTTGGTGAGCGGTTCTTTCGCGCCGACAGCGCGCACGCCCGCAGCGTCGAAGGCACCGGCATCGGCCTGTCGCTGGTGCGCGGCCTGGTCGAATTACAGGGCGGCACTATCGAATACGCCAGCCAGGTCGCCCGCGGCACCACCGTCACCGTCAGACTGCCCCGCTCGCTGAGCAGCACACCGGTCGAGCACTCCCCCGCCCGGCTACTCGACAACCCCTATGTCATCGAAGCCGGACAGTGGATCACCGGCCAGCACTCCGACCCCGCCGGCGCCGACCTTCCCCCTGCCCGAGCCGAACTGGTGGTGGTCGCCGAGGACAACGCCGATATGCGCGCCCATCTGCACCGCGTACTGTCGCAGCAGTTTCGCACCGTCTTGGTCCCTGATGGCAGGCAATGCCTCGAGGCAGCCCGCAAGCTGAGGCCCGACATCATCGTCACCGACGTGATGATGCCTCGCATGGACGGCTTCGCTCTTGTTGCCGCGATCCGCGAGGACCCGTTGCTGTCGGCGACCCCTGTGCTGATGCTGTCGGCCCGCACAAGCACCGAGGCCATCAGCGAAGGCCTCTCGGGCGGCGCCGACGACTACCTGCCCAAACCGTTTCACGCCCAGGAACTTATCGACCGCATCACCGCGCGCCTGGCCGCCGCGGCCCGCAGCGCCCGCCCACCTGCAGACGCTGAGATGCTGCGCGCCCTGGATATCGCTCAACTCGAGGTCGCGGTGCAAAACGCGTCGACGACCGCAGATTTAGCGCACGCGCTCTACGGTTGTTCGTTCAACACCGGCGACATACCGCTGATATGTGTGGGCGAACTCGACGACGACACCCACACCCTGCGCCTCGAATTCGGGGGGCCGGTGCCGGCCGAGGCCCGCGACCGTTACCACGTCGCGTCGATGAACACCCCGATCGTGCCGGTAGATGTGGTGCGAACTGGTCAGCCGATGATTATCCCCGACACCCTCAAACTGTCACCGCGCTACGAGCACGTCGTCAGCGAGAACGCCGCGACCGTACGGGCCACGATCAGCCAGCCGTTGCGCGGCGCCGACGGCGACGTGATCGGCTCGCTGGGCATGCTGTGGACCCACCCTCGGGAGTTCACCCCCGCTGAAATCAATTGGGCCGCAACCATTGCCGCAATCACCGCTACCGCACTCGACCGGCTCCACCAAGTGCAACGCGAGCACCGCATCGCCGTCGACTTCCAAGACCACCTCCTCGACCTCGACCGCAGCTCCACCGCAGCCGTTGTCGCCGCGGTCTATCAACCCTCCGCAGAAGCGCTGCATGTTGGCGGGGACTGGTATCTCGTCGCCCCTTCACCCGACGAGGGCCGGATCGCGATTTCTGTCGGCGACGTCGTCGGGCACGGTCTACCCGCCGCGGTGGCAATGAGCCGGCTGCGCACGGCAGCATCGGCGATCGCGCTCACCCACAGCGACCCCGCCGCGGTGCTGGCGACGCTGGACCGCTACGCCCTAACTGTCGACAACGCCCGGTTCGCCACGGTCAGCTACGCGGTGATCGAAACCCAACCCGACGGCCACGCCCGCGTCAGCTACTCCTGCGCGGGTCATCCCTGGCCCCTGCTCCTCACCCATGATCAGCCGCCCCAGTTCCTCACCGGAGGCCGCCGCCCACCTGTGGGCTCCTGGGACACCCCGCTACCGCAAAACACTGCGGTGCAACTCATCAGCCCCGGCGCCACCATCCTGCTCTACACCGACGGCCTCATTGAACGCGCCGGGGAAAGCCTCGATGACGGCTTCGCCCGCCTGCAAACCGCCGCGGCCAGCCGCGCCCACCTGCCCGCCGGCCAGCTCTGCGACGAACTGCTCGAGGTGATGGCACCACCCGGCGGCTACACCGACGACGTCGTAGCACTGGCGATACGCCCCTGTCACACCACCGGGCACACCCTCGCCACCGTCATCCCCGCCTCGCTGACCCACATGTTCAATGCGCGACACCTGTTGCGCGACTGGCTATCGGACACCCGCGCCGATCCCCGCCGCGAAACCGACATCTTGCTCGCGACCGGCGAAGCACTTTCCAATGCCATCGAACACGGCTGCGCGGCAGACACCAGCAAGACCGTGTCGATAGAAGCGTTCCACCGCGATCGAGCAATCATGGTCACCATCAGCGACCCCGGACAGTGGGCAGGGGACTCCTCAGCCAGCCAACGCGGGCAATACCGCGGCCGCGGCCTGACCATGATAAACGGCATGGCCGACCGCGTGAGCACCCACCGCGGCGCCGCCGGCACTCGCGTCACACTGACCTTCGACCAGGCCGCACACGCCGCCAACAATACGGAACGCTAATCACCATGCCCGACAAACACTTTCAACTCCACACCACCACCCTCGACAGTGCACCACACGCGATCGAAGTGACCGTGAACGGCGAGGTCGACGCCGCCTCCGCCGACCAGTTCACCCGCGCCATTCAGGCCCTGCCCGGACCGCGGCCCCTCGTCGTGAACCTCAGCTCCGCGTTCTACTTCGACAGCGCCGGTTTCGCCGCCCTGGACCGACTCCTCGCCGACAAGACCATCGTTTTGGTCGTTGAACCGACCAGTGCCCTGTTCGCCGCGACCCAGCTGATGTGCATGCCCGCCCACCACAGCTGCGCCGACGCACGCAAAGCCCTGCCCCAGCTTCGTTGAGCAGGCGTTTCTCTTGACGGTGTCCACCCCCGGTTTTACGGTCACCGCATGGCGAAGCTCAACGTCAACCCAGCTCACCTCCTCGACGCCGCCGGCGACTACCGGGAGCTGTCCACCCGCGTCGCGCAACTGTCCCCACTCGCACTCACCGAAGTCCAGCGCATCAGTGAAAGCCACGGACTCATCGGGTACCCCACCGCCCTCGGCCTCGCCGCCGGCCTGGCCAAAGCCGAACAGCCCGTACTCGCCAAAGCCGCTGATTTCCAGGACTATTCGCAGCGCCTCACCGAGCACGCCGCCACCTACACTGATCAAGACGAGCAGGCCGCGCGGAACACCCGGGCCGTGGTCTTCGACAACGACCGCCCTGATGGGAACGTCGGCCCTCACCAGCCCACACCCGGTCACCCCAAACCCGCCCCCTGCTACATCGGCCCCGAAGGCACCGATCCCGCGAAGGTGTGTCCACCAGAAACCGACACCGTCACCTACACCGACAAAGACGGCAACTACGTGAAAAGGGACCTGCAGACCGGCGCCGAAACGACCCTGCTGAGACCCGGGCCCATCGACGGCGACCCGTCCACCTGCTACCTGCCCAGTGCCGGCGCGGACCACTCGATCTGCGGCCCCGCTACCACCAGCTGGATGTACCCGCAGGGCGGCAACATGGTCACCGATGAACTCGGCCCTGACGGTAAGGCACACACACGCTTTTCCACCCCGCCCGGCCCTCTCGTTCCCTAGCCGAGAACGCCAGCCTTCTATCCGCGCGGAAGCTTGACCGCGGCACCACACAAGATCAGACCTGCCGCAGTCGCTGCCTGCACCACTAACTCGGAGCCACACATGAGTGGCCCGGAGCCGTCTACGGGCCGCAGATCGGTGACCAATCTGATCCCGACCACATCGCCGTCGGCCACGTTGCTCACACCGCCCTACTCGCCCTTAGTGACTGACCACTTACCAGCACAGTAAATCGGCACCCACCGCTCGCACAACTTCGTCACCGAAACCACCCGCCAGAGTCATACGATCGGACGACATGGCCGTCCATGGCCCGGGCTGCCAAATCCGGCACCGCCGAAGGCGATCGGCAGGCATAGCATCGACGGATGGTCACCATGCAGCCCAGCCAGTACCGTGACGCGGCCACGCGCCTCGACGAGATCTCAGCCTCAGTCCTGTCCGGCGCCAACGATCCCGACATCGTGCTGCCCGCCGTCGTCGCCGAGCTCACCGCGCTGGCCGGCGACCGATCCGGCGCCACACTGCAGGCGGTAGGAGAACTCGCCGACCGACTACAGTCCGCAGGCTCAGTTGAACCCGCCACGTTCGACCAGATCACCAAGGCGCTACGCGATCTGGCCGACCGGGAAGAGCGCACTATCGACGAGGTCAACAACCTCTGGAACTAAGATCCGACCCGCGAGATTCAGGCCGCGAGGTCGGCGGCGGGCAACACCCGAGCCAGTACGTCATCGGCTGTCTGCTTGATCGCCCGAACCTCGCGGTGATGCACGTCCAGGGAACCGCACACGGCCCGCTGCGAGTCCCCTTCGTCATAGAGACGCCGCAGAATATCGGCCACCGTCGCCGCGGGCAGCTCAGCGATCTTTCGGACATCCGGGTGCCGCTCCTGCACCACGGCACCGATCGACTCCCACCACAGCTGACGTTCCGCCGGCGAGCTGGGGCCACTGCCGGCAGCGATCGCCGCCGGCACCGACGAGGACCCGCCTGCCGGCGTGCGCGTCGATTCGGCGGCGTCGCTGTTGTCCGCCGAAGTCGACGTCAGCAACGCCAACGTGAAGCAGACCAGCGACAGGTCGACCGGAATGGGCCACAAACTGGCCTGACCGGGGTCGAATCCGAGCGCCAGAATCAGCGCACGCAACGAAAAATACGACGTCACGAAGGTCAGGGAACCGACGCCGACGGTGATCGTTAGGGCCGCCGCGAACACATATGCATCGACGCGCCGGTACTCGCTGCGACGGTTCTTGATCAGCAGCGCAACCGAATGCGTGGCCCCGAGCAGCAGCAGCGGGGTTACCGCGGCCGCCATCGAAGCCAGCGCCTTCAGATGCGACGCCGGCGCCGCCATCCACGCGTGAATCACGTTGCCGCCCAGCGATATCACCGTCGCGAACAACAACCAGCTCCAGTACCACACCCGAGCCCGCGCGCGTGATCTCGCCTTCACGTCGATGACCCCGCGAACGACCGCGGCCTCCCTCGGGTCGACCACAGCGGGCGGCGATACCTGCACCTGCGCTGCGGGACCGTTGTGGGGCACCCCGTTGTGGTGGACAGGGCCCGCGGGTGCGGCGCCGTGATCGAGCATCGTCATGATGGTCAGTCATTCCCTTCGCGAGCAGGTACCGCGCACGTCGGCGCACTGTGACCCGAATCTGTTGTCGTACAGGACAAATCGTTACGGGGCTAAACCGCGATAACCGGCAGCCTATCAGCGGTCGTGGACACGAAAGCACGCGAAATCATGCGGCATCGGACCGGTGTTTCCGCGCGTTGCCGCGGCTGGTGACGCTGACTGTGCTGCCGCATTCGGGGCAGGTGCCGCGAGGACTGCACAGCCGCAGGTTGGCGCCGGGCGCATAGTGGCCGCTACCCGGGCACTGGGCGGGGTCGGCGGCCTTCGGAGCTTTGGTGGTCCATTCCACCGGCGCCGAAGGAAAGCAGTACGTGCAGAGCACTGACCCGTAGGCGCTCACCGCGTCTGCCTCGGTTTCTCCGGAAAGCTCAGGCAGCCAGCCGATCTCGGTTGTGACATGCAGGCTGCGGCAACCGGTCGAGCTGTGAATGTGGCCGCCGGGCACCACGAAGAACCGGCTCCATCGACCATTGTCACGCCACACCTGCTCGAGAGTCTCGACCACCAGCCGGGCGGCACCCACCGCGTCCAACGCCTCACGGTGGGCCTTCAGGGCAGCTTGCGCTCTTTGTGGCGTCATCCGCACCGCCGCCGGAGCGGTGATCGTGACAGTGCCGGCCGCCACAGCACGCGCCTGGTCGGCGGCCTCCGCCAAAGACATACCCCAGGTCGCGTGCCGAGCTCCGTGATACCCAGTGCGGTCCCCGGCGGCCCGGTGCACGCCCATCTCGGCGCTGTCTACCCGGTCGAGCGCGAACCGGAGTGCAGTAGTGGCGGTCGCGAGTTCACGGTCGTGCGCTTTGGCCTGGGCCGTGATGAATAGCGAAGGTGTCGACATAAACTCATCCTCGCGCGCTTAACTAGCGTTTGTCAAGTAACTAACTTTACGGCCGCTACATCATTCAAGCGTTTCGTCCCTCCAGCTAACCTCTTTGAACAGTTGCGACAACCACGGCAGGGGCCGACACACCTGGCGTAGCGGCGCCCAACCCCCCGGCGCTGGCCGCCAGCAAAAGCTTGCGCGTGTCAACCAAAATGGGTCACCATTGCCTCATGAGCTGGACAGCGCTGCTCACTTACACCGCGACTGCCCTCACCCCCGAGGACACCGCGGCCCTGTCGACCGCGCTGAGTGACTGCGACATCACCTACAACCCCAACACCGGTCGACTCGACATCGCACGTGAACTCACCGAACCCACGCTGGCCGCAGCGACCGAGCGCGCGCTAGCCGACGCCGCCAACGCGACCGGCCTGCTCAAACCGACCCGGCTCCTCGTGCAGAACACCGCCGCTCTCCACGCTGAGACAGCCAATCCCGCCGCGATGAACCTCGACCTCGTCGGCATCACCGAAGTCGCCGGCGAGCTCGGAGTGTCCCGCCAGCGCGCCGGCCAACTCGCCGAAAACCCGGACTTCCCGGCACCGGTTGTCCGTCCGGCCTCAGGTCGGCTCTACACCCGCGACTCCGTCAAAGCCTTCGCCGCCCGCCACCCGCGCATCGGTAGCCGCACCCGAAGCAGTTCCGCTGAACGGCATACGCGCGGACGAGTCCAATGAAGTCGCGGCGCCACGATCGCCGCTCCGGATCCTTGCTGCCACGCATGTCGCCGCGGCGGTCGAGCTCAGGTTTCAGGACAGAAAATTTGTAGAGCGGCCTCGGTGACCGCCTCGAGCTGCAGGAAATTGAGCCCGTATTTCCCTGTCACCGCCTGCCGGGCGGCGCTGTCGCCGACCGTCCAATGCTCCCTCTGGTGTTCTCCTTTGACTTGGCAATACAGCCTTCCGGCCGCGATCACTTCGTCCGCCTGAAGGTTCGGAACGCCTCCGCCGCTGCCTTCATTTCCGAGGTCGGAGACGCGTTGAAGGTAGCTGTTCTCCTTTGGGCTGATCGTGAGCGTGGGGTCGCTAGTTGCGCCGTGGCCACCACACCCGCTTGCGAGCAGCGCCGCCAACAGCAGCAGCCCGGTGGTAGTGGCCGATCGCATCGTGCTTTCTCCCCTATCGACGTAGGTGTGCTGCAGTTTGGGCATCCCAATGCCGAGTCTGCCTCATTCGCCACTTTTGGCGCGACAGGTACTCCTAGACCAGGTTTCCCAGTGTGAGTTTCGAGCTGCAACGTTGTTTTCAGGATGCGCCGTCCGCTCACGCAGCAGCAAACTAGTTTCTGTAGCTACTTGCCTACGGGGGCGTCACCGCCTCGATGCCCTCGAACGAGGGAATAATCGGCACATCACCGAGCCTCCGGTAAAACCAGGGCGATTCACTTTCAAAAAATGCAGTGGCTCTGAAGTGCGACCATTCGATTTGTCTCACGCTGGCTGCCACCGCCAGGACCCGGCAATGACTTTATCTGCCGGCGGCTGTCACACCCTCGCTACCCGATTTGACCCGCCTGGGAAACAGCCCGCAGTTGCTCTACCAATCGTTGAACGTCCTCGCCGGCATCCAGACCTAGTGGCTTTAGCCGCCCTTTGCTGTCTTGATTGACGCGCGCGTTCGAGGCTCCGAGTACGGCATTGATAGGTTGGGTGTTCTGCCAATCATGCTGAAGCATGCTCCGTGTGAAGCTGCCCGAATAGATAGCGTCAAGCTCGGACCGTCGCTTCTTAAATCGGCCACGGATGTCGTAGCGCAAAACAATGACGTGAGCCTCGATTGCAGCAGGGGCAGAAGAGAAGGCTTCCTTTGCCGTTGCGATTACGGTGGAGGCAAGAGCTTGTCGGTACAAATCGGTCATCTCCGTCTGATTTCGCGGCCGCGTTTCAGCCTGGCTTTTGAGCACGACGCCCTGAGCGATTTCAAGACCGGGAAAGTGCACAACCAAAGTGACATAGGGACCGCGCCTGGTCCGGTTCGCGTCAATACATGCAGAATGAGAGGCATTGTCGGCGAACGCGGCGTCGAGAGTATTGATTACCTCGGCCTGGTCGTGCGCTTTCAACCGCGTCCAGCGCGCCACGGCCTGCTCGTACTCAAGGCGTAAACGCTCCTGCTCATCTTCGTCGATCATCCACATGTTCTGCCAGCGCCGATGAGTGACAGGCGGTTCTGGGGGTTTCTCATGGTGAAATTCTTGAAGGTGTTGCTTCGTGAGCAGCTCTGCTGCGCGCTCACTCTCGGCCGCCAGATCCTTAGCCTCCCGCCGAGTCGTCGCCCGTTCCATCCATCCAAGGAGTCCTACAACGATATCGAGCCCGAGATCCAGGGTGCCGAATATCGCGTCGGCACCAGTCGGCTCATTGACCTTCGACTTGGCGGGAGTTTGTCTCGAGGCTCTTCTGCCTGAAGTGGAGGCGGTGAAAGGGCCGAAGCCAGAACTAATCGTCGTCGGCCCGCCCCCAACATGGGCCCGTGCTGCGCGGGGTCCGACACTGGTGCGAATCCCTGACGAAGAACCTCGGACACGCACACCCGGCGCAATTCGCGCGCTGAAACTCGACCCCACCCCTCCAGTCTGACAAGGTTTTGTCCGCTCCGTACGAGGATGCGTCCAACCGGCTAGTCGGCCGCGAGTCAATCCTTGCCGGCATGAGAATCGCGACATCTTTCAGCAACACGAGCGCTGGCTCGAAGAGCTGCGTGAGTACGTCAAACACAAAGAAACGATCCCTTGCGACGCAGGCTGTATTACGCTTCCGGCCATCACCGATGAGATCACCGAGGCCGCCGCTGATCCGCGGCCGCACACCAACCAACACAGATACGACTGGAGGTCGCGAGCCCGCGATCTCGACGACGCCCTCGAACGGCTGGGACCTCAATTCCGTGCCTACATCGAGCCCGCGGGCTCAGACCTATCGAGCGCAATCGCCAACGGCCTTAGCGCGAACGTCTCGTCGTCGAAGGTGGTGTTCTGCCAACACGCCAGCACAGGGCTTCATATTGGCTTCAGGCGTATGGGCTGCTAATTTGCGCGCATGAAAAAGGTGCCTGCCAGTGTGCCAGTGAAGTCATGGGCAAGGCTCCGGCTGAGGCCAGGGAATAGACAGAGGTTCTCTGATCGAGTCGAGAAGCGAGAAGCTCTTGCGCTTCGCAGGTCTTACCGCATTGCCCTAGGCAGCCTCATCCTATCGTTGGTGGTTGCGCTGCTGTCCACCGGAACCTCCTATGTCAGCACGCGTTCCAGCGAGCGGCAAGCGAGAGAGGCGCTGACCTACAACGACCGCCGGGCGGACGAAGAGTTCCGACGCACCAATCAGCGCGTTGCATATGCGGAGTTTCAAATTGAGATGGTCAGAGCCAATAACGGCATCGCCCGCTTCGGAACCATATTGGCTTTCGAGACCGACTCCTTGCTCCCCGTCGAATCCATAAAACGCTCGATGCAGTCCCTCCTAGATGCGATGACTCCGATGAATGACAAATTTGCGGTCGTCCAAATGGTCGCGTCCGAGAGAACCCTGCAAAGCGCGACCGAGTGGCTCGTGAAGACGTCCAACACGATAGGTCTGCTGAGCAGCTCGCTTACCTACGCGGCGGAGACGTACTCGGCAGACCAAGCCAAGCTAAGAGCAATCGCCGAAGACACGAAAGAAATGTCGCGGCTACGGATGACGTTCCTGAAAGACGCCCGGAGTGACGTCAACGCTTTTGGCTGAGACATTAGCGTCGGCGGGATCGGACCTCGGTCACAAGAAGCCGAGGCCGAGGAGGGTTCGCTGCTGCTGCCTGTTGTCATCAGCAAACTATCCGTGTAAGTTCTCAAATTCCGTGTCCACTCGCGACATTCTGACGTGCGGCACTGCGTGGTGTCTCACTCCGTGTCCACACTGATTCGTCTCACCGTCGTGTCCACTTTTGCGACTCCGTTTTTGGCCATCGACGATCGGGTCGCGACCAGGCCCTGTGCGGGGCGACTGTGGCCATCATTTCGTCACGGTGACACCCGGGGTGCCAATAATTTCACCGACGATCGTGTCGGCTGACCGATATCGAATGTCGTAGGATGCGAACTACTTCATGTGGCGAAAGATGTTATCGACAAACATATTTAACACATCATCGTCTCACGCTGCCTATTAATTGTTGTTACACGATGTAACTCGAGTCGACGGATGAGGGCGGACGCGCACGATTGATCCATCAGACGAACCAACTCTACCCACCTATCTGCGTGCCGGTGTAGGGCCCGTGAAGACGGGCCAATCCTCGGCGACCGCCGGTTAGTGTTTGGCTCGTTCGTGGACCGTCGGACTGCCGCGGCCCGAGTTTTGTTGCGTTACAACAGCTTTTTATGGGTAGAGTGGTAACTCTTTGCACCGCAGTGCGCTGCGGTGCTCAATGGCCGGCGAAAACGTGCGCGACAATAGTGGTTAATTCGCCCGGAGATGTTGCCCGAACATAACGGAGCATCAGCCGCGGCCGATTTAGAAAATCTGTTGTCGTAGCAGCTTTTCGGCGTGGTCAAATTTTTCTGCATTTTTCGGCCAGACAGGAGCATGTGCAGGGGGCTTCGCAAGCGACTGCACGTCACCGAACCGGGCTTCAGATCAGGAATGCGTTGCGCTGTCGTCGCGAGGAAGATGTGCGCGGTCCCATGCTTGGTAGCCGTCGCGGATTCCTCTACTGACGGCGTCAGGCTGGTCGCAAGGCCCTGGTGTCCGTGCACCTTTGCTCTCAGAGCTAAGGGTGCTGAACGCACTGTGGTCGGCACTGATTGGCGTTGCCGCGACAACGGAACTTGCGATGTCGATCGCGGCAGCGATCACCATCGCGGCTGTGACGACGGTTTGGCGGTGCACCTTCATGGCACATACTATACCCCAGTAGGGTATAGGCTGATGTTCTTGTCAAGAGCGGATGGGTTGACGATGGCGACTTCGCCGACTGGCGGTGTGACGTCGGCGCCTGTTCTGGGGTTGATTGGGGCACTGGCCTGCATTGCCGGGTTCGTGAATTCGGTGGCGTTGTTGGTGTGGGCTTTTCCGGTTGGGAATTTGACAGCGCTGACCACTCAGGCCGGCATGCATAGCACGTATCCCGCCCTCTATCAGGGGCGGATGATCGCAGCGATTGTGCTGGCCTTTTTTGCTGGGGCGAGCGTCGCGGGTGCGATGCTGGCGTTCGCGCGGCCGTTTGCGGGCCGGGGTCACGCGGTGATTCTGCTGATCGAGGCCGCGCTGCTGTCGGCGGCGGCGGTCATTGAGCACCCCATCGTCAGGGCGGCGCTGGCAGCGAGCGCGTGTGGGCTGCAAAATGGGATGTCATCGAACGTCCCAGGAATGCCGATTCGTACGACACACTTCACCGGGACCCTGACCGATCTTGGTCTTTTAATGGGCCGCCGTTCTCGCGCGAGTCCGGACAGTGGGGATAAAGGGAAGGTCGTCATATTGACGACGACCGTGGTCTTGTTCGTCGGAGGTGCTGCAGCGGGGGTGCTCATCGGGAACCGGGTCGGTGACCACGGACTCATGTTGGCCGCCGGCGCGTGTGTGACTCTCGCCGTAGCGATCGGTCTGCGCGACCGCTTTCGCCGCGCTCATGCTGCCCCCTGAACGGGCCCGTCAGGGGGCAGCCCGCACAAGTCTCCGCGCTCGGGTCGCGGAAACGCTGGGGAGCCGTCGGGTGTATCTGTCTGGTGTCGCCGCGGCTTTGGGGCCGCGATATGGCGTTGCGCAGACGGTTGCCCGTGGCGCGGGGCCGCAGTGGCGCATCCTCATGTGTCGGTATGGCGTGGCGCGCCCACGGCGCGACACACCATACCCCGTGGGGGTATGGTGGGGCTCTGTCCGCTTAGCTCAGCGAGTGCTTGGGCGCAGGGAGGTGCTGTGGTGACGAGTGAGTATCGGGTGGCCGGCATGACGTGTGGGCACTGCGAGATGTCGATCCGCGAAGAGGTGGGCCATCTGTCCGGTGTCGCAGCTGTGGACGTCAGCGCCGACAGTGGCTTACTTCGCGTCAGCGGCGACGGCTCGGTCAACGACGAGGACATTCTGGCGGCGGTGCATGCGGCCGGGTACACGGCTGTGCGGGTCGGATGAACACTGCAGCCCGCCTTACTGTTTTCGGCGCCGCACTGCTGGTGGCCTTTGGTGGGGGCTATGTGACGGCAGCGGCCCTTACCCCGGATACTGCGGTGGCGACCGGGCACACGCCGCCTGCGATGCACAGCCATCACGACGCGCTTGGAGGTGGGTCGGCCGGGGTGGCGCTGGAACAGGACGGCTACGTGTTGTCGCCGATTGCCGCGCCGGAAAATGTTGGCAGCCCAGGCGAGTTGAGCTTCGCTATTTCTGGCCGCGACGGCGCGCCGCTGGTCGACTACGGCTCCAGTCATCACAAAGCGCTGCATCTGGTGGTGGTGCGCGCCGATGGCTCGCAGTTCCGGCATGTCCACCCAACGTTGAACCGCGCTAACGGCGCATGGACCACGCCATGGCAGTGGAACGCTGCGGGTACTTATCGGGTGTTCGCCGATTTTCGGCCCGGCGACGGCGCTGACGCCGCGGCCGTGACGTTGACTCGCGCGGTCGAGGTGGTCGGGGACTTCGTACCCGCGCCGCACACCGCGACCCGCACCGTCGACCAGGTGGATGGGTTCACGGTGTCGCTGGACGGCGGATTGGTCGCCGACACCACGAGCACCGTGGCCGCCACCGTGGTCCGCGACGGCAGCCCGGTGGTCACGCTCGAGCCGTATCTGGGCGCCTTCGGTCACCTGGTGGCGCTGCGCGACGGCGATTTGGCGTACGAGCACATGCACCCTCACGGCGACGAGCCCACAGCAGGCCAAAAAGGGGGGCCAAGGGTCGAGTTCATGGCCGAGGTGCCCACAGCGGGCCGATACCTGCTGTACCTGGACTTCCAAGTCGACGGGCAGGTCCACACGGCGCACTTCGTCGTCGATGCCGCTCGCCCCGGTGCCCCGAGCGACCTGGCCGTGGACCCACCCCGATGACAGAAGCAAACAGGATGCAGAGGTCCGTCGCGGTGGATCACCGGTCTCGCTGGGAGTTCGAGATTGCCGGGATGACGTGTGCCTCGTGCGCCAATCGGGTCGAACGGGCGTTGAACAAACTCGACGGGGTCCATGCGAGCGTGAACTACGCCACCGAGAAGGCTGCGGTGGAGGTTCCGGCTGACTATGACGCCGCGCGGCTGATCGACGAAATCGAAAAGGCCGGCTACCGCGCCGCACCGCTGGTGGCCTCGGCCACCGAATCCGCAGCGGCTGGCGACGATCGGGCCAACGATGCCGATCTGACGTCGTTGCGGAACCGGACGGTGGGTGCAGCCGTGCTGTCGGTGCCGGTCATCGTGATGGCGATGGTGTCGGCGCTGCAGTTCACTTACTGGCAGTGGGCGTCGCTGACATTGGCCGCGCCGGTCATCGTGTGGGCGGCGTGGCCGTTTCACGCGGCGGCATGGGCCAATCTGCGTCACGGCGCGGCAACGATGGACACGTTGATTTCGGTGGGCACGCTCAGCGCGTTCGGGTGGTCGCTGTACGCGCTGTTCCTGGGAACCGCGGGCCTGCCTGGGATGCAGCACTCCTTCGAAGTGACGTTGCGGCCCTCCGATGGTGCGTCCCACATCTACCTTGAAGTCGCTGCGGGGGTCACGTTGTTCGTCCTGGCCGGCCGCTACTTTGAGAAACGCTCCAAGCGCCGGGCGGGATCGGCTCTGCGTGCCTTGCTCGATATGGGCGCCAAAGAGGTGTCGGTCCTGCGTGACGGCGTCGAGACCAAGATCGCGATCGAGGCGCTGGCTACGGGTGAGACGTTCGTCGTGCGCCCGGGTGAGAAAGTCGCCACCGACGGCGTTGTCGTTACCGGCACGTCGGCGGTGGACGCATCCCCTGTGACCGGTGAGTCGGTGCCGGTCGAGGTCGGCCCAAGCGATGCGGTCACCGGCGCCACCGTCAACGTCGGCGGCCAGCTGGTGGTGCGCGCCACACGCGTGGGCGCGCACACCCAGCTGGCGCAGATGGCCAGATTGGTCGAGGCTGCGCAAACCGGTAAGGCCGAGGTCCAGCGGCTGGCCGACCGAATTTCGGGTGTTTTCGTACCGATCGTGATCACCATCGCCGCCGTCACGCTCGGGGCGTGGCTGGGTGCGGGGGCAGCGGTGTCGGTGGCTTTCAGCGCTGCGGTCGCCGTCTTGGTCATCGCTTGCCCGTGTGCGCTCGGTTTGGCCACACCGACAGCGCTGCTGGTCGGCACCGGTCGAGGCGCTCAGATCGGCGTCCTGATCAAGGGGCCTGAAGTGCTGGAGTCGACCCGCTCGGTCGACTCCGTGGTCCTGGACAAAACTGGGACGGTCACGACGGGAACGATGACGCTGTCGCAGGTAGTCACCGAGCCCGGCGCTGATCGCGACGAAGTGCTGCGCCTGGCTGGTGCTGTGGAGAACGCTTCTGAGCACCCTATTGCGCAGGCGGTGGCCGCAGCGGCCAAGCGACAGTTCGGCGCTCTGCCTATGCCGGAGGAGTTCGCCAGCATCGAAGGCCAGGGCGTGCATGGGGTCGTCGAGGGGCACGCTGTGGTGGTCGGGCGGGAATCGTTGCTGGCCGGGCGGTCGGAGCCGCTCAGCGCCGCGCTCGCTCGGGCCAAAGTTCATGCCGAGAACCAAGGTAAGACCGTGGTCGTCGTCGGCTGGGACGGGCAGGCCCGCGCTGTGCTGGTAGTCGCCGACGAGGTCAAACCGACCAGCGCCGCGGCGATTTCGCAGCTGCGTGATCTCGGGCTCACACCCATCCTGCTCACCGGTGACAACATGGTGGTCGCCCGCCAGATCGCCGCCCAGGTCGGCATCGATGAGGTGATCGCCGGGGTGTTGCCGCAAGACAAAGCCGATGTCGTAGCCGGGTTGCAGGCCGCCGGTAAGACCGTAGCGATGATCGGCGATGGCGTGAACGACGCCCCGGCGCTCGCGCTCGCCGATCTCGGGTTGGCGATCGGCACCGGCACCGACATCGCGATCGAGGCCGCCGACATCACCCTGGTGCGTGGGGACCTGTGCAGCGCCGTTGACGCGATCCGGCTGTCCCGCACCACTCTTCACACGATCCGGGTCAACCTGTTCTGGGCGTTCGCCTACAACGCGGCAGCGATCCCGGTCGCCGCGCTGGGCCTGCTCAATCCGATGCTGGCCGGTGCAGCGATGGCGTTTTCCAGCGCATGTGTGGTCGCTAATAGCTTACGGCTGCGGCGTTTCCAGAGCACGGCGCCCAAAGCCGCAGCAACGTGAAACCGGTACCGTCGCGTGGGCTGACGTCGTAGACCCCTCGCCGCCCCGCGTTTACACGAAATCGGTCTTCGTGGTTCAACACGGCAGAACGACCCGGCGCTGGCGGGTGCTACAGGCCGAGCTGCATCGCGTGGTGCTGCTTTCGAATGAAAGCAATGCTATTGCGCTTCGCTCAACAGTTGCCGAGGTCATCCTGCGTGTTCGGCGGGGTGCGGGCTTTTTAAGCTCCGCGCAGGCAGATTGGACGTGGCACTTTAGTGAGCGGCTACTTCGCCTTTTGAGCGCGGTGGACGGCCGGCGCCGCTACGTAGAGCGCGCGTCTTTCCGCAGATCCCGGCGAAATCGGCGCAGGAGTATGACGGCGGTGGCAGCGAAGCCGGTGCTTAGACCCGCCCAGATGCCCGCGCCGTGTAGGTGCGCCGCAAACGCCAGCACCAGCATGGCGGGCAGCCCGATCATCCAATACCCGATCGAGGTTGCGCTGAGCCCCGCCTTGGTGTTGCCGATACCGCGCAGGAGTCCGACGGCGATGTTTTGGGTGAAGTCGACGATTTGCTGTGCGATCGCCAACAGGATGAAGGTTTTGGCGAATGTGATGGTGGTGACGTCGGCCGGTGCCAGGAACGGGCGCAGGACCCAGTTCGGGGCGATCACGTACAGCAGCCCCAGACACCCGGTCACCAGCCATCCCAGGGCGAGGGTGACGGCGGCGATCTGCTGGGCTTGGTTTCGGTCGGCTCGGGCGACGGCTCGACTGATCAGGATTGACGCAGCGTGGGATAGGCCGATGCTGATCTGGAACGCGATTCGGGTCAGTTGTGTCACGACGTTGTGCGCGGCCAACGCGATGGGACCGAAGGCCCCCATGATTACGGCGGCCAGCGACGTGATGCCGGCTTCGGAACCGTAGGTCAATGAGATGGGGATCCCCAAACGAATAATGTGGCGCGCTGTGCCGGAGTCGGTCGTCCAGCCGTCCCCGGACAGCAGTGGAGCGAGCTGAGGGTCGCGGCGCAGCACAAGGTAGAAGGCGACCACGGTCGCGACTTGGACCAGCGTCGTGGCTAATCCGACACCTGCCAAGCCGAGCTTGGGAATGCCCAGCGGGCCGTAGATGAAGGCGAGGTCCAGCGCCGCGTTGACGGCGATGGAGCCGACACTGACTGCCAGCAGAGGCCCGGGTCGCCGCATGCCGACGGAGAATTGACGTAACACGTTGAGCCACATCATCGGAATCAGGCCGGGCGCCAACGTCATCATCATCGGCCTGGCGAGGGTGAGCACGCTGGTGTCGAGCCCGAAAAGGGGTAGCAGGTAGCTCAGCCCGATCAACGCAGCACCCAGCAGCAGCGCTGTCGCGGTGGCGATGGAGAACGCTGATCGGGTGATCTGCCGTATTTCTCGTTGGCTCTGCGTGTCGGGGTTGGCACTTGCTGAGCGTGTTTCGCCCCGGCCGGCGGCGTCGGCGATCAGGTTGCCTACCGCGGTTACCGCCCCGACGCTCATTGTGCGCATTAGATTGTAGAGGGCTGCTGCCAGCCCGCCTGCGGCGATGGCGTGCACGCCGATCACACCCATGACCGCCAAATCGGTGGTGGTTAAAGCGACTTGGGTGAATTGCACACCAGCGATCGGGGCCGCTAATCCCGCGAGCTCACGGCTCGTTGATGCGAGTCGTCCTACCCGCGCTCTACGGCTCGATTGCACCGCAGACACATTCACGGGCGGGCGGCGTGGTCATCGAGTTGCCAACGTAGTCGTCCCAGGTTGTCGCAGGCCACAACGATTTTGGGGGGCAACGCGCGTTGGTGGAATTCGGATTCGTTTTTGTCCATCTGGTAGCCGGCGGTGTTCGGGTAGATCAACAGGTCTCCGTGGCGTGGGTCGCGCGCCATGAGGACTTTGCGCCAGGTGAGCATGTCGTATTCCAGACAGCTGGCGCCGGCAACGCAGCAGCGCACCGGTGTGCTGGTCGAGACCTGCTTGTCGGCGTAGGCCGGCCACAGCACGGGGTCGGGCAGGAATTCACTGGATTTCCATTGCTCTGAGATGCTCATGCTCACCCCGTCGACGGTGATGATGCCGTAGTCGCCTCGCCGCTTGAAGCCTTGGACGGGGAAAACGGTGAACCCGGCCCCGTCGAGCAGGGCGCGCCCGGGCTCGACCAGCAGCGTGGTGTCGGTGGCGGCGAACCGCTCGCCCAGCGTGCGGTGGCCGCTGCCGGTGCGGGTTTGCAGGATGGCGCTAAGCATCTGCGCTCCGGTCGGGGTCTGATGGTAGGGGTAGAAGTGGGTGAACGTTTTGCCGCTGTGAAAGTCCGACTCGTGGCGATCACGCATGAACCGGGCCCAGGTGTCGGCGTCAACGTAGCTGACCGCGAACCCGCCGCCGATCGAAATGGCGGTCGCTGCTAGGCCTTGTGCGCGCGCCGCAACGAGACGATCGAGCAGGTGGTCGGCCAGTTGTGCCCGCGGTGTGACTTCGTAGCCGCTCAGATGAAACGAGAAGCCTTCCATGGTGACCTGGAAGCGTTGCGTCATGCAGCGCTGCAGCGCCGCATCTAGCTCGGCTGCACCCAACCCGAATCGGCTGTCGGGGTTTGCCTCAGGGAGCACGCGCAGCAGGATCCGGGCTGGTTCGCTATGAGGGGTTTGTGCGAGCAGGCGCTCAAGCTCGTCGAGTGCGTCGATGGCGATCAGACACCCGTGGCGTGCCGCCAGCCACAGGAGCTGCTCACTTTTCGCGGGTCCGGTGATCACGATATCGGTGCCTCGCACACCGCGGCTCAGCGCGTGAACCAGCTCGGCGGCGCTGGACGCGTCGACGCCGGCGCCGGTGTGGGCGCATACCGACAGCCAGCAACCCGCCTTATTGGCTTTCTTCGCGAAGTACACCCGCCCGCGTACCCCTGAACCATCGAGAACGTCCGTGAACGTCCGCAGGTTGTCGCCGAATTGGGGCGGGTGCACCACATGAAACGGGCCCCCGACCCCGTGGGCAATGTCGCCGAGCAAGGTCGGATGAGCGGCCACGTCGCGCGACCAGGCCACGGGGGCGGCCGGCAGGGATACAGGGTGCGACGTCAACTCCACAGACGGACCTCCTGTCCACGCCCGCGGGCGATGGCCTGGGTAGCCAACGCGTGAGCCACCGGAATGTCGGTGATGGCCATCCCGCTATTGAACACAAACACCCGGTCGGTGGGTTCGTGCCGCGCGGGTACCGTGCCGGCAAGGACGTCGGGCAACTCGGCATCAAGCATCAGTGAACCGTCGTCACCGGCGAACCGTCGACCGGTGACGGCCAGCTGGCCGGCGTTGGTCGCCATCTTGTAGTCGGCATCACGCAGCGACGAGGGGTGCACTCCGGTCCCGTTGACGGAGATGAACACCGCGCCTGGCTTGAGCCAGCTGGTGCGCAGTTTTGTTTCGGTAGCCGGACCAGCTGATGTCGCCACCATCACATCGGCCTCGCCGGCGGCGTGTTCGGGATCGGTGACCACGTCGACATCGCGGTCGGGATGGTTGTCGCGCAGATAAGCACGCACCGAAGCGATTCCGTCGGGATGAGTGGCGAACAACATCAACCGTTCGAGGTCAGGAAGAGCGGCCAGCAGGAATGGAAACGTTTCTCGCCCTTGAGCCCCGGAGCCGGCCACCAGCGCGGTGCGCGCCTGCGGGGTGGCGCAGGCGCGCGCGATCAACGCGGTGCTGGCAGCGGTGCGCAAGGTGGTGACTCGCGAGCAGTCCATGAAGGCGATAGGCACACCTTCTGTGTCGTCGTAGAGGGTGATGGTGATGTATTCCTTTTTGCCGCAATCGTTTTGCATGTAATAGTCTTTGAACGCGCTGACCTGGAGCCCACCGTCATAGCCGGGCATCGCATAGGCTGCCGAGTCGCGATAGGGCGAGCGCATCATGATTTTGGGCGGGGCCACCGACGAGCCCTCGGCCACACGCAGATAGGCGCCTCGTACCGCTGTGATGACATCGGCGGGGGCGAGGGGGATGTCGGCGAGATCGCTGTGAGTCAAAACCGGCAACGCCACCTTCTCGCGGGACAGGATGCACTGGACTGGTTGACTGGGCGCAGCTGAGTTCATGGAGTGGGTGTCCGTTTCTGTGGTTTGTGCACAGGCCGACCAATCGCGGATCGGTGTGTATGGGCGCGGAGTCCTTGAGCGGTGCCCAAGGGGCTTAGGCTGAAATGCTGACACCACCACCGGCAGCCGAATCCAAAACCGTTGTCGGCCAGCGTGATTCGGTGATCGGCTGCGCGATGAGCGTCGTGGGGTCAACGACGGTGGTGCAGCGTGTCCACCGCTTGATGACGCTTTGGGTGGGGCTGTCGACGTGTTCGGGCTCACCGGGCGGCTCGGTGTCAAGCAGCCCATGCTGCTGGCAGTAGTCATCGTTGTAGATGGTGTCGAAATAACGGTGCGGGCCGTCGGGGAACACCGCCGCAATGCGGGTGCCCGTGGGGTAGTTGCGAGCCGCCCAGCCGGCCACCAGCGCGACGGCGCCGACGCTCCAGCCACCACTGGTGTAGTAAGTGGCCGCCAGGGTGCGGGCCGCCCACACCGCTTCTGCCGGAGCCACCCAATGCACCTCGGCGAAGGCGCTGTAATCGACGTTGCGGGGGTAGATACTTGACCCCAGTCCACGCATAAGTCGCGTACTGGCCGGTTGCCCGAAGATGGTCGAACCGATGGTGTCGACGCCGATGAGCTGCAGAGCGGGGTTCGCGCGGCGCAACACCCGAGCGATGCCGGCCGAATGACCGCCGGTACCCACCGAGCACACCAGCACGTCGATGTCGCCGAGCTGGTCGAGCAGCTCTTCGGCCAGCGGCCGGTAGGCGTCGACATTGTCGGGGTTGTTGTATTGATCAGGGCACCACGCGGTCGGCTCGGTCGCCAGCAGTTCGGCGACCCGGTCCTTGCGGGCTTGCTGCCAGCCGCCGACCGGGTGCGGTTCTGCGACCACGTCGACGCGGGCGCCGTACGAGCGCAGCATCTGCTGGATAATGGGTTCCAACCCGGGGTCGGTGACCAAGGTGACGGGATGGCCGTACACCATGCCCGCTAGCGCCAATCCCAGTCCCAGTGTTCCGCTGGTTGATTCGATGATGGGCGCGCCGGGCATCAGGTCGCCGCGCAGCCGGGCACGCTCAACCATGTGCATGCCTGGACGGTCTTTCATGCCGCCGGGGTTGGCGCCCTCTAATTTGGCCCAAAATCCGCGGTCACCGCAGCCAAACGGATCCGATACCCACAGCACCGGGGTGTTGCCGACCATCGCTCCGACCCGACGGTATTTCTCGGGTGCCGGGCGGCACGTATCGCAGCTGGGCCCGCACTGATGAGGGGCTGATCGCGCACCCTGGCCGATTAGCCGGTCACGCGAATGCGCGCTCTGGCGCTGGTCCAGCATGGCGGGCGCGTGAAAAGGTAGCAGGTTGTTCATGGGTCCTCGCCTGACAGCGGGGCCGCGGCAGCGAGCGCGGCCGTTGACAATGGTCGGCAATCACCGTCCGTCGTGGCTGAGCACAACGGGCTGACGCTGACCGGTCAGCGGCGCGAGAGGCAGAGCTGAAGTAACCGATCGTGACGAGAAATGCTGCTATGCGCTCGAGGAGGAGGACTACGTCCGGCCAAAGCCACCGCCGGGACCACACCAACCGGAACGGTCAACGCCGTGAACACGGCACCCGATGCCAGCACCCCATCGGTCACCGGGCGTGGCAGCACCGCGGCGGCGAGCTGCTCTGGGTGGTAAGGGTGCGAGCCATCGCTGAGGTGGGCGTGAGCTCCGTCGACGGAAAACTCCCCACCCAGCGACGACAGCAACGGGTGCGCCGCAAGATGAGTGTGAGGGTCGGATTCCTCACTGTGATGAGCACCGATGCCTATGAGCGTGAACAGCACGGACGCGACCGCGAACACGATGGTCGATACCGCGGTGAGCGGCGTTCGAGGCCGTAGGTGAGACGATGAACGGTGCTGACCGTACTGCGTCCACCCAGACTCCGACACCTGTGGTGTCGGAGTCGCCCCGGGAAACACCTCCATACCTTCGAGCTTATACCCCCCTACCGTATTGGTAAAGCGGAAGGCGGGGCTGAGACGTTATCGAGACGAATGTCAGCGGAGGGCGGTCTGCCCCCGCAACGCGCTGACTGACCCTCGATGGGCTGATCTGAAATTTGCCGTCGCCGGCGGCCATTTCCCCGCCTTGACGGGGGTGCGGTCTGTCGCGGTGGCCTAGACCGGCGGCAGCGAGAGGCCTCTCGGCGGCGTTGCGCGATCATGCTTAGCGGAAATTGCCGGGGCGGCGGCGAAACCGGAACACGGACCGTCGACAACGCCGTGAAGGGAGCTAGCAGTAACGTCGTGATCGACGCCGGGATGAGCCGCGTAGTGCTGTATCGCGGTGGTATCTACGCAAACATTTCGGCGCAGTCCGCATCGGCAAAACCTTGATTGCTGTGTGGTTTGGCTAGGACATCGGTGGTGAGTAACGCCTTCGGGACAGCAAAGCCTGGTCACCGCCGTCCTGCTCTGGCCACGGTTCCACACCGACCTGTTCGCTAGCAGCGAAAGCGGCCTTTAAGCCGCTCACCGACACCGCGCCACGGCCGCTCGCCGTTATCCGATCGGAATGGAAACCCCTAGTGTCATACCATACCGGGGTATAGTATCAACGGTGAACGTGATATGGCGAGACGACGCGAAATCCGCCCTCGGGGCGAGCATCTCGCGTTGAGACCCGCGGAGCGCCGTCGAGCCCTGTCCGGATCACCACCAGGAGTCATCGGCACGGAAGGACGATCATGCACAGCACACACCTGGCCGCCAGCGGCCTCATCACCGCCGGCCTCGGCCTTATTTCCCTCATGGGTGCTTCGCCGGCCCAGGCGTCACCGGCGCCGCCGCCCGCGGCCCACAGTGTCACCTGCCCCGGCGGCCGCGACGTCCGCTACCTTCCGGACCCCAAGGACGCCAATGCGTACTTCGTCTGCCGCGATGGCGTGCAGACCCAGCACATCGCCTGCCCGCCGATCGCGAAACTGATCTTCACGACACCCCCGCGGTGCGCACCGCAGAGCAACCACCACATGGCGTGATCGACGGCGACTCGGCACGATCGAACGTGCCGAGTTACTGGTCGATGCAGTCACCGACGTCCTGCACCAGAGCACTGAATGGGCACGCCACCAGACGGTTTGCCGCGGCCGGCGCGAAATCGCTGCAATTGACTACGATCGAACGAGTCGAGCGATCGCGGCCGAGGCCTCGGCGATTTTCGCCTCCGCGTCCTGGGCGTCGTCGCCGATCGCCTCAGTGACGCAGTGGCCGAGGTGATCGTTGAGAAGAGTCAGCGCCACCGACCGCAGGGCGCTGTTGACGGCGTTGATTTGGGTGAGGACGTCAATGCAGTATTTATCCTCGTCGATCATTTTCGCGATGCCGCGCACCTGACCCTCGACTCGGTTCAGCCGCGCAGCATACTTGCGCTTGCCCCCTGAGTACCCCGGTGCGCTGGCCACCCGGCGAGTCTACCCGACCATACCCCGGCTGGGTATGCGCGAGCGCAATGGCAACCGCGCTCCCGCGCTGCCACACTTCCCCCGCGCACTCCGGCCAGCAGGGGTTCTGACCCGTCACCCAGTGGCGGGAGTCGCCACGTACGCATGCGGCATTCTATATTGACATATACCCCATAGGGGTATATGATGACAGCACCGTCAGTAGCGAGTGACCCTCGGCCAATGAGCTGAGCGTCGCGCTCTTACCGTGAACCGCACGCGTTTCGGCACGCGCCGCAAGTTGAGCGCAACTTGCCTGCTGATCCAGCATTTGCCAACCGAAAATTCTGCACGAGACGTTACGCGATAATTCATCCCCGGCGTCGCTCATACCGATCCGTGCGAGTCAAAACACGCGATGCCTCCGCCCGTATGCTAATGAGCAAACAAGGAAAGTTAATAATTCGACATTCTTTCGGACGTCACCCCCGCGTGGGAGATTGGAGTTCTGTGGAATCCACCGGAACAGGGGCCGCAAGTATTTTAGTGGTTAGCGCACTGATTCTGTCGGCGTGCGGCGCCAAGACGACCAATCCTTCGGGATCCTCGGTGAAAGTGGAATGCGGCGGTAAGAAGGAACTTGCCGGAGCGGGCGCTACCGCACAGCAGAACGCGGTCCAGCGTTTTGTTTACGTCTATTCCCGCGCGTGTCCCGGTCACGCGCTGGACTACGACGCAAATGGCTCCGCCGCCGGCGTGGAGCAGTTCATCAAGAACGACGCTGACCTGGCGGGCTCCGGTGTGCCAATGGACCCGTCGACAGGCGAGCCCAATAAGGCGGCGGCGCGATGTGGGTCTCCCGCGTGGGAACTGCCGGCCCTGTTTCAACCAATCGCGGTCACCTATCATGTCAGCGGCGTGACTTCGCTGAACCTGGACGCGCCCACGATGGCGAAGATCTTCAACGGCGGCATTACTAGCTGGGATGACCCCGCAATCAAAGCGCTCAATGCAGGCACCCACCTGCCCTCAATGACCATTCGAGTCATCTACCGCAATGATCAATCCGGTAACTCAGCCAACTTCCAGCAATACCTCGATGCCGCATCCGCCGGCACCTGGGGTAGAGGCCGCGGCGAGACATTCCACGGGGGCGTCGGTGCCGGCGCCGACGGGGATGACGGAGTAACGGCCAGCCTGCAAACCACCGACGGATCGATCACCTACACCGGGTGGTCGTTCGCTTTGGGTAAACAGTTGAACATGGCCCGGATCGTGACATCCGCGGGTCCCGAAGCGGTGTCCATCACTGCCGAGTCGGCCGGCAAAACAATTGCCGGGGCCCGGATCACGGGCCAAGGCAATGACGTGGTGTTGGATACGTCATCGTTTTACAAGCCGACGCAGCCGGGTGCGTACCCGATCGTGGAGCCGACCTATGAGATCGTGTGCTCGAAATATCCCGAGGCGGCGACGGGAACTGCGGTACGGGCATTCCTGCAGGCGATGATCGGTCCGGGCCAAGATGGCTTGGCCCAATATGGGTCCATCCCGCCGCCGGGCTGGCTCCAGTCGCGGCTGACGACAGCGGTGAACGCCATCTCGTGATGACATGAAGGAGTTCGATGCCGAGCAGTGAGGCGGGTTCGCGGGCAGGGTCGCTTTTCGGGCCCTATCGGCTGCTGCGGCTGCTCGGTCGCGGCGGGATGGGCGAGGTATATGAGGCCGAGGACACCCGCAAGCACCGGGTGGTGGCACTGAAGCTGATTTCGCCGCACTTGTCCGCCGACCCGGTGTTTCGCGAACGGATGCAACGCGAGGCCGATGCCGCCGGACGGCTGACCGAGCCGCATGCGGTGCCCATTCACGATTACGGCGAGATCGACGGCCAGCTGTATTTGGACATGCGCCTGATCGACGGGGTTTCGCTGCACACCATGGTGGCGGCCGAGGGTCCGCTGACGCCTCCACGCGCGGTGGCCATCGTGCGACAGATCGCCGCCGCGCTGGATGCTGCACATGCCAGCGGTGTGACGCATCGCGATGTCAAACCGGAAAACATTCTCATCACTGGCGACGATTTCGCTTACCTGGTGGATTTCGGCATCGCCCGCGCCGCAGCCGATCCGGCGTTGACCCACACCGGGACGGTGATGGGATCCGTCAACTACATGGCCCCGGAGCGTTTCACCGGCGGCGAAATCACCTATCGTGCCGATGTCTGCTCGCTGGCGTGTGTGCTGGCGGAGTGTCTGATTGGGTCACCTCCGTATCGGGCCGACAGCATCGAAAGGGCGGTCGGCGCGCATCTAACAGAGCCTGCCCCGCGGCCCAGCCAGCTGCGCCCCGGAATGGTTCCGGTGGCTCTGGATGCGGTGATCGCCAAAGGCATGGCAAAACGCCCCGCAGAGCGGTATCGCAGCGCCGGGGAACTGGCCTCCGCCGCCCACGAAGCACTCACCGCAACTGAGCAGGGCCAGGCGGCCGCGATCGTGCAGCGCGGTGAGAAAGCGACGCTGCCGACCGACGCCACAGGCGCCGGGCTGACCAACGCCGACGCTTTCACCCAGGCCAGGGCGTGGTCACAAATGTCAAGTTCACCTACTGCCCAGCCGGGGCGGACACCGCCTGTCGCGGACATGGGCAGCTGGCGCAGCCGGCCTCACAACCCACACACCGACGGCGCGACGGGCTTTAGCCAATCACCACGCGCCGACGCGCAGCCCGACCGCAAACGCACGCGGATCCTCGTCGGCGCTGCCGCCGTGCTTGTCGTTGTTGCCGTCGGTGTCGCCGGTTATTTCGTCGCGCGGAGGCCGCACTCGTCGGAGTCGGCGTCGGGTCAATCGGAGCTGCTGTTCGCGGGGCTCGACTTTCCCTTCTCCCCGGGCGGGGTAGCGCTGGATACCGTTGGCAGTGTCTACGTCACCAGTCAGGGAATGTATGGGCGGGTGGTGAAATTGGCTGCCGGGTCGCAAGCCCCGGCCGTGCTGCCGTTCACCGGCCTTTACCAGCCGCAGGGTCTGGCGGTAGACGCCAACGGCACGGTGTACGTCGCCGACTTCAACAACAGGGTGGTGAAACTAGCTGCCGGGTCGCAAACCCCGGCAGAGCTGCCGTTCACCGGCCTCAATTTCCCGCAAGGGGTCGCGGTGGACGCTGCCGGCAACGTATATGTCGCCGACCGGGGCAACAACCGAGTGGTGAAGCTGGACATCAAGTCCAACACACAAACTGATCTGCCGTTCACCGGCCTCAATCATCCAGATGGTGTGGCCGTGGACGGCGCCGGCACCGTCTATGTGACCGACTCCGACAACGACAAGGTGCTGAAAGTCGATCCCGGGTCGAGCACTCCGACCGTGCTGCCCATCACGGGCCTCACTGTGCCTTCGGGTATCGCGGTGGACTCCGCCGACGCTGTCTACGTCACAGACCACGAGGGCGACAAGGTGGTAAAGCTGGATCCCGGGTCGATTGCCCCCTCGGTGCTGCCATTCACCGGCGACCACCCAGTGGCCGTTGCGGTGGGCACCAAAAAAAGAAAGTACTTGTCGCTGACAACGGCACCGGCAAGGTGGTGGAGCTCACAGCGAACTAATTGGGCGCTCACCGCCGGCAGCCGTTTGTGAGAACAGGGATACCGACATTGCCCGTTCGCCGGCGCGGTTTTGACCGCAGACACCCAGCCGCTTGACCGAACTGCAGGGCCGCGCTTGAGCCTGTAGATCGTGTTGCCCCGCACGGTATTTCCTCCAGCAGCATCCGAGTTGCGCGACGTCGCCGGTCCATCCGATCGGCGAGGTTGTGATCCGAGCGTGCGGCGGCGGGAGTGCACGTACGCGCACGGGACTCCCCGTTGACTCGATACCCTGGAGGGGTATACGTTGGTCGCGCTGGCGGTGTCGAGCAACGGGGAGGGGCTGGTGATTTTGGTGGGCGCGGTCGGCCATGCGTTGGCGCTGGCGGGTTCGATGACGTGGGAGATCCTGTGGGCCCTGATACTGGGTTTCGCGCTGTCGGCGGTGGTGCAGGCCGCAGTGCGGCGCTCGACGATCGTCGCGTTGCTGGGCGATGACCGGCCCCGCACCCTGGCCGTCGCGACCGTGCTCGGCGCGGCATCGTCGTCGTGCTCCTATGCCGCGGTCGCCCTGGCGCGCTCGCTGTTTCGCAAGGGCGCGAACTTCACCGCCGCGATGGCCTTTGAAATCGGATCCACCAATCTCGTCGTCGAGCTGGGCATCATCATGGCGTTGCTGATGGGCTGGCAGTTCACCGCCGCCGAATTCGTTGGCGGCCCGCTGATGATTGTCGTGCTCGCGGTGCTGTTTCGGCTGTGTGTGCGCTCCCGATTGATCGAGGCCGCCGCCAGCCAGGCCAGCCTCGGGGTCGTCGGGTCGATGGAAGGCCACGCGGCCATGGACATGTCGATACAGGGCGATCGTTCACTATGGCGCCGTGTCGGGTCGCGTGACGGCTTCACGGCGATCTCGCATATTTTCGTCATGGAATGGGCCGCGATCCTGCGCGACCTCGTGTTGGGGTTGCTGATCGCCGGCGCCATCGCCGCGTGGGTGCCCGAATCGTTCTGGCAAACATTCTTCCTCACCCAGCATCCGGCGATCTCGCCGCTGTGGGGACCGATCGTGGGTCCTTTGGTCGCCATCGGGTCGTTCGTGTGCTCGATCGGCAACGTGCCGCTCGCGGCGGTGCTGTGGAACGGTGGCATCAGTTTCGGCGGGGTCATCGCTTTCGTTTTCGCCGACTTACTGATCCTGCCGATCTTGAATATCTACCGCAAGTACTACGGCGCCGCAATGATGTTCACCCTGCTGGGCACCTTCTACGCCGCGATGGTGGCAGCGGGCTATCTCGTTGAATTGCTCTTCGGCGCAACGGGTCTCATCCCGACCGCGCGCAACGCCACCGTGATGCGCGCCGAATTCTCGTGGAACTACACCACCTGGCTCAACATCGTCTTCCTGCTGATTGCCGCCGCGCTGGTGGCCCGCTTTGTCACCTCCGGCGGTATCCCGATGCTGCGCATGATGGGCGGCTCCCCCGATACTGCCGACCAGCACCACCATCACGGCGCTACGAGCGATCCGCACCCGCACAGCGAGTGCACACCGGCACCCGATGAGTCGTCCGGAAGCCGACCGGCGCGCGGCCACGATGAGACGAGCCCGAACACAGATCAACGATGAGTCGTCAGCGACCTACGCCCGTATCGACCGCGACCGAATCACCATCGCCACCAACTGCTTTGAGCCGGCGAGGGTTTGTGACCGCCACCATCGCCGCGGGGCTCACCCTGGCGGGCTGCGGGCGCTCCCCCGCCCCGACCGGCAGTCTTGCCGCCGCCATCAACACCGCTGAGGCCGCACGGCCCCATACCGGGCGCACGGTCGCCGCGTCGTTGACCCCGCAGCCAGCGACCATCGACCTGGGCGGGCCAATCGTGCGCACGCTCGCCTATGGCACCACCGTTCCCGGGCCATTGATCCGAGCCAACGTCGGCGACGAAGTCGCCGTCACCGTCGCCAACCGACTAACCCGCTCGACCTCGGTGCACTGGCACGGCATCGCCCTGCGCAACGACATGGACGGTGCCGCGCCGGCCACACCGGATATCGGCGCGGGCCTCGATTTCACCTACCGATTCTCCGTACCCCACCCCGGCACCTACTGGGCGCATCCACACACCGGTCTGGACGCCGACTACGGCCTGTACCTCCCGGTGATCGTCGATGACCCGGGCGAGACGGGCCGCTATGACGCCGAATGGATCGTCGTCGTCGACGACTGGTCCGACGGGGTCGGCAAATCACCGAAACAGATCTTCGAGGACCTCCGCAGGCCAGCACCGGCCCTCACTCGCGACATGCCCGACATGGGTGCCATGGCCGGCCCACCTGCGGTAGGCACCAGCGCACTGTTGGGCGGTGAAGCCGGCGACGTCAGCTACCCGTTCTACCTAGTTAACGGGCGTATCCCGGCTTCGCCCAGCACGTTTCACGCCAAACCCGGTCAGCGCATCCGGTTGCGGATCATTAACGCCGGATCCGACACGGCCTTCCGGTCGCGTTGGCCGGCCACCCGATGACGGTGACCCACACCGACGGCTACCCCGTGCAACCAACCATCGTCGACGCACTGCTCGTCGGGATGGGTGAACGCTACGACGCGGTGGTGACCGCCGGTGACGGCGTCTTTCCGTTGGTGGCGCTCGCCGAAGGAAAGGATGCGCTTGCTCGAGCGATCCTGTCCACCGGTGCCGGTAGCGCGCCCGACCCGGCCTATCAGCCACCCGAACTGCAGGCCAGGGTGGGCACGGTCGACGTGTTCACCGCAACCCCGGCCGCAGATATTGGATCGGCGCGACCCGACACGCGTTTGTCTGCTGACCTCAACGGTTCGATGATCAACTACGTCTGGACCATCAACGGTCAGCCCTACCCACAGGGCCGGCCGCTCACCGTCAAGCAAGGGCAGCGGGCGGCGCTGACATTCGCCAACGACGGCTCCCGAATGTGGCACCCCATGCACCTGCACGGCCACACCTTCCAAGTAATCAAACCTGACGGCAGCCGCGGGGCGCGCAAAGACACCGTCAGCGTGCTAACCAAGCAGAAGGTGACCGTCGAGCTCACCGCCGACAATCCCGGCGTGTGGATGCTGCACTGCCACAACACCTATCACCAGGCGGCCGGCATGATGACCCGCCTCGACTACACCACCTAACAATCACACGTCGCAGGCAGCAGGTAGTAGATGGATTTCGGGAATTACCCGCCGGAGGTTAACTCCGCCCGCATGTATGCCGGTGCTGGCGCCGTACCGATGTTGGCCGCGAGCCAGGCGTGGGATGCGCTGGCCGGTGCACTTCATGCGATCGCCGACTCGTATCACTCGGTCGTTTCCGGGTTGACGTCCGGTTCGTGGATGGGTCCGGCGTCAGTGTCGATGGCCGGCGCGGCCGCCTCGTATGTGAGTTGGCTGCGGGCTACCGCCGCCCAGGCCGAAGAGACCGGCGTCCAGGCGAAGTTGGCGGCCTTGGCCTACCAGGCGGCCTTCGTGGCTACGGTTCCGCCGCCGATGGTCGCCGAAAACCGCAGCGTGCTCGCGACGCTGATCGCGACCAACCTGTTCGGCCGCAACAGCCAAGCCATCGCCACGAACGAAGCGCAATACTCCGAGATGTGGGCGCAAGATGCCGCGGCCATGTACGGCTATGCAGCGTCCTCGGCCACCGCGACCCAGTTGCCGTCTTTCATTCCGCCACAACACAACACCAATCCGACGGGCGCGGCTAACCAGTCGGCTGCGGTCGACCTTGGCGCCGGCTCCGCCGCGGGCAATGTCCAGTCCACTCTCGAGCAGGCCTTCACCGCCGTGCCGTCCGCGCTCCAGAGCGCCGCCGCGGCGCCGGTAGCCGCGGGCGACCCGCTAACTACCATCAGTAACCTCATCGCCGTATTCGCCGATCTGCCGGCTGCTATCGCGACGTTCACCGCCGACATTCCGCTAGGCAGCCTGGGCGTGGTCGCACTCCCCTTCGACGTGGTCGGCGCCTTGACCGGTACCCACACCGACAAGATCGTCAGCGCCTGGAACGGCGAGCAGCAGTGGCCCGGTGAAGGCCCCGCACCGGTGAAGGCATTCCCTGCCCCGCTGCTGAACCTGCCGAAGGGCACCGTGCCCACCCGGCTGTCGGCCGGTCTCGCCGACGCGAACCACGTCGGCGGCCTGTCGGTTCCGCCGAGCTGGACCATCGCCACACCGGCGGTCAAGCCTTCCGCGGTAACGCTTCCCGCCCTGCCGGCGGTCGCCGCCGCGGAGTCGATGTCGGGCTCCTCGGGAACCGCGCTGAGTCAGATGGCGCTGGCAGGAATGGCCGGCCGCGCGATGGCCGGAACCGTCGGCACCGGCGTCGGCCGCGCCTGCGGCGCGATGGCCAAACCCAGCGACGCCCCTAAGACCGCTGAACGCAACACAACTGGCAGCGACAACGAGGTCGCCGAGGCAAAGCCGCGCACGGTGGTCACCGGTGTCGCGGCCGAGCTGCGCGAGTTCACCAAGCTCCGCGACGAAGGAATTCTCACCGACGAGGAATACACCGAGCAGAAGAACCGCCTGCTTGGTCGCTGATACGCCCTCCGCCGTCCGGCGGAAACATCAGTTATCGGGGCCGCGTCGTAGACATAAAGGGAATGCGCAGCAATGGATTTCGGGTTCTATCCGCCGGAGGTAAACTCCGGCCGGATGTATTCCGGTCCGGGATCAAGGCCGATGATGGCCGCTGCGCAGGCATGGACGGCGCTCGCTGACGAGCTGTACACCGCAGCGAGCGGCTACCAGTCGGTGGTCTCGGCACTGGCATCCGGTGACTGGTTCGGCCCGTCGTCGACGTCGATGAGCGCCGCGGCCGCGTCGTTCGCCGAATGGCTCAGCCCGACAGCCGCGCAGGCCGAGCAGTCCGCCACCCAGGCCCAGGCCGCGGCCGCCGGCTACGAGACGGCGTACGCCATGACGGCGCCGCCGCCGGTGATCGCGGCCAACGGCAGTCTGCTGGCAGCGTTGGTGGCGACCAACTTCCTCGGGCAGAACACCCCCGCGATCGCCGCCACCGAGATCCACTACGCCGAGATGTAAGCCCAGGACGCCGCCGCGATGTACGGCTACGCGGCTTCCTCGGCGTCGGCGACCACCCTGACGCCGTTCCAGCAGCCGCAGCAGAACACCGGTTCCGGCTCGTCGGCCAGGCAGGCCGCCGCCGCAGGCCCACTCTCCACTCTGGCCAGCCTCATCGCGATCTTCCTCGCCGCTCCGGCTGACCTCGCCTCCGTCGGCGCGGTGGTGCCGGGACATCGCCGCGGGGGTACCGCCGGGCTGGACAACCGCTGTGGCGGAGGAGGTGAAGCCGACGGTGTTCACCGCCCGGCTCACTGCGGCCGGTGCCGCGGCGGCCCCGTCCACGCAGGTGGGTGCGGCGAACACGTCCATTCAGGCGGGAATCGGGCCGATGTTCGACCAGACCGTGACCGGGCGAGCTACCGACGTGGCGCGTGGGATCACCAACACGGACCGCCGGACTGTGCCCTCGGACACTGATTCGGTCGATGACGGCGCTGAAGCCTCCCGCGCCACGGATCGTCATGACCGGTGTCGCGGCCGCGATCCGCGACATCGCCGCGCGCCGCGCCGACGGTCGGATCAGCCAACAGGAATACGCACAGCGCAAGAAGCAGTTGCTGCTGGCCTCGTTCCCGCAGTAGCTCATGTGGCGATCTGCACCGCGTCGCCATGGGTGGCCGACGACGCGGCATTCTGGATCTCCTTTATCACAAGATCCCGGCGTGTGGATGCTGCACTGCCACAACACCTATCACCAGGCGGCCGGCATGATGACCCGCCTGGACTATGCGATCTGAACCACCACGAAGCAGACCAGCATCGGCCTTGGCGGCCCGGCGGCGAAGACGGTCGCGGCGAACCAGGCGCCACCTACAGCGATGCCCCGAGACTTTGCATGGTGGCAATCTCCTGCTGCTGACTGGCGACGATGGAGCGCGCCAGCGTCACGGCTGGCGCATTGCGGCCGGCGCTGATTTCGGCTTGGGCCGCGTCGATGGCGCCTCGGTGGTGTTCAATCATCTGGGTCAGGAACAGCTTGCTCGCGGCAGGCCCGTCGGCGTTGTGCAGGGCGGCCATGTCGGCGTCTGACATCATCCCGCTCATGGCGCCGTGGCCGGGCATTGCCGGCATGGCGGTTGCTGGTGTGGCGGGCGTCGGCGCGAGCGGCCGCCCCCATTGGCGCAGCCAGGTCTGCATCATCTGGATTTCGGGTCCTTGTGCGGCTGTGATCTGGTTGGCCAGCTGCGTGACGCGCGGGTCGATCCCCGGTTTGGCGAGGATGATGTCGCTCATCTGGATGGCTTGCTGGTGGTGGGGAATCATCTGCTGGGCGAACGTGACGTCCGCGTCGTCGTGCGTCGGCCCGCTCGACGGCGAGTTCGATGCGTTAGCGGGGGCCGCGGCTGAGCTGGCCGGGCCGGGCTGATGGGTCGCGTTGCTGCATGCGGATAGGGTGAGCACAGTCGCGAATGCGGCCGCCGCGACAAGCGGTGATGGTCGTGTCATGTGTGTGGTGTCTCCTCGATGTTGGTGGTTGTGCCCTGGTTGGTCGTGCTGATGAGCGGTGCCGCGTGTTCGACGGTTGCGGGCGCCCGGTCGGGGAAAGGCCGGTCAAGCCCGGGCGGGCATGGCCCGACGAGGTGCCTGTGGCGGATCGCGCTGAGGTGAACTCGGGGCCGCGCCGCGCTCGGAACACGCCATCATCGATGCCTCCACAGCTTCGGTCTGCGGCATCGATCATGCGTATTGGGGCCTGCGGCGCGGGAGGTTTGCTGGGCTGGGCCGGCGGCCTCGATGCGATCGAGGAGCGCGAGCCACGCGGGAATGACGCTGAGGTCTGCGACGACGTCGCGGCAGTTCCGACACAAGCTCATGTGCGCCTCGTACTCGCGTCGGTCGTCCGCTGACAGTGAACCAAGCACATACGCGGCGTCCCAGGTCGCATACGGGTCGCGGTCGCAGCAACGAGTCGTGGCGTGATGAGGCCGCACGGACGTCCTCACCGCGTTCTCCGGCGAGGGTGCGGCGCGCTCACCACGTGATGGCCGGTGACGTCGGTCCGTGGTGTGCTTGGCTGGCGCGCGACCCGCGCCGATTGACCTGAGGGTCCTCATCTGGGCCTCCTATCCTTCGGTGCGGTGCTGCGGTAAACCGCAGCACCGCAACACTGTTGGGTGTGGTGTCATCCGGCGGCCGGTGACCGCGGAACGACGCTGGGACGGCTATCGAATCGGGGTGTCGCGCTGGCCGGGCTGGGGTCAGTGCGACCGGCGGCCGGTGCCAGCGGCACCGGTCCGAGCATGCTTGTCGGCGCGGCGGCCCCGACCGGCGCGGACACGCTTGGGCTTGGCGCCAGCGCCGACCCGGCAGCGCTCATCGGTGCCGCACCGGTAGCCCAGCTTTGGGGTACTGATAGCGGGCCGATCGTGCCCGCGCGACCCACCGCGGCCGACGCCGCGGCCTGAGTTCCCCCCGATCCCAGGCCGGCAAGGCTTGTCGGGCCCACCGCGCTGGTTGCCGGTGCAAGCCCATCGGCGGCGGCGGGCAACGCAGCGGCGGCTCCCGTGCCCGCGGCGCCGACGGCGGGGAAGAGATTTTTCAACTGGTTGGCGTTGGACAGTCCCGCACTGGTTATCCATCCCAGCGAACTGGTCGCCGACATCACCGGCTGCAGCGTCGTCAGCGACGCGAGTCCCGACGCCGTTGTTGTCGAGGTGGGGGCCGACAGGCTCTGCAGGGTCTGCGGTGTCGCGGCGGTCAGCTGGGACAGCGCCGTCTGAGCGCTCGTGGCTACGGAGGTGCCGGTGGCGTGGCTGACAGCGGCGACCTGCCCCTGCAGGCCGGCTGTGGTCGTGGTGTGTTGCGGCACAGCGAACGTCGGTAGATTCGCCGCGCTCGCTGAGTCGGCGGCATAGCTGTACATCGCGGCGGCGTCCTGGGCCCACATCGCGTCGTAGAGGGCTTCGGTGGACGCGATCGCCGGGGTGTTTTGCCCCAACACATTGGTGGCGATCAGCGCCATCAACAGGCTGCGGTTGGCCGCGATCACCGGTGGAGGCACGGTCATCGCGAACGCCGCCTCATAGGCGGCCACCGCCATCCGTGCTTGACCGGCGGTCTGCACAGCCTGGTCCGCGACGGTCGTCATCCACACCACATTCGGTGTCGCCGCGGCCGCCATCGCCGCCGATGCCGGGCCCAGCCAGGGCCCGCCGGTCAGCCCGGAGATCACCGACTGGTAGGACGCGGCGCTGGAATACAGGTCATCAGCTAGACCGTCCCAGGTGGCTGCGGCGAGAAGCATCGGTCCCGAGCCAGGGCCGGCGTACATGCTGGCTGAATTGATCTCCGGCGGTAAAGCGGCGAAATCCATTGTGTCACCTAGGCTTAACGAGCAGCGAAAAGGAATGAGTCGGTAACTTGCGCAGGGAGTGCGTCCTCGCGGGATCGGCACGCCCGTCTCGGGCGGTCGCTGCGGTCACGCTGACCAACGTGCGGGCGCTTGTGAAATGGTCGCCGCGGACGGGATCGTCGGCCGCGGCGACACGCACCGGGCTTGTCGGTTGTGGTCCGGCGACCGCGGGGTGCGGCGGGCGGCCTCTGCGCGGCAGATTCTCGCGCCCAGCAGCCGGCGAGTGCGGCGCAATGATGGTGCCAGTCCAGGACAAGGGAACTTTTCCTTTCCGGATGTGACAGCACGGGCTTCGAGTGCGCCCAGCGGTGGCGTGGAGCCGGCAGAGACATCGCCGGCGGCGAGGGCAGAGCTGCCCGGGGCTGGTGCGCCACGACGTGAGGCGCTACCGCGCGGGCTGTGGGCCGCATGAGTGTTCACCGCGCCGCGAGCACGAGCCCACGGTTGACAGGACGCCAACCCGCTGCGCCGGCAGTGAGACGAAAGCTTGCGGCCAGCTGGTCAGCGGCGCGCGATACCGAACCGCGTCAACAGGTCTCGGCCGGAAATGACAGGACCCGGCAGCACGGGCGGGCCGCGGCCGGCGGTTGCAACGCGAGGTGCCCAGGTACCCGCGGCGACGCCCAGCGCCACCACCAGGCCGAGTCCGGCCAGGCTGGCGGCCTGCGCCGGCAGCGCTGTGGTGGCCAGCAACTTCGAGCATCGCGGCGCCAGTCCACGGTCAGCGGATGCGTGGTCGGCGTGGATACTGCCGTGGGTGGGCTGCGGCGATGAGGCCGAAGTGTGCGCCGCGTCGAACCGTAGGCCGGCGAAATGCACCCATCCACAGCCCAGAGCCACCAGCACGAGACCCACCGCCAGCGCTGTCGCGCATGCGGTCCGCACCGTCGCCGATCTGCCGGCGTGGCTGGGTCCTCTGATGCCGGAATTGTACCTAAGGACGGGGGGTATACGGAAGACAGCATCAGCGGAACCGCGCCGCGCCGGGCCAACGTGACGGCGCCCATTCCCTTCATCAGCGCAGCTGAAGCGGCCAGGGGCACTCGCGCCGCTAGGAGCGGCCGGCTCGCTGGCGCGAAGCCGCGTGGTACCTATACCGGCTAAGGGTATCGCAGTCAGCGGCTGCAGCGTCACGTCCACCGCCGCGGTGCGCCGGACAGGTTGATCGCCGGTCTGGTTGCCGGTGCCCTGGGCGCGAGAACACCCGCATTCGCGTTGGCGGACCGGCCTCGACGAATGCCGGTGCACAGTGTTACGGCTGGCGGTGTGCCCGGTGTGTCTGGGTGCGCACAGCGGACTCGCGACCGGTCGGCGGGCCGCTGCGGGGGTCCGCTCGTGCACCGCCTGCTCCTGGCGCTCGGCGATGGCGCCGCCGATTCGGCAGCGTCGAGTTCCGCGACAGCGCTGCGACGCTGACGGGTTCTTTCCAGACCCCACAGCGCGAACGCGGCACCGGTCCCGATCAGCGTCAGCCCGCCCCATACCAGCGATCCGGCGCCGAATCGTTGCGCGGCACCGAACGCAGTCCCGGTGGCAAGGTTGCCGATCAGGATTCCGGCGCCGACGACAGTGTTGTAGAACCCGTAGTGGGTTCCCACCCGCCGGTTTCCAGCCAGAGCAATCACGGTGTCCATCTCGAAGGGGAATACCGCCGCCGAGCCGATCGCGAGCATGGCCGCCGAGACCAGCAGGGCGAGCACCGCGATCGGTGTCCCAAACCTCTGGCCGTTCGGGACGACGGCCAGAGGGACGAACGAGCCTGCCACCACGGCCACGCCGGCGACCAGGCTGCGCCCAGACCCCCACCGGTCGGCGAACCAGCCGGTGATGCGTAACTGTCCGGCGACCGCGATCAGGCCCGAGACAGCGAACATGACAGCTACCAGCCGACTTTGCGCCCCCGGAGCCAGCATTGAAGCCTGCAACGGCAACGCCAGATACACCTGAAACGTCAACACGTAGGTGCCGATCATCGCGGCCGCGAACAGTACAAACGATCGGTTACCCAGGACCATCCGCCAGTCCTGAGTAAACGACGTCTTTGCTGGGGCCCGGTCGAGCTCGCGCTGTGGCAGCGCCATCAGCTGCGCCACCGTCAGCGCGGCGAACACCGCCGCCGCGACGGCGGCGCTGACCCGAAAATCGATGGCCCCCAACGTCAACCCGACCAGCGGGCCGAGCAGGATCCCGGCTTGGTAAAAGATGTTGAACACCGCGAACGCCTCGACGCGGCGCTCGCCGGCCTCGGCGGCCAGATAGGCCCGCACCGCCGGATTGAACAACGCTCCGGCGAACCCGGTGGCCGCGGCGGCGATCACCACCGCCGGCAGGGAGTGGGCCACGATCAGCATCGCGAACGCGCCGGTGCGCAGCACACACCCGGCTACGATCAACGGCTTGTAGCCGATCCGGTCGGCCAGGGTACCGCCCACGATGAACATGCCCTGCTGGGAGAAGTTACGCACCCCCAGTACCAGCCCGACCGCCCAGGCGGCAAGCCCGAGCGGGCCCACGAGATACCCAGCCAGATACGGCATCAGCAGGTAGAAACCCATGTTGATGCCAAACTGGTTGAGCATCAGTACCTTTGCGGGACCGTCGAAACTGCGCCACCGCGTCAAGAAATCCCTCATGCGGCCGCCACCAATGCAGGGTTGGTGACGGTGGTGGTCCGAGTCCACGACTTCACGGTCTGCTGGCCGGGGTCGGCGATAAACGCCGGCTCAGCTACGGGTTGCCAATCCAGCAGCTGATGGTGACGGCAGTACTCGTCGTTGTAGATGGTGTCAAAGTAACGTTGCGGCCCGTCGGGAAACACCGCAGCGATCCGGGCGTCGTCGGGATAAGTGCGCGCCGCCCACCCCGCGACCAACGCCACGGCTCCCACGCTCCAGCCGCCGCTGGCGAACTGGCTGGACGCCAGGGCGCGAGCCGCCCAGACCGCCTCCCGCGGGGCGACCCAATGCACCTCATTGAAAGCCCGGTAGTCGATGTTGCGCGGGTAAATGCTGGAGCCCAGCCCGCGCATCAACCGCGATGCCACCGGCTGACCGAAAATGGTCGAGCCGATCGTGTCGACACCGATCAGCGTCATCTCCGGGTTGAACTGGCGCAACACCCGCGCCACCCCGGCAGAATGCCCGCCGGTGCCTACCGAGCACACCAGCACATCGACCCGGCCGATCTGGTCCATGAGCTCCAGCGCCAACGACCGGTAGCCGGCGATGTTGTCGGGGTTGCTGTACTGATCCGGGCACCACGCCCCAGGGTGAGCGGCCAGCAACCCAGCGACGCGGTCTTTGCGGGCCTGCTGCCAGCCCCCCACTGGGTGCGGCTCGCTGACCAGCTCCACCTGCGCGCCGTAGGCGGCCAACATGTGACGCACGATCGGCTCCATCCCGGGGTCGGTGACCACCGTGACCGGGTGACCGTAGGCCTGCCCCGCCAGCGCCAGCCCCAAGCCCAGACTGCCGCTGGTGGACTCCACGATGCGGGCCCCGGGCGCCAGCTCGCCCCGAGCGCGGGCGGACTCGATCATGTGCATGGCGGGGCGGTCTTTCATGCTGCCGCCAGGATTGAAGCCTTCCAACTTGGCCCAAAACCCCCGCCCGGCCGGCGCCAACGGCGCCCCAACCCGCGACACGGGGGTGTGGCCGACCATCGCGCCCGGCCTAAGATGCGTGCCCGGGGCGGGCTGGCCGCAGTCACGCGGCTGCACGACCCGCAGCGCGGAAATCGGCTTCACACAAGTGTTCTCGAACGATAAAACGTCAGTCATCAGGAATCGTCGCTTTCTTGGCGGGACCGCGCGGCACCGCGCGGCACGTGACAGAGGTCAGCGGTCACCGGCCGTGGGCATCCGCCCAACGACCTGACGCTGACCAGTCAGCGACGAGACAAACAGAACCGGATCAAACGATCTTGACCGGCGAGAACGGCAGCAGGCCCAGCCGGTGGACCCCGCCCTGCCGGCACCGATGACAGGACCAACCATCCCGCCGCGGCGGCCCCCACGACGACACCCACCAGCATCAACGCGCCCACCACGGTTGATGCCCGAGGTATCACCGCGGTCATCAACCACTCCGGATGCGGCAGCGCCGAGCCGCGGTCCAGATGCGGGTGACCCGCGGTGACGGGCAACCCGCCATGCGGCGAATCCAGCATCGCGTGCGCCTGCTGTGCGACCACCGACTCCCGATGAGCGCCGACATCATGAGCGCCCACGGCCAGCACCCAGCCCGCCAGCCACAGCACCGCAAGCGCCGCCACCACACGCCGGGACCGTGGTGTCACGCGAGCCAGGTCAGACATCTCCGCCACCGATCCCGCACCGGTCCTCGCGAGGTACCGGGGCGTGGGTGGCGCGCTGACCAACGAGCACCTGGCCGCAGACCACGCGCTGACGCTGCCCGGTCACCTGACCGGGGACAAACGCGTCGAGCTGGACAGCGGACATGCCGTGATCATATACCCCCCACCCGTATATGCCAACTGGTGGAACCGCCGCAGCAGCTTCGACTCGTTGGATTCGGCGACCTGACGCTAGTACTGTCTACGTACGGACCTAGTACAACGCTTCGGGTCGCCCGCGCCTCTTCGGTCGGCGGTGGCGCCCCGCTTCCAACGGCTGGAGGCCCACAGTGCGAATTCGAGGATTCGGTGAGCTTGAGGCCGCGGTGATGGACCGCATCTGGAGCCGCGATCCGTCCTCGGCGACGACGGTGCGCGAGGTTTTCGACGACTTGGCCACCGAGCGCACCATCGCCTACACCACGGTCATGTCGACCATGGACAACCTGCATACGAAGGGCTGGCTGGCCCGCGAACGCGACGGTAAGGCCTACCGGTACTGGCCGACCCTGTCGCGCGAGCAGCACAGCGCGCGCCTGATGCGGGAGGCTCTCGACGGCGGTGGACGTCCTGAACTGGTGCTGCACCACTTTGTGGAGCAGATGGGTCCCGCGGAATCCACGGGTTTGCGTGACGCGCTACGGGCCCTGGCGAAACGAACGCAACGGCCGTGAGCGAGGCCGCCTGTTTGTTCCTGTACAGCGTGGCCGTGCTCGTCGCGGGGCCGCCGTTGTTACGTGCGTTGACCCGGCAGGGGCATGCTCCCCGATTCGGTGTCGCGGCGTGGCTGACCGCGATCATGACGGTCATCGCAATCTGGATCGTCGTCGCAGCGGCCCTTCTCACCGAGGTGGCCGCTAGGTGGAAATACCCACGTGCCCTAACGATGTCGTGCTTGGCCCGGCTGCGCGGCGTCGTGGTTGCGCTGGGTGACAGAGCTGGGCTGAGCCCGCACGTCACGCTCGGAGTGATGCTGGCGGCCGGGGCGCTGGGGTCCCTGCTCGCCATCGCGCACTTGGCACGCACGGTTGCCCGGATGCGTGCTCGCGCCCACGAGCATGCTGCGGCCGTGCGTCTTGTCGGGCAGCGCACCGACGACCCGGACGTGGTCATCGTGGCGGCCCATCAGCGAGCCGCGTACTGCGTGTCGGGCCGGCCCTCGACGATCGTGGTGACCAGTGCCGCAGTGGCCGCACTCGACGAGCGTGAGCTCGCTGCCGTCCTCGGCCATGAACGGGCCCACCTGGCTGGGCGCCACCCGCTGGTCATCACGACATTGCGGGGCATCGCGGCAGTTTTTCCCATGCTGGGCCTGATGCGCGAGGGCGTCAGCCAGGTGTCGCGGCTGTTGGAGATGTGCGCCGACGACGACTCGGCCCGCCGATACGGCACGGCGCCGTTGCTGTCCGGCCTGGCCGCCCTGTGCCCCGCGACCCCCGCCGGGGCTCTTGCGGCCGCTGACCTCGCGGTGTGCGAACGGGCTCAACGACTCGCGATGCCGCCGACCGAAGCGGTAATCGCGCGGGCCCGTGCGGCTCTCGTGGGTGTGGTCGCGGTCCTAGCAGCGGGACCATTCGTGACGCTGACCCTGGCTGCGTCAGGCGCGCTGCTGTGCGGGGCCTAACACCGCCTGTGTTCAGGTTGGCGGCGACGCATCGTCCTTCACGCCTAGCCACGCCCGCGCCGCGCGCAACCTGAGCTGCCAGTCCTCCAGAATGCACCATTGCGGTTGCATCAACGACGATCTACTGTTCTACTTAGTAGCACAGTAGATTGGATCGGTTCGTATGGGAGGAATTCATGACTGACTCGACGCCCGCCAGCACCCCTCGCCCTGCACAGACGAGCTGGCTGTACCGAACGCTCGCCTTGACTGGTATTGCCGTCGGTTTGTTCGTCATCGCTGCCGGGGTGTACCTGCTCGTCGCGCATCCAGTTTCGGCTCATTCCCCGCAGCAGGACTGTTGCAAGTCCATGGAAGCCGACATGAAAAAGATGATGGACGACCCGAAGATGCCGATGAACAAAGGGCCGATGACCTCGATGGCGCCGATGCCGTCCATGCCGGCGATGCCAGGCCCGTCTTCGATGCCGGCAATGCCCGCCCCCAGGCCCTGACCGCTGCGGCACCCGCCAGCGACGGCCCAACGAAGCAAACGAGTTCTCGACAGAGGTGATGGTGATGATGAGGCATTGTGGTGCCGGTGGCTGGACTCACTGGGTGTGGATGGCCGAAACCTTGCTGCTGTGGGCGGTCGTGATCGCCGCGGCAGTGCTCGTCGTGCGGTATCTCGTGACGCTGATCGGTTCACACACCCCTGCCATGACCGCTCCCCGCCCGGACGGGCTCCTTGCCGAACGATACGCACGCGGCGAGATCGACGACGCTGAATACCAGCGCCGAATCGCACTGCTCAAAGAGCACCAATGAGCACGCCGGGCAAAGCCGCTGCTCGACACTGCAAATAATGTCAAACCGGCGAGATCTTGCGCCGACCCCTGCCCGACACAATCAATCACGATTGCCCGCCGCTATCCCCAACGCGGCTACCCCGACCCTGACGGTTCGAACTGCGAAGCAAAGTCAAGCAATGGCCCTGGAATTGCCAGCCGCACAGCACGCAGCGCTACACCACGTGAACACAGCGCTTGCGCAGCTCGTGGAGGTCACCCGGATGCTGCAATCGGACACCTGCTGCGTCGATGTGATGAGACAGGTCCAGGCCGTGCAGTGCCTGCTGGAACGGGTCCACCGCGCAACCATGCACAAACACCTCCAGACCTCCTTTGTGGAGGCGGTGTTATATGGCCGGGAACAGGCGGCCATCGAGGAACTGGTCGACGCTGTCAAATTCACGCCCGCGTGGACCGCGCACATCGCTCAATCCGCGATTGCACCGGTCGAAATTGACGCCACCACAGCACTTTTGACGGCTACCACGCTGTCTCTGCCAGGAATCGTGTCCCCCCGGTGCCAAGCCGCTATCGAAGCCATCGTCACCGCCATCGCCGGAGTCGGCGCGGTCGAGGTCGACCTGCCGACGAAGACGATCACCATCCATCACGACAACCGCGCATCCAGCCGTCACCTCATCGGAGCCATTGAGGAACAGGGCTACCACATCGCCGACCCGCTCCTGACCGAACGACGAATGAGCGGCCGCGGGCACGGCGCAGAAGGGGTGCCCAGGCCACGCAGCGATGCGCCCGCAGCGGTGCCCGACGAGCAGCACGCCAGCCGAGCATGGCTTGGATTCCTCGATGGTGATGGCATCTGAACCCTGCCCACTATGTCCGAAAAGCCCGCTGAGCGCCGGGATTTGGGGCACGGCACCCCAGGACTAGCCAACCCGTCCAGTGCTCGTCGGACACCGGGTGCACGGCTCACAGGACACCGGTCCCGACATCGCGAACCGGCAGAACCTGTCAGGCGGTAACGGAGGGTTCGTCGGGGGCGCTGAGGCCGAGGTGTTCGATGTGGTAGACGGCTTCGTCGAGCAGCATCGCGACGTGGTTGTCATACAGGCTGTAGATCACGGTGCGGCCCTTGCGGGTACCGGTCACCAGGCCCAGCGCGCGCAGTAGCCGCAATTGATGAGAGACCGCGGACTGCTCCATGTCCACCGCGTCGGTCAGTTCGGAGACCGAGCAGGCGCCGTGTCGTAGCCGGGTCAAGATCCGCAGCCGGCTCGGGGTGGCCAGCGCTTGCAGTGTGGCCGCCACCGACGCTGCGGAATCGGCGTCCAGCTGCGCGGGTGGGGTGATGCGGCCTTGCACTCCGTGACCCATACGGAGCATCCTAGCAAGTGCAAACATGAACACGCCTTCATTCGTTCCTGTATGGTGTGCGTGTCCCTTACCCCCACCACGGAAGTGACCGCATGCCGTCTCAGCTAGTCGACCACGCCGCACGACCGATCACCGCTGCTCGAGCCGCATCGATCCGCACGCGGCCGTTAGCGCTACCCGAGGTGCGCTGGGCGGCGGTGGCCACGGGGTTGTTCGTGCTGGGGTTGGCCGCCCAGTACGGCGGCGCACCGGCCTGGGTGTGGTGGGTGCTGTATCTGACCTGCTACGTCACCGGCGGATGGGAACCGGGTCTAGCTGGTGTGCAGGCCTTGCGGGACAAGAGCTTGGATGTCGATCTGTTGATGATCGTGGCCGCGATCGGCGCCGCGGCGATCGGCCAGGTCGTTGACGGCGGGTTGTTGATCGTCATCTTCGCCACCTCTGGTGCGCTGGAAGCATTTTTGACCCAACGCACCGCCGACTCGGTGCGCAGCCTGCTCAACCTGGCACCCGAGCGCGCCACCCTGATCACCGGTGTCGGTGAACACAGCGTGGATGCGGCCACCCTGACGATCGGTGATGTGATCGTGGTGCGCCCCGGCGAACGCATCGGGGCTGACGGGCAGGTGATCTCCGGTGCCAGCGACGTTGATCAGGCTTCGATCACCGGTGAACCCCTCCCGGTGGTCAGGCAGCCTGGCGACGAGGTGTTCGCCGGCACGCTGAACGGCACCGGGGTGCTAAGGGTGCGGGTGAACCGGGCCGCCGCGGACACCGTGATCGCCCGCATCGTGGCCATGGTGGAAGAGGCCTCGGCTAACAAGGCCAAGGCGCAGCTGTTCATCGAGAAGGTCGAGCAGTACTACTCGGCGACGGTGGTGGCCGCCACCGTGGCCGTGTTTGTCATTTCGTTGGCCTTGCACGCCGCGGTGCAGCCGGCGCTGCTGCGGGCGATGACGTTCATGATCGTGGCCTCCCCGTGCGCGGTGGTGCTGGCGACCATGCCGCCGCTGCTGGCGGCGATGGCCAACGCCGGCCGAAACGGGGTGCTGGTCAAGTCGGCGGTGGTGATGGAACAGCTCGGCTCGGTCACCACCGTGGCGTTCGACAAAACCGGCACCCTGACCCGCGGCACCCCAACGCTCACCGACGTTCGGCCCCTGACCGCTAGCGGCCTGGGTGCTGATGACCTGCTGACCCTCGCCGCGGCCGCCGAACACCCCAGCGAACACCCGTTGGCCGCCGCGATCGTGGCCGCCGCCACCGAGCGCGGCCTCGCCTTGCCGATGGTCGAGCAGTTCGAATCCGCCCCGGGGCGCGGCGTGCGCGCCGTGGTCGACGGCCGCCAGGTCGCCGTCGGCAGCCCCACCCAACTGTTGTCCGCCGGCTCAACACCCGGCAGCGCGGGCACCGCCCGGGCCGGCGCGGTGGTGGCCGGGCTGGAAGCCGACGGCAAGACCGCGGTCGTGGTCACTATCGACGACACGGTGGTCGGCGTGCTCGGGCTTGAGGATCAGCTCCGCGCCGACGCCGCCGACACCGTCCACGCGCTGAGGGCCCTGACCGGCGCGGCCCCGGTGTTGTTGACCGGTGACAACCCGCGCGCGGCGATCGCGCTGGCGGCGCGGGTCGCGATCGACGATGTGCGCGCCGGATTGCTGCCTCAAGGCAAGGTAGATGCCGTCCGCGAACTCGACGACACCGGCCACCGCGTGCTCCTGGTTGGTGACGGCGTCAACGACGCCCCCGCGCTGGCCGCCGCCCACACCGGAATGGCCATGGGCCGCAGCGGATCTGATTTCGCGATGGAGACCGCCGACGCGGTCGTCGTCCGCGACGAATTGGCCACCATCCCCAGGGTCATCGCGCTGTCGCGACACGCCCGCCGGGTGGTGGTCGCCAACCTGCTCATCGCCTCCACCTTCATCACCGTGCTGGTGCTGTGGGACCTCCTCGGTCACTTACCCCTACCCCTGGGGGTGGCGGGCCACGAAGGCTCCACCGTCCTGGTCGGCCTTAACGGAATGCGGCTACTGGGCCGCCGCGCCTGGGCGCCCACACCCCGGGCTGCAGGTCGCGGTGAGCCCCGGGCCTGATCGGTGGCTCGCCCTCGAGCCAGCACACCCACCCCCTCCAGTCACACAGCGGCGATTGTCGGCACCGTGATCATCCTGCGCCTGTGTGGTGGTGGCCGCGACCGCTTGGTGTCACCGGGACCGATGATGAGGGGTCCCGGTGCGCACAAGGTCGGGTTTAGGTAACCCCGCTCCGTCCACCGCGGCGAAGACACTATCGCCGCTCGCCCGCGGGAGATGTCGATCTTGGGCTCGCGGTGCACGTCAGGAATGACGCGCGGCCGTTCGCGATGATCGGGGTCCTGGACGTCAAGCGGTCAACGGGCAACACCCAAGTGCGGCGGTGCCCCGGTGTTTTGGGTTAGCGGGTGGGTTGTGGCCAGCGGAGGTGATTCTGGTCGATGATGAAGGTGTGGGTGTGCTCCATGAGCCCGCCATCCACTGGGGCGGCGTCGTCGAGATGCACCCGGTCGGTGGTGGCGACGGGGTGGGTATGGGTGAGTGCTTGGGGGTCGCGGCGTGGCCAGATCAGCAGCGCGGTCACCGCGCCGGCAGTAGCGATCAGCCCGAGGATGGTCCAGGCTGCGGTGAAGCCGGCCAGCGTGGCGCCCCATCCTGCGATCGGATAGGTCAGCAGCCAGCACCCGTGGGAGAGCGAGAACTGCGCGGCGAACACCGCGGGCCGATCAGCCGGGCTCGACGAGCGGCGCACCACGCGGCCCACAGGGGTCAGTACCAGGCTCATCCCGGCTCCGATGAGCACCCAAATCACCAGGGCGGTGGCCCACCGCTGGTCACCGCTGGCCGTCGACAGCGCGATCGCGCTGACGGCGCCGACCAGCAGCATCGCCGCGCCGGCCACCATGACGGTCCGCTCAGGCACCCTCCGCAGGATGGGCGGCAGCACCAGCGCGACGAGCATCGTGCCGGTGCCGGAGGCGGCCAGCAGCCAGGCAACGTCGGCCTGAGTGCGGCCCAGGGCGTCGCGGACGTAGTTGACGGTGTTGACCATGACGATCGACCCGCCCCCGGCCACCACCAGATCCAGGGCCAGCACACCTCGCAGCCGCGGGGTGGCGGCGAAGATCCGGATCCCGGCGGCAGTCCGCTGCCACGCGCTATCTCGCGGGTTGGGTGTGGCGTCGGGGATGCGGGTGCTGACCACCAGGGCCGCCGACAGCAGGAATCCGATCACAGTGCCGACGAACAGCCAGTGGAAACTCATCACCGTCAGCAGCAACGCGGCCAGCACCGGACTCAGCAGGCTCTCCATCCTGGAGGCAAGCTGGGAGGCCGACAGCGCCTTGGTGTAGTCGGACTCGTCGCAGACCACATCGGGGATGACCGCCTGAAACGTCGGTGTGAACGCCGCTGACGCCGCCTGCAGAACCGCGATGAGGACGTAGATCTGCCACACCTGGTCGATAAACGGCAACCCCATCACCACCGCTGCCCGGATGAGATCGAGACTCACCAGCATCAGCCGTCGCGGAACACGATCGGCGTGGGCGGCGGCGATCGGCGCCACCGCCACGTAGGCCACCATTTTGATGGTCAACGCCGTTCCGAGCACGGCGGCCGCATGTGCGCCGGCCAACTGGTAGGCCAACAGCCCCAACGCCACCGTCGTCAGGCCGGTCCCGAACAGGGCGACCACCTGGGCTGCGAACAGATGCCGATAATCGCGGTAGCCGAACAACGACATAGCTGACCCCTTCCTCATTCGTGGGTCGATATGTGTGGCCGTGAACGGGCCGCACTGCGTCGCTGTTGCGTTCCGCAGCAGGAGATTTGCCCATTTTCCGCAGATGCCTGGCCGCGCAGCGGCGATGACGTCGTGCCGTTTCTTGTGCCGGGCAGATCGTGCATTCGGGTGTGTGTCACCGCTCTGGGCCTTCGGCTGTCAACTGAGGGAACGCAGCGCGACATCGGCGCGGTGATGCGGCGGGACGCCCTGTCCGGCGTGCTCGGCGTTGAACACCGCATCGGTCACCAACCGGCACACATGCTCATTTTCCAAGCGGTAGAAAATCGTGGTGCCCGATCTGCGGGTATGCACCAGCCGCGCCATCCGAAGCTTGGCCAGATGCTGGGACACCGACGGCGCCGGCTTGCCCACCCGCTCGGCCAACTCGGTCACCGACAATTCCGCGCCAGTCAGCGCCCACAGCAGCTGAATCCGGGTCGAATCGGCCAGCATCCGAAAGACTTCCACGATCAGACTCGCCTGGTCGTCCTCCAACGGCACCGCTCCACCACTACCTGCATGCATACGCAGACAATAACTCATGCAGACAAGGACATAGTCGCCAGGCGGCCGCCCGGTCAGAGTGCGCTTGGATTCGCACTGCGGCGCTGACGTCTGCCGCCGACTCCACGTGTGGCGGCACTGGCCAATCCGGTTCCCATTATCTACTATGTATGTACGTAGGTAGTAGATAGTTAGGCGGTCGGGATAGATCCCTGGCCGTGGACTCGGAGGGATGGATTTATGGACGAGTTTCTGCTCGTGATGACGGTGCTGGTGTGCCTGAGCATGAATGCTGTGATGACATGGCTTACCTTCTTTGATCACCGCTACGAAACGATCGCGACGGAGGCGGATGCAATCAAGAAGCTACTGGCTCAATTTGACGAATTAGAAACCCAGGCCGAGCCAAGGTTGTTCGCGGCGTGACACTTTCGCTCTGTAGCGACAGCGATGGTGGCCGCTGAGGTGCGGTCGGCCGATGAGAGACCGGTACCGGTTCCTGTGAGGGGCACAACTCACGCATTACGCCCGGCCGGGCACTGCGCATTAGAGAGGTTTTGGCGACACTGCCCACGACCGCTGACGCAAAAGCAACCCGGGCGGGTCGTGTCCGGAATCCGGTGTAAATAGGGAGCACGGGCGTAGGTTCCGCTTCACGACCTGCAAGTCTGCGAAGAAGGAGTTACGCCCGTGCCTGTTCGAGTATCTGCCACTGACCGTATCCG
>NZ_PKEK01000035.1 GCF_002863225.1 Mycobacterium sp. | reverse complement strand
CCACGAACACCCGGTTGTCGCGAGTTGCCGACAATCTGCGCCACGCGCTGCTGTCGAAGATCGTCGGTGCACGATCTTTGGCGGCGGGGGAGTCGAAGGACACATAGACCACGTCGGCGTCGGCGGCGGAGAAGTTCGCGCTACCCGCGAGATCGTTGTCGTTGCTGTTCACCTCGACGTATGCCTTGTCGTTAAAACGTTGTGCCGCAGGGCGATCCACGCCGACCGCGGTCAGGACGCTGCCCGGGAAGTTGTCGACCCCGTAGATGCGCACCGAGTTCTCGGTGAATTGGACGATCGAGGCCTGGAAGTGGGCGGCGTCACGCGCGGCCCCGTCGTCATGAGCCTTGGTGGTGAAGCGCTCGATCAGGTCACCGGCCGCGTCGCCGCGCGCGGTCGCTTCGCCCACGCCCCGCAGATTGTCCTGCCAGGCAGCGCCGGGCGACCCGGTGAATACGGTCGGCGCGATCGTTGCCAACTCCGCATAGAGCTTCGGTGTCAGCGCTTGCGAACCAAGGATCAGATCGGGCTTGGCGGCGCGGATGGCGCCGAGATCCGGGCTGTTCCGCGAACCCACGCTCGGCAGCTTGTGTATGACGGCGCCCAGGTACGACGGCTGGTCGGCGGCGCCATCCGGCAGGGCGGCACCGACGATCCTGGACTGCAGGCCCAACGCGCACAGAGTGTCGAGTTGATCGCCGGAAAGCACCACGATGCGCTGCGGATCGTCGGGGACGTCGATGGTGTCGGGCCGAACCCCGGCCGCGTTGTGCGCGACGTGCGGCGTCGGACCGGCGTCGGGGCCGACCGGTTCGGGTGCGCAGGACTCGTCGGGTCGACGCCCGTTGCCCAGCACGCCGGCGCCGGCGATCTGGGTTGTGCTGGTTATCACAGAGGGAGCACCGCTGCCTTCGGAGGAATGCGAGGTGCAGCCACCACTGACACATATGACTGCCGTGACAGCAGCGGCGAAACCGGGCCGGACACCCCTGAGCAGCACGGCACCGACGTTAACATCCGGGCAGGTGAAGCAGGCTGCGCTGAGCAGTCGGTGGCGCCGCGCCCAGTGTTCACCGGGGAATTACGACAGTTTGTAGGACCTGTCCGCCATCCCGCGTTTTCGGAGGCTAGACTCACAATCCTGTGATCGTGGTTGCCCTGCTCGACATTTGGAGGAGCTCTTGACTGCCGAAGCGCCCCCGCTGGGAGAACTCGAGGCTAGTCGCCCGTACCCGCCCCGAACAGGCCCTAAAGGCAACCTGATCTACCGGCTGATCACCACCACCGATCACAAGCTGATCGGGATCATGTACGTGGTCACGTGCTTCATCTTCTTCTTCGTCGGCGGCCTGCTGGCTCTGCTGATGCGCACCGAGCTGGCGGCGCCGGGACTGCAGTTCCTGTCCAACGAGCAGTACAACCAGCTGTTCACCATGCACGGCACGATCATGCTGCTGTTCTATGCGACGCCGATCGTGTTCGGTTTCGCCAACCTGGTGCTGCCGCTGCAGATCGGCGCGCCCGATGTGGCGTTCCCCCGGTTGAACGCCTTCTCCTTCTGGCTGTTCCTGTTCGGCGCCCTGATCGGCATGGCCGGCTTCATCACCCCCGGTGGTGCGGCCGACTTCGGCTGGACCGCTTACACGCCGCTGACCGACGCCATTCACTCTCCGGGTGCGGGTGGCGACTTGTGGATCATGGGTCTGATCGTCGCCGGTCTGGGCACCATCCTGGGTGGGGTCAACATGATCACGACGGTCGTCTGCATGCGGGCGCCGGGAATGACGATGTTCCGGATGCCGATCTTCACCTGGAACATCCTGGTGACCTCGATCCTGGTGCTGCTGGCCTTCCCGCTGCTGACCGCCGCGCTGTTCGGTCTGGCCGCCGACCGGCACCTCGGCGCCCACATCTACGACTCGGCGAACGGCGGAGTCTTGTTGTGGCAGCACCTGTTCTGGTTCTTCGGCCACCCCGAGGTCTACATCGTCGCGCTGCCGTTCTTCGGGATCGTGACCGAGATCTTCCCGGTGTTCTCCCGCAAGCCGATCTTCGGCTACACCACGCTGGTCTACGCGACGCTGTCGATCGCCGCGCTGTCGGTGGCGGTGTGGGCCCACCACATGTTCGCCACCGGAGCGGTGCTGCTGCCCTTCTTCTCGTTCATGACCTACCTGATCGCGGTGCCCACCGGGATCAAGTTCTTCAACTGGGTCGGCACGATGTGGAAGGGGCAGTTGACCTTCGAGACGCCGATGCTGTTCTCGATCGGCTTCATGATCACGTTCCTGCTCGGTGGCCTGACCGGTGTGCTGCTGGCCAGCCCGCCGCTGGACTTCCACGTCACCGACAGCTACTTCGTGGTCGCGCACTTCCACTACGTGCTGTTCGGCACCATCGTGTTCGCCACCTTCGCCGGCACCTACTTCTGGTTCCCGAAGATGACCGGGCGTCTGCTCGACGAGCGGCTGGGCAAGCTGCACTTCTGGCTGACGTTCATCGGCTTCCACACGACGTTCCTGGTGCAGCACTGGCTGGGCGACATCGGTATGCCGCGTCGGTACGCCGATTACCTGTCTACCGACGGGTTCCAGTCCTACAACGTGGTTTCGACGATCGGGGCGTTCATCCTCGGGGTGTCGATGATCCCGTTCGTCTGGAACGTCTTCAAGAGCTGGCGCTACGGCGAAGTGGTCACCGTGGATGATCCGTGGGGTTATGGCAACTCACTGGAGTGGGCGACCAGTTGCCCGCCGCCGCGGCACAACTTCACCGAACTGCCGCGTATCCGCTCCGAGCGTCCCGCCTTCGAGTTGCACTACCCGCACATGGTCGAGCGGATCCGCGCCGAGGCCCACGTGGGCCGGTCGCACGGCCCGTCGGACGGTGACGTCACCAGATCAGACGACGTCCAAGTTCGTTCGTGATCGCTTCTCGCGGAGGCAATCTGGGGTGAGCACCCCTGCCAAGGTGTCGGCGTTGATCACCGTCACCGGTCACGACAAGCCAGGTGTGACGTCAGCGTTGTTCGGCGTGCTCTCCGAGCGCAAGCTCGAGTTGCTCAACGTCGAGCAGGTGGTGATCCGGGGTCGGCTGACACTGGGTGTGTTGGTGACCGCTCCCGCAGAAGTGCTCGACGGCAAGGCTTTTCACGACGAAGTCGAGGCGGCCATCCACTCGGTCGGGCTGGATGTCAGCATCGAGCGCAGCGACGAACTTCGCATCATCCGGGAGCCGTCGACGCACACCATCATGGTGCTGGGTCGGCCGATCACCGCCGCCGCGTTCGGCGCCGTCGCCCGCGAGATCGCAGCGCTCGGGGTGAACCTCGATCTGATTCGCGGCGTATCCGACTATCCGGTAACCGGTTTGGAGCTCCGGGTGTCGGTGCCACCGGGCGTCGGGGGCCGGTTGCAGGAAGTGCTGACCCGGGTCGCCGCTGACGTGGGCGTCGATGTCGCGCTCGAGGATTACAGCATCGCGCGTCGGGCCAAGCGCCTGATCGTCTTCGACGTCGACTCGACGCTGATCCGGCAGGAAGTCATCGAGATGCTCGCGGCGCGAGCGGGAGCCGAAGAGGCCGTCAAAGCGATCACCGACGCGGCCATGCGCGGCGAGCTCGACTTCGCCGAGTCGCTGTATCAGCGGGTCGAGACGCTCGCGGGGCTGCCGGCCGAGGTGCTCGACGACGTGGCGGAGGACGTCGACCTGACTCCCGGCGCGCGCACCACGATCCGCACGCTGCGGCGGCTGGGATACCACGTCGGCGTGGTGTCGGGCGGTTTCAGGCAGGTCATTCAACCGCTGGCCGACGAGCTGATGCTGGACTTCGTCGCGGCCAACGTCCTGGAGGTCGTCGACGGGAAACTCACCGGGCGGGTGGTCGGCGAGATCGTCGATCGGGCCGGTAAAGCCAAGGCACTGCGCGACTTCGCCAGCCAGGCCGGTGTGCCGATGGCCCAGACGGTCGCGGTCGGTGACGGCGCGAACGACATCGACATGCTGTCCGCCGCCGGCTTGGGCATCGCGTTCAACGCCAAGCCCGCGCTGCGCGAAGTCGCCGACGCCTCGCTGAGCCACCCCTACTTGGACACCGTGCTGTTTCTGCTCGGCGTGACACGCGGCGAGATCGAGGCTGCTGACGCGCTGGACGGCGTGGTGAGCCGCGTCGACATCCCGACCGACCTCTGACGACCAGCGCCTGACCCCCCTGCCACATCGTTGGGCGGCAAGCCATTTTCGCAATCGTGGTCGTATGCGACATCACGCCAGCGGGTGGTATCGCCCGTGGTCATAAAACGAAAAACGAGTCTGCCCCCCTGATCTGCGACCACCGGGTCTCCTTGACTCAGGAGGCGGCGAGCGTCCGCGGACAGAACGACTCGGTACTCATCCCGCCGGACCAGTCGCGCGGCCGGTACGGCACGATGGTCGGGTGGCCGAAAACGCTGGCGAGGCAGTCGACCCCGACCTGCTGATCCACTTCACCGACGTGTCTCTGCGTCGCGATGGGCACACCCTGGTCGGGCCGGTGACCTGGTCGGTCGAGCTCGACGAACGCTGGGTGATCATCGGGGCCAACGGCGCGGGCAAGACCTCACTGCTGCGCATCGCCGCGGCAGCTGAGCACCCCACCTCAGGGGTGGCGTACGTGCTGGGGGAGCGGATCGGCCGGGTCGACATGTCCGAGCTGCGTTCGCGGGTGGGGTTGAGTTCGTCGGCGCTGGCGCAACGCATTCCCGGCAACGAGCTGGTCCGCGATCTGGTCGTCTCGGCTGGTTATGCGGTGCTGGGCCGGTGGCGGGAACGTTACGAGGACGTCGACTACCACCGAGCTGTCGACATGCTCGAAAGCCTGGGCGCCGAGCATCTGGCCGACCGCCGCTACGAGACGCTTTCCGAAGGCGAGCGCAAACGCATCCTGATCGCCCGCGCACTGATGACCGACCCCGAGCTGCTCCTGCTCGACGAGCCCGCAGCAGGACTCGACCTCGGCGGACGCGAGGAGCTGGTGGCGCGGCTTGCCGATCTGGCGGCCGACCCCGACGCGCCCGCCCTGGTGCTGGTCACCCACCACGTCGAGGAGATCCCGCCCGGCTTCAGCCACTGCATGCTGCTGTCGGAGGGGCAGATCATCGCGGCGGGGTTGCTGACCGATGTGCTGACAGGAGACAACCTGTCCGTGGCGTTCGGGCAGGCGATCGAGGTGGACGTGATCGACGGGCGCTACTTCGCCCGTCGAACCCGCACCCGGGCGGCACATCGGAGGCGCTGATGACTGACGACACGTTCGTACCGCTGCCGGTCCGCCCGGCCGCCACGGTGATGCTGATGCGCGATGGCGTCGACGGCATCGAACTCTTCCTGATGCGTCGCCATTCGAAGATGGAGTTCGCCCCCGGAACGATGGTCTTCCCTGGCGGCGGCGTCGACGATCGTGACCGCAATGCCGATATCGCCTGGGCCGGACCGCCGCCCGACTGGTGGGCGGAACGCTTCGGCATCGACGCCGATCTGGCCACAGCGCTGGTGTGCGCGGCGGCCCGGGAGACGTTCGAAGAGTCCGGGGTGTTGTTCGCCGGCCCGGCCGACGACCCGGACGGCATCGTCGGCGACGCCTCGGTCTATGCCGATGCCCGTCGCGCGTTGGATGATCGGACCCTGTCGTTCGCCGACTTCCTGCGCCGGGAGAACTTGGTGCTGCGGGCCGATCTGCTTCGGCCGTGGGCGAATTGGGTGACGCCAGAAGCCGAGCGGACCCGTCGATACGACACTTACTTCTTCGTCGGCGCGCTGCCGGCGGGTCAGCGGGCAGACGGGGACAACACCGAGTCTGACCGTGCCGCCTGGACGACGCCGGCCGCGGCCATCGCCGATTTCGAAGCCGGACGTTGTTTTCTGCTGCCCCCCACCTGGACGCAACTGGACTCACTCGACGGGCATACCGTCGCCGACGTGCTCGCGGTCGAACGTCAGATCGTGACGGTGCAACCGAATGTCGAAATCGACGGCGAAAACTGGATTTTCGAGTTTTTCGACTCCGACCGCTACCACCGTGCCCGCAAGGCCGGTGGGATGGGATGGCACTTTTGAGCGAGTTCGTCAGCGTCCACCTCGATCCCGGTCATCCCGGTGTGGGCACGATCGTGCTGTCCAGGCCCCCGACCAACGCCATGACGCGGCAGGTTTACCGGGAGATCGAGCAGGCCGCGGCGACCGTCAGCAATGACGACAGCATCGCGGCCGTCATCCTGTTCGGCGGCCACGAGATCTTCTCCGCGGGTGACGACACGCCTCAACTGCGTACGCTCACCGCGCCGGAGGCCGAGAGCTGGCTTCGGGTGCACCGCGCCGCCGTCGACGCCGTCGCGGCGATCCCGAAGCCGACGGTCGCGGCGATCACCGGATACGCCCTCGGTGCGGGCCTGGGCCTGGCGCTGGCCGCGGACTGGCGGGTGAGCGGCGACAACGTCCGGTTCGGCGCGACGGAGATCCTGGCCGGCCTGGTGCCCGACGGCGAGGCCATCGCCCGACTGACCCGAACGGTGGGTGCCAGCAAGGCCAAGGATCTGGTGTACAGCGGTCGGTTCTTCGATGCGGAGGAGGCGCAGGTCCTCGGGCTGATCGACGAGTCGGTCGCCCCCGACGGGGTCTACGACGCCGCGGTGGCGTGGGCCAGCCGATTCGTCGAGGCACCGGGTGTCGCGCTTGCCGCGGCCAAGGCCGCCGTCAACGAGCTCTGCACGCTGGCTCCGGCCGAACGCTGGGATGCTGAACGTCGCCGCTACCTGCAGGTATTCGATGCCAGCCAGGCGGCGGTCAACGCATCGCAGACACCGCCGCCGCCGAGCGGGTAGCGACGGCGACGGGCGGGCACCACGGCGAGCCCGCGCGGCGATAGGCTGGTCGACCATGACAAGTACCGACCCGGCGCCCCAGCCGCACGCCACCGCTGAGCAGGTCGAGGCCGCCCGTCACGACAGCAAGCTGGCCCAGGTTCTCTACCACGACTGGGAAGCGGAGAGTTACGACGAGAAGTGGTCGATCTCCTACGACCAGCGCTGCGTCGACTATGCCCGGGACTGTTTCGACAGCGTTGTCCCCGACGACGAGATACACCGGCTGCCCTACGACAATGCCCTCGAATTAGGTTGCGGCAGTGGGTTTTTCCTGCTGAACCTGATCCAGTCCGGGGTCGCCCGGCGGGGATCGGTCACCGACCTGTCCCCGGGCATGGTGAAGGTCGCAACACGCAACGGCAAGTCGCTGGGCCTCGACGTCGACGGCCGGGTCGCCGATGCCGAGCGAATTCCGTATGACGACAACTCGTTCGACCTTGTCGTCGGACACGCTGTACTTCACCATATTCCGGACGTAGAGCTGACCCTGCGCGAGGTACTGCGCGTGCTGCGTCCCGGTGGCCGATTCGTGTTCGCAGGCGAGCCGACCACCGTCGGCAACAGCTATGCGCGCACACTGTCGACGCTGACCTGGCGGGTCGCCACCAACGCGACCAAATTGCCCGGGCTGGACAGCTGGCGCCGCCCGCAGGCCGAGCTCGACGAGTCCTCGCGCGCCGCGGCACTGGAATCCATCGTCGACCTGCACACCTTTGCACCGACCGACCTGGAGAAAATGGCCACGGCCGCCGGTGCCGTCGACGTCGACACGGCCACCGTCGAATTCACCGCGGCAATGCTCGGCTGGCCGCTGCGGACCTTCGAATACGCGGTACAGCCGGACAAGCTGGGCTGGGCCTGGGCGAACTTCGCCTTCACCAGCTGGAAGGTGCTGAGCTGGGCCGACGCCAATCTGTGGCGTCACGTGGTGCCCAAGGGCTGGTACTACAACGTCGAGATCACCGGGGTCAAGCCGTCCTGAAGTTCAGTCTCGACGACGTCGCCTACCTGACGTCCGACGAGGGTTCGGCCGCGCTGTCCGTGGTCGAGGCTCGGCCACTGACCGACCGCGTCGGCGACATCGCAAGACTGCGAGCTCAATTCGGCGAACGAACGCCGGTGTTGGTCGAAACGGTATTGCTACGACGCCGGGCCGCGGTGAAGCTCGCCGAGCTGGCCGGTACCCGCCATTGGTTGTACACCGATGAGGCGCTGCAACAGGCGAGCGCTGCGCCGGTTGCACTGCATCGTGCAAAGCGGTTGAGCGGCAGACTAATTCATGATGTCACTTGTTCGATCGGCACCGAACTGGCGGCGCTGCACGGTTCGGCCGCGGGCATCCTCGGAAGCGACATAGACCCCGTGCGGCTTGCGATGGCGCGTCACAATCTCGCTGACACGGTCGCGCTGCACCGCGCCGATGCGCTGCATCCGATCACCCGGGACACGACGGTGGTAGCAGACCCGGCCCGACGCAGTGGCGGACGGCGACAATTCAATCCGCGGGACTATCAACCCGCGCTCGACGATTTGTTCGAGGCCTATCAGGGACGTGCGCTGGTGGTGAAATGCGCGCCCGGAATCGATTTCGAGGCCGTGAGGCGGCTCGGGTTCGCCGGCGAGATCGAGGTGACCTCGTACCGCGGCTCGGTGCGGGAAGCCTGCTTGTGGTCGACCGAGCTGGCTGAACCAGGTGTGCGACGGCGGGCCACAATTCTCGACAGCGGCGAGCAGATCACCGACGCCCACCCGGATCACTGCGAGGTTGCGCCCGTCGGCCGGTGGATCGTCGACCCTGACGGTGCAGTTGTGCGGGCAGGTCTGGTGCGGCACTTGGCCGCTCGGCACCAACTGTGGCAGCTCGACCCCAACATCGCCTACCTGTCCGGCGATCAACTGCCCACCGGGGTCCGCGGATTCGAGGTTCTCGAGCAGCTCGCGTTCGACGAGCGGCGCCTACGCCAGGCGCTGGCGAGGCTGGACTGCGGGTCGTTGGAGGTTTTGGTGCGAGGTGTCGACGCCGATCCCGACGCGCTGCGGCGGCGAATGACGCTGCGCGGCAGCCAATCTCTGACGGTCGTGCTGACGCGGATCGGCTCGGGTGCCGCTGCCCAGGGCACCGCGTTCATCTGCCGGCCGGCGCACTGAGGACAACGACCGAAATCGGCGACCACCGTCTGCTGCTCTGAAACGGTGGCCGCCGATGCGGTTGGTCAGAACAGCGTTGTGAGCTCGGCCCAGAAGTTGGCGCTGTCCGCTGCGGCCGACCCGCCGTCGAATGACGCCAGCAGCTCGGTGAGCCAGTTTCCGCTGTCAGCGGCGGTAGAGCCATCGTCGAAGGCGGAGAACAGATCGGTTAGCCAGTTGCCGCCGTCGGCCGCGGCATGCGAGTCACCGGTAAAGGAGTTCAGTGTTTCGGTGAGCAGGCTTGCCGATGGGAAGCCCGCGGGGCTGCCCGTCGGGTCGTAGACATGCACGCCGTCGCCGACCGCATTCGCGACATGGCCGCTGGAGCTGTCCCACCCCGCCAGCGCGATGGTATTCGACCCTTCAGCGGTAGCGGTGTTGAAATTGCTGTCGTAGATCGCAGTTCCGTCTCCCGCACCTGCCTGGGCAATGGCATGGTCGCCGTTTGCGATCGCCGTGTTGCCGCTACCCCAAGCGGCTTGTGCGGAGGCGAAGTACCCGGTGGCGGATGCGTAGTTGAACGATCCGGTGTCTCCGACGACGGCGGTGCTCCGGTCTCCCATCGCCGTCGCGTAGTTGAAGAAACCGCTCATCGCATTGGAGTCTGAGTCGTCGCCAACTGCGATCGCGATGTTTCCGAAGCTCGATTCCGCGCTCGCCGATCCCAGCTGGATCAGCGGGACCCCGCTGATCGACACCGCGAAGTTCGAGTAGTCGTCGGGGAGCGTGGCCGGGGTGACCGAAGCCGCCGCTGCGGCGCCGTCGTGCAGCAGATCGGTCCCCGCCGCCGCACCACTCTGCTCAGCCGCCGCGCCTAGCGGCACAGGGCTGTAGGCGTACGAACGGTCACCAATGGCGTTCGCCACATTGTTGCTGGTGCCGTTTGTGTCGGCGTATGCCAAAGCAAGGTAGCCCTCGGCGTTGGCGGTGTTGAAACTGCCGCTAATGCCGTTCGGGTCAAGGTGGCCCGCATCTGCTATCGATCCGTCACCGGTGGCGGTGGCCACGTTATAGCTGGCGCCACTAGTGCCCATAGTGGCGAGGGCACTGCTGTTAGCACCCGTCACAGTCGCGGAGTTGAAGAATCCGAACCCGTTGCCATTGACGCCGGCGACGCTATTGTCGCCGTCGACAACAGCGTGGTTGAACAAGCCGGTAGGAGCAAAGGCGCCGGCGTGGTCTCCATGGGCGATCGCGTAATTCCCAAAGCTTGAGGTCGCGTAGGCGGTGCCGCTCTGGTAGAGCGTTATCCCGCTGAATGAGATGGCATAGTTCGAATAGTCGTCAGGCAGGGTCGGCGGAGTGACGATCGCCGAGGCGGCCGCCACCGCGCCGAAGTCAGGCAGGTATGTGCCGATGTCGGCGCCGTTGATGGAGTCTGCGAATGCGACGGCAGGCGTCGATGCGAGCGCCGCACCGAACCCCAATCCGATCGCAAGGATGCCGACGCATCGTGTCATCCGGTGTGAATTTTTCATCGTGTTCCTCTCGGTTCCTTTCGCTCGGCGGGTTGGTGTCGGGCTGTCGTTCGCTGCTGCGAGTCGTCAGGCGGAGCAACCACCTGCCAGATTTCCTTTGGATAATCTCAGCGAACGTTAAGGTCGCCGAGCATGACGCTAAGTCGGTTGCGGTGTGGGGGATACAGGGATTTCCCTCGCATCTCACTGGAATTTTCGGTGTGTAACGAGTGAGGGGGTAGCCGCACCGACCTGCGAACCTGAGAGCGCGAGCGCGCCCAGCAGGGGGCCGTGGTGATCGGTCGCGCCTCAGCACATCGAAAATCCAGGTACGTGCAGTTGCTCAAACCCTCGTCAGCTACCTCGACGCGGCGCCCACAGACGGGCCGTTGATCGCAGGTCGACGGTCCATCCGGTAACAAACGGGCATCGCAGTGCTAACTCATACCGATTTCTCAGGTAACCTGGTTTTAACAATCCTGACTACCTCTACCGAACGCAGGAAAGGACGGCCAACGATGCCTACGTCCCGTATGCGGTGGCTACTGACAGGCGCGGCGGCCAGCGCGATGGTCGCGGTGGCGCCCGTTATCGCCCACGGTGGCGCAGTCGTGGCGATGTCGAGCCCGATGAACATATCGATGAGCAGCGCCGGCGGTCTCGTCGCCCAGCAAGGCGGCTCGTGCGAGCGGAAGGCCCGTCCGGCCTGCAACCGCCCGGGCCGGCGTTCGACGCACAAGTAGCCGCGCCGCTTTTTGCTTGTGGCGAATTTTTCTCGGGGGTTCTCGCGGCCGTCATTCCTTGCTCTGCGATAGTCCCGACCGGTGGTTCAACTCCGAAGAATCGGCCGGACTATCTGAGTGAACGCACGTTCACTCCGGGAAGATGGCCGGTATCTTTCGGATTGATCTTGATCTGAGACTGGCCCTATAAAGCGCGCGACCATACCGTGTGACACCGATTCGCATGCAAAGCCTGCTGGCGTACGTTTTCGCATCTTCGACCGGTACTGGAGTTCCGCTTAATTTGCCTGAAGAAGGGCTAAAGACTTTTTCTGAAATTATTAGACTTTGTTCGATGAGAATTGACGCGCGCGCATAGTATTACCCCCTCGGCGGTGGGCGCCGAATGTTGCAGGCACGCCTTATTCGGCGTGTTCGGGGGAAAGGGAAACAATGAAACGCACGCGTGCTTTGGCGCGGTTCGGATTGCTCACGGTGGGCTTGGGTATTGGGGGAGCGCTGGCCTCGATTCCGGGGACCGCGTCAGCCGATTCGGCGGATTGGGGAGCGCTTGTCGACGGCTCCGTGGGCTTACTCGCCGCGCCGGCAGCGCCGCTCGACCTGCTGTTCCCGGACCTCAACCTGGCCATCTCCTTCAACGGCACTGATCTGTTCGAGGGCGGCTCCGCCGAGGCGGACTCCTCCGGAATCGGGTCCTTCGCACTCGCCTTCGGCGCCAATTCCAACGCCGTCGCGACGGGCGCGGGCAACTTTGCGACTGTCTACGGGTCCAACTCGTCGGCCATTGCAGGCGGGGCGGGTGCAACCGGCAACTCGGCGTTCGTGCTCGGTGACAACTCGTCCGCATTCGCCGGCGGAGCGGCGTCAAGTGGCAACATTGCGGGCGTCTACGGCCTTGACAGCCATGCCTTCGCGGGCGGGGTCGGCGACAATCCGGGCAACTTGAACATCTCCGGTGTGGTCGGCGACTACGGCAGCGCCGAGGCCGGTTCCAACGCCGCGGGCGCGGGCAGTTACAACATCGCCTACGTCGAGGGGAACAGCGTCGGGGACGCCAACGCAACCGGTGCCAGCAACCTGATCGACATCAACAAGTTCTACGACAACTGGGGTATCCCGACTGGTCCCAGCGCTGCAGCGGCCGCGGACAGCACGCCGACTTCGGAGCTGCTGTCCGGGGACAGCTCGGGTTGGCTGTCAGACGCCAACGCCTTCTGGTCGCAGCTTCTCTCCGGCGACACGCAGGGCGCTTTGGCATCCGGCACCAGCTTCTGGAACGACTTGCTCGGCGGCTCGGACGCCTCTGCGGCCGCGGCCGACAGCAGCAACTGGTGGACGGACCTGTTCGGTGGTTCCGGGGCGGTGGCCGACAGCAGCAGCGCGTGGACCGACCTGCTGGGCGGCACGGATGCCACGAGCTTTTGGACTGATCTGCTGGGCGGCACCGACGCGTCGAGCTTCTTGACGGACAGCACCAGCTTCTGGACGGACCTGCTGGGTGGTGCAGATGCCTCGAGCTTCCTGGCCGACAGCACCAGCTTCTGGACCGATTTGCTGACGGCCTTCGACGGAGCGAGTGTCGCGACGGACGCCAGCACCTTCTGGACGGACCTGGCCGGACTGTTCTAAAAGCCCGCCTGCCGGGTCGGCGGCCGCCGTTAGGGAGGACGGTGGCCGCTGACCTGGGCAGGCGCCTATCGGCAAGACGTTTGCCATTCGTCGCGACGGGGGCCAGGTACGCTGGCGAGACGGCATTTCAGCCGTTCTGAGTCTGCGAGGACAAGTCAACCGATGCGCAACATGATGGCGGCCGCGCTGATGGCGGTCGGGGCCATGCTCGGCTGGTCGGGCGGCGCCGTCGCGGTCGCTGACTCGGTGTGCGCCAATTTCGGTGGTGTCGTCCAGGAAGATCAGACGTGCAGCGTGCACGCCGCCACCAGCACCTACACCCTGAACATGACGTTCCCGGTCGACTATCCCGACCAGGCGCTGACCGAATTTGTCAGCCAGAATCGGGATGGCTTCGTCAACGTCGCGCAAACCTCATCGCAGACATCAGGCCCGCGTGAGGTGCCGTATCAAATGGAAGTCACCTCCGAGCAGTACCACTCCGGGCAGGCGCCGGGCGGCACTCGAAGTGTCGTCCTCAAGGTGTTCGAAGATTTGGGCGGACCACGCCCGTCGACCTTCTACAAAGGATTCAACTACGACGTCGCGGGCCAAAAGGCGATCGCCTTTGACACGCTTTTCGCGCCGAATGCAAAACCGCTCGATTCGATTTATCCGATTGTTCAGCGGGAGGTTGCGAAACAGACAGGACTGGGTGCTGCAATTTCGCCCGGCTCGGGTCTGGACGCCGCCCATTATCAAAACTTCGCGATCACCGACGAAGAGCTGATTTTCTACTTCGCGCCCGGTGAACTTCTGCCGTCTCTGGCCGGCGCCAGCCAGGTCCACGTCCCGCGCAGCGCCGTTCCGCCGTTGGCCGTCAAGAGCTGACCGGCCCGGCCAACGATTCCATCGCTGCGGCGCCGAATCCCAGCGCCAACTGGGCGACGCAGCCGATCAATGGGACGACCCAGGCAATTCGCTGGCGGATCAGCCGAACCAACGTGACCACCACGTCGACCAGCAGGATCGTACCGCCGCCCCAGGCGCCAAGGCTGATCGCTCGATCGAGCCAGGCCGGATCACCGCACTTCTGGTAGGCGCACGAATCGGTTCCCATCACCAACAATCCCAGCATCATGAACGTCGCGCCGTAGAGGAAGAAGTGCGCAACGAGCAGGACAGTCGTGCCGATCACGTCGGCGAGTCGCCCGCCGGTCTTCGCTGGTTCGCCGGACACGGTCACGACTCAGCCCGGGGCAAAGCTGTACACCTGGCCATCGCTGGTCGCGGTGACGACGCGACGATCGCGGCCGATCGAAACTCCCACGGGATAGCCGGTCGCCTCCGGCAGGGGGTAGCTGTTGAGGGTTCGTCCGCTGCCCGGATCGAAAACCAGTAGCGCCATTCCGCGAGCGCCCTCGCCCGGACCCCCGGTCACCACCGCGTAGCCGACCCCGCTACCGGCCAGGCTCGACGTCGACAGGGGGCTGACGTCGTTACGTCGCCAGACCTCCTGCGCGTGGTCGCCCGCGTCCTTGACCGCGACCAGTCGGGTATCGGGTCCACCGCCGGATACGATCAGCCCGCCGGGCGTCACCGACGGCGGTGTCTGCGCCAGGAACTTCAGCGGAACCGACCATTTCGGCTTGCCGTCCGCGGCGTGCAGCGCCCACAGTCGCTCGTCGCGACCGTTGACGTAGATCATCGAGCCGTCGGCGGACAGTACCGGGCTGGCCTGAACACCGGCGGCGACGGCGTTGCTGGTCCACTCCCGGGTCAGCAACGGATCCTGCCCCGGGTGGTACTTCAGTCCGACCAGAACCGGTGTCGGGGCACCGGGCTCCCACAGGCCGATCACGATCAGCCCGCTCTCCTTGGAGAACGCGGGCGCAGCCGGCACCGGGCAGCCCTCTTTCGCCGGCCCGCAGTCACTGAGTCCGCGGTTGAAATCGCTGGGATCGACGTTGTCGACCAGATCTATGGCGTTGCCGACCACTGTGCCGCGGTGGCCTTCGAATACCTGCACCTGCCCCAGATGCGTTACCACCAGCACGAGTCCGTTGCCGAGAATCCTTGGCGTGGAGGGCATTCCCATCACCGGCCGGCGCCATCGGATCCACTGGGTGACCGGGAAGGACAGGAATGCGCCCGGCTGGCCGACGTAGAGATTGTCGAACCCGTCGAATAGTGGGCTCGCGTTACCGCCTCCCTGGTGAAGCCGGGTGCACCAGCGCTGCCGACCGTTGTTGTCGTTCTCCCACTCCATCAGCGAACAGCCGCCGGGGGTCTGGGCGTTCGCGGCGAGCCAGTTACGCGAGCTGAGCGCCACGGACGACGCCAGTGAACCCTTGACCGAGCGGGTCCAGCGCAAGCTCAACTTGTCCGCGCCGGCAGTGGGCCGGTAGCTGCTGTTGGCCGCGTCGCCGTACTGCGCGGGCCAACCGTCCGCCGGCACGGTGTCGACCCAAGAGTCGGTGTTGCCGCAGCCCGATGCTGCGGCTGCGAGAAGAACGGCCAACACCACCGACGTCCAACGCCGCAGCGCGCGGCGGGGGATGGGCCACGACACGGTGTAGCTTCCCGATCCTTCCCGGAACGCGATGACGCAGTGGCCATCAGCAGATTTCGAGTACAGCCGAGGGTAACCTGTGCCAGCTCAGGTAGGGCCGATTGCCCGGCGCGCCTTCGCTCCGCAGTCGTTGATGGTCCGGCTCCTCGGCCCGCCGTCCCGGCGCGCATCGTCGCCGGACTAGGCTCTCCGGCCATGACGAGCATGTGGGGCGCACCGATCCACCGCCGCTGGCGTGGATCGAATCTGCGCGACCCGCGCCAGGCCAGGTTCCTCACGCTGGCTTCGCTGAAATGGGTGCTGCGCAATCGCGCGTACACGCCGTGGTACCTGGTGCGCTATTACCGGTTGCTGAAATTCAAGCTGGCCAACCCGCACATCATCACCCGCGGCATGGTCTTCATCGGCAAAGGCGTCGAGATTCACGCCACGCCAGAGCTGGCGCAGCTGGAGATCGGACGCTGGGTCCACATCGGCGACAAGAACACGATTCGCGCGCACGAGGGCTCGCTGCGGTTCGGCGACAAGGTGGTGCTGGGTCGCGACAACGTGATCAACTGCTACCTCGACATCGAGCTCGGCGATTCGGTGCTGATGGCCGACTGGTGCTACATCTGCGATTTCGACCACCGAATGGAAGACATCACCCTGCCGATCAAGGACCAGGGCATCGTCAAGTCGCCGGTGCGGATCGGGCCCGACACCTGGGTCGGGGTGAAGGTCTCGGTATTGCGCGGCACCGCGATCGGGCGGGGCTGCGTGCTGGGTTCGCACGCCGTCGTCCGAGGTGAGGTGCCGGACTACTCGATCGCGGTCGGGGCCCCGGCAAAGGTGGTCAAGAACCGGCAGCTGGCGTGGGAGACCTCCGCCGCGCAGCGCGCCGAGTTGGCCGCCGCGCTGGCCGACATCGAGCGCAAGAAAGCGGCCCGCTAGCTCATATTCTGGTACCGGCGGAGCGCTTCGGCGCGTTCGGCACTGTGGTCGACGATCGGTTCGGGGTAGCCGGCCGGGCGGTCGCCCTTGGCCAGCGTGACATCTTTCGCATCGGCGAGTTCGGCCACCCAGCGGCGCACATAGTCGCCTGAGGGATCGAACTTCTCGGCCTGCCGGGTCGGATTGAACACCCGAAAATACGGCGCGGCATCGGTGCCGCACCCAGCGGACCACTGCCAGCCGTGTTGATTGCTGGCGATGTCGCCGTCGACCAGTTGGTCAAGGAAGTGACGCGCCCCCCACTGCCAGGGCAGGTGCAGGTCTTTGACCAAGAACGACGCCACGATCATCCGTACCCGGTTGTGCATGAAGCCGGTGTCGCGCAGTTGGCGCATGCCGGCGTCGACAATGGGAAACCCGGTTTCGCCAGCTTTCCATGATTCGAACTTCTTCTCGGCTTCCTTGCCCGAGTCGGTCTCGATGGCGTCGAAGTCCTTGTTCCAGTTCCACCACGCACTTCTCGGCCAGTGGTGCAGCACTGCTGCATAAAAATCGCGAAAAGCCAACTCCCGCAGATACGCTCTTGGACCGGCGCGGGGCTGGTCCAGGTCAGCCGCCATGGTCCGCGGGTGGATCGTGCCGAAATGCAGGTGAGCCGACATCCGGCTGGTGCCGTCATGGCCCGGCGTGTTGCGGTCGTCGCCGTAGTTCTCGAGTCCCTTGTCCAGAAACTTCTTCCACTGCTTACGCGCGGCGGCCTCACCGGCCGGCAGGTCGATGTCGGCTCCTGGGTCGGGGATCTCCACCGGCTTGGCGCCCTTACCCAGTGTGTCGGGGTCGACCCACGTGGCGGACTTGGCAGACGAGCGCGCCGGGGCGCGCCATCCCATGTCGCGCCATCGCCCGAAAAACGGTGTGAACACCTTGTAGGGCTCACCGTCGTCTTTGGTCACCCGTCCCGGCGACACCAGATACGGTGACCCCGTCGCGACCAGAGGTATGTCGCCCAAGGCGTCGCGGACCCGCTCGTCGCGCCGCCGGCCGTATGGCGAGAAGTCCTCCGAGATGTGTACCGACCGCGCGCCGATTTCCTTGGCCAGCGCGGGAATTCGTTCTTCCGCTGGACCGCGGGTCACCAATAGGCGGCCGTCCAGATCGTCGCGCAACCGCCGAAGCGAGTCGCACAGGAACTGCATCCGCCGATCACCGGATGATGCCTCCAGCCGAGGATCGAGCACGAAACAGGCCAAGACTTCGTCGCTGTCGGCGGCGGCACGCAACAGCGGAGGGAGGTCGCGCAGCCTGAGGTCGCGGCGGAACCACAACAGGGCGGGCATCAGCGGATCACCTGGTTCATCGGCGGTTGAGTACCCAAATATGCCCGGACATCAATGTGGCGAACGCGCACCACAGCGGATACGGCAACAACGCCCGCCCGGCCCGCGAATCGGCCGCGGCGGTGCGTCGGACGAGGTCGGCGCTGCTGGCGGCCAACACCCCAGCACCCAGTGCGGAGGCGCCGAGCTTCTGGTACTTGAAGAACAGCCAGCTCCAGCCGGCGTTCAAGATAAGGTTCGCGACCAGCGCGATTGTGTAGCTGCGGGCCTCGTCATGCCGGCCGGTGGTGCGCAGGCGGTCGATGGCCGTCGCAGATGTCACGGCGATATCGCCGTACAGCGTCGTCCACGCGATCGGAAACACCTCATTGGGCGGTACGTAGCTCGGCTTGCGGAGCTTCGAATACCACCGAGTGATCCGAGGTTGGCTGGCCACACTCCCGATGCCAGCGGTCGCCCCGACGGCAAGAGTTGTTGCTGCCAGAGTCTGCTTGTTCACAGTGAAATCCCTTCGACTCCGCGATTCTTTCAGTCAATTAAGTATTAATCAACTGAAGTAAAGCTCATATGCAGATAAGCTGGTCGCGTCATGAACCACGAAGAGACCGCAGGCGACCGGGCCGCACTCGAGCAGCAGATATCAGCGTATCTGCGCGTCATGACTGCGGAATCCGAACAAATCGGCCGGGCCTTCGCCGCGGTACATGAGGTGCGGCCCACCGACTTTCGGGCGCTCATGCACGTCATGGTGGCCGAGACGGCAGGTGAGCCGGTCACCTCCGGCGAATTGCGCCAGCGCATGGGACTCTCTGGTGCGGCGATCACCTATCTGGTCGACCGGATGATGGCGTCCGGCCATATCACCAGAGAGTCCGATCCGGCGGATCGGCGCAAGGTCATCCTGCGCTACTCCGACTCGGGGCTCGCGACTGCGCGCGCGTTCTTCGCCCCGCTGGGAAGCCATTCGCATGACGCGATGGCGGGGTTGCCGGATTCCGACCTGGTGGCCGCCAGCAGGGTGTTCGCCGCGCTGATCGAGGCGATGCAGCGATACCAGGACGATCTGGCATCCTTCAAATCTCTTGAGCGGACTGATGATTGAGCGAGGCGAAAGGGGGTGCCGTGCCGACTGATTCGAACGGGATGACCACCCGCAAGCGACGACACATCGACGTGTGTCTGGATGACCGGGTGAATTTTTCCGGTGTCACGACTGGTCTCGAGCGCTACCGCTTGCCGTACAACGCACTGACACAGACCAGCCTCGCCCACGTCGATCTGGCCACCCACTTTCTCGGTGCTCCGCTGCGGGCCCCGATGTTGGTCGGCGCGATGACGGGCGGCGCCGAGTTGTCGGCAACGATCAACCGGAATCTGGCCGAAGCGGCACAGCTGCTCGGCATCGGCATGATGCTCGGCTCCCAACGGATCATGCTCGACAGCGCCCTGGGGGAGCAGGCGGCGTCCAGCTTCGACGTTCGCGACGTGGCGCCGGATGTGTTGTTGATCGGCAACATTGGGCTGGCGCAGTTGACGGTCGCGGGTATCGAGGACATCTCCAATGCGCTCAAACGAGTCGGCGCGGACGCCCTTGCGGTGCACACCAATCCGTTGCAAGAGGCGGTTCAGCGAGACGGCGACGGTGACTTCTCCGGGTCGATCGATCGATTGTTCGAAGTTGCTGCGGCGTTGGACTATCCGGTGCTGCTCAAAGAGGTCGGGCACGGCATCGGCACCGCGGCGGTGGCCGAGCTGACCAGTCGGTCAGGCGAATTGCCGCTGGCTGCAATCGACGTCGCCGGTGCGGGCGGAACCTCGTGGGCACGAGTGGAGCAACTGGTCCGCTACGGGGAGGTCCGCTTTCCGGACTTGGCGGACTGGGGCATCCCCACCGCGCAGGCCATCGTCGAGGTGCGGGAGGCACTGCCCACCGTTCCATTGGTTGCCTCCGGAGGCATCCGCACCGGAATGGACGCAGCCAAGGCGTTGGCTCTGGGCGCGGATGTGGTCGCGGTAGCCCGCCCATTGTTGCCTGCGGCAATCGAATCGACTGCGGCAGTTGTCGATTGGTTGGAGCGCTTCATCGAGGAGCTGCGGATCTGCCTACATGGCACGGGAGCCTCGGACTTGTCGGCGCTGCGCGATATCGGCGTCGCACCGATGCAGTGACCCCGCGGCCCTGACGTGCAGCAGTCAGACGAGATTGCGCGAGGGGGCGTTCGGCGTCGATGCCGCTTTCTGCTCGACGAGGTCGCCTTCGAACGACGACATCGCTGAAATCATCGCGGTGAAAACACGATGCGCGGCAACGAGGTCTCCGTCGGGCAGTTCGGCGAGCGCCGCACTCAGGTGGACGCCGAGCGGTGTGAAGAAGCCGTGGGCCATTTCCATGCCACTGGCCTCGTAGCGCAGCAGCGCCTTGCGCCGGTCTGCGGGATCCGACTCGCGCCGGATGTGTCCGGCGTCGATCATCCGGTCGACCAGATAGGTGATCGCTGCGGGGGAGACATCCATCCGTTGCCGGAGCTGGGCCATCGTCAGAGGCTTACCCGCGGTTTCGGCGACCATGACGTGCAGCAGGGCGTGAAAATCGTTGCCGCTCACGTCGTGCCTGCGGGCGAAGTAACGGCCGATGCGGTCGGACTGTGCGGTGACCGCCCGCATGTCGGCCGACATCAGCTTCTCGAGCTGCGACCTGCTGGGAGGTGCATTGCTCATGCCCCGCTTAGTCACCCGACCGCATCCTTTTCAGCCATTCTGACCTACGTTCACGAACCCGGTAGATCAGCGACGATACGCCAGAACCTTACACAATCTCGACGTCGCTGTTCAGCCACCGACGGGTAACTCTTCGCCCGCGACCACGCGTTGTGCCACCTGGGCAATGGGTGTGCTGGAGTTCTGGGACATCAGCTTGAGCATCTCGAATGCCCGGGCGGCGGTGACGTCGAACCGTTCCATCATCCGCCCCTTGGCCTGGCCGATGATGTCGCGCGAAGCCAGCGCGGCGCGGAACTGATGATCACGCCGGGTCATGTTCCACACCAGACCGGCGTGCGTCGCGAAGATCAAGCCCAGATCGACGGATCGGTCGTCGAAGGCGTAGGCAGTCTCGGTGTAGAAATCGAGCGACGCCGTCGTCGAACCCTCCCGCAGCATCCCCAGAGAGAGGATCGACCGGATCGGGGTCTGGTGGATTGCCTCGTCGCGGTACCGAGGCCAACGGTCGTCTGCGGCGAGATCGTCGACGCGGATGCATTCCTGCACTGCCCCCGCCGTCAGAGACGGTCCCTGTTGACAGAGATTCTGAATGTCGGCCAGCAGCACCGGATAGCGGTGCGTCGCCGCTTCGGACTGTGCCACGCAACCCCGTTTGCTGACGGTGACTGCCGCGTATCGGGCTCCCGGGACCGACTCCGCGGCCACCGTCATCAACTGGCTCAGCAGTGTTGGTGTATCCAACAAGGTGCGTTGGTGGAGATCAGATACCAACCGCGTTACGCGCAGAAAAGCATCGGAATGCGAATCCACAGCCAGCTCCTCGGAATTGCCCGAGTTCACGTCGATCTTCGGCAACGGTGGCTGACCGGGAATCAGGATTTCCGGCGCTTCAGAGCGTCTGGTTTGTGCACCGCGTCCGCCCCGGTCTTGTCACTGATGACCCGGTACTGCGGCTCGTCCGTGGATGCCCGCACTTTTCGGCCTGCGGCGGTGGTGTCGCGGGTGATCTTTTCCTCGATCGTGCCGGTGACGGTATGACCGTGGCTTTCCCAGGCGACCTTGTCGCCCTTGGTGAAGTCCTTCTCTGCCATGGGACGCCTTTCTGAACAGACTGCCGGCCACTCTTTGAAATACAACTATAAACTTAACTATTAAGCTTGTGAAGGAGATATTGAACGCAGCCGTGTTCGCGCCGTCAGCAACCGCCGAAACGGGGTATACCCCTTGTGCGGCGGGTAGCGCCGAAAGAGAACGAGAAAAAATCAAAGGAGTGAGCGATGCGGTGTGTCATCTTCGGTGCCACCGGCTACCTGGGTACGCGCCTTGTTCCCGCGCTGCTGTCGGCCGGTCACGAGGTCCGCGTCATGGCCCGTACTCCGGCCAAGCTCGACGACGTGCCGTGGCGCCAGGACGTCGAGGTCGTCGAAGGTGACGTCACCGACGAAGACCAGGTGCGACAAGCGCTCGACGGCCAGCAGGTCCTCTACTACCTCGTCCATTCGATGCTGGCCGCGGACTTCGTCAAGGTCGACGCCCGCGGGGCGAAAATCGTCGCCGACGCGGCCAAGCAGGCGGGACTCTCACGAATCGTCTACGTCGGCGGCATCATCCCCGACGAACAAGAGCTGTCCGCACACCTGGCCTCGCGGGCCGAGGTCGGCGACCTACTGCGTAAGTCGGGCGTCCCCACCGTGGAACTGCGCGCCGCGGTGATCATCGGCGCGGGCTCGGCCAGCTTCGAGATCATGCGCTACCTGACAGACCGTCTTCCGGTGATGGTCACTCCCAAGTGGCTGCGCACCCGGGTGCAGCCCATCGCGGTGCGTGACGTGCTGTACTACCTGACCGGCGCGGCAGAGTTGCCCGCCGATGTGAGCCGGGCCTTCGACATCGGGGGCCCCGAGACGTTCACCTACACCGACATGAGCGCCCGCTACGCGAAAATCTCGGGCCTGCGCAAACGAGTGGCAATCCCGGTCCCGGTCCTGACGCCCCGGCTTTCCTCACACTGGGTCAACCTGATCACCCCGTTGCCCCGAGCGCTGGCAACGTCGCTGATGGACTCCCTCGAAAACGACGTCGTGTGCGGGGAGCACGACATCGCCGAGCACATTCCGGACCCCGACGGTGGCCTGATGCACTACGACGACGCAGTGATCGACGCGCTGTCGCGCGTGAACGAACTCGACCTGCAGACCCGCTGGTCGCGGCCCGGACAGGAAGACCCGCCCGCGCACCCACTGCCCACCGACCCGGACTGGGCGGGTGGATCACTGCACGAGAAGTCGATCGAACGTTCAGTCGACGCCGACGCCGAGACGTTGTGGAAGGTCTTCGAGTCGATCGGCGACGAACACGGCTGGTCGGCAGCACCTCCGGCCTGGGCGCTTCGCGGCTGGACCGGACGAAACGGCAAGAACGGCAAGCGATCACAGCAGCAGAATCGGTCATTACGTGCGGGCGAGGCGCTGGACTGGTGGCGAGTCGAACATGTCGACAAGCCCCGGTTGCTGCGGCTGCGCGCGGACGTTCCGCTGCCGGGGCGGCTCTGGCTGGAGTTGTCGGTGAGCGACGAAGCCCAGGGTCGCTGCCGCTATCGGCAGCGGGTGGTGTTTCAGCCGTACGGCCTTCCCGGTGAACTGTTCTGGGCCGCCTCGGGCGTGCTTCGACGGGCAGTGTTCGCCGGGATCGCCAAGGACGTCACCGTGAAGGCGAGCGCCGGCTACGTGCCGGCCCGCAGCTGATAGCGGCGCTCGGCGTAGGCCACGTCGTCTTTCCACAGCCGTGCCGAGGCCACTCGCATGAGCCCACCTATCAGGGGTGCGACGCTGCGCGCGCGTTTGAATCCCGTCCGGCCCGAGTGCGCGATGGTGGCTTCGATCACCGCGGTTCGCGGTCGACCGTCCGGACCCGGACCGATTGGCGTGGCATGAGTTTCGACGACACTGCCCACACCCTCGCCGTCGACGATCCGCATCACGATGGTGCGTGCTTCGGGGCTGGTGAACTCGGCGACGGTGGGCACACCGACGCGCCCGACGCGAAATGTCACCGCAACCAGGAAGCTGTCTACCTCCTCGGTCGGCGTGGTCAACACCTCGAGCTGGGTGAAGGAGTAAGGGTGATACCACGCCCCGTGCCAAGGATCGAGCCGGTTGGCGATGATGTCGGATGGTTCGCAGGTGCCGACCATGCTGGCGACCGCGTCGATCGTGTCGCCGATCGGCCGGGCCGGAATCACCGGCTGGTCGAGCGGCTCCTCACCGCCGACACTGTCCAGCCGAACCCACGCCAGCACCCCGTCGTCGTAGCTGGGCAATGCGCGCCAACCGAATTCGTCGGAATCGCGGCTGAGGCACAGGCCATGCCAGCGACAAATCAGCTCTCCGTCGTGGACCGCGGCGGTCGCAAGGTCGGCGCCTAGATGAGGGCAGCTGCGGGGACCGACGCACAGTCGGGACTGCCGATCGCGCCACGCGACCAATTCGGTACCGGCGATCCGGGTTCCGAGTGGCCGGCCCGCACGCACCTCGCGGCTGCCGGCGAAGGCATACCAGTTGCCGGTCGGTCGGCGCTGTGACCGGTCCAGTGCGGCGTTGATCACAGCGGGGGAGGCGTCGGCGTAGGTCGGGCGCTGACCTGTCCAGGTCCCCGGTGGGATCGGTTGCAGCGGCCAATCTTTGGGCCAGCGCCGTCGCACGTTGTCGCTGATGCTCATGGTCGCGGCGACCTTTCTCCGCCGGCGAGACGGCGCAGCAGTGCCGATCGGCCCCGGGTCGGGACCGAGGAGAGTTCATGGCCGGCGATTCCCCAGCGCTGCAGTATCTCGTTGGCGGCGGTCCAGCCGGTCGTGGCCGCCCGCTCCATCAGTGCGACCGGCAAGTCGATGCGCACTCCGTCACCGGCCAGCAGGAGCCCCGGCTGCGGTGTGAGAACGGTTGGACGCTGCGCAAAGGTGCCCGGGGCAAAAAGCGGACAGTCGTTGCGCTGCAGCGTTTGTTCGTGAACGATTTTGGCCTCGGTGGTCTCGGGGTAGATTTTGTGCAGTTGGTCGAGCATGGCATTTTCGGGCTGGGCGGATTCGACTGCGTATGAATGCAATTCAACGACAGAGCCGCCGGTTCGCTGGGTCCAGTCGGCGGCCTCACGCTCGTAGCGGTCCAAGACGCTGATGTTGTCGACGGGCTCGTGCCCGGAGGTGCCCAGAAACGGCGGGCGGTCAGCTGCCACCGGACGGTCGAGCCACAATCGCTGCACCAGGAACGGCGGCGCAGTGCGCAGCCGCTTGATCCTCGCCCGCCACATGTCGTCGCAGAGCGACGGTGAGGATTCGACGATCCGTTGCAATCCAGCGATATCGGTGGCCAGCACCACCGCGTCGGCATCGAACCCAACGCCGGCGTCGGCGTCGACGTGAAACGTCTCGTCGTCAGCACTCTCGATGCCCGTCACCGAAACACCTTGATGGAAGCGAACTCCCAGTCCCTCGAGGTATCGCTGCAGCGGCGTCCACAGCGCGGTGTCGAAATTGCGGTTGGCGACGTCGAAGATCAATCCCTCGCTGGACCCGAGGAAGTAGATGTGGAACATCGCGGCCAATTCCGCGGCGGACAGGTCGGTGGGGCTGGCGAAGAAGCTGCGCGAGAAGACCTCGAAGGCCAGGTGGCGGGCCGCCTCGGGGAAATTGATGCTCTTCAGGAATGTCTCGGCGTCGATGTGATCGAGCCGCTGAAAGATGTCCGGCACCGACACCGTGGCAAGCGGCGCGGCCGCCCGTGCATCGATCTTGAGAAGGTCGGTGATCCGGAAAGTCGGGCTGCGCAAGGCGAATACGAGCGCGTTCCACGGCGGGGTGCGGGGAAGGCCGCGGAAGGTGTCTCTGCGGCCGGCCCCGTCGATGAGCGGGTAGTCGTCGACCGCGGTCAGCATCGACAACGCCGGGTCGACGCGTTGCAGGAGTGCGCGCAAGTTGTAGTACTGCCGGAAAAACGCGTGGAAGCCGCGATTCATGGCCAGATCGACGCCGTCCAGCTGTTCGGTCCAGCCGCCGACCCGACCGCCCAGGTATCGCTCGCGCTCGACCACGTCGACCGAGATGCCGCGCTCCGCCAGTCCGGTCGCCGCCGCGAGTCCCGCGATTCCCGCGCCGACCACCACGGCCCGCGGCCGTGACGCAAGCCCGTCGGCGCTTTGTCGACCCTGCGGTGCCGGGAAGACGCGGCGATGTCGGTCGGTCATGTCGGCGCGTTGCCCAGAAAGGTGTGCGCGATGTTGGCTTCCCAGCCCGGCATCGTTTCGCTGCGCACGTCGATGAAGCCGGCGTCGCTCATCCGCTGCCGCAGACGTGTGGCGCCGTCGAAAGTCAACACGCTTCGCCACAGGTGCCGGTAGAGCGTCGCGTCGCGGGTCCGCAACCAGCCGGACGGAATGATGATGCCCCATGCCACCGCGTTCCAGATCGCGGTCCCGACGCGGGAGTCGCGCACCGAGTAGTCGTGCACGGCCAGCGGTGCGCCGGGTGCCAACAGGGTGCGCAGCGCCCGCAACTGGGTGTCGGGGTCGGACAGGTTGCGAATCAGGTACGCGGCCAGTATCCCGTCGAATGGGCCGACGACGCCGTGTTCGGCGAGACCTTCGACCGGAGTGTGCACGAAGCGCACCGAGGACGGCCAGGACTTTGCGCGGGCCTGGTCGAGCATGCCGCTCGACGCGTCGATCGCGACGATCTCGGCGTGCGGCGCAACGCTCAGCAGCGCCGCCGTCGACGCCCCGGTGCCGCATCCTGCGTCGAGCAACCGCAATCCACGACCCTTATTGGGCAGTTGCAGTCGTTGGGCCGAAAGCCGAAGGTGGGCATGGTATCCCGGGCTGGTGCCGACGAGTCGGTCGTAGGCGTACGCGCCCACGTCGAACGCGGCGGGCACTTCGGTGCGGGGCAGGCCGGTGTTACTGACGCTCACGTTGTCGCTCCCATAGCAGCAGGACGGCGGTAACCAGGGCAAAGCCGAACAGGAAATCTTCGATCGGGATATCGAGCGGAAACCGGATCCCGCTGGTCTGCCGGTTGTCGTAGATCACGATCGGGGCACTCAGCTTGGTGAGCCACCCGTCGGTCAAGATCTGAAATCCGACCACGATCACCATCGACAACCAATATGCCGTGCGGCGGAAAAGCCCGGTGCGCAACGCGACCAGCTCGAGCGCCACCACGGCCAGCACCGACAGCACCGCCGGCAGGGTGTACCCGACGCCCGTCATCTGCGCTTGACCATTCGCAGAATGGCACTCACGGCGTTGTAGGTCAGCAAGCCGCACAGCGGGATCACTAGAAAGAACAAGACTTCTTCGATCGGCAGGTGAACGGGAAGATCCACTCCGGTGACATAGGCCGGGTTGTAGGTCCAGATGCGCAGCGCGATCGCGACCTCGTCCCACAGCACGAACACCGCCGCGACCGGTAGTACCGCACGCGCGGCCCGCCACCCCTGGCGATACACGCCGGGGCGGAAGATCTCCAGCGGCAAAGTGATCGCCAGGCACGCACCGAGCACGATCAAATACTGCCACCGATCCATCAGGCGGCACCGAAACTGCGATCACCCGCTGCCGCCGGTTGCGTCAGCCGCGCCCGCCACGACCGGACCAGACCGGCGCCGGCGACGCGTAACCGTCGCGCGTTGCCCACGGACGCACGCTGGGTGAACACCGCGAAGTTGCTGGCTTCGATGCGATCGAGGATCTCCGAATACAGCCTCAATGCGACGTCGACGCACGGTCGCGAACGTGGTTGCAGCATCGGAACACCCTCCGCCGCGTAACGATAGATCTGACGCGCAATGTCGTGCTGCTCGGCCAGCGCGTTACGCACCCGCGGGTCGGTCCGCCGGTTGTAGTGGCACCACATCAGCACGTCGCGATCGACGCCGTGGGAGGCGAGCTCGTCGGCCGGCAGGTAGACGCGTCCGCGCACCAGGTCCTCGTCGATGTCGCGCAGGAAGTTCGTCAGCTGGAATGCCCTGCCCAGTGCCGCCGCGTGTGGTGCTGTCGCCTCACGGTCCGCAACGGTGCCCAGGATCGGAAGTACTTGCAGGCCAATCGCTTCCGCCGAGCCCTTCATGTACAGGTTGATCGCGTCGCGATCCGGATAGTCGGTGATCGTCAGATCCATCCGCATCGAGGTCAGGAAGTCATCGAACAGCTGGTCGTCGATGGCGTAGCGCCGCGCGGTATCCCGCACGGCGGCGAGCACCGGGTTGTCCGGATGCTCGACGGGGGAGAAGAACTGGTCCGACAGCTGTGTGAGGCGAGCGGCCCGGGTCTGGGTGTCCAGGGACGGATCGAAGTCGTCGAGAATGTCGTCGGCGTAGCGCGCGAAGCCGTAGAGGGCATGAATCGGCGGGCGTTGATCCGGTGCGAGCAGGCGGGTGGCCAAAAAGAAGGTGCGCCCGTGCGCGGCGTTGAGGACCCGGCAACGGCGGTATGCGCCACGCAGATCCGGATCGTCGATACCTGCGGCGCTCAACTCGGTGCGGATCACGATTGGCCGGCTTTCGCGATGACAGTCCGCGCCGATCCTGCCGGGGCGCCGGTGATCCGATCGGCGGCCAGGCGGCCGGAGATCATCGCGGTGGGCACCCCGACACCGGGAACAGTCGACGATCCGGCCAGGACGGCGTTGTCCACGCCCCGCACGGTATTGGCCGGTCGGAACGGTCCGGTCTGGGCGAAGGTGTGGGCCAGCGAGAACGGCGTGCCCGCGATCATCCCTTGAGCGGCCCAGTCCTCGGGATTGACGACGTGCAGTACCTCGGCACCGTCCCGGAAGCCCGGGATCAGCCGCGCCCCGACGATATCGATGAGTTGTTCGGTATAGCTTTCGCCGATGCGCGACCAGTCGACGACACCGCGCTCGAGGTTCGGCGCCGGTGCCAGCACATAGAACAAGTCGTGGTCCCGCGGGGCCAGGCTCGGGTCGCTGGCGGACGGGCAGGTGACGAGCAGGGACGGGTCTCGCATCAACCGTCCGTCGCGGATGATGTCGGTGAAGGTCTGATCCCATTCACCGCCGAAGATGATGTTGTGGTGTGCCAGAGCCTGATTGGCCGCCGGTGACTGTCGACGGCCGATGTGTGCGACCACCGCGGAGGGCGCGGGCCGCAGGCGACCCGGGCGTCGCGGTGCGCGGTCTAGCAACGAGTAGGTGGTGGGCAGCTCGGTGGTCAAAATCACCGCGTCACAGGCGATGCGCTGCTCGTTGTCGGTGAGCACGGCCTTGACCCGGTCGCCGCTTCGCTCCAGGCCGGTCGCCGTCGCGCCGTACACGAAGCGCACGCCGGCGTCGGTTGCCGCCGCGGCCAGAGCGTCGGGTAGTGCGCGCATTCCGCCGCGCGGGAAGTAGACCCCGGAGATGGTGTCCATGTACGCGATAACTGCGTAGACCGCCAAGGCTTTTCGCGGTGAGACACCGGCGTACAGAGACTGGAACGTGAACACTCGACGCAGTCGCGGGTCGGAGATGTAGCGGTTGACCATGGTGTCCCACTTGCGGAATCCGCCCAGGGCCGTCAGGCGCGCAAGCTGCGGAGTGAGCAGCGACAGTGGGGAATCGAAGTTTTCGGCGATGAATCCGTTGAACTCGGTGTGGTACAGCCGGGTCAGCCAGTCGCGTAGCTTGCGATAGCCGTCGGCTTCTTCGGCGCCGGCGAACTGGGCAATCGCGTTCGCCATGAGATCGGCGTCGCTGTGCACGTCGATGCTGCTGCCATCGGCGAACTGTGCGCGGTACGCGGGTTCTACCTCGATCAGATCAAGCCGGTCCGAAAGACTTTCGCCTACCGCCGCGAAGGCCTCGTCGATGATGTCGGGCATGGTCAGAACCGTCGGACCGGTGTCGAGTTGATAGCCGCCGATGTCGGCCCGGCCGGCACGCCCACCGGGCCAGTTCTCCCGCTCGACCACGGTCACCTCGCGCCCGCGTCCGGCCAGGTGCAGCGCGGCTGTCAGACCCGACAGGCCGGCGCCGACGACGACCACGTGACCGGTAGGCCCCTTGACGGTGCGCATCAGTCGGCCCGTTCCGTGCAGACGGCGGCCATGTTGGTCAACGCTGCGCGCACCGGATCGCCGATCTGTAGCTGGTCGAGCTCCTGTAGTGCCGACGTGACTCGCTCGTTGATGGTGTCCTCGATCCATTGCACGGCGCCGGTCGACACGATCAGCGCCCGCCATCGTTCGATGGCGCTGTCGTCGAGATTGCCCGTGTTCATCAGTTCGTTCAACTCTTGTCGCGTCGTCAGGTCGGCCAGCTGGTGTGCGGCGATGACCACGCTGGTCGCTTTGCGCTCGATGAGGTCTTGGCCGTCCGGTTTACCGGTGACCGCCTGGGAGCCGAATACTCCGAGCAGGTCGTCGCGCAGTTGGAACGCCTCACCGACCGCCTCGCCGTAGCGGCCCAGCCCGGAGACCGTGCGATCGCTGCAGCTGCTCATGGCCGCGCCGATCTCCAGGGGCCGGCGCACCGTGTAATTGCCCGACTTGCGCCGAGCCACTTCCAGCACAGTGTCCAACGACGGGAGATCGCGGATATCGCTTGCCAGATCGGCGAATTGGCCCACGGCGAGCTCGGTGCGCATGGCGTCATAACGCGGCCAGGCCTGATACAGACTGCGATATTCGACGCCGCTCTCGCGCATCATTTGCTCGGCCCAGATCAGGCAGAGATCGCCCAGCAGGATGGCCGCTGATTCGCCGAATCGTTCCGCCGGACCAGAACGCTTTTGGCTGCGGTGCCATTGGCTGAATTGAACGTGCGCCGAAGGGCGGCCGCGGCGCGACGAGGCTGCGTCCATGACGTCGTCTTGAAGCAGGGCGAACGCGTGCAGCAGCTCCAACCCGGCGGAGGCGAACAGGGCCTCGTCGCTGTCCGGGCAACCGGCCAGCCAGCCCAGATACATGTAGGTAGAGCGCAAGCATTTACCGCCGGCCACGAAGTTCACCAAGATGTCGCCGGCGACTTCCACGCCCGACTCGGCCAGTTCCGCGGAGCACCGACCGGCCACGAAATCGCTGACATGGGCGAGAACCTTGCGGCGCAACCCGATTCGCCACGCCTCGAACTTCGTGGGATCAGACCAGGACTGCTGGTCCAGCTCGGCAGGTGCCGCGGAAGGGGCCAGCGAGAGTGCGCGCACCTCACCCACTTAGGCCCCTCTCGAACGGTCTGCCGACAAACCGTCGGTACGGTTCGGTCTCACGCTTACCTCCTACGAAGCGAAGACAAACACGTTCGCGCTGCTCAAGCAGGTTCGCTTCACAAGATTAAACTTTAACTTACTGAACATCTGGCCGCCTCGCCAGCGGGATATCTCACCCGGATTTGGGTATCACTCCCGCCGGTGGTCGCCGGAGACGGTTGGCGGCGGTGCAGGGCGATGAGGAGGAGCGGCGAAAATGACTCCCGCCGGTGACGATGCAGAGCGAAGCGATGAGGAGGAGCGGCGAAAATGACTCCCGCCGGTGACGATGCAGAGCGAAGCGATGAGGAGGAGCGGCGGACATGACAGCAGCACGACGTGAGCGGGACGCGCTGGTGGCGACGTTTCGCGAGGTAGGTCCGCAAGCGCCGACCCTCTGCGAGGGCTGGAACACCACTGACCTCGCCGCTCACCTGGTGGTGCGCGAACGCCGCCTCGACGCCACCCTGGGGATCGCGGTTCCGTTCCTGGCCGACTACACCGCCGGAGTCCAGGACAAGACCGCCACCTCGAACACCTGGGACGCGCTGATCGACCTGGTGGCATCGGGGCCGCCGCTCTATTCGCCGTTCAAGCTGCTGGACCCCGTTGCCAATCTCGGCGAGATGTTCATTCATCACGAGGACGTCCGCCGAGCGGTCGACGGCTGGGAACCACGGGTGCTGGACGACGCCACCGCGACGCAGTTCCGCCGCCAACTCACGCTGATGAGCCGAATGATGTTGCGAAAGTTGCCCGCTCAGGTCTCTTTGGAGACGCCGGCCGGTGAGCAGATCGCCCGCGTCGGCCGCGGTGACGCGGTGACCATCACCGGGGAGCCGCAGGAGTTGCTGCTGTTCGTGGCGGGCCGCGACGCCGTGCGCGTTCACTTCGACGGTGACGGGCCGGCGGTGGAGGCGGTCCGGACGGCGCCGCGCGGTCTCTAACCTTTGCCCAGCAGATGCCGCAGCGTCTCCTCCAGGCCGGGACGGCGGAAGTGGTGATCGGCCTGCTGTAGCCGGGCGGGCAGCACGCGCTGATTCGCCAACGCGAGTTCCCGCGCACCCTGCTCGCCGAGCAGCACCTTCGGCCCCAGCGGCGGCACCGGTAGCAGCGCGGGCCGGCGCAGCACATGAGCCAGCACGTGGGTGTAGTCCACGTTGCGAACCGGTTGGGCCGCCACCGCGTTGACCGGCCCGGACAGTTCGGTGTCCCACAGCGCCCGGTGGTAGATGTCGACGAGATCGTCGATGCCGATCCACGAGAACCACTGCTGGCCGCTGCCGAGTCGGCCGCCGAGTCCGGCGGCGAACAGCGGCCGAAGCAGCTTCAGCGTTCCGCCGGCGGGGGATTGCACGATCCCGGTTCGCACCCGCACCACGCGGATGCCGGCCTCGTCGGCCGGTGCGGTCGCGTCCTCCCAGTCGGCGACCACATCGGCCAGGAACCCGTCGCCGCGTTCACTGCTCTCGGTGAGCGACTCGTCGCCTCGGTCGTAGCCGTAGTAGCCGACCGCGGACGCGCTGACCAGCGTCTTGGGTCCGTCGGTCGACTGCGCGATCAGCTCGGCCAGCCGGCGGGTCGGCCCAATCCGGCTGTCGCGGATCGCGGCGCGGTGTGCGTCGTTGAACCTCCCCGCGATCGATTCTCCGGCCAGATGGACCACCGCGTCGACGCCGGCCAGCAAATCCGGATCCGGGTTGTCTGGATTCCATTGTCGTTCATCGGGTTTCGTCGTCGAATGCCGCACCAGCCGGATCACCCGGTGGCCGCCGGTGGACAGAAAGGCGGCCAGCTGAGCGCCGACGAGCCCGGACGCACCGGTGATGGCGACGGTGAGCGGGGTCAACCCCCGGGCGGCCGCCTCCCGGTGTACCGCGAAATCGTCGGCCAACTGTTGGTGGCGGTATCGGAACATCGACCGCAGGGCGGCCGCGGGGACGGGCGTCTCGACCCGGTCGATCACGCGGGTGCGTTCGCCGCTGACCTCCTCGAAGTCATGGGTGTGCCGCCAGCGCACGGCCAGCTTGGCGGGCAGGGATGCGAGGCCGTCGGCTCCGATGGCGTCGACGAAGCGGCGCGGCGGGTCGTAGTCGTCCGATTGGTGCTGGGCCACCCAGCGCAGACCGCCCGGCAGCGCCAATTCGGCCCGCCCGTTCTCCAGCGACTCGGCCTCGGCGATCAGCCGCATCGGTGACCACGGCGGCGTGAGCCGGGTGAACGCGCCCGGTCGGCCATGCCATTCGAAAACGTCGTAGATGGGTGCGTCGATGACACTCGAATACTCAATTCCCATGTGGCTGACGGTACCCGTGACTGAGAGATCGGCCGTCTGCTCCACCGGTCGCAAGCACCGGCCGGGCGTCGAGCGGTGGCTACCGATCCGGCAGTGCGTGCTCGACGATGGCCGGCCGCGGAAGGGGTTGGCGTTCGGCGCGCTTGGCCGACAAGTACACCTGCGCGGTCTCGTCGGCGACGGTGTGCCAATCGAAATCTGCGGTGAGGCGCGCCCGGGCGGCCTGCGCGCGGCGCTGAGCCGCGCCCGGATTGTCGAGCACCGCGATGACGGCGTCGGCCAGCCGGGCGACGTCGCGCGGCGGATACGACACGCCGGTCTCGCCGTCGATCACGGCTTCGCCCAGGCCACCGATGTTCGAGGTCGCCAGCGGGGTGCCGGCCGCGGCGGCTTCCAGCGCCGCCAACCCGAACGGTTCGTAGTGGCTGGGCAGTACCGCCACGTCGGCACGATGCAGGGTGGCCAACAGATCGTCGTGATCGAGCCGGCCGACGAAGTGAGTTGCCCTGAGCACCTTGTATTTACGGGCCTGTTCGACGAGCCAGTCCTGCTGGGTGCCCTCGCCCGCGATGGTCAGGGTGGCGCCGGGATGGGCTCGGCGGATCCGGGGCAGCGCGGCGATGGCCTCGTGCACGCCCTTCTCGTATTCGAGCCGCCCGACGTACAACAGTTCCGGCGGCCCGGTGCGCGGATTGCGGCGGGCGAACGGCCAGCGCGCCGCCTCGATACCGTTGCGAATGACGGTGGTCTCGGCCAGGCCGGGTCCGAACAGCTCGCTGATCTCTTCGCTCATCGAGGCCGAACATGCGATGAGGCTGTCGGATTCGCGTACCAGCCATGATTCGACCGCGTGCACCTGCCGACTGATCGGGCCGGAGACCCAGCCGGAATGCCGACCGGCCTCGGTCGCGTGGATCGTGGAAACCATTGGCACGTCGTGAAATTCGGCCAACGCGATGGCCGGGTGCGCGACCAGCCAGTCGTGTGCGTGAACCACGTCGGGACGCCACGGTTCGTCGCTGCCCTGTTGTTTGAGGGCCAGCCCGGCGCGGATCATGGCGTGACCCATGGCCAGCGTCCACGCCATCATGTCGGTGCCGAAAGCGAATTCGTGCGGGTCCTGCGCAGCGGCGACGACACGGACGTTCTCGTCGACTACATCCGACGACGGGTGGGTGCTCGGATCGGTGCCGGTCGGGCGGCGAGACAGCACCACGACTTCGTGGCCCGCGGCGGCGAGTGCCGTCGACAAGTGGTGGACGTGTCGGCCCAATCCGCCGATCACCACCGGCGGGTACTCCCAGGAAACCATCAAGACTTTCATCGCGGCAGCCTCCGGGCATCCAGTGCGCCGAACAAGCCGTCGGCCCGATTCCAGCCGTCGGCCAGCCGCTGTGCCACCTCGCGGCGTCCCGACGCCAGCGCGCCGGCGATTTCACGGGTGGCGTGCGCGTGCAGGTGCGCCCGGTAACGGGCGTAGTCGGCGGCGGAGTCTTTACTCACCATGAACGGCCAATCGCTGGACACCGTCAGTAGTGTCTCGCGGAGGATCTGATCGGCGATGTGGTCGCGGGGAGTCGGGCCGTCCAGCGACGCGGTCTGGGCCAGAGCCTTGTCGACACAGGCCAGGGCGGTGTCGACGACCTCGGTGTTGAGCTGCACGAGGTCGGCGACCTTTTCGCCGGACCACACTTGCCAGTCCTTGCCGGAACCCCATGAGCTGGGCGGCAATTCGACGGCGCTACCGACGAAGCCCGCACCGGCCGCGTCGCTGAGCGTGCCCAGCCGCACCCCCGCCTCCGGCAGCGCCCGCAACACCCGCTCGAGCCATGCCGGGCCCTCGTACCACCAGTGGCCGAACAACTCGGTGTCGAATGCCGCGATCACGTGTGCCGGACGTCCGATCCGCTCGGACTCCGACAACAGCCTGCGCCGCACAACGTCGACGAAGTCCGCGACGTGGCTGTCGATCGCGCGATCGGCGCGTTCGGGGTCGTAGGGCGCCTTCTTGTCCGACGGCACGCCCCGGCCGGTGACGCGGGCCGGTTTGAGTCCGGTGCGGTGGTCGTAGGTGTGGAAGTCGCGGTAGGCGGCGTGACCCGGGTAGCCGGATTTGGGTGACCAGACGCGGTAGCTCACCTGCAGGTCGCGACCGAAAGCGATCACGTCGGTATCGCCGACCGGCCGGCCCAGCGCGGTGTCGCCGTGCAGCGAGGGTCCGTCGACCATGAAGTGGCCGACACCGGCCGCGTCGTAGTCACGTTCCATCCCGGGGGCGTAGGCGCATTCAGGCGCCCAGATCCCAGTTGGCTTGTGCGACAACCGCTGCTGGGCGTCGGCCAGTCCTTCGCGCAGCGCGAATTCGCGCAGCCGCGGGTTCAACAACGGCTGGAAAGGATGGGCCAGGGGGCCACCCAGTAGCTCGACGGCGCCCGCGTCGATCAGTCGCCGCAGCAGCGGACTGGCGCCGTGACGCCAGTAGGTGGTGAAATCGTCGAGCGCCTGCTCGGTTTCGGCCATCTCGCGAATTCCGAAGGCGCGCAGAGCTTCCGGAGCCGAAGCGGGGGAGCCGCCGGTGGCGTCGCCGGGCCGGACGCTGGCGGCCTCGGCGGCGCGCAGGTGCCAGTTGGCCAGCCAATGATGCATCCCGTCAAGGCAATACGGGTCGTCGAGCTGCGCCATCACGACCGGGGTGACGCCCAGGGTGATCAACCGGTGCCGATCCTCGTCGGCCAGTCGCCGAAGAACCTGCAGCAGCGGCAGATACGACGCCGCCCACGACTGGTAGAGCCATTCCTCGCCGACCGGCCAGCGGCCATGGTGGGCCAGCCACGGCAGATGCGTGTGCAGCACCAGGGTGAACATCCCCGGCACGGTCTGCCTCGCCGTCGTCGGCGGGGTCACGGACGGACCGCGATCGCGACGAGATCCAGGCTGTCGTCGATGTGGTGGGACTCGTCGGTGTCCGCGTCGACGATCACGAAGTCGGAGGCTTCGACTGCCGCGACATCGGCCATCAGCTCGGCCGGCCAGGGCGCGTCGGCCACGGCGCGGGCGATCTGGGCGTCGATGATCGAGCCGCCGTGCCGGGCGTCCATTTCGAGCAGGCGCGCTCCGTGGAAGACACCGCTCATCGACAACGACGTGAAGCCGGCGTCGCTCAGCAGCTCCGTCATCTCCGCGGCGTTCAGTTCGCGAGTGTGGAACGGGTTGATCGGGGTGTCGCGTCCTGGCGAGAACGTGATCCGGTTGGGCGTGGACATCAGGAGCACCCCGGACGGGCGCAGGACCCGTGCGCACTCCCGGACGAACTGTGGCTGATCCCACAGGTGCTCGATCACCTGGAAGTTGACCACCACGTCGACCGATTGGTCCGCGAGCGGCAACTGGGCGAGGTTGCCGTGGGTCACCTCGACCCGCGGGTAACGCGCTCGTACATGAGCCACGGTCGCCTGGTCGTAATCGACCGCGGTGACCCGGCGCGCGACCCCGGCGATCAGGTCGGCGCCGTAACCCTCGCCACAGCCCGCCTCGAGCACGTCGAGACCCACGCAGCGCTGCGCCAACTGCTGGTAGACCACCTCGTGACGGCGGAACCAGTAGTTCTCCACGGCGAGGCCCGGGATCGTGCGTTCGCCGGTCAACGGCAAAGCGACGTCCGGGATGTCAGGGATGAATGCGCTCATTGCATAGGCAGGCTAACGCGTGGCGACGGGTTCGCGAATGCCTGACTTCGGGTATTCCTCTGTCTGGAGCATGGCGCCGCTCGCTCCCGAAGGCACGGGGGGACAGAACCTGCAGGACGACCCGCTATGGTGTGAGTGCAAACCACACTAAGTTACCGGTCAGTAACATGCGGGTGCGGTAAGCACATGACGCGAAAAATGTTCTGCGGCTCGCCGCTGCAGGACGCACTCGAGGAGGACGAGCCACTCTCATGACGAACATCGTGGTCCTGATCAAGCAGGTCCCGGACACCTGGTCAGAGCGCAAACTCAAGGACGGCGACTGGACGCTGGACCGTGAGGCCGCCGACGCCGTGCTGGACGAGATCAACGAGCGCGCGGTCGAAGAAGCGCTGCTCATTCGCGAGAAGGAAGCAGCCGACGGCACCGAAGGATCGGTCACCGTGTTGACCGCCGGACCGGAGCGTGCAACCGAGGCGATCCGCAAGGCGCTGTCCATGGGTGCCGACAAGGCCGTGCACCTGCTCGACGAGGGCTTGCACGGCTCGGACGTCGTCCAGACCGGTTGGGCACTGGCCCGGGCACTGGGCACCATCGAGGGCACCGAGCTGGTCATCGCCGGCAACGAGGCCACCGACGGCACAGGCGGCGCGGTTCCGGCCGTCATCGCCGAGTACCTGGGCCTGCCGCAGCTGACGCATCTGCGCAAGCTGTCGCTCGAGGGCGACAAGATCACCGGTGAGCGCGAGACCGATGACGGTGTCTTCGCGGTGGAGGCCACGCTGCCCGCCGTCGTGAGCGTCAACGAGAAGATCAACGAGCCGCGCTTCCCCTCCTTCAAAGGCATCATGGCCGCCAAGAAGAAGGAAGTCACCAAGCTGACGCTGGCTGAGATCGGTGTCGAGGCCGACGAGGTCGGTCTGGACAACGCCGGTACCAAGGTGCTCACGTCGACCCCCAAGCCGCCGAAGACCGCGGGCGAGAAGGTCAGCGACGAGGGCGAGGGCGGCAACGACATCGCCAAGTACCTGGTCGGCCAGAAGATCATCTAAGACGTAAACCTTTAACCGAAAGACACGGAACAACTCATGGCTGAAGTATTGGTGCTCGTCGAGCACGCTGAAGGCGCTGTCAAGAAGGTCACCGCCGAATTGATCACTGCGGCACGCGTTTTGGGTGAACCGGCCGCCGTCGTGGTGGGTAAGCCCGGCACCGCCGAGCCGCTCATCGACGGGCTGAAGTCGGCCGGCGCCGCGAAGATCTACGTCGCCGAGTCAGACACCGCCGAGAACTATTTGGTCACCCCGGTCGTCGACGTGCTCGCCTCGTTGGCCGAATCCGCTTCTCCGGCAGCCGTTTTGCTGGCCGCCAACGCCGACGGCAAGGAGATCGCGGGCCGGCTCGCTGCCCGGATCGGCTCGGGTCTGCTGGTCGACGTCGTCGACGTGCAAGCCGACAACAAGGCGATCTGGTCCATCTTCGGTGGCGCGTTCACCGTCGAGGGTCAGGCCAACGGTGACACCCCGGTGATCACCGTGCGTCCGGGCGCGATCGACGCCGAGCCCTCCGACGGCGCCGGCGAGAAGGTCGACGTCGAGGTTCCCGAGCCCGCCGAGAACGCCACCAAGATCACCTCGCGCGAGCCGGCCGTCGCCGGCGACCGCCCGGAACTCACCGAAGCCACCATCGTGGTCTCGGGCGGTCGCGGTGTCGGCAGCGCCGACAAGTTCACCGTCGTCGAGGAGCTGGCCGATTCGCTGGGTGCCGCAGTGGGCGCATCGCGCGCCGCGGTGGACTCCGGCTACTACCCGGGCCAGTTCCAGGTGGGCCAGACCGGCAAGACCGTCTCGCCGCAGCTCTACATCGCGTTGGGCATCTCCGGGGCCATCCAGCACCGGGCCGGCATGCAGACCTCCAAGACGATCGTCGCGGTCAACAAGGACGAAGAGGCGCCGATCTTCGAGATCGCCGACTACGGCATCGTCGGCGACCTGTTCAAGGTCGCGCCGCAACTCACCGAAGCAGTCAAGACCCGCAAGGGCTGATCTGTCGCGAAAAGCCCCCGCACGCCTGCGCGTGTCGGGGGCTTTTTTGTCCGCGGGCCTAGCCTGGTTGCATGAGCAGCGACCCCCGGCGAGAGCTGGCCCGGGCGGCTGACGGCGGCGGTCCCGGCGCCCAGGCCGCCAGGAGCGCACTCGGCGGCGGGTCGGACGCGGCGCGACTGCGGGCGGCGATCATGGCGCTCACGCACCACCGCGGCCCGGATTCGAGCATCTGTCCCTCCGATGCGGCGCGCGCGGTCGGTGGCTCCGAGTGGCGCAACCTGACCGAGTTGAGTCGCAGCCTCGCTTTCGAATTGGCGTGCGACGGCGACGTGGACATCACCCAGCGCGGTGACGTCGTCGATCCCCGCCGGCCGGCACGTGGACCCATCCGAATCCGGTTGTCGCCACCATGAAGGCCTGGTGAGGTTTGAAATCCCCCGCCCGGGTGAAAAGACAGGTGCTTATCCTCCCAGGAAAGGGCTCGACATGAAGGCAATGGCGCCCGCCGCGATCGCGATCGCGGCGGTTCTGTTCAGTGGTTGTTCGGCTTCTCAAGTGATCAACACCGGTGGTGACACCAAGTGCAAAGACTTCACCACGCAGGACGAGAAGAAGCAGAACGAAGAGATCAGCAAAATGCTGAAGGACAAGAGCGGCTCTGAGCCGGCGAATCTGCAGATCACCGCCACCAGGTTGTCGGCGGCCACCTACTGCCAGACGCTGGGCAAGCCCGAGAGCAAGATCTCCGAGGCTCCGCACGGCTGATTGACATCGGTTGTGCTGCAGGCTTACTCGTTGTGGGCCTGCAGCACCACCATCGCCCTCCCGGCGACCTTGATGGTGTCGCCGGCGGAAGCCGGTTGCGGGTCATCGAGACTGCCGCGCAAGACCGCGCTGTCGACGACAGGCGTCCACGATGGGCCGAATTCCGCAGGGGGCAAGGTGAATTCGATCGGTTCGTGGTGTGCGTTGAAGCAGAGCACAAACGAATCGTCAGTCACCCGCTGTCCGCGCGCGTCGAGGTCGGGGATGCCCAGGCCGTTCAGGTAGACCGCGACCGATTTACCGAACCCCGAACCCCAGTCGTCATCCGTCATTTCCGAGCCGTCTGGGCGGAACCACGAGATATCGAGTTGACCTTCGGCGCCACGCCGTCGAACCGGTAACCCGGTGAAGAACCGCCGACGTCGAAATACCGGATGCGACGCCCGTAGGGCCGACACCGAACGGGTGAACTCCACCAGATCCTCGTCGGCCTTGTCCCAGTGCACCCAGGTGATCTCGTTGTCCTGGCAGAAGCCGTTGTTGTTGCCGTTCTGCGTGCGGCCGAGTTCGTCGCCGTGACAGATCATCGGAACACCTTGAGACAGCAGCGTTGTCGCGAGAAAGTTACGCTGCTGGCGAGAGCGCAGATCGTTGATCTCGGGATCGTCGGTCGGACCTTCGACGCCACAGTTCCAGGACTGGTTGTTGCTCTCGCCGTCGTTGTTGTCCTCGCCGTTGTCCTCGTTGTGCTTTTCGTTGTAGGACACCAGATCGCGCAACGTGAAGCCGTCGTGCGCGGTCACGAAGTTGATCGATGCCACCGGCCGCCGTGCGGTGGATTCGTAGAGGTCGGCCGATCCGGTCAGCCTGGAGGCGAACTCGCCCAGCGTCGCTGCTTCGCCCCGCCAGTAGTCGCGAACCGTGTCGCGGTACTTGCCGTTCCATTCCGTCCACTGCGGCGGGAAGTTGCCGACCTGGTAGCCACCCGGTCCGACATCCCAGGGCTCGGCGATCAGCTTCACCTGGCTGACCACCGGATCCTGTTGCACCAGTTCGAAAAACGCCGACAGTCGGTCGACGTCGTAGAACTCGCGGGCAAGGGTGGACGCCAGGTCGAAACGGAAACCGTCGACGTGCATCTCGGTCACCCAGTACCGCAACGAGTCCATGATCAATTGCAGCGTGTGTGGGTGTCCCACGTTGAGACTGTTGCCGGTACCGGTGTAATCCATGTAGTACTGCAGGTCGTCGTCCACGAGCCGGTAGTACGCGGCGTTGTCGATCCCGCGCATGGACAGGGTCGGGCCCATGTGGTTGCCCTCGGCGGTGTGGTTGTAGACCACGTCGAGGATTACCTCGATGCCCTCTTCGTGCAGCGCGCGGACCATGGTCTTGAACTCCTGCACCTGGCCGCCGGGGGTGCTGCTGGAGGTGTATTTGAAGTCGGGCGCCAGGAAGCCGATGGTGTTGTAGCCCCAGTAGTTCGACAGCCCCTTGTCCACCAACGTGGAGTCGTTCGCGAAGTGGTGCACCGGCATCAGCTCGATCGCGGTGACGCCCAGGGACTTGAGGTGTTCGATGATCACCGGATGCGCAATGCCGGCATAGGTGCCGCGCATCCGCTCCGGAACCTCAGGGTGCAGCTGAGTGAGACCCTTGACGTGCGTCTCGTAGATCACGGTGTCCGCGTATTCGTGGCCGGGCGGACGGTCGTTTCCCCAGTCGAAGAAGGGGTTGATCACCACCGACTTCGGCATGTTGGGTGCGGAGTCGTCATCGTTGCGGCTGTCGGGGTCGCCGAAGTTGTAGCTGAACAACGACTGGTGCCATTCGAAGTTGCCGTCGATCGCCTTGGCGTAGGGATCGAGCAGGAGTTTGTTGGCGTTACACCGGTGGCCCTCGGCCGGGTTGTACGGCCCGTGCACCCGGTAGCCGTAGCGCTGGCCCGGTTCGACGGTCGGCAGAAAACCGTGCCAGACGAAACCGTCCACCTCGTTGAGCGTCACCCTGGACTCGCTGCCGTCAGCGTCGAAGAGGCAGAGCTCCACCTTCTCCGCGACCTCGCTGAACACCGCGAAATTGGTGCCGGATCCGTCATAGGTGGCACCCAGCGGATAGGCCTTGCCCGGCCACTGCTCGATGCGTTTCGATTCCGCCACGAGGCCCGCTTTCATTCGGGGGCCACAAGACGCGACCCGACGGTGCAGGTTACCCGCCGTGCGGCGAGTCACACATGCTGTGAAGCGGGGCACAATGAGGGTGTGACGCCGTGGCCGACCCCTGACAAACCCGGACCTGGACAGGAATCGGTGTGGGACTACCCGCGACCGCCCAGGCTGGAGGAATTCGCCGGCTCGATCACCGTCGAGCTGGGTGGCCGGACGATCGCATCGACCACCCGCGGCTGGCGGGTGCTGGAGACCAGTCATCCGCCGACCTACTACCTGCCCGAAACCGCGTTCGACGCCGGGGTGCTGCGGCCCGCCGACGGTGCGTCATGGTGCGAATGGAAGGGGCAGGCAACGTATTACGACCTATGCACCGATGGCCGGGTCGCGCCGCGGGCGGCATGGACCTACCTGCGACCCACCCCCGGTTTCGTGGCGCTGGCGGGTGCGATCGCGGTGATGGCCGCGGCCGTGGATCGTTGCACCGTCAACGGAGAAGAGGTGACGCCCCAGCCGGGTGGTTTCTACGGCGGTTGGGTCACCAGTTGGATTGTCGGTCCCTTCAAGGGAATTCCAGGATCGATGGGGTGGTGACGGTCGACTACGGGCCGGCGGTCGCGATCGCTTCGATGCGGCGTAGCGCGATCGCGCACACCGACAGATAGGGAGCCGCCCACAGCGGCGCTGACATACTTGCTCGCGCCCCGCCGTCGGCCGGCTCGACTCGGTGATGGGTTGCCGGGATGCCGGCCACTCTCCAAGCCCAATGCCGGCCAGGTTCGAACTCGGTGATGGTGAACGGGGCGGAAACTCCCAATGATGTACGCACCGAACCGGTTACACCCGATTCCAGGCTGGTGTACGGGTGATCGAGCGAGGCCCCGCTGACCGTCGGCCCCCAGATGGGCCACTTATCGAGGTCGACGAGAACGCTCCACACCACCGACGGTGGCGCAGCGATGAAGCGGTCGACGGCAAGCATTACGGCGCCCGCCCGCCCAGACTTCGTTGCTGTTCGACGACATCGCCGAGATCGCGGAGTCGACGCATTCCGGCCAGCGGCTGGTTCATCCGGTAGTTGTTCGCCAGGTGTTCGGCGTTGCGGTCCAGGAACGACCAGTAACCGCCGGTGAACGGGCAGGCGTGATCGCCTACTCGCTCGCTGGGACGGTAACGGCAGTCGCCGCAATAGTTGCTCATCCGGTTGATGTACGCGCCGCCGGAGACGTACGGCTTGGTCGCCATCAGCCCACCGTCGGCGTGCTGGGACATGCCCACCACATTGGCCACCATCACCCACTCGTAACCGTCGACGAAGCAGCGATGGAACCAGTCGGTCATCGCGGCCGGGTTCCAGCCGCGCTGCAGGGCATAGTTCGACAGCACCATCAGTCGCGGAATGTGATGCACCCAGCCGTGATCGCGAACCTGCGCCAGCACGTCCTTGAGGCAGTTCGCCTCCACCGCGTCGGCGTCCAATTCGGCGAACCACTTCGGCACCCGGGTACGGGCCTCCAGCGCGTTGCGCCGTCGGTAGCTGCGCCCGAAGTGCCAGTAGACATGCCAGATGTAGTCGCGCCAGCCGATCAGCTGCCGTATGTAACCCTCGACGCTTCCCAATGGCGCCTTGCCCGACCGGTAGGCGTCCTCGGCGGCGTACGCGCAGTCGAGCGGGTCGAGCAAGCCGAGATTCATCGGTGCCGAGAGCAGGCTGTGCGCCATGAAGCGATCGCCGCTGAGGATGGCGTCTTCGTGAGGGCCGAAGTGCGGCAAGCGGTCTCGAATGAACACCTTCAGCGCCTGCTGTGCTTCGGCTGCGGTGACGGCGAACTCCCGCGGGCCGTCGCGGCCGACGAACGACACGTCGCCGTCGCGTTCCCAGCGGTCGAGGTCTTCGCGGACCTTTTCGTCGATCTCGTCCTCGTCGGGCCGCCATGGCGCCTTGATCCCGAGATCGCTGCTCTTGGGTGCGGGCTCACGATTGTCCGCATCGAAATTCCACCGCCCCTGCGCGGGCTGGTTGCCCTCCATCAGCAGGTCGAAGCGCTTTCGCGCATCGCGGTAGAAGTTCTCCATCTTCAGGGTTCCGTGGCCCTCGGCCCACTTGCCGAATGCTTCGCGGTCGGTGCAGAATCCGCGAGCCGGAAGAACCTCCACGCCCGGCAGCGACCGGACGAACCGGTCGGCCGCCCACGAGGTGGGCTGGCACACGCTGAGCGGCTCGTCCAGCTGGTCGAGTGCCTCCCGGTAGGTGCGGGTCCGCAGGAACGTGGCCTGGTCGCCGAGTTCGGCCGCGCGGTGGCGTAACGCGGAGAGCACGAGGTGGGCTTTCTGCCGGTGGAAGCGGCGGCGGCTGAACACGGCGCGCGATTCGACCAGCAGGACCGGCTGGTCGGGTTGGTCGAGGAAATGTGGCCCGAGCTGGTCGGCGAAACACCAGCGCCGGGTGTCGGAACTCATACCGGTGCCATACCCTCGCGGACAGATTCTGAACCAGGAGGGACGCGATGTCAGACGCAGTGTCGGCACTGGGCGATGAGAAGTTCGTATCGCTGACGACGTTCAAGAAAGACGGCACCGCCGTGGCGACGCCGATGTGGATCGGGCGGGACGGCGATCACCTCTTCGTCTGGACGCCCGCCGACAGTTGGAAGGCCAAGCGGGCCAAGAACAATCCACGGGTCCTGCTGGTGCCGTGCAGTCGGCGCGGGAAGGTCCACGACGGCGCCCACCCGGTAGAGGGTGTCGCCGAGGTGATCACCGAGCCCGCCACCGTTGAGCGTCTGGCCGACGTGATCCACCGCAAGTACGGCTTCGAGTTCACCATCGTCACGTTCATCGAGCGCATCCTGGCGCGCGGATCAAAGCCGCGACTGGTTCTGCGGATCGCTGTCTAGCCGAGCCGGATATCGAAGCCCTCGAGGGTTTCGGCGCTGCGCCAGGCCTCCAGGATGTCGGCGTATTCGGTTGGGCTGCCGAAGAAGAAGCTGTCTTTGTTGAGTCGTGCACTCGCTTGGCCCTCGCGGTTGTAGTAGCCGGGGGTGCATGCCTCGCGCCGTCCGGCGATGACGCTGGAGCGCTGGACGACGGTGTCGACCCAGGCGGCCTCGGCATCGGCGGTGGCCTCGACTTCGCCGGCGTCGTGTTGCAGCGCCCACGCGATGACCCAGGCGATGTGTCGGGACTGGGTGTCGATCAGGTACGGGAAGTTCACCGTGAAGCCGGATTGCGCGATGCTCTCGATGAAGCAGTTCGGAAAGCCGTTGACGTGCAGGCCGTGCAGAGTGCGGACACCGTCGGACCACTTCTCGGTGAGGGTGAGCCCGTCGTGGCCGACGATGTCGAAGCCGGTGCGCTGCGAGTAGCTGGTGCCGACCTCGAACCCGGTGGCGAAAATCAGGCAGTCCAAGGGGTATTCGACCCCGTCCACCACGACGCCGGCGGCGGTGATCTGCTCGACTCCGAGACCGTGGGTATTGACCAGTGTGACGTTGCCGCGGTTGAACGCCTGCAGATACTCGTCGTGGAAGCACGGCCGCTTGCAGTAGTAGCCGTACCAGGGCTTGAGCGCCTCGGCCGTCGTGGAGTCGGTGACAATGGCCTCGACCCGGGCCCTGATCTCCTCCATTTTGGCGAAGTCGGCCATCTCGGCGGCGTTCGGGCCGCCTTCGTTGACGATCGGCATCGTCCTGGTGAGGCTGGTCCATGCATCGTCGACCAGATCCTCGTCGGATGACCCTCCGGCAGTGAGGATTTGGAAGTTCTCCATCCGTCGCCGCTGCCAACCCGGTTCCAGCGACGCGGCCCAGTCCGGCTCGGTCGGGCGGTTGGCCCGCACGTCGACTGTCGATGGAGTCCTCTGGAAGACGAACAACTCTCCGGCTGCCTCGGCGAGCCTCGGCACGCACTGGATGGCGGTTGCGCCGGTGCCGACGATTCCGACCCGCTTGTCGGACAATGCGCCCAAGTCCTCGCCGGTGTAGTCGTAGTCCCAGCGACTGGTGTGGAAGGTGTGTCCGGCGAAGTCGGTAATACCCGCGATCCCAGGCAGTTTCGGCTTCTGCAGGTAGCCGTTGGCCATCGCCACGAATCGGGCGCGAATCTCGTCACCGCGATCGGTCGAGATGATCCATCGGGAAGTACCCGGCTCCCAACGGATTTCCTGCACCTCGGTCTGCAGGCACGCGTCGCGGTACAAGTCGAAATGCTCGGCGATGCGGCGACAGTGCTTCCAGATCTCGGCACCCTTGGCGTATTTCTCGGTCGGTATGTAGCCGAGCTCCTCGAGAAGTGGCATGTAGACATAGGACTCGACGTCGCAGGCGATCCCGGGATACCGGTTCCAGTACCAGGTTCCGCCGACGTCGGCGGCCTTGTCGATCAGGCGGACGTTGTCCACGCCGAGTTGCTTACAGCGCGCCCCGATCAGCAGTCCGCCGAAGCCGGCCCCGACCACGGCCACATCGACCGAGTCCCTGATCGGGGCGCGGTCGAAGTCCGGGTTAGCCCACGGGTCGTCGCCGAACTTGCTGAAAGCGCCCGCGATCTCGACATATTGGGAGATGCCGTCGCCACGTAACCGGCGTTGCCGTTCTTCGGCGTATTTGAGGCGCAGCTTGTCGGGATCGAAGCCATCCCCAGCCTGGCCAGACGTCACGGCTGAATAGTGGACCAATTTTGTGACCCAGGCAACGTCGCCCGCTTCCCAATGTTTGGAATTGGGCTGCGACATCGTCATCTACCGTGCATGGACACGTTACGGCGACGATGCCAATTAGCTGGACAACGACGCAACAGTGGCGCACATGCGTACCGAATCGGTCCTCATACCCGCTTCGCAGGCACGTTCATCGACAGAACCGCGCTATTCGCTGCTGCTGTCGACAGACCCCGATGACATCGAGTCTGCTCAGCGCCTGCGTTACGACGTGTTCAGCCGCGAGCCCGGGTTTACGCTCAGCGGCGACGGTCTCGACGCCGATTGCTTCGACGAGCACTGTGACCACCTGCTGGTGCGCGAGGAGAGCTCCGGCCAACTGGTCGGTTGCTATCGCATGCTGACGCCAGTCGGTGCTGTGGCGGCCGGAGGGCTTTACACCGCAACGGAATTCGACATTCGGTCGCTGGATTCGTTGCGGCCCTCACTGGTGGAGATGGGCCGGGCGGCGGTGCACAACGAGCACCGCAACGGTGCCGTCGTGCTGCTGATGTGGGCCGGCATCCTGGCCTATCTCGACCGCTGCGACTACGACTACGTCACCGGTTGCGTATCGGTACCGGTGGCGGCGGACGGTGAACCGCCGGGCACGCAGATCCGCGGGGTGCGCGACTTCGTGTCGCGACGCCATGCCGCGCCGGCCGACTACCGGGTGGTGCCGCGGCGGCCGGTGATCATCGACGGGTGCTCGCTCGACGAGATCGCACCGCCCGCACGACCCGTCCTACCGCCGCTGATGCGGGGATACCTGCGGTTGGGTGCGCGCATCTGCGGTGAGCCGGCCCATGACCCGGACTTCGGCGTCGGAGATTTCCCCGCTCTGCTGGACAAGCGCGAGGCCGACACCCGCTACCTGCGGCGCCTCCGCTCGATGACGGCGGCCACCGAAGCCGCGGGCCGGGCGGTCTGATGAGCGCTCCCGCGCCGCGCGACCACGCCTGGCTGCCGCGGGCGACCTGCGACACCAGCTGCATCCCGGTCGGCGGCTACCGGGCGACCCGCCGAGTGTTCGTGACGCTGCGGGTGGCCCGGCGATTCGCCCTGCTGGTGCTTCTCGCACCGGCCCTACCGCTGCTGGCGGGGGTGCTGCCGGGCTGGTCGAAGTCGCGGCAGATCTACTGCCGCGTGCTGCTGTGCTGCCTCGGCGTCAAGGTCGCCGTGTCGGGTGGTCCGATCCGCAATCTGCCCGGTGTGCTGGTGGTCAGCGACCACATGTCGTGGCTGGACATCCTGACGATCGGCGCGGCGCTGCCGTCCAGCCGGTGGAAGGCCTCGCCGCTGTCGTTCGTGGCCCGCGCCGACGTGGCCACCACCTGGGCGGTTCGGATGATGGCCCGCATCGTCAAGGTCATCCCGATCGAGCGCGCCAAGCTGCGTCAGCTGCCCGAGGTGGTGGCCGGCGTCGCGGCTCGGTTGTACGCCGGCCACACGGTGGTGGCCTTCCCGGAGGGCACCACCTGGTGCGGCCGATCCGGGGACGGAGCGGGCCGCGCCGCGGCCCGAGGAGAAGCCGCAACACCGAGCCCGAGCGGTCATTCCCACCAGGGGGCGGGGCCCTACTACCCGGCGATGTTCCAGGCCGCCGTCGACACCGGCCGACCGGTCCAGCCGCTGCGGCTGCGGTACACGCACCGCGACGGCAGTGTGTCGACAGTGCCGGCCTACATCGGCAACGACACGCTGCTGGCATCGATCGGGCGGCTGATGGTCGCCCGCCGCACGGTGGCGAACATCTACGTCGAATCGCTGCAGCTGCCGGGAACCGATCGGCGGGAGCTGGCCCGTCGCTGCCAAGCGGCCGTCCGGGTCGCTGCTACACCGCCCTCGGATCACGACCGGCGGGCATCGGTGCTGGCTTCCTGACCCGCCGGAGGCGCTCGCTATCCTGGGCAGGTCATGGTCTACCTGGATCACGCTGCCACCTCCCCGATGCACCCCGCGGCCGTCGAGGCGATGACGGCCGTCCTGAGCACCGTCGGCAACGCCTCGTCGCTGCACGCCACCGGTCGTCTCGCGCGCCGGCGGATGGAGGAGGCCCGCGAGCTGATCGCGGCCAAACTCGGTGCCCGGCCGTCCGAGGTGATCTTCACCGCCGGCGGCACCGAGAGTGACAACCTGGCCGTCAAGGGCATCTACTGGGCGCGCCGAGACGCGGAGCCGCGCCACCGTCGGATCATCACCACCGAGGTCGAACATCACGCCGTGCTGGATGCGGTGATCTGGCTCGCCGAGCACGAGGGCGCCGAGGTGACCTGGCTGCCGACGGGCGCGGACGGATCGGTGTCCGCGGCATCGCTACGGGACGCGCTGGAGCAACACGACGACGTCGCGCTGGTCACGGTGATGTGGGCGAACAACGAGGTCGGCACGATCATGCCGATCGACGAACTGGCTGCGGTGGCGGCTGAATTCGACATCCCCATGCACAGCGACGCGGTGCAGGCGGTGGGCCAGCTGCCGGTCGACTTCGGGGCCAGCCAGTTGTCGGCGATGAGCGTGGCCGCGCACAAGTTCGGCGGTCCGGTGGGCGCGGGTGCGCTGCTGCTGCGCCGCGACGTCAGCACCACGCCGATGTCGCATGGCGGCGGTCAAGAGCGTGACATTCGTTCCGGTACACCCGATGTCGCCTCAGCCGTCGGCATGGCCACCGCAATCGAGATCGCCGTCGACGGGTTGGAGGCCAACAGTGCGAGGCTGCGACTGCTGCGTGATCGCCTGATCGCCGGCGTGCTGGCCGCGGTCGAGGACACCCGCCTCAACGGCGCCACCGGCGTCCGTCGACTGCCCGGCAACGCGCACTTCACCTTCGACGGGTGTGAGGGTGATGCGTTGCTGATGTTGTTGGACGCCAACGGGATCGAGTGTTCGACCGGATCGGCGTGCACGGCAGGCGTTGCGCAGCCGTCGCATGTGTTGATCGCGATGGGTGCCGACGCCGCCAGCGCCCGGGGATCACTTCGCCTGTCGCTGGGGCACACCAGCGTCGAATCCGACGTCGACGCGGCGTTGCAGGTGATACCCGGCGCCGTGGCGCGGGCCCGGCAGGCGGCGCTCGCCACCGCGGGGGTGTCCCGGTGAGGGTGCTCGCGGCGATGAGCGGAGGGGTCGACTCCTCGGTCGCCGCCGCCCGGATGGTCGACGCCGGTCACGACGTGGTCGGAGTGCATCTGGCCCTGTCGCATGCACCCGGCACGCTGCGCACCGGCTCGCGCGGATGCTGTTCCAAAGAGGACGCCGGTGACGCTCGACGAGTCGCCGATGTGCTCGGGATCCCGTTCTACGTATGGGATTTCGCGGACAAGTTCAAAGAAGATGTGATCGATGACTTCGTGTCGTCGTATGCCCGCGGTGAAACCCCCAATCCGTGCGTGCGGTGCAACGAGCGAATCAAGTTCTCCGCGTTGTCCGCTCGCGCGCTGGCGCTGGGGTTCGACGCGGTCGCGACGGGTCACTACGCGCGGCTTTCGGATGGACGGCTGCGCCGCGCCGTCGACGCCGACAAAGACCAGTCCTACGTGCTCGCAGTGCTGACCGCCGGGCAGCTGCGGCACGCGGCGTTCCCGATCGGAGACACCCCGAAATCGCAGATCCGCGCCGAGGCGGCCCGCCGCGGTCTGTCGGTCGCCGAGAAACCGGACAGCCACGACATCTGCTTCATCCCGTCGGGCGACACCCGCGCATTTCTGGGTGCGCACATCGGCGTGCGCCGCGGCTCGGTGGTCGACCAGGGTGGCGCGGTGCTGGCCACCCACGACGGCGTGCACGGTTTCACCATCGGCCAGCGCAAGGGGCTGGGCATCGCCGGTCCGGGGCCGGACGGTCAGCCGCGCTACGTCACCGCGATCGACGCCGAGAGCGGCACCGTGCAGGTCGGATCGGCGGCTGATTTGGAGATCTGGCAACTGACGGGCCACCGACCGGTGTTCACCGCGGGCTCCGCGCCCGGCGGGGTGATCGACTGCGCGGTACAGGTGCGTGCCCACGGTGAAGCGGTCGACGCGGAGGCGCAACTGGTCGGCGAGCAACTGTCGGTGCGGCTGCGCAGCCCGTTGCGGGGTGTGGCGCCAGGCCAGACCTTGGTGCTGTACCGCCGCGACGCGGACGGCGACGAGGTGCTGGGCAGCGCCACCATCGCCGCGGCGTCCTGACACGCCTGAGCGGTACACCCTCGGCGGAACGGCTATCCCGGCACGTTGGCGGCGATGTTCGACATCACGATCGTCGAGACCGATTCCGCGAAACCGCAATAGGTGACTTCGACCAGCACCACCGACTTGAGCAGATAATCGCGCCCGCAGTCGCCGGGCCGGGTCTGCAGCGACCGCTCGTCCGCGCTCCACGTGCCCACCAGCCCGAATCCGGCCGAGGTGGCCGCGCAACCGCGGACCGTCGTCACCAGCACCCCGAAGGCGCGTCGCGCGGCGTCGCCGTCGTGATACGCCGCGGCACCCTCGGAGATCAGGCCGCCGTGCGGGGGATCTTGAAAGGTGGTTTTGTGGAACGTCTCGAGCTCGTTCCCGAAGGTCGCGGTGTCGGCGTAGACGAAGCGGCACTCCGGCGGCGCGCTCTGGGCGAGCGTGTCGATGTCGACGGGGGACGTGGTGTCCATCGACGGGATGATCGTCAGGTGCTCGTCGCCGCCGGTGATCGCCTGCATTCTGGGCTGATCCAGCAGCACCTGTCCGACGTCAAAACCGCCTGCCGCGACACCTATTTCGGCGGCGGGGCTGCCGCTGACCAGGCGAGTGCACGCCGTGGCCAGTAGCGCCGCGGCGCACAGCGTCAGCCGTCGCGTCGTCATCCTGACCAGAGCGTAATCCCAGCGATCGAATACGGTTCTCGGGTGAGCGTTTTCGCAACCGGCACCGGCATCGGCTCGTGGCCCGGCACGGCCGCGCGACCGGCCGCCGAGGTCGTCGTCGGCGAACTGGGCGCTGCGATGGCCCATCTCGTCGAGTTGCCCGCCAGGGGTGTGGGCGCCGATATCATCGGCCGCGCGGGCGCGTTGCTGGTCGACATCGCCCTGGACACCGTCCCGCGTGGTTACCGGGTGGCGGCTCGGCCCGGCGCGGTGACGCGCCGCGCTGTCAGCCTGCTCGCCGAGGACATCGACGCCCTCGAAGAGGCGTGGGAGGTGGCCGGGCTGCGGGGCAGCGGGCGACCGGTCAAGATCCAGGCACCCGGGCCCATCACGTTGGCCGCCGAGCTGGAGCTGCCCAACGGGCATCGGGCGATCACCGATCTGGGGGCACTCAACGACATCGCCGCCTCGCTGGCTGAGGGAGTCGCCGTGCACCGGGCCGCGGTTGCGCGTCGGCTCGACACCCCGGTGGTCGTGCAGTTCGACGAGCCGTCGTTGACCGCCGCGGTCTTGGGTCGGCTGACCGGCGTGACCTCGCTGAGTCCGGTGGCCGCGATCGAGGAGACGCTGGCCACCACCACCCTCAACACCTGTGCGATGGCCGCGGGCGCCGAGGTGTCAGTACACAGCTGCGCGGCGTCGATCCCGTGGAAAGTGTTGCAGGACAGCAGTATCGATGCGGTGTCGATCGATGCCGGGACACTGCGGGCAGGCGATCTGGATGCGGTCGCGGAGTTCGTCGAATCGGGTCGGGCCGTCCTGCTGGGAGTGCTGCCGTCCAGCGCGCCGACCCGCCGCCCCGATGTGGAAGAGGTGGCCACCAGCGTCGTGGCGATCACGGATCGGCTCGGCTTCGGCCGGTCGGTGCTGCGCGACCGCATCGGCATCACCCCGACGTGCGGGCTGGCCGGCGCCACCCCGGAGTGGGCCCGCACCGCCGTCGGCCTGGCCCGTCGCGTCGCGGAGGCTTTCGCCGACGACCCCGAAGCGATCTGAGCCGGCGGCTAGCGTTGCACGATGGCCTCACCCGACGTGCAAGAGATGCTCGACGACTATGCGTTGCGAAAGCTGGTGCACAGCTACTGTCGTGCGGTCGACCGCGGCGACCTCGACGCTCTGCGCGACCTGTATCACCCCGACGCCCAGGACAGTCACGGATCGTTTTCGTCGGGCTCAGTCGAGACTTTTCTGCGCACACTCGCCGAATCCCGGCCCTACATCCGATCGATGCAGCACCACATCACCACCACCAACTTCGTCATCGACGGCGACATGGCCGAGGGCGAGGTGTACAGCATCGCGACACACTCCTTCGCCGCCGGTGACCGCGACACCGAGGTCATCGTCGGCGGGCGCTACCTCGACAAGTACGAAAAGCGTTCCGGAACATGGAAATTCACCACGCGCTGCATTGTCACCGACTGGGCACACGTCAATGATCCGTCGCACATCGACGTGAGCCATCCGATAACCCGTGACACGCCACAGGGCCGTCCTGGATCGGACGATCCCTCCCTTGAATTCTTCTCGTCGCTGAGGCCGTCAGATCAGCGTTGACGATCAGACCCCACTCAGAGAACTGCTATACGCTGGCGGTTTCTGGGGGAGAGGACTCATCGATGAATGGCAGAACCGGACGTCAGCGCATGGTCGTGGCGAGTTGGCTCGCGGTGGTGGGCCTCGCGGCCGCGGTGTTTCTGGTGCGAAGCCCGGCGATCCCGTCCGCGAGCGGGACGACCGTCGGCGCGCTTCCTGCGCCGACAGTGGACGAGCCGACGACCGGCCGTCCCAACTCCGAGACCGCTGTCCTGGCCGGTGGCTGCTTCTGGGGCGTGCAAGGCGTCTACCAGCACGTCAAAGGGGTGACGTCGGCTCAGTCGGGCTACGCCGGGGGAGAGCAGGGGACAGCTGACTACGAGACCGTCGGCACGGGCAAGACGGGGCACGCCGAGTCGGTGCGGATCACCTACGACCCGACGCAGGTCAGCTACGGCCAACTGCTGAGGGTCTTCTTCGGCGTCGTCCAGGACCCCACCGAGCTGAACTTCCAGGGTCCCGACGTCGGTCCGCAGTACCGGTCGGCGATCTTCGCTCAGGACGACAGCCAGCAGAAGATCGCGAACGCCTACATCGCTCAGCTCAATCAGGCGGGTGTGTTCCCGTCGCCGATCGTCACCGTCGTGACGCCGGGGGCGCAATTCTTTCCTGCGGAGTCCTACCACCAGGACTACCTGAAGCTGCACCCGAACAACGCCTACATCGTCGCCAACGACCTGCCCAAGGTCGGCGCGCTCAAGTCGGACTTCCCGGATCTCTACCGCGACTAGCCCGAATTCGGTGTCGGCGGCCTCGGATAGCCTGCGTGGGTGAGTTCACCCGAGGCTGATCCGGCTCAGGCCGATCCCGTTGGGCCCGAGGTGCGCCGCGCCTGGGGCGAGCTGGCCGACGAGGTGCGTGAACACCAGTTCCGCTACTACGTGCGCGATGCGCCGATCATCTCCGACGCGGACTTCGACACGCTGCTGCGCCGGCTTTCCGCGCTCGAAGACGAGCACCCCGAGCTACGCACTCCGGACTCACCCACTCAACTCGTCGGGGGTGCCGGCTTCGCGACCGACTTCACCTCCGCCGATCATCTCGAGCGGATGCTGTCGCTGGACAACGTTTTCAGTGCCGAGGAGTTCGACCTGTGGTCCGGCCGCGTCACCGGCGAGGTCGGCACCGATGTGCCGTATTTGTGTGAACTCAAGATCGACGGCGTGGCGCTGGCACTGGTCTACCGAAAGGGCCGCCTGATTCGGGCGGCGACCCGCGGCGACGGGCGCACCGGCGAAGACGTCACCCTCAACGCGCGCACGATCGACGACGTCCCCGAGCGTTTGACCGGCAGTGACGACCACCCGGTGCCCGACGTGCTCGAGGTGCGCGGTGAGGTGTTCTTCCGGCTGGCCGATTTCGAAGCCCTCAACGCCGCACTGGTCGAGGACGGCAAGACCCCGTTCGCCAACCCGCGTAACAGTGCGGCAGGCTCACTGCGGCAAAAGGATCCGGCCGTGACGGCCCGCCGCAGACTCCGGATGATCTGTCACGGACTCGGGCATGTGGAGGGCTACCGACCGGACACCCTGCACGACGCCTACCTCGCGTTGGCGGCCTGGGGTTTGCCGGTGTCAGACCACACAACCCGGGTCGAGAACGCCGCCGGAGCCCTTGAACGCATCGCGTACTGGGGTGAGCACCGCCACGACGTCGATCACGAAATCGACGGCGTGGTCGTCAAAGTCGACGACGTGACGCTGCAACGCAGGCTCGGATCCACGTCACGCGCACCGCGCTGGGCGATCGCCTACAAGTACCCGCCCCAGGAAGTCCAGACCCAACTGCTCGACATCCGGGTCAACGTCGGCCGCACCGGGCGCGTCACACCGTTCGCGTTCATGACGCCGGTCACCGTCTCCGGATCGACGGTCGGCCTGGCCACCCTGCACAATGCCGCCGAGGTGAAGCGCAAGGGCGTGCTGATCGGTGACACGGTGGTGATCCGCAAAGCCGGTGACGTGATTCCCGAGGTGCTCGGTCCCGTGGTCGACCTGCGTGATGGCTCTGAGCGCGAATTCGTCATGCCCACAACATGTCCCGAGTGCGGCACCACCCTGGCGCCGGCCAAGGAAGGCGACGCCGACATCCGCTGCCCGAATTCGCGGTCGTGCCCGGCGCAGCTGCGGGAGCGGGTGTTCCACGTGGCCGGCCGCGGCGCGTTCGACATCGAGGGCCTGGGTTATGAGGCGGCTACCGCGCTGCTCAAAGCTGAAGTCATTCACGACGAGGGTGAGCTGTTCGGCCTCAGCGAAGACGAGTTGTTGCGCACGGAGTTGTTCACCACCAAGGCCGGCACGTTGTCGGCCAACGGCAAACGCCTGCTGGCCAACTTGGACACCGCCAAGAAGCAACCCCTGTGGCGGGTGCTGGTGGCGTTGTCGATTCGCCATGTCGGGCCTACGGCGGCACGGGCTTTGGCCACCGAGTTCGGCAGCCTCGAGGCGATCACCTCGGCGTCGACGGAGCAACTCGCCGCGGTCGAAGGCGTCGGCCCCACGATCGCCGACGCCGTCACCGAATGGTTCACCGTCGACTGGCACTGTCAGATCGTCGACAAGTGGCGCGCCGCCGGGGTGCGGATGGCCGACGAGCGCGACGCCAGCGTGCCGCGCACCTTGGAAGGGGTGACGATCGTCGTCACCGGATCACTGGCCGGTTACTCGCGCGATGACGCCAAGGAGGCGATTCTGACGCGTGGCGGCAAAGCGGCCGGTTCGGTGTCGAAGAAAACCGACTACGTGGTCGCGGGTGACTCTCCCGGGTCGAAATACGAGAAGGCGGTCGAACTCGGAGTGCCCATTCTCGATGAGGACGGGTTCCGAAAGCTGTTGTCCGACGGCCCTTCTGAACCGCAGGAGTGATCGGTTCCGGCGATCAGTCGCAGGACGAACGCATGCGGATCACGGTGCTCAGACCGGGTCGCGATGACGCCACATAGCTGCCGATACCCGGCCCGGCACCTCGAGTGGTCGGCATCATCGGAACCGCCGGTGTAGGACTGATCGGCGCCGCGCTCCATGCCCCGAGAGCCGGTGCCGCCGAACCGGACACCGACGCAGCGGTCTGCCAACCTCCGGGAGTCGACAGCGCCCCGACCTTGGACGCTGTGCCGACATGCGCTGTCATGGCAACGCGCGCAACGGTTCCCGTCACCGCGGTCAATCCCGGCGACGTGATCGGCCCGGTCGGGACGATTGGTTTGGCGAGCGCCAGTACGCTCATTCGCGCACGGCCGGTCTCGGATTTCATGGTGATGCGCGCGGGGGAGGCCAACCGCTGCAAGGCATGCACGATGGTCGACGGCGCCGTCCGGTTGGGTGTCTGCGCGGTGACCGCCTCGTCGGCTATCCCAGGTGGGGGGAGGAAGGGCGTCACATTGGCGGCTCTGGCGGATGCGTCGGCGTAGGTGTACATCGCGGTGCTGTCCTGGGCCCACATTTCGCGGTACTGCGCCTCGTTGGCGGCGATGGCGTGGGTGTCCATCCCCAGTGAATTGACAGTGGCCAGGGCCGCCAACTGTGCGCGGTTGGCGGCGACCACCGCTGGAGGCACGGTCATCAGGCGGGCGGCCTCGTAGGCGGCCGCTGCGGCGCGGGCGTGCTGTGCGGTTCGGGTTGCCAGAGCGGCTGTGTCGGTCAGCCAGGCCAGGTGCGGGGCGGTAGCGGTCATCATGGTCGCCGACGCCGGGCCAAGCCACGATTGGCCGGTCAGCTCGGCGGCGGTCGTGTGGTGGGAGCGTGCCGCGTCGTAGAGTTCCGCGGCGAGCCGGTCCCACGTCGCCGCGGCGGCCAGCAACGAGTCGGAACCGGGGCCGGCGTACATCCGGGCGGAATTGATCTCCGGCGGTATGGATCCGAAATCGGCGACCAGGAAACTCTCGGAATGACTTGCGGCGCAATGCGTCTTCGCGGTGAAGCCGACGGGTGTTGGTTTTGGCGTGATCGTCAAAGTAGCCATGGATGCTCCTGCATGTGTTGCGGTCAGAAAGTTTCGATGGATCAGCGCGAGACCTCACTGCTGCGCAGCATCGACTGCGGGTGAGGTCACGTGAAGGGTGTATGACTGCTGCCGCGCCTCATCGGCGCCGCACGGCTTGTGGCAGAAGTGTTCAGCGCTGCGAGATACAGAGCTGTGTCAACAGCTTTCGGCCTGTTGCCGATACAGCAGTGGCGCCGTCATGGGCGGTGATGCGTTGGTTCCCGGGAGTCGGCCACGTCGGCGGGTGATGCCACCAGCGTGACGGCGTCAGGGAGCGCGTGCGGTGAGGCAGCGTGCGGTGATGCAGGGCAAGGGCATCGAACGTCTTGTGGACGCTGGGCAGCAGATCCGCGGGCGGGTCTGTCCGCTCGGCGTTGCCGGCGCTCGTCGCCAGGGCGGTTTCGGCGGATTCGTCCGTGATCGATGAATCGAATCGCGCTATGCCGCAGCCTATTCCGCTGAGCAGAACGCAGATCGCAACTGCCAGACAAGCGAACAAGCCCGATCGGGGCGTTCTCGGCTTCTGGCTGAAAGTCACAGTGGCGCAACTTTAACAGCGATTCCGACTGGCATATCGGGTTGCATAGCAACCTCATATCAGTGCGCTACGGCAGCAACGGCAGTCGCCACAGCGGGGTATGGGGATCCAACAACCACAGCCGAATCGCGGTGAACCGGAACAGCCGCAGGGTGCCCGTGATCAGCACCGCAGCCAACGGCAGGTCGCCCAATGCCGCCGTCAGCGAGGCCATTCGAAAGTCGTTGGCGCCGGCCGTCATCAGATCGAACCAGGCGTCGCAGATGAGCAACGTGCCGGTGGCGAACGCGGTCAGCAACATCACCTGCCGCCGCAACATTCCGAATATGACGGTCGCGGCCATCAATCCCAGCAACAACAGATCGAAGCCCACCCAGGTCGCGGTCCAGTCGTGCACCAGATAGTCGTCAGGCAGTGCGAAAGCCAGATACACGATCCAGGGAATCAGCACCAACGTCCCACCGGTCATGACTCCCAACCAGCCCCACCGGATTCGGCGCGCTTCGGAAACCGGCAGAAGGTCAGACAGTGGTCGCTCGAGGCGTTGGATCAGCTGACGTCGTTCGGTGGGTGACAGCGCGGCGATCTGCGCGTCGGATAGCGGGCTCACCGGCGGTGAGTACCCCGTTTGCCGATGCACTCAGTGCAACAGTGTCCCCACGATCCCGGCGAGATAGCCCAGTCGGGCCACCTCGGACGGCCGGAAGGCCGGGCCGCCCGGCCGGCCCAGGACCACGGCGGTGTCGGCCGAGCCCAGCGGAGCGGCGATCAGGGTGGTGTCGAGTTCGCGCCAGACCTGGGGGAACCAGTCCTCGCTGGTGTCGAGTTCCGTCGCGTGCTCGATCGGTATCCACGGCACGTCGGTCAGCTGAGTTTCGGGCGCACCGGGACTGCCGGCCACTCGCGTGGTTGCCTCGTCGGTCTTTCGCAACACCGAACACCAGCTCACCCGCAAAACCTGTGGAGCCTCGTTGACCAGGACGTTCAGCTTTGCGCCGGTGTTGCCCGCCGCGGCCACGTGGTCGATCAACGCCAGCTCGCGGTGCGCGTCGAGTAATCCGGTGTGCGGCCGCAGGCTGTCCACCCGCACGCCCTGCAGCGCCTCGGCCGCGGTGATCAGCGTGTCCGGCATCCCGCGCGGCGGCAGCTCGACCACGAGGTCGTCGATGGCGTAGTCGGGTCCGCGCTCGACGACGTCCAGCGAAAGGATGTCGGCGCCCACTGATCCGAGGGCCACGGCCAGCGAGCCGAGGCTGCCTGGTCGGTCGGCCAGCTGAACGCGCAGCAGATACGTCGACACGCGGACACTGTGTCACAGCCGCGAGCGCGAGGCATGTCGGCGAGGCAGTGCACCGAGCGTGCGGCCAGCTTCACGGTCGAGGTCGAGCGTGCTGCCAGCTTCACGTTCGCCACAGCGAAGTAGGCTTTCCAGTCGTGTCCCAGATCTCCCGCGACGAGGTCGCCCATCTGGCCAAGCTGGCCAGGTTGGCGTTGACCGACAACGAGCTGGACAGCTACGCGGGTCAGCTCGACGCCATCCTGACCCACGTCGGTCAGATCCAGGCCGTGGACGTCACCGGTGTCGAAGCGACCGACAACCCGCTCAAAGCCGTCAACGTCACCCGCCCGGACCAGACCGCGCCCTGCCTGACGCAGCAACAGGCGCTCGCCGAGGCGCCCGAGGCCATCGACGGCCGCTTCGCAATTCCCCAGATCCTCGGCGAGCCGGAATGACGGAGATCATCCGGCAGGACGCCGCGACGCTGGCCGCCGGCATCGCCGCCAAGGAACTGTCGTCCACCGAAGTCACGCAGGCATTCCTGGACCAAATCGCGGCGACCGACCAGCGCTACAGCGCCTTCCTGCACGTCGCGGCCGATGCGGCATTGTCCGCGGCCGCCGCGATCGACCAGTCCCTGGCTTCCGGCGAGCGACCTGCGTCGGCGTTGGCCGGCGTGCCGCTGGCCCTCAAAGACGTCTTCACCAGCGTCGACATGCCCACCACCTGCGGGTCGAAGATCCTCGAGGGATGGCGTTCGCCCTACGACGCGACCGTCACCGCCCGGCTGCGAGCCGCCGGCATCCCGATCCTGGGCAAGACGAACATGGACGAGTTCGCCATGGGCTCGTCGACGGAGAACTCTGCCTACGGGCCCACCCGCAACCCGTGGGACACCGACCGGGTGCCCGGCGGATCAGGCGGCGGTAGCGCCGCCGCGCTCGCCGCGTTTCAGGCGCCCCTGGCGATCGGCACCGACACCGGTGGATCGATTCGCCAGCCGGCTGCATTGACCGCGACCGTCGGGGTCAAGCCCACCTACGGCACGGTGTCGCGCTACGGCCTGGTGGCCTGCGCGTCGTCCCTGGACCAGGGCGGCCCCTGCGCGCGCACAGTCCTGGACACGGCCCTGCTGCATCAGGTGATCGCCGGGCACGATCCGCGCGACTCCACCTCCATCCGGGCCGATGTGCCCGACGTCGTCGGTGCCGCAAAGCTCGGTGCCGCAGGCGATCTCACCGGCGTCCGGGTCGGGGTGGTCAAGCAGCTGCGCGGCGAGGGCTATCAGCCGGGTGTGCTGGCGTCGTTCAACAAGGCCGTCGAGCAGTTGACCGCGCTCGGTGCCGACGTCTCCGAAGTCGACTGTCCGCACTTCGACCACTCGCTGGCCGCCTACTACCTCATCCTGCCGTCGGAGGTGTCGAGCAACCTGGCCCGCTTCGACGCGATGCGGTACGGCCTGCGCGTCGGCGACGACGGCACTCACAGCGCCGAGGAAGTGATGGCGTTGACGCGTGCTGCCGGTTTCGGTCCAGAGGTCAAGCGGCGCATCATGATTGGAACCTACGCGCTGTCCGCAGGTTATTACGACGCCTATTACAACCAGGCGCAGAAAGTCCGCACCCTGATCGCGCGCGACCTCGACACCGCCTATCAGTCCGTCGACGTGCTGGTGTCGCCCACGACGCCCACGACGGCGTTCCCGTTGGGCGAGAAGGTCGACGACCCACTGGCGATGTACCTGTTCGACCTGTGCACCCTGCCGCTGAACCTGGCCGGCCACTGCGGAATGTCGGTGCCATCGGGGTTGTCCGGCGACGACAACCTGCCGGTGGGGTTGCAGATCATGGCGCCGGCGCTGGCCGACGACCGAATTTACCGGGTGGGTGCCGCTTACGAGGCCGCCCGCGGAGCTTTGCCCACGGCGATCTAGGACGCCTGGGTAGGACCGTCCGGCTGCTGGTATGGCCGTTCCGCCCGCACCGTCGCCGGGACGGATCCGCTGCTGCGGCGACTCGCACCGTGCAAGATGAGTGCATGCGGATCGGAATTCTCACCGGTGGCGGCGACTGTCCTGGGCTCAACGCAGTCATCCGAGCGGTGGTGCGCACCTGCGATTCCCGGTACGGGTCGTCGGTGGTCGGCTTTCAGGACGGCTGGCGCGGATTGCTGGAGAACCGGCGAATCCAACTCGCCAACGACGACCGTAACGACCGCCTGCTCGCCAAGGGCGGCACGGTGCTCGGCACCGCGCGGGTCAACCCGGACAAGCTTCGGGCCGGGCTGGATCAGGTCAAGCAGACGCTGGACGACAACGGCATCGACGTCCTGATCCCGATCGGCGGCGAGGGCACGCTGACCGCCGCGCACTGGCTGTCCGAGGAGAATGTGCCTGTCGTCGGGGTGCCGAAGACCATCGACAACGACATCGACTGCACCGACGTGACTTTCGGCCATGACACCGCGCTGATGGTGGCCACCGACGCCATCGACCGGCTACACAGCACGGCCGAGTCGCATCAGCGGGTGATGCTGGTCGAGGTGATGGGGCGGCACGCCGGCTGGATCGCGCTCAACTCCGGGTTGGCCTCCGGCGCGCACATGACGCTGATTCCCGAGCAGCCCTTCGACATCGACGAGGTGTGCCGTCTGGTCAAGCGACGCTTCCAGCGGGGCGACTCGCATTTCATCTGCGTGGTCGCCGAGGGCGCGAAGCCGGCCGAAGGCTCGATGAAGCTGGCCCAAGGTGGCACCGACGAGTTCGGGCACGAACGGTTCACCGGCGTGGCCGCGCAGCTGGCCGTGGAAGTGGAGAAGCGGATCAACAAGGACGTCCGGGTGACTGTCCTCGGACATGTGCAGCGCGGCGGTACTCCGACCGCGTACGACCGGGTGCTGGCGACCCGGTTCGGCGTCAACGCCGCCGACGCCGCGCACGCCGGGGAGTACGGGCAGATGGTGTCGCTGCGCGGCCAGGACATCGGCCGGGTGCCGCTGGCCGACGCGGTGCGGCAACTCAAGCTCGTCCCGCAGAGCCGCTACGACGATGCGGCAGCGTTCTTCGGGTGACGACGTTGCGCCTGCGATCGGAGCAGAGCTGGTGACCGGCGGCGTCGAGGATCACGCGGCCGAGGTCGAGCAGGCGCTGGCGGGCGCACCGCAGCGCGTTGGATGGTTCCGCTTCTACTTCGACGACCAGCGCTGGGAATGGTCGGAACAAGTGCAGCGGATGCACGGCTACCAGCCGGGCACGGTGACGCCGACGACCGAACTCGTGCTGGAGCACAAACATCCGGAGGACCGCAGCGAAGTCAAGCAGACCATCGACGACATGCTGCTCACCCGCCGGCCGTTCAGCACGCGGCACCGCATCATCGACACCGGCGGCGTCGTTCATCAGGTGGTCGTCGTCGGGGATCGGCTGACCGACGACGACGGCGCCACCATCGGGACGCACGGCTACTACGTGGACATCACGCCCATCACCGATCGGAGCCGGGAGGACCTCATCACCGCCCGGGTCGCCGAGATCACCGAACACCGGGCGGTGATCGAGCAGGCCAAGGGCATGCTGATGCTGGTTTACGGACTCGACGAGGACGCGGCTTTCGACTTGTTGAGGTGGCGATCTCAGTCGAGCAACGTCAAGCTGCGGGAACTGGCGGAGATGGTGCTCACCAACTTTCGTGACGCCCGCGACGACGCCATCAGCTCCCGTTCGGCGTTCGACCATGCCCTGCTGACCAGCGGCGGGGGTTCGGACGGCGATGACGCGGCCGTCTCCGGGCGCAATTAGGATCGTTGCCATGACTTCCGTGGCGAGAATTCCCAGCGCATCCGGGGCCGAACTACTCGACTACGACGACGTGCTCACGCGCTACGAGCCGGTGCTCGGCCTGGAGGTGCACGTCGAGCTGTCGACCGCCACCAAGATGTTCTGCCCGTGCGCCAACGAGTTCGGCGCCGAGCCCAACACTCAGGTCTGCCCGGTGTGTTTGGGTCTGCCCGGCTCGCTGCCGGTGCTCAACGAGGCCGCCGTCGAGTCGGCGATCCGAATCGGCCTGGCGCTGAACTGCGACATCGCGCCGTGGGGCCGGTTCGCCCGGAAGAACTACTTCTACCCGGACCAACCGAAGAACTACCAGATCTCGCAGTACGACGAGCCGATCGCGATCAACGGCTACCTCGACGTCCCGCTCGACGACGGCAGCACCTGGCGCATCGACATCGAGCGTGCCCACATGGAAGAGGACACCGGCAAGCTGACCCACCTGGGCAGCGACACCGGCCGCATCGCCGGCGCCACCACGTCGCTGGCCGACTTCAACCGGGCCGGCGTGCCGCTGATCGAGATCGTGACCAAGCCGATCGAAGGTACCGGCGAGCGGGCGCCGGAGATCGCCCGCGCCTACGTCACCGCGTTGCGGGACCTGTTGCGCGCGTTGGATGTCTCCGATGTACGCATGGACCAGGGTTCGCTGCGCTGCGACTCCAACGTGTCGCTGAAGCCGATCGGTGCCACCGAGTTCGGCACCCGCAGCGAGACCAAGAATGTCAACTCGCTCAAGAGCGTCGAGGTCGCTGTTCGTTACGAGATGCGACGCCAGGGCGCAGTGCTGGACTCCGGTGGCCGAGTCATCCAGGAGACCAGGCACTTTCACGAGGACGGTTTCACCAGTCCGGGCCGCACCAAGGAAACCGCAGAGGACTACCGCTACTTTCCCGAGCCCGATCTGGAGCCGGTTGCGCCCAGCAGTGACTTGGTCGAGCAGCTACGCCAGACCATTCCGGAACTTCCTTGGTTGCGCCGCAAGCGAATTCAGCAGGACTGGGGCATCTCCGACGAAGTGATGCGCGATCTGGTGAACGCGGGAGCGGTGGCGTTGGTGATCGCGACCGTGGACCAGGGCGCGTCGAGTGAGTCGGCGCGCGCATGGTGGGGCAACTTCCTGGTGCAGAAGGCCAACGAGGCCGGTGTCGAACTCGACGAACTGCCCATCAGCCCAGCCCAAGTCGCTGCGGTCGTGGCGTTGGTGGATGACGGAAAACTCACCACCAAGATGGCTCGCCAGGTCGTCGAAGGCGTGCTGGCCGGCGAAGGGGAGCCCGAAGAGGTCATGACGGCTCGCGGTCTGGTCGTGGTGCGCGACGATTCGTTGATCCAGGCCGCGGTCGACGAAGCCCTGGCCGCCAATCCCGATGTCGCCGAGAAGATTCGCGGCGGCAAGGTGCAGGCGGCGGGCGCGATCGTCGGCGCCGTGATGAAGGCCACCAAAGGACAGGCCGACGCCGCGCGGGTGCGCGAACTGGTGCTTGCGGCCTGCAGCTAGTTGAACATCCCGGCAAGTTCGCCGAACAGCTGGGCGAGCGGCTGACCCACCCCGTCCCAGCCGACAGCTTCAGCTATCGCCTGGTCTTGCATGAACAACGACGCGATGGGCCCCACCAAGGTGGACGGAACGTCGAGTGTGGCGCACGCGATGCTGCAGTTGCCGAACGTATCGACAATCCCGATGCCGTCGATCAGCGAGCCGGCCGGACTCAGCAGGCCACCGAGGTCGAGGTTGATCGCGCTGGCGTCCAAGTCCGCAGGCGCAGCGATTCCGAATTGGGTCAGCAACGTCTCCAGGTTGATTTCCCCGTAGCCGTTGAGGAAGGCGTTGGTGACGTTGGCCGGCATGTTGAGCAGCTCGTCGAACGCCGTCGGGTAATCGGGGGTTCCGCCGCTGAGCGCCGCGGTGATCGCGGTGATGTCCTCGTTGATCTGCAGCAGCGGACCGACGGTCGTGCCGAAGCTGCCCCAGAGAATTCCGCTCAGCGGCGACCCCGAGAATTCAAGGTAGGGCTGGATTTCGGCGGCCTGGTCTTCGCCGACCAGCAGCGGCAAGATGTCGATGTTCACGTTCGTGCACAGCGGGCAGATACCGATGTTGAAGTCGAGGCCATTGGTCAGGATGTCGATCAGACCGTCCTTTCCCGGCAGCGGAATGTCGAAAAGGTGGCCGAGAAGCGTGTCGATGCTGATGGTGCTGGGTGTCGGGTCGACCGAGGTGTAGATGTAGGGCTCGGGATCGGTCGGGACGAACGGGGTGGTCGCCGCCGTGTACGCGAGGCCCAGGTCGGTGTCGAAGCTGCGGGTGCCCTCGAAATAGGCGGGGATGTTGGCTGCGAACTGCTGCAGGTCGGCGAATGCCGCGGGCGAGAAATGGTCGTAGATGTCGGTCGCGTTGGCCAAAGCCGTTTGCAGCACCTGATCCCAGGGCACGTCGCCGGCGGAGAGTTGCACCGCCCGGCTCTGCACGGGCAGATCGGCCATCGGTACCACCCGCGGCGCGACGACCGCACTTGCGGCAACCAGGGTGAACGCAAATGCTGCGGTGGTCCGGTGGCGAGCCGTGCTGTTCATGTGTCTCCTACTCGACCCCTCGTGGGCAGGTAGATATTAGCTGAGCGCTCGCTGAGGATTACATAAACGCGGAACTTCGGGACCGCGGTTCGGCGACTACTTTTTGTCGCGGGGGAGTCGGCAGCCGGTGTATCCGGAGACAACGAGGTTGCCCCGGTAGCCGACCTTGATGAACAGGCCGGTCGGACCGTAGAAGCCGACATCGTGGTTTCCGGGTTGATCTTTCATGACCTGTATCTCGGTGGCCTCGAGCTTGGCCGCGGCGTCTTTGGCGGCGGTCTGAATTTTCGCCCAGTTCGATTCGGAGACATCGACATTCGCGGCAACCTGATTCGGCAGGAAGAAGCGCTTTCCGTCGGTCTTCTCGTAAGGACGCTCGCATTGATCGCCCGACCCCTCCTGCGGCGTCTCCCACGCGATGGTCGGGATGAGTTGGCTTGCCGCGGCGGTGATCTGGTTGATCGCGGCCTGGACCTGGGTCTGGGTGTCTTCGAACGACGGGAGCGATTTCAGTGTCTCGACGGCCTGGGCGGCAACAGACGGTGAGGTGGGTTCGTAGGGCTGGTTCACGTGGCATCCTCCTGCGACTGAAACGATCGCGGCGACAGCACCGGCGAACAACGCGCGGGGCGACCGTGACGTGGACGTGTCTGTCATTTCTGGGGCACCGCCTGATTGCCGAGTCCGGCCAGGACGGCGGCGATGTTGTAGTTGGTGGTCCGAAGTCCGCCTCCGTCCGGGAAGCGGGGGTAGTCGCTATGCCCGTGCGCCCCTTGCAAATCCAACGTTCCGCCGTGCCCGTCGGGCACGACCGTCGGCGCGGTGCTCAGGTGGGTGAAGTTGGGGTTGGTGGCGGGGTTGGGTCCGAAGTCACCGGCGCCGGTGGCGTCGGCACCGCCCAGCAATGTTTCGGCGAGCGCGTTGAACGGCGGCGGCAGTAACGGCGCCACCGTGTGCGCGATGGCCGGCCCGTCGTACACCCACTGGATGGGATCGTCGGGGGTCTCCATGGTGAACACGTGTCCGGGTTGCAGATGTAGATCCTGAGGTGTGGATGCCTCGATGCCGGGGGAGCCGTAGAACAGCGCCCGCGAGACTCCGTGGTCGCCGGGCTCTTGCAGCGCCAGCCCGGTGGTCAGCGAGCCGTAGGAGTGCCCGATCGCGGTCAGGTCCGCCGGTCCGCCTTGATGGGCCGCCTGGATCCCGTCGTAGAAGTTGGCCAGGTCGTGGGCGCCGGCTCGCGCGACGTCGTCGTGGCTGACGCCCCAGCCGCCGACGACGGACGCGCCGGGTTGGTCGAAGCCGGGCACCTGCGGCGGGTCGTATCCGATCCACGCTATGGTCGACACGCTGTCGTGCTCGTGGCCGGGGGTGAGGCTGAGTTGGCGGAGGGCCTCGGTCCGAGCGTTGGTGGCTTCGGATGCCATGCCCTCGATGGCACCGTGCACCGTCGTGTTGAGGCCGGGTGCGGTCACCGAGACGTGGGTCGACTTGTCCGGGTCGCCGACGGCGACGGCGGCGCGGGCCTGCTTGCCGGTCTGGGTGTCGAGCAGCATCAGCTTGCGGTCCGGGCTGGCGCGAACCGCCCTGTCGACGGCCTGCAGATCGGGGAGGTATTTGGATCCCTCACGGGCGGAATCGTATTGGCGTTGCCACGCTTCGTAGTCGAGCCGGTCGTCGAAGATCGCGCCCGGCTCGTTCGGTGCCGGGATGTTCTGGCCCTGTGCCCAATCCGGGTGCTGTGCGCGCAACGCGTCGGCGCGCGCCGCGGCGGCCGTCGCGCTGCCCATCTGGTCGGTGAGGTTGAGCCGGTTGTAGTGATCCCGGTCGACGGCGGGCAAGCCGTTGTCGTTACCGATGTTGTGGTTTCGGCTGTACAGCCAGTCCTTCTCTTCGGGTGTGAGCTTGTTCCACAGGTCGTGAAGTTGTTTCGGGTCGGTCGGCAACGGCTGCGACAGGGCCTGCTGAATCTCGGGTCGATTGTCGTGCGGCATCGGCGTGATCGGCGCGTCGCCGTCGGCCATGTTGATCGCCGCCGCCAACTCGGCGTCGACGGTGTTGGCCTCGGCCAGGATCTTGTCGAGCCGTGGCTGCAGCTGCATCTCAGCGAGGAGCGCCTCCATCGGCGGACCGTTGAACGACGCGCTGGGCACCACCGTGTTGGTCAGCGGATCGATGGTCATCTGCAACTCGGTGGCGTCGGCGCGCAGGGTCCGTAGTTCGGACTGCACGTGCTCGATGTCGTTGGCGGCCTTGCCCGCGGCCAGCGCGACGGCGATGGATTCGTTGCCGTGTGCGTCGAGGTCTTGGCGGATGGTGGCGTTGGCGTGTTTCCTGGCCTCGGCGGTGGCTCCCTCCCAGGTGTCGAACACCGAAAGTGAGCTCAGTTGTCGTGATGCCTCCAGGGTGGCGCGGCCACGCGCCCCCGCGGCGTGGAACACCTCGCGCACCGACTCGGCGCTCCATCGGTCGATATCCGCCACCGTGACCGCCACGATTACGGCCTCGGCCAATCCGCCTGTCGCGGCGTCGAAGACGGCGATCGGCGGCCGGCACGGTGCTCGGACGGATGCCGCCGAGGTTCGCGATCCATGGGCACGCGCTTACGGTACGCCGTTCGGCGCGGTGTCGAATGCACTCAATTCACCTGATTCGCGCTGCTACCGAGGTCGACGCGAGGCTCGAGCAATCAGCGGACAGGAAACGGCGCCAGGGTGACTCGTGGCAAGCCCGAACCAGGTGAGTGGGAACATTGCACGATGACCGGCCTCGGCGAACAGCTGCGCGAGCAGACAGTGGACACGGTCCTGGGTCGAATCCGGCTGCAGGTCGGGGGATCCGGCGCGCCGATCGTCTTCTGGCCGAGCCTGTTGATGACCGGCGATATGTGGATCGGGGTGGCCGCCGATCTCATCGGCCGCCACCAGGTTGTGCTCGTCGACCCTCCCGGGCAGGGAGGTAGTCAGCCGCTGACGGGTTTCTTCGGTTTCGACGAGTGCGCCCGCTGCGTCGCGGACATCCTCGACGGGCTCGGTCTCGAGAAGGCTCACTTCGTCGGCAACTCGTGGGGCGGCATGATCGGTGCGACCTTCGCCGCGACGTATCCGCAGCGGGTCGGGGGAGCGGTGCTGATGAACTGCACGGCCGGCCGCGCCGGTCTTCGTCAGAAGGTCGAGTTCGCGATCCTGCTCCGAGTGGCGAAGTGGACGGGTGAGATCGGCCCGCTGCTGAATCGCCCAGTGCTGAAAGCGTTCTTGGGTCCCACCACGATGCGCGAGCGGCCGGAGGTGGTTGCGCACGTGACCAACGCGGTGAAGTCTCTCGACATCCACTCCGCCTGGTGGGCGGTCAAGAGCGTCGTCACGCGCCGGCCCGATCAGCGAGAGCTGTTGGGCCGCATACAAACACCGGTGATGGTGGTCGGCGGCGCCGAGGACGTCACATTCCCGCCCCGCGACGCCGTCGAGATGGCCAAGGCCATCCCCAATGCGTCGATTCGGGTGCTCGACGGGGTGGCGCACCTGGCCGGGTTGGAGAATCCGGCTCTGGTGAGCGCCCTTGTCGAGCAGTTCCTGTTCAGCGACGGCGAAAGCGGCTCTACCGCAACGTAGGCCGGCAGCCGGTTCGGATCAGGTCTTGTCCTCGTTGGCCCGCGGGAAGCCGCCGCCCTGCGGGAACAGCGGGAACACCACGTCGTCCAGCTTCATGGCGTCGCCGCTGGTCTTGTTGACCGTCGCGCCCCACACATTCCCGTCGGGTGACATCCGCAGCGCCCATGCGTGCCCGTGGGTGTCCTGCCGGACGACATCGGGTTGACCGGTCACGGCGCCGGTCCCTTGGGCGAGGTGGATGGCGACCGTCTGTTTGGTGTTGACCAGATTGACCAGAACGGTGCCGTCGAGCGCCGAACACCCGCCCGCCCCCGGCCGGTCCGGCCAGGTCCACACGGTGGAGACCTTGGAGTCTTTGGTGATGCGCTGCAGCCGATCCGCGGTCGGGGTCCGATCGACGACGAACAACGAGCCGTCGACCGGGTCGACGCACAGACCCCCGCCCGCACCGATGCCGCTCAGCGCCGTCGTCGGCGGTGCCTGATTGACCGTGGTGGGCTGCTCGATGCGAATCACCTTGCCCGCCAGCGACGCCGGATCGTTGGCCATCGCGGGGTTGCCCGCGTCGCCGGTCAGCACGACCAGCGTGGTCGGGCTGGTGAAGAACAGTGCGCCGGTGTTTCCGTTACCGCCCTTGGGGATTCCGGTCAGGATGTCTTTGGGGGTGTCGCCGTCGGCGACCCTGATGACACGGTTGTCGGTGGGAGTGCTGATGTAGGCGTACATCAGCCGGTCCTGTGAATAGGTCGGCGAGAGCACGATGTCCATCAACCCGCCGTCACCGGCCGGGTCGACGGGGATGACGGTCTTCACCTTCGGCTCGGCGCTGACCGACACCTCCTTGACGGCCCCAGTTGTGCGCTCGGCGACCAACGCCGACTTGCTGTCGGGCAGCATCAGCAGACCGCTGGTCGCTTCCAGGCAGCCCTGCATCACGCCGGGGGCGGGGCATTCCTTGGGGAAGGGCTTGTCGGGCAGCGGTGGTGGGGGAGGTGGCGGCGAACTGGGCGCGCCGTGGCGCTCGGGCTCGGTGGTGAACGGCTGCGACTGGATGTCGTTGAACTGCGCACAGCCGGCCAGTACGAGCATCGCCGAGCAGAGCACAGGCATGCTGTGCCGCCCCGACCACCTCAACCGCATAGCTGCCAGATTACGGATATGTCGCCGCGTGCGCCCGCGACGGGTGCCGGGCGACACCCACATTCGTCCGCAAACACCGACCCGCGCCCCGCGGCTGGCAAATCGCGACCGCGAAAGCGCCGCTCAAATCCCCGATTCGCAGGAATTTGCCCTTACCCTGGCACGGGTGAGCAGTCAACCGAATGACGCGCATTGGCAACGACAGGACTCCTCCGCGGTGCCCACCGCGGCACGACCGGCTTCAGCAAGCCTGGTCGACCCCGAGGACGACCTGCCGTCGGACACTTACGCAGGCGACTTCGAGACCACCCAGATACCGCACTACGACTCCGCCGACTCGGGCAGTGTCCGGTCGGCCAGCAGCGGCTTCGGGTTGATGCCCGGTCGCCACGAGCCCTTGCCCTACCAGCCTCAACCCACCGGGCAGCATTCGATCTTCACCCCCGACGGCATCGACGAGCACGAGCAGCTCGACGACGAGCGGATTCGCGCCGCCAACCGGCGCGGCACGCAAGACCTGGGTCTGCTGTTCCTGCGGGTGGGCCTTGGTGGCGTGTTCCTCGCCCACGGGCTGCAGAAGCTGTTCGGCTGGTGGGGCGGGCAGGGTTTGAGCGGCTTCAAGAATCAGCTGTCCGACATCGGCTACCAGCACGCCGACATCCTCACCTATTGCGCGGCCGGCGGCGAGATCGCTGCCGGTGTGCTGCTGGTGCTCGGGCTGTTCACGCCGCTGGCCGCGGCGGGCGCACTGGCTTACCTGACCAACAGCCTGCTCGCCGGCATGTCGGCGCAGCACAACCCCCGGTCTTTCCCGTACTTCCTGCCGAGCGGCCACGAGTACGAGATCACGCTGATCGTGCTGGCCGCCGCCGTCATCCTGGTCGGACCGGGACGCTACGGCTTCGATGCCGGTCGCGGTTGGGCCCGGCGGCCGTTCATCGGGTCGTTTGCCGCGCTGGTGCTCGGCATCGGTGCCGGTGTCGGGCTGTGGATGCTGCTCAACGGCGCAAATCCGGTCGGCTAGCCCGCATACGGGTTGGGGACGCGGCCGGCGCTCGCGCGGGTGAGTTGCGGCAGCGTCGCGAAGGTGACGGCGGGTAACCGCAGCGGACGGCCGTTCTTGATGTCGGCACGGGCCCAGGAGCCCCTGTTGAAGCGCAGGCCCTCGATGTCATCCCAGGGCACCGATCGGCTGCCGAGCAACGTGCGTACCGTGACTCCGGCGGCGTCGGCCTGGGTTCGGAGGCGAATGATCAACGCCGACAACAACACCGGGAGGATCAGCAGCGGCGCTGTGACCGGATAGATCTGTACCGGCACGAGCAGACCCAGCGCGAAGAAGCCGACTGCGAAATGGGCCATCGGTGAAATGGTGAGCGCCACCGGTGGTGCGGTTGCCGGTTCCGGTGACTCTCCTGCCATGTATGCATCATGACACCGACGTCTGAGCTGGGTTTCCCGGTGAGCCGGGTAGCTACCGGGATCCTATTGCCTCGTGTCAAGATGCGCGCGAAGTTTGATTCGTTGCCTCATTCGAGGATGCGCGCGTAACGGAAGCCTTGGGCTTGGGTCCGGCCTTGCTGGTGGTCAGGGTGAGCAGCTCGCTG
>NZ_PKEK01000007.1 GCF_002863225.1 Mycobacterium sp. | reverse complement strand
GCGATGGACTGCCTGCCGGTGTCGCCCACCAGCCCGATCACCGGTATCGGCGGTGTGGACTGGTTCCTGCACCTGAACGACATCCTCGACGGCAAGCAGCCGTTCCCGCTGCTGGACAACTGGTTCCAGACTCCGCTGAGTCAGTTGTGGCCAGGCGCCGAGGGCTACACCTGGGAGCCCGGCGCTGAGGGTGCCTATGACCCCAGCGGTCAGGCTTGGACGATCTTCCCGAACATCCCCGGAACGGGTGCCGGCGACGCGTATCCGTGGGAGGGCTTGACGTATCACCTGGAGCCGTGGGTGCCGGTCCAGAACTGGATCAACGGGCTGATGGCCGACCCGGACTACTCGAACTTCCAGATTCCGAGTTTCGAGGAGATCGGCCGGGACTTTCAGTCGCTGTTGGCGGCCTCGGCGGTGTTCACCCCGTTCACTCCGGGCAGCCCGTTCTGCCCCGGTGACTGCTCGTTCATCACCGACAACCACCTCGACTACCCGGACCTGATCAAGGATGTCGGTCAGCTCTGGCCAGGCAACGAGAACATCGACACCTGGCTGGCCGCCTACGCTGCCGGCGAGGCCAACGTGCCGACCGAGGCCCAGATCCAGAACTCGATCAACATCCTGCAGCAGGGATTCTGGGACTTCAAAAACCCCAGCCCGACGTTCCCGGGTAGCCCGGACTACAGCGCGACGGCCGCAGAGTGGCAACAGTTCTGGACCTCGTTAGGCTTCAACACGACTAACCCGGCGGATCCGACCGATCTCTCAGCACAGTTCGCGTCGCTAGCCAACGCCTTCAGTCCCGAGCAATTGACCGACAATTTCACCGCGCTGGCCAACGCATTCAGCCCGGAGCAGTTGACCGCTGATTTCGCCGCGCTGGGTACCGCGTTCAGTCCGGAGCAGTTGACCACCGACTTGACCGCGTTGTTGGGCTCCTTCGACACCGGTGCCCTGGCGGGCGCCGCGATCGATCCAGGCGCCTTTGCGACGGCTTTCGATCCCACCGCTCTGGCGGCGGATTGGACCGCACTGCTGGCCGGCATCGGTCTCTAACCTCAGCAAAAAAGTCGGGCCCCGAGCATCGCTCGGGGCCCGACTTTTTGATGACCTGCGGCTCAGGCAATTGGAACCATCTCCACACCTGCTTCACAGATTGTCGACGACCCACTCAGGGGACTCGTTCTGACCTTCCGATTGTCCAAACCGCCTGGATTATTAGGCATGCGTCTGACGAAAATCCGAACCGTTGTCAACCAATCCACGCGTTCGTTTCCTACGAATTGAACATGAACTGAGAGAATCTTAGTGTAAGTTCAGCATGAATTCAGTCCACAGAACGGGGAGGGGGGACGTCATGGAAGCGGTTTCACGTCCATACGTCATGGCAGCGGCCGCGTTGGCGGTGACGAGTCTGGTGGCGGTCACACCGCTGGCCGATGAGGCGACGACCTTGGCGGCGCAGCTGCCGATCAAGCAGATGGAAGCGCAGCTGGTTGATTTGGGGGAATCGATCTTCAACGTGCCGCTCAATCTGCTGTACGACGTCATCAACATTCCGGCCAACGAGCTGTACGCCACACAGTTCTTCACCGACAACCTGTTCATGGCCGGCCCATGGTTCGTCGTCGGCCCGACCAACCTGTGGGGCGTCGACCCGGGCGACCCGACGCACTTCATGTCGGTGACGAACTTCCTGCTGCCGTTCCCGGAGCTGAGCGGCATGAACAACTCCGAACTCGACTTCGACGGGGGACTCGGCCAGCAGATCTGGGGCTACGTCGCCACGCAGCTGCCGTTCAACGGCGGGTGTGACGAGGTCGCCTGCATGCCCTTCGAGCTGTCGAGCCCCGTCACGGGAATCTCCGGCGTCGACTTCTACGTGTGGCTGGACTCGATCTTGAGTGGTCAGACCAAGTTCGGGCTGTTCGACAACTGGTTCAACCCGGTCAACTCGGGCGGCTATTACTTCGACCCCACCGCCCCCGGCAGCATCGAGCCGTCCAACAACATTCCCGGCACCACCGGCGACACGGCGGTCACCACCGGTAACGTCAGCGGCTTCCTCGGTTGGTCTAGCCCTGAGAGCGGCGGCACCTCGGGTGTCCTCGACGGCTCCGGCGGTCTGCTGGGCGGTGAAGGCATCCCGGGCACCATCGACGGCCCCAACGGCGAGAACCTCGTCCCCTGGGCCGGCAGCACATTCCATCCCGATCTGTTGCAGCCGTTCGAGAATTACTGGCAGCACCTGATGGCTGCTCCGTCCACCGACGGGCTGTTCGGCACCGGCATCGACCCGATTTACGGCGACTTCACCGAGATCACCCAGACGTTCCAGTCGTTCCTGGCCGGGCTGATGATGTTCGACCCGATCACCCCGGGAAGCCCGTTCTGCCCGGGCGACTGCAGCTACATCGTCGACAATCATCTCGACTACCCGGATCTGATCAAGGACATCAACAGCTGGACGCCCGGCGGCAACCCGGTGATCAACGAGTGGCTGACCGCGTACGCCAACGGGGCAGCAGGCGGGCCCGCAGGTGATTCCGGTGCCAACGTTCCGACGATGGAAGGGATCCTGCGATCCATCGAGCTGTTGCAGAACCGCGACTACTGGGACTTCGACCACCCGGGCTACCCGGACATGAACACGCCGGGCAACCCCGACTTGAGCGACCTGGCGCCGCAGTTCGAGCAGTTCTGGACCTCGCTCGGCTTCAACGTCCACGACAACACCCCGTTCACTCTCGCGGACTTGGGCACTGCTTTCAGTCCCGACCAGCTGAACGCCGACTTCGCCTCGCTGGCGGCCGGTTTCAGCCCGGAGCAACTGACAGCGGACCTCGCCGCGCTGGGTACTGCGTTCGATCCGACCCAGATCACCGCCGACTTCACCGCGCTGCTGGCCTCGATCGGCCTGTAAGCGGGCAGTCAACAGTCGGCCCCCGAGCTCAGGCTCGGGGGCCGATCTGCGTTTGGCGTTCTGCCGCTTACTTTTTCATCCCCGCGCGCATGACGCGGTCCCACATGCGGTCGGTCAGCAGCTGTCGCGCGACGACCGAGGCTTTGCCGGAGGCGCCGACGACGTAGCGTGGTTTCGGGTTTCGCATCTCAGCGGTGCGAACCACGAGGCGTGCGACGGTGTCGGCGTCGATCATCAGTCCGCGGGCTTGGGCCAGCCCATGGGTGGTCGCAGCATAGCGGCGTTTGAACACACCGTACGGGTCATCGTCGGCGTAGGTCTGCGGTGCCGAATCAAGCTGAGACTGGACAAAATTGGTGCGCACTCCGGTGGGGTCGATGAGCACCACGCGCACACCGAACGGAGCCACCTCGGCGCCCAATGAGAGTGACAACGCCTCGACGCCGTATTTGACGACGTGATAGGCGCCGGCCCCGGGGCTGGTGAACCTGCCGCCGGTACTGCCGATGGTGATGATCCGGCCCGCGCCCGCTGCGCGCATTCCAGGCAGCACCAGCTGCGACAAGTGAAGGGTGGCAACGACATTCGTCTCGAACAACGCGCGTAGGTCCTCGAGTGCCACCTGCTCGAGCGGCGACGGAAGCGGGTATCCGGCGCTGTTCACCAGGACGTCGACGCCGCCGGCGTCACCATGGATCTCGTCGACGAGCGCGGCCACAGCTTCTTCGTCGGTCACGTCGAGAGTCCGGGCTTGCAAACCGTGCGACGACAGCTCGTCGAGGGCTCGCGGATTGCGCCCGGCCGCATAGACGAGGTACCCCCGCTTGTGCAGCCGGTACGCCGTCGCCTCGCCGATTCCGCTGGTGGCTCCCGTGATCAGAGCCGTCGGCTTCTTCGTCATCGAGTCAGCCTAGCCCGTCGACCGACGACGAATGAGCTTAGACCCGTCGGCTTTTGGGCCGGGTCGCCGACTCAGAGCCCGAGGAAGTCCAGTGGGTTGGTCAGCAGCGTGCTCAGGTTCGTCAGCAGGTCGCCACCGAGCAGCGACGTGATGTCGGTCGCGGCATTGGCGCCGAACAGTGAGCTCAATTCTGTTGTCGCCCAGGAGCTTAAGTCTCCGAATATCGCGCTCAGATCAGTGTTCGCGCCGGCGGCGTCGGCGACCGTGCCGGCAGCGGTCAACGCTGCCGCGGCGTCCGGCGCCGTCGAGCCCGCTATCAGTCCGGACAGGTCGGGTAGGTACGGATACATGTCCGGCAGATCCGAGGAGGGGAGCAGGCCCAGGTCTACCTGTGCTGCGATGAGGCCCTGCTCCCAACCGAGCTGCATCTGCGCAGACACTTCGGCCCAGTCGATGTTGGGCATCGAGGTCCAGTCCGCGGGCGTGAGCACATCCGCGGGTCCGGTCCGGTCGTAGCCGAGGTCGATGAGCACCCGCATGGCCGGCTGCATCAAGTCGGCCATCGGCTTGCCGATGAAAGGGATGCCCCGCAGTCCGTCCAGGATCGGCAGGTTCTGGGTGGGAATCAGGAAGTAGTCGATGTTGCCGTCCTCGATGGAGGTCGGCAGTTCCACCGCATCCTTGACGGAGCCGAAATCGAACGTGGTCGGCCAGCCGGGGAGGAAGGCCGGGTGCAGGTTGACGAAGCCCGCCATGGCGTTGGCCGTGGCCAAGAAGTTCAACGGATACTGGGGAAAGTCCGAACTCCCGCTGTACTCGATCGAGTAGACCGCGGTGTCGTAGGGAGTGTCGGCGGGGGTGGCCGGGAACGGAATCCCGGCCAGGAAGGGCAACCGCTCGAGGAAACCACCGTTGGGGTTGTTCAGGTTTTCGAAGAGGACGAAGCTCAGCTGGTCGTCGCCGGGTCGTTCCCCGACCGGCAGCGCGTTGAGGTTGATCATCTCCTGGGTCGCGATGCTGGTGCTCTCGGAGTAACCGAAGACCACGACGTGGTCGTCAGCATCCAGGAGGTGATCCCGAATGCCCTGGTCGAGCTGCGCGACACCCTGTGTGAGAACGAGCTGGTAGTTGGCGCCGAGCTCTACGGGTTGAACTTCGGGCAGGTAACCGGGGTAGGTGGGTTGCCCGTCGAACAGCGGCGGATCCGGGCTGATGAAGAGCTTCATCACCCCGTCGATGTACGACGGCAACGGATCGGGTGACGCGGCGTAGCCCATCAGCAGGGCGGTGTCGTCGGCCGCGGCCATGGCCGGATTGAGCAGCGACGATATTTCCAGCAGCCCAGCGCTCGCACCGACCAGTAAGCCGGCCCCGAGCCAGCTCATACCGCGTCGTGTCATCAATCGTCCCCCGACTTTTGTGGAATCCGGCTGCAGCGTCTTTACGACGCGTCCGCCGGCAACGAATTGCTCGCAACGAAAGTCAGTTTAAGGGGCTGGCAGGAAATTCTCAGACTGATGGCAGGAAATTCCCAAAATAGCCGGCAAGATCGTCGGCAAAACCGGGCAGGAATGTCAGCAGCGCGGGCGCCAGCGGATTGTCCGACGCGGTCAAAGCCTCGACAAGTGCGTTGGCCGAAGCGGTCGCGTCCGCCGTGGCGGCGGTCGGGTCGTTGGTCGTCAGCGCCCCGGCGATCAAATCCTTGACGTCCGGCACGTAGGGATACATGTCGACCAGGTCAGATTTCTGCAACACACCCACGTCGACCAGCGCGGCAATGATGCCCTGATTGGCCCCGGCCAGCAGGTACTCGTCGACAACGGCCGGGGTGTAGTCCGGAGACGCCATGCTGGCCGGGGTGAGAACATCTGCGTTGCTGGTGTAGTCATAACCCAGGTCGATCAGCACCCGCATGTCGGGCTGCATCAGATCAGCCATGGCGTTGCCGCCCAGATCGCGGCTGAAATCCAGCAGCGGCAGGTTCTGGATCGGGATCAGGTAGTAATCGGTATTCACGTCGGCGCTCGAAACATTCTCCAGCACAGCGTTGTTCAGCGACGAGAAGTCGAACGCCGAGGGGTAGCCGGGCAGCAGCAGCGGATGCAGTTCGACGAAGCCGGCCATGGCGTTCTCGTCGGCGAGCAGGTTCGACGTGTAGAGGGGATAGTCCGAGCTGGCGCTGTACTGGACCGTGTAGATGGTGACGTCGTACGGCGTGTCCGCCGGAGTCGCGGGGAAGGGCGTCCCTGCCAACTCGGGAAAGCGTTCCAGGTAACCGCCATTGGGGTTGTTGAGGTTCTCCAGCAAGACGAAACTCAGGTTGTCCTGGTTTGGGTTTCCCTCCTTGCCCAGGTTGATGAGTTCTTGGGTGGCGATGCTGCTGCTCTCGGAGTAACCCCAGACGACCACGTGGTCGTCGGAAGTCGACAGGTGGTCTTGGATGGCCTGGTCCAGCAGCGGCGCACCTTGTGTCAACACTGTCGAGTAGTCGGCGCCCTCCGGAGTAGACACCACCACCGGCGCATATCCGGGATACACCGGCTGGTCGGGAAAGTACGGCGATTTCGGATCGATGAACACGCTCATCACCTGGTCCACGTAGGACTGCATCGGGGTGGGTGTCTCGGCGTACCCCAGGATCAGGGCGGTGTCGGCCGCGTCGTCCGCCGAACTCACCGCGGGATCCACCAGCGACGAGATCTCCATCAGCCCAGCGCTGGCACCGACCAGCAAGCCGGCGCTGAGCCAGCGCACGCCGCGTCGTTTCATGAAATCCCCCGATTGTCGTGAATCCAGCTGCGCAGTAGAGATTGTGCGAAGTCTGCGTCCGCGACTGAGCGCTGAATTGTCGCCCTTATTCTGCCTTTCGGCGTGCTTGGAATTCTACTTATTTGACATATTTCGGCGTGTGAATTTTCAGCGTTTGTCAGGGGTTTGATATGACACCGGTCTGTTCGCTCGCACCTGCTCGACGGGGCGGTTAGGGTCGTTGGCATGGGGCTCCCGGTACCGGCTGACGACAGGGCGGCTGTCGTCACCGGCGCGTCGTCGGGCATCGGGGAAGCCATCGCTGTCGAACTCGCCCGGCGGGGCCACCAGTTGGTGCTGGTTGCCAGACGCGCGGATCGGCTACATGCGCTGGCGGCCCGGGTGAATCAGAAGGCGCACGTGCTACCGGCCGACCTTTCCAACGGTGCCGAGCGCGCCGCGTTGTTCGAGCGCGTCGCTGAGTTGGGCCTGGTGCCGGACATTCTGGTCAACAACGCCGGCGTCTCGGTGTGTGCGCCGATTGCCAAGACGCTGCCCGAACAGCAACTCAACCTGGTGGAAGTGGACGTCGCCGCCGTGGTGGATCTGTGCAGCAGATTCCTGCCGGGCATGATCGAACGTGACTGCGGCGCCATCCTGAACGTGTCGTCGCTGGCGGGTTTCCTTCCGGTGCCGGGCCAGGCGGCGTACGCCGCGGCCAAGGCTTTCGTGCTGTCGTACACCGAAGGACTTCGCGGCGAGTTGCGGGGGACCGGGGTCACCGCGACGGCGTTGTGCCCGGGGCCGGTGGCGACCGGCTTCGATGACGCTGCGGGGTTCGACTCCGGGGAACGGGCCGCCGTGTTGCCCGGATTCATGTGGAAGTCGGCCGAAGCCGTCGCGCGGGCGGGCCTCGACGGCCTGGCCGCCGACAAATGCCGGATCGTTCCGGGCCGGGTCAACAACATCGTCGCGACGTGCAGTCGATTCGCGCCGCATGATCGGCTGCTGCCGCTGCTTGCCCGGCGGGCGCGGGCGAAGAAGCTCAGTTGACCACCCCGCACACCCGGCCGAAATACGGATTATTGGACACGTGAAGGTTCCGGCCAACTGGAAAGATAGGCTGACGCGGTGCTAGAGGTGATCGAAAAGGGCAGCATCAGCGAGGCGCATCCGGTGCCGCTGCTGTTTGTCCACGGCGCCTGGCACGCCGCGTGGTGCTGGGACGAGAACTTTCTCAGCTACTTTGCCGACAAGGGTTACCGCGCCGTCGCAGTCAGCTTTCGTGGGCACGGCGAGAGCACCAGCGACAAGCCCCTTCGTGCGTGCTCGGTCGCCGACTACGTCGACGACGTCCACACGGCAGCCGAGCAACTGCCGAGCCCGCCGGTGATCGTCGGTCATTCCATGGGCGGCCTCATCGTCCAGAAGTATCTGGAGAGATACACCGCCCCCGCAGCCGTGCTGATGTCATCCATTCCGCCACGGGGAAACCTCGGAAACGCCCTGCGCTGGGCGCGGCAGCGGCCGATGGATTTCGTGAAGATGACGGTGACCGGCAGAGCGTTGCCCTACATCAACCCGCCGGAATTGGCTCGGGAGCGGTTCTTTTCGGCCCATACGCCCGAGGCTGACGTTCGCAAGTACGCGGCCCGCATGCAAGAGGACAGCTCGCGCATCGGCGTCGATGGCCTACTGCTGAGGCTGCCCCGGCCCAAGCGGGTGTCGACGCCGATCCTGGTGCTGGGCGCCGAGGAGGACGGCGCGCACACCCGAGCGGAAGTGGTCGCGACCGCCCGTGCCTACGGGACTCGGGCGGAGTTCTTTCCCGACATGGGGCACAACATGATGCTCGAGCCAGGTTGGGCGGCCGTCGCGGACCGCATCGACGGCTGGCTCGGTTCGCGCGGGCTCTGACCTCTTCGCTACGCGCCTTTGTCGGGGACCAATTCCAGCGGAAGATGTTCCAGCCCACGCATTGTCGGGTTGTCGAGGTAGCGGTATTCGCCGGCCAGCCGGATCTCGGAGACCCGGGGCAGCAGCTGCGAGAACACCCGGGCGCCTTCCAGCCGAGTCAAGGGCACGCCCAGGCAGTAGTGCACACCGCCGCCGAAAGCGAGGTGGTCGGTCGGATTGCGGTCCAAGTCGAAGGTGTCCGGGTCGGGGTAGTGGCGCGGGTCGCGGTTGGCGGCCGCGAACAGCAGCAGCACTCGCGCGCCAGCCGGAATCGTCTGTGCCCCGACGGTGTAATCCCTTGTCGCGGTCCGGTAGAACCCCTGCACCGGCGAGCCCATCCGCAGCTGCTCCTCGACCGCGGCGGGAATCAGCTCGGGGTGGGCACGCAGCCGGGCGTACAACTCGGGTCGCTGGGCCAGTGTCAGCAGCAACCCGGACAACATGTTCGTCGTCGTCTCGCTGCCGGCGCCGATCAACATCGCGGCGCTCCAGAAGATTTCGTCGTCGGTGAGCACGTCGTCGGCATCGGCCGGCGTCATCATCGAGATGAGGTCGTCGCCGGGGTTGCGACGACGCTGCGCGATCAGCGGGTCGAGGCTGCGGTGCATCGCCGCGGTCGCGGTGGCCGAGCGTGCCGACAGTCGCATGCCGTGCGGGGTCAGGGGCGCGAATGCACCCGCGACCATGTCGTCCGACCATGCGACGAACTGAGGCTGGTCTTCCTGCGGGATGCCCAGCATTCGGGCGATCAGCCGGGTGGGCAGCGGTTTGGCCAGTCCGTTGACCGCCTCGGTGTGCCGCGCGGCGATCACGTTGTCGACGAGTTCGTCGGCGACCTCGTTGATATTGGTCTGCCAGGCCGCCATCGCCCGCGCGGTGAAGGCGCGGGAGACGAACTTCCGCAGCCGGGTGTGGGCCGGCGGATCCGCGGCGTTCATCGACGGCAGGTAAACCCGGAATCGGCTCTGGCTCTCGGCCGACGACAGTTCTTCGTTGTCGCGCAACGCCTTTCGCACATCGTCATAGCCGGCGATGATCCAGATGCCGCGCTTGCGGTTGTACCAGACGTTGGGGACGTCGTCTCCGGAGAGCAACGTCTGGTAACCCGGGTACGGATCGTGCATGATCGCGGCCGAGAACGGATCGAACTTGGTGGGGGGCGCGGTCTTTCGGCCGGTCAACGAATATCCGTAAGAGGTGGCCTTGTCTCTGGCCACGCCGAGCGCGCCGTCGACCCCGACCTTCATCAGGCTGGCGCGAAATCGCAACCTGCGACCCAGCGTCATGCGGACAAACCCCTTCGTGAAGACCTACCGACGCAAAGGCAATCGCCCGGAAGGACTTCAGTCCTTCGTGAGATGGTATGCGCGATAGTCGATCTCGCCGCGCTCGAGGTCGTTGTAGAACCACGAACCGTCAACCACGGCGAACTCGCGGCCGAACTTCCGCAGGAAGGCCGGCAGGCGGGTGTTGATGATCTCGTTCGACCGGGCCGAGTTCTTCTGCAACCCGCGCAACACCTCGTCGTTGATCACCCGGTGTGACACCTCTCGCAGGCCCGAGTTCGCCATGTCCGATTCCCACCCCGCGAAGTTGTCACGGTTGCGGAAATCCACGTGCAGGAAGTGCCCGCCGGGTCGCAGTACGCGGCGGACCTCGCTGAGGAAGCGGTCGAAGTGCGGGTAGATGTGCGAGGCCTCGACATTGATCACCGCGTCGAAGGATTCGTCCGGGAACGGCAGGTTCTCGGCGTCGCCGTGCACGAAGCTCAGGCCCGGCACCTTGTGCCGCTCGTTGCAGAATTTGACTCCCGCCGCATTGAAGTCGAGTCCGGTGTAGGACGCCGGCTTCAGCGTGCGGGACAGGTAGGAGGCGCCGCCGCCGTGGCCGGAGCTGCACTCCAGGACCTTCTTGCCGGCGAGGTCGAAGCCGTCCTGCGTCGCGGTCTGGTGGTAGAGCTGGATGCTGTACCGGTTGGGCTCGTCGGCCTCGTCGAGCTGCAGACCCAGTGGGGGCTCTTCCTCGTATCCCCAGTTCAGGAACTGCACGTCGTCCTGGTTGTTCAACCGCTTGGTCATCAGCGGGTACCAGTACCGGAAGAGCTTCTTGTACGTCGCTGTCGACCCGATGCGGTAGACGAGACTTGCGCCGACGTTGTCCAATGAAGGGCTACGAACCATGCAGGAAGTATCGCACAGTGCCGGGTGTGCTTGTTGTGGCATGCCTTTTTCGGCTTGCATGCGCCTGGGACCGTCGTCGGCTCATCGCCCAGAGTCGGTGACCGTCAACGCGCATACTGCTAATACGTTGTGCGGTAACGCTTTTAAGCCGCGGCCACCGGGGCGGGTGCTTGCGTGCGCCGGGGTTCACCACGGTAGCGCGACGGTTGACCGTCGATCTTGCACAGCCGCCAGAGCACCTGCGCGAACGGGTTCATCAACCCGACGCTTTCGCACAGCATCCGCACGTCGCCGTACATGTCACGCAGAGCCTGACGTGATTCCGGCGCGTCGAAGAAGATTTCCTTGCGAACCGCACGCGGGATGCCGAACTTCCAGAAGAAGCCGCGCGGCGGAACCACGATCGCGTGGCCCAACACCCGCATGACAATCGGCACGTACAGCGACAGCGTGAACCGACTCCGCCGGGTCATTTTCGGCACTCGTTTGGCCAGGAACTGGTCGGCGAAGGAGATGTGCCGGGCCTCCTCGGCCACGTGGATAGCCATCACCTTCTCCATCAGCGGATGGGGTGACCAGTCCTCGCGCAGCATGCCCTTCTGCATGTGGTGGATCGGAAGCTCGCCGGCGAGCACTCCGAAGAAGAAGGTGCCGGGCAGCGGTCCGGCGTAGAGCGGGACCGCCGGCGAGATCCACCGCAGCCACCAGGGCATACCGCCGACGTTGACGCCGATCCGGTTCACCAGCTCCTGGAACATCATCGCGTGATTGCACTCTTCGATGGATTCGTGCACGCAATAGCGGTATTCAGGGGATCCGTTGGGCACCCAGAACGTGTAGTGCATCAGGCCGCGGATGAGGATGCTCTCCAGCTGCAGCGACACCTTCGCGGTATTGGCCTGGTGCCACAGACCAACCTCAATCTGCTTCTCCAGCGGCAGGTCTCGGTACCACGAGTGACCGCCCAGTGGGTTGCTCGGCGGCAGGACCCATCGCGGGTCGTCGGACCTGACCTCGAACTCCGGGGAATTCCAGTCGATATCCGTGTACGGATTGAAGTGGCGGCGAACCGACGCTTCGGAGAGGGTGTTCAGCGCGGCGCAGTATTCGACGTCATCACTGACGTCCATGTTTCGCCGCCACCGCGTGAGCATGCGAGTCCACGCCAGGAAGAGCAACAAGGTCGCCAGAAGTACAGCACCCAGCACGAGTGTGACCGGCAAACCGAGGCCTCCCTCCGGCTCTGCTCAGCATGCTGTTTTCTACACATGCGCGTTTCGGGCACAGATGGGTTTGGACCTTACCGGGTGAGAGTGAAAGACCTGATACGGAACGGCCTCATTCTTGTGACTATCTTTTAATCACCCTGTCAGCTCAACCCGTTGTCTCGGTTGTGCCCCGAACAGCCAAGTTCCATTGAACAGTACACAGTCGCTGTCCGCCTCTTGACGCTTCGGCTGCATAGGTTACGGGATGAGGCCCGCATAGGTCGCTGAGGTGCCCACCCGGCGCTGCCGATCGCAGCCAGACCTAGAAATCACGGCGAGTGGGACCGGCGTATTGGACAGTGATCCAATCGCGGCCGGTTTCACCCTGGCGACGACGCGCGCTGTCATTTCACCGTAGCTGCAGCACAAGGTACGTTTAGTGGTTATGGGCGAGGAGCAATTCGATGTCATCATCGTGGGGGCGGGTTTCGGTGGAATCGGCGCCGCGATCCAGCTGAGCAGCCTGGGTTACGAGAACATTCTGATCGTCGACCGCGAAGACGACCTCGGTGGAACGTGGCATGTCAACCACTACCCGGGCCTCGCCGTCGACCAGCCGTCACCCACGTTCTCCTACCGATTCGAGCCGAACCCGTACTGGTCGCGGATGTACGCGCCCGGTTCAGAGCTCAAGACCTACGCGGCGAACGTGGCCGAGAAGTACGACGTCCGGCGCTTCATGCGGTTCAACACCACCGTCGAGGGTGCCCGCTGGGACGAGGACGCTCAGCTGTGGCGCTTGGCGCTGGCCGGCGGCGAGACGCTGAGCACCCAATATCTGATCGCGGCGACCGGGTTCCTGTGTCAGCCGAAGATCCCCGATATCCCCGGCATCGACACGTTCGGTGGCCGCATCGTCCACACCGCCGTGTGGGATGACGAGTTTTCGGCTGCCGGTCGCCGCGCCGCTGTGATCGGAACCGGCTCCACCGGCGTGCAGGTCGTTCCGGAGCTGGCGAAAGAAGTCGCCGAGCTGACGGTGTATCAGCGCACTCCGATCTGGGTGCTGCCGAAATTCGACATGAAGTTCTTCCCGTTGTTGCAACGGCTTTTCGCGAAGCTTCCGGCCACCCAGCGCGCTCTGCGGTGGTACACCGACGCGATCCTGGAATTCTCCATGGTCATCACGATGTGGAAGTTCCGGTACTTCAAGGTGTTCAACAAGGGCATCTCGCAGTTCTCGAGGCTCTACCGGCTGCTGCTGGTCCGCAACCTGGAGCTGTCCCGAAAGCTGGACCCCGACTTCGATTTCGGCTGCAAGCGGCCAACGATCTCGAACGACTTCTATCGGGCCTTCGCGAAATCTCACGTGCACCTGGAGACCAACGGAATCGACCGGATCGAGCCCGACGGAATCGTCGCCAACGACGGCACCAAGCGGGTGATCGACACCCTGGTCCTGGCCACCGGGTTCGACGTGTGGGAGGCCAACCTGCCGGCCATCGAGGTGATCGGCCGCGACGGCAAGAACCTCGGAAAGTGGTGGCGGGAAACCCAATTCCAGGCCTACCAAGGCATTTCGATGCCCGGCTTCCCGAACTTCCTGTCGATGGCCAGCCCGTACGCCTGGGTGGGCCTGTCGTGGTTCAACACCGTCGAGTACCAGATGAAGCACATGGAACGGCTTTTCGGTGAGATGCAGCGCCGCGACGCCCGGACTTTCGAAGTCACCGAAGACGCCAACGCGCGCTTCCTCGACCGGATGATCACGTTGATGAAGGACTCCGCGTTCGAACTCGGCAACTGCGTCGGCTCGCGGTCCTACTGGTTCAGGAACCACACCGGCAAAGGTGAAGCGCCGCTGTTCCGTCCGACCTCGGTGCGCAGTGCGGTGAAGGAGCAGGAAACCTTCCCGATGTCGGACTACGCGATCGCCTGAGCGGCGATCAGTCCTTGATGAACTGGTAGATGCGGTATTCCGCGTCGCCGCTTTCGATGACGTTGTAGATCCCGGTACCCGGCACACCGGCGAAGTGACGGCCGAACGGCCGGAACCACTTCGGCAGCTGCGCGCTGATCAGGTCGAGCTTCTGTTGCGCGCTGGCGTCCAGCGAGCGGATCACGCCGTCGTTGATCACCCGCTTGGACACCTGGCGCAGCGGCATCGCGTCCAAAGCACCCTCCCAGGCCGGGAATTCGGCCCGGCCGCGGAAGTCGGCGTAGAGCAGGCTGCCGCCCGGCTTCAGCACCCGGTTCACCTCGGACAGGAACTTGTCCAGGTTCGGATACGCATGCGACGCTTCGACATTCACGATCGCGTCAAAGGTGTTGTCCGGGAAGGGCAGATCTTCGGCGTTGCCGTGCACGAAGTTCAGGCCGGGCAGTTTGTGGTGAGCATTGCAGTAGGCGACACCGTCCGGGTTGTAATCCAGGCCGGTGTACTCGGCGGGGGAGAACGTGCGCACGATGTAGGACGCGCCGCCGCCGTGCCCGCAGCTGCATTCCAGGACCTTCTTGCCGGTCAGGTCGATCTGCGAGGCCACCTGGTTGTAGAGGTTGGTCGAGTAGCGCGTGGCCGCGTCGGCGTCGTCCAGCGGAAGGTTCAGCGGCGGGTCACCCTCGTAGCCGTAGTTGAGGAAGGTGACGTCCTGCGAGTTGAGCCGACGGGTGAGGAACGGGTACCAAACCTTGTTCATGAAGGCTTTGTAGCCGCGGTAGCCGATATCGGTGACGCGGTCCTTAGTCGTTGGCATGCCGGGAAGTATGCCAGGCCAGCGTTGGAGTCAGCTGCTGTGGTCGGCGACCGAGACCGAGCCGCGGTCACGTTCGGCGGCGTCGGTGCGGCGGAAGACCACCGCGCGGGCACCTTTGCCCGGGGCGATCGCCACGCCGCGGAAGTTGCGGCTTTCGTCAGGAGCGTCGGTGGAGGTGAAGCGAAACTCCCGCAACAGCGTCCGCAGCGTGATGTCCATCTCCATATGGGCGAAAGATGCTCCCACGCAACGGTTTATGCCGCCGCCGAACGGCACCCAGCGGAATGACGGCGGCGGGCCACCGAGGAAACGATCCGGGTTGAACGCCTCGGGGTCGGTGTAGTTGGTGTCCGACTCGTGGGCGAGCTGAAAGTCGATCATGATCGCGGTGTCGGGGGGCAGAACCCATTCGCCGACGCGGACCGTGGTCTTGGTGGTGCGCAGCGAGGCGGCGATCGTGGGGCGGACGCGCTGGATCTCGTAGATGGTCGCCTGACGCAGGTCGGATCCACCGGCGTCGACTTCTTCGGTGAGTCGTTGCAGGACCTCGGGATGGCGCCGCAACCGCTCGATGGCCCACGCCAATTGGGAGGCGGTGGTTTCGTGACCGGCTGCGACGAGAGTGAGCAGCTCGTCGGCGATGTGGCGATCGGAGATCGGCTGGCCGTCTTCGTAGCGGGCCTGCATGAGCAGTGCGAGCATGTCGCCGCGACCCTCGAGCGAGGTCTCCGCGCGTGCCTCGGCGAGGAGCTCGTCGATCACCGCGTCGAACCGCCGACGAAAACCTGCCAGCTTGCTGCCCGGACTCCAGGATCCGTACTCGCGTCGCACGACGGGCGGCATCCTCTGCATCAGAGAGCCCAGCGTGATCAACGACGGGATGACGGCTTTGAGTTCGTCCAGCGCGTCGGCGCGCTCGCCGAAGGTAGCCCGCATGATCGCGTTGAGCGTCAGGCGGGTCATCGTCTCGAGCGTCTCGAACTCCTGGCCCTCCGGCCAATCGGCGGTCTCGCGGAGCACTTCCTGCTCGACGATGCTCTCGTAGTTCTTCACCCGCTTACCGGAGAAGTTGGGCAGCACCAACTTTCGCCGCTCCGAGTGCTCCTTGCCGAGCAGGCTGAAGGTCGAACCGGGCCCGAATGCCTGGCCCAGCACCTTGGTTGGGCGTTCGATCAGGTCGAAGCTGGTGCTGTAGACGTCTTTGACGATCTCGCGGTCGTGGATCACGATCGTCTTGCCGAAGATCGGCAGTTTGATGGTGAACGGGCCGCCGTAGTGCCGGCTGAGTCTGGGCGCGACGGAGTACTGCAGCGAGGTCAGAAACAGCACGCTCTGGACGATCATGGGCAGCCGCAGCGCGGGCGGCAGCCGCACCGGATCGGTGGTTGCCGTTGCCATGTATCCCCCGTTGTCCTTCTGTCCCAGCAGATTTCAGCGTACCGAGACGCTGTCAGTCCTTGGTGAACAAGTACACGCGGTAGGTGTACTCGCCTTCGCGCAGCGCGCCGTTGAAGGCCCAGTCGGTCATGTCGCTGGCGTAACGGGCGAAGGCGCGGCTGACCGCCGAGCCGTGGTGCTGGCTGATCCGCTCCTGCTTACGCGGGCCGTTCAACTCGTTGCCGCGCAGCACATTGTGGTCGATGATCGCTTCGGACAGCTGCCGCAGCCCCGAGTTGGCCCGGTCCGACTCCCACTTGGCAACCTCGGAGCGCGGACGGAAGTCGGTGTAGAGGAAGTGGCCGCCGGGCTTGAGTACGCGCTTCACTTCGCTGAAGAACTTCGGCACGTCGGGATACAGATGCGAGGCCTCGACGTTGACCAGTGCGTCGAAAGACTCGTCGGCGAACGGCAGCGCCAGGGCATTGCCCTCGACGAAATCCAGGTTGGGCACGTGGTGCCGGTTCTTGGCGAACTCGACGCCGGCCGGGTTCAGGTCGAGCCCGGTGTAGGAGGCCGGGTGCTGGGTGCGCACCAGATATGAGGCCCCGCCGCCGTGGCCGCTGCTGCACTCCAGCACCTTCTTGCCGGCCAGGTCCACCTGGGTCGCGGTGCGGTGGTAGAGCTGGATGAAATACCGATGCGGTTCGTCGGCCGGGTCCAGCGGAATGCCCATCGCCGGGTCTTCTTCGTATCCGTAGTTGAAGAACAACCAGTCGTCGCCGCCGAGCAGTTTGGTTTGGGTGGCGAACCGGTCCTTGGCGTTGGACTGGAAAATCAGACGAAACATGAAGGGATTGATCACCAGTCGGTGCACCAGTGGGCGACGGGTCAGGCGGTTCGCGGTGGCCATCGCGGAAGTATGACAGACGAACGAACCCCACGAACAACACGGCTGGGACCAGGTGCCGACCGCGTCGTGACCGGATGGCAGGATCTTCTGGAGATTTGACGGTTCGGGGCTATCGCCGCAGCTGAGAGCCCTCGAGATGCTGTGGGATTTCTTAGCCAAAGCTTGGAGTATTCTCCTGACGCCGCTCGACGAGCCCATGGTTTACTCGTCCCACGGGTCGCTTGCGTATCGAAGCGCCACAGGCCTTCGGGACGGGGCAACGAATGGCGTTCGCTGCAGTACTGAAGCGGGTTTGGGTCCCGCTGATCGTGCTGGCGGTCATCGGAGGTGCTGGTTTCACCGTGTCGCGGATCCGCGCCGCCTCGGGCTCCAACAAGTATTCGCCCTACGCGAGTTCCGATGTCGACAACATCGCACAGCTTCGGCAAAAGACGTTGGTATACGAGGTTTTCGGTCCACCTGGCACGGCGGCGGATATCAGTTATCTTGGTGTCAATTCCGACCTGCGACTAGTCCAAGCGGCCCGACTACCCTGGTCGTTACAGATCACGACGCGCAGCGCGGCCGTCGTGGCCAATCTGGTCGCCCAGAGTGACGGCAACAGCCTGGGCTGCCGGATCGTGGTGGACGGTCAGGTCAAAGCCGAGAGGATCTCGAACGAATTGAAGGCCTTCACCTTCTGCCGGGTCAACGGCGCATGACCAGCCATCACTTGCAGCAGGAACAGGGCGTCGGCACCTTCGTGGCCCGGGTCGTCCGGCGGCTCGCTGTGCCCGTCATCCTGGGTTGGCTGCTGATCAGCGCGTTCTTCAGCATCGCGGTTCCGCCGCTCGAGCAGGTCGCCCGCGAGCACGCTGTGTCGCTCGGTGTCCACGACGCGCCGTCGGTCAAAGCCATGGCGCGCATCGGCAAGGACTTCAAAGAGTCCGACTCCGATGCGATGGCGATGATCGTCCTCGAAGGCGACAAACCGCTCGGCGACGCCGCGCACCGCTACTACCAACAGATCATCACCCGGCTCAAAGCCGACCACGCGGACGTGCAGCACATCCAGGACTTCTGGAGCGACCCGCTGACGGCGGCGGGCGCCCAGAGCTCTGACGGCAAGGCCGCTTACGTGCAGCTGAACCTGGTCGGCAACCAGGGTGAGACGTCGTCGAACAATTCGGTTGCCGGGGTGCGCAAGGTCGTGGACAGCGTTCCCGCGCCACCGGGCGTGAAGGCCTATGTCACCGGGCCGGCCGCCATCGCCGCCGACGGGAACACCAGCGGCGACAAGACGGTGGTCAAGATCATGGTCACCACCGTCGTGGTGATCTTCCTGATGTTGCTGGTCGTCTACCGCTCGGTCATCACGGTGGCGCTGCTGCTGGCCATGGTCGGCGTCGAATTGGCCGCTGCCCGCGGCATTGTCGCGTTCCTGGCGCAGATCGACGTCATCCGGCTCTCGACGTTCGCCACCAACATGCTGGTCTCCCTGGCGATCGCGGCGGGCACTGACTACGGCATCTTCTTCATCGGTCGCTATCACGAGGCGCGGCACGCCGGGCAAGACCGTGAGACGGCGTATTTCACCGCCTACCGCGGTGTGGCACACGTAGTCCTGGCGTCGGGACTGACGATCGCGGGCGCGACTCTGTGCCTCAGTTTTGCGCGTCTTCCGGTGTTCCAGACTCTCGGCGCACCGTGCGCGGTCGGCATGCTGGTCGCGGTCGCCGTGGCGTTGACGCTGGTTCCGGCGGTGATTGCGGTGGGCAGCCGGTTCGGTCTGCTGGAGCCCAAAAGGCTGCACAGTGTGCGTGGCTGGCGGCGGGTCGGCACGGCAGTGGTGCGTTGGCCGGCGCCCATTCTGGCGGCAACCCTGGCAATCACCATGGTCGGCCTGCTGGCCCTGCCGGGTTACAAAGTCAGCTATATCGACCGTGACTACATTCCGAACGACACCCCGGGCAACGTCGGAATGGCCGCCGCCGAACGGCACTTCTCGCAGGCGCGGATGATGCCGGAAGTCCTGATGATCGAATCCGATCACGACATGCGCAACTCGGCCGACTTCCTGGTGCTGGACAAACTGGCCAAGGCCATCTTCCGGGTCGAGGGGATCGCCCGGGTTCAAAGTGTCACCCGGCCGCAGGGCACTCCGCTCGAGCACACCTCGATTCCGTTCCTGCTCAGCATGCAGAACGCCGGTCAGCTGCAAAACCTGCAGGTCGCCAAGGGCCGACTCGATGACATGTCGAAGTTGACCGACCAGCTGGGCGGCACCATCCACGCGCTGGAGCATGTGAACGTGTTGATGAACCAGCTGGTCGGCACCACGCACCACATCACCGGTCTCACCAAAGACACCCTGGCCATCACCAATCAGGTGCGCGACGACATCGCCGACTTCGACGACACCTTCCGGCCGCTGCGCAGCTACTTCTACGCCGACACCCACTGCTACAACATCCCGACGTGTTGGGGGATCCGGTCGGCGTACAACGCGACCGACGGCGTCGACAAGCTGAGCGAGAAGCTCGGCGAGTTGATCAAGGACATCGACAGCGTCGACGTCGTGGTGCCGCAGCTGGTCGCGATGCTGCCGTCGCAGATCGACGCGATGCGGAGCTTGCGCACCATGGTGCTGACGATGCACAGCACGATGTCGGGGATTTTCGACCAGGCCAGTGAGCTCAGCAACGACGCGACCGCGATGGGCAAGGACTTCGACGACGCGAAGACCGGCGATTCCTTCTACCTGCCGCACGAGGTCTTCGCCAATCCCGATTTCCAGCGGGTCGAGAGTCTGTTCCTGTCGCCGGACGGCAAGGCTGCGCGGTTCATGATCTCGCACAAGGGCGATCCAGCGACCAGCGAGGGAATGTCGCGCATCAACGCGATCCGGACAGCTGCTTACGAGTCGCTGAAAGGGACCGCACTGGAGGACGCGAAGGTCTACATCTCAGGCACCGCAGCCACTTTCAAGGATCTGCGCGAAGCCTCCAACTATGACTTCATGATCGCCGGGATCTCGTCGCTGTGCATGATCTTCATCATCATGCTGCTGATCACCCGCAGCCTGGTGGCCGCACTGGTGATCGTGGGGACCGTCGCGTTGTCGCTGGCCGCCTCATTCGGCATGTCGGTTCTGTTGTGGCAGTACATCATCGGCGTCAAGCTGCACTGGCTGACAATGGTGATGTCGGTGATCATCCTGCTTGCCGTCGGATCCGACTACAACCTGCTGCTGGTTGCCCGCTTCAAGGAGGAGATCGGCGCCGGCCTCAAGACCGGCATCATCCGGGCGATGGGCGGCACCGGCAGGGTGGTGACGGCGGCGGGTCTGGTGTTCGCCTTCACCATGGCGTCGATGTTGGTCAGCGACAACCTCGCGGTGGGACAGGTGGGTACCACCATCGGGCTTGGCCTGCTGTTCGACACGTTGATCGTGCGGTCATTCCTGATGCCGTCGATCGCAACGTTGTTGGGCCGCTGGTTCTGGTGGCCGATGAACGTCGCATCGCGGCCGCCACGGATCCGGCGTCGACCGGTGACATCGGACGACCCCGACGCCACCGGACCGCTGCCCGCCGGCGGAACGCACGCCGCCTACGAGGGCGCGGTACGCCGCTAGCCGGGGTTTCAGGCGCCGAGATCGACGCCGGCGTGCTGCGCACTCGCGGACTACCGCGCCAGCGTCGAACTCGACGAGACTGACGGCAGCAGTGCCACGCTCAACCGGTCAGCGAAACGCCTCGTCGAGGATCTCCTGCTGCTCGACGGCGTGCACCTTCGACGAGCCCGACGACGGTGCCGACATCGCGCGACGTGAAATCCGTTTGATGCCAACCAGTTTGTCGTCGAACAGCTCAGGCAGCTCGAGACCGAACCGCGGCCATGCGCCCTGGTTGGCCGGCTCCTCCTGCACCCAGAAGTACTGGCTGACGTTCGGGTAGCGATCCAGCGTCTCCTGGAGGCGGTGGAACGGCAGCGGGGCAAGCTGCTCGATGCGCACGATCGCGACATCGTCCCGGTTCTCCTTGGCCTTGCGAGCGGCCAGCTCGTAGTAGATCTTGCCGCTGGTCAACAACATCCGCGTGGCCTTGTTGCGGTCGCCGATGCCCTCTTCGTAGGTCGGCTCTTCGAGCACCGAGTGAAACCTGTCCTCGGTGAAGGCCCGGATGTCGCTGACCGCGGCCTTGTTGCGCAGCATCGACTTCGGGGTGAACACGATCAGCGGGCGCTGCACCCCGTCGAGGGCGTGGCGGCGCAGCAGGTGGAAATAGTTGGCCGGAGTCGACGGCACCGCGATCGTCATCGATCCCTCGGCCCACAGCTGCAGGAAGCGCTCGATGCGGCCCGAGGTGTGGTCGGGGCCCTGGCCTTCGTGGCCGTGCGGCAGCAGCAGCACCACGCTGGACAACTGGCCCCACTTGGCCTCACCGGAGCTGATGAATTCGTCGATGATGGACTGGGCGCCGTTGACGAAGTCGCCGAACTGCCCCTCCCACAACACCAATGCGTCCGGGTTGCCGACGGTGTAGCCGTACTCGAAACCGACCGCCGCGTACTCCGACAGCGGTGAGTCGAACACCATGAACTTGCCGCCGGTCGGGTTGCCGTCCTTGTCGATGGTCAGCAGCTGCAGCGGGGTGAACTCCTCGCCGGTCTGACGGTCGATGATCACCGAATGCCGTTGGGAGAAGGTGCCGCGTCGGGTGTCCTGACCGGACAACCGCACCAGCTTGCCTTCGGCCACCAGCGTGCCCAGCGCCAGCAATTCGCCGAAGGCCCAGTCGATCTTGCCTTCGTAGGCCATCTCGCGGCGCTTCTCCAACACCGGAGTCACGCGCGGGTGAGCGGCGAATTCGTCTGGCAGAGCGAGGAATGCGTCGCCGATGCGGGCCAGCAGGGCCTTGTCGACGGCGGTGTCCAGGCCGGCCGCGAGCATCTGGTTGGACTCCACCGACATGCTCGCCTGAACGCCGTGCTTCTCCAATTCGCGGACGTCGTTGAAGACCCGCTCGAGTTGGCCCTGGTAGTCGCGCAGTGCGTCCTCGGCCTCCTTCATCGAGATGTCGCCACGGCCGATCAGCGCTTCGGTGTAAGTCTTGCGGACGCCGCGTTTGACGTCGACGACGTCGTACATGTACGGGTTCGTCATCGACGGGTCGTCGCCCTCGTTGTGCCCGCGCCGGCGGTAGCACAGCATGTCGATGATGACGTCTTTCTTGAACTTCTGCCGAAAGTCGACTGCCAGCTTGGCCACCCAGACGCAGGCTTCCGGGTCGTCGCCGTTGACGTGGAAGATCGGGGCGCCAATCATTTTCGCGACGTCGGTGCAGTATTCGCTGGATCGCGAGTACTCCGGTGCGGTGGTGAACCCGATCTGGTTGTTGACGATGATGTGGATGGTGCCGCCGACCCGGTAGCCGGGCAGCTTGGCCAGGTTCAGCGTCTCGGCGACCACACCCTGCCCGGCGAAGGCGGCGTCGCCGTGCAGCATCATCGGCACGACGGAGTTGCCGCGTTCGCCCTCGCCCTTGTCGAGCAGGTCCTGCTTGGCCCGGACCAGGCCTTCCAGCACCGGGTCGACAGCCTCCAGGTGCGACGGGTTCGCCGTCAGCGACACCTGAATGTCGTTGTCGCCGAACATCTGGATGTACACACCGGTGGCGCCGAGGTGGTACTTGACGTCACCGGAGCCGTGCGCCTGGGCGGGGTTGAGGTTGCCCTCGAACTCGCTGAAGATCTGCGAGTACGGCTTGCCGACGATGTTGGCCAGCACGTTCAGCCGGCCGCGGTGCGGCATGCCGATGACGACTTCGTCCAGGCCGTGCTCGGCGCACTGGTCGATGGCGGCGTCCATCAGCGGGATGGTGCTCTCGGCGCCTTCAAGTGAGAACCGCTTCTGCCCAACATATTTGGTCTGCAGGAAGGTCTCGAACGCCTCGGCGGCGTTCAGCTTGCTCAGGATGTACTTCTGCTGCGCCACAGTCGGTTTGACGTGCTTGGTCTCGACGCGTTCTTCCAGCCAGCGCTGCTGTTCGGGGTCGAGGATGTGGGTGTACTCGACGCCGATGTGCCGGCAGTAGGCGTCGCGCAACAGCCCCAGGATGTCGCGCAGCTTCTTGTACTCCGAGCCGCCGAAGCCGTTGACCTTGAACACCCGGTCGAGGTCCCACAGGGTCAGCCCGTGGGTGACCACCTCGAGGTCGGGGTGGCTACGGAACCTGGTGTTGTCCAACCGAAGTGGGTCGATGTCGGCCATCAGATGCCCGCGGTTGCGGTAGGCCGCGATCAACTCCATCACGCGGGCGTTCTTGTCGACGATCGTGTCGGGGTTGTCGGTGCTCCACCGAATCGGCAGGTAGGGCACACCCATCTCGCGGAACAGCTCGTCCCAGAAACCGTCGGCGAGAAGCAGTTCGTGAATGGTGCGCAAGAAGTCACCGGACTCCGCGCCCTGGATGATGCGGTGGTCGTAGGTCGAGGTCAGGGTGATGAGCTTGCCGATGCCCAACTCGGCGATCCGCTCGGCGCTGGCGCCCTGGAACTCGGCGGGATATTCCATCGCACCCACGCCGATGATCGCGCCCTGACCGGCCATCAGTCGCGGCACCGAGTGCACGGTGCCGATGGTGCCGGGGTTGGTCAGCGAAATCGTCACGCCGGCAAAGTCTTCGGCGGTCAGCTTGCCGTCGCGGGCCCGCCGGACGATGTCCTCGTATGCCGCGACGAACTGGCCGAAACTCATGGCCTCGCAACGCTTGATCCCGGCGACCACCAGTGATCGCTTGCCGTCCTTGCCCTGCAGGTCGATGGCCAGACCCAAGTTGATGTGGGCGGGTGTCACCGCGTTCGGCTTGCCGTCGATCTCGGCGTAGTGCCGGTTCAGGTTCGGGAAGCTCTTCAGCGCCTGCACCAGGGCGTAGCCGAGAATGTGGGTGAACGAAACCTTGCCGCCGCGGGTGCGTTTCAGCTGGTTGTTGATCACCACGCGGTTGTCGATCATCAGCTTGGCCGGGATGGCCCGAACGCTGGTCGCCGTCGGGAGCTCCAGCGACTGCGACATGTTTTTTACGACCGCTGCGGCCGCTCCGCGCAGTATCTGGTTCTCGTCGCCCTCGGCGGGCGGGGGCCCGGACGGCTTGGAGGCCGGCTTCGGAGCTTCGGCGGCCGGCGGTGCGGCGGGTTTCGGGGTGGTGGGCGCGCCGTTACCGGACGCGGCGGGAACGGGCGCGGCCTGCGGGGGAGTGACTGCGGGCGGGGGAGCTGCGGGCGGAGGAGCTGCGGCAGGCGGGGGCGCCGGCTTGGCCGGCTTCAGCTCAGCGGGCGCATCGGCGGCCGGGTCGGGGTTGTAGTCGACCAGAAAGTCGTGCCAGCTCGCGTCGACCGAGGACGGGTCGTCACGGAATTTGCGGTACATCTCCTCGACCAACCATTCGTTCTGTCCGAATGGTGAACTCGTACTGCTCACAGCAGCTGCTCGCCTCGATTCCTCTGTCCGGAAAGCGCTCTCCCACGCTTGTCATTGGCCCCATAAAGGCTAACCCTTCAGCGGCGATCCGCCATGTGAGTTCGATCAGCGCCCCGCTCAGTGCGCGTCGGACGCCGACGGCAGCAGGTGCAGGGTGACCGGCCACTTCGCCGGCGGCGTTCCGAAGGCCTGGCGCGCGTTCTGCACGATCCGCTTGCCCGCCAGCCGATTGCCCACGGCGCCGATACCGGCACCGATCCCGACCGGAAGGACCTTGCCGAACAACAGTGCGCTACGACGCAGAGTGAAGCGCCGGACCGCCCGCTTGAGCAGGCGCGAGTTCAGCTGCGACAACGCCGGCATCGGCAGGGAGGCCATCCCTTCGGACAACCACGCCCCGCTGGTGCGCCCGCCGCCGATCAGTTCGGACATGGCGTGCTTGCTGTCGTCCCCGACCAGTACCGACAGCACCAGCGTGCGTCGTCGCTCCCGGTCGTCGGTCGAGATGCCGTACACCGACGCGACCGCCAGCGCGTAAAACGCCGTCGCCTCCAGGAACACCGCGGTCTCACCGGCCGACGCCGACAGCGCCGCCAACGTGCCCAACCCGGGCAGCACCGCGGCCGAACCGACGGCGGCGCCGCTGGCCGTCACCGCGGTCACGTAGCGCTTCTCCAGCTTCGACACGATTGCAGCGGGGCTGGCTTCGGGGTCGGCGCGGCGCAGCCGCTCCACGTAGGCCGTCGCGGCAGGTCCTTGAATACGCGAGCTGCGCTCGATGATGCTGGCCAGCGCCCGCGCCGACCTCTTCGGCTTGCCTTCGGTGGTCGCGGGCAGCGAGTCGGCCGATGACCGTTTCCGTCGGGCGAACATGGAAGCCTCCGGGTCGTGGTGGACCCGGGTTCTTCCCCGGGCCGCTTCGCAACCCGCATTGTCACCCGGCGGCATTGCTGCAATCCCCGGGTCCTTCGCGGGCAGTGACGTTATCTCAGGCTAGCGCCGGCCTCCGGCGACGTGGGGCCACCCGTCCGTTCGAATAGTCCGTTAGGAATAATCCACCGCAGACAGGTGCGAGGACACAGGCAGATTCGCTCCCGGTCCGGAGAGTGACCGCGACGATCCCAAACAAGACGGAAAGCCGATGGCCTATCAACTCACCGCACTGGGAATCTCGGTGCTGGCGCTGCTGCGCGGACGCCCGATGCACGGTTACGAGATGGTCCAGACGCTGGTCGAGCGGCATGCCGACCGCATCGTGAAGGTCCGCCCCGGATCGCTCTACCACGTCGTCGACCGCCTCACCGACGAGAAGCTGATCCGTCGCGCGGGCACCGCACGCGACGGCAAACGGCCCGAGCGGGCCATCTACGAGATCACCGACGCCGGGGCCGAGGCGCTCGCCGATCGGGTCGGTGAACTCATCGCGGTGCCGGCGCACGAGTTTCCGCAGTTCGCGGTTGCACTCGCGGAGATCGATACGCTGGACGACGATGCCGCGCTGAATGCAGTGGAAGACCGGGTTGGGGCGCTGGAGTCCCGCGCCGCAGACATCATGGCGCTGCGGGATGCCGGCATCACACCCGCCGGATACCTGGTGGCATTCGACTACCTGCTGGCAACCACGCGGTCCGAGCTGTCCTGGCTGCGAGGCTTTGCCGGCTCGATGCGATCCGATCGGTCGGGGCTACGAACGGACGGGGTGAAGACATGACGACGGCGACTGCACGTCGGCGCCCGGGCGGTGAGCCGGCGTCGAATCCTGACGACGTGAAGCCGTGGAACGCGCTGTGGGCCATGATGGTCGGCTTCTTCATGATCCTGCTGGACTCGACGATCGTCGCGGTCGCCAACCCCAGCATCATGGTGAAGCTCGGCACCGGCTACGACACGGTCATCTGGGTGACCAGTGCCTACCTGCTCGCCTACGCGGTGCCGCTGCTGGTGGCCGGCCGGCTCGGGGACCGATTCGGCCCGAAGAACCTGTATGTGATCGGTTTGACCGTCTTCACCGCCGCCTCGCTGTGGTGCGGCCTGTCCGGCACCATCGGGATGCTGATCACCGCGCGGGTGGCCCAGGGCATCGGTGCCGCGGTGATGAGCCCGCAGACGCTGTCGCTCATCACCCGGATATTTCCGCAAGAGGGCCGCGGGGTGGCGACGAGTGTGTGGGGCGCCACCGCCGGGGTGGCCACGCTGGTCGGGCCGCTGGCCGGTGGCGTGCTGGTGGACGCGATGGGCTGGGCGTGGATCTTCTTCGTCAACGTGCCGATCGGCGTCATCGGCCTGGCGCTGGCCGTGTGGCTGGTGCCGGACCTGCCCACCCAGAAGCACCGCTTCGACCTCGTCGGCGTGGCGCTGTCCGGGGTGGGGATGTTCCTGATCGTGTTCTCCCTGCAGGAGGGCCAGTCCCACCACTGGGCGCCGTGGATCTGGGCGGTGCTGGTCGCCGGGATCGGGTTCATGACGGCGTTCGTGTACTGGCAGTCGATCAGCCACTACGAGCCGCTGATCCCGCTGGACATATTCCGCTACCGCGACTTCGGGCTGTGCAATGCCGCGGCGGTCGTCATCGCATTCGCGGCCACCGCGATGATCCTGCCGCTGATGTTCTACGCCCAGTCGGTGTGCGGATTGTCGCCGACCCGGGCGGCGCTGCTGACCGCGCCGATGGCCATCACCAGCGGCGTGCTGGCGCCGGTCGGCGGCCGGCTGGTTGATCTCGTACACCCGCGCCCGGTTGTCGGATTCGGGTTCTCCTGTCTGGCAATCGGTCTCACCTGGCTGTCGATCGTGATGACGCCGACCACCCCGATCTGGGAATTGGTGCTGCCGTTCTTCGTCCTGGGTGTTTCGAATGCCTTCATCTGGGCGCCGATCACCGCGACGGCGACCCGCAATCTGCCGCCGCAGTTCGCCGGCGCCAGCTCCGGGGTCTTCAACGCGACGCGTCAGGTGGGCGCCGTGCTGGGCAGCGCGGCGATGGCGTCGTTCATGACGTCGCGCATCACCTCCGCGCTGGGGCCGATGCCCGACGGTGGGTCGGGCCCACCGGCCGGCGAAGGCGGAGGCCTTGAGATGCCGGAATTCCTGCACGAGCCGTTCGCCGCCGCGATGTCGCAGTCGATGCTGTTGCCGGCGTTCGTCGCGTTGTTCGGGATCGGTGCGGCGATCTTCCTGATCGGATCCGATGGGGCGTCGACGGACGGCGAATTGCCCGCCGACGGGACCGCCTCAGGCGGCCCGGACGCGCCGACCCGTCGGGTTCGGGTACGGCCCAGCGCCCCGGAGGGCTTCGCGAGTGGATTCGACGGCTACCGGGAAGGCTTCGACGATGACGACGACTACGTCGAGTACACGCTGACCCCGCCCCGGCCCGCTGCGCCGCGGCGACAAGCGCCGCCCGCTCCGCCGGCCCGCGGGCGTGCTGCCGAGCCGCTCACCGAGCCGCTGGCCACCCATCGGGAGCCGCCGCTGGCGGCACCGGCCGAGAGCTGGCGCAGCGCGCCGGTCGAGTCGTGGCACAGCCTGCTCGACGACACGACCGCGACCACCGAGATCGCGGCGGTCAGGGACACTCCCAACGGATCTCGCGACGAGGACGACCAGCGATTCGCTCCGGTCGAGCAATTCCCGCCGCCGACGCGCCGGGGGGTCGAGCCCGAACAGCCGGCGTTCGACGACATCATCGACACCTACGGCGGGGCCACTTTCCCTGACGACCGGCGCAACGGCCAGCACCGGCCGCCGCCCAGCCGGCGACCCCGTCCCGATCCCGACCAAGGTCCGCGACGGCGCTAAACGTCGGGCGCGGCACGATCGGGCGTCGTCAACGCGAGAAAGGCGCCGAGCTCCACCAGGCCGGTCGGCGCGGCAGGCAGGTACTCGGTCAGCGCGTCCGCACGCACGACAACCGCGCAGTACTGCGCTCGGCTGATCGCGACGTTGAGCCGATTCCGTTTGAGCAAGAACGGGATTCCGCGCGGGATGTCCTCGACGGACGACGCGGTCATCGACACGATCGCCACCGGCGCCTCGGCACCCTGGAACTTGTCGACGGTCCCCACCCGCACCTCGCCGAGTCCCGCGTCGGCCAGGTGTCGACGCAGCAGCACGACCTGAGCGTTGTACGGCGCCAGGACCAGCACGTCGGCGGGCGTCAAGGGCCGGGTGCCTTTCTCGGTGGTCCACGCCCGGCCGACCAGCGTCTGAATCAGGTCGGCGATGGCGTCGGCTTCCTCGGGGCTCTCGGTCGAATTGCCCTCGTGTTGGACGCGAAGCACCTGTAGCCCCGGCGGATGCCCGTCCAACTGCCGCGCCGCGGTGACTTCGGCGAGGGGCTGCAACCTGCCCTCGTAGGCCAACGTCGATACCGGGGCACACACCGCGGGATGCATTCGCCGCGAACGGTCCAGGAAGTAGCCGCGTTCGGCGGGCAGGGTGCGGTGGTGTTCGACCAGCCAGCCCAACGCGGAGCCGTCGACCGGTTCGGGATGGGTGCCCTGGCTGACCTGGGGCAGCTGCTGTGGGTCGCCGAGCAGCAGCAGGTTCGCGGCCGCGGCGGCCACCGCGATGGTGTTGGCCAGACAGAACTGGCCGGCCTCGTCGATGACGAGCAGGTCCAGGCTGCCCGGCGGAACCCGGCCCGGGTTGGCGAAGTCCCACGCCGTTCCACCGATCACACACCCTGTTGTGCTGCTGATGAAGGCGGCGTACTCGCTGTCGCCGATCACCTGCCAGTCGACGTGGCCGCGGTCGGCATTCTTCTTGGCGACCCGTGCCGGGTCGATGCCGGCGTCGATCGTGCCCTGCAGCAGGTTCTCCACCACGGCGTGTGACTGCGCGACGACGCCGATGCGCCAGCCGGATTCGGCGACCAGCCGGGTGATCACATGCGCGGCCGTATAGGTCTTGCCGGTGCCCGGCGGACCGTGCACCGCGAGGTAGGAGCAATCGAGGTCGGCTACGGCGGCGGTGATGTCGTCGATGGCGTCACCGTGCCGCGGGAGGCCGGCGCCGCTGCGGGTCCGCGGCGGGCGGCGCAGCAGGATGTCCATCGCCGCGGTGTCGGGAAGGTCTGGCAGTGCCGCAGCGACGTCGACCGCGGCCCGTTCGACGGCTTCGCGCAGTGGCTTGGTGTTGACCAGCCCGTTCGGCGTCAGCGCAAACGGCAGCTCGTGAAAGGTGTTGCCGTCCGGCGGAGTTCGCTCCAGGATGATGACCTCGGTCGGGACAGTCGGGTCATCGCACTCGACCACCTCGGCGTGCCCGGTCGCACGCCGGTCGGGGTTGTCGGTCAGGCCGGCCGGTGCCGGCGGCTCGTAGAGCGCGTACACCTTGGAGTTGAGCGCGCCCCGGGCCAGTTCACCGGTCAGCTGCAACCGTCGCTGCATTTTCTGCGCGCGCGGCGGCTTGTTCCAGTCGACCGCGACCTTCGCCTGGTCGACCACGAAAACGTCAGCATCGCCGGACCATTCGTCGACGGGGTAGTTCAGCCGGTTGAAGTGGGCCCACCAGAACGGCTTGTCCTCCCGGCGGTGATACCCACGGGCGGCCGACACCAGCGCGACCGCCGTTTGCTCGGGAGTGCGGTCGGCGCTCGCCGCGACGCCGGAGAACTCCTCCAGCTTCATTGCCAGCGCGTCCGGTTCCTCGATGGCGCCGCCCTCGGAAACCGGTTGCGCGCCAAGCGGAGTGACACCACCCTCGAACGCCTGGATCAGCAGCCAATTGCGCAGCTCGCGAGTGGACACGCAGTCGTACTGGTTGTAGTCCTCGATCTCTTTGAGCACGGCCGCGGCGTCGTCGAGTTCACCGTCGGCGCGCAACTCGCTGTATTTCGCGTACTGCGTGATCGAGTCGGTGGCCGTCGTGACATCGCCCGATCGCAACCGCGATCCCATGTACAGCGGCTCGAGCGCCTTGAGGCTCAACGACTCCGAGCCGGTCCGAATGCTCTTGCGCACAATCGGATACAGGTCGACCAGAGTCCCGCTACGCAGCAGGTCGTCGACTTCGTCCTCACCGACACCGTGGCGTCCGGCCAGCCGCAGCAGGGCGGTCTTCTCGTAGGCGGCGTAGTGGTAGACGTGCATGTTCGGATATCGCTTGCGCCGCTTGGCCACCAGCGCAAGAAAATCGATCAGGGCTTGCCGCTCGTCTGGCCGGTCGTGCGCCCACAGCGGGTGGAATCTGCCCGCCCTGCCACCTTCGAGAACACCGAACAAATACTCCAGGCCCCAGTCGACGCCGTCGGCGGTCCACAGCGGGTCGCCCTCGAAGTCGAAGAACAGGTCGCCCTCGTCGGGGTTGGGCAACAGCGTCAGCGGTTGCGCGTCCACCACCTCGAATTGCGCTGTGCCGCTCACGCGTTGAAGCATCTGCAGTCGGGCCTGAGCGACCATCGCGGTGAGCGAGCGAGCAGACACGTCGGGCACCGGACCGTCGTGGGCGGCCAATTCGGCAACGGTCGTGATGCCGGCGTCGAGCAATTTCGCGCGCTGCGTGACGCGCAGGCCCGCAACCAGCAACAGATCGTCGGTAGCACGCACCTGCTCTTCGCAGGCCGGGCAGCGGAAGCAAGCGCGCACGCCGGTGTCGTCCCAGCTCACCGGGGAGCCCTGGGCGAGGTGCTCGTCGAGCAGGCGCTGCAATCGCGCGCGTTGTTCGCGATACACCGGAATCAGCTCGTCGACCTGGTAGGTGACCACGGAGCCGTTGCCGAGAATCAGCTCGGCTTCCGGATGTACCACAATTCCTTTCTGGCTCAACGTTTCTGCGTAGGCGGCGATCTGAAGAAGCGCGGTGACCTTGGCCGACCGGGCCAGCTTGGTATCGGAGACCTGATACTTCCCGTCACGGAGCACCAGGAAATCGGCGAACCCGACGAAGCGGCCGTCGAACATCGCGGCCTGGTAGACGACGTCGACGCCGCGCTCGACGGCCCGCCGGGTCTGGTCTGCCGCCGCGGTGACGTTGTCGACGGTGAACGGCACCGGCCGGCCGATGACCGCGACCTCGCCGCGCACGTCGCGAAGCTGGTCGAGCCGGCGTTGCTCGTGCTCGTCACCCAGGGTCGCGGTGCGATCGAGCAATTCGTCGGTGACCGTGACGCGTTGCCCCCGACCGAGTTTCGCATCGAATTCCCTCAGCAGGGCGTATTCACACCGTGCCGCGGATGCCAGATCCGAGGCACTGTAGATGACGCTGTCGCCTGCCATGAACACAGCAGTCACTCTAGGCGGCGCTACCGACAACGTCGGGCGACGATGCGGGCCGGAACGGCCCGAGGAGAAGGCCGACCGTCCGATCAGCCGGCGTTGGCGATCAATTCCACCCCGTTGCCGTTCCAGCGGAACTTGACCACGCTGGGCAGGCCGATGCCGCCGGAATAGCTCAGCGCAACCGTGTCACCGGTGCACTGCGAGTTGTCGAGGCCGTTGAAGCCGTAAGTGTCCGGCACGCCCTGCGGTGGGATGAGCTTGCCAAGATGGAACAGCACCGCTCTGGTGTTGGGGCTCTCGGCGTTGGTGTTGGCCTTCACGATCACCGCGGACAGCTGCGCGCACTGGTTGAAGTTGCCGGCCAGCGGCTCGGGGTTCCACGGCTGCTGGCTGCGCGGGTCGTGCGGCAACTCCGACACTCCGCGGGCGATGGCGGGATCGGCGAGGTTGACCGCGCATGGGTCGACGGGCCCGGCGCTGGTCGGGGGAGCGGCGACGGCCGACGAGGGCGCCGGCGCCGCGGAATGGGGTGTCGTGGCGGCGTGGGTGGTGGGCTCCGGCGTCTTGGCGACGGTCGAATCCCCTGATCCACACCCACTCATCGTGACGGCAAGCAGTGCGGCCGCGATCGGTCCGGTCAGGTAGCCGATGCCACCCGAACTGCACAGTCGTGTCCACACAACGCCGCACGGTACCTCGCCCGGCCCGGTCGACGCGGCAGGCGTGGCCGTGCGACCGTCGATGACGCCGTAAACTTTTTTCCCGAGATGAGCGCCTCTGATGATGACACCGTGACCTTCGCCGACCTGCAGATTCACCCCTCGGTGCTGCAGGCGCTCTCCGACGTCGGTTACGAGTCGCCGTCGGCTATCCAAGCGGCGACGATTCCGGCCCTGATGAGCGGCTCGGACGTGGTCGGGCTGGCGCAGACCGGGACCGGCAAGACGGCGGCGTTCGCGGTCCCGATTCTGTCCAAGATCGACACCGCCAGCAAGGCCACCCAGGCGCTGGTACTGGCGCCGACGCGGGAGTTGGCGCTGCAGGTGGCCGAGGCGTTCAGCCGGTACGGCACGCACCTACCGCAGATCAACGTGCTGCCGATCTACGGCGGAGCGTCCTACACGACGCAGCTGGCCGGGCTGAAGCGCGGTGCGCAGGTGGTGGTCGGCACGCCGGGCCGGGTGATCGACCATCTCGAGCGCGGGACGCTGGACCTGTCCCGGGTGGACTATCTGGTGCTCGACGAGGCCGACGAGATGCTCACGATGGGTTTCGCCGAGGAAGTCGAACGGATCCTGGCCGAGACGCCGGAGTATAAGCAGGTGGCGTTGTTCTCGGCGACCATGCCGCCGGCAATCCGCAAGCTCAGCAACAAATATCTGCACGACCCGACCGAGGTCAAGGTCGAGGCGAAAACCACGACAGCCGAGAACATTTCGCAGCGCTACATCCAGGTCGAAGGTAGACGCAAGATGGATGCGCTCACCCGCGTCCTCGAAGTCGAGCCGTTCGAGGCGATGATCGTCTTCGTCCGCACCAAGCAGGCCACCGAAGAGGTCGCCGAAAAGCTGCGCGCCCGAGGCTTTTCCGCGGCGGCCATCAACGGTGACATCCCGCAGGCCGTGCGTGAGCGGACCATCGCCGCTCTCAAAAAAGGTGGCGGCACCGGCATCGACATCCTGGTCGCCACCGACGTGGCGGCCCGTGGGCTGGACGTCGAGCGGATCTCGCACGTGCTGAACTACGACATCCCGCATGACACCGAGTCCTACGTGCACCGGATCGGGCGAACCGGCCGGGCCGGACGGTCCGGCGCCGCACTGCTTTTCGTGTCTCCGCGCGAGCGCCACCTGCTCAAGGCAATCGAGAAGGCGACCCGGCAGAAGCTGATCGAGGCGCAACTGCCCAGCGTCGACGACGTCAACGCGCAACGGGTGGCGAAATTCGCCGATTCGATCACCAACAGCCTCGGCGCACCCGGTATCGAGTTGTTCCGGCGTCTGGTCGCGGATTACGAACGCGATCACGACGTGCCGATGGCCGACATCGCCGCGGCGCTGGCGGCGCAGTCGCGCGACGGCGAGGCCTTTTTGCTGGCGCCCGAGCCACCGCCCGAACGCCGGTCCCGGGAATACCAGGACCGGCCGGCCAGGGCGGCACGCGGCCCCGGTGACGGTCCCAGACAGGGGCTGGCCACCTATCGCATCGCGGTCGGCAAGCGGCACAAGGTCGGGCCAGGCTCGATCGTCGGCGCCATTGCCAACGAAGGCGGCCTGCATCGTAGCGATTTCGGCCACATCACCATCAAGCCGGACTTTTCGCTGGTGGAACTGCCGGCCAAATTATCCCGCGAGACGCTGAAAAAGCTTGAGAAGACCCGTATTTCGGGCGTGCTGATCAATTTGCAGCCTGACCGGGCACCGAACAAGAACCGTGGCGGCAATCGTGGCGCGCCGCGACGGGACCACAAGGGATGACCGATACCGACACCGCGGATCAGGGCGGACTCGAACAGGTCTCCGGGCCGGATCGAATCGCCTCGCTGACCGGTGTCCGGGCCCTCGCCGCGACCCTGGTGGTGGGCACCCACGCGGCCTACGCGACCGGCAAGTACAGCCATGGTTATTTCGGCTTGTTGTGTTCGCGGATGGAGATGGGCGTCCCGATTTTCTTCGTGCTGTCCGGCTACCTGCTGTTCCGGCCGTGGGTGAAGGCGGCTGCGACCGGCGGGCCCGACCCCTCGGTCGCCCGCTACGCCGGGCACCGGGTGCGACGCATCATGCCGGCCCACGTCGTGACTGTGTTGATCGCCTTTGTCATCTACCACTTTCGGCATGCCACGCCGAACAACGGCCACAGCTGGTTCGGATTGCTGCGCAACCTCACGCTGACCCAGATCTACACCTTCAACTACATGCGGGCCTACATTCATCAAGGTCTCACCCAGTTGTGGAGCCTGGCGGTGGAAGCCTCGTTCTACGTCGCGCTTCCGCTGTTGGCTTACCTGCTGATGGTCGTGCTGTGCCGACGGCAATGGCGGCCGAGGCTGTTGCTGGGAGGCGTTGCCGCACTGGCGCTGATCTCGCCGGCGTGGTTGGTCGGCACACATCTCCTGACGCCGGTTTTCAGCGGAACCCGACTCTGGCTACCCACCTACCTGATCTGGTTTCTGGCCGGCATGGCGCTGACGGTGCTCGAAGCGATGGGTGTGCGCTGCTACGGATTTGTCGCGTTGCCGCTGGCCGCCATCTGCTACCTCATCGCGTCCACGCCGCTCGCGGGTGATCCGACCACCTCGCCGCTCGGATTGTCGCAGGCGATTTGGAAAGCGATCTTGTACGCGGTGATCTCAGCGCTGACGGTGGCGCCGTTGGCGCTTGGTAACAGTGGTTTCTACGCCCGACTACTGGCAAGCCGGCCGGTGGTGTGGTTGGGCGAGATCTCTTATGAAATCTTTCTCATCCATTTGATAGTCATGGATTTCGCCATGGTCTACGTCATGCGCGATCACGTCTACACCGGATCAATGGTTGGGCTGTTCCTTGTGACGATGCTGATGACCATTCCGCCGGCTTGGCTGCTGCATCGGTTCACCCGGGTGCCCGGCTGACCTTGTTAGCGGGTACCACGACCGGGGCCACGAACTCGGTCAGCATCGCCCGCTCGTCGTCCTCGTCGCGGCCCGGGAAGATCAGCAGCGACGTGATCGCGCGGACCAGCCATCGTCCGCGGCCCGCTACGTTGGCCGGATCGTCGTCGCCCAGCGAGGTGACGAATGCGTTGGCCAGCGCGGTGATCACGTCGGATTGCTCGGCCATTTCGGCGCCGAGTGGGCCCGACGTGGTCGCGAACCAGGCTGACAACGCCGGGCTTTCGCGGACCAGGCGAAGCGTGGTGATGATGCCGGCGACCAGTCGCTGCTGCGGATCGCTGATCTCGTCGACGTCGATCGACTCGGCCAGTCGATGGGTCTCGCGGGCCACGTAGGCACTGCGCAGCGCCTCACGGTTCTCGAAGTAGCGGTACAGCGTCGCGCGGGAACAGCCTGCGGCTCTGGCGATCTCGTTCATGCCCACCGAACCGGGGTCGTTGCGGGTGAACAGGTTCTCGGCGGCGTCGAGGATGCGGTCGGCGGCGACTTCGCCGCGGCGTTCGGCGAGCCAGTCGCTGGCCGGCATCTAGGACGTGACCCGGAACGGTACCGACAGCGGGCGTCGCACGTAGCTACCGCCGGCCCAGACGATGCCGTCCTCGTCGACCTCGAAATCGGGGCAGCGGGCCATCAGTTCGGTCAGCGCGACCCGCGACTGCATCCGGGCGGCGGCGGCCCCGAGGCAGTGATGCGCGCCGTGGCTGAAAGTCAGCAGGTTGCGCGGGTGCCGCGTGACATCGAGTTCACCTGCGTCAGTGCCGAATTGGCGTTCGTCGCGGTTGCCGGAGCCGTAGACCAGCAGCACACGACGACCTGCCGGGATGCTGGTGCCTTCAATCGTCACGTCGCGCGTCACCGTGCGGGCCAGCGCCTGTGCCGGCGCGGTCAGTCGCAGAAACTCGTCGACGGCGCCCGGGACCAGGTCCGGATTGTCGGCCAGCAGGCGCCGCTGATCGGGCCGCTGGTGCAGCAGTTGCACTGCACCACCCAACATTCCGGTAGTGGTGTCGTTTCCGCCGGTGACCATCGTGAAGACGAACGCGAGGATCGACAGCGTGCCGGCGATGTCGCCGTCGGCGCCGACACCCGCGGCGACGAGATGCGAGACGGTGTCGTCCTCGGGTTCCACGCGACGGCGCTCGATCAGCTCGCCGAAGTAGGCCATCATCGAGCCGACCGCTTCGCCGACGCTCGCGAGCGCCGCAGCAATGCCGCCTTCGGCGGTGTTGGCCGCGACGATGGCTTCGGTCCAGCCGTCGAATTGGCCGCGGTCTTGCGCAGGCACGCCCAGGTAGTGCGCCACCACCATCGACGGCAACGGCTTGAACAGTTCGGTGACGATGTCGCCACCGCCGTTGGCGATCAGCCGGTCGAGGCGCTCGACGATGAATTCGCGGACCTTGGGTTCGACCGCCTCCACCTGTCGCGGGGTGAAGCCGCGGGCCACCAGTTTCCGAAACTCGGTGTGCACTGGAGGATCCTGCATCACCATCGGCGGATTGTCGGCCAGACCGATCATTTCCAGGTCGCCGTAATTGATGGTCAGGCCCTGGGCCGACGAGAACGTCTCGTGGTCTTTCGCCGCGGCCCAGATGTCCGCATGCCGGGTCAGCACGTAGTAGTCGTCGTCGGGCTTGGCCGGCGGGACGACGTGGTGCACCGGGTCGTGGTCGCGCAGCGCGCGGTACATCGGCCAGGGCTCGGCCCACGTCTCGGCGGTGGCCAACTGGAACCGAGGGGAGTGAGACAAAGTTGCCGTCATGTCTTATTGCTACGACAGCTGGCGAGGAATGTCAACCGTTGTCACTCGGAGGTGGGCAGGGACGAAACACCCCCACAGCCCATCTCGGCGACCACCTGCGCGTGCCGCGCATCACCGCCCTCGCGGCAGCGGATTTTCGATTAACGGCTCACCCGATATGCGGCGGCACGTGAGCCCGAGTGCTCGCTGGCGTCAGCGATTTGAACGACACGGTTGAAAACGGTGCTGGGCGAGCATTTTTGGTGGCTCGGCAAGGCCGGGGCCGCCGACGCGAAGCCAATTGGAGATGACGGCCTCTGCCGCCGCGTCAAGGACGTGACCGAGCCACACGGGTCGACCGCCGGCGTGTCTTCCCCGTCTCGACGGAGAGACAACGACGACGTTGGAACGCTCGCATGGACCAAGACAGTCGCTGATTCGCACATTGGCGACACCCTCGATGAGATGCCGCAGGTTCGCTAGCTGGACATGGTGGTCGACCGCCGGGTGCTTCTTCACCGTGCCGCAGCAGCATCCGCGGCAGACGGTGACTGTCGGCTTGAGCTTGTCCAATGCCACCTGACGAAGATTACGTTTCCAATGATTCGCACCCCCATTGTGGGGGGAGCGGCGCGAGACACCGTCGCACCAACCACTCGCTGCCCGATCCCTCCAACCAAGAACGGAGTTTGCCAACTACGCTCAGCGGTGAACCTGAGCATTAAGCCTCCTCGGCGGGGGGCCTCTCGTATATCCTCTGCGCACCTCAGAAACTTTCTGGCGAGTCTGGAATGCATGTTTTTTCGTGGCTGGTTTGCTCGCTGGTGGAATCAGCCTGACCAGTTCGAGACGATGACGGCGCTGCTGACTCAGCGAGGACTACTGCACTCAGCCCAGCTTCTGCTTGCGGTTACCGCGGCCTTCGCGGGTGTTGCGCCATTCATCGTGGTAGCGACTTCTGGGAGGTCGAGCACCCCTGGTGTGGTCGCGAGTGTTGTAGCTGCTGGATTTGTCTTTCTGTCGATGGGCTCTTTTGCGCGACGGTGGCCTACCCGCCGGCAGTCGGTCCTGCTGTCCACCGGCGGCGCGGTGGTCATCACCGCGTGGAGCATGGCTCAAAGCGACGCGACGCTGCAGTGTCTGGTGTGTGCGGTCATGACCATCGCGGGCGGGTACATGGCCGTATTCCACACCACCAGGTTGATGTTTCTGGTTTTTGTCCTCAGCGGTGCAACTGCCACTGAAGCCGCCATCCGTCTCAGCCATCAGGCTGATGTGACCACAGCTGCGGCGAGCTTTTCCGTGCTGTGGCTGGTGAATCTGGCTATACCGCTTGGGGCGCGAGGATTGTCGCGGGCGATGACCGTGTACGCCTTTGACTCTCTGCACGATCCTTTGACCGGTTTGCTCAACCGCCGCGGTATCCGGCACCAGTTCAAATCGAAAATCAACGATGTTTTTGTCGCGGGTCACACGCATTTGACGGTGTTGCTCATTGATTTGGACAACTTCAAAGCGGTCAATGACACGTACGGTCATCCCCACGGCGATGAGCTGCTGTTGGCGGTGGCACGCCTGCTGCGCCAGACGTGCCCAGCTCACGCCGCGATCTGCCGGGCAGGTGGTGAAGAGTTCCTGATCGCCTATTCCAGCACCGACCCCGGCGTGCCTGAGATTGCCCCCGAGCTGTGCCGCGCCATCGCCGAGCTACCGCTCGCCGTCACTGCCAGCATTGGCAGCACCACGGTCGCATCGACTGGGCGCGGCACTCACGACAGCCTCGATATGCTCATCAGCACCGCCGATGCCGCCATGTACGTCGCAAAACGCCACGGCGGCAACCAGACTCACCACATTCTCTGTCAGGCCCTGCGGTGACGGGACTGCCGCGATGCGAATCAGGTTGTCGCTGAACGCGTTTGGCGACCGTGGTGTGACCAGTCCGGGTCGGTGTCGAGTGGCACCGCTGCGGACGGGGGGTTGTGGAGGTCGTAGGTCGTGACCGGGGGGCGTAGGGCTTGTTGAATCGAGTTGCGGTAAGTGCGAAGTGCGCCAGGTGGCGGCGCGATGACAGTGTCGATGTCACGGTCTTTCATGACGGCGTCGTGTCGAAGCGACTCCACGAGCGGACGCACCAAGTCGGCCGACATGGGTGTGAGAAATGCAATGCCCCAGGTGCTGAGCGCTGGACTGATCAACGGAAGAGTGATGAGGCGGCGGCGGGGCAGCCCCGCTTCCTCGGCGAAATCTCGGAGCATGTCTTTGTAGCGCAGAACATTTGGGCCGCCGATGTCCCAGCAACGCGAGACTGGCACCTCGGCGTTTGCTGCGGCAACGAGGTAGTAGAGGGCGTCGTCGATGGCGATGGGTTGGATCAGGTGGCGAGTCCACGTCGGCACCGGAAGCACGGGAAGGGCGGTTGTCAGCAGGCGGATCATTTCGTACGAAGCCGACCCGGCTCCGATGATGACCCCAGCCTGGAGGACGACGGTCGTGATCCCCGAGCTCAGTAGGGTTTCGCCGACGGCGGTGCGCGATTGCAGGTGCGGGGAGAGTTCTCCGGTGCGCGGGTGCAGGCCACCCAAGTAGACCAGTCGGCTGACGCCGGCTTCGCGGGCTGCGGCGACGGTATGAGTCGCGGACTCGGATTCGGCGCTGCTGAAATTCGGTGAGCTGCCCATCGAGTGCACCAGGTAATACACGACGTCGATGCCTGCGAACGCGGTTGCAAGGGAGTCGGGATCGGTCAGGTCGGCCTCGACGACCTCGGCGTCGTCAGCCCACGGCATCTTGTTCACCTGGGCTCGATTGCGCGCCATCGCCCGCACCCGGTGACCGGCCGCAAGGAGCCGCGGGACAAGCCGACCGCCCACATAACCCGTCGACCCAGTCACCAAACAGTTCAGCTGGCCATCTTCCACGAACGACTCCTCTCCGCCTCGCGTGAGCTACGCCCTACCTGAGCGTGGACTGGAAACACTGGGTAAGTACCCGACGCCCGCCATTTCACGCGGCGAGCGTGCAGCTGCATCGTTTCGGCATCGGGTCGTCGACGACACACTGCCGCGTTGTCGCCCGAACGCGGCGCCTCAGGACGCGACCCGATACCCGTGTCCACCGACCTCGTGCCAGCGTTTGACAACCGGCCGGTAGGAGCGTTTCCTTGAGGCAGTTGAACATGCAGCCGGCCTGGGGTCGGTGCCGTCACCCACATCTTGGTACGCGGCACAGATTGCTTTCCGACACCGCCCAGATTCTGACCTGGTTCTCGTGACATCGAATGGCCCCTGCGCATGTCAACGCCGTCTTCCTGCAATTCCCGCCCCGCTGGACCAGCACTGCGTGCTGCGACAGGCTCGAAATTGCTGCGTCGCAACGATCTTCGCGATTTCAGGCCGTGAACATCGAGAAAGGATCCGCCACGCTCGAAGGCGGTCCCGTACGCCCTGGTGAAATCCCCGCGATCGACCACGACGACGTCCAGGCGTCGGCCCGAGTCAGCCGAACGGTCACGGTGGTCACCATCAGCGGTGAAATCGACATCAGCAACAGTGAGGGCGTCAGTGCCTTCATCGCTCGGTCGGTGTTGTTGGGCAATCCGATACTCTTGGATCTCAGCCGCGTGAGCTTCTTTGCGGTGCAGTCGGTTTCGTTACTATCCGGCACAGAGAACGCCTGCCGTCAGACCGATCTACCGTGGGTGCTGGTTGCCGGCGAGGTCGTCCAGCGAGTGCTGAGGTACAGCCAACGACGAAACGCCCTGCCCATCGCCAGTTCGGTGCCCGGGGCGATGGCGTACTTCGCCCAACTCACACTCATGCAGGCCAGGCCCCGAAAACCCCTGCTGAGTCGCAACGGATCGGTAACGGAAACCCTTGGTAGCTCTTGCCTCTTAGGCGCCCGCAATGCACACCAAACAAAGGAACAGCAATGATCACCACCATCTTCACCGCTATCGTGGTCGGCCTCATCATCGGCGCTGGCTCGGCTCATCCTGCCCGGAAAGCAGAATATCGGCATCGTCATGACCATCGCACTGGGCGTAGTGGGCTCCTTCGTCGGGTCGTGGCTGACATATAAATTCGGCTACCGCGGTGCCGACGGCGGCTGGGCGGTCGTCCCGTTTCTGGTCGGCGTCGTCGTCGCCGTCATTCTGATCGCGATCTACGTCGGTGTCACCGGCCGCCGCGCTGGAACCGCACGACTCCGCTAGACGCTTGACGGCATGTCATGCCGTGACCGCGTGATGAGTTGAACAACAACGTGTTCCAGACGGGGCTGAGCGTACAAGAGCGCGGTCATGCCCCGGCCGATCAGTCCGACGATTGCGCCAGTCGAGTCAATCCGGTCCGGATACGTGATGTCACGGTCGACAACGGCACATCAAGGAACTCGGCAACCTGCTGACGGGTCATCGCACCGTAGTAGGCCAGTGCGATCGTTTCGCGCTGCCAGTCGTTCAGTGCGTCGCTCTCCGCGCTCACCATGTGGTGGCGTACCCCGTCGAGGACGTACTGGCAGCCACCGACGCGGTTGCCGTTGCTACAACCCAATATCCGGGCTGCGCGGCATGGTTCGGCGCGGACCCATTCCACGGAAACATGATGAATCAGCGTCGTCAACCACGCCTCGGCAGAACATTCAGCGGGATCGAAAGAACCAGCGGTGGCCCAGATCTGCGCGTAGGCCTCCTGCGTTGCCTCGGTCGCTGACGCTGGTTCTCGCAGCACCCTGAGCGCGACGCCATACAGGCGTGCGCGCGTGTGGTCATACAGCTCTGCAAACGCGTTGACGTCTCCCGTGCCGAGTGCGGCGAGTAGTGCTTCGGCATGGGTTGGTGCACAACCGGGTTCGCTCACTGCCGGCAGCGGTGGCTCCCGGGGCGCCAGCCACTGAAGGCGGCGGCGTGGCCGTCGACGGTTCATCGCGGTGCCGCTTCGGCTTCAGCGCGGCCACCGTCACCGTTGGTGTGGGCGGGACTGTCAGGGCCCGGTGAACCTGCGTGGGCGCATCTTACGAGCGCTTGGGAATCGGTGATCAAAATGCTGTGACCGTGCACTCGAATCCAGCCCTGTTGGGTGAAGTCGGCCAGCGCCTTGTTGATCGACTCGCGGGACGTTCCGATGAGCTGCGCGATTTCCTCTTGAGTCATGTTGTGGGTCAGACGCATCGCGCCGTCTTCCTGCACGGCGAACCGTTGAGCCAGCCGTAGCAGGTGTTTGGCGACCCGAGCCCCGACGTCGGTGAAGATGAGATCGGACAGGTCGTTGTCAGTGCGGCGCAATCGCCGGGCCAGTACCCGCAGTAGACGTTCGGCGATCTCGGGACGATCGGCGACCCATGCCCGAAACACGTCGCGCTCTACCGTGACCGCGGCGACGTCGGTGAGCGCGGTTGCGGTCGCGGTACGCGGGCCGGGGTCGAAGATCGAGAGTTCTCCGAACATTTCTGATGGCCCCACCACCGCCAAGAGGTGACTGCGACCATCGGGGGAGCGCTTACCGAGTTTCACCTTGCCGGAGGTGACGATGTACAGGGTGTCGCCGGCTTCGCCCTCGGTGTAGATCTGATGTCGGCGCGCATAGAGCCTGGACTGAAGGTGTGTCATCAGCGCGGCGACCGCGGTGGGTTCGACGGTCTGAAAAATTGCGGCCCTGGCCACTGCCGCTGTCGCTGCAGTGGGCAACTGCCGATGGACTGTATCAAGTTGTGCCGCTGCGTATTCGGCGGTCATAACGACCAACGGGCGGCGTTCGTAGTGGCGCGAGAAACGTTGGTGCGCTGTTCGGGCGCCAACGCCGCGAAGTACGCAGATTCACGATGGACGATGTGGCGAGGTGGCATTGGGGGACTTCCAGGCCGACGAATCCGAGTGTCGTCTGGGCGGATGACGATGCCATTGCGATGCCGCGGACCCATGGGCGGCGGCACCGGCCCCAAGCCGGCTGCGTATTTCAGCACTTCTCACATAACCCGGATATCGCAGTCCTGTCAAACGCTGGCTTGACTGCTTTCGCGCTCTTCGGGCCTCTCCGTTGCAAGCGGTCTAATCGGCCTCCACGACTGAATTGCAACTGGGGAAAGTCTCAGTTGCCACCGGGCCGAGCCTGCGGCGTGGCGGCTGCGCAGTCGGCAACGTCATCTGGCCGACGGTCCGGGTGCTGAAGTGGATGCTGCGACGAGGGCCGGCCCAGAACCCTCGGCGGCGCCGCATTCCGCCGCCGCCGCGAAAGTGGCTCGGCCAGTGGCGAGTTGCCCGGTGTGACGAAGGCGCTGGGGGCGGCGCCCTTCAACTCGACGCCGTGCGCAGGCTATTTAGCGGGTAGAGCGCCGGGCAGCAACTCCGTACAGGACGAGCCCGGCTGCGGTCGTGCTGTCCACGGACAGTTCAGTGCCCTGCGTCAAGGTGACCAATCCATCCTTGGGCCGGAAATCACTGAGCATGGTGATGGCCACCTGATCACTCGGCATGAGACCTATCCTCCAGCGTCTTACTCTCGAGTAACATCGAATGTGAAAGTAAAACTTCGCCGTGGTCGCGGTCAAGATTGCTCAGGAGCTTGGCCCGGCTCGTTGGATCAAGCCACCGGTCTTCCGCACAAACACAGCACGGGATCCTGCCCACCGGCTCGGCGGATTCTACGGAGCGGCCGCTCTCGCCGATCGCAGGAGCAACGGGGTAAATGTCACCGCCGTATCGCTCGAGTGAACCGGTCGCTCAGCCTGGAAGCCGAACCGATCTTTCGCACTCATCGAAAATGCATATGTCGTGCCGGGCGACGCGCAATCAGCCGGTTGAGCAGGGATGGTGCCCGTCGTCAGTGCAGCGGCGAGGCCGCCGACCGGCCGAGCAACGCGAAATCCGCCGTGCCGTCCAGCACCGCGGTCATTAGGCTCAGGACTACTCACTGAAGGCGAAACTGACACGCATGCAACCGATTAACGACAGTACCGATCGGCGGGAGCCGGCCCGCGGGATCGTTCTCGGCGCGAGCACAGTGCTGGCGCTGACCGCGGGATGGGTAAATGCCGTCGCATTGCTCATATTCGCGCTGCCGGTCGGCAATCTAACCGCGGTCACCACCCAGCTCGGGATGAAGACCGCCAATCCCTGGCTTTACGAAGGGCACGTGCTGTTGGCCGTGCTGACCGGTTTTTTCATGGGAGCCCTGACGGCCGGCGTGGTTCTGCCCGCCGAGCCCATCATGGCGGGAATCCGGCCTGCGGCCGTGTTGGTGGGCGAAGCTGTCTTGCTGCTCATGGCGACGGCCGCAGTTGAGGACACATTCGTCCGGGACATACTCGAAGGCACCAGTGTCGAAACTCAAGCGGTTCAGGCACTGTTCGCCGCCTCGGCGCTCGGGCTGCAGAACGGCCTTACATCCAGCTTCCGTGAAATGGCGGTACGCACCACCCATTTCACTGGAACTGTCACGGATCTGGGCCTGATGATCGGACGCAGCCGGATACGAAAGATCGATCCGTGGAAGGCCTCGACATTGGCACTCACGCTACTGCTGTTTTTGATCGGCGGTGCGGCAGGACTGGTAGCTGGATCTCGCTGGGGCGGGTACGCATTGATCGCTCCAGCGATGTTTTGCGTCGCCTTGGCCGCCGCCAGCGTTCTATGGGTTGAGGTCGGTCGCAGTGTTGTCGGCCTCGGCGCACGCCGGGAACCTGTAAAGGCATAGCTCCCGGCGACCAAACAGAGGTATCAGCGCGCCGCGCGACGTGGTACCGCCGCCACAACTCGTTGCCAGCTTGCCGCGATGATGCATACGTCGCCGATCCGCGCGATCGCCGCCGCCTCGCAGTGCCCGCAGTCGCACTCGCTTCGGTGGGTCAGCAGATCGTCGATCACCCGTCGTGCGAGCTTCTTGGTAACGGGTTCGCCGGCGGACTGGGCGGCATTGAAGCAGACGATCGCGATGAGATTGTCAGCATCGGCCATCCGCATGAGTGCCAGTGTGCGCCAGGGTTGAGGCCAGTGCCAGCAGCGACACCTACCAAACTCCTGGCAGCGGACTTGTTGGGCCGAGTCGGCAGATTACGCGGCGTACCGACATTGACAGAATTCAGCGGCTGACTCCGATCAGTACCATTGGCACCGGCACCTACGCAGCGCATTCCTTGACCGCATTTCTGATGAGTTCATTGGCCACCGACCGCAGCGGAGCTGTTCTGTTCGCACACTTGAGCTTTGCCGATGACGGAAGGCCGGACCACATGGGAGAGCTCTCGAGCCTCAAGAACTCCTCGCCCGCCAAGAGGGTTGCCGCGAAGAAGGCTCCGGCGAAAAAAGCTGCCGCCAAAAAGGCTCCGGCGAAGAAGGCTCCTGCCAAGAAGGCTGCCGCGAAGAAGGCTCCTGCCAAGAAGGTTGCCGCGAAGAAGGCCCCGGTCAAGAAGGCCGCCCCGAAGAAGGCTGCCGCCAAGCAGGCCGCCCCGAAGAAGGCTGCCGCGAAGAAGGTCCCGCACAAACACAAAGTCGGGGGGTCTGCCTCAAGCCGTAACGCCGGAGCGTCAACCGGTGGCAGCGGGTCGGTCAAAGCCTTGCCGGCCCCTCCTGACGATCCGCGTCTCGTCCTCGGACTGACCGAGCCCTACTCGCGGGCCGAGCTTCGCCGACGCTGGCGCGCCTACGCATCTCGTCATCATCCCGACCAAGGCGGAGACGCGGTGACTTTCGCACGTGGCAATGCGGCTTACGAGACGCTGCTTCGGGAATTCTCGTAAGAACGAATTTTGCCGGCTCGGGTCACGGCTGCCGCTCCGGCAGCAACCCGCGGCCGTTGATCGCGATGGGCGACGTGCCTTTCTGCAAGGTGCTCAACAGCTCTCGGTAAGGGCCGACGAGGTGGACGAGGTCTCCGGCGGTGAGTCGGCTGTCCCGTCGGGGGTGCACCACGACCGGTTCGCCGGTCCGAGACCTCGCCAGGACCTGGGTCTGCGACGACAGCGCCGACAAGGGCGCCCCGTCGAGTTCGCTTCCCGGGGCCACCCGCATTCCGCCGACGACGAAGGAGCGTTGACCGACCGAGAACGTGCCGGCTACCTGCAGCCCCATCGCGGCGCCGATGAACCACGGTGCGGCGAGCTCGACAGTGGAACGGGTGTTGACGAAGCCGAATCGTTGTGCCAGCGCGAACCCGAGCGATCTGTCAAACACCCTCAGCACCAGTGGAACTCGCGGCTTGCGGTACATCGGTCCAAGGCGGCGGCCGAGGATCTGCGCGGCAACTATCCCCGTCTCGATGTTGATCATGTCGTTGCGGGTCAGCACCGCAAGTGCGCGGGCACGGTCTACCCGGGCGGCCTTGAGAGTCTGCGCTTGCGTGGCATCGCCGAAGATCACCGGAATGTCCAGAGCGCGAGCGACGGGCAGTAACGCGTTGTCCTCGTCGCGCTCGATGACGGCAACGTCGTAGCCCGCGGTCGTCAGATCGCTCACCACCCGGACACCCAGGGCGCTCAGCCCGGCGACAACGACGTGCTGATTCAGGTGCCGTATTCCGGGTCCGGCGGCCGTGAAGCTGAAGCGTCGCGAAAGCAGGACGTCCGCCACGAAGGCGACCAGCAGCGCGACGGTGGTCGCACCGCCGAACATCAGCATGATCGCGAACAAGCGCAACCATGTCGGCTGGTTGACGAAGGCGAAGTCGCCGTAGCCGGTCGTGCTGATCGTCTCGACCGTGAAATACAGTGCGTCAACCCACCCCATCGGGGGGTCACTGTGGCCGAATCGCAGCACGACGGTAGATCCGATGATCAACAGCACCACCGCGCCCAGTACCGGGTAGAACGCCGGATTGAACTCGTCGAGCAGTGCCCTGATCCCGTCGGCGGCTCTATGCAGCGGTCGTCGAGGGGCCCGCGTCAGATTTTCGGGTGACACCTTGATGCCGAAGGCGGCAACCTCGTCGGCAGTGCCGATGACGGCTGTCCAGTCTCCGGCGTGCAACCGCTGATCTCTAGGCGGGCGCACCTCCATGACACCGGGGCTCGGCGAGCGCTCCCCGTGGAGCAACGCGACCGGCGTGAGTTCGCCGTATAGCTGGTGCAGGGTCGTGTCGCGGGGTGCCTCGCTACCAGCGACCACGAAGTTGACCCCTGCCACGGTGAACGAGTGAGTGGCGTCGGACAGGCACGCTTTGACGACGGACGGCGCGGTGAGCTCCGCGACATTCAATATCGCGCCCGGGCCGTTGTCGGCGCTGATCGCCTCGCGCAGGACGTCGTTGGCCAGGCGTGCCACGACACGAACGTTTGCGTTGAGTTTTCTTGCCAATAGGGCGATTTCGAGATTGACCGCGTCGTCCTCACCGGCGCAGACCACGGCTGCGGCATCAGCGATGCCGGCCTGCTCTAGCCCGATCTCCATTTGTCCGGCGTCGGTGTCGTCCAACGCGACGACCTGTGCGCCTGCGCTCTTGAGTTCCACGACGATAGTTGTTGCCAAAGCATCACTTCCGCTGACAATGATCTCGTTCATCGAGCACTTCCATTTGCATCGTGGTCGACTCGCCGCGGTCGCGGCACGTCGATGGCGCGCCACAACAACACTCCGGGGGTTGCCCGAGGCGTTGTTCGGCGTCGCTATGACTTACGTCGGTCGGTAGTCAGACCCCCACGCAAGCCAAGGGGAGATGTCACAGCAAAGCACGCCACGACGTGCTGGTCGCAACAGTCTTTACGGAATATTGATGTGTGACAAAGCTTATGGAGTCGACGGCCTCAGGGTGTCCACCACATTGGACAGTGCCAGGAGCCGTGCTCCTCGACGGGTAAACATCTCGGCGTGGGCATCACTAAGATCATTGCGATGAGAGCACCGGCCAGCGCATGATCCGCGACCGGCTCTGGCTGTCTCCGTTGTGGGTGCAGGGCCTCGTCCAGGTGGCGACGTTCGTCGTGTTCATCGGGGCAATGGTGGTGGTGCTCTATCCGATGTTCATTGCGCGGGTCGGCTGGCCGCTGAGTGTGCTCGCGGTGGTTGCCCTGTGCGCCATAGTGTCTGGGGCCACTCTCTATCTCCAGCGGCCCGTGCGCCAACGCGGTCTGGACGCGCTGGGTGGCGGTACGCAGGCTGATCGGTTGGCGGCGCTGGCTGCGTTGCGTACCGGCGAGGTGCCCGCCGACGCCGACGTGCTCGCCGCGGCGATCCGCTACGGCGCCGTGGTGCGGGCCTACCAGGCCGACACGTCTCGCACGCAGCGCGCCATTCAGTGGCTTGGACCCGTGGTGGCGATCTTGTACGGGGTTTTCGGGCTTTTCCGGTTGCCGCTTCGATTCGGCGCGGTGCTGATCGCGGTGGGGATCTGGTGGGCGGTGCTGTCGGTGCTGCGGGAGCGCCGGCGGCGGCGTACCTTCCAGAATCTGGGAGCGCTGCGTGCCGCGACGGGCCCCGAGCCGTCCTCGACAGGAGAGGACGACGCGGTTGCCGGATTGCCGCCTTCGCGACATCGGCTCGCGGCGGCGGTGGCGCTGATCGCAGTGGCCGCATTCATGACGCTGGTCTATTTCGTGGTCCGCTCCGACCCCGACTGTTACTACGTGGCCGACGCGGCCAACCTGATCTACGACCAACGGCAGCTGACGGACCCGCAGAACATGACGCGCGGTCAGCCGGACCTGGAGACCTATCGCCGCTGGGCGCAGCATTTGCGCACCGACGCCGACCACGTGACGGATCCGCGCCTGGCGCCGCGCCTGCGCCACATCGCCGAGCTGGCCGATCAGGCGGCCACCCAGTTCGCGCAGTCCCGCGACGCATTGGTCAGGCCGCCGCCGGGCTACGACCTGCACGCCCAGCAGACGGCCTTCGGCGCGACGATGCGCATGCTGATCGACGAAGACAACGCCGTGTTCGCGGTGTGCTTTCCGCACCGCTGACCCAGCTACCGCGGCACGGCCCCAAGTTTCCGTAATCGGACTCGTGCCCGTTCGCCTAAAATTTGCCCATGGCGCAGACGCCCGGTTTCCGCGTAAAGGTGCTGGCTAATGGGCTGCATCAGCTCGCCCGGACGTGCGAGAAGGTCAGCGGCGAGCTGGCCGCGGATGCCGGGCCGCCGTCGATATCGGTATCGGGTTGGCAGTCGAGTGCGAAGACGGCGCGGGTGCTTGCCGAGCGCGCGGGCAAAGACGTATCGGCGGTCGCGGCGCACATCGGGAAACGGGCGGCGTGGTTCAACGCCGCCGGCACGGCGATCACGAACCACGAAGCCCGCAGCGCCGAACGCATGCGCCGGGTCGGGCGCTGATGGCCGCGACCACCGGGTTTCCTACGCTTTCGCAGCTGCGGGCGTCCGACTACTCCTATTTCGGCCAATTGGCCGGCTACCTGCAACGGATTTCACCGAAGGTGCAGGGGGCCGTGGATCAGTTGGCCAAGGATGTACAGCACCCAGGTGGCGGTGAGTGGGAAGGCAGAGCGGCCGACGCGGCCATCGCGGCTGCGGGGTCCGATGTGTCGCGGGTGCGACCCTTCACGTGGAGTTGGGAAGACGTGGCCGGCTCGACGCAGCGCTGGCAAGGCGAACTGGAAGCCGGGACCCGCAGCGCACTGGATGCGGTTCACGACGCCGAAGACGACGGCTTCGAGGTCGGTGAGGATTACACGGTCCGCGACACCTACGAGGCCGAAACCGAGGAGGAGTACGAGGAGCGCCTCGAGCAAGCCGAGGCGCACGCCGGGCTGATCGGTCACCGCGTGACGATGCTGGTCGGCAACGAACACCGAATCAACGGCGAACTGCGCGCGATGTCGGCCGGCTGGGGGATGCTGGATTTCAAGGAAAGCCCGGGCACCGGCGGGCCGGGCGACGGTCCCGGCGAGCACGATCCCACGATCGCCGGACCCGGATCCGACCCCACTCAGGAGAGCCAGGACGGCTCGCCCTACGACCTGGGTGTGACGATCCCGGGGACGGGCATCCTGATCACCGGTGACCCGGAGACCGGCCACCCTCAGTTGCACATACCGGGAACACAGTGGAACGGCGACAACCCATTTCCCGTTCCCGAGGGTCAGCGCCCGCTGCCCACCGGCACCGCGGTCGGGCCCGACGGTCAGCAATATGCGTTCTACAGCGTCAAGCCGTATGGTCCCGGAACCGCGCCGAGCGACTTCATCGCACCGGAGTCGCACGTACAGAACCTGGCCGACCCGACCCACGATCTCGGACCTTTGCAGGGCGCGCTGCTGAATTCCGGCCAGCTGGTTGGCATTTCGCAAGCCAGCGGTGCCTATGACCCGAGGACCAACCGGATGGTGATCGTCGGCAACATCGGGGCCGACGGTCAACGCGCGCTGTGGCAGTCCGACCCGATCAGGCCTGGCGACGCGCCGAACGCGTGGATGAACAACATGCACCAGACCGGCACCTTCACCAATGTCGGTGCCGGCGACCGGGAAAACCAGATAGTTGCGCTGCCTCAGGGCGGCTTCCTGCTGGCCAGCGCCAGCAACGGGCAGCCGGTGGTCGGCCTGACCGCCGCCACCCCGGACGGCCTGCTCGGCGCAGCGCCTCAATCTCTTACTCCTGCAACGATTCCCAGCGGTCCGGGCATGCAACCCGGCGTGCCCTACGGGCCGACTATCACCAAGATCGACGTCCTTCCCAACGGGCAGGAACAAGTCACCCTTCGGACGAGCACCTGGCCGGCCCCGGAAGGTTGGCCGACTGGAGAGGGTGCCCCGGCGGTGCCCTACCATCCCCGCACTTACACCTCGACATTCGACATCAACCCTTGACCAGGAGGACGCGATGAACACCGCCGCAGTGAGCCCGACGCGTATGTTGACCGCCGCCGTCGTTGGCGCGGCACTGAGCTTGTTGGGCTGTGGGCAGCGCGCTGCCGCCCTACCGCCCGGTTTCCCCGACCTCGACAGCTTCGGGCCGGTGGCGGTCGACGGCTACATCGCGACCGGACCCAAGGGCCCGAGACGCTTCGTAGCCTTCTCAACCCCCTACAACATCCAGTGCGGGTTCACCGCCACCGAAGATCCGCTGCCGGCGGGCAAGTCCCAAGCCATTCACTGCGAAGGTGACATTCCGGGTGTGGCATCAGGCCCGTCGATCACCGAATCGTGTGCGACCGGCGTCGTCAACTCGTTGGGCGCAGCGGGATTTCGGGTCGAACGCCAACTCAGCGGCTGCCCCGTCGGCTCGTACAACGCCGGCACACCGCTTGGCGTCGGGCAGAAACTGACGTACCAGAATGTGACCTGCGCCGTGGGCGGCGACGGTCTGGTCGCCTGCCTGGACACCAGCCTCGGACAACACGGCTTCGCGCTCAAACCGTCGGGCAACGTCACGTTCTAGACGCCGGCACCGGGATTCAACAGCCCCAGCGGATCCAGCGCGTCCTTGATGCGGCGGTTCAGCGCCATGGCCTCGGGGCCCAGGTAGTCGCCCAGCCAGGGACGCTTGAGCCGGCCGACGCCGTGTTCGCCGGTGATCGTGCCGCCGAGGTCAAGAGCGAGTTCGATGATCTCGCCGTAGGCCAACTGGGCCCGCTCACTCTGTGCCACATCGTCTGGGTCGTAGACGATCAGCGGATGGGTGTTGCCGTCGCCGGCGTGCGCGATCACCGCAATCAGCAGGTCGCGCTGCTCGGCGATGCGGGCGATCCCGCCGACCAGATCGGCCAGGGCGGGCACCGGCACGCCGACGTCCTCGAGCAGCAACGGTCCCTTGTCCTCGACAGCCGGGATGGCGAATCGCCGAGCCGCGATGAACGCCTCGCTCTCGTCGGGGTCATCGGTCGAAAACACTTCCGTCGCACCGTATTCGGTGAATGTTGCGGCCATGACTTCGGCGTCGTCGCTGCCCGCGCTACCGCGTTCGTCGGATGCGGCGACCAACATCGCGGCGGCGTTGCGGTCCAGGCCCATCCGCAGTTTGTCCTCGACGGCGTTGATGCTGGCCGAGTCCATGAATTCCAGCATCGCCGGGCGCAACCGCGACGTGACCCCGAGCACGGCGTTCGCGGCGGCTTCGACCGACGCGAAATAAGCCACCACCGTCGACAACGGCTGCTGGGCCGGCACCAGTCGCAGGGTCACCTCGGTGATCACGCCCAGTGCACCTTCGCTGCCGACGAACAGCTTGGTCAAGCTCAGTCCGGCAACGTCTTTCAAGCGCGGGCCACCGAGCCGCACGGCGGTTCCGTCGGCCAGCACCACCTGCACACCGAGCACGTAGTCGGTGGTCACGCCGTACTTGACGCAGCACAACCCGCCGGCGTTGGTGGCGATGTTGCCGCCGATACTGCAGATCTCCCACGAGGACGGGTCCGGCGGGTACCACAGGCCGTACTCGGCGACAGTCTTCTTGACCTCGGCGTTGAGCAAGCCAGGCTGACAGACCGCGGTACGGGTCACCGGGTCGACCACGATGTCGCGCATCTTCTCCGTCGACAAGACGATGCCGCCGTCGACCGCGGTGGCGCCACCGGACAGACCGGTGCCCATCCCGCGGGTGACCACCGGAACCTGGTGGGCGGTAGCCCAGCGCAGCACGCTCTGCACTTCTTCGGTGCGCAACACCCGCACCACCGCCAGCGGCTTCCCCGCGGTCGGGTCCAGGGCGCGGTCCTGTCGGTAGCCCTCGGTGATCGCGGGGTCGGTGACGACCATTCCCTCAGGTAGCTCGGCGATCAGGCCGGCCAGCGCATCAGCGGCCATGGGCCGATCCTACGGACACCCGCGGCGACGCTCGTGCACAGTGGACCCGTGAACCTCGCCCACCCCCGCACCGGCGCGCTGTTCGTCTCGCCGGTGCCGCCGGGTAGCGGATGGCCGGGCGATCTCGCCACCGCTGCCACCCCGATCGCGGCGACCCCGGCGCAGGTGGCTGAGCTGGCCGGGGACGCCCATTCGCTCGAGCAACTCGACGCCGAGATCACGGTGTGCCGGGCCTGCCCCCGGCTGGTGGAGTGGCGCGAGGAGTCCGCGCTGACCAAACGGAAGTCATTCGCCGACCAGCCCTACTGGGGCCGGCCGGTCCCGGGCTGGGGCGACACGCGGCCGCGGATCGTCGTCGTGGGCTTGGCCCCGGCGGCCAACGGCGCCAACCGCACCGGCCGGGTGTTCACCGGTGACCGTTCCGGCGACTTCTTGTACGCCGCACTGCACCGGGCGGGTCTGGCCAACTCGTCGATAGCCGTCGATGCCGCGGACGGCTTGCGGCTCAACGACATTCGGGTGGTGGCCGCGGTGCGGTGCGCGCCGCCGGCGAATGCACCTACCCCAGCCGAACGCTCAGCGTGCGCGCCGTGGCTCGATGCCGAATGGCGACTCGTCGGCGGCGACACCCGGGTGATCGTGGCGCTCGGCGGATTCGGCTGGCGGTCCGCGCTGGACATGATTCGCGCCGCCGGTGGCCAGGTGCCCCGGCCGCAACCGAAGTTCGGTCACGCCGCCACCGCGACGCTGCGAGCCTCGCACGGCGAGGTGGTCCTGCTGGGCTGCTACCACCCCAGCCAGCAGAACACCTTCACCGGCAAACTGACCCCCGCGATGCTCGACGAGATATTCGCCGCGGCGAAGAACATGGCAGGCCTGCGATGACGTGCGCGCGGGAACGAACGGCCAACAGAGGGCGTTGACCATCACATGCGGCTTTCTGTCCTCGATCTCATCCCCGTCCGCACCGACCAGAACACCGGCGACGCGCTGGCTGCCACCGTGCGCCTGGCGCAGACCGCCGATCGGCTGGGTTTCACCCGTTACTGGGTGGCCGAGCACCACAACATGCCGTCGGTCGGTGCGACCAGCCCCCCGGTGGTCCTGGCCTACCTGGCAGCGCAGACCACCCAGGTGCGGCTGGGCTCGGGCGGCGTGATGCTGCCCAACCACGCGCCGCTGGCGGTCGCCGAGCAGTTCGCGCTGCTGGAAGCGGCGGCCCCGGGGCGCATCGACCTCGGCATCGGCCGGGCCCCCGGTTCGGATCAGGTGACGTCGGTGCTGCTGCGCGGGGCGGCGGGCCGCGACGATCGCGACATCGACCAGTTCCCGAATTACCTCGACCATGTGCGCGCGATGATGAGCGCCGACGGTGTGCCCGTGCAGTTGCGCGACGGCGACTACATCCTCAAAGCCACCCCGGCGGCGGCCGGCGAGCCGCGGCTGTGGCTGCTCGGGTCGTCGATGTATTCCGCGCAACTGGCCGCCGCCAAAGGGCTGCCCTACGTGTTCGCCCACCACTTCTCTGGCCAGGGCACCGAGGAAGCACTCGAGCTCTACCGGTCGCAGTTCGTGCCCAGTGAGCTGACCGCTGAGCCGGTGACCTTCCTGACCGTCAACGCCGCGGTCGCCGAAACCCGTGACGAGGCAATGGCTTTGATGCTGCCGAACCTGCACATGATGGCCCGGCTGCGGACCGGTCAACCGCTGGGCCCGGTGCAACTCGTCGAAGATGCCCGCGGTGTTCAGCTCACGGCGCAGCAGCAGCACATCGTCGACAGCGGTCTGGAGCGAGCCGTTGTCGGGTCACCCGCCGAGGCTGCCGATCAGATCAACGCGCTCGCGCAGCAATTCGGCGTCGACGAGGTGATGGTGCATCCGGTCGCCTCGGCGCATCGCGGCACCGATCCCGCGACCGCCCCCGCGCGCGAGATGACGCTGGAACTGCTGGCCAAAGAGCTTTTCTGAGCCGCTCGGCGCAGGTCAAGGCTTCTTGAGTCGCACGACCGGGATGGGTCGCGACGTCTTCGCCTGATACGCGTCGTAGCGGTTGCTGTTCTTGTCGTTGACGATCTTCCAGAGCCGTTCGTAGTCCGCGTCGCCCGGTACGACCGGTTGCGCGGTGACGCGGAACCGCTTCGGCCCGACGTTGATTTCGACGCTCGGGTTGGCTTTCAGGTTGTGATACCAGCCAGGCGCTTTCGGGTCGCCACCCTTGGACGCGACGACCAGGTAGTCGTCACCGTCGCGGGCGTAGCTCAGCGCCGCCGTTCGGGGCTTGCCCGTCTTGGCGCCGACGGTGTGCAGCAACAGGCTGGGCACCAGCAGCAGGTGATGCCCGAGCCAGCCATTGGTCTTCTGGTAAACGATGTCGTGGACTCGAACGATGTGCGGTAGCAAGGTCTGTTCGAACGGAATGGCCATGCGACCAGTATCAGCCCGCGGCGTCGAGCTGCGCCAGCGCGTCCCGCAGGAGCCGGCCGGTCGACTCGCGATCGGGGTCGCGGCGTAGTAGAAGCCCCTTGGCGACCGACAGCTTGTCACCGTTGCGCCGCGGCAGCACATGCAGATGGATGTGGAACACGGTCTGGAAGGCCGCCTGGCCGTCGTTGATCCCGATGTTGGTGGCGTCGGCCAACTCTGTCGAGCGGGCCGCCTTGGCGATGCGCTGACCGATCGTCGCCATGCTGGCCAGCGTCTCCGGCGGGGTGTCGGTCAGGTCCACCGAATGCCGCTTGGGCACCACCAGGGTGTGGCCCCGAGTGAATGGGCGGATGTCGAGGAAGGCCAGAAAGTCGTCGTCTTCATGGATCCGGATGGCCGGAGCCTGACCGGCGACGATCGCGCAGAACACACAGGACATGAGGTCACGGTAGCGGTCCGCCGGGTAGGCCGAGTGAGTAGTCTGCCTCGACGTGGACGCAACAGAACTGGCCTTCGCGGGTGCCGCCGAACAGGCGCGGATGCTGGCCGCGGCCGCCATCACCGCGCCGGCGTTGCTCGAGGTCTACCTGGAACGCATCGCACGGCTGGACCCCCAGTTGCGGAGCTTCCGGGTGGTACTGGCCGAGTCCGCCCGGCGAGAAGCACTGGAGGCCCAGCGGCGCCTGGACGCCGGCGAGCGACTGCCGCTGCTCGGTGTGCCGATTGCGATCAAAGACGACAACGACGTCGCCGGTGAACTCACCGCCTGCGGCAGCAGCGCGGTCTCGACGCCGGCGACCCGAGACGCGGAAGTGGTCCGCCGACTGCGTGCCGCGGGCGCGGTGATCCTCGGCAAAACCGCGGTGCCGGAACTGATGATCTTCCCGTTCACCGAAACGGTCACGTTCGGCGCCACCCGTAATCCCTGGGACACCGCACTGTCGCCGGGTGGCAGCAGCGGCGGCAGTGGGGCCGCGGTGGCCGCTGGGCTGGCGCCGCTGGCGCTGGGCTCCGACGGTGGCGGCTCGATCCGCATCCCGTCGGGCTGGTGCGGGTTGTTCGGGATCAAGCCGCAGCGTGACCGGGTCTCGCTGGCGCCGCACGACGACGCCTGGTGTGGGCTGTCCGTCAATGGTCCGCTCGCTCGCACAGTGGAAGACGCCGCGCTGTTTCTCGACGTGACGACGACGCTGCCCGCTCCCGACGGAGGGTTCGTCGCCGCGGCCGCAAAACCCCCGGGCCGATTGCGAATTGCGTTGAGCACCAAAGTTCCACCGCCACTGATTGTCCGAATCGGCAAACAGCAGCGGGCGGCGGTCGATGCGGCCGGCGCGCTGCTGTGCGAACTCGGCCACGATGTCGTCATCCGTGACCCGGACTATCCGCCGTCGGCGGTGTACGGCCACTTCCTTCCCCGTTACTTCCGGGGCATTTACAACGACGCCCGCACGATGCCGCACCAGGACCGGCTCGAGAAGCGAACCCGCAACATGGCGCGCATCGGTTCGCTGATCCCCGAAGGCCGGATGGCGAAGATTCGTGCCGCGGAATCCGTTGTGGCCGAGCGGATTCAATCGATCTTCGACGATGTCGACGTAGTGCTGACCCCGGGCAACGTCACCGGGCCGTCGCGCATCGGCGCGTATCAGCGCCTCGGCGGTATCTCCACCCTGCTGGCGGTGTCGCAGCGGGTGCCCTTCTTCGAGATCTGGAACCTCACCGGCCAGCCCGCCGCGGCCGTGCCGTGGGGCCTCGACGACAACGGCGTTCCGGTGTCGATTCAGCTGGTCGGCCGCCCGAACGACGAGGCGACCCTGGTCGCGTTGGGCGCGCAGATCGAGGCGGCTCGGCCGTGGGCGCAGCGCCGCCCGCCGGTGTCATGACCCCGCGATGGCGCGCCAGGCCTGCAGTTTCAGCCCGGCCCGCATCGCGCGTGCGGGACTGGTCGACGGCAAGACTTGGTAGCTGACGTCGGCGTCGACGTCGACCAGTCGTTCGTAGAGCCGGCGCGCCGCGGTGCCGTTGAAGTAGACCCGCTTGATTGACGGGTGGTCGGCGAACAGTCGACCGAAGTCGTTGGCCACCACGCTGTTCGGCTCGATCTTGGCATCGGCGCTACCGTGCCGTCGACAACTGTGCAGAACGTCCCACAGCGCCACACCGGCCGATTGCAGTGCGGCCAAACGGGATTGATAAGGATCCCCGGCATCGAAGCCGAACAGCTCACCGGTGATCGGCCAGAACGCGTTCCGTGGGTTGCCGTAGTACTGGCCGCCGGCCAGCGACAGCACGCTGGGGAACGAACCGACGATCAGCATCGTGGCGCTGTCGTCGACGACCGGCGGGAATCCCCGCAGCAGCGGTGTGGCCATCGGATAACTTGACCACGTGGACGATGCGAAAATCGAGAACCTGCTCGACGGCCTCGACGGCGACGCGCGCGCCGAGCGTGCCGAGCTGGTCGAGTGGCTGCTGGAGCAGGGCATCACCGCCGAGGAGATCCGCGCCTCGCCGGTGCCGATGCTGGTGGCGTCCCGGCGGCTGATCGGTGACGACGGCAACTACGTCTCGACGCGCGAGATCAGCGAGGCCAACGGTATCGACATCGAGCTCCTGCAGCGTGTGCAGCGCGCGATCGGGTTGGTGCGGGTCGACGACCCCGACGCGGCGATTCACCTACGGGCCGACGGCGCCGCGGCCGCGCACGCCAAGGACTTCCTCGACCTCGGCATCGAGCCCGATCAGATCGTGCAGGTGGTTCGCGTTCTCGCGGAAGGTCTTTCGCACGCCGCGGAGGTCATGCGCTATACGGCACTGTCGGCCATCATGCGACCCGGCGCGAGCGAACTCGAGATAGCGCAGGCGTCGCAAGCACTGGTCGGGCGCCTCGCGCCGTTGCTGGGGCCGATGATCCAAGACATGTTGTTGATGCAGTTGCGGCATCAGATGGAGACCGAAGCCGTCAATGCCAGCGAGCGTGCGGCCGGCGCTCCGCTGCCCGGCGCCCGACAGATCTGCGTCGCATTCGCCGACCTGGTCGGCTTCACCCGGTTGGGTGAAGAGGTGCCGGCCGAGGAGCTCGGAAAGCTGGCCAACCGGCTCGCCGACCTGGCCCGCGATGTCGCCGTGCCGCCGGTTCGGTTCATCAAGACAATCGGCGACGAGGTGATGTTCGTCTGCACCGAACCGGCGCCGCTGCTGGATGCGCTCATCAAGCTGGTCGACATCACCGACGGCGACAACGACTTCCCGCGGCTACGAGCGGGCATCGCCTCCGGCTCGGCGGTGAGCCGGGCCGGCGATTGGTTCGGCAGCCCGGTGAACACCGCCAGCCGCGTCACCGCGGCGGCGCGACCGGGAACGGTGCTGGCCGCCGAGTCGGTTCACGACGAACTCGGTGACGAGGCCGGCTTCAGCTGGTCGTTCGCCGGCGCGCGGCGACTCAAGGGCATCAAGGGTGAGACGAAGTTGTTCCGCGCCCGCCGCGGCGAGAGCGAGGACTGATTTCGCCGCGAGTGAAAACCCTTTGACGTCGGTTGTAACGCTGTAATCATGTAAGCATGAGACAACATCATGGACATGGGCGGCGGCACGGCCGCCCCGGCGGTTGGCAGCAGGCAGGTCAGCCCGAGGCCGGCGACGCGGGCGACTGGTTCGCCGGGCGGCTCCCGGACACCTGGTTCGACGGCGACGCGACCGTCGTCGTCGACCGCGAAGAGATCACCGTCATCGGAAAGTTGCCGGACACGTCCGGCTCGGAGAGCGACGAGAGCGCAGCCCACGCCGAGGGCCGGGCATCGCGCTTCCGCGAGGAGACCCGTTCGGAGCGGATGAGCATCGCCGACGAGGCGCAAAGCCGCTACGGACGCAAGGTGTCTTGGGGTGTGGAGGTGGCCGGCGAGCAGGTGCTCTTCACCCACATCGCGGTTCCGGTGATGACCCGGTTGAAGCAGCCGGAGCGTCAGGTCCTCGACACCCTGGTCGACGCGGGTGTGGCGCGGTCCCGGTCCGACGCGTTGGCCTGGTCGGTCAAGCTGGTCGGCGAGCACACCGACGAGTGGCTGGCCAAGCTGCGCGACGCGATGTCCGCGGTCGACGACCTGAGGGCCGAAGGTCCCGAGCTCTAGGCCTGGGTCATCCGGTAGTAGGCGCCACGGCGGGCCAGCAGCTCGCCGTGGTCGCCTTTCTCGACGATCTTGCCCGACTCCATCACCAGGATCACGTCGGCATCGCGGATCGTCGAAAGTCGATGAGCGATAATGAAACTCGTGCGATCACGACGGAGTTCGTGAGTGGCCTTGGCGATCAGCAACTCGGTGCGGGTGTCCACCGAACTCGTCGCCTCATCCAGCACCAGTAGTTGCGGACGGGCCAGGAATGCCCGCGCAATCGTGATCAACTGCCGTTCTCCGGCGCTGATGTTGCTTCCGCCGTCGTTCACCTGGCTGTCGTAGCCGTCGGGCAACGTGTGGACGAAGCGGTCCACGTGCGCCGCCTTGGCCGCCTCGATCACCTCGTCGTCGCCGGCGTCGGGCCGTCCGTAGGCGATGTTCTGCGCGATCGTTCCACTGAAGAGCCAGGCGTCCTGCAGCACCATCCCGATCCGCGACCGCAGCGAATGCCGACTGACGGTGGCGATGTCGACGCCGTCGACCAGGATCCGGCCGGCGTCGACGTCGTAGAACCGCATCAGCAGATTCACCAACGTCGTCTTACCGACCCCGGTCGGGCCGACAATGGCGACGGTGCTGCCCGGTTCGGCGACGAACGACAGATCGTCGATCACCGAGCTACCGGGGTGGTAGCCGAAGCTGACGTGCTCGAATTCCACGCGGCCCGAACGACCTTGGCCGACTGGCGACGGCAGCGACCCGGGACGGTCCGGCGATTCCTCGACCTCGTCGAGTAACTCGAAGACCCGTTCGGCGCTGGCCACCCCGGACTGCAGCGTGTTGTACATCGAGGCAACCTGATTCAGTGGTGCGTTGAACTGCCGCACGTACTGGATGAACGCCTGGATGCTGCCGACGGAGATCTGCCCGCTGGCCACCTGAATGCCGCCGACGACCGCGACGGCGACATAGCTGAGATTGCTGATGAACGTGGTGGCCGGCCCGACCATCCCCGAGATCAACTGGGCGCCGAAGCTCGCCTGGTACATGTCGTCGTTGAGTCGGCGGAATTCGTCTTCGATCCGCGCGCGCTGGCCGAACGTTCGCACCAGCGTGAAACCGCTGTAGCTCTCCTCGATGTGGGCGTTGAGTCGCCCGGTGTTGGTCCACTGCGCGACGAACAGTCGCTGGGAACGCCGTGCGATCGCGCGGGTCACCACGACCGACAAAGGGACGGTCAGCAGAGTGAGCCCGGTCAGCACCGGCGAAATGCTGAGCATCATCAGCAGCACTGTCGCGACGGTGAGCACTGCGCTGAGCAGTTGGGTGATCGTCATCGACAGCGATGTCTGCAGGTTGTCGATGTCGTTGGTGAGCCTGCTGAGCACCTCACCGCGCCGCCGGGTGTCGAAGTAGGCCAACGGAAGTCGATGCATCTTGTCCTCGACCTGCGTGCGCAGCCCCTGCAGCGTCCGTCGCACGGTCACGTTGAGCAGCCTGGCTTGTGCGTAGATCATCGCGGCGGCAACCAGATACATGCCCAGCGCAAACGCCAGCGTGCGGGCTATCGCGCCGAAGTCGACGCCGTGGCCGGGCACTACGTGCATTCCGGAGAGCAGGTCGGCAAAGGCGTTGTCGCCGTGCGCCCGCGCCGCCGCGACCGCCTGGTCTTTGGTCAGACCCGCCGGAAGTCGGCGGCCGATGACGCCGTTGAACAACAGGTCGGTGGCATGGCCGAGGATGCGGGGGACCACGACCCCGATGACTGTGCCCAGGACGCTCAGCACTGTGACCGCGATGGCCGTACGGCGTTGCGGAGCAAGCAGCTTCACCAGACGGACGGTCGATCCGGTGAAGTCGCGTGCCCGCATGGCCGGGGGAGCGGCGGGCCGCTTGGTCGGTGAGGTCACCGTGGCCCACCCACTTCGGCGTCCGGGGCTTGCGACTCGGCGAACTCCCGGTAGGTCGGCGAATCCCTCAGCAGCGATTCGTGAGTGCCCGTCTGCAGCACTTGCCCGTCCTCGACGACGATCACCTGATCGGCATCGCGGATCGTCGAAATACGTTGTGCAACAACAATCATTGTGGCTTCAGCGGCAACTTCGGCCAACCTGGACCGCACCAGCGCGTCGGTCTGCGCGTCGAGCGCGGAGAACGCGTCGTCGAAGACATAGATCGCCGGACGCCGGATCACCGCCCGGGCGACCGCCAACCGCTGGCGCTGCCCGCCGGAGAAGTTGATGCCGCCCTGGGCGACCCGCATCTGCAGGCCGTCGGGGTGCGCCCGGACGAAATCGTCGGCGGCCGCCACGCGCAGCGCCGCCCACATTTCGTCCTCGCCGGCGTCTGGATTGCCGTAGCGCAGGTTATCGGCGACGGTCCCGGAAAACAGGTATCCGCGTTGCGGCACCAGCCCGATCGTCGACCAGAGTTCCTCGACGTCCCGGTCGCGTACGTCGACCCCTCCGACCCGGACCGTTCCGGTGGTCGGGTCGTACAACCGGCAGATCAGCGCCACCAGAGTGGACTTGCCCGCGCCGGTGCTCCCGATGATCGCAGTGCGGGTGCCGGGCCGCGCGGTCAGCGAAACATCCTGCAGCACAGGCCGGTCCGCGCCGGGATAGCGGAATCCAGCACGATCGAGCTGAACCACCCCTCGCTCATCGAAGGCCGGGCGAACCGGATGCGGCGGGTTGCGAACCTCCGGAATCGTCGACAGCACCTCGGTGATGCGTTCGGCACACACCGCGGCCCGCGGCAGCACCATCACGGTCATCGTGGCCATCACCACAGCCATCAGGATCTGCGCGAAGTAGACCAGAAAGGCGATCAGCGAGCCGACCTGCATCTGGCCGCTGTCAATTCGTAAGCCGCCGAACCAGATCAGCGCCACACTGGAGCAGTTGATCGTCAGCGTGGTCACCGGCAACAGCAACGCCTGCCAATTCCCGGCGTCCTGCGTCGTCGTCGACAGGGCGACGTTCGCGTCGTCGAACCGCCGTCGTTCGAACGGCTCACGCGCGAACGCGCGCACCACCCGCACACCGGACAACTGCTCGCGCATGACCCGGTTGATGTTGTCGATGAGGCGCTGCATGCTGCGAAACAGCGGCAGGGTCTTGCCGATGATCCAATAGTTGGCCACCACCAACACCGGGACGCTGACCAGGAGCAGCCACGACAGCTCGGCGTCTTGATGGATGGCCATCGCGATGCCGCCGACGCACATGATCGGCGCGGCGACCAGCACCGTGCAGCCCATCTGCACCAGGAACTGGATCTGGCGAACGTCGTTGGTGGTGCGGGTCAGCAGCGTCGCCGCGCCGAACCGGGAGGTTTCGTGTTCGGAGAAGGTCGCGACGTGATGGAACATCGCCGCGCGCAGATCGCGGCCGAGGCCCATTCCGGCGCGGGAGCCGAAGTACACCGCGCCCACCGCGCACAGCACCTGTAGCGCCGTCACCGCGAACATCAGGCCACCGAGTCGGACGATCGCGGCGCTGTCGCCTTTGGCGATTCCGTCGTCGATGATCGTGGCGTTCACCGTCGGCAGATACAGCGAAGCCAGGGTGCTGACCAACTGCAATGCCATCACCGCCGCGACCGGCCACCGGTACGGCCGCACGAACTGGCGCAGCAGTGCCACGAGCATCTGGTAACTGTTGCACACGAGAAAGCACAGCTCACCGCGTGTGCGATGGTTGGCACAAGGTGGGGCCGCTACAGTGCATCCTGTGCGGCATAACCTGGCGGTGCTCGCCCTGGCGGCGGCGGCTGTGATCCCGATGGCGTCCGCGTGTTCTGATTCCGGCTCCAACCAATCCCAGTCTCCCGGGTCGACCGCGCCCTCATCGGGCAACGGAAGTCACGGACCGTCGTTCCCGCAGTGCGGCGGTGTCAGCGACGAGACGGTGAACAAGTTGACGCAGATCAACGGGCTGGTCAACACCGCCAAGAACTCCGTGGGCTGCCAGTGGCTGGCCGGCGGCGGAATCCTCGGCCCGCACTTCTCCTTCTCCTGGTATCGCGGCAGCCCGATCGGTCGCGAACGCAAGACCGAGGAATTGTCCCGATCCAGCGTGGAAGACATCAACATCAGCGGTCACGGGGGGTTCATCGCCGTCGGAAACGACCCCCAACTGGGTGATTCGCTGTGCGAGGTGGGGATCCAATTCAACGACGACTTCTTCGAATGGTCGGTGAACTTCAACCAGAAGCCGTTCCCCGACGCCTGCAACATCGCCAAAGAGCTGGCGCGGCAGACGATTGCGAACGGCAAATGAGCAACGGCATGTGGCGTCGAATTGTGGTGACCCTGGCCGTGCTGGTCACCGCGTTGTCCATGTCGACCGGTTGCAGCAAATCAGTCGGCGGGACGGCGCAAAAAGCGGGCGCCGGTGACACGCAGCGCAACAACAATTCCGAGCAGCAGTACCCGAACCTGCAAAAGGAATGCGAAGTCCTGACCACCGACGTGCTGGCGAAGACCGTGGGCGCCGACCCGCAGGACATCCAGAGCACGTTCGTCGGGGCGATCTGCCGCTGGCAGGCGGCCAACCCCGGGGGTCTGATCGACATCACCCGGTTCTGGTTCGAGCAGGGCAGCCTGGCAAACGAGCGCAAGGTCGCCGAATTCCTGAAGTACAAAATCGAGAACAAGACGATCGCCGGCGTGGCATCGATCGTGATGAAGCCCGATGACCCCAACGGTGCGTGCGGTGTCGCCAGTGACGCAGCCGGTGTGGTCGGGTGGTGGGTCAACCCGCAGGTGCCGGGGATCGACGCGTGCGCGCAGGCTCTCAAGCTGATGGAGCTCACGCTCTCCACCAATTCTTGAACTCGAACTCCGAACGCTCAGTGCGCTGGTTAACCGTGCCGTCGCATCGGTTTTCGCTTCCCATATGCGGTTATGGCCACCAAAGCGATTGAGAGAGTTAATTTTAATTGACCCGCGAAAGGGTTACCGGCCAATACTTGCGGCCTATACGATCGACGAATGTCTGAAACACCCTCACACGAGCCATCGTCCGCTCCGGCGGACGTCACCGAGTCGGTCGCCGCACCGACGCCCGCACCCGCAGTCGCAACGACGACGACGCCCGTGGCGCGCCCGTCGAAGTTCGCCAAGTGGGGCACGGTGGCGGCCCTGGTGTTAGCGATCCTCGCCGTCGCGGGTGCTGCTTATGGGTACTTCTTCCCGAACGAGACCGCCGCCGCCGCGGGCAAGTACAGCGACAGCCAGCGCAACGACGCCAAGAAGCACATCTGCGAGACCTTCAAAATCGTCGACCGCGCGGTGGTCCGCAACTCGCACCTGAAGAACCCGGACAACGGCGGACCGATCGGCGCGCTGTCGGTTGCGACGGCTCAGCGGTTCGCGTTCTACGACGGCGGCGCCTTCCTGAAGGACCAGGTTGCTGCGGAGCCGGCGACTCCCAAAGAACTGGCGGATAACTCCACCTCGCTCGGAACTCAACTGCAACAGCTCAGCATCGGCTACCTCGCCGGCGCTCAGGACTTCGCTCAGGACGAGTTGCGGCAGAACCTCGACGACAAGATCAAGAAGATCGTCGAGATCTGCAAGTAGACCTTCGACGCCGCGGTCAGCGCGGCACGTGAAAACCGGCTAGCTGGGCGGACCCGAGTTCGAGGTCCGCCCAGCTGCCGTTCAACCGCAGTACGGCCATCGCCGAGGTGGGAAATTTCGTCGAGATGCGTTCGGCGGCATCGGTGTTGGCGGTGGCGGGATCGGCCAATCCCAGTGCCAGTTGCGTCATGGTCGGCTCGTGTCCGACAACCAATAGAGTCGAAACATCACTACCAACGGCATTGATCCGGCCGATCACCGTGCCCGGCGTGCTGTCGTAGAGCTCGTCGTCGTATTCGACCGGTCCGTCAATGCCGGTGCGCGCCAACGTCTCACGGGTGCGGGTTGCCGTCGAGCAGAGCACCGCGTCGATCGAAGGCACGTTGGCCCGAAGCCAGTCGCCGGCCAGACCGGCTTCGCGTCTGCCGCGGGACGCCAACGGCCGGTCATGGTCGGCGACGCCGTCGGGATAGGCCGATTTGGCGTGCCGCAGCAGCACCAACGTGCGATCGTGGTCGCTCACCCGGACGAGGTTACCCGTGCGGTCCGGAGGTCGGTGTGGCTGATGTGACGCCTGCGCATCGGTGAGGTTCGGCTGTGTCGATGCGCGGCGGACCTGCCGATCGACGTCCCGGACTTGTCAGCGGCCCGTCCTAAACTTCGCGGTGCCCGGCCACCCACGGCCGGACATCACGCAGAAGGGACTCCGGCCGCAATGCGATTCGTGCATACCGCCGACTGGCAACTCGGCATGACCCGTCGCTGGCTCGGGGCGGAGGCGCAGCCGCGTTACTCCGCGGCCCGTCGCGATGCGGTGGCCGGGCTCGGTGCCCTGGCGGCCGATTCGGGTGCGGAGTTCGTCGTGGTCGCCGGTGACGTCTTCGAAGACAACCAGCTCGATCCGACTGTCATCAGCCAATCGCTGGAAGCCATGCGCGCCATCGGAATTCCCGTCTACCTGCTGCCCGGCAACCACGACCCGCTGAACGCGGCCTCGGTGTACACCAGTGCGCTGTTCACCGCCGAACGCCCGGCCAACGTCCGAGTACTCGACCGGCCGGGGGTCTACGAGGTTCGGCCCGGTGTGCAGATCGTGGCGGCGCCGTGGAAGTCGAAGGCGCCGACCACCGACCTGGTTGCCGACGTGCTGGCCGACGTCCCGAACGACGGGGTCGTGCGCGTTCTGGTCGCCCACGGCGGTGTCGACGCCCTCGATCCCGATCCCACCAAGCCGTCGCTGATCCGGCTGGCCGGCGTCGAAGATGCGCTGTTGCGCGGCGCAATTCACTACGTCGCGCTCGGTGACAAGCACTCGTTGACCGACGTCGGCAGCACCGGACGCATCTGGTACTCGGGCTCACCGGAGGTCACCAACTACGACGATGTCGAGTCCGATCCCGGCCATGTCCTGATCGTCGACCTCGACGAGGACGATCCGCAGCACCCGGTGACGGTCGATGCCACGCGCGTGAGCCGGTGGCGGTTCAGCACGCTGAACCGGCAGGTCGACAACAGCCGCGACATCGCGGACCTGGACATGAACCTCGACCTCATGCCGGACAAGGATCGAACTGTGTTGCGGCTGGCCCTGATCGGCTCGTTGACCGTCACCGACCGTGCCGGTCTGGACGCCTGCCTGGACAAGTACTCCCGGTTGTTCGCCTCGCTGCGGGTGTGGGACAGCCACAGTGACCTCGCGGTGCTGCCGGCCGACGGTGAATTCAGCGACCTGGGGATCGGTGGATTCGCCGCCGCGGCGGTCGAGGAGCTCGTCGAGGTCGCCCGCGCCGGCGACCAGCAGACCGCGGGTGACGCGCAAGCGGCGCTTGCCTTGCTGCTGCGGCTGACCGATCACGGTCAGCAGGGTCGAGGTGCGGCATGAAATTGCATCGGCTGGTCTTGAAGAACTACCGCGGTATCGAATACCGCGAGATCGACTTCCCGGACCACGGGGTGGTCGTGGTGTCCGGCGCCAACGAAGTCGGCAAGTCGTCGATGGTCGAGGCGCTGGACCTGTTGCTGGAATCCAGGGACCGGTCGAACAAGAAGGAAGTCAAGCAGGTCAAGCCGACGCATGCCGATGTCGGCGCGGAGGTGACTGCTGAGATCAGCGCGGGCGCTTACCGTTTCGTTTATCACAAGCGGTTCCACAAGAAGTGCGAGACACAGCTGACGGTCTTGGAGCCGCGCCGCGAACAGCACAGCGGGGATGAGGCGCACGACCGGGTGCAGGCCATCCTCGCCGAGACGGTGGACACCGGATTGTGGCATGCGCAAAGGGTTCTGCAGTCCGCGTCGACCGACGCGGTGAACCTCTCGGGTTGCGATGCACTGACCCGGGCGCTCGACGTCGCCGCGGGCGACACGGCCGCGCTCTCCGGAACCGAGCCGCTGCTGATCGAACGGATCGACAGCGAGTACGCCCGCTACTTCACCCCGACCGGCCGTCCCACCGGCGAGTGGACCGCGGCGATCAAGGCGCTGGAAGCGGCCAGTCACGAGGTAGACCGATGCGTCGCGGCCGTCGCCGAAGTCGAGGAGCGGGTGCGGCGGCATGCTGCGCTGTCGGTGGAGCTGGCCGAGCTGACCGAGCTGAAGGTGGCCGCCGCGTCCCGGCAAATCACGGCGCAGGCCGCCGCGGATGCCATCGCCCGGTTGGTCGAGCAGCTGCGTGAGGCCGAGCTGATCGCCGCAGCCGCGACCGCGACCAGCGCAGCGTCGACCGCCGCCCACGCCGAGCGGTCCAGACTGCTCGCCGAGAACGATTCGCGCGCAACCACAATCGCCGCACTCGAAGCCGAGGCGCTTGAGGCAGCCGAAGCACAGGCGTTGGCCCGCGACGTGACGGTCGAGGCCGACGCCGCCGTCGAGAGCGCTGACCAGAGTCTCATCGCCGCTCGGGAACGTGCCGAGACCGCGCGGCAGCTCGTCGACAATATCGCCCGCCGCGAGCAGACCCAGCGGCTGACCACCAAGCTCTCGAAAATCGATGCCGCGCTGGCCGAGCGGGACGAGATCGGCAAAGAGCTGTCGACCATTGCCATGACCGACGAGCTGTTGCGAAAGATGGAACAGGCTGCGGCCGCCGTCGAGCGCACCGAAAGCCAGCTCGAACTGGTCTCGGCAACAGTCGAATTCGTCGCTGCCACCGATGTGGAACTGGTCGTCGGTGATCAGCGGGTGTCGTTGCCCGCCGGCCAGAGCTGGTCGACGGTCGCGAACGCCGAGACAGAGGTCGCGATCCCCGGCATCGTGACCGCCCGCGTCACGCCGGGCGCATCCGCGCTCGACATCCACGAGAAACATGCCGTCGCCGCAGAGAAGCTGACGTCGTTGTTGGCGGCGGGTGACGTCGCCGACGTGACCGCCGCCCGCGAGGCCGAACTGCGGCGCCGCGAACTGCAGAGCTCACGGGACCAGCTCTCCGCGACGCTGGCCGGGCTGTCCGGCGACGACGATGTCGAGCAGTTGCGCTTGCAGCTGGCGGAAATGCAAAGTCTGCCATCGGTTCCCGACGATGTGGATGCCGGCGCTGCGCGAGCCGAACTCCTCGAGTCGGTCGCGGCCCGCGCCCAGGCCGAGGTGGACTGTGAAACGCAACGCAAGGTCGCGGCGCTGGCGATGAAGAAGCTCAACGACATCACTGCGCAGGCAACGCGAGTGCAGGACAAGCTGGTCACCCAACGAGCCGAACTGGTCGCCATCGCCGATCGGCTGGCCGAACAGCGCGCCGCCGTGCCCGACGAGCAGTTGGCCGCCACCGTCGACGCCCATACCGCCGCGGCGCAGACCGCTGCGACCAGCGTTGCCGAACTGGCCGATCAGCTGGCCGCGCAGGCACCCGAGGCGGTGGCCGCCGAGCTGGCCGAAGCCGTCGAGGCGGCTGGGGCGGTACAGGCGCGTGACGAGGAGGTCAAACGGAGTCTGCACGAAATCGTCGCGCAGCTAGCGGTATTCGAGACCGAAGGCCGCAAGGGCAAGCTCGACGCCGCCGAGACCGCCTGCGAGCACGCCCGCGGCGAGCATGATCGGGTTGGCTGCCGGGCACGCGCGGTGCAGCTGCTGCGCGAGGTGATGACGCGGCACCGCGATATCACCAAGCTGCGTTACGTCGAGCCGTTCCGCGCCGAGCTACAGCGGCTCGGCAAGCCGGTCTTCGGTCCGAGCTTCGAGGTCGACATCGACAGCGACCTGTGCATCCGCACCCGCACCCTCGACGGCCGCACCGTGCCGTACGAGTCGCTGTCCGGTGGGGCCAAGGAGCAGCTCGGCATTCTGGCCCGGCTGGCCGGCGCCGCACTGGTCGCGAAGGAGGACTCCGTTCCCATCCTGATCGACGACGCGCTCGGCTTCACCGATCCCGCGCGGCTGGTCAAGATGGCCGCGGTGTTCGACACGCTGGGCGAGCGGGGCCAGGTGATCGTCTTGACCTGCACGCCAACCCGATACGACGGCGTCAAGGCGCAGCGAATCGAGCTGTGCGCCTAAACCTCAGCGCATGAATCCGATCGCGGTGTAATCCAGGTCGGCCAGCCCGGCCGCACCGAAGTTGGCCAGCGAGCTGTTGACCGCGATATTGCCGGGGGATTGCACCAGCGGCAGGCTGAATCCCTCGGCCCAGACCAGCTTGTCGACCTCGTTGGCCAGCACCCGCGCCTTGGCCGGGTCCAGCTCCTCGAGGGTCTGCTCGATCTTGGCGTCGATCTCGGCGCTGCCGATCTTGCCGAAGTTGCTCTCACCGCCGGAGGCGTAGATCTGCGTCAACGCCGACAGGGGGAAAGCGTCGCCCATCCAGCCGAATTGGGCGATGTCGAATGCGCCCACGTTGATGTAGTTGGTGAAGAACCCGCTGCCGGCCTTGGCCATCAGTTCGAGCTTGACGCCGATCGCGGCCAGGCTGTGCTGTGCGATCAGACCGAACTGGCGGGTGGTCTGCGCGTCGTAGTACAGGTCGCGCACGACGAGTTGCTTGCCGTCCTTCTCGCGTACTCGCCCGTTGAGTTTCCAGCCCAGCGCATCGAGGTCACGTCTGGCCTTCTCCGGGTTGTAGGCCACCGCGGCGCTGTTGTCCTGATAGCCCTGTTGCCCCTCGACGTAGATGTGATTGTTCAGCGCGGCCGGGTGGCTGTTGAGCCCGTGCTGGCTGACCGCGGCGATGCTCTGCCGGTCGATGCCCTCGGCGACAGCGCGGCGCAACCGCGGGTCGGCCAGGATCGAGCCCTTCGCGCCGTTGAAGGTGAAGTGGTACCAGCTCGGCGTCGGCGCCCGCCGAATCGAGATGCCCTTGGTGCGCCGCGCGATCGTCATCTGATCCAGCCCGGCCACCCCGGTCGCGTCGATCGCCCTGTTCTGCAGCGCCGGTAAGCGGGCGGCATCGTCGAGCACCAGGAACGTGATCCGATCCAGTCGTGGACGCTCGCCCCACCATTTCGGATTGCGGGTCAACACAATTCGCTGCTTGGTCCGATCCAGCTCGGAGACGACGAACGGACCCGCCGACGGGCCAGGCCCGGACAACTGAGCCTTGTTGAACGCATCCGGGGTCGCGGTCATGCTCCTGGGCAACAGCATCGTGTTGCCGGAGAACATGCCGCGCCATTCCGCGTAAGGCTTGGCGAAGGTGATCACCGCCTGCCGGTCGTCGGTGCCCCGGCTGACCGACTTGACCCGCTCGCTGCCGTTGGTGCCCGCGATCGCGAATTCTTTGTCGACTCCACTGGTGGCGTGGATCTGACTGGCGATGTCCTCCCAGCTGAGCGGCGTCCCGTCGGACCAGATCGCCCTCGGGTTGAACGTATAGGTCACCACCTGCGGGTTGGTGCCGGTGAGTTCGACGCTGCTGAAGTATTCGCTGTTGACCGTCGTCGAGCCGTCCGCCCCGATCACGAACGCGCGCGGCATGGTGGCTTTCAGCATGCTGGCAACGTCGGCGGAGTTTCCGTCGATGTTCAAAGTGTTGAAGTTGGAAGGGAATTCCGACAGGCCGAGCCGAAGGTCGCCGCCGTTGCGCAGGGTCGCCGGGTTCTGCGGGTTGATGTCGCTGGTCGCGCCGACGGCGGTGGCGGGACCACCGGGCAGGTAGTCGGCACCCGACGAGCAACCGGCCACGACCATGACGGCGAACATCAGTGCCAGTGCGCGCTTGAGGCGCGTCGTCATCGCGCTACCCATGGGCCGCATCCGGTTGCGGTACAGCGGCCAACAGGCGCTGGGTGTATTCGTGCTGCGGATGGCTGAAAATCTCCTCACTGTCACCCTGTTCGACGATCGCGCCGCGCAACATCACCACCACGCGATGGGCCATGTGTTTGACCACCGAAAGGTTATGCGAGACAAATAAATACGACAATCCGAGCTCTTGCTGAAGGTCCAGCAGCAGATTCAGGATGCCCGCCTGAATCGACACGTCGAGCGCAGACACCGGCTCGTCGAGGGCGAGAATTCTGGGTCGCAGCGCCAGTGCCCGGGCAATCCCGATGCGCTGCTTCTGTCCGCCCGAGAACTCCGAGGGATAACGGCTGGCGTCGGCATGCCGCAGCCCGACCGTGTCGAGCAGCTCGGCGACCCTGTGTTGGGCGTCGGTGTTGGTGAAGCCGTTGGCGCGCAACGGCTCGGCCAGCAGATCGAACACCGGCAGCCGCGGGTCCAAGGCCGCCGCCGGGTCCTGGAAGATCACCTGGATGTCGCGTCGCAACGCCCGCCGGCCCGCCGACGTCAGCGTGGCCACATCGGACCCCAGCACCTCGATCGAACCCGACTGCGGCGCAACCAGTTCGAGTATCTGGTGCAGTGTCGTCGATTTGCCCGACCCCGACTCGCCGACGATGGCCAGTGTGCGGCCCTGCGGCAGTTCGAAGCTGATGCCATCGACCGCGCGGACTTCGCCGACGCTGCGGCGCAACAGCAGGCCCTTCGTCAATGGATAGGTCTTGACCAGATCGCGAACGCGGACCACGACCGTCTGGTCCCCGGTCGGGGCCGCTTCGGGCGTCGTGCTGATCCCGTAGACCTCCGCGGCGCTGCGCCCGACGACGTGTTCGGTGCGGATACATGCCGCGCTGTGCTCGGCGGCCACCGGCACCAGTTCGGGCTCCGCGGAGAGGCATTCGTCGACCACGAGCGGGCAGCGCGGCCCGAACGGGCACCCCGGCTCCAAGGCCGTCAGCGACGGGGGAGCGCCCGGGATGGGTACCAGGCGGGTGCCCTGCCGGGCGTCCAGTCGCGGCACCGATCCCAGCAGCCCGACCGTGTACGGCATCCGGCGATCGCGGTAGACGTCGTTGACCGCGGCGGATTCGACGATCCGCCCGGCGTACATGACCAGCGCCCGATCCGCGAATTCACCGACCACACCGAGATCGTGGGTGATCAGCAGCACCCCCGCACCGGTTACATCGCGGGCTGTCTTCAGCACGTCGAGGATCTGCGCCTGCACGGTGACGTCGAGCGCGGTGGTCGGCTCGTCGCAGATCAACAGATCGGGATCGTTGGCGATCGCGATCGCGATCACCACTCGCTGGCGTTCGCCGCCGGACAGCTCGTGCGGAAATGCCTTGGCGCGCTTGTCGGGCTGCTGAATACCGACCAGCTCGAGCAACTCGACGGCGCGCCGACGGGCATCGCGCTTTCCCGTGCGCGGCCGATGTACCTCGATGGCCTCGGCGATCTGGTCGCCGACCGTGTAGACCGGCGTCAGCGCCGACATCGGGTCCTGGAAGACCATGCCGATCGTGTTGCCGCGAAATCGCGACATGGCCTGGTCGGGTAATCCGATCAACTCAGTGCCCTGCAACCGCACCGAACCCCGGACGTCGGCGTACTCCGGAAGCAGCGAGACCACTGCCATCGCCGCGGTCGACTTACCCGAGCCGGATTCGCCGACGATGGCCACCACTTCGCCGGCGTCGACGTGAAAATCGACGCCGCGCACCGCCTTCAGTGGCGATCCCTCGGTGGGGAAACTCACCGCCAGGTTTCTGACGTCGAGCAGCCGGGTCACGGGCGGCCACCTCGCGGTACGGAGCTCGAGGGATCGAGCGCGTCGCGCAGCCCGTCGCCGGTGACGTTGGCGCACACCAGGATCAGCACCAGCACGCCGGCGGGGAACAGGAACACCCACGGGAACGTCGTCGCGGACTGGGTGCCGTCGGCGATCAGCGTCCCCAGCGACACATCCGGGGGCTGAATGCCGAAGCCGAGGAAGCTCAATCCGGTCTCGGCCAGGATTGCCACGGCGACATTCAGCGCGGTGTCGATGATCAGGATCGAGGCCACGTTGGGCACCACGTGGTGAATGATGATCCGCCAATTGGGCACACCCATATACCGTGCGGCGCGGATGAATTCGCGTTCGCGCAGGCTCATCGTCATGCCGCGGACCATGCGGGAGCTGACCATCCACCCGAAGCCGGCCAGCAGGAGTACCAGCACGATGACGTTGCCGGAACTCTTGGTGCGCGGCGTCAGGATCATGATCAACAGGAACCCCGGCACCACCAGCATGAGGTCGACGAACCACATCAGCACGCGGTCCCGCCAGCCGCCGAAGTATCCGGATACCGAGCCGACCGTCGCCGCTATGCCGGTGGAGATCAGTGCCACGCACACCGCGATCAGCATCGACTTCTGCATCCCCCGCAACGTCTGGGCCAGCAGGTCCTGCCCGAGAGCGTTGGTGCCCATCCAGTGTCGGGCGTTCGGCGACTGCAGCAGCGCGTCGAAATCGAGGTCGCTGAAGGAGTACGGCAGAAACGACGGCAGCGTGTAGCAGCCGACGAACAGCACCAGCAACACCAACAGCGAGGCCACCGCCGAGCGGCGACGCAGGAACCGGCGCAGCACCAGCGTGCGCCGTGACGCGAACTCCGGCGTGATCGTCGCGGTCATGACACCCGAACCCGTGGATCGAGCGCGGCGTAGATGACGTCGGACAGCAGCCCGGCCAGCAAGACCACCGCCCCGGCGAACACCGTGATCGCCGCGACGATGTTGGCGTCCTGGGTCGCGACTCCCTGCACCATCCATTCGCCCATGCCGTGCCAGCCGAAGATCTTCTCGACGAACACCGCGCCGGTCACCAATCCGGCCACGCCGTAGGCGAATAGCGTCGCCAGCGGGATCAGCGCGGTGCGCAGCCCGTGTTTGATCAGGGCGCGACGGCGGGTCAGCCCTTTGGCGCGGGCGGTCCGGATGAAGTCCTGACCGAGCACGTCCAGCATCGCGTTGCGCTGGTATCGGCTGAACCCGGCGGCGCTGCCGAGCGTCAGGGTGAGCGTTGGTAACGCCAAGTGCTGCAACCGATCCACGAACCGGGCGCCCGCATTGTCGATCAGGGCGGGCGAGGTTTCCCCGGTGTACTGGAACAATTGCCAGCCCAGCGCCCAGTTCACCCGCAACGCTCCCAGAATCAACAGGTTGGCGATCACGAACGTCGGCGCCGACAACACCAGCAGGGCCAGCAGCGTGATGGCCCGGTCACTGATGCGGTACTGCCGGATCGCTCCCCAGGCGCCGAGCGCGACGCCGATGAGGGTCCCGGCGACCGAGCCGATCAGCAGCAGCCGGAGGCTGACACCGATGCGGCGCCACAATTCGCCCGAGACCGGCTGACCGGTGATGGTCGCGCCGAAGTCGCCACGCACCGCGTGCGAGGCCCAGTCGGCGTAGCGCAGCGGGATCGGCTTGTTCAGCCCGAGCTGCGCCGCCTTGGCGTCGATCACGGCCTGCGGCGGGCGTGGGCTGCGCTGCATCAGGCTTTCCAGCGGCGAGAACGCCACCGCAGTGAGGCTGAACGTCAGGAACGACGCCAACGCCAGCAGCAGTACGTAGTTGAGCACGCGACGTGCCAGGAAACGGGTCATGGCTACCGGCCTCGCCCCTGTCGCATTCGCACAGACTAGGAGACGTGCGGCCGCGCAGCGCAGGCAACATTGCGATCGGGGTGATTCGGATCGGTGAACTCGCGGCGGTCGCGTCGTAGCGTCGGACCAATGACTGTGACCGACAGCTATCTGGCCAACAACGCCGAATACGCGAAGTCCTTCGACGGGCCGTTACCGCTGCCGCCGAGCAAGCACGTCGCAGTGTTGGCCTGCATGGATGCCCGCATCGACGTCTACCGGGTCCTCGGTATCAACGAGGGGGAGTCCCACGTCATCCGTAACGCCGGCGGCGTCGTCACCGATGACGCGATCCGATCGCTGGCCATCAGCCAGCGGCTGCTCGGCACCACCGAGATCATCCTGATCCACCACACCGACTGCGGGATGCTGACCTTCACCGACGACGACTTCAAGCGCGCGATCCAGGACGAGACCGGGGTCAAGCCACCGTGGTCGGCGGAGGCCTTCCCCGATCTCGCCGAGGACGTCCGGCAGTCGCTGCAGCGCATCGAGAACAGCCCGTTCGTCACCAAGCACACCTCGGTACGCGGCTTCATCTTCGACGTCGCCACCGGCAAACTCGACGAGGTCACGCTCTAGGGCTCATCGCGTCGGGCGTGCCGGGTGTGCCGGTGGCGACGCCGGGTGCGCCGTCCGAGTCCCACCAGTCCCTGCTGTCACTGACCTGGGCACTGTTTCTTTTTTCATTTCGTGAGCACGGGTGATATCACCGAGCCGTTTGTCGCTCAGAGGTGGGCACATCGAACCCCCCAACTCCTGTCGAACACCGCGAATTCGTTGACAGCCGCACGACCTTGCTGGTTTCATACTTGGCAATGTCTGTAATCCTGACCAAATCAACCAACTTTACCGAAGATAGGGAGGGTTGATGACGAGCCAAGAGGCACCCGCGGCCGGGCAATACGAGTTGAGCCACCTGCGGTCACTGGAAGCCGAGGCGATCCACATCATTCGCGAGGTGGCGGCCGAGTTCGAGCGTCCGGTGCTGCTGTTCTCCGGAGGCAAAGACTCGATCGTGATGTTGCAGCTGGCGATCAAGGCGTTTCGGCCCGGCCGTCTGCCGTTCCCGGTGATGCACGTCGACACCGGCCACAACTTCGACGAGGTGATCGCCACGCGCGACGAGCTGGTCGCCGAAACCGGCGTGCGGATGGTCGTCGCGAAGGTGCAGGACGACATCGACGCCGGCCGCGTCGTCGAGACCATTCCATCGCGCAACCCGTTGCAGACGGTGACGCTGCTGCGGGCCATTCGGGAGAACAACTTCGACGCCGCGTTCGGCGGCGCCCGGCGCGACGAGGAGAAGGCTCGCGCCAAGGAGCGGGTGTTCAGCTTCCGTGACGAGTTCGGGCAGTGGGACCCCAAGGCTCAGCGGCCCGAGCTGTGGAACATCTACAACGGCCGGCACTACAAGGGTGAGCACATCCGGGTGTTCCCGCTGTCCAACTGGACCGAGTTCGACATCTGGTCCTACATCGGCGCGGAGAAGATCAAGCTGCCGTCGATCTACTACGCCCATCAGCGGAAAGTCTTCTCCCGCGACGGCATGCTGCTGGCGGTCGACAAACACCTGCAGCCCCGTGCCGACGAGGAGGTTGTCGAGAAAACTGTCCGGTTCCGCACCGTCGGCGACGTCACCTGCACCGGCTGTGTGGAATCCGAGGCGGCCACCGTCGCCGAAGTCGTTGCCGAGACGGCGGTTTCGCGGCTGACCGAACGTGGCGCCACCCGGGCCGACGATCGGATCTCCGAAGCGGGCATGGAAGATCGCAAGAGGCAGGGGTACTTCTGATGGCTACATTGCTGCGCATCGCGACTGCCGGTTCGGTCGACGACGGCAAGTCGACGCTGATCGGGCGGCTGCTCTACGACTCCAAGGCCGTGATGGACGACCAGTGGGCCTCGGTCGAGCGCACCTCTAAAGACCGCGGCCACGAATACACCGACCTGTCGCTGGTCACCGACGGCCTGCGCGCCGAGCGGGAACAGGGCATCACCATCGACGTCGCCTACCGCTACTTCGCAACGCCCAAGCGCAAATTCATCATCGCCGACACTCCGGGCCACATCCAGTACACCCGCAACATGGTGACCGGGGCGTCCACCGCTCAGCTGGCCATCGTGCT
>NZ_PKEK01000005.1 GCF_002863225.1 Mycobacterium sp. | reverse complement strand
GTCACGCACGCTGTGCAGCATGTTGACGATGTTGCGGAAGGCCGTGTTCATCTGGCCCATGGTGTCGTAGGAGGTGGCCTGAGCCATACCGCTCCAGCTGGCCCCGGCGATGTTCTGGCTCGACGCCCACATCTTGCGGGCCTCGTCCTCGACGGTCTGGGCGTGGACGTCGAAACGGCCTGCCATGGCCCGCATCTCGTGCGGGTCGGTCATAAAGCGTGTGGGCATGATTTTCTCCTTATTGATCCGGAATATCTGGTACAGGGCGGCGGCGTCGCTGTCCTGCTGATTCTTAGATGAGCACCTTCGGCATGACCTTGGGCTTGACGCCGTAGCGCGGCCCGCTCAGGCCCATTCCGCCCTTGCCCGCGGATGCCATGCCGGGCATGATGCCCGGCGCTCCACCGGTACCGGTCGCGCTCGCGTCGGCGGCTGCGGTCCAGCCGCTGCCGGACAGCACACTCTCGTTGGCGGCGAGGGTGACGGGCGCATTGGCGGCCCAGCTCGTAGGCACCGACATCCCGCCGACGGAGCCCGCAGAGCCCATTCCGGCCAGCGTTGCGCCGCCCAGTCCGGACGACGAACCTGCCAGCGTCGTGCCGAAGCCCAACCCCGCACCCAGCGGTGTGACATCGCCGATCGTGACACCGAAGGGAGCGTTGCCTATGAAGTGGTTAATGAGTGCGACGTTGCCGATGGCATTCATCATCATCCACGACGCTGTAACATTGGCGGTGTTGATGGAGTTTGCCACCATCGGGACGCCGAACAAGCCCTGGATAGAGTCGTAGAGGTCCGTGATCGGGCTGGCGGCCGCTGCGCTGGCCGCCGGGTTGGCGATTGAAGACAGCGAGTTTTGCAGATTGCCGAGTAAACCGTTGAGTCCTGACGACGTGGCGTCACTATTGACCGCGCTGCTGACCGCGGCACCTTGTGCTTCCGCTCCACCGGGGTTTGTGTTTTCGGCCGGCGGAGTCAGCGGCGACAGTTGCGCGGCGGCTGCGGAGGCGCCGGCATACCCGAACATCGCGGCCGCGTCCTGCGCCCAAAACTCGGCGTACATGGCCTCGTTAACCGCGATTGCTGGCGTGTTCTGGCCTAAAACGTTTGTCGCGACCAGCACTGCGAGCTGGGCCCTATTGGCGGCGATCACCGGAGGTGGAATCACCGCCGAGAACGCCGCCTCATATGCCGCTGCCGACGAGGTGGCCTGGATGGCGGCCTGCTGCAGTTGCGCAGAGGTGGTGTCCAGCCACTCGATGTAAGGCTGGGCGGCGGTGGCCATGGCCGCCGAGGATGGGCCCTGCCACTCGGAGCCGAGCTGAGAGATCACCGAGTCGTAGGCCGAAGCGTTCGTGGCCAATTCTGCGCCCAGGCTGCTCAACGTCGAGGCGGCAGCGATCATTGGCCCTGCTCCCGCGCCGGCATACATCAGTGCGGAGTTGATCTCCGGCGGTCGTGCTGCGAAATCAAGAACCATTTCTCTTCAATCCCGTCTTCTCGTTAACCGATTGCGGTTGGTGTGTGGTGGTTCTCAGGTGAGTGTCGGCTTAGGCAACGCGGGCATGACCTTTGGCTTGACGCCATAGCGTGGAGCGCCAAAGCTCGAGCCGCCACGGCCGCCGTTGGCGACCGCAGGCATCCCGGCGATCCCGTTCGTCATGCCACCAGTGGTTGGCGCGCCGGCGGTGAAGCTCTGCGACGCCAATGTGGCGGGCGCGCCGGTCAATGAGATGCCGGCTCCGCCGGCCCAGCTCGGCGGTACCGAGAGGGCGCCGATGGAAGATCCTCCGCCGGCCGACGCCAGTATCGGCGCGCCGCCCACCGCGCCGCCGCCTATGCCAGGCGCGGGTACGACGTTACCGGCCAAGGCGGTGCCCAGGCCACCGATGTCGGCGCCCGCGGTGGCGGGGCCGGACAACGCGGTGAGCAGACCGCCGCCGAACATTCCGAACAGGTCCGAAGCGGCGGACGCATAGTTACCAACCTGAATGTTGCCGAGGTTGGCCAGGTTGCTGTTCAGGGGCGAGCTGCTCAAAGTAGTGGTCACGCCGTTGATCCAGCCGGCCAGGCTCTCCACCGGGTCGGTGGCCGCGGTGCTCGCGGCGGACGACCCAGCGCTGGCCAAGGAGCTGGCAGCGGCGCCGGCCTGATTGGCGGCTTCGGTCTCTAAGTAAGAGCCGGAGCTTTGGTTCATCAGGTTCACAAACTGCTGGTGGATAGCCTGAGCCTGGGCGCTGACCGTTTGGTAGAGCTTCCCGTAGGTCGAGAACACCCCTGCCTGCAAAGTTGACACCTCGTCAGAGGCGGCAGGAATCAGATCGGTGGTCGAGGTCGCTGCGCCGCTACTTTCCGCGGCAAACGAGTTACCGATCCCCTCAAGCTGTTGCGCGGCTGCCGCGATCGCCGCGGGCTGCGTGTTGACGAAGGCCATCTAAGTCTCCTGGTTAAAACCGACTCCGTACGGCAGTCGGCCACGGTGATTAATACAAAGGTGTCGGCCGGGCGTCGCTGGCGTCCATGCGGTTAACCTTGGCCGAGCCGCGGTCGCCTTGCCCAGCGGGTTAATGGCTTCTTAACAAGCACGGCCAAACTTTTAACACTTCTCGTTCACCATCCTGCGATAACGGGTGCGCGATGGAATCTGGCGTTAACACGCTAGATTCGTCGCTGGGCCCCCATAGCCCAATTGGCAGAGGCAGCGGACTTAAAATCCGCCCAGTGTCGGTTCGAGTCCGACTGGGGGCACCGAATAGTCCGTCGCGGCTCAGAGTGTGGTCCCGGTCACAACGAGCGGCCTTTGTTACCCATTCAAAGCCACCGCGACGAAGTCCAAACGCCACAGCGACTGAAACAGGTTGCGGCCGAACCGTTCCAAATCTGCGGTACTAACCTGGTTTGGGACCTCATGCCGAGCCACTTCCGCTGCGATGGCCCGGATTGTGCGGCGACCGTCGACATTTCGGGTGAACGCCAGTTGGGCCGGGTTGAGACGCACGCGTCCGGCCGGCCACAGTGCTTCGTCGCCTTCAACGCGGCATCTCATCCGCATCACAGGTGCGTAGTCCAAGCCCCCAGGCGCGGAGAAGTCAATGCTGTAGCTGGCTTTCGGCCGCTCGGGCCGGCACGCCATGAAGAAGTGGCAGCCGTTCAACGTTTGCACTCGTTCCATCACCGACCAGATTTTGTTCTCTGGCAATGCATTAACCGCCGGCAAAAAGCTGTTCGTTGGTGCGAAAAGGTCGTGCGGATAATACGGCGTCTTTTGGAACCACCCCTGAAACACTAAACCGGCCGAATCCACCAGATCGAGGCAGTCGTCGACGGTATAGCTGCGCGCGCGACCGTGCAAAAAGGTGTCCACCAGAGCGGCATCGTCGCGCAGATCGTGCGCAATCTTGAGGTAGCTCTGAATCGGGTGGTCTGCAGGCAAGGTCGCCAGAGTGTCCTTGACCAGCTGGACAGATATTTCATCTTGGCGCAGATCTAAATCGCGAAAAACCGATTCGAGGAACTCGACTCCGATGCGTCCGTACTTGGCGTAGAGCATCAAGGCCATCACCCCATCGGGCCGCAGGCATCCGGCAAGCGCCTTCAGACCGGCCAGCGGATCGGCCATGTGATGCAGGACGCCGGTCGACACCACTAGGTCGAACTGGCGTCCGAGCGTCGAGACTTCTTCGATCGGAAGCAGATGCAGTCGCAGATTGTGCAGCCCGTGCCGGTCCTTCAGGTACTGCTGGTGATCCAGCGACGGCTGGCTGATGTCGACCGCCACGACGTTTGCGCCCGGGTTGTTGAATGCGAATACCGCTGCCTGATTGGTGCCGCACCCGCCGATCAGGATGTCGAGGTCGGGACGGTAGTCGCGGTCGGGCCACAGCACCCGATGGGCGTGCGCAGGGTCGAACCACTCCCAGTCGGTGGTGGTCCAGGCGGCGAGGTCGGCGATGGGGGGCGGATAACGCCACCGCTCGTACTGGCGGCTGACCACGTCGTCGCGTGCGTCGCCCACCTCGGGATTATGGGTCACCCCCGGCGTGCGGGCAACGCGACGATCTGCGGGCGTGTCGAACACTTGTGATATCGGACTCTTTTGCAAGAAACAATAAGAAAACTGCCGTCGATCGTCGCTGTCGTCCAAGATTCGTTTCAGCTTCGCGCAGAGCAGGAACTGCCTGGCGAAATGGGTTGCTGTGTTTGCTCTCTGAGGCCAGATGCACCAGTTCGTATGTATTGCTTAAGGACGCCCTGAGTTAACCGAGTGACCCGGGCGACAATCGATGAATTCACGCGATCCCTGGGCAATTGCAGCCGTTAGACTCGGCGGAACCTGCGCCTGAGGCGCTGACGAGCAGGGATCTGAGAGCGCTGCCCGCGGAAACATCGAGACGCGATATGCGTTTCCCGCTCAGACGCCAAACGTCCGTCCAGCGGACCAACAAGTAAGGCTGGTAGCACTGTGAGCGATGTAGCTCCCGAGTTGAACGAGGCCAAAGGATTCTCGGCGATCGGCGCAATCAACGCCGGTCGCGGAGCGGTCAGCGGTATCGCCGTCAGCTCCGACGGTGCGCGGCTGACGGTCACCCACTACGGCGACGACAGCGTCTCGCTGGTCCACACCGCCGATGGCGTCGCGGCGCTGACGGTGACCGACGTCGACGAGCCGACCGCCGTTGCCATGTTCGGCCACCGTGCCTACGTGAGCAGCGTGTCCACCGCGCAGGACGAGATCCTGGTGTTCGACACATACTACGAGCGGATCGTCGCGACCCATCCGGTGGCGTTCGGCGTGACCGACTTGGCGGTGAGCCCGAACGGACGCTACGTCTATGCCGGGCGGACCGGTGCCGACGGTGTCGGCGTCGCCATCCTCGACACCGCGGCCGGCACCCAGCAATTCCTTGCCATCGCAGCCGCCACCGTCGACTGCGTGCGGGTCAGCCCGGACGGCCGGCGTCTCTACGTCGCGGCCAACAGTGCGGCCACCGCGCAGCTCGTGGTGATCGACACCGACCGCCACCGCGTGGTCGGCACCGTCGAAATCGGTTCGCCCATCCGGGATATCGCGCTCAGCCCGAACGGTGCGGTCGCCTACGTGGGCAGTTGCGGTCCCGACTTCGGTACCGTGCTGGACGTCGTGGACGTCAGGGACCCACGCAACTCGGCGATCAACGCGACGTACAAGATCGGCGACGCCGCAGGCGCACTCGCACAGCTCAAAGTCAGCCGTCAGGGCGAGCGGGCCTACCTGGTCGGCGATCGACATGTGACCGTGTGGTCCACCGTGACTCAGGACGTGCTCGGCAGCATCACCGTCGGCGACCAGCCGTCATGTGTGGTCGAGAGCCCGGACGGCCTGCGGCTGTACGTCGCCGACTACGCCGGCACGGTCACCGAGTTGACCATCACCGCGACCGCGGCCGGTGCGCTGACGTCGGACGACGAGTCGGCCGCGCCGTCCGGGTGGGCTTTCACCGACCTGCTGATGCTCGAGCCGACCCTGGCGTAGCCGCCGCATCGCCGCATGGCGGTTGACCCGGCGTGCAATGATCGGCCACGAGGGTTGGTGGTGGCGGGCCGGCCCGGTTAGGTAGCCAAGCGGCGCAACCTGAGGCGGTCGATCGATGCTCAGCACCATGCACAACTTTCCCCTGACGATCACCTCAATCCTGCGACACGCCATTCGCGTTCACGGAGCCCGCAAGGTATTCACCGCGACCGGTGACGGCTACCGGGAGTGCAGCTATGCCGAGCTCGGTGAACGGGCCGCTCAGCTGGCGAATGCGTTGCGGCAGTTGGGTGTCGGTGGCGACGAGCGGGTTGCCACCTTCATGTGGAACAACGCCGAGCACCTGACGGCCTACACGGCGGTGCCGTCGATGGGGGCGGTGCTGCACACGCTGAACATCCGGTTGTTCCCCGAGCAGATCGTCTTCGTCGCCAATGAGGCCGAAGACCGGGTGGTGCTGATCGATGTGTCGCTGGTCAACCTGCTGGCGCCGATCCTCGGCGAGCTCGAAACCGTTCACACCGTGATCGCGGTGGGCGACGGCGACATCTCCGCGCTTGAAGGATCGGGCAAGACCGTGCTGCGCTATGCCGACGTCGTCGACAACGAACCGACCGAGTTCGATTGGCCGGAGGTCGACGAAAACTCTGCGGCCGCAATGTGTTACACCAGCGGGACGACCGGCAACCCGAAAGGGGTCGTTTACAGCCACCGCTCGAGTTACCTGCACACGATGGCGATCTGTACCAGCAACGGCATCGGTGTCGGTTCCAGCGACTCGGTGTTGCCCATCGTGCCGATGTTCCACGCCAACGCCTGGGGCCTGCCCTACGGCGCGCTGATGGCCGGCGCCGACCTGGTGCTGCCCGATCGGCACCTGGACGCCAAGTCGCTGGTCGACATGATCGAGACACTGCGCCCCACGATCGCCGGTGCGGTGCCGACCATCTGGAACGACGTCATGCACTACCTGGAGAAGAACCCCGACCGCGACGTGTCCTCGCTGCGCATCGTGCCCAGCGGCGGCTCAGCGGTGCCGGTGTCGATGATGCGTGCCTTCGAGGAGCGCCACGGTGTTCAGATCCGCCAGCTCTGGGGCATGACCGAGACGTCGCCGACGGCCACCATGGCCTGGCCGCCACCGGGCACACCCGAGGAGCAGCACTGGACGTTCCGGGCGACCCAGGGCCAGCCGCTGTGCGGTGTGGAGGCCCGGATCGTCGACGACGACGGCCGGGTGCTGCCCAACGACAACGAGGCCGTGGGCGAGGTGGAGGTCCGTGGCCCGTGGATCACCACGTCGTACTACAAGGGCCACGACGACTCCAAGTTCGACAATGGCTGGTTGCGCACCGGCGATGTCGGACGCCTCGACGAACACAGCTTCATCACCTTGACCGACCGCGCCAAAGACGTGATCAAGTCTGGTGGGGAATGGATTTCGTCGGTCGACCTGGAGAATGCGTTGATCGCGCATCCCGACGTGGTCGAGGCGGCCGTGGTGGCGGTTCCCGACGAGCGTTGGCAGGAGCGGCCACTGGCGGTGGTCGTCGTCGATGAGGGCGCGGGCGTGAGCGCCGACGATCTACGAAAGTTTCTGTCCGACAAGGTTGCCCGTTGGTGGCTGCCGGAGCGGTGGACGTTCGTCGACGAGATTCCCCGCACCAGCGTCGGCAAGTACGACAAGAAGACGATCCGATCTCGCTACGCCGACGACGTCTACGAGGTCAGCGAAGCGCGAGATTGAGAGGGCAGTCATGAGCCTGCGGGTCGTGCAATGGGCAACGGGGTCGGTGGGCGTGGCCGCGATCAGGGGCATTCTCGAACACCCCGACCTGGAGCTCGCCGGATGCTGGGTTCACTCGGAAGCCAAGAGCGGCAAGGATGTCGGTGAGATCGTCGACTGGTCGCCGCTCGGGGTGACCGCGACCAACGACGCCGAGGAGATTCTCGCGCTGGATGCCGACGCGGTGATCTACGCCCCGCTGCTGCCCAACGCCGACGAGGTCGCGGCGTTGCTGCGCTCCGGCAAGAACGTGATCACACCCGTCGGCTGGTTCTACCCGGGCGACAAGGAAGCCGCTCCGCTGGAGGAAGCCGCCAAAGCCGGCAACGTCACCCTGCACGGCGCCGGTATCGGCCCGGGCGCGGCGACCGAGCTGTTTCCGCTCCTACTGTCGGTGATGTCGACCGGCGTGAATTTTGTTCGCGCCGAGGAGTATTCCGACCTTCGGACCTACGGTGCGCCGGACGTGCTGCGCTACGTGATGGGTTTCGGTGGCGAACCGGACAAGGCACTGACCGGGCCGATGCAGAAAATCCTCGATGGTGGATTCTTCCAGTCGGTTCGGTTGTGTGTGGACAAGATCGGCTTCGACGCCGATCCGCAGATCCGGACCTCGCAGGAGGTGGCGGTGGCGACCGGGCCGATCGACTCGCCGATCGGAGTGATCGAAGAGGGTCAGGTGGCGGGCCGCCGATTCCATTGGGAGGCGCTGGTCGGCGACACCGCCGTCGTACGGATCACGGTCAACTGGTTGATGGGGGAGGAGAACCTGGATCCGCCCTGGTCTTTCGGGCCGGGTGGTGAGCGCTACGAGATCGAGGTCCGTGGACACCCGGACACCTTTGTCACGATCAAAGGGTGGCAGCCGGAGAGCGTGGCCGCGGGGCTGAAGAGCAATCCCGGAGTGGTCGCGACGGCGGCGCACTGCGTCAACGCCGTCCCGGCGACCTGCGCTGCCGCCCCCGGTATCCAGACGTTCTTCGACCTGCCCTTGATCACCGGCCGCGCGGCCCCCGGGCTGGCACGGTAACCTGCTCACCGATGTGCCGACTCTTCGGGCTCCACGCCGGGACCAACGTTGTGACCGCGACCTTCTGGTTACTGGACGCGCCGGACAATCTCGCCGAGCAGAGCAGGCGTAACCCGGACGGCAGTGGGCTCGGGGTCTTCGACGGCCAGGGCCGTCCGCAGGTGTACAAGCAGCCCATCGCGGCGTGGCAGGATGCCGAATTCGCAACTGAAGCACACGATCTGACCGGAACCACCTTCATCGCCCACGTCCGCTACGCCACCACCGGCTCACACGACGCGGTCAACACCCACCCGTTCCTGCAAGACGGCCGCATCTTCGCGCACAACGGCATCCTGCAGGGTCTCGACGTTCTCGACGCGCGGCTGCGTGAAGTGGGCGCCGCCGATGTGGTGAAGGGGCAGACCGACTCCGAGCGGGTGTTCGCGTTGATCACCGCATCGATCCGGGCGCGCGACGGCGATGTGGGGACCGGCCTGGTCGACGCGATGCGCTGGCTGGCCGACAACGTGCCGATCTATGCGGTCAACATCCTGCTCAGCACCGCCACCGATCTGTGGGCGTTGCGCTACCCGGAGTCGCACGAGCTCTACGTCTCGGATCGCCGCAAGTCGGCTGCGCAGCATCGGTTCCATCTGCGCACCAACCGGATTCGCGCCGACTCGCATACTCTGCACCAGCAGCCGTCGGTGGTGTTCGCCACCGAGCCGATGGACGATGCCGAGCGCTGGCGCCTGCTCGAGCCGGGTGAGCTGGTGCACGTCGATTCCGCGCTGCAGGTCACGCGGGACCTGGTGCTGCCGGATCCGCCGCGACACTTGCTGCGCATCGAGGAGCTGAGCCCCGCAGCCCGGGCGTCACTGCACCCGGCGGCTCGATGACGAGTCAAGCGCTGGTCCTGGGCGGCGGTGGCGTCGCCGGAATCGCTTGGGAGACCGGGATTCTGCTCGGCATCGCCGACGAACAGCCCGCCGCCGCGCGGGCACTGCTGGATTCGGCTGTGCTGCTGGGCACTTCGGCCGGCTCGGCGGTCGTCGCGCAGATCAGCAGTGGCGTGGATCTGCTGGAACTGTTCGAGCGGCAGATCGGTGAAGCATCGCCCGAAATCGATCCCGGCGTCGAAATCGAGGACATCGCCGATCTCTTCCTGGCCGTCGTTGCGGATCCTGAAGCGACGCTGATGGAGCGGCGACAGCGCATCGGCGCGGTGGCGCTGGCCGCCACGACGGTGGCCGAGCCGGTCCGACGCGAGGTGATCGCGCAGCGGTTGCCCCGCCATGACTGGCCCGAACAGGCGCTGTGGATCACCGCTGTCGACATCGACACCGGTGAGTTGGTGGTGTTCGATCGCGACTCCGGCGTGGATCTCGTCGACGCCGTTGCCGCCAGTTGCGCGGTGCCGGGCGCGTGGCCCGCGGTGACGATCGGCGATCGGCGCTTCATGGACGGCGGCATCGGCAGCACGATCAACCTACATCTGGTCGAAGAGTTTTCCGCAGCAGCGGTTTTGGTGCCGGCCGGGGTGTCGGCACCGTCGGCGTTCGGAGCCGGGGCGGCGTCCGAACTCGTCGAATTCCGCGGCGAGGTGCTCGGCCTGTTCGCCGACGACGAGTCGATTGCCGCGTTCGGGCCCAATCCGCTGGATCCGCGCTGCCGCCCGGCGTGCGCTGAGGCCGGCCGCGTGCAGGGACGGCGGGAAGCCGCAGGGGTCGCGGCCTTTCTGGGAGTCGGGTAGCGCGCCGTGGCTCAGGTGACGCGGCGGTGCACGTCGACGGTGTCCAGCGCCGTCGACGCCAATTCCTGTCCGACGTCGATCACCTCGGCGGCACGGTGGAATTCGAGGCTTCGGCACGCCGAGCGCGGCACCTCGATCAATAGATCCGGCGGGTAGGCCGCCAGCGTGTGGCGGGCCAACGCCGCCTGGGCGATGTCGATGGTCCGGTTCATCACCTCGAAGCTGCCCAGCTTGGGCACCTCGGGTTCGACGGAAAAGTCCGCGGCCGGCCCGTCGGCCTCGTCGGCGTCGTCCGGGCCGGACGCCCCGAACCGGCTCAGTACCGATCGCGCCGTCGGCGAGTCGAACAGGGCCGACGTGCTGCTCAGCACACGGTTGAGCCACTCACCCGACGACCGCGGCTCCGGCTCGGGCTCGTCGCCGGTCTCGCTGCCCGACAGGCTGACCGCGATGGTCAGGTCGGCGTTGACGGCGGCGATCGGCGCCATCGGCAGCGGATCGAGGATCCCGCCGTCGGCCAGCAACCGTCCACCGACGACGTACGGCGAGATGACTCCCGGAATCGCGATGGAAGCCCGGATCGCCTCGTCGACCGGCCCGCGCTGCAGCCAGACCGACTTTCCGGCCAGCAGATCCGTTGCCACCGCGGTGTAGGGAATCGGCAGTTCTTCGATTTTGACGGCGCCGAGGATGTCACGCACCGCGTCGAGAATCTTCTCGGCCCGCAGCACGCCGGCCGCGGTGAGCGTCGGATCGAGCAGCCGCAGGATCGCGCGCTGCGTCAAAGACCTTGCCCAATCGGCGAATTCGTCCAACCGATCCGCCGCCTGCAACCCGCCGACGAGCGCGCCCATCGAGGAGCCCGCCACCCCGACGATCTGGTAGCCGCGATCATGCAGCTCGCGGATCACCCCGATGTGGGCGTATCCGCGGGCCCCGCCGCTGCCGAGCGCGAGCGCGACCGTGGGGCGAGGCGCGTCCAGTAGCCCCGGTCCCTGCTCGGCCGTGATGTCTGGGTCGGTCATGGCTCCATCTTCGCCTGCCCGGCCCGGGTTTTATCAATCGTGATCCGAACTGCGGCCTCGGCCTGTGCGCCCCTCAGCCGCATTCGTTCTCGGCCGCGGCGCGGGCCGCGACGATCACTCCGGCCTGTCGTGCCAGCGGCAATGCGGCCCAGGCGATGTTCCAGGTGCCCGGCCCGACCGCGCCGGGTGTCTGGACGGCCGCCAGGTAGCGCTCGGTGAGCGTCCCGTGGTCGCCGGGGTGGCCCTGCATCCACACCGTCGCCGCATGACACGCCTGGTAGTACTCCTCTTCGGTGGAGTGCGCAGGCACGTCGATCTTGGTCGTGACACCCGCGGGAGAGGTCGCGACCGCGCCGGGCGCAACCGGTGCCGGCACGGCGACGCTCGACGGAGTCGCGGCGCCCGGAGTGGCTTTCGGCCCGCCCGACGAGCATCCGGCGGCGGCGCACGCGACGCCCAGAAGTGCGGCCGCGCCCCACGTCAAGGGAACAGTTGGGCGGCGCCGCATCAGCTCAATCTATGCAAGACTGGCGGCCGTGATGCAGCGAACGCGGTTTTGGGAGTGTTGTCGGCCTTCTTAGCCGCCGCCCCCTCAATACGCCCGTTCGCTCTGGAGTCTTCCTGCATGCTTTCTGCACACGTCGCGCCCGCGCCCGTCCTGCCTCGGCCATCGCGGCTGCGATCGGTTCCCGGGCCGACCCGGCTGCGCCTGGCCGACCTCCTGCACCTCACCGATCGGACCGCTGACGACGTGCTCAGCGGCCGCTATGACCACGTTGTGCCGCCGGGCGGAGTGCCCACCGACGACCGCTGGTTCGCCCGTTTGCACGGCGACGACGAGGTCGACGTCTGGCTGATCAGCTGGGTGCCGGGGCACCGTACCGAGCTGCACGACCACGGCGGATCGCTCGGCGCTGTCACGCTGCTGTCCGGCTCGCTGGACGAATTCCGTTGGGATGGAGACCAATTGCGCTGCCGGCGACTTCAGGCCGGTGATCAGGCCGCTTTCCCGCTGGGCTGGGTGCACGACGTGGTGTGGGCGCCGACCGGCCCGCGCGCCTCGGTGGCGGCGCTGTCCGGCCCGCAGGAGCCGTCACTGAGTGTGCACGCCTATTCGCCGCCGCTGACCGTGATGTCCTACTACGAGGTGACCGACGAACATCGGTTGCGGCGCAAGCGAACTGAGTTGACCGATCAGCCGGAGAAGTCGTGAGCCGGATCGACCACGTGCTTGAGTCGGCGCGGGCGGGATTGCGTCGCCTGACCGCCGACGAAGTTCCCGCGGCACTGCGCCGCGGCGCGCTGCTTGTCGACATCAGGCCGCAGGCCCAGCGCACGCGTGAGGGTGAACTGCCCGAGGGTCTCCGGCCGCTCGTCATCGAGCGCAACGTGCTGGAGTGGCGCTGCGATCCCACCAGCGACGCCCGACTGCCTGAAGCCGTCGGCGATGACGTCGAGTGGGTGGTGCTGTGTTCGGAGGGCTACACCTCGAGCCTGGCCGCCGCGGCGCTGCAGGAACTCGGACTGCACCGCGCCACCGACGTGGTCGGCGGCTACCACGCGCTGGCTAACGCCGGCGTCCTTGGTTCGGCCTAGCCCCGGCCGGGTTCAGCCGCCCCCTCCGCCTCCGCCGGAATCGCCGCTGACCCACCAGTCGTTCGCGTCGTTGGGGTTGTAGTACTCCCCATGCGGTGGAGGCGGAGTCGGGTCGTTCGGCGGATCCGCCGGCGCCGGGGCGACGCTGTGCGCCACGTCCGACGCGGCCGCCGCGCTAGCGGGCAGGCTCACCGCGCAGACAGGCAGGGCGGTCAACGCTCCGGCCACCACGATCTTGGCAAACGTCCGAGTCATCGCCCACTCCCTCCGCGGGATCGCTATCCATGGATCGTGCCACCGACCGCTGGGCAAACTCAGGGACAACGCAAAACCGGGGGCATACTCACAGCGCCCGTTCACCTGGCGTTAGCCGTCGCTGGCGTGCAACAGCGGACGCAGCCGGCTGGTTTTGTCCGGAGACCACCCCGGCGGCTGCAATACCGCCGCCCACCCGTCCGCGACATCGCCGACGTAGTCGTGGCCGTGCCCGTCCGGAACGTCCTGCGCGACCGCCATATCGGCCGAGATCTGCAGGAACGTCACTACCGGGATCCACGTCGTCTCGGGAAGGACGTCGTAACCGCGCCGTTGGCGCAACCAGTCCGGCTCGCTGAACAGCAGACCGGGGTGCCACCACGCGATCGGGTCGGACGCATGCTGCAGATAGACTACTCGTGGTGTATCCCATTGCGGGCCAGGCCGATTCAGGTCAGCGGCACGCGCTACGAAGCGGACGTTGTGGCCGCGGTCGTAGATCGGCAACCATTCCGGGGAGCCGCGGTCGCGAGTCGCGGTCAGGTCGGTCCAGATGGTGTTCTTGAACGTCGGTCCGGAGAACAGTGCGCCGTCGGTGCGGGCCAGCACGTTGTTCAGGCTCAGGAACGGGGCTTCGCCGCCGAACGAGCCCAGGCTCTCGCCGAACACCACCAGCTTGGGCCGCTGCGCCTCCGGCAACCGGCGCACCAGCCGGTCGACGGCCTCGAACAGCGCCTGGCCGGCATGCCGGGCGTTCTCCTTGTCCACCAGGAACGACAGCCAGCTCGGCAGGAAGGAGTACTGCATGCTGACGACCGCGCTGTCGCCGTTGTACATGTACTCCAGCGCGTCGGCTTCGGCCTCGTTGATCCAACCCGTGCCGGTGGTGGTGCCGACCGCGATCACCGCCCGTTGTAAACCGCCCGCGCGCTGCAACTCTCGCGCGGCCAGCTCCGCTGTGGCGGTGATGCCGTCGGCGGAGTTCAGCCCCGCGTACGCCCGGATCGGCTCGGTCGCGGGCGCGCCGTTGAAGGTCGTGAGCTGCTTGACGCTGGGTCCGCCGCGGATGAAGATGCGGCCCTGATGGCCCAGTGACTCCCAGGACACCAGCGACTGCGGCCCACCGGACCGCAGCGGTGTCCGGGGCGCGGCGGTGTCGGGATCCAGCTCGTCGTTGACGGCGGCGAAAGTGTTGTTCATGGTCCGCATCGCGAACTTCACCACGACGCCGTTGAGCAACGCGATGGTCAGCACGACCAGCAACGACACCACGATCACCGCCGAAACCCGCGGCGGTGCAAAGCGATCCAGCCGCAAATCCAGGAAGTGGATCAGCCGGCGGGTCAGCTGGCCGGCCTCGACGATCCCGAACAGCACGATCAACGACAGCGCCGTCGTCAGCGGATAGTCCATCCGCGCAAGGTGTTTGACGCCCATCAGGTCGCGCACCCGGTCCTGCCAGACGTGGAACCACACCACCATCGCGATCATGCCGACCGCGCCGACGGCGATCAGGACGCGCCAGGCCAGCCGCGGCGCGGGAGGGCTGGTGTCCTGCGACCGCATGAAGCGGACCAGCCACACCGCGAAAACCCCGATCGCGTATCCGGTCGCGCCGGCGATCCCACTGACCAGACTCTGGAACAGCGGTCCGCGCGGCAGCAGCGACGGCGTCATCGAGAACCAGATGAACACCAGTCCGACCGCGGTGCCGGTGAAGGTGTAGTGCCTGACCCACCAGGCGCTACGGCGCGGCGGCCCCGACCCGCTCACCGGAAAGTCCTCAGCGGTGGGTGAAGTTCGGTGGCCGCTTCTCGACGAACGCCGCCATGCCCTCGGACTGGTCATCGGTCGCGAAAGCCGAATGGAACAGCCGTCGTTCGTAGAGCAGGCCTTCGGTGAGGGTGGACTCGAAGGCCCGGTTCACCGCTTCCTTGGCCATCCGCGACGCCGACCGCGACATCTGCGAGATCGTGGTGGCGACGGCCTTGGCCTCGGTGAGCAGATCGGCCGCCGGCACCACGCGCGACACCAGGCCGCTGCGCTCGGCCTCGTCGGCGTTGATGTTGCGGCCGGTCAAGATCAGGTCCATCGCCTTGGCTTTGCCGATGGCCCGGGTCAACCGCTGCGAGCCGCCCATGCCGGGCAGCACACCCAGCTTGATCTCCGGCTGGCCGAACTTCGCGGTGTCGGCGGCGATCAGCACGTCACAGATCATCGCAAGCTCACAGCCGCCGCCGAGGGCGTATCCGGCCACCGCGGCGATCGTCGGCGTGCGCACCGCGGCGAGCTTGGCCCAGGGTGCGAAGAAGTCGGCGTCGAACACCTCGGAGAACGTTTTGCTCGACATCTCCTTGATGTCGGCACCGGCGGCGAAGGCTTTCTCCGAGCCGGTGATGATGATCGCTCCGATGCCCGGATCGCTGTCGAATTCTGAAGCCGCGGAAGTGACTTCGTCCATCACCTGGCTGTTCAGCGCGTTGAGCGCCTTCGGCCGGTTGAGCGTGATCGTGCCGACGCGGTCGTCCCGCTCGACCAGGATCGTCTCGTAGGTGGTCATCGCTAGCCTTTCTAGAACTTCAGTTCGTCGTCGACGGGTGCGAAGTAGGCCTCCACGTCCGCCGTGGTCACGTCCGCCAGCGAGGCCGGCGACCATTTCGGGTTGCGGTCCTTGTCGACCAGTTGGGCGCGGATGCCCTCGACCAGGTCGTGCGAACGCAGCGACGCCGAAGACACCCGATAGTCCTGGGCGAGAACGTCTTCCAGCGTGTCGAGCTTTCTCGCGCGCTGGACCGCCTCCAGCGTCACCGACAACGCGATGGGGGAGCGGGAGGCGATCAGGTCAGCGGCTTCGTTGGCCGCGGCGGCACTGTGGCTGCGCAACGCTGCGACGATGTCGGCCACAGTGTCGCCGGCGAAGCATTCGTCGATCCAGTCGCGTTGTGCAACAAGGTTACTGGGTGGCGGCTCGATGGCGTGGGTGGCGATCGCCTGCTCGACGCCGTCGTCGGCGATGGACTGGGTCAACGCGTCGAGTTTGTCGTGCGGCACGAAGTGGTCGGCGAAACCCAGGGCGATGGCGTCGGCACCGGAGAACGGAGCGCCGGTCAGGGCGGCGTGCAGCCCCAGCGACCCGGGGGCGCGGGAAAGCAGATACGCCCCGCCGACGTCGGGGATGAAGCCGATGCCGACCTCGGGCATGGCCACCTTCGACGTGTCCGTCACCACCCGGGTGTTGGCATGCGCGCCGACGCCGACGCCGCCACCCATCACGATCCCGTCCATCAGCGACACGTAGGTCTTCGGGAAGCTGCCGATCTGTGCGTTCACCAGATACTCGTCGTGCCAGAACTTCCGCGCCTCGGCACCGTCGGCGCGCGCGCTGTGATAGATCGCCACCACGTCACCGCCGGCGCACAGCCCGCGTTCACCGGCCCCGGCGAGCACCACGGCGCTGACGTCGGGGTCCTGTTGCCACTGCGTCAGGGCCGCGCCCAGCCCGTCCACCATGTTCTGGTTCAGCGAGTTGATCGCCTTGGGGCGGTTGAGCGTCAGAAAGCCGATGCCGTTGTCGACACGGCGCAAAATGTCGTCGGATTCGTCCGTCACGCGCGCAGTCTCCCTCAGTGAATATTCTTTGAATTCCTGGTCGAGTGCTGGTCGGGGCCTGACTGGCAATCTAGATCGTTACCGCGGTGGGGATGCCCGCGGGTAAGGTTTATCTGGAGTAGGCCCGCAGGGAACACCGCTGGACTACCGTTCGTTGATCAGTTGTTCGCGCAGTTCTCAATCCACAGCTCACGAGAGGATCCGACGGTGCGGGAGACCAGTAACCCGGTATTTCGCTCGCTGCCCAAGCAGCGTGGCGGATACGCGCAGTTCGGGAGCGGCGTCGCGGGCGCCGCGACCCAGTCAGTTCATCAGGCTGACCCATATGCTCCGTACGCCGACCAGCGGTCCGGTGTTTCGCGCCCGCTGACCATCGATGACGTCGTCACCAAGACCGGGATCACCCTGGCAGTGCTGTCGGCCGTCGCGGTCGTCTCGTACTTCATGGTCCAGGCCAACCAGGCCCTGGCCACCCCATTCACCTTCGTCGGCGCGTTCGGCGGCCTGGCGATGGTGATGATCGCGACGTTCGCCCGCAAGCAGGACAACCCGGGGATCGTGCTGACCTATGCGGCGCTGGAGGGTCTGTTCCTCGGAGCCATCTCGTTCCTGCTGGCCAACTTCTCGGTGTCGAGCACCAGCGCCGGGGCCATGATCGGCCAGGCCATCCTGGGCACGCTCGGTGTGTTCGTCGGAATGCTCGTGGTCTACAAGACCGGTGCCATCCGGGTGACGCCGAAGTTCACCCGCATGATGGTGGCCGCCATGTTCGGTGTGCTGGCCATGATGCTGGGCAACCTGCTGCTGGGCATGTTCGGCGTCGGCCACGGCGAAGGCCTGGGTCTGCGCAGCGGCGGTCCGCTGGCGATCATCTTCTCGCTGGTCTGCATCGGCCTCGCGGCGTTCAGCTTCCTGATCGACTTCGACGCCGCCGACCAGATGATCCGCGCCGGGGCGCCGGAGAAGGCCGCGTGGGGTATCGCACTGGGCCTGACCGTCACCCTGGTCTGGCTCTACATCGAGATCCTGCGGCTGCTCAGCTACCTGCAGAACGATTAGCTGTAGACATCAGAAAGGCCGGCACGCATTGCGTGCCGGCCTTTTTGATGGCGTCGAAAACTCAGTTGACTCTGCGCCAGCGGCGAAGGTGACCCGCAGTTCGGTGCCATGGACGCAGAGTCAATGGCGATGTCGGTGGGCGCTGCCACCATCCGCGCATGAAGCCGTGTCCTGAGCCATTCGTCGGTAGCGAGGCGCTTGACGCCGAGGTGCTCACCAGATACGAGCTGCGCCGCTTTTACCGCGCGATCATGCCGAACGTCTACATCGACAAGCGCGCCGAGCTCACTCTGAGTCGGCGCACGGTCGCGGCCTGGCTGTGGTCTGGGCGCGAGGCGGTGATCGCCGGTGCAGCCGCGGCGGCCACGCACGGAAGTCGGTGGGTCGATGACGATGTGGCGATCGAACTGGTATGGCGCAACGCGAGAGCACCGCAGGGTGTCGTCACGCGTAACGATCTGCTGCTAGACGGTGAGACACAGCGCTGCGAGCCCTTCTGGGTGACGACACCGGAACGCACCGCGTTCGATATCGGTCGGCGCGCATCGCTGCAGCGGGCTGTGGTCGGGCTCGACGCCCTCGCGGCGGCAACCGATTTCAAAGTGCGCGATGTCCTGGAACTGGCCGGCAATCATGGTCATACGCGCGGCCTCCGTCAGCTCGAAGCCGCACTCGACCTAGTCGACGGCGGAGCCCAGTCACCGAGGGAAACCTGGCTGCGGCTGGTGTTGCTCAACGCTGGTTTTCCGCGGCCGCGAACACAGATCCCGATTCTCGGAGCGGACGGGTACTGCCGCTATTTCCTCGACATGGGTTGGGAGGAGGAGATGCTGGCCGTCGAGTACGACGGCGGACAGCATTGGACTGATCCGGCCCAGTACGCCTACGACGTGGCGCGACAGGAGTACTTGGCCGAGATCGGCTGGACCATCGTGAGAGTGGTATCGCGACACCGCGCCCAAGACGTCGTTCGCCGTGTTCAGCGGGCGTGGGAAGCGTTGACTCTGCGCCCGCGGCGGAGGTGACTCGCACTTCGGCGCCGTGGACGCAGAGTCAACAGCGGACTCAGTTGAGCCGCTCGATGATCAACGCCATGCCCTGACCGCCGCCGACACACATGGTCTCCAGACCGAACGTCTTGTCGTAGGTCTGCAGGTTGTTCAGCAGCGTGGTGGTGATCCGGGCGCCGGTCATCCCGAACGGGTGGCCCAGGGCGATCGCGCCGCCGGACACGTTCAGCTTGTCCTCGTCGATGCCCAGCTCGCGGGCCGAGCCGAGCACCTGCACGGCGAAGGCCTCGTTGATCTCGAACAGGTCGATGTCCTTGACCGACAGGCCGGCGCGCTGCAGGGCCTGCTTGCTCGCCTCGATCGGACCCAAGCCCATGATCTCCGGCGAGAGGCCGCTGACCCCGGTGGCCACAATGCGGGCCAGCGGCGTCAGGCCGAGTTCCTTGGCCTTGGTGTCGCTGGTGATCACCACCGCCGCGGCGCCGTCGTTCAGCGGGCAGGCGTTGCCCGCGGTGACCGTGCCGTTGGGCCGGAAGACCGGCTTGAGCTGGCTGATCTTCTCGTAGGTGGTGCCGGCGCGCGGCCCGTCATCGGTGCTGACGGTGGTGCCGTCGGGCAGCGTGACCGGGACGATCTCCCGCTCGAAGAACCCGCTCTTGATGGCTTCCTCGGCGCGGTTCTGGCTGCGCACGCCCCAGTGGTCCTGGTCTTCGCGGCTGACGCCGGTCAGCAGAGCGACGTTCTCGGCGGTCTGGCCCATCGCGATGTAGACGTCCGGGATGTTGCCGTCGGTGCGCGGGTCGTGCCACTCGTCGGCGCCGGCTGATGCGGCGACCGAACGTTCCTGGGCCTCGTCGAACAGCGCGTTCTTGGTGTCCGGCCACGAGTCGGCGCTGCCCTTGACGAACCGCGAGACGGTCTCGACGCCCGCCGAGATGAACGCGTCACCCTCGCCGGCCTTGATCGCGTGGAACGCCATCCGGGTGGTCTGCAGTGACGACGAGCAGTAGCGGTTGACCGTGGTGCCGGGCAGGAAGTCGTAGCCGAGCTCGACGGCGACCGCGCGGGCCAGGTTGTAGCCGGCCTCGCCGGCGGGCTGACCGCAACCCAGGATCAGGTCGTCGATCTGGTGCGGGTTCAGGCCCGGCACCTTGTCCAGCGCGGCGCGCACCATCTGCGCGGCCAGGTCGTCGGGCCGCACGTTGACCAGCGACCCCTTCATCGCGCGCCCGATCGGCGAGCGGGCAGTTGAAACAATGACGGCTTCCGGCATGACGGCTCCATTTCGGGGTGTGGTCTGGTCCCGAATCTAGCGCTGAGCGACGGCGAACCGTTAACGGGCTAGCCGGAGGTGGTCGCCACTATCGGCGCCGGCACTCCGGTGGTGGGCCGCCGCCACAGCCGGGAGAACAACCGCAGCATCGAGTAACCCGGCCCGGCTTCGGTGGCTGTCGACGACGGCAAGGCGGGCACCGGCTGGCCGGCAAAGTCGCCGAGCGCGTGGCACAACGCGGGCAGCAGCTGGCTGGCGGCCAGCGCGTACCCGGCGGCCGACGGGTGGAACTGGTCGTCGGACAGCATCAAATGCGGCGAATGCCGGAACTCGTCATTGACCAGCGAGGCCAGCGGCACCGGAACGCCCCCGGCCGAGCGCACCGCGCCGGATTGCGCGCGGGCCAGTCGCAGCCCGAGGGTGCGCACGGTCCAGCGCAGCGGCTGTGGAATCGCTTTGACCACACCGAAATCGGGGCAGGTCGCCACGACGACCTCGGCGCCGCTGGCACGCAGCCGTCGCACCGCTGCGCCGAGGCGCCGGGCGGAGGCGCCGATGCCGTTCAAGCGGGTGACGTCGTTGGCGCCGATCAGGATCACCGCGGCGTCCGGCGGCGGGCCGGCCACGAACATCGCGTCGACCTGTCCGGACAGGCCCTTGGACGTGGCGCCCACAATCGCCTTGGTGCTCAACCGGATCCGCTTGCCGCTCTGCTCGGCCAGCCCGCGGGCAATCAGCACGCCGGGCACCTCTTCGGCGGTGCGGCAGCCGTAACCGGTGGCGGTCGAGTCGCCGAAGATCATCAGGTGCAGATCGAAGTCCATGCCGCGTTGCCAGCGCTGCACCGGACCGCCGCCCGCGGTGTAGACGCCGTCGGCGCGGGGAGGAACGTCCCACGATTTCGGGATCAGGGTGCGCGCCTTCGCGGCCTGCCCGATCAGCAGGTTTCGCGCCCCCACATAGGCGGTGCCGGTCGATGCCAGCGCGCCCGCTGCGGCCAGCGCGACCATCGAACCCCGCGGTGCGCGTCGTACCACGCCGACCAGTTTAGGTGCCCGCGAGCCGGCCGTCCGGCAGCCCTGCTCTTGCGCCATCACGGGCCGGATCAATGTTGATATCGAATCAGACTCTTTGATTGTTGAAACTATTTAAAGTGTCAAGCTAAGTACTTCGGGGTTGGCTGACCGCCTGGACACCCCGTCGACATGCACTACAACGGCGTAGGAGTGTTGAGCATGACCGCACCGAGCAAGGTTTCGGGTTCGCCCCGGGCCGCACTTCGTGCCCGTGACGTGTTGCGGGCCCGCAGGTTTCCCCTCAACGACGGTGTGCCCGTCGAGGTCATCGAGAGCGGGCCCAGCCTCCCCGGCATGGTGGCCGCGCTGGCCTGCCGGCTGACGATCCGCCCCGCTCTCGGCGTAGTCAGCTACATCCCGCACGTCCCGTTCCCGTTCGGCGTGCTCGACTTCGCCTGCCGGGCGCTTCTTCCCGGGCCGGGCACCGTGCGAACCACCGTCGAGCTGCCGCACTGCAACGCACAGTTGGTGCGCGCGCCGGGCGTACTGCCGGCCGACGGCAAGCGACGGGTGGTGCTGTACCTCCACGGCGGCGCCTTCCTGACCTGCGGGGTCAACTCGCACGGCCGAATCGTCAACGCGCTGTCCAAGTTCGCCGACGCCCCGGTGCTGGTGGTCAACTACCGGCTCATCCCGAAGCACTCGGTCGGCCAGGCCCTGGACGACTGCCACGACGCCTACCGCTGGCTGCGGCTGCGCGGCTTCGCGCCGGACCAGATCGTGGTGGCCGGCGACTCTGCGGGCGGATACCTGGCCCTCGCCCTGGCGCAGCGCCTCCAGCAGGCTCACGAGGAGCCGGCCGCTCTGGTTGCGATCTCGCCGCTGCTGCAGCTGGCCAAGGAGCCCAAGCAGGCGCACCCGAACATCAAGACCGATGCGATGTTCACCGCCAAGGCATTTGACGCGCTGCTCACCCTGGTCGCCAAGGCGGCCCGCAAGCACGTGGTCGATGGGCGGCCCGAGCAGCTCTACGAGCCGCTGGACCATGTCGAGCCGGGACTGCCCCAGACGTTGATCCACGTGTCGGGGTCTGAGGTGCTGCTGAACGACGCCCGACTGGCCGCCCAGGCCCTGGCGGCCGCCGGCGTTCCGACCGAGGTGCGGGTCTGGCCCGGGCAGATCCACGACTTTCAGCTCGGCGCCCCGATCATCCCCGAGGCCACGCGCTCGCTGCGGCAGATCGGCGAGTACATCCGCGATGCCACCGGTTAGGTGAGGTCGTCCCGCACCTGAGACCATCTACCCATGCGGATCGCGCAACACATCAGCGAGCTGATCGGTAACACTCCGTTGGTTCAGCTGAACTCGGTCGTGTCGCCGGGGTCGGGCCGGGTGGTGGCCAAGGTGGAATACCTCAACCCCGGTCTGAGCAGCAAAGACCGCATCGCGGTGAAGATGATCGACGCCGCCGAGGCCAGTGGCGAGCTCAAGCCCGGCGGCACCATCGTCGAGCCGACATCAGGAAACACCGGCGTCGGGCTGGCGCTGGTCGCCCAGAAGCGGGGCTACCGTTGCGTTTTCGTCTGCCCCGACAAGGTCAGCGAGGACAAGCGGAACGCGCTGCGCGCCTACGGCGCCGAGGTAGTGGTGTGCCCGACCGCCGTTCCACCCGAGCACCCGGACAGCTACTACAACGTCTCCGACCGACTGGTCGACGAGATCGACGGCGCCTGGAAGCCTGATCAATACTCCAACCCGCAGGGACCGGCCAGCCACTACGAGACCACCGGGCCGGAGATCTGGGCCGACACCGACGGCCAGATCACCCATTTCGTCGCCGGGATCGGAACCGGCGGAACGATCACCGGAGCCGGCCGCTACCTCAAAGACGCCTCCGGCGGGAAGGTGCGCGTGATCGGCGCCGATCCTGAGGGCTCGGTGTATTCCGGCGGCACCGGACGGCCGTACCTGGTCGAGGGCGTCGGCGAGGACTTCTGGCCGAAGGCCTACGACCCCGCCGTCGCCGACGAGATCATCGCGGTGTCGGACTCCGATTCGTTCAACATGACCAGGCGGCTGGCCCGCGAGGAGGCCCTGCTGGTCGGCGGCTCGTGCGGGATGGCGGTCGTGGCGGCGCTGAAAGTGGCCGAGCAGGCCGGGCCCGACGCGCTGGTGGTCGTGCTGCTGCCGGACGGGGGCCGCGGCTACATGTCGAAGATCTTCAACGACGCCTGGATGTCGTCATACGGATTCCTGCGGAACAGGCTGGACGGCTCACTGGAGCCGACGGTGGGCGACGTGTTGCGCGGCAAATCCGGCCACCTGCCCGATCTGGTGCACACCCATCCATCGGAAACCGTGCGCGACGCGATCAGCATCCTGCGCGAGTACGGGGTGTCGCAGATGCCGGTCGTCGGAGCCGAACCGCCGGTGATGGCCGGCGAGGTGGCCGGCAGTGTCTCCGAGCGCGAACTGCTCTCGGCCGTCTTCGAGGGTCGCGCCAGTCTGGCCGACGCCGTCGGGTCGCACATGAGCCCCCCGCTGCCGATCATCGGCGCCGGTGAGCAGGTCAGCGCGCTGGCCGAGACACTGCGAGATCTGGACGCCGTCATGGTCGTCGAGGAAGGCAAGCCGGTCGGCGTCATCACCCGGTACGACCTGCTGGGCTTCCTGTCCACCGGCGCAGTACGCAAGTAGCAGTGCACACAGAAGAAAGTAGCTGATGACCGAACAACCATCGTCGTCGTTCCCGCCCGCGCAGTCCGGCGGCGGTAGTTACCCGCCGCCTCCGCCGCCACCAGGGGGAGGCAACTACCCGCCCCCGCCGCCGCCGTCGTCGGGGGGATACGCGCCCCCGCCGCCCGGACCCGTCCTGCGCGGTCTGCCGCGCGAGGCTTTCACCCCGTGGCTGACCCGGGTCGCGGCCTACGTCATCGACCACCTGCCGCTGGCGCTGATCCTCGGCGTCGGCTGGTTGGTGCTGGAGAACTCCGTCGACAGTGCGTGTCTGACCAACCTCACGATGACGTCGGTAGAGCAGATCTGCTCGACCGGGCCGTCGTCACTTGGACTCACCGTGATGTGGATAGCGGTGCTGGCGGCGGTGGGCTACTTCGTCTGGAACTTCGGCTACCGGCAGGGCACCACCGGATCCAGCATCGGTAAGTCGGTGCTGGGATTCCGCGTCGTCAGCGAGAAGACCGGGGAGCCAATCGGGTTCGGCTTGTCGGTGCTGCGCGCGTTTGCGCACGCCGTCGATGCGGCCATCTTCTACGTCGGGTACCTGTTCCCGCTCTGGGATGCCAAGCGCCAGACGCTGGCCGACAAGATGATCGCCACGGTGTGCCTGCCGCGCGACCGGACGGCCGATGCAGCGGGGACCGCTCACTAGGCTGGTCGTCGATGAGCGATCACGAACTCTTCGCAAAAGCGGGCCCGGCCACCAAGGCCATCCACGCCGGTTACCGGCCCGACCCGGCGACCGGCGCGGTCAACGCCCCGATCTACGCCAGCAGCACGTTCGCTCAGGACGGCGTCGGCGGTCTGCGCGGCGGATTCGAGTACGCCCGCACCGGCAACCCGACGCGTGCGGCGCTGGAAACCGCACTGGCGGCTGTCGAGGACGGCACCTTCGGCCGCGCGTTCAGCTCCGGTATGGCGGCCAGCGACTGCGTGCTGCGCGCGGTGCTGCGTCCCGGCGACCACGTGGTGATTCCCGACGACGCCTACGGCGGGACGTTCCGGTTGATCGACAAGGTCTTCACGCACTGGGGCGTGCAGCACACCCCGGTCGCGTTGTCCGATCTCGACGCGGTGCGGGCAGCGGTCACGCCGCAGACCCGGCTGATCTGGGTCGAGACGCCCACCAACCCGCTGCTGTCGATCGCCGATATCGCCGGAATCGCCCAGATCGGCACCGACACCGGTGCAAAGGTGTTGGTGGACAACACTTTTGCTTCGCCGGCGTTGCAGCAGCCGCTGACCCTCGGCGCGGACATCGTGTTGCACTCCACCACGAAATACATCGGCGGGCACTCCGATGTGGTCGGTGGTGCGCTGGTCACCAGCGACGAGGAGTTGGACGCGGCGTTCGGCTTTCTGCAGAACGGCGCCGGCGCGGTGCCGGGGCCGTTCGACGCCTACCTGACCCTGCGCGGCCTCAAGACGCTGGTGCTGCGGATGCAGCGGCACAGCGAAAACGGCGCTGCGGTAGCGCAATTCCTAGCCGAGCACCCGTCGGTGGACACGGTGCTGTATCCGGGTCTGCCGGATCATCCCGGTCACCAGGTCGCCGCGCGGCAGATGCACGGGTTCGGCGGCATGGTGTCGGTGCGGATGCGCGGCGGACGTGCTGCGGCCCAGGCGCTGTGCGCCGACACCCGGGTGTTCATCCTCGCCGAATCGCTCGGCGGAGTGGAGTCGCTGATCGAGCACCCCGGAGCGATGACGCATGCGTCGACGGCCGGTTCGCAGTTGGAGGTTCCCGACGACCTGGTGCGGCTGTCCGTCGGCATCGAGGACATCGCCGACCTGATCGCCGACCTGGAGCAGGCGCTCGGCTGAGTTTCGGGGCGCCGACCGTGAATCCTGCGACGCAACTCGCCGCGCGAACGTCGGACAACGCACGCTCGCCGAGGAAAGCGCCGCCTCAGGAGTGGTAGGGCTCCGCGCTGACCAGCGTCACCTCGACGGTGTTGCCGTTCGGCACGGTGTACTTCTTCGTCTCGCCGACCTTGGCGTCGATCAGCGCGCCGCCCAGCGGTGAGGCGGGCGAGTAGACCTCGAGCTTGCCGTCGTGCACGGCCTGCTCGCGGGTGCCGATCAGGAAGGTTTCGGTGTCCGACTTGTCGCCGTCGTAGTACACCTTGACCACCGATCCGGGCAGTGCGACGCCCGACTGCTTCGGAGCCTCGCCGACCTTGGCGTTGTTCAGCAGGTCCTGCAGCTGACGAATCCGCGCCTCCTGCTGGCCCTGCTCTTCACGCGCGGCGTGGTAGCCGCCGTTCTCACGCAGGTCGCCTTCCTCGCGGCGGTCGTTGATCTCCGCAGCGATGACCGGACGGTTCGCGATCAACTGATCGAGCTCGGCCTTCAGTCGGTCGTGTGACTCCTGGGTCAACCAGGTCACCTGGGTGTCCGTCATCTTGTCGTGCTCCTTGTTGTGTCAATCGGGCGGAATTCCGCCTCTGCAGGCTGTCGGTCGTACTGCGGGCGGAGGCACCGCGTGTACTGCCGACCCCCGTAATCGGGTGTACCCCCTGCGCGGCGCAGCTGGCCGCTAATGCAGCAATACACGGTCCCAGCCGGAACCGTGCATCGGACAAGCTTACCACCGAGGCGAAGCCGGACGAGGGCATTTACGCAGTTCGGCCTTCATCGCCGAGTTTGCCGGGGCCGCGGTTGGACTACGGCTCGCGCAGGTAACCGGGCACATCGGTGCCGCAGCCGTAGACGTCGCCGACGACGGCCGGCTTGCTCGATTTCAGCACCGTCGTCACCTGCACCGTTGCCCGGGGCGACGGCGCCACCAGCACCTCCCGCCGGCCGGTTTCGCTGCCGTCTTTCGCGCGGACCCGCACGATGCAATCGACCGGGCGGCGCGGGTCTTTTCGCGTCACGCTGATCGTTACTGACACGGTCTGGCTGTCGATCAGTCGATAGCCGGCCAGCGTCCCCTCGACGTCGCTGCGGCCGAGCCGCAGATAGCCGACGGCGGCGATGACGACTCCGACCGCGGCGACCACGATGGCGAGCAGGGAGGCACGGCGCCGTGACGGGCGCAGCGAACGACCGCGGCCGTACCGGGTATCCGGTGTCGATGAGGAGGTATCGGTCATGATGTGTGGCGGTCGGTGCCGGGGCCGGGCCACAGGAGTGGGCTCGGGACCCGGAATCCGGGATGGAACTATTGGTCCTGGAACTATAGGCGCAGAAGACAGCGGCACACAGTCAGGGAGCACGTGAGCGAACTGCGGTTGATGGCGGTACACGCCCACCCGGACGACGAGTCCAGTAAGGGCGCCGCCACCCTTGCCCGCTACGCGGACGAGGGGCACCGCGTATTGGTGGTGACCCTGACCGGCGGTGAGCGCGGCGACATCCTGAACCCGGCGATGGACCTGCCGGAGGTGCACGGGCGTATCGCGGACGTCCGTCGCGACGAGATGGCCAAGGCCGCCGAGATCCTGGGGGTCGAGCACACCTGGCTGGGTTTCGTCGACTCCGGTCTGCCGCAGGGAGATCCGCTGCCGCCGCTGCCGAAGGACAGCTTCGCGCTGGTCCCGCTGGAGGTGTCCACCGAGGCGCTGGTCCGGGTGGTGCGCGAGTTCCGCCCGCACGTGATGACCACCTACGACGAAAACGGCGGCTACCCGCACCCCGATCACATTCGCTGCCACCAGGTTTCGGTGGCCGCCTACGAGGCGGCCGGTGATTACCGCCGCTTTCCGGACGCCGGCCCGGTGTGGTCGGTCGCCAAGCTGTACTACAACCACGGGTTCCTGCGTCAGCGCATGCAGCGGCTGCAGGACGAGTTCGCCAAGCGCGGGCAGACCGGTCCGTTCGAGAAATGGCTCAAGCACTGGGATCCCGCGCACGACGTGCACGCCGACCGGGTGACGACACGCGTCGAATGCTCGGCGTACTTCTCGCAGCGCGACGACGCACTGCGGGCGCATGCCACCCAGATCGATCCGAACGGTGACTTCTTCGCTGCGCCGATCTCCTGGCAGCAGGAGCTGTGGCCGACCGAAGAGTTCGAGCTGGCCCGCTCGCGCGTCCCGGTGCGGCTGCCGGAGACAGACCTGTTCGCCGGAATCGAGGACGAGTCGTGACCCACCTTCATCTGGCCGCGTGGGCGTTGCTGGCTGACCAGGGGCCGCGCAACAGCGGACCCGACTTCGGCAAAGCCAGCCCGTTCGGCCTGCTGCTCGTCGTGCTGCTGCTGATCGCGGTGGTTTTTCTGGTGCGCTCGATGAACCGGCACCTGAAGAAGCTGCCGGAGTCGTTCGACCCGCAGCATCCCGAGCCGGATCAGGCCGTCGACGACGGGACCATCGATCAGCCGCCGCACGAGCCGCGCTGACGACGATGCAGAGCGCAGCGATGCGGAGGAGCAGCGCAATTGAGCCGCACTGACGACGATGCAGAGCGCAGCGATGCGGAGGAGCAGCGCCATTGAGCCGCGCTGAGCCGCCGAGGAGCAGGGCAATTGCAACCAGCGGGCAGAACGAGCTAGCCGGGGCCGCCAGCCCCTACCTGCGCCAGCACGCCGGCAACCCGGTGCACTGGCAGCAGTGGTCGCCGGCCGCGCTGGCCGAGGCGGCAGAGCGTGACGTGCCGATCCTGCTCTCCATCGGCTATGCCGCCTGCCACTGGTGCCACGTGATGGCCCACGAATCGTTCGACGACGCCGAGGTAGCCGCCGCGATGAACGCCGGCTTCGTCTGCGTGAAGGTGGACCGCGAGGAGCGCCCCGACATCGACGCGGTCTACATGAACGCCACCGTTGCGCTGACCGGGCAGGGCGGTTGGCCGATGACCTGTTTTCTGACACCCGACGGGCGGCCGTTCTTCTGCGGCACCTACTACCCCAAAGCTGCTTTCCTGCAACTACTTTCGGCGGTATCGACAACCTGGCGGGACCGACGGGCCGACGTCGAGCAGACGTCCGATCAGATCGCGACCGAGCTGCGGTCGATGTCGGGCTCGTTTCGCGGCGGGCCACCGGTCGAGCCCGCGCTGTGTGACCACGCCGTCGCCGGGGTGCTGCGCGACGAGGACACCGCCCGCGGCGGATTCGGTGGCGCACCGAAATTCCCGCCGTCGGCGTTGCTGGAGGCATTGCTGCGGCATTGGGAGCGTACGGGCTCACCGCAGGCGCTGACGGCCGTTCAGCGGACCGGAACCGCAATGGCCCGCGGTGGCATCTACGACCAACTGGCCGGCGGGTTCGCCCGCTACAGCGTCGACAATGACTGGGTGGTACCGCATTTCGAAAAGATGCTCTACGACAACGCGTTGCTGTTGCGCGCCTACGCGCACTGGGCCCGTCGAACGGGCGATCCACTGGCTCGTCGCGTCGCCGCCGAGACCGCCCGTTTCCTGCTCGACGAGTTGCGCGACGGCCCGCTGTTCATCTCCTCGCTGGACGCCGACGCCGACGGCCGCGAGGGGTCGACCTACGTGTGGACGCCGGAGCAGCTCGCCGAAACCCTCGGTGACAGCGACGGGGATTGGGCCGCTTCGGTTTTCGCCGTGACGACGACCGGCACCTTCGAAGACGGTGCGTCGGTCCTGCAGCGTCCGGCCGACGCGGCTGATCCGGTCCGCTTCGAGGCGGTGCGATCGGCGCTGCTGGCCGCCCGGTCGAGCCGGCCGCAGCCGGGCCGCGACGACAAGATCGTCACCGGCTGGAACGGGCTGGCGATCACCGCGCTGGCCGAGGCCAGCGTGGCGCTGGACGCGCCCGAATTAGCCGACGCCGCAACGGATTGCGCGACGGCGTTGACTGCGCTGCATCTGGTGGACGGACGGCTGCGTCGGGCCAGCCTCGGTGGTGTCGTCGGCGAGAGCGCCGCGATCCTCGACGACCACGCGATGCTGGCCACCGGCCTGCTCGCGCTGTATCAGCTTGACGGCCAAGCTCATTGGCAGTCGACCGCCGCCGACCTACTCGATATCGCTTTGACGCACTTCGCCGATTCCGACAACCCGGGCCGCTGGTTCGACAGCGCCGACGACGGCGAGCAACTGCTGCTGCGGCCCGCCGACCCGTACGACGGCGCCACGCCGTCGGGCGCATCGTCGATCGCCGAGGCTCTGTTGACCGCGGCCCATATCGGCGGGGAGGAGCGCTACCGGCGGGCGGCGGCCGATGCGCTGCAAGCACATTCACCGCTGCTGGCCCGCGCGCCACGCTCGGCCGGCCACTGGCTGGCGGTGGCCGAGGCTGCCGTTCGCGGGCCGCTGCAGATCGCGGTGGCCTGCTCCGGCCCGGGCTCGCCGCTGCTGGCCGATGCCCGCCGGCTGGCCCCCGGTGGCGCGATCGTTGTCGGTGGCGCGGCGGATTCCTCGGAGTTGCTTGCCGGCCGCGACCGGGTCGCCGGGGCCGACGCCGCTTACGTCTGCCGCGGCCGGGTCTGCGATCTGCCGGTCACCACCGCCGAAGCGCTGGCGGTTGCGCTCGCCCGGTGACGATGCGGTCGGTGGTTCTGGTGCGCTCGATGAACCGGCACCTGAACAAGCTGCCGGAGTCGTTCGACCCGCAGCATCCCGAGCCGGATCAGGCCGTCGACGACGGGACCATCGGTCAGCCGCAGCACGAGTCCGGCGGAGCCGCGCTAACCGCGGAGCCGTGTCGGAGCAGCTGCCTAAGCTCGGCAGCGTGTCGCCGTTCCCCGCCTCCCGCTCGGAAATTCTCGATCGAATATCGCGCATCGACGCCGCCACCTATGCCCGGCAGCGCAACTTCACCGACGGTGGAACGGAGATCTCGCCTTTCCTGACGCGCGGGTTGGTCACGCTGCCCGAGGTGCGCGACCTGATCCTCTCCCGGCACTCACCTAGTGCGGCGTACAAGTTCGTCTTCGAGTTGGCCTGGCGCGAGTATTGGCAGCGGGAATGGACATTCCTCGGCGATTCCATCTTCAGCGACCTCAAGCGACCTCAGCACCCAGTCAGCTCCCGTCGCATCCCGCGGGCAGTGCTTGACGCCGACACCGGAATCGAGGCCTTCGACGACGCCGTGCGAAATCTCTACGCGACCGGGTACATGCACAACCACGAGCGCATGTGGTTGGCCGGTCTGATCTGCAACATCGGTCGTACGCACTGGTGGCAACCCAGTCGGTGGCTTTACTACCACCTGCTTGACGGTGATCCGGCGAGCAACATGCTGTCGTGGCAGTGGGTGGCCGGCACCAACAGCCACAAGAAGTACGTGCCCGCCCAGGCGAACGTCAACAAGTATTCGCCGCGCAAGCAACACGGAACTTTCATCGACCACGGCTACGGCACGCTGGCCGATATGGCCGTACCCGATCGGCTCGGTGAACGCGCCGACCTCGAGCTGAGTTGGCTGCCGCCGGCATCGGGCGGCAGGCCGTCGATCGATCCGTCCAAGCCGACGCTGCTATATCACCCGTTCTGGCTGAATGCGAGCTGGCGCGAACACGAAAATGCCAACCGCCTCGTCGTGTTCGAGCCCAGCTGGTTCGCACGGTTCCCTGTCGCCCCGCACGTGACGGAGTACCTCGTGCGCTGTGCGCAGGAAATCCCCGGCGCGCACATCGTCGTCGCTGATTTCGACGATCTGCAGCTCGGCGACCGCGTCGCCTTCATGCGCCATCCTTCGGTCTCGCACTGGCGCGGAACCGGCGACGAGATGCCGCGGATGTTCCCTCGGGTCCCGGAGAGGTCCTACAGCTCGTTCACAAGTTTCTGGAAGCAATGTCAAAAAGCGCTCAGCCGGTAAGCCGGCCTCAGGTCGGATGATGAGCCGGTGACAGTACGGGCCGGTCAACGCGGCCCGGTGACGATGCCGGTAACGTCTCGACCTATGCCACGCGCGGAACAGATCACCGAAGTCGTCAACCGCTACATCAGCCTGGTCAACAACGGCACCGCGGATGATCTCGTCGAGTTGTACGCCGACGACGCCACCGTCGAGGATCCGGTCGGCGGCGAGGTGCACATCGGGCGCCAGGCCATCCACGGCTTCTACTCCGCGATGGAGGCGGTGCGGCGGCACTGCGAGTTGGTCACACTGCGGGTGGCCGGTCACGAGGCGGCGTTCCACTTCAAGCTCACCATCACCGCGGGCGAGAGCCGGATGCTGATCGAGCCGATCGATGTGATGGTGTTCGACGGCGAAGGCAAGATCGCCGCGATGAAGGCCTACTGGTCGCCGGAGAGCGTCACGCAGCTCTAGCGAGCCTCCGCTCTAGCGCCCCAGCGGCACGTCGACGTTGAACACTGCGAACCAGATCGCGATGTAGTGGCAGATCGCGGCCACCGCGGTGCACGCATGGAAGAACTCGTGGTAGCCGAATGTCCTGGGCCACGGATCCGGCCAGTGCATCGCGTACATGATGCCGCCGATGCTGTACAGGGCCCCGCCGACGGCCAGCAGCACCATCGCGGCCACCCCGGCGTTGTGCAGGATCACCGCGATGTAGAACGCCGAGACCCAGCCGAGGACAAGGTAGAGCGGCACGCCGACCCAGCGCGGTGCGGCCGGCCAGCACAGCTTGAGCAGCACCCCGGCGAGGGCGCCGCCCCAAACCATCCACAGCACCAACTCTCCGGAGTCGTGCGGCATCGCCAGCAACGCGAACGGCGTGTAGGTACCCGCGATCAGCACGAAGATCATCGAGTGGTCGAGCCGCTTCATCCACATGCGGGCCCGGGGCGACGTCCAGGTGACCCGGTGGTAGACCGCGCTGGTGGTGAACATGCCCACCACCGCGACGGTGTAGATGAACGTCGCCAGACCCGCCTTGAGGCCTTCCATCGGCCACGACACCGCGATCAGTGAGACGCCGGCGAACAGCGCGATCACCGCCGACACCAAGTGGATCCAGCCCCGCGCCCGGGGCTTGACCAGTGCCTGTGCGGTGTCCTTGACGCCCTCGGCGATGTGCTCGGCGACGTCACCCACACCGTGGGTAGCTTCCGTGTCGTGAGCCGTGGGGGCCACGTCGGTCTCGCGGCTCAATCGCCCTCCATGAGTTGCGGCAGGATCGCCGATGAGCATTGTGGCCCACAGTAATCTGGTTCCCTGTGGAGATCATCCCGCCGCGCGTCAAGGAACCGTTGTATCGGCTCTACGAGCTGCGGCTGCGGCAGGGACTGGCGGCGTCGAAGTCGGCGCTGCCGCGTCACATCGCGGTGCTGTGCGACGGAAACCGGCGCTGGGCGCGCGACGCCGGCTACGAGGATGTCTCCTACGGCTACCGGATGGGCGCGGCCAAGATCGCCGAGATGCTGCGCTGGTGTCAGGATGCCGGCATCGAAATGGCCACGGTGTACCTGCTTTCCACCGAAAACCTGCGACGCGACCCAGCCGAGCTCGCCGCGTTGATCGAGATCATCACCGACGTCGTGGAGGAGATCTGCGCGCCGGTCAACGGCTGGAGCGTGCGGACGGTCGGCGACCTGGAACTGATCGGCGAAGAACCGGCGCGCCGGCTGCGCGACGCCGTCAACGGCACCGAGGGCACGGCCGCGACCGGCAACGCCAGCTTCCACGTCAACGTCGCGGTCGGCTACGGCGGCCGCCAGGAGATCGCCGAGGCGGTGCGCGGGTTACTCGGCAAGGCGCTGGCCGACGGAGCCAGCGGCGAGGAACTCGTCGAAGCCGTGACCGTCGACGCCATCTCGGAGAATCTCTACACCTCCGGGCAGCCCGATCCCGACCTGGTGATCCGGACGTCGGGCGAGCAGCGACTGTCCGGCTTTCTGTTGTGGCAGAGCGCCTATTCGGAGATGTGGTTCGCCGAGGCGCACTGGCCCGCGTTCCGCCGGGTCGATTTCCTGCGCGCGCTGCGCGATTACAGCTTGCGACACCGCCGCTACGGCGGCTGACTACGTGCGAGACTGAGGGCATGGCTGCGCTCTCAGCTTTCGTGTTCTCGCTGAGTTGGTGGTTGGGGCTGTATCTGCTGGCCCGCAATCCACGCAAGCCGGTCCTGGTGTTCTCCGCGGTCGGTCTGTGCAGTTTCGCGATGGCGGTCGCCCTGGACGCGGTCCGGCTGGTGACGCACTCCGCACTCCTGGGCCAGGTGGAGATCTATCTGGTTGCGGTGCCGGGGGTCGCCTGGTTCGCCGTCCTCGTCGAAATGGCCCGTCCGGGGGACAGCGGCCGGGCGCGTTCCGTCGAGGTGCTCGCAGTCGGCGTCGTCGCGGCCCTGACCCTGGCGGGAGCGACGGTAGCCGGCACCGTCGCGGGTCCGCTGCGGATCGGTCATGTGCTGATGTGCCTGGTGATTTCGGTGTCCACCCTGTACGCGATGGTCGCCGCCCTGGTGCGTCGTACGCAGACGATCCCGGTCGTCGGGCTGATCATCACCGCGACGATGTTCTTTGCGTTGGCCAACGCAATCCTGATCATCCCGCTGGGCGTGGTGCCGAGTTGGCTGGCGCTGGCCTCGACGGGCTGTGACGTGTTCTGCCTGGGTGTCGCGGTGGCGCTGTGGGATGCCTTCGACGAGGGTCAGGCGCTACGGGCCGACATGCTGCGCTCGTTCACCGGCACCGGCATGGTGGTCGCGCTGATCGGCGGCCAGATGCTGGTCGCGATCGAGTTGACCCGCGGGCAGAGCGCCGCGCAGACCGCGCTGACCGTGCTGCTGTTCACCAGCCTGGCGATCGCGGCGTCGGTCCAGGTGCTGGCCGATCCGCTAGCCGGGCTGCTCGACCGGATGGTGTTCTCGCGGGCCCCGATGCTGCGGGCCGATCGAGAGACGTTGCGCCGCACCCAGTCCGCCCTGCCGCTGCGGCTGGCGGATCCGCTGGACGGTTTCGACGACGACACCTTCGCCAGGCTGACCCGTCGGGCGCTGGGCCACTACGGCGACTTGTCCAAGCTGGTGGCCAACCCGCTGACCGCGCTGCCCGCCATCGACGAGCGACTGGCCGCCCGCGGTGCCCCGGATCAGCCGCTGGAACGCGCCATCGAACTCAAGGCGCTGCTGGCCGACCGGATCGCGGCGCTCAAGCCGCGCGACAGCGGCGACTTCGGCACGAGTGAGCAATGGCGCCACTACAACTCGCTGTACTTCCCGTACGTCGCCGGGGTGCGCGCCTACGCCCAGAACGCCACCGCGGCGGGCCTGGACCCGACCGCCCGGCAGGCGTGGCAGTGGCTCGTCACCGATGTGCCGCAACGCTCCCTGCACAACTGGCAGAACGCCGCCGCGAAGCTGATCGCCGCCGATCTTCGCGGCCGGGCGATGGTTCCCAGCGAGTAGCGAACCCCGGGTCGTCCTTCGGCCCGGTGGTGGCGATGCCGGCTCGCGATCTGGTTAGACCGGCTAGGCACGGAATACGTGGTCTGGATCACGCCGTTGACCTGCGAATGGCAGTGCCTGGCAGTGCCACGTGTCGATCTGGCAGCTGCCCGTCGGCAAGCTCAGAGGTGTTCGACCCCATATCTGCAAGGAGTTCCGACATGACCGCTGTTACTCCACTGGCCACCCGGCCGTTCGACGACTCGACCGACTCCCTGTTGCGCTTCGGCATGCGGCTCGACGCAACGCTGAGCGGCGCGGTCGGCCTCTTCATCGCCTTGCTGGCGGACTCGATCTCATCGGTGACCGGTCTGAGTTCGGTGGCCGAATTCATCGGGGGCGCGTTGCTGGTGTTCTGCGGCCTCGGTGTGTACGGGCTTGCCGCAGTACCGGATCTGCGCCGCGTCGGGATCGCCGTCATCGCCGGCAACGTGGTCCTGAGTGCGGCGACGCTCGTCGTGCTCGCCACCGGCGTGCTGCCGCTGACCGGGGCCGGTGTCGTCGCCACCCTGGCCGGCAGCGGTTACTTCGCGCTGATGGGCTACCTGCAGTACCTCGGAGTGCGCCGGCTCCCAACGGCGTAGCTCCCGTCCCGCCGGTGCGGGGCGCCGCTGTCAGAGGTTGCGGCGAGCGTCCCCGCATCGGCCTTTGCGGTCGTGCTCAGTCCGCGGCCAGTTTGACGACGCGGCCGTTCATCGAATCGGCGACGTAGACGTTGCCGCCGGGATCGACCGCAACCCCGTCCGGCCAGGACAGGCCCGTCAACGGCAGGGCGACCTGGCTGGTCGAGCCGGCCGGCAGCCTCAGCACCCGCCGGTTGTTGTGGTCGACCACGTAGACGCTGCCGTCATTGCCCAACGCGACACCGGTCGGCTGGTTCAACCCGGTGAACGGCAGCTCGGTCTGACTTCCACCGGCGAGCTTCACCACCCGGTCGCCGTGGGTCTGGGTATCGCCGACGTAGACACTCCCGGCTCCGTCGACCGCCACGCCCTGGACGATGTCCACTCCGGTCAGGGGCAGCACGGTCTGGCTGGTCGATCCCACCGCGAGTTCGACGACCTGATGGGTGCGACGGTCGGCCACGTAGACGTTGCCCGCGCCGTCCACCGTCAGGGCCCGCGGGTCGACCAGTCCGGTGAACGGCAGCTCGGTCTGGGTGGCGTCGGGCGCCAGCTTCAGCACTTTTCCGGCGCCGGGGTAGCCGTCGGTGAAATAGCTGACGTAGACGCTGCCGGCGGTGTCGACGGCCACGCCGGTGAGGTTCTGCAGTCCGGTGAACGGCAGCTCGGTCTGGGTGCCCGACCCGGCGGCGAGCTTCAGCACCCGGCGGTGGCCGGCGTCGGTGACGTAGACGTCGCCGCCCACGCTGACGGCGACGCCGTTCGGGTTCTTCAGGCCGGTGAACGGCAGGTCCACCTGACGGGTGGCCGACGCAGACCCCGGCGTACCGAGCGCAGCGAGCACCAGGGCCGCCGCGGTCGCTGCGATCAGGCGCGGCTTCACAGTTTGCGCAGCCGCAGCCGGTTGATGGCATGGTCGGCGTCTTTGCGCAGCACCAGGGTGGCCCGCGGCCGGGTGGGCAGGATGTTCTCGATCAGGTTGGGCCGGTTGATCGATCGCCAGATGTCGCGCGCGGCGATGTCGGCCTGCTGGTCGGTCAGCCCCGCGTAGTGATGGAAATGCGACGCCGGGTTGGCGAACGCCGTCGAGCGCATCGCCAGGAAGCGCGAGATGTACCAACCCTCGATGTCTTCGATCCGCGCGTCGACGTAGAGCGAGAAGTCGAAGAGATCCGAGACCATCAGCGTCGGTCCGGTCTGCAGTACGTTGAGGCCCTCGAGGATCAGGATGTCGGGGTGGCGCACCACCTGCTTGGCGTCCGGCACCCGGTCGTAGTGCAGGTGCGAATACACCGGCGCGCACACGTAGTCCGATCCCGACTTCACCGAAGTCACGAACCGCATCAGCGCACGCCGGTCGTAGCTTTCTGGAAAACCCTTGCGGTGCATCAGGTTTCGGCGGCTCAACTCGGCGTTGGGGTACAGGAAACCGTCAGTGGTGACCAGGTCGACGCGCGGGTGGTGGTCCCAGCGGGCCAGCAGCGCCTGCAGCACGCGAGCCGTGGTCGACTTGCCGACCGCGACGCTGCCCGCCACCCCGATGATGAACGGCACCGGCCGGTCGGGGTTCTGCTGCGGTTCACCGAGGAACTCGGCGGTGGCCGAGAACAACCCCTGGCGGGCCGCGACCTGTAGGTGCAGGAGTCGAGCGAGTGGCAGGTAGACCTCTTCGACCTCGCGCAGGTTGACCTGTTCGCCGATACCGCGCAGGCCGACGATCTCTTCTTCGGTCAGCGGCTGCGGCGTGGACATACGGAGCGCGCGCCATTGACTTCGATCGAACTCCACATAGGGGCTCGGCTCGCTGGCCCGCGGCATGACAGCCAGTCTTGCAGCTTCATGCCTGCGATGGTCGGTTGGGGCGACCGGAAAGCTGCGACCAGTCGGCGGGCGCGACGACGATGCCGCAGCGAAGCGGCGGAAGACAAGTCGGGCAAATAGACTCGGCAGGCGTGGACCCTGACGCGCTGATCCGTGAGTACCTGCTCCTCGGTTTGCGTTTCGACCGGATCGAGCCGGGCTACGTCGACGCCTTCACCGGTGACCCGGCGCTGCGCCGAGCGGTGGCCGATGAGTCCGCACCCGACCCGGCCGAGCTGGCCCGGCAAGCCGCCCGCCTCATCGCGGCGCTGCCAGATGTGCCGCGCCGCAACGGATTCGACTCCCAACGTGCGGAGTATGTGGGCGCGCACCTGCGTGCACTGGAATGCGCGGCGCGGAAGTTCGCCGGTGCCGACATCGGCTTCGTCGACGAGGTCCACGCCTACTTCGACGTCCGCATCGGCAAGGGTGACACCGAGTCCTACCGGCAGGCGCATGCCCGCCTCGACGAAGCCCTGGGCGGCACCGGTCCGCTGGCCGACCGGATGGAGGCGCACCGCGTCGGCGAAGAGATCCCGCCGGACCGGCTGGCGGCCGCCATCGATGCGTTCTCCAGCGCGTTGCGCGACCGGGTTCGCGCCGAATATCCGCTGCCGGACACCGAAACCGTCGACTACCAGGTGGTGACCGACAAACCGTGGTCGGGCTTCAACTACTACCTGGGTGACTACCGCTCGACCGTCGCCGTCAACGCCGACCTCAAACAGCTGATGTCCAACCTGCCACGGCTGGTGGCCCACGAGTCCTACCCCGGACACCACACCGAGCACTGCCGCAAAGAGGCCGGTCTGGTGCGCCGCCGGGGTCAGGACGAGCAGACCATCTTCCTGGTCAACACTCCGCAGTGCCTGATGGCTGAGGGTCTGGCAGACCTGGCGCTTTACGCCGCGGTCGGTCCGGGTTGGGGAAGCTGGGCGACCGAGATCTATGCCGACCTCGGTCTGCGTTTCGACGGCGACCGTGCCGAAGCGGTGTCGGAGGCGTCCGCGGCGCTGGCCGGGGTGCGGCAGGACGCGGCGTTGATGCTGCACGACGAGCATCGCGACGCCGACGAGGTCGCGGAGTTTCTGCGGCGCTGGCTGCTGGTCAACGACACCCGGGCCCGGCAGATGCTGCGTTTCCTGTCCTCTCCGCTGTGGCGCGCGTACACCAGCACCTACGTGGAGGGGTACCGGTTGCTGCGCGGCTGGTTGGACGACCGGCCCGCCGAGGTGAGCCTTGTCGAACGGTTCGGCCGGTTGCTCGACGAGCCGTTCGTGCCGTCGACGATGCCCGCTTAGACTGGCGGACGTGACTGCCGCACCCGACGCCCGCACTGCCTCCTCCATCATGTCGGCCCCGTTGACCGAGGTCGACCCCGACATCGCCGAACTGCTCGGCAAAGAGCTTGGCCGCCAGCGCGACACGCTCGAGATGATCGCCTCGGAGAACTTCGTACCTCGCGCGGTGCTGCAGGCCCAGGGCAGCGTGCTGACCAACAAATACGCCGAAGGTCTGCCCGGCCGCCGCTACTACGGCGGCTGCGAGTTCGTCGACGAGGTGGAGAACATCGCCCGCGACCGCGCCAAGGCGCTGTTCGGCGCCGACTTCGCCAACGTCCAGCCGCATTCCGGGGCACAGGCCAACGCCGCGGTGCTGCATGCACTGATGAAGCCGGGGGAGCGGCTGCTGGGCCTCGACCTGGCCAACGGCGGACACCTGACGCACGGGATGAAGCTGAATTTCTCCGGCAAGCTCTACGAGAACGCCTTCTACGGCGTGGACGACACCACGCATCTGATCGACATGGACAAAGTGCGCGCCCAGGCGCTCGAGTTCCGGCCGAAGGTGATCGTCGCGGGCTGGTCGGCGTACCCGCGCGTGCTGGACTTCGCCGCATTCAAATCGATCGCCGACGAGGTCGACGCCAAGTTGTGGGTGGACATGGCGCACTTCGCCGGCCTGGTCGCCGCCGGACTGCATCCCTCGCCGGTGCCCGACTCCGACATCGTGTCCAACACCGTGCACAAGACGCTGGGCGGCCCGCGGTCCGGAATGATCATGGGCAAGCAGGAATACGCCAAGTCGATCAACTCCGCGGTGTTCCCCGGTCAGCAGGGCGGGCCGCTGATGCATGTGATCGCCGCCAAGGCCGTCGCGCTGAAGATCGCCGGCACCCCGGAGTTCGTCGAGCGTCAGCAGCGAACGCTGACCGGCGCCCGGATCATCGCCGACCGGTTACTGGAAGCCGACGTGGCCAAGGCCGGTGTCTCGGTGGTCAGCGGCGGCACCGACGTCCACCTGGTGCTGGTCGACCTGCGCGATTCACCGCTGGATGGACAGGCCGCCGAGGATCTGCTGCACGACGCCGGCATCACCGTCAACCGCAACGCGGTGCCGAACGACCCGCGGCCGCCGATGGTGACGTCCGGGCTCCGGATCGGCACGCCGGCGCTGGCCACCCGCGGCTTCGGCGACGCCGAGTTCACCGAGGTGGCCGACATCATCGCCACCGCGCTGGCCGCCGGCACCGCCGCCGACGTGCCGGCCCTACGTGACCGGGTGACCCGTCTGGCCAGGGCGTTTCCACTGTACGACGGCCTCGAGGACTGGTCGCTCGCCTGATGACGTAGGCCGTAGCGCGGCCTGAAATCGCCCAGCGTGGCGGATTTTACGATATCTGTGTACGCGGGTTATATTAACTTTTATGGCAGTCAAACCCGTTGCTGACGCACTGATGATCGAGCTGGAGCCGGTGGTCGGGGAGAATCTGGATCGTCACCTCGGTACCGAGCAGGTCTGGTTCGCCCACGACTTCGTGCCGTTCGAGCAGGGGCAGAACTTCGCTTTTCTCGGCGGGCGGGACTGGGATTCCTCGCAGGTGACTCTGCCCAAGCCCATCACCGATGCGTGCGAAATCCTGCTGATCGACAAAGACAACGTCGCCGGTTATCACCGCGAGTTCGTCGAGCACTTCATCCTCGAAGACATGTGGGGTCAGTGGATCGGCCGCTGGACCGCCGAGGAGCACCTGCATGCGATCGCGCTGCGCGAGTACTTCGTCGTGACTCGCGAGATCGATCCGGTCGCCAATGAAGACGTCCGCTTCGAGCACGTATCGGTGAAGGGGTATCGCGCCGACCACTTCTCCAAGACCGAGACACTGGTTTTTATGGCTCTTTTCGAGGGCTCGCGCGCGGTGTTCTGCAACAACCTGGCGGCACAGATCGAGGAGCCGGTGCTGGCGGGTCTGATCACCCACATCGCCCGCGACGAGGTGCGGCACGAGGAGTTCTTCGGCAACCTCGTCGCGCACCTACTGAGCTATCGCCGGGACGAGACGATCGCCGCGATCGCCGCGCGCGCGGCCGAGATCGACGTCGTCGGCGCCGACATCGACGCCTACGCCGACAAGGTGCGAATCGTCGCCGAGGCAGGGATTTTCGGCCCGGAGCAACTCCGGAAGGTCATCTCCGACCGCATCATCGCCTGGGGCGTGGCCGACGAGCCCGCGCTGCGGCAGTTCGTCATCAGTTAGCCGCACATCGTCGTCGGCGGGGCTTTTTGCGCCGCTCCTCCGTCCCTCTCGGATCGGGCTGCGCCCTTCCGCATCGTCACCGGCGGGCCTTGTTGCGCCGCTCCTCCTCATCGCGCTTCGCGCTCTGCATCGTCGTCGGCGCGCCTGCACGGCGCGGATGCGCAGACGCGGGTACCGTCGCTTTCGATGGCTAGCGACATGCTCTGCTATCCGGGCGGCGCCTCTCGACTCAACCTCGGAAGGACCGCCGGCCCCGGTCCTTGCGCCGCGGCCCCCGCCGATTCGTCCGTGCGGGCCGCACGGGCATCTAGCCCGGTGCGAAAGCCTCGTGCGCATGGGTGGCTGTGGGGCCACCACCCGCATGTGGCAGCGAGCCGGGCGATGAGCTCGAGGAGCGCTCGTGACTGATTCGCCGGCGGTTTCGCAGGACTCCATCAGGACTTACGTGCTCGACACGTCGGTGCTGCTGTCTGATCCCTGGGCCTGCTCCCGCTTCGCCGAACACGAAGTGGTGGTTCCGCTGGTGGTGATCAGTGAGTTGGAGGCCAAGCGTCACCACCACGAGCTCGGCTGGTTCGCCCGCCAGGCTCTGCGTTTGTTCGACGACCTGCGCATCGAGCACGGGCGACTCGATCAGCCCATTCCCGTTGGGACACAAGGCGGTACGCTGCACGTCGAGCTCAACCACAGCGACCCTTCGGTGCTGCCCGCCGGATTCCGCACCGACACCAACGACTCCCGGATCCTGTGCTGCGCGGCCAACCTCGCCGCGGAGGGCAAGCGAGTCACGTTGGTCAGCAAGGATATTCCGCTGCGCGTGAAGGCCGGCGCGGTGGGTCTGCCCGCCGACGAATACCACGCCCAGGACGTCGTGGTGTCCGGCTGGACGGGTATGACCGAACTGGAGACCAGCGCCGACGACATCGACGCGCTGTTCGCCGACGGCGAAGTCGACCTCGAGGCCGCACGAGACGTGCCGTGCCACACCGGTATTCGACTGCTCGCCGGAAGTTCACACGCCCTTGGCCGGGTGAACGCCCACAAGAAGGTCCAACTGGTTCGCGGCGACCGTGAGGTGTTCGGGCTGCGCGGCCGCTCCGCCGAACAACGGGTCGCCCTCGATCTGCTGCTCGACGAGTCGGTCGGCATCGTCTCGCTCGGCGGCAAAGCCGGCACCGGCAAGTCGGCGTTGGCGCTGTGCGCGGGCCTGGAGGCCGTGCTGGAGCGCCGCACCCAGCGCAAGGTGGTGGTGTTCCGCCCGCTGTATGCGGTCGGCGGCCAGGAACTCGGCTACCTGCCCGGCAGCGAGAGCGAGAAGATGGGCCCGTGGGCCCAGGCCGTCTTCGACACTCTCGAAGGTCTGGCCAGCCCAGCGGTGCTCGAGGAGGTGCTGTCCCGCGGCATGCTCGAGGTGCTGCCGCTGACCCACATCCGCGGTCGCTCGCTGCACGACTCGTTCGTGATCGTCGACGAGGCCCAGTCGCTGGAGCGCAACGTACTGCTGACCGTGCTGTCGCGACTTGGCGCCGGATCGCGGGTGGTGCTCACCCACGACGTCGCCCAGCGTGACAACCTGCGCGTCGGCCGGCACGACGGCGTCGCGGCGGTGGTCGAAAAGCTCAAGGGCCACCCGTTGTTCGCGCACATCACGTTGCTGCGTAGCGAGCGGTCGCCGATCGCCGCGCTGGTCACCGAGATGCTCGAAGAGATCAGCGGCGCCCCGGTGTAATTCGGGCCGGCACTCCGGCGCGGGTAGGCTTCGGCCGTGCCGAAACGACCCGACAGCCAGAAGTGGCGGTACCTGCGTACCGTCGCCGGCGTCGCGGCCGCCGCGGTCATCGTGGCGGTCGGAGCCTTCACCGGGCACGTCCGGTTCGCCCACGCCAACGACGAGGTGGACTGCGCACAGGTCAAGTGTGTGGCGCTCACCTTCGACGACGGGCCGACGCCGTTCACCGACCGGTTGCTGGGCATCCTGAAGGCCAACAACGCCAAGGCGACATTCTTCGAGATCGGCAACAAGGTCGCGGCCAACCCGGCCGGCGCCAAGCGGGTGGTCGAGGCCGGCATGGAACTCGGCAGCCATACCTGGGAACACCCCAACATGACGACGCTGCCGCCCGCCGATGTGCCGAGTCAGTTCTCCCGCGCCACCGACGCGATCGTCGCGGCGACCGGGGTGACGCCGAAGCTGTGGCGGCCGCCGGGCGGGTTGACCAACGCCGCGGTCAACGACCAGGCCGCCAAAGCCGGCCAGGCGGCCATCCTGTGGGACGTCATTCCTTTCGACTGGATCAACGACTCCAACACCGGCGCCAGCAGATTCCTGCTGTTCACCCAGATCAAGCCGGGCTCGGTGGTGCTGATGCACGACACCTACTCCAGCACAGTCGATCTCGTCGAGCAGTTCATCCCGGTGCTCAAGGCCAACAACTACCACCTGGTGACGGTCAGTCAGCTGCTCGGATCGCGGGCGCCGGGCAGTGTCTACGGGTCGCGGGAGAACGGCCCGCCGGCCAATGCGCTGCACGACATTCCGGCCTCGGAGATCCCGTCGTTGCCGAACACGCCGTCGCCGCCGCCGATGCCGAACTTCCCGATCACCGATGTGGCAGGCCAGAACTCGGGCGGACCGAACAACGGCAGCTAGGCCGAGGCCGTGCGGGTCCCGTGCATGAGCTGCACAGCCCGGCTCACTGTCCCGGCAGATCGCCCGTCGCGGCCAGCGCCAACAGCTCACCTCGGCCGATCTGGGTCACCAGGCTGGCGCTGTCGAAGTAGATGCGTTCGTTGGTGATCCGCTCGCCGTCGAAGAAGAACACCGCGATGATCGGTACCCGGAAAGCCTTGCCGGTAGGCGGCATTCCGTAGAACTCGCCGAGATTGGTTCCCAGCAAATCGAATTCGGTGATCACCGTGTCGTCGGTGAAGTGGAACCGCACGTTGTCGTGCCGCTGGTCGGGAAACGCCGTCCGGGTGGTCAGGTAGTAGTTCATGACCTCGTCGTCGCCGTCGAAAACCTGACCGGTGGCCATGATCTCGTAGCGGGGGTGCCCGTTGAACGTGGCCAGGGTGCGATCGAACTCCTTGGTCACCTCGGTGTTCATGTGCTCTTCGATGAGCGCGAGGCGGCGTTGACGGAGTCCGTCGTCGAGCATGGCTACTCCTCGGTGACCTTGGCCATCGCAAGCACGTCGAGACGGCGGTCGAGTTCTTCCTCGGACAGTTTGTCACCGATCAACCCGCGGTCGATGACGGTTTGCCGAATGGTCTTCTTCTCCTTGAGCGCCTGCTTGGCCACCGCGGCGGCCTCCTCGTAGCCGATCGCCGAGTTCAGCGGCGTGACGATCGACGGCGACGACTCGGCCAGCTCCTTCAGGTGATCCTCGTTGGCCTTCAGGCCGACGATGCAGCGCTCGGCGAACAGTGTCGAGACGTTGGTCAGCAGCTTGAATGACTCGAGAACGTTGCGGGCCATCATCGGGATGTAGACGTTCAACTCGAACGCACCCGACAACCCGCCGACCGCGACGGCGGCGTCGTTGCCGATCACCTGTGCGGCCACCTGTGTAACCGCCTCGGGCAGAACGGGATTGACCTTGCCCGGCATGATCGAGCTACCCGGTTGCAGGTCCGGCAGCTGGATCTCGCCCAGACCGGTCAACGGGCCGGAGCCCATCCAGCGCACATCGTTGGCGATCTTGGTCAGCGACACCGCGATGGTACGCAGTGCACCGGACGCCTCGACCAGTCCGTCGCGGGCGGCTTGAGCCTCGAAAGAGTTTGACGCGGTGCGCAATTCGTCCAAACCGGTCTGGGTGACCAGCACCTGCACCACCTTGGCGCCGAATCCGTCGGGGGCGTTGAGGCCGGTGCCGACCGCGGTTCCGCCGATCGCCAGCTCGCCCAGCCGGGGCAGCGTCGCGCGCACCCGCTCGATGCCGGCTTCGATCTGGCGGGCGTACCCGGAGAACTCCTGGCCCAGCGTCACCGGGACCGCGTCCATCAGGTGGGTGCGGCCCGACTTGACCACGGTGTGCCACTCGCGGGCCTTGCCGGCCAACGCGTCGTGCAGCACCTGCAGTGCCGGAATGAGATGGCGCACAGCGGCTTCGGTGGAAGCGATGTGGGTGGCAGTCGGGAAGGTGTCATTGGACGACTGCGACATGTTGACGTCGTCGTTGGGGTGCACGGACACGCCGTTGGCGCCGGCAATGGACGCGATCACCTCGTTGGTGTTCATGTTGGAACTGGTGCCCGAGCCGGTCTGGAACACGTCGATCGGGAACTGGTCGTCGTGCTTGCCGTCGGCGATCTCGGCGGCGGCCGCGATGATCGCGTCGGCCTTCTCGGCGTCCAGCAGCCCGAGATCCTTGTTCACCTGGGCACAAGCGCCCTTCAGCAGGCCGAGGGCGCGGATCTGGGTGCGCTCCAGGCCGCGACCGGAGATCGGGAAGTTCTCCACGGCACGCTGAGTCTGGGCTCGCCACAACGCTTTTGCGGGTACCCGGACCTCGCCCATGGTGTCGTGCTCGATGCGGTACTCGGTGTCGTCTGCCACAGGGGCGCTCCTCGGTGAGTGGTGGTCAGGGGAGGGGATACGCGGCGCTGCTGTCGCCGGTGAAGTCGATCGCGGAGTATTCGTTGAGCTTGGCCAGCCGGTGGAAGCCCTCGACCATCCGTAGCGTGCCGGACTTGGACCGCATCACGATCGACTGCGTGGTGCAGCCGCCCGGCTCGTAGCGCACGCCCTTGAGCAGGTCGCCGTCGGTGACGCCGGTGGCGCAGAAGAAGACGTTCTCACCCGCCACCAGGTCACGCACCGTCAGCACCGCGTCGAGGTCGTAGCCGGCGTCGAGCGCTTTCTGCCGCTCGGCGTCATCGGTCGGCGCCAGCTGCGCCTGCAATTCGCCGCCCATGCAGCGGATCGCCGCGGCCGCGATGATGCCCTCCGGGGTACCGCCGATTCCGGCCAGCATGTCGGTGCCCGAGCCGGGCCGGCAGGCCGAGATCGCCCCGGCCACGTCACCGTCGGTGATCAGCCGGATCCGGGCGCCGGTCGCGCGGGCGTCCTTGATCAGCTGGTCGTGCCGAGGCCGGTCCAGGATGCAGACCGTCATGTCCGGCACCGACAGGCCCTTGACCTTAGCCACCGCGCGGATGTTGTCGGCGATCGGCGCGGTGATGTCCAGAACGTGGGCGGCATCCGGCCCGACGGCGATCTTGTTCATGTAGAACACCGCCGACGGGTCGAACATCGCGCCACGGTCGGCCACCGCGAGCACCGAGATGGCGTTGGGCATGCCCTTGCTCATCAGCGTGGTGCCGTCCACCGGGTCCACCGCGAAGTCGCATTCCGGGCCGTCACCGTTGCCGACCTGTTCGCCGTTGTAGAGCATCGGCGCTTCGTCTTTTTCACCCTCGCCGATCACCACGACGCCACGCATCGACACCGAGTTCACCAGCTGGCGAATGGCATCGACAGCCGCGCCGTCGCCGCCTTCCTTGTCGCCGCGGCCCACCCAGCGGCCGGCGGCCATGGCGCCTGCCTCGGTGACCCGGACGAGTTCGAGGGCGAGGTTGCGGTCCGGGGCCTCACGGCGGCTGGCGCCCACCGTCGGCGACGACGAGCCGTCTTCGGGCGGCGAGGAGGCAACGGCGCGATCACTCATGACTGCCGATTGTCCCAGAGGCGGCTTCCCGCTCGGGAGCTGGGATACTCGAGTTGTGACCTCAGAGCTACCGCCCTCGGCTGAACAGCCGCGGCCATCGGCAAAACCGGCCAAGCCCCGGTTGCTGCAGGACGGCCGGGACATGTTCTGGTCGATCGCCCCGCTCGTGGTCGCCTGCATCGTGCTGGCCGGGGTGGCAGGAATGTGCTCGTTCTCCCCGAGCGGGATCAACCGTGGCCCGGTGCCCGCCTACAACGCCTCCGGCGCCCTGAATGCCGACGCGCAGGCGCTGGGGTTTCCGGTCCGGTTACCTCAGCTACCGCCGGGCTGGCAGGCCAACTCGGGCGGGCGCGGTGGCATCTCCGACGGCCGCACCGACCCCTCGACCGGACAGAAGCTGCGCGCGGTCACCTCGACGATCGGCTACATCAGCCCGGGCGGAATGTATCTGAGCCTGACTCAGAGCAACGCCGACGAGAACAAGCTGGTCGGCGCGATTCACCCGTCGATGTTCCCCAACGGCACCGTCGACGTGAACGGCACCCGCTGGATCACCTATCAGGGTGACGGTGTCGAGCCGGTGTGGACGACGCGGCTGAACAGCCCGGTCGGTCCGGCCCAGATCGGCATCAGCGGTGCCGGCACTCCCGACGAGTTTCGTACGCTGGCGGCGGCCACCCAGTCGCAGCCACCGCTGCCGGCGCATCGACAGGAGAAGCATTCATGAGCGCACCCGTTGCCGACCTCACAGGCTGGACTGCGGAGCCGTTCACCGGCGGCGGATACACCCACGATGTCTATCGCCGCGGCGACGGGCCCGGCGTCGTGCTGATCCCTGAAATCCCGGGCATCCACCCCGGCGTGCTGGGTCTGGGAAACCACTTGGTGGACAACGGTTTCACCGTCGCGATCCCGTCGCTGTTCGGCGAGCCGGGTCGCGGCAAGGATCCCGCCTACCTCGCCGCCAGCATCGCGCGCGCCTGTGTGGCACGCGAATTCGCGGCGTTGGCGACCAACAAACAACGGCCGGTGGCGGTCTACCTGCGGGCGCTGGCTCGCGACCTGAACAAGTCGACGCCGGGCAAGGGCGTCGGGGTGATCGGGGAATGTTTCACCGGCGGCTTCGCGCTGGCGGCCGCGGTCGACGACAGCGTGCTCGCGCCTGTGCTCAGCCAGCCGTCGGTGCCGTTTCCGCTGACGCCGCGCCAGCGGCGCGACGCCGGCGTGAGCGACCTGGAGTTGAACGCGTTCAAGGACCGTGCCGTCAACGAGGGACTGTGCGCGATCGGGCTGAGGTTCAGCGAGGACAGGTTGGCGCCGGGCGAGCGGTTCAAGACGCTCAAGGACCGCCTGGGCGACGCGTTCGAGGTGATCGAAATCGACTCCAAACCCGGCAACGCGCACGGGTTCTCACGGCTGGCGCACTCGGTGCTGACCGACGAGGTGCGCGAGGTCAACGGGCAGCCGGCCTACGAGGCGCGCAAGCGGGTCGTCGAGTTCTTCAACGAGCGGCTGCGTTAGCAGCCTGGCGCTTGCGCTGGTCGGCGATGAATCGGATCGACATGCGCTGCAACAGGTTCGGCGCCAGCCGGGCGAACACCCAGGAAGCGTAGGCCTGCCGGGGCTTGACCAACAGCGCCTTGTTGCGGGTGATCGCCCGCAACGTGTCGACGGCCAATGTGTCAGCGCTGTAGGCATTCTTCATGCCCTGCCCACGCAGGTAATAGTCGCGGCCGACGAAGCCGCCGATCGCTCCCTTGTCCAGGATCGGGGTTTCGACGGCGCCGGGGCACACCGCCAGCACGCCGACGCCGCGTGAGACGGCTTCCGAGCGCAGGGCCAGCGACAGCCCGACGATCGCGTGCTTGGTCGTCACGTAGCTGGTGATCTGACCGGCCGCGGCCAGCCCGGCCATCGACGCGGTGTTGACGATGTGTCCGTCGCCCTGCCGCAGCATCACCGGGTAGGCGGCGGTCACCCCGTGCACGACGCCGCGGATGTTGACGTCGATGATCGCGTTCCACTGCTCCAGCGTCAGCAGTTCGGTGTCACCGCCCCAAGCGATTCCGGCGTTGTTGAACATCAGGTCGAGGCGTCCGGCGCGGGCCACCACGCCGTCGACGGCGGCCTGGACCGCGGCCGGGTCGGTGACATCAAGGGTGGCCGACGTCGCGGTGCCCGGACCCGCCAGCCCCTCGGCGGTGCGGGCCGCGGCGGCGCCGTCGACGTCGGTGCAGAGCACGTCCGCGCCCGCGGCGACCAGCGCCCGGCACAGTGCCGCACCGATGCCCGAGCCCGCGCCGGTGACGATCGCCTGCCTGCCGGTGAAGTCTTTGAAAGTCATTGCTCCGCAAGCTTCATGATGTGGCCCATCAGGTCGGGATAGCGCTTCATGTGGGCGCCGCCGTTGATGTCGAGCACTTCGCCGGTCAGCCATGGCGCCTTGCACAGGAACAGCACGGCGTCGGCGATGTCCTCCGGTGTGCCGGCCCGGCCCAGCGGCGTGTTCTCGACGTACTCCTCGACGATGCCGGGGATCAGGGCGGCCGCCTCGGTGAGCGGGGTGTGGACGAATCCGGGCGCGACGGCATTGACCCGAATGCCCTGCGGCGCAAGCTCGAGCGCGGCAACCTGGGTCAGCATCGACAGGCCGGCCTTCGCGGCGCAGTAGGCGCTCATCGCCGCGGCGGGCTGGCGCCCGTTCAGCGAGCTGATCGACACCAGGGCACCGCCGTCGCGTAGCTGCGGGGCGGCGTGCTTGATCACCAGGAAGGCGCCGTTGAGACAGACGTCGACGACCCCGCGGAAGTCTTCGGCGGCCAGTTCGGTGATCAGTCCTAGTGCGCTGTAACCCGCGGTGTTGACCACGATGTCGAGCGCCCCTGCCTCGGCGAACAGTGTTCGCACCGAGTCCTCGTCGGTGACCTCGACCGTCGCGGCGCTGTGCGGATCACCGAGTTCGGTTGCGACGCAACGTGCTCCGTCGGCATTGCGGTCGGCGACGATCACCCGGCACCCGTCGGCGGCCAGCGCGTGCGCAACTGCCTTGCCGATGCCCGAGGCGCCGCCGACGACGACGGCACTGCGATCGGTCATCGGTGTTGCCCGTCAGAGGAGTGTGGCCACTTGGCATCGACGACGCCCCATGGGTCGGCGTAGCGGCCCGGGTGACGGTGATACGGCGAACGGCGCTTCAGCAGAGCGTGGGTCAGCGGGGCGATCACCCGCGCCGGATGACGCCGCCAGCCCATCCGCGCGGCGGTCTCGGTCAGCAATTGCGGCCACGAAATCCGCTGGAAATCCAGAACTTTCGCCGAGTGTGTGGTGTCCATCCAGTCGGTGGCGAACCAGTCGGTGTCGCTGTCCGGATCACCCCTGCGGCCGATCGGGATGCCGCCGACCAGGCCCATCGCGGCCGCGATCGACTGGGCGATGTCACCCTGCACCAACCGGTGCGACTCGTCACCACCGATCAGCAGCGTCTCACCGACGACCGGCGCGGTGGTCGCCGCGATGAAGGCCCGCGCGACGTCGCGCACGTCGACGGTCTGGATGCGTCCGTCGATCGGCAGCGACGCTTCGAAGTAGATGGTGTCCAGATCGAGGTCGAACTGCGGATCAGAGGTGAGCACACCGCCCAGTCGCAACACCACCCACTCCAGCGCCGACGCCCGCACCAGCGTCTCGGCCTCGGCCTTGTGGCTGCCGTAGATGTCCGAGGGTCGCAGCGGGGTGTCGGCGGTGAGCAGGTCGCTGATGCGGTGCGGATTGCGGGGTCCGTAGGCCGCGATGCTCGAGGCCTGCACGAACCGCGGCGGGTTCGGCAGCGCGGCGGCGGCGTCGAGCAGCAGTCTGGTCGCGTCCACGTTCACCCGACGGGCCAGCTCCGGCCGGGCGTAGCAGACCGGCGGGATGATCGCGGCGAGGTGGATGATCACTGTCGGTGAAACCTCTTGCAGCAGTTGGGAAACCGCGTCGGGATCGGTGAGGTCGGCCCAGTGCACCTCGGTCGAGGGCATCGCCTCGGCCGCCTTGCGATTGGCAGGCACGTCGAGGTCGGTGGCGATCACGTGAGGTCCTTCGACCATGAGCTGGCGAACGGTCTCCGAGCCGACGAGCCCGAACGCACCGGTGACCAGAATCCGCTTCGCATCGTCGCCGGCGCGCATGGCGCATTACGCTACACGCCGACTCGGAACAGCTCGGTTATTCCGCGACCGCGGGTGCGACGACGGCCACCGGCGCGGGCTTGGCCGCGGCCTTCATCCGGTCGAACAATTCGGTGTAGTACGGCAGGCACTCGACCATCGCCTGCTCGGTGGTGAACAACGGCCGGTAGCCGAGATCGCGGGTGGCCTTGGCCACCGAGAAGTAGTTGTCCAGATACAGCCGCTCGACGGCCAACGGTTCCAGCGGCGGCTGGGGGAGCCCGAATCGGAAATGCAGCCGCTGCCAACCCAGCATTGCAGCGCGCACCGCGGCGCCGGAGATGCGCAGTCGCGGCAGCCGCTGCCCGCACGCCGCCACCACCGGGCGGGCGAATTCGAACATGTTGATGGGCTCGGCGTCGTTGATGAAGTAGGCCTGCCCCGGGGCCGTCCCGCCCGGGACCAGATGCTGCGCGGCCAGGATGAATCCGTGAATCAGGTTGTGCACGTAGGAGTTGTCCAGCCGTGCGGACTTGCGGCCGACCAGCACCTTGACGTGGCCGGCCAGCACACTTTCGAAAACTTTGCGGAACATCGTCTGATCGCCGCGGCCCCAGATCCCGCTCGGGCGGATCGCACAGGTCAGCAGCTCGTCAATGCCGTTCTGGGACAGCACGAATCGCTCGGCGACGACCTTCGTCTCGGTGTAGAGATCGGCGAAGCGATCGGTGTAGGGCAGCGTCTCGTCGCCACCCGCGATGGGCCGGCCACCCATCACCACGCTGTTGGACGACGTGTAGACGAATCGCCTGACGCCGGCGGCCTGAGCGGCGTGCACCAGGTTCTTGGTGCCCTCGACGTTCACGGCGAAGCTGCGCTGGCGGTATTCGTCGGTCACCGAAGCGCCGCCCATCAACTCGATCAGCGCCGCGGTGTGGAACACCGTGTCGATCCCGGCCACCGCGGCGGCGACGACGTCCCGGTCGCAGATGTCGCCCTGCAGCACGTCCAAGCCGGGTTGCGCCTGCAGCGGCGACGGCGCCCGATCGAACGATCGCACCTGATGACCCTGATTCAGCAGGGTGGTCACCAGGTTCGCGCCGACGAATCCCGAGCCGCCGGTGACCAGCACCCGGCCGAGATGGGCGGTCGGCGTGGTGGTGGAGTCTTCAGTCATGCCGCCGAGGATAACTGAAACGTGTTCCAGTTTCGAATGAACGCCGAAGAAATGCTTGCGCCGTCAAGAATCCTGCGCGTCGCCGGCGGCCAACGCGTCGGCTACTCGCTGGCGTGCTCCAGCTAAGTGCTCTTCGCAACGTTTGGCCAGCTGCTCGCCTCTTTCCCAAAGCTGCAGCGATGCGTCGAGGTCCAGCCCTCCTTGCTCGAGCAGCCGGACCACCTCGATCAGCTCGTCGCGGCATTGCTCGTAACCGAGCTGACTAATAGGCGTCACTTCGTCATCTGCCATCGGCTGGTCCCTCACTCGTCGCCGCGATCGCGCCATCACCGACCCGTACCCGCAGCCGGCTCCCCGCAGGTGCGTCATCGACGTTCCGCAGCACCGCTGCCGAACCATCGGCGCCGACCCTCTGGACCACGGCGTAACCCCGCGCCAGGGTGGCCGCCGGTCCCAGTGTCGTCAAGCGGGCCGACAGATGACCGACGCGTTCGGCCTGCACATCGATCAGCCGGGTGATGTCCCGGCGTACCGCGGACCGGGCCCGGTGAATCTCGTCGGCGCGCGTAGCCAGCGCCGCCAACGGCTCGGCCAGCACCGGCCGACTGCGCAACTGTGCGAGCACCCGCTCCTCACGGCCCACCCAGTTGCGCAGCGCCTGCGCGCTACGCCGCCGCAGATCGTCGAGCAGATGCTGCTCGGCGACGGTGTCGGGGACGATCCGTTTGGCTGCGTCGGTCGGGGTGGCGGCGCGCAGGTCGGCGACCAGGTCGCACAGCGGGTTGTCCGGCTCATGGCCGACCGCGCTGACCACCGGCGTACGGCACGCGGCGATGGCCCGGCAGAGTGTCTCGTCGGAGAACGGCAACAGGTCCTCGACGCTGCCGCCACCGCGAGCCAACACGATGACGTCCACTGAGGCGTCAGAATCCAAGTCGCGCAACGCCTTGACGATCTGCGACACCGCCGTCGGCCCCTGCACCGCGGTGTTGCGGACGACGAACTGCACGGCCGGCCACCGCGTGGCGGCGACGGTTGTCACGTCGTGCTCGGCCGCACTGGCCCGGCCGGTGATCAGGCCGATCATGTTGGGCAGGAACGGAATCGGGCGCTTGAGCCGCGGGTCGAACAACCCCTCGGCGGCCAACAGTTGACGCAGCCGCTCGATACGGGCCAACAGCTCGCCGATTCCGACCGCGCGTATTTCGCTGAGCCGCAACGTGAGAGTGCCGCGGCCGGTGAAGAAGTTCGGCTTCCCGCAGACCACGACCTGCACGCCCTCGACGAGCTTGACGGGCGCGCCGTCGACCAGGCTGCGCGGCGCGGTCACGCTCAGCGACATGTCGGCCGCCGGATCGCGCAACACCATGAAGACGGTCCGGGCGCCCGGCCGGATGTTGATCTGGGTGAGCTGACCCTCGACCCAGACCACGCCCAGCTTGTCGATCCAGGCGGCGATCCGGGTCGCGACCGCGCGAACCGGAAACGGTTCATCGGCCGAATTGGCCGACTTGGCCGATCGTTGAGCCCGAGCCTCCGCGGGGTTTCCGGTCACTTCGCCGTCGCGCGCGTGATCCTGTTGGCAAGCAGCGTCTGGAACGGGGCACGGCCCTTGGTGGCCTCCTCGTAGGCCAGCAGGGTCTCCAGCTCGGTGACATCGAGTGACTGCAGCCTTGCCCGCAGCTGGGCCAGGGTCAGCTGCTCGTAGTCCAGTTCCTCGACCACCGCAGGCGCCGACTCGGTCGACTGCTTCGCCGGCTTCGCGACGGGTCGGTTGTCGCCCGGCTCAGGCTGGGAGTACAGCGCGAACCGGCCCTCGGCGCGACGTTCCGGGTCAGGTGCCGGGCCGTCGTCGCCGTCGTCGGAGACGTCCTCGTCGAACGTCGCCCACTCCGGCTGCTCGTCCTTGGGCGGGAAGATCTGCTCCAGGGTGGCGTCGCCCTTGATCACCAGTTCGGCGACGTTCTGCTGGAAGCGCATCACAACGTGCGCGGCCGTGCTGGCCAGCGTCATCGGATACATCAGGATGGTTTTCGGGAGGCGAATCGTCTCCTCGACAGCCATCGTCGCGGCGCCGACCAGCAGCCGAACCCCATAAGGTGCAGTACCCATGCCGTCAAGCCTGCCTTAACCGGCGGACAACTCCAAGCTGAGCGCGCGAGTTGGCTAGCCCCAGCCGCCGGAAAGTACCCTGGTCGCATGCCACCAACTGTGAACATGGGCATTCCGGGCGCGACCGCTGCGGTAGCCGAACCGGTCACCGGTAAACGGGTGCTGCTGGCCGAGCCGCGCGGATACTGCGCCGGCGTCGATCGCGCCGTCGAGACCGTCGAACGTGCGCTGGAAAAGCATGGCGCGCCGGTCTACGTGCGGCACGAGATCGTGCACAACGTCCACGTCGTCGAGACGCTCGCCAAGGCCGGCGCAATCTTCGTCGACGAGACCGACGAGGTTCCCGAGGGTTCCATCGTGGTCTTCTCCGCCCATGGCGTCGCGCCGACCGTGCACACCACGGCTGCCGAGCGCCAGTTGAAGGTCATCGACGCGACCTGCCCGCTGGTCACCAAGGTGCACAACGAAGCGAAACGCTTCGCCCGCGCCGACTACGACATCCTGCTGATCGGCCACGAGGGCCACGAGGAGGTCGTCGGGACCGCCGGCGAAGCCCCCGACCACGTGCAGCTGGTCGACGGGCCGAGCGCGGTCGACGCGGTGACGGTCCGCGACGAGGACAAAGTCATCTGGCTGTCGCAGACCACCCTGTCGGTCGACGAGACGATGGAAACCGTGCAGCGGCTGCGGGCCCGCTTCCCGAAGCTGCAGGACCCACCCAGCGACGACATCTGCTACGCGACGCAGAACCGTCAGGTCGCGGTGAAGGCGATGGCGCCGGAATGCGACCTGGTGATCGTCGTCGGCTCGCAGAACTCGTCGAACTCGGTGCGGTTGGTCGAGGTTGCGCTCGGCGCCGGGGCTGACGCCTCACACCTGGTCGACTACGCCGACGACATCGATCCGGCGTGGCTGGAAGGCGTCACCACGGTCGGGGTCACGTCCGGCGCGTCGGTGCCCGAGGTGCTGGTGCGAGGCGTGCTGGAGCGGTTGGCCGAGCACGGCTACGACGTGGTGCAACCGGTGACCACCGCCAACGAGACTCTGGTGTTCGCGCTGCCCCGAGAGATCAGGCAGCCCCGCAGCTCCTAAGCGGTCCGACGAACTAGTCGTCGAAGTCCCAGTCGGCCGACGGCTTGCGCGGTCGGCGCGGGCGTCCGTTGCCCGGCTCGTCGCCGCCGGACGCCCGGTACCTGACCTGTGAGATCGGGTGATGGTTCGGGCCGGCCCCGTTCGAGGAGGGCCGACGCCGCGGCCGGGGCGCGGGAGCGTCCAACGGCTCGGCCGGCTCGTAGGCGTCGAACCGGCTGCTGCTGCGAGTGGCCGATCGGGCCCGGCGTGCGGCCGGATCGCGCCGGACGTCCCGTGACGGACGACCGCGCTGTTCTGGATCGCGCGGCTGACGGCTGCTTCGGCGCGGGGGCTCGCTGGCATCGAATTCGCCGGCCGGGCGACGCCGGCGGGCCCGGTCGCGGGTCGGCTCGTCGTCGTCGATCGGGGGACGCGGTCGCCGGGTGCGCGTCGACCCTGCCGGACGCCTACCGTTCCTGCGCTCGGCTGACGGGCGTGCGGACCGCTCCACCGCGTGCTCGAGGCGCGGGCGCGGCCGGGTGGGCCGATCCGGCGTCTCGTCGACCGTGGAGTCGCGGTTGAACAGCGCGACCAACTTCGCGACCACACCGACCCGGCCGCTGTCAGCGGTGTCGGAGGCCTCGGCGGATTCGTCGGATTCGCTGACGTCGGCCTCGCTGGTGTCGAATCTGCCCAGCAGCCATCGGATCAGGCCGATCAGCAGCACGCCGGCCGAGGTGAGCAGCATCAACGGGAAGCGCTCGATCAAGGGGTAACCGCAGTTGATCACCAGGTCTTTGACGCCGGTGAACTTGGCGCCGTGGAACAGGAAGTAAGCACCGGGAACAGCGACGAACAGGATCAGCGGAGGCTGGATGACGGCGGTGAAGACGCCGGCCTGCTGGACGGCGAGCACCGCGGCCACGCACCCTAATACGTACAGCCCGGCGAAGACGATGGTCAGGTCTTTGCCGGAGCCCGCGTCGAACGCAAAGCCGACCGCGACTCCGGTGACCGCTATGAGGATCGCGGCCCACCACGGCACGCCGTGAATACCTGGGACGATCGAGCGGTCATCCGCTGCCACCGCCGACCGGGCCCGCTGTTGTGACACATGTCGACCGTACCGGCTGGACGTCGAAAGACGCGTAACGACCTCGTTAGCAATACCTGGGCGCGCCACTCCTACACTTGATTCCCTGTGAGCCTCAGCCTCGGGATCGTGGGTCTGCCGAATGTCGGCAAATCGACCCTGTTCAACGCGTTGACCAGAAACAACGTGGTCGCCGCGAACTACCCTTTCGCGACCATCGAGCCGAATGAAGGCGTGGTGCCGCTGCCCGACCCGCGGCTGACCAAACTCGCCGAACTGTTCGTTTCCGAGAAGATCGTGCCGGCGCCGGTCACGTTCGTCGACATCGCCGGAATCGTGAAAGGCGCCTCCGAGGGCGCGGGTCTGGGCAACAAATTCCTGGCCAACATCCGCGAATGCGACGCCATCTGTCAGGTGGTTCGGGTGTTCGCCGACGACGACGTGGTGCACGTCGACGGCAAGGTGGACCCGAGCGCCGACATCGAGGTGATCGAAACGGAGCTGATCCTGGCTGACCTCCAGACGTTGGAGAAGGCCGTTCCGCGGCTCGAGAAGGAAGCCCGCAACAACAAGGAGCGCAAGCCGCTGCTCGATGCGGCCGTCGCCGCGGAGGCAGTGCTGGATTCGGGCAAGACTCTGTTCGCTGCGGGCGTCGACGCGTCGCTGCTGCGCGAGCTGAACCTGATGACCACCAAGCCGTTTCTCTATGTGTTCAACGCCGACGAGTCGGTGCTGACGGACGAGGCCCGCAAGACCGAGCTGCGCGCACTGGTCGCGCCCGCCGACGCGGTCTTTCTTGACGCCAAGATCGAATCCGAGCTGATCGAGCTGGACGAGGAGTCTGCCGCCGAGTTGCTCGAGTCGATCGGCCAGACCGAGCGTGGCTTGGATGCGTTGGCGCGAGCCGGTTTTCACACCTTGAAGCTGCAGACCTACCTGACCGCCGGGCCAAAAGAGTCGCGGGCGTGGACAATTCACCAGGGCGACACCGCGCCGAAGGCGGCCGGGGTGATTCACACCGACTTCGAAAAGGGCTTCATCAAAGCCGAAATCGTGTCCTACGACGACCTGATCGCCGCGGGTTCGATGGCGTCGGCCAAGGCGGCCGGCAAGGTGCGCATGGAGGGCAAGGATTACGTGATGGCCGACGGCGACGTGGTGGAGTTCCGCTTCAACGTCTGAGGTAGTAGCTCAGCTCAGCAATGGTTTCGCAATTGTTGGTCAGCAGACGGTCCGAAGTTTGGTCTGGCCGGACCCCGTGAACTGTTCCACGGCGAACGGAGATCGTTGTTCGGTGAGTACACGGGACCGCGCAGAGGGCTGGGGGCGGGTGATGGCGAGCCAGCCTCACAGGTTGAGCGGCCGTAGCTGCTGCTGGACCTCGTGCGCGGCGCGCTCTGCGGCACGCACGGCGCCTTCCAGGTAGGACTCGAATTCCGTCGAGGATTCTGCTCCGGCCCAGTGAATTCGACCGACGGGGGCTTGTCCGGCGTCGGTGCAGCTGGTGATGACGCCGGGAGTGCGGATGCCGGCAACGCCGGCGATCCACGGTTGGTCGATCCACGAGTGTTCGAGGTAGTTGGTGGGGTTGCGGGCTTGACTGCCGAAGATGGTGACCAGATCGTCGACGAAGGCCGCGCGCCGTGCGTCTTTGTTGTCGAGCACAGCGTCGGGGGCCGTCAGCCCGGGGCCGGCGCTGGCGGTACCCACGAATGACACGATGATGCCGACGCTCGCGTCGGGTGGCGAGTTATCGGCGATGAAATGGGCGACGGGTAGGTCGGTGATGGCCGATCCGCTGAGTCCTTGGTCGCGCCAGAATGGACGGTCGTAGACGGCGAAGATCTTGCGTTCGAGTCCGTTACGCCACGCGCGCTGAAGTTTCGTCCGGCGTGTCGGGAGGTCGGGCGAGAAGGTGATGCGCTGGGCGTCAGCGGGTGTCATGGCGACGATGACGTGTTGGCAGGTGAGCGTCCTTGAGGGTGTGGCGATCCGAACGCGGTCTGCGAGTTGCTCGATGCGTGTCACCGGTGAATTCAGGAACAGTCGGTCTTCGATGAGACCCGCGAGAGCGTCGGTGATCTGTTGCGTACCGCCGACCACTCGCGTCTCTTGAGCACCGTCGGCGGTGCTGATCATGAACTGGATACCTCCAGAAGTCCTGATTTGGTGCAGCGCTTTCAGTAGGGAAACCTGATGCGGTTCCTCAGCGAACGGCATCGTGAAGCCGATGTCGAAGAGGTGACGCGATTCGGCGATGCGGGAGTTGGCATCCAACCAATGGCCCAGGGTCGTCGAATCCCACGCGACAGCTTTGGGAGCCTCCCACGGTCGGTCGATGGGCACTTTCTTGGCCATCCACTCCAGCCGGGTGCTGGCCTGGGCGAAATCCGCTAACGCCAGCGGGCTTATCGACGGTACCGATCCACGAAACGTCTTGCGCTTGCCGCGGTGAAGGTAGATCGTCTTGCCCTCGGTGTACGTGGGGAATGTGGACAACCCGAGTTCGTCGATCAGCGCGAACATCCGATCGTGCAGGGGCCCTATCCATTGGCCACCGCCTTCGGTAATCACGCCGTCGGCGACTGCAAGGTTGAGCAACCGTCCGCCGGCGCGATCGGATGCCTCGAGAACTATGACGGTGGCACCGCGTTCGGCGAGTCGGCGGGCGGCCGTCAGGCCCGAGATTCCCGCTCCGACGACCGCTACGTCGACATCCATCGATGACCTCTTCTCTGTCTTTGATGACGGGTGGTGCCTGGCGGTCACGGGTGAGGTTCGCGCGGTGCGGCCGATAGGGCGGCGGCGCTGCGATTGTGAGTGTCGAATGCCCGGTAGGCGCGGTACAGCGTGAACATCGCTAAGCCCCAGGTGAGCAACGCCAAGGTGTAGAAGAGCGTGCGGTTGGCGTCGTCGCCGGGGATGTGGACGAAGTCGTACATCCCGGCGATGACGATGTTGGCGGCGGTGCTCAGTGCGACCCACGCGGCGTGACCGCGTTCCCCGATCGCCCATAGCCGCGCGATGAAGTAGGCGAGATAGGTGGTGGTGAGTGCGGCGGTCACGAGGAAGACGATTTTGCCGGCGGTGCCGAGTGCGTCGGCGTAGTGGAACAAGATGAAGCCGGCCACGGCAGCCAGGGTGAACGCACCGAGATCCGTTGCGACGGACGGCTTGTAGCGGTGCGTGACCTTCATCAGGCCGAGGACCAGGATCAGGGTGAACCCAATGGAGCGGGAAAACGCGTCGAGGAAGTAGGCGATCGAATACATCGGACTGTCGTGGTCGCCGCCGAGGGCGCCGTAGATCAGGAAGTTCGTTCCCGAGGTCGCCATGATGAGCCATTCGATACCGAGCAGATAATTCCGATGGTGACGAATGAACTTGATTCCATAGACGAGGCCGACGGCGATCATCCAAACGTCGGCGAGCGCGAAGTGGAGTTCCTTGGAGAGCATGTCGTCTTCTGCTCTAGTGAGCGCTGTCGAGGATCTCGCTGCGCGGTGTGCCGACGCGTTCGAGCGCGGTATAGAAAAGTCCGGGGTCAGCCCAGTCTTCGGGGGTGAAAACCCCTGCGCGGGTTGCGGACTGGTCGTCGAGGGCGACGACCATGAAGGCGGCGCACGCGGTTCCTGTTGCGGCGGCCATATCGGTGAACAGGTAGGTGCCGGGCCCGCTGACCGGATTGCGGCGGGTGATCACCGCTGGCAGACCATCACGCATCCCGGTCACCTCGACTTTCACCCCCGATCGGTGGGGGAAGGTGTGGTTGACCGCTGCGAGTGCGAGGAACTTGATGATCTCGATGCGCGTGGCCTCACCGGTTCGCCTTAGGTTTCCCACCCCCGAAAGCGCGTGCCGCCAGCCTTTTATGCTGCCGAGCTTGTTCGTCAGGACGGCTTCAGCGAAGTCGACGGCGTCGTTCATGGTCATCTTCCCCCGCTGCACGGCGAGGCTGAGGCCGCGGGCCAGACCGTTGTAGGGCGCTGGATCTAGCCCGCCGAAGCAGCGAATGTTTTTGGCGTCGGGGTATTTTCGTGGCAGCGTGACCGGCTCTGGGTGCGCCGTCTCATGCACCATGGTCAGCCCCAGTCCGCCACCCATCTCCGTCCAGCGGGTCTCTAGCCAGGACTGATGTATGGCCGGTCCGCCGTTCACCCAGCTCAGGCAGGGTCCTGCTGCTACCCGGAACATGTGGTCGAGTACCGCGCGGCCGATCGATCCGCGTTCGTCACCGATGACCCAGTAGACGTCGATGTTCTCGACACTGTCGAGTTCGCCGGCGGCGTCGGCGGCGAGCACGTTGGTCATCCCTGGTGACAGTCCGCAGCCGATGTATATCGGCACGCCCGCTTCGCGCGCTTTGTCGTGTAGCGAGAGGGCGTGCACGGTGCTTTCGATGTCGTCGTCGAAGTCGAGATAGGGAACCTTGGCCTCGATGCACGCTTGCAACACGGGTCCGGCCGTGCGGTTGTACGGCCCGGCGCCAAGCACGACGAGCGCTGCGCCCTCGACGGCGGCGCGCAGCCCCTGCGAGTCGTACAGGTCCAGCTTTGACGCGCTCGCGCGGCCTGTGGGCAATTTCGCGACCAGAGGATCGAGTAAGTCAGGGCGGATGTCGTAGAGCGCGAGCTTCCAATGCCCCTCCGCGACCGCGAAGCGTTCGATCGCGACCCGGCACATCTCACCAGCGGCCCCAATGACGACGATCCTGCGAGCTGAGTCCATGTTCTCCACCATAAGTATTCAATTACGCTGTGTCAATGACGTCGTGTCATTGGAGATGTGTTTGCGTTAAGCTCCTTGGCATGGCTAGGCGGCCCAAGCATGACCCGAAGGAGTCCGAGCGCGAGATCCTCTCCGCTGCAGACGATTTACTTCGTGAGCAGCCGTTTCGCGAGCTCACCGTCGACGCGGTCATGACCCGGACCGGGCTCAAGCGTCCCGCGTTCTACGTGCATTTCCGCGACCGTCACGATCTGATGTTGCGGATATTCGAAAGGATCGCCGACGAAGTGTCAGCGATGATGGACCGCTGGCTTCAGGGCGACGACTTCGAGCGCGATGGCCGAGCATCAATACTCGGAATGGCCGAGGTCTACGCACGCCACGGCCACGTACTGCGCGCGCTCGGTGACGCGGCAGCGGGCGACAAGGCAGTCGAAGCTGCGTACAACAAGGTGGTCGAGCAATTCATCGATGCCACACGTAAACGCATCCTTGCCGAGCAGGCGTCCGGCCTGGTGCGCGCCGACCTCGACGCCGAGGAGACCGCCCGCGCGCTCGTCTCTCTCGACGAGCGCTACCTCCTGCGGTCAATCGTTGCTCAACCCTCGACCGATCCGCAGCGAGTCGCCGATGTGCTGGTGAACATCTGGTCTTCGACGCTGTACGGCCGACCAGTCGCCGGCCGTCACGCGCCTTCTCAAAGCGATACTCGCTGAAGGTCGCGACCGCAGAGGGCTCAATGCTTGACGGGCCGACCTGATGCGTCAACTGAGCCATGGCGACTATGCCGTCCCGCCCGATTGGCCATTGACCACAGGCTATTTCGGGTCCGTCGTCACGTCGCAGAGTTCCGCTTCAACGCCTGAGTTCGCCCGGCGCGACGATTGCTAGCGTTGCGGGCTGTGATCGTATGGCTCAACGGCACCCACGGCGTAGGGAAGACGACGACGAGTGCGCTTCTGCAGCCGCTGATCCCGGACTCCCGGGTGTTCGACGCCGAGAAGGTCGGCCAGACGCTGATGGACATCAAGCCGGGTCTGCCCGAGACCGACAACTTCCAGCACTGGCCCCCGTGGCGCCCGCTTGTCGTCGAGACCGCTCGGCGCGTACTCGACTACACCGGCGGCACCTTGGTGATGCCGATGACCGTGCTGGTCGAGCAGTACTGGCGCGAGATCAGCTCCGGCCTCGAGCAATACGGAATCCCGTTGCGGCACTTCGTCCTTCATGCCGATGACGAGATCCTGCGCGGGCGCATCGACAGCGATACACTTCTCGGCTCCTCGGCGTTCCGCCACGCGCATGTGGATGTGTACGCGGACGCGGCCCGCACCTGGCTGCACGCACAGGCCGACGTCGTCGACACCACGCACCTCACTCCAATCGAGTGCGCCGAGCAGATTCGTCGGCGACTATGACCGGCAACGACGAGTTGCCGTCGCAGGTCGCGCTCAGCGGGCAGCTCGTCTGCGCGAGTGACGAAGAGGTGGCCGTCGTACAACGGCATCTGCCGCAACACATCGACCTGACGCGTGCCGAGCCGGGATGCATCTCATTCGAGGTGCACCAGACCGATGACCGCTACGTCTGGCAGGTCGACGAGCGATTCGTCGACAGAGCGGCTTTGGATGCGCATCAGGCACGAGTCGCCGCCAGCAAATGGGGTGAGGTCACTGCCGGAATCGAACGCCGATACTCGATCCGTTGACTGCGCCCGAGGCGCGCTTTCGCACCGATCGAGCCGCGACATGGCCGAATTTCGGGTCAACATGACGGCTAACCGAACACGCGTCGAGCCCCGTTTTCGATGATTTTCGGCCCAACGGATACCTACGGTTTCCAGCCGTTATTTCCATGGATCGGTTTGCCCGTCCAACATTCTGGATCTTAGGTCTGATTCGATAGCCGACTAGCGGGCGCTGCTCGCTGTTTCCCCAGTTCGAAGGCGTTATTCAATTCGCCGGAAAAGCTTCAGACGGCATCAATAAGCCATTCAAAAAAGTCCGCAGGTTTAATTCTGATTCGCTTTACTCGCACAAAACTTGAGCGATAGCTTAGCTCTACCTGAGAAGTTTCACGGCATCCGCGGGGGTGTGTCGGACAGGCAGCAGCAGCCGTGCAGTTCGAACGCGGCACCACACCACCATCTGTGTTCTTGAAACCAAGGGGGACCGATGAAGAAAATGATTCTGGGCGCCGCATTATGCGGCGCGGGCATTGCATTGGCAGCGCCGGCAAACGCCGACAATGGCACCGACTGGTGGTCCGCCTTGACCGGCGACTGGTGGTCCGGGACGACGTCCGGCGCCGCCGACACCACCACCAACTTGCTGGGCGACTGGAGTAACGCCTTCAGCTGGCTGTTCGGTGTGCCCAGCGTGGAGGACGGCGCCGGCGCTCTGCTGGACGATCCCGACTTCCTGGAGGGATCAACGCACGCCCTCATCTTGGGCGCCACCGGCGTTCCGACACCGAATGCCGCCTACATCAGCGCCGCGATGAACCTCTACCTGTTCCCGAATGGATACGACGGCGATACCGCGACGACAATTGCGCTGACCACCCCGCAGACCACTGACTACGAAGCCAGTGTGGCCGAGGGCCAGCAGATTCTGATCAATGCGATCACCGCCGACTACGAAGCCGGAAACATGGGATGCGACGTTTCCGGCGTGTGCTCCGACCCGCTGACCATTTTCACGTATTCCCAGAGCGCCGCCATCGCCGCGCTCGCCCAAGAGCAGCTCTCCGATCAGGGAATCCCAAGCGACGCTTTACGTTTCGTGATGCTGGGGGCCAACCCACTCGGTGTTCCCACCGACCTGTTCCCGACCGAGATCTACAACATCGACGGCGACGCGTGGGCGGATCCCGGCTCGCTGGGCACGTCGTGGCAGGACATCTTCCTCGGCATGCAACTCCACGAGGCCTACCTCGGTCTGTCGGCGGAACAAATCGCCTCGGCCACAACCACGGTCGACGGCATGACGACCATCAACGAAATCGAGACGCTCACCATGACCGAGCTGTGGCAGGCACTGCTCAACGCCTATCCCGCGGGGGTCTAGGAGCTGGGTCGCAGGGCCCGCAGGCCGCGCAGTGTCCGTTCGATCAGTTCACGTCGTTCGTCGATCGGCATGGCGTCACCCTGTGGGGCGTGTACTCGCAGATATCCCTGTGCCGCAAGGTCATCGACCAGGAATCGGGTCGCGCCGAGTGGTAGTGACAGGGTGGAGGCAATCTCGGCGACCGAGGGGCTCTGCGCACACGACGTCAGGATCTGGCCCCGCACATCGTTTTTCCGCCAGCGCGGCGGCTTCGTTGCGGTGCCGAGAGCCTCGATCGGCGCTTCGAGGGCCAGGTCGACACCGGAATCGATCCGGCCCGTCGACAGTGTGAACGGTCGCACCAGGCTCGGCTCTTCGGCGGTCTCCGGCTCGGTGAACCAGTCTGTTTCGTCGTCGCGCAGCGGCGGTCGCGGCTGATGGCCCCGCAAGAACCGCAACGCCTCGTCGGCGTGCACCGACGCCCGCACTTCATTGGAGATGACCTTCAGAATGGTGCGGTCGGTGTCGATGACGAAAGTGACCCGCCTGACCGGTAGCAGCCGGGCGAGCACGCCGCGACGTCGCGTGTGCCGGCCTCGGCCGGATGCCTCGCGCGCCATGACGGATCTACGCAAAGACGCGAGCCTGCCGCGGCGCACACCGAACAGCTCGGACACCACACTGTCGGCGTCGGACAGCAGCGGATAGTCGAACGAGCGTTGCCGGGCGAAGTGGGCCTGCCGGTCGACGGTGTCGGTGCTGATGCCGACCCGCTGTGCGCCCACCCTGGCGAACTCGTCGCTCAGATTCCGGAAGTGACAGGCCTGGGCGGTGCAGATGGGAGAGGACGCCAGCGGGAAGAAGAACAGCGCAACCGGACCACCCGAGAGCAGCGCGGACAGTGTCCGAGGCCGACCGGTGTGGTCGTACAGGGTGAAGTCAGGCGCCCGATCGCCCGCGATCATCGGCAAAGACTAACGCGGGAAGCTCGGCGCGAAGCAGGAGTTCGACGATCCCGGCCTACGGGTGGGTGTCGATGCGGCAATTCCGGAAGGTCTCGGGGTCGCAGTAGAGACCCGGAGGTGTACCGGGCCGCGGTGGCGGGTTGTCGCCGTCCCAGATCAGGCTGGAGACGTTGCCCATTCCCGGCCAAAGGAAGTAGTAGGTGTGGCACACATTCCAGTCCCAGATCAGCGGGTCCGTGACGTGGTTTCCGGTGGCGGGCCGGGGTTCTTCGCCGGGGCACCAGTGGTGGGCCGGGCCCCAACCGTTGTCGTCCGTCGGAGCCGGAGCACCCGGCCGCGCGTGCGCGGTGACACCGACCGGGCCAAGGCCCGACAGTGCGCCCGACACCAGCACCGCGGCCGTCACACTCATGACGATTCGGCTTGTGTTCATTGCTCGACCTTTCTTGGCAACGATGATGAATCGATCGTGCGGCATGCCGTTGCTGTCGTGGACGAGAACTGCGAAACCGTGCTGCAATTACCCGACATTTGGATAGGTCCAGAAATGTGAGCCCGTTATCAATACTCTTTGCGCGCAACAAGAATGCGATAGAGAAACGTTAGTGGTGAAAGTTCCTGAGACCCAGCGATTTCCGCTGGCGACTCACAGTCACGCGCGGATGTCGGTGACCGTCCTTATCATCGGCGCGACATGAAGATCACCTACTTGTTTCTCCCGGTCTACTTCGGGCTCTTCGCGGGTCTCGTCGGACACACTGTGAAGATCGGCCTGGCCGGCGCGGGCGTGGGTTTGCTTCTGGCCGTGCTGTTGTCGGCAGAACGCCTGCGGCCCCGCGACGGTATGACGGCGATCGACGCGATGAGCGGAACGGACTTCGAGCGCTATGTCGCGACCCGCTTGCAGCGGGCCGGCTGGCGGGTGACGTTCACCGCGGCCAGCGGTGATTACGGGGTCGACCTGATAGCCCGGCGCAACGACAGATCGGTCGCGGTGCAGTGCAAGCGGCTGAGCAAGCCCGTCGGTGTCGCGGCTGTCCAGCAGGTGGTCTCCGGTGCCCGTCACCACGACTGCGCGAAGAGCATCGTCATCAGCAATCAGGAATTCACCGACGCCGCCAAGAAGCTGGCCTTCACCCACAACTGCCAGTTGATCGGCAGACGCGCCCTGCAGGGTTGGGTGCCACCCCCGGCCAGACGTGCGGTTTAGGGTCTGACCCGAGTCGGGCTAGGGCACACTCTGAGGGTGGCGATCATCAAGCATGCGGCGGCAGCCGGCCTGCTGGCGGGCACGGTGTTGGCCGGGTTGACCAGCGGCAGCGCGCAGGCCGCGCCGAGCTACCACTGGTGCCCCGGTCAGGCGTGGGACCCGGGCTGGGGCAGCATCTACGACTGGGACTGGAACCGCTGCCACGACTGGCAGCGCGGGCCCGGCCAAGGCGTTCCGATGGGCAACGGGCCGTGGGGTGTTCCACCGGTATGGGCACCTGCGCAGCCCGGGCCGCCACCGTGGGCACCGGGCGCCCAGGTGATGTGGAACATGACCGCCCGGGCGTGGGGATTCTGGAACAACGCCGTCTGGACGCCGATCTGACGTTCTTGTCGTAGGTCGCGCCTAGCATTCCCGCCATGAAATTCGTATCGACCCGACTCATCACCGCCGACGTCATGCGGCTGGTCACGTTCTACGAAAAGGTGACCGGCACGGTGGCCGTCTGGGGCAACGAGGTTTTCGCCGAGATCCCCACGCCTGTAGGGACTTTGGCCATCGGCAGCGACAAGACCGTTCCGCTATTCGGAGCGGGATCGGCCGAGCCGGCGGCAAATCGGAGCGCGATCATCGAGTTCCTGGTCGACGACGTGGATGCCGAGTACCAGCGATTGCGGACAGACGTGGGGGAGATCGTCACGGCCCCGACGACGATGCCGTGGGGCAACCGGGCGCTGCTATTCCGTGACCCTGACGGCAACCTCGTCAACCTCTTCACTCCGTTCACCGACGACGCGCGAGCCAAGTTCGGGGTGTGAGAGCGCCGGGCCGACCCAGCGACGCAGGTAGGCACGAAGCTCGGTCGCCGACCGCGGCGGGTCCGGGGGCGCAATCACCATCGACTGAATGACACGCAACAAAAACTCGATCAGTTCGTCGATCGTGCGGTCGTCGAAACCCAGTTCTTCCCAGTCGATCTGAGCATGGTGCAGGATTGCCCGGCATCGCCCGATCACGTCGGTCGACAGCATGGCGCGGCTGAACACATTGGATCGGTCATTGGCCAGAAGTAACACCAACTGCGGTTCGTGTGGCAGCCGCTCCACGATGTAAGCGACGACTTCGACGAGCTGACTGGTGACGTCCAGGTCGGCGACCAGCTGATCGATCTGTGCGACGAAGCTGCCGAGCGCCACCTCGGCAACAGCGGTGAACAACTCCTCGGTCCCCGCGAAGTAGCGGTAAACCGTGCGCCGGGTGATGCCCAACGCGTCGGCGATGTCGGACACCGTGGTCTGTCCCGCGCCGCGCCGATCGACCAGGTGCAACGCCGCGTCGATGATGCGCTTGCGCGCCTCCGCGTCGTCCGTCGGCGGTGATCCCGCCCATCCTTTTCGGCCCATCAGCCTTGACTCTTCCGCTCGACTGAGCCAAGAATACACACATAACACATGTGTGAGCATTGTGTGCAATGACTACCGGGAGTTGCGATGACCGCCCTTGAAGTCCGCCGGCCGAAGTTCGACTTCACCGGCGACGTGCCGTGGGAGTGGAACCCGGCCAACCCGCAGTTCTCCTTCTTCATGAACGCGACATCGATGATCGCGATCTGCTTCGAACAATTCATCGTGGCCGCGGTACAAGAGGCCAAGCCGCTGATCACCGACCCGGAAGTGGCGGCCGAGGCGACGCAATTCCTGCGCCAGGAGGCGCAGCATTCCAGCACCCACCGCAAACACGTGTCCGCACTGATCAAGCGGTACCCCGGACTCCAGCAGACCTTCGATGCCGCGACCGCCAGCTTCGACGAGGTCACCAGGACCACGTCGCTGAAGTTCCGGCTCGCCTATATCGCCGACCTGGAGGCGACCTTCACGCCGAGCTTCAAGATGATGCTGGACAACGAGGCCACGTTGTTCCGCCCCGGTGACGACCGGGTGGCGTCATTGTTGTTGTGGCACTTCGTCGAAGAGGTCGAGCACCGAAGCTCGGCATTGGTCATCTACGACGCCGTGATTGGTGAGAGCTGGTTCCGGATCCGGGCTCTGCCCAGGATATTCGCCCACCTGGTCGCGGTGACGCGGATCATCGCCGAGGGCGTGAATACTCATGTGCCCGAGGCGGATCGCCTCGATGCCCGTACGTTGCTGCCGACGTTCGGATTGAAGCAAGGCCTGCGCGACAGGTTGGCCCGCAGGCGCTCGACGATCCCGAACGCCTTCGCTACCGTGCCCCGCAGGCAGCGCCTGCTCGCTGTGGGCCGAGTCCTGTTGAGCCAGACGCCGTATCACAATCCGGAGCATCAGCCGCTGCCGCCGTTCGCCGACGGGTGGTTCGACCGATGGAACTCCGGCGGTGACGTGACCCGCTGGTACACCGGTCAGGTGGCGTCCTGATGCCCGGCCAGTGCACCGCGGCGTTCGACGCGATCGCCGGGCCGCTCGGCGACTTCAGCTGTCGAAATGCACTGGCGTTGATCCACCTACGTAATCCGCTACACCTGACCAACGGCACGTTGCCGGTGCTGGAACTGATGATGGTGGCCGGCGCGATCATGGCTTTGATCCACGGCATCCGCAGACTTCGTCGCGAGGGCGATCCGACCAATCTCGCCCTGTGGTTCGCCACCGTCGTCTATCTGTTCGTGATCGAGATCCCGCTGTACTTTCCGAACGTTTTCGGGATTCAGGACCAGCTCGGAATCGTGTTCGTGCACAACGTCTTCACAGTCGATTTTCTGTTCGATCGGCTACCGCTCTACATCGTCGCCCTGTACCCGGCCGTCGTCAGCCTTGCCTATGAGATCGTGCGGGAGCTCGGTGTGTTCCGCGATCGTGGAATCGTGGTCGGCGCTGTGTGTGTCGGATTCGTTCATCACTGCCTCTACGAGATCTTCGACCAACTCGGGCCCCAATTGCACTGGTGGGCATGGAACAGCGCCAACCCGATCAACCGGCCGATGCTGACCACGGTGCCGATGACGAGTGTGTTCATTTTCGCCACGCTCGGACCGATCGTCGTCACAGCGCTCGTCCTGCGGATCGTTCGGGGGTCGCATCGAGCGGGGCGGACGGTGATCGCCGGCATGCTGGTGCCCATCGGCATTGCCGTGCTCAGCATCCCGACCTCACTGTTCGGTGGCCCGCACCCGCACACCGGCGTCCAGGCGACGATCTTCACCATCGAATTGGCGGCGGTCGCGCTGGTCGCGGTGCCGGTCTTGTGGCACCAGGCGCGGCGGATCAAGCCACAGCCCAACCAGTTTGTCCGGGTCTTCGGTCCGCTGTATCTGGTTGTGCTCGCAGCGCTCTGGATCACCGCGTTCCCGCCGACCGGAAACCTGACCTACGCCGCTGTGTGTTTCGTCCCGGCCGGGCTCGGCGTGGCTGCCGTCGGGTGGCCCCGCCGAACGGTCGATCAGTCGGCGACGACAGCGATTTCGCTGCCTAGCCGGTAGGGTGCGATCAGCGGAAGATCATCGCCGCTCCAAAACCGGCCTGGGTCAAACCAATTCGTCCGCTTCTCGGTTTCGATCAGGCCCATCTCCTCGAAGGTGACGGCGACTGTCTCTGCGCAGTAGGCGGATTCGAAGCCGCCCTGCCGCTGCTCGGCCCTGCGCCTGCGCGTCGATTCGCGGACCTTCGCGTCGATCCACGGGAGGCCGCGCACCCAGTCGTATCTGGTCGGAAGCTGGCCACGTAACCACCGCAGGGTGAGCCGGGTCGTCGACGGAAACGGCGTGCCGTCCATTCGTGCGATGACCCGCAGTAACCGGTTCTCCTGATCGCGGTCGACCTCCGGGGTCATCTGCCGAAACCAGCAGCGTTGCCCGTAGCGGGTCAGCCATCGTTCGACGGCTTCGCGCGCATCGTTGAGCTGCACGCCACGGTGATTGGTCGCGGTCCAGACGTCGGTCAGCTTGTCGCCGAGTTCGGCGTGCCACATCAGCGGTGGCAAATCCTCGATCGCGACCGTCATCCCGACGTGGTTGACCGGGCTGTTCGACATCGTCTGGATCGCGCGGTCGGGCCCGGAATGCCCGCGGAACAGCCAGATGTCGCCGGTCCTGGTGTGCTCCAGGGCTTGGCTCAAGCTCACGGTGTGCGTTTCCACCACCGCACCATATGCACATACGGTTCCCGCCGGGACGCGCTCGCGAATAACCTGTTGCGATGCGCACCGTCTGGAAGCTGCTGGGATTGGCCGGGGTCGTCGGGGTGGCGGCCGGTGGCGTACTGGTCGCCCGCGATCAACGCCGTAGGCGGGCCTACACCCCCAACGAAATCCGCGACCGGCTGCAGCAGCGCCTTGCCGAAGCCGGTGAAGGCTAGGCGCCGAAGCCGGTGGAGACTAGGCGGCGGCCACGGCGTAGAGCCGATGCGTGCCGGCGAACCCTTTCAGCTCGGTGTCGCGGCCGCCGTCGAATTCGAGGTCGGTGCAATCGCTGAGCGCGTCGCGCACGGTGTCGCTCACCAACACCTCGCCGCCGCAGGCCTCCGCGGCCACCCGGGCCGCCATGGCGACATTGCGGCCGAACAGGTCGTCGCCGCGGCGCACCGATCGTCCGACATGGACACCGATCCGAACTCGTATTCCGTTGCGCCGCTTGCGCTGTGCGTCCCGATGTAGCGCATCCTGCATGTCGATGCCGCACCGCACCGCCTCTTCGGCCTGGGAAAACGCGATCATGAACCCGTCACCCTGACTTTTCACCACGTGCCCCGAGTGCGCCTTGACCAGCTTGCGCACCTGCTTGTCGTGCTCGCCGATCAGCCGCACCCAGGCCCGGTCGCCCACCCGTTCGTTGAGCGCGGTGGACTCCTCGATATCGGAGAACAGGATCGCGACCTTGCCGTCTTGCGTCACGCGGGCCAGGTCGGGGCGCTCCACCTCGGCCCAGTCGGCGAGGTCCTCGATCGAGCTGCGCACCACGGCGCCGAACCCCTCCTTGCGCACCAGGTTCGCGGTCTGCCAGACCGTTTTGACCGCTTTCGACCCGAAGCTCAGCAAGTCGGGTGGCCGCTGGAGTTCCTCGACCAGTGCCTTGCTGCGGGACAGTTGGCGCCACAGGATGCCGATGGCCACTGCCTCGGCAACAGCAGTTCCGGCCAAGACGTAGACCGCGAGATGCAGCACATCACCCACGGTGCACTATTCAACACGTCCCGTCGGCCGCCAGGTCGAGCTTTGCCCGTCGGCCCGCCGAGACGACTGACCGCGCTCGGTAATGTTCGGCGGATGGCTGCCGCTTTCGAGCCCCGCGATCCCGAGTTCGAGCAACGCGTTCGGGACAGCTTCGCCCGTCAGGGCCTGATGACCACGTTCGCGGCCGGACTCCTCCGCGTGCAGCCCGGCGTGGTGGAGATCGAGGTGCCGTTTTCGCCGAAGCTCACCCAGCAGGACGACTTCTTTCACGCCGGGGTAGGTATCGCCGTTCTCGACAGTGCCTGTGGATACGCGGCACTCACGCTGATGGCACCGGGAACGCGCGTGCTGACCGTGGAACTCAAGGTCAACCTTCTCGCCCCGGCCGTCGGCGACTCACTCAGGGCGCGTGGTGAAGTGATACGACCCGGTCGAAATCTCACCGTTTGCCGCGGCGACGCCTACACCGGAGTCGGCGAGAGTCAGAAGCATGTGGCCACCATCCTGGCTACCATGACCGGCATCGCCGAGCCGGGCTAGTCCACCCACGGCCACTCGCTAGACCTGCCGCCTTTCCGCTCAGAGAGCGAAAGGTCAACTGGGCGTGTATATTCCGCGAATTCTGCAGCCCGCGTGTTTGGCGGACCGGGTTAGCGGCTACGTAGACCGATCTCCGGTTGTCGGTCCGATCGGCAGTGTTTAGGGTTGTAGCTGGCCACGGCGGGAGCCGAGTCGAATACTCGTGGAGGTCCCTGTTGGCCGAACCCGGCGCGAATGCCTCGGATTTGCTGGTGATTTTCGGAATCACCGGCGATCTTGCGCGCAAGATGACCTTCCAGGCCCTGTACCGACTGGAGCGCCGGAAACTTCTGCAGTGCCCGATTCTCGGCGTCGCCAGCGACGACATCGACGTCGACGAGCTGACCAAGCGGGCGCGCGCGGCGGTCGAGGGCGCCGGTGACGAAATCGACGAGACGGTGTTCGCGCGGTTCGCCAAGCGCCTGTCCTACCTGTCCGGCGATGTCACCGACTCCGCGCTCTACGACGCACTGGCCCGCGAGATCGGCTCGGGCCGCCGTTGCACCTTCTACCTGGAAATGCCGCCCAAGCTGTTCGCGCCCATCGTGGAGAATCTGGCCGCGGCGCAACTGCTGACCCATTCCCGCGTCGCGGTGGAAAAGCCGTTCGGCCACGACCTGAAGTCCGCGGGCGAGCTCAATGCCCGCCTGCGCGCGGTGCTGGACGAGGACCAGATCTTCCGGGTCGACCACTTCCTCGGCAAGGAGCCGGTGGTCGAACTGGAGTATCTACGGTTCGGGAACCTGGCCCTGGCCGAGATCTGGAACCGCACCAGCATCTCCGAAATCCAGATCACCATGGCCGAGGATTTCGGCGTGGAAGACCGGGGCAGCTTCTATGACGGGGTCGGCGCCCTGCGGGACGTCGTGCAGAACCACTTGTTGCAGGTGCTCGCCGGCGTGGCGATGGAGCCGCCGGTCGGGCCGGCTGCGGACGACCTCAACGACAAGAAGGCCGACGTCCTGCGGGCGATACCGGAGATCGACCCGGAACGCACGGTGCGCGGCCAGTATCGCGGCTATCGCGACATCGACGGGGTGGCGAAGGATTCCGAGACCGAGACGTTCGTGGCGCTGCGGGTCGAGATCGACAACTGGCGCTGGGCCGGGGTGCCGATCTTCCTGCGGGCCGGCAAGGCGCTGACCGAGCGAGTCACCGAGGTGCGACTGTTCACCCACCGCGTCCCTTCGTTGGCCTTCCTGCCGGACCGCCGACGGGCCCAGTCGAACCAGATCGTGTTGCGCATCGACCCCGACCCGGGGTTGCGACTGCAGCTGACCGCGCTCGAGGGCGACCGTTGGCGCGACCTGCATCTCGACTCGTCGTTCATGGCCGACCTCGGCCAGCCTTTGCTGCCGTACGAGCGGTTGTTGCAGGGAGCGCTGACGGGTGATCATCAACTGTTCGCCCGCGAGGACGGCATCGAGGAGACTTGGCGGATCGTGCAGCCGCTGCTGGACCGCCCGGGGCCGGTCCGTGAGTACGAACCCGGTTCGTGGGGACCGGACGCGGCGGGGGATTTGCTACGAGGACATCGCGGCTGGCAACAGCCGTGGCTAGCCGGTAACCACCACTAAGGAGAGACACGACGCCATGCAGCTGGGAATGATCGGCCTGGGCCGAATGGGCGGCAACATCATCCGCCGAGTGGTGGATGCCGGACACGAGGGTGTGGTCTACGACCACGATCCGGACGTCGTGAAACTGTTCGAAGGCGTCGACAACATCACTGGGGCGTCCTCGCTGGCCGAGTTGGCGGAAAAGCTCAGTGCACCAAGGGTTGTCTGGGTCATGGTGCCCGCCGGGACGATCACGACCGGGGTGATCGACGAACTGGCCGAGACGCTGGACGAGGGCGACATCGTCATCGACGGCGGCAACTCCTACTACCGCGACGACATCACACACGCAAAAACGCTGTCCGAGAAGGGCATTCATCTCATCGACTGCGGAACCAGCGGTGGCGTGTGGGGGCGCGAGCGCGGTTACTGTCTGATGATCGGCGGCGACGACTACGCCTTCGAGCACGCCGAGCCGCTGTTCTCGGTCATCGCGCCGGGTGTCGATACGGCACCGCGTACCCCCGGCCGGGAAGGTGAGGTCGCCCAGCCCGAGAAGGGTTATCTGCACTGCGGGCCGACCGGCGCCGGGCACTTCGTCAAGATGGTGCACAACGGTATCGAGTACGGGATGATGGCGAGCCTCGCCGAGGGGCTGAACATCCTGCGCAACGCCGACATCGGCAAGCGGATCATCGAAGCCGGTGATGCGGAAACCGCACCGCTGTCGAATCCCGAGGCCTACCAATACGAATTCGACATCGCCGACGTCGCCGAGGTGTGGCGCCGGGGCAGCGTGGTCGGGTCGTGGCTGCTGGATCTGACCGCGATCGCGCTGAACGAGTCGCCGGAACTCAAGGAGTTCTCGGGGCGGGTGTCCGACTCCGGCGAGGGCCGCTGGACAGCCATCGCCGCGATCGACGAAGGCGTTCCCGCTCCGGTGCTCACGACAGCGCTGCAGTCCCGCTTCGCCTCGCGCAGCCTCGACGACTTCGCGAACAAGGCGCTGTCGGCGATGCGCAAGCAGTTCGGCGGTCACGCCGAGAAACCAGGCGTCGGCGGGTAACCGGGCCCGGCGGCGATCCGCCTAGCGGGTCGCGAAGGTGACCACGACGTCGCTGAACGCGTCGTTGTCGTCGCCGGCCGCGGTGTGACCGGCACCGGACAGCTCGACGAACTCCGCGTTTGGCACGGTGTCGAGGAAGTGCTTCACGCCCTCGGGGCTCACCACGTCGGAGAGCTTGCCGCGGATCAGCAGCACCGGGATCTTCAGGTCGGCCGCGGCGCGCTCGAAGCTCTCGGTGCGCAACTCCGGGTCGTCGCCGGGCTTGGTCATGAACGCCGGATCCCAATGCCAGTACCAGCGGCCGTCCCGCAGTCGGAGGTTCTTCTTCAGCCCTTCCGGGCTGCGCGGCCGCGTGCGGTGTGGCAGGTAATCGGCGACGGCGTCGGCGGCCTCGTCGAGGGTGGCGAACCCGTGCAGCCCGCTGAACATGAAGTCGCGGATGCGTGCGCTGCCGTCCTTCTCGAACCGCGGTACGACGTCGACGAGGATCAGCCGCGTCACCCGGTCGGGCCCGGCGCGGTCCGCGACGAGAATGCCGGTCAGCCCACCCATGCTGGCGCCGATCAGGATCACCGGCCGGGCGATGGCGTCGAGGACTGCCATGACGTCGGCGGTCAGCGTCTCGACGTCGTAGTCGGCGTCGGGCGAGCGGTCGCTGTCGCCGTGGCCGCGGCTGTCGACGGCGACCACGTGAAAGCCGTGGTCAGCCAGCACCTGTCCGGTGTTCTTCCAGGAGTGCCGGTTCTGGCCGCCGCCGTGCAGCATCAGGATGCTCGGCCGGTCGGCGGCCGTGTCGGAGCCGCGGCCCCACTCGTCCGCGACCAGGGTGAGGCCCTGAATCCCGGAGAACTCGGCAGTCTTGGGAGTGTTGCGCACGGCAGTCACGGGCGGTCCTCTCGGTCGATCGCTCTTCGACGTTACTCAGATGAGTTTCGGTGTTCGCCGGGGTCTACCTCTTCAGACAACTACGACAACGCTTTAGGAGACGCCCGTGCCTGCGATCACGCCCTCGCTGTGGTTCGACAACAACCTGGAAGAGGCAGTGGAGTTCTATGCCTCGGTCTTCCCGAACTCGCACTTCGAGCAGCTCAACCGCAGCACCGACGCCGGTCCCGGTGAGCCTGGGTCGCTGCTCTCGGCCACCTTCGTATTGGATGGTGCGCGGTTCATCGGAATCAATGGCGGTCCGCACTTCACGTTCAACGAAGCGGTGTCCTTCACGATCAACTGCAAAGACCAGGACGAGGTCGACTTCTACTGGGACCGGCTGACCGACGGCGGCGAGGAGTCGCAGTGCGGCTGGTGCAAAGACCGATTCGGCCTGAGTTGGCAGGTGGTGCCCGACCGGCTCTATGAACTGGTCAGCCACCCGGATCCGGCGCGTGCCACCGCCGCCACCCAGGCCATGTACGGCATGCGCAAGATCGTCGTCGCCGATCTCGAGAAAGCCGCGGCATCGGTCTGAGTTCCGCACCACGACGTGCGGTGTGCGCTAACCACGTACGTTGGAAAACATGCCCGACGATGCGCCGGCGGACGTCGTATATCTGCGACCGACCCAGCCTGCCGTCCAGGTGGAACGAATCGCGCTGATCGCAGGCGTGATCGCGGCGGTGGCGCTGGCGGGACTGGTCGGCTGGCTCTGGTTCCGGACCGCTGAGGCGCAAAGCCGGGAGGCGCAGCGCAGCCTCTTCGTGCAGGGAGGGTTCAGGTGATGTCCAAACACCGCTGGATCGACGTCAAAGCTCCGGCCGTAGAGCTGAAGGCCCTGACGTGGGGGCCTCCTGACGGTCCAATCGCGTTGTGCCTGCACGGTTTTCCTGACACCGCGTACGGCTGGCGCAAGGTCGCGCCGCGGCTGGCCGAATCCGGCTGGCGGGTAGTGGCGCCATTCATGCGCGGTTACGCGCCGTCGTCGATTCCCTCCGACGGCAGCTACCACATCGGCGCGCTGATGGACGACGCGCTTCAGGTGCGCGCCGCGATCGGCGGCACCGAACATGACGTGGTGATCGGCCACGACTGGGGAGCGATGGCCGCCAATGGGTTGGCCGCGATTCCGGACAGCCCATTCGCCAAGGCAGTGATCATGTCGGTGCCCCCGGTGGGGGCGCTTCGGGGTCAAATCCCCGACACCGCTCGGCTGCTGGCCCAGTTCCCGCCGCAGCTGCTTCGCAGTTGGTACATCATGTATTTCCAATTGCCCTGGCTGCCTGAGCGTTCCGCCTCCTGGGTGCTGCCGCGGCTGTGGAAGAAGTGGTCGCCGGGGTACGACGCCAAGGTGGATCTCCGTCACGTCGACGCGGCGATCGGTACACCGGAGAGCTGGCGCGCCGCGCTCGGGCCGTACCGGGCGACGGTCCGAAACACCCGTCCGCCAGCGCAATACCGCGACCTGCACCGGCACTGGACGTCACGGCCGAAACTACCGAGCCTGTATTTGCACGGCCGCAACGACGGTTGCGTGACATCGGCTTTCACCCGCTGGGTGCCCGACGCGCTTCCCGCCGACAGCGACGTGAGCATCGTCGACAGTGCCGGGCACTTCATGCAGCTCGACGAGCCGGACAAGGTCGCCGATCTGGTGTTGGGTTTCATCGGGTCCGCGAAATAATTCGTTTCGGGTCGCAAGCCGGCACGATTGGTGCCACCCTTAGCCATGATCGTCCACTCGTCCGTCGCGTTTGCCGCTGCCAGCGCGGCGGTGGTGCTACTAGCCGGAGTCGTTGCCCACGCCGACCCGCAGGACGACGAGTTCTTGAAGCTGCTGGCGAGAGACGGCATCACCGCCGGCCCGCCAGACCAGCTGATTGCGTTGGCACACGAGCGGTGCGACAACGAGAATCTCTCTCGCTCAAACATATTCACGCTTCGTCTCGGCGCCTGGCCCAGCCCGTTCAGCACCGCGCAGCTGCAGCTCTCGGCCAAGCTGGAAAGTCAGGGCCTGAGCGGTCCACAGGTGCGGCCGTTTTTGCTTGATGCCATCAGCGTCTACTGTCCGGGCGCCCATAGTTAGGGCTCTTCGTCGTCGTCTCGGAGGAGTTTTTCGGGGTGGTGGTAGGTGTTGGTGCGGGGTTGGCCGTGGTCGAGGTGGGGTGGTGGGATCCATTCGGTTTGGCCGTGGGTGTTGTTGTGGGTGGTCCAGCCCTTCTCGGTGAGGTCGTGGTTGGGGCTGCAGGTCAGGGTCATGGTGTTGGCGTCGGTTTCGGGGTGGGTGCGGTAGGGGTTGTTGTGGTGGACCTGGCACTGGTAGGCGGGCACGGTGCAGCCGGGGAAGGTGCAGCCGCGGTCTCTGGC
>NZ_PKEK01000034.1 GCF_002863225.1 Mycobacterium sp. | reverse complement strand
GTTCGCTGGATCGCCGATCGGCGGTGGCCATACCCGTGACCAGTGTGTAGGACAGTTCGCGGCCGGGGTGGCCACGCCGCACCGCCTGCCAGTCGAGCAGCCCGGCTGAACCGTTGCGGAAGTAGACATTGCCCGGGTGTGCGTCGCCGTGCATCACGGTGTTCGGTTGCCCGTCAATCAGTTTCGCGACGCTCCGGTAGTTGTCGATGATGAAGCGGCCGTCTTCGACCTCGATGTCTGTTCTGGCGGCCATCCGACGCGCCGAGGTGTTGAGCAGTGGCGCGGTCAGCAACGAGGTGTGATCGCCGGACGCGGAGTACAACCACCGACTTCCGCTGGCAGGCAGGCGATCCCAGAACTTCGCGTGCAATGTCGCCAGTAGTTCGACGATCCCGGCCGCCTGGTCCTTGTCGAGCGGATGCAGCGTGTCGGGAAAAACGCAGGGATCGACGGCGAGGTCTTCCAGCACCAGGACGTAGCGACCGGTCAGGGGGTCGAAGGCCGAGCCGTATGACGCGGGCAGGCCGCTGAGTTTTGGCGCGAGCTCGCGGTAGAACATCACCTCGGTGCGGGCGAGCCGGCCGAGCTCGCCCATCAGCCGGGTGGCGATCGTCTCGGCGGGCATCTTGACGAACACCGACTCCGGAACCCCGTCGCCGGTCAGTGCCAATCGGGCGCGCGATGAGGTGCCGGCGTCGCCACCGATGACGGACACCGTGTCGACCCGGCGGCCCATGATCGCGGAGAGGGACCGGGCGTCGAGCTGGTGGATCGATCGCGGCAGCGAGCGCAGTCGACCGACGACGGCATCTGTTGCGACCCGCTGGACGCCGCGGGCCAAATGTGTCGCCAGACCAAGGGCCGGCACGACGTTGCTCACCGCTGCATCGTTACAAAGAGCGGGCGTTCTGTAAAGCTATCGCGGGCCGCCCGGATTCAGGTGATCGGTACCCGTGCCCGACGACGGGGTCGGGTTTGACGGTCCGGCGGGCGCGGGAGTCACCGGCTTCGTCGGGCTGGTCGGGCTCGTCGGGCTGGTAGGACTGGTCGGACCAGTGGCTGCCGGCGGCTGTTCGGCGCCCGGCGGCGTGGCTCCGAGGCCGGGCCCCACGCCACACCAATCCTGCACATCCTGGGTGTACTGCTCGAGCGGCGGCGGGCAACGGTAACCAAACGGGAAGTTGGCGCCGGCGTTGAGCAGATCGCAGGGAATCAGGACCTGCTTGCCCTTCTTGGTGTTGGACACGCACTTCACCGGTTGACCCGGTGGCACCGGTGGATCGGCGTGAGCCGGGATCGTGACAGCGGAGGCCGCCAGCACCGTGCACAGCGCCCAGGCGAGACGGCGGTAGATCATGAGCACTCCTCTTGAGCTTCCGATTCGGACCTCGAGCGGTTTCCGCGAGCAGCCAGCAGCGGCGGCGTCACCCCATCGTAGAATTGCCCTGGCTCGTCAAGCCGAGCGCCGCCGCGTTAGCTCAGTTGGTAGAGCATCGCTCTTGTAAAGCGAGGGTCGAGAGTTCGAGTCTCTCACGCGGCTCCACTGTGTCGGTACCGACGAATAGCGTCATCGCATGTCGACGCGCTGCCTCGGTTGCGGAATTGTCGTGGCGGGCGGCCGAGTAAGGGTGTTCTGCAGCAACGCATGCCAACAAGCACTCCGTCGACGCCTGCTCCTGGACGCGTGGCTCGAGAGTGGAATCTGTGGCCGCATGTCGTATCAAGGCCACTACGTCCGGGATTATCTCTACGACCAGCAACGCGGTTGCTGCTCGATCTGCGGCATCAAGAACGAGTGGAATGGTGTGCCCCTGGCTTTGATCGTCGACCATATCGACGGAAACGCGGGCAACAACCGTCGCGAGAATTTACGTCTCATTTGTCCCAACTGTGACAGCCAGTTACCGACGTACAAGGCTAGGAATCGCGGGAGCGGTCGCTACTACCGGCGGCAGCGGTACGCGCAGGGCAAGTCCTACTGACAGCTCCCGACTAACGGGTCACTCGTTGTGAGCCGAGTCCTCGTGGTCGATCACCCGCTGCGAACGCACTGTCCGCGCGGCCCCGGCCCGCCGCGGGCGGCGGCCGGGCAGCGGAATCCGGTCGGCGATGTTGCTCAGCGGGTTGACCACCAAGGTCAGCGACATCACCGCATCCTGCAGCGTCGCGATCGCCGGTTCGAGGGCTTCCATCCCGGGCGCGAGGCGAGCGAGCGTGTCGGCGACGTCGGCCAGTTGCTCGAGCGGTCCATTGCGGGCGGTCAGCTTGTCGATCAGACCGCCCTCGGACAGCAGGCGATCCGCCAGCCCGTCTTCGGCGAGTACACGGTCGATCAGCCCGTCGTTGGCGGTCAACTGATCGACCAGTCCGCCGGGCTTCAGCGCCCGCTCCAGCCCGCCACCTTCGGCGGTCAACCGGTCGAGTAGTCCGCCGTCCGCCGTCAGCATGTCGACCACGCCGCCGGGGCGCAGCAGACGATCGATCGGCCCGTCGGTGGCAATCGCCCGTCCGAGCGGCGCATCGTCGTCCAGCAGGCGGGCCAGCCGATTGGCCCGGGCCATCGCATCGTCGATACCGAGCAGGTGCGCGAACTGGTTGCCCCCGCCCGTGGTTCCGGTGTCGCCCACGGTGCGGTGGGCCACGCCGAGCGCGGTGGTCGCAATGCCCACGCCGGCATCGGCGGCGGCAAGTCCGACCCGCACAGGCGCGGTGGCGAGGCTCATCAGACTCTTGCCGAGATTCATCCCCCGAGTGTATTCAGCCGGCACTGAATCCCGTGGTCGTTGGCCGTGATCAGGCTTACAACGAATTCTCAGCTTGGGCACAGCCGGTTTGCAGCCATTCTTCAGCTACATGAGGGGAAATTGACGTCATGTCAGCAGCGATGCAAGAAGCAGCACCGGAAGCACGTGTCCTAGTCGTCGACGACGAGGACAACATCGTCGAGCTCCTGTCGGTCAGCCTCAAATTCCAGGGCTTCGAAGTCCACACCGCCACCGATGGGGCGTCGGCTCTGGATCTGGCGCGCGACATCAAACCGGACGCCGTGATCCTCGACGTGATGATGCCCGGCATGGACGGTTTCGGTGTGCTCCGCCGGCTGCGCGCCGATGGTATCGACGCCCCCGCACTTTTTCTCACCGCTCGAGACTCGTTGCAGGACAAGATCGCCGGTCTCACCCTCGGTGGCGACGACTACGTCACGAAGCCGTTCAGCCTGGAAGAGGTGGTCGCCCGGTTGCGAGTCATCCTGCGGCGCACCGGAAAAGGTGTGGCCGATACTCGCAACGCCCGCCTGACCTTCGCCGATATCGAAATCGACGAGGACACTCACGAAGTGTGGAAAGCCGGAGAAGCGGTCTCGTTGTCGCCGACGGAGTTCACCCTGCTGCGTTATTTCGTCATCAACGCCGGCACCGTGCTGAGCAAGCCGAAGATCCTGGATCACGTGTGGCGCTACGACTTCGGCGGCGACGTCAACGTGGTCGAGTCCTACGTGTCTTATCTGCGCCGCAAGATCGACACCGGCGAGAAGAGGTTGCTGCACACCCTGCGCGGTGTCGGCTACGTGCTGCGGGAGCCTCGCTAATCGCATGGCACGTCATTTCCGCATCGAGTTGCCACTGCGCGTCGCGCTGGTGGCCGCCACCCTGCTCTTGGTCGCCTGCGGTCTGACCGCATCCGGCATTGCGGTGACCTCGATCCTGCGCCAGCACTTGATCCAGCGGGCCGACCAGACACTGGAGGAGGCGTCGCGCGGTTGGGCGCAGGCGCCGAAGGGCGCGCTGAAGGTGCCGCACGATGCCAACCTCGATCGCCCGCCGTCGAATTTCTACGTGCGCAGCCTCACCTCGGACGGGCGCGGCCGGACGATCATCAACGATCGGCATGCCGAACCCGTGCTGCCGGCCAGCAACGATGTCGGCCCTGACCCGACGACGGTCGGGTCGGTGGACAACTCCGGGGTGCAATGGCGGGTGGTGTCCATGCGCGGGCCCAACCGACTGGTCACCGTCGCCTACGACCTGTCCGAGATCCAGCACATCGTCCGGTCGTTGGCCTGGTTGCAGCTCGGCATCGGGGTAGCGGTGCTGCTGGTGCTCGGCCTCGTCGGATCGTGGGTCGTGACCCGGAGTCTGCGTCCGTTGATGGAAGTGGAACAGACCGCGGCGGCGATTGCCGCGGGCCAGCTGGATCGTCGTGTGCCCGAACGTGATTCGCGTACCGAAGTCGGTCGGCTCTCAGCGGCGCTCAATGGCATGCTCGCCCAGATCCAGCGGGCTGTCGCCGCATCGGAGGCGTCGGCGCAGAAGGCGGTCAACTCTGAAGATCGCATGCGCCGATTCATCACCGACGCCAGCCACGAACTGCGGACCCCGTTGACCACCATGCGCGGCTTCGCGGAGTTGTACCGCCAGGGCGCCGCGCGCGACATGGAGATGGTGATGTCGCGGATCGAGAGCGAGTCGCGCCGGATGGGCCTGCTCATCGACGACCTGCTGTTGCTGGCCCGGCTCGACGCCCAACGGCCGATCGAGCGCAAGCGGGTGGACCTGCTGGCGCTGGCTACCGACGCCGTGCATGACGCGAAAGCGGTCTCGCCCGGCCGGGTGATCGCCATTGACGTGATGGATGGTCCCGGCACCCCGCAGGTGCTCGGCGACGAGGCCCGGCTGCGCCAGGTGGTCGGCAATCTGATGACCAACGCTTTGCAGCACACACCGGACACCGCCGAGATCACCGTGCGGGTAGGCACCATCGGTGACGACGCCGTTCTCGAGGTCGTCGACCAAGGTCCCGGGATGAGTAAGGAGGACGCGCTGCGGGTCTTCGAACGCTTCTACCGCACCGACTCCTCGCGGACCCGGAGCAGCGGCGGCACCGGTCTGGGGCTGTCGATCGTGGACTCGCTGGTGCAGGCGCACGGTGGGACAGTGAACGTCACCACGGCGCCGGGGCAGGGCTGCCGATTCTTCGTCAGCCTGCCGCGGGTCGCGGAAGTACCTGCCGCGGTCGCCGCGGGCAGGACCTAGCCGGCGCCGGCCCGCGCACCGCGACGGGCAATGATCAGCCCGTGGTCAAGTCCACCAGCGCCTGTGTGATTTTCGACTGCGCCTCGTCGAGTGATTCCGGGGATGGGTTGCGGTCGACATTGGCGAACCCGAAGTCGCTGAGGCTCTTTGCCGGGAAGACGTGGACATGCAGGTGCGGCACCTCTAGACCGGCGATGATCACCCCGGCGCGGTCGGCGTCGAAAGCCTTGGTGACCGCTTTGCCGATCAACTGAGCGACCGACATGACCTTGGCGAACGCCGCGCGGTCGATGTTCTGCCACTGGTCGATCTCTGCCCGCGGCACCACCAGCGTGTGTCCCTGAGTCATCGGCTCGATGGTCAGGAAGGCGACGACCTCGTCGTCCTCGTACACGAACCGGCCGGGCAGTTCGCCGTTGATGATCTTGGTGAAGATAGTCGACATTGCTCCAGCATATGAGCCGGGCGGAACTCGTCAGACGGCTCCATCGGCGAACATCGCCGAGACCTCGTCCACGGTCCAGGGCGGTGAGTCGTGATGATCGCGGTAGCCGACCAGATTTGCCGTGGACTTCGGGAACCGGCCTATGAAACCGCCTGCGGCAGCCAGTATTTCGCCGGTGAGATGCGCCGAGAGGTCGCTGGCGAGATAGACGTAGGCGGGCGCGGCGTAGTCCGGTGCCGCGACATCGAGCGATCCGTGCATGGAGACGTCGTCCAGCAGCCCTCGGCGGTTCAAGGCGGTGATGTGCGCAACGTAGTCCGGCCCGGTGGACAACCGCGTCCTGGCGCCGGGGCACACCACGTTGGCGCGCACCCGGTGCTCCTTCAATTCGGCGGCGATCGCCAGGGTGAGGCTGTTGACCGCGCCCTTTCCGGCCGGATATCCGGTGCCGCCGTAGTCGCCGAGAAATGCGAACGAGCTGCTGTTGACGATGCTGCCGCCGCCTTGCGCAGTCATCCTCGGTGCGGCCGCCCGGCACGTCGCGAACACCGTGCCGAGGTGGGCGTCCATCAGGTCGGCGAATTGCGTCTCGTCGATGTTGAGGATCGACGAGCCCGGTGGTTCGGCGATGCCGGCGCAGTTGATCAGGGCGTGGATTCCACCGAACTCGTCAATGCAGTTGTCCACCAACGATTCCGCGGCTCGCCGATCCGACGGCGAGCCAGGGTGGGCCACTGCGACGCCCCCCGCGGCAGTGATGGCCTCTGCGGTGGTGCGGGCCGCCTCGGCATCGCGGCCGTTGACCACGACCCCGGCGCCGTGCTGGGCGAGCAACATCGCGACAGCGGCGCCGATGCCCCGTGACCCGCCGACCACGACCGCGCCGCGGCCGGCGAGCAGTGAGCTCACTCCTGCTGGCCGAACTTCATCATGTCGAGGTTCCAGTAGCCGCGCATGTTGGCGATCAGACCCGCGTCGTTGACGCGGTAGGTGAACACGCCCCGCACGCTACTGGTGATTCCGTTGTCGAACTTGCTGTCCAGCACCAAGATGTGCGCGACTTCCCTGGGGTCGCTGGACGGAAACGTTTCCTCGCACGTGATGGTCAGATTGTTGGCAGCGATGTTGGTGTCGTAGAACTCCGCGATGCCGTCCTTGCCCCGCACGCCGGTGCCCTCGGGGTTGGTGACGGATTTGCCGATTGGGTCTTCGACCACCACGTCGTCGGCCATCAGGGCCAGCCAGCCCTCCCGGTCGTGGGCCTGAACGCAGCGCCACGACGATTGGGAAGCGGCCAGCGCGGGCGACTTTTCGGCGGTTTCGGCGGACACGGCGGTTACCGGTCGGCGTCGGTGAAGCGGATGACGCCGCGAATGTTCTTGCCCTCCAACATGTCCTTGTAACCGTCGTTGATCTGCTCCAGCTTGTACTGGCGGGTGATCATGTCGTCGAGGTTCAGCTTGCCGGCCTTGTACATCGCCAGCAGCTGCGGGATGTCGTACTGCGGGTTACCGCCACCAAAGATGGTGCCCTGCAGGTTCTTCTGCATCAGGGTCAGCATCGCCAGGTTCAGGCTGACGTTGTTGTCCACCAGGCTGCCGATGGCGGTCAGCACGCAGGTGCCGCCCTTCTGGGTCAGGATCAGGTAGTTGTCGACGTCGGCGCCGTGCAGCTCGCCGACAGTGACGATCACCTTGTGCGCCATCAGTCCGTAGGTCACCTCCATGATCCCGCCCATGGCGGCGAAGATGTCGGGGTAGACGTGGGTGGCGCCGAACTTCAGAGCCTGGTCGCGCTTCCACTCGACCGGGTCGATCGCGAAGATGTAGCGCGCGCCGGCCGCGACCGCGCCCTGCAGCGCCGCCATGCCGACACCACCGACGCCGACGATCGCGACGTCTTGGCCCGGGCGGATGTCAGCGGTCCGAACCGCCGAGCCGTAGCCGGTGGTGACACCGCAGCCGACTAGGGCGGCGACCTCGAAGGGCACCGTCGGGTCGATCTTCACCACGGAACTCTTGTGCACGACCATCCAGGGCGAGAACGTGCCCAGCAGGGTCATCGGGAAGACGTCTTTGCCCTGAGCCTGGATCCGGAAGGTGCCGTCGGATACCGCGGCACCGTTGAGCAGTCCGGCGCCCAGGTCGCACAGGTTGCGCATGCCGGCCTGACAGGTCGGACAGTGGCCGCACGACGGGATGAACGACAGCACGACGTGGTCGCCGACGGCGACGTCCTCGACGCCTGGGCCCACCTCGGTCACGATGCCGGCGCCCTCGTGACCACCGAGGACCGGGAAGCCACCCATCGGGATGCCGCCGGTCACCAGGTGATGGTCGGAGTGGCACATGCCCGCCGCTTCCATCTGGATTTTGACTTCATCCTTCTGCGGGTCGCCGATCTCGATTTCCTCGATCGACCAGGGCTGATTGAACTCCCAGATCAGCGCGCCTTTGGTCTTCATCGTGAACCTGCTTTCGTCGTTGAAACGTCGGTTGAGAACGGCCCAGCTCCACGCAAGCAACCGCTTGGTTGAGTGTAGGTCAGCGGGTGACCCCGGTCACGCGCACGTCACCAGATGGGTGCCGGTGCCTGACCCAGCGGGTAATAACCAGGCAACTTCTCGCCGGCAACGCTGCGTTCGATCCGTTTCTGCATGCCGTCGCTGAGGTCGCCGGACTCGATCAGGTTGCCGAACATCTTCGCGACGTGGCCGAAGTCGAAAAAGTCGCGTTGCCATTCGATAAGCGCGTCGTCATTCAACCGGAACCAGCTGCCGCCGATGCCGTAGATCTCGTCCCGGCTTCCGTCGGTCTTGTTGACGATCTGCTTCCAAAAGCCGACGATCTCGCCCTGCTTCTCGTCGATGAGGACCTTCTGGTACTCGTACACCCAGTTCTCCAGGCCCTCCATCTCCAGGCCCAGCGCGATGTCGCGGATCTCGTCGACCCCGACGCACATCACGTCTTCCTTGGGTCCGATGTTCCAGCCGTAGGTGGCCTCGGGAGCGTAGAAGTCGCCGAGCGGTCGCCAGTCGCCGGCCTTCTCGCAGTCCTTGTTGGCCTGCAGCCAGCTGTCGACCCAGGCTTCGAGCTTTTCGCGTGAGTGTGCGGTCTTGGACATGGTGAGCCGTCTCCTTAATCTTCTTTGATCAAAAGGGCTTGAGTGGGGCACATATCGACGGCCCGCTCAATTTCTTCGCGGGCGTCATCACCGGGTTCGGGATCTAGGATCTCGACCTTGCCGCGTTTGGGCACCTGGAAGTAGTCGGGTGCCTCCAGTTCGCACATCGCATGGCCCTGGCACAGATCCAGATCGACTTCGACGCGAAAACCCATCGGACGCCTTACACCTGGCGCCGGCGGTAGCGGACCTTGGCCGGGCTCGCCAGCTGAACGACCATCTTGGAGTGGTCGTTGTGGTAGCTGTCGGCGGGCTGCGCCATCTCGAAATCGTATTCCCGCAACAGCACCGAGAAGATCGCTTTGATCTGCATCTGCGCGAAAGCCGCTCCCACGCAACGATGCCGGCCCGCGCCGAACGGAATCCAGGTCCATCGGTTGACGGTGTCGGCCTGCTCGGGCTTGTTGTAGCGGTCCGGCTTGAACGCATCGGGATCCGGGAAGTCCTCCGGAATCCGGTTGGAGATCGCCGGAGATGCGGCGACGAAGTCGCCGTCGTGGATCGGGAAGCCGGCGACCTCGAACTCACCCTTGGCGACCCGCATCAAGATGATCAGCGGCGGGTGCAGCCGCAGCGTCTCCTTGACCACGTTGTCCAACTTCGGAATCGACCGCAGCGCATGGAAACTCACCTCTTGGCCGTCGGCGTACAACTCTTCGAGTTCGGCGACCACCTCGGCGTAGACGTCGGTGTGGCGGATCAACTCGATCAGCGTCCACGCTGACGTGCCGGAGCTGGTGTGGTGGCCGGCGAACATCAGCGAGATGAACATGCCGGTGACCTCGTCTGCCGAGAAGCGCGGGGCGCCTTCCTCGTCTTTGATCGACACCAGCACGTCGAGCATGTCACGGTCGGACTTGTCGGCCGGCGGGTTGGCGACCCGCTGGTTCATGATTTCCTGAACCAGCGCAACCAATTTCACCCGCGCCTCGTCGCGGCGCCGGAAGCTCTCGATCGGCAGGTGCGGATCGACGTAGCACAGCGGATCGGTGCCGCGCTCCAACTCGTGGTAGTACTCGGCGAACCGGTGGTCGAGCTGGTTGCGGAACTTCACGCCGATCAGGCAGGCCGTCGAGGTGTAGATGGTCAACTCGGAGAAGAAGTCGAGGAGCTCGATCTCGCCCTCGTCACCCCAGTCGGCGATCATCCCCCTGACCTGATCTTCGATGGTGGCCGCATGGCCTTTCATCTGCTCACCGCGCAGCGCGGAGTTGTGCAGCATCTCCTTGCGCCGTTCGGGGCTCGCGTCGAACACCACGCCCTGGCCGAAGATCGGCGCCATGAACGGATATGCCGCGGCCTGGTCCAGATCCTCGTCGGCGGAGCGGAAGAAGAACTCGTTGGCTTCGGCACCGGACAGCAGGATGACGTGCTTGTCGACGAGCTGGAACCAGCCGACGTCGCCGCATTCTTCGCGGATCCGCTGCATCAAACCGATAGGGTCGGTGCGGAATTCCTCGAGGTGGCCGTGTTCCTCCTCGCCGCCGGAAACCCGGGGCACGAGCGTGGTTGAGGTCATTGGCCTGGCATCCCTTCTTCGCCGAGGGCGAGCTTCTGACGTTCCTTGGTGTCTGCCAACGGAGCCTCGGGCTGTAGTTCCATGTTGGCGATGAAGCCGCCGCGTGGTGTCTCGGCGACAAAGGTGATGGCGCGTCCCAGATCCGCCGCGCGCAGGAAGTAGTCATGGCGGGCCTGGCCCCATTTGGCCCAATCTTCAAGTGCCGGGCCGATCTTCTCGGCGGGCAGGCTCCAGCCCATCGAGGTCTTGGTCGGGCCGGGGTGCACGATCGATGCGCGTACACCGGTGCCCTCGAGTTCCATCTGGAAGTTGTTGACCATCGCCAGCAGGGCGGCCTTCGCCGCGCCGTAGGCGCCCATGTGGGGACGCTGGCGCAGCGCCACGTCGGAGCCGACGAAGATCAGGTCACCCCGCTGCCGCTCGATCATCCCGGGCAGCACGGCGGCGGCCAGTCGGTTGGCGCCGACGAGGTGGATCTGCAGCTGTGATTCGAACTCGTCGGTCGTGATTTCGGCGAGCTTTCCGAAGTAGGTGTCGCCGGCGCCGGCAACCAGAACCTCGATATCACCAAGGGCATCGACCGACTGGGCGACAAAGGATTTCACCGAGTTGGGGTCGGTCACGTCGAGGTGGAAGCCGACCGCCTCACCGCCGTCGGCGTTGATCTTGCCGACGATGTCGTCGAGCTTCTCGACTCGGCGGGCGCCAAGAGCGACCGGGAAGCCGTGGGCCGCGAGCTCGATGGCGGTGGCTTCGCCGATGCCGGAGGATGCGCCTGCCACGATTGCCGGCCGGCGTTCGGGCAGTGGTTCAAAACGGGGCATTCAGCGGACCTCCACGGTCATGGGTAGGTGGGCGAAGCCGCGGACGTTGCTGGAGTGGACGCGGACCGAGTTGGCCTCGTCGACTTCGTAACCGCGGATGCGAGTGAACAATTCGGTGAGGGCGACTCTGGCTTCCATTCGGGCCAGGTGCGCGCCGAGGCAGAAGTGCGCACCGCTGCCGAAACTCAGCAGCTTGGAACCGATGTCGCGCCCGATGACGAAGTCGTCGGGTCTGTCGAAGACACGTTCGTCGCGGTGACCCGATCCGGGAAGCAGCAACAGAACGTCACCGTCGGGAATGGTGGTGTCGTAGAGGGTGAGCTCGCCGGCCACCGAGCGGGCCAGGATCTGGCTGGAGGTGTCGTAGCGCAGGGTCTCCTCCACCCACAGCGGCACCCGCGACAGATCGTCGTAGACCGGCGTCAGTTGATCCGGATTCCGGTGACCCCAAAATGCAGCGTTGGCAAGCAGTTTCGTGGTGGTCTCGTTACCCGCGATCACCATCAGGAACATGAAGCCGAGGATCTCGTCGTCGGTCAGCCGGTCGCCGTCGATCTCGGCTTCGAGCAGGGCCGAGGTGAGATCGTCGGTCAGCTCCTTGCGCCGCTCGGCCACCATCGCCTGGTAGTAGACGATCAGGTTCAGCGACGCCTCGATGGCTTCCGGCGGCACGTCGGTGACGCCTTCCTCGCGGTGCATCACGCCGTCGGCCCAGGCCCGCACCTGAACGCGGTCCGCATCCGGAACACCCATCAACTCGGAGATGACGTCCATCGGGAGCTTGCCGGCGAACTCGTCGACATAGTCGACCGCCACACCGGAGGCGGCCTTCTCCAGCATGGTGTCGAGGTGCTGAATCGCGATCTCGGTGACACGCGGCTCGAGCTCACGAATACGCCTGGGCGTGAAGCCTTTTGACACCAAGGTTCGCAGCCGCAGGTGCGCCGGGTCGTCCATGGCGAGAAACGACATGGTTTTGGACGCGTGCGGCCCGCGCGACGCCGGGTCCAGCGAGACGCCGTATTTGTTGGACAGCGTGGTGCTGTTGCGGAACCCCTGATGGACATCGTGATGCCGGGACAGCGCCCAGAAGCCGAGTTCCTCATTGCGATACAGCGGCGCCTCGTCGCGGAGTCGCCGGTAGTACGGATACGGATCCTCGTGGAAGTCGTAGTCGTAGGGGTCGAGTAACGGCTTGTCGATCTGAGCGGTCATCAGGCTTCCGTCTTGAGGATGAGTCCGACCGCGTAGGCGAGATGGTCGGCGATCTGGTGGTAGGTGTAGGCGCCGCTGGCGGCGTTGACCAGCGCGCCGAAGAACGTCATCTCGAGCACCGACACGATGCGTGGCTCGGAGTCGGGTCCGATGGCTGAGGTGATGCGCCGGTGGATCTCGGCGCCGATCCGGTCGCGCACGGCACGCACGGCTGGGTCGCCACCGCCGCCGAGCAACGCGGTGGTGCATGCGGCCGCCACTTCGGGTTCGTCGGCGACGACCAGGGCGAGTGCGCGCAGGGCCTTGTCGACCCGGGTCGGCATCGGCTCGTTCACGTCGGTGAAGAACGGCACCCGGCGGACCAGGTCGAGGTAGACCTCGGCGATCAGATGATTTTTGGAGGAGAAGTAGGTGTAGGCCGTCGCCGGCGCGACCTTGGCGCGGGCCGCGACCGCCCGCACGGTCAGGTCGGCATACGACGTCTCCCGCAAGACCTCGACTCCCGCCGACAGCACCTTGCGAAAGGTCTCTTCCTGGCGCCGGTTGCGCGGCACGTCACCGACCGGCACGCCGGCACCGGGTGTGATGGTGACCACTGGGTCGCTGGACACTTGTCCAAGCTATCCGACGTGACGGTCAGCGGGCAAGTCTATTCGGTTAACTAGCAGCTAAAGACTGGTATACGGTTCACACGATTGGGGCTCCCTTGCCTTTCCGGAGGGCGTGAGGCTATCTTCGACTGAACTATTCCGGACAACTGTCCATTGAAGAACAGCTGCGGAGGCGACGATGGCTTTGCTAGCCGACGGGGTGAGCTCACTGCTCATTGACGGCAAGCTGACGAGTGGTAGTCAGGGCACCTTCCCCACGATCAACCCGGCCACCGAAGAAGTGCTGGGCGCCGCGGCCGACGCCGGCATCGATGACATGGACCGCGCCATCGAGGCCGCCCGGCGCGCCTTCGACGACACGAACTGGTCACGCAACACCGAGCTGCGGGTCCGCTGCGTGCGCCAGTTGCAGCAGGCCATGCAGCAGCACCTCGAGGAGCTGCGCGACCTGACCATCGCCGAAGTCGGCGCCCCCCGGATGCTCACCGGTATCGCGCAGCTCGAAGTCCCGGTGAACGATCTGTCGTTCGCGGCGGACACTGCCGAGTCCTACCAGTACACACAGGATCTCGGTGAGGCGAAGCCGATGGGCATCCCCACCCGCCGCACCATTGCCCGCGAGGCCGTCGGAGTCGTCGGCGCGATCACGCCGTGGAACTTTCCCCACCAGATCAACCTGGCCAAGATCGGGCCGGCACTCGCCGCGGGAAACACCGTCGTGCTCAAGCCCGCACCCGACACCCCCTGGGCTGCAGCGGTGCTCGGCGAGCTCATCACCGAGCACACCGATTTTCCGGCCGGCGTTGTCAACATCGTCACGTCGAGTGACCACGCCGTCGGTGCGTTGTTGGCCAAGGACCCACGGGTCGACATGGTCTCGTTCACCGGCTCCACAGCCACCGGTCGGGCTGTCATGGCCGACGGCGCCGCGACCATCAAGAGGGTCTTCCTGGAACTCGGCGGCAAGTCCGCGTTCATCGTGCTCGACGATGCCGACCTGGGCGGCGCGGTGAGCGTGGCCGGTTTCTCGGTGTGCATGCACGCCGGGCAGGGCTGCGCCATCACCACCCGGTTGCTGGTGCCGAGGGCGAAATACGACGAAGCCGTGTCGATCGCGGCGGCAACCGTGGGCGGCATCAAGGCCGGCGACCCTACCGATGCCGGAACCATCTGCGGCCCGGTGATTTCGGCGCGCCAACGCGACCGGATTCAGGGCTACCTCGACTCGGCCATCGCCGAGGGCGGGACGTTCGCCTGCGGCGGAGGCCGGCCGGCCGACCGTGACGTCGGGTTCTTCATCGAGCCGACCGTGATCGCCGGCCTGGGCAATGATGCGCGCTGCGCGCAAGAAGAGATCTTCGGTCCCGTGCTGACGGTGATCCCCTACGACGGCGACGACGACGCGGTGCGCATCGCGAACGACTCGCCATATGGCTTGTCGGGCACGGTGTTCGGTACCGACCCGAATCGGGCGGCCGGAGTCGCCGCGCGGATCCGAGCAGGCACGATCAACGTCAACGGCGGTGTCTGGTACTCCGCCGATCTGCCCTTCGGTGGCTACAAGCAGTCCGGCAACGGCCGCGAGATGGGCCTGGCCGGCTTCGAGGAATACCTGGAAACCAAAACCATTGCGACAGCTGTCTAGCCAGAGGAGTCAGCAAGCATGCGGTTCGAAAACAAAGTCGCCATCGTCACCGGATCGGGTGGCGGCATCGGCCAGGCGTATGCGGAAGCGTTGGCCCGAGAAGGGGCAGCGGTCGTCGTCGCCGACATCAACCTGCAGGGTGCCGAGAAGGTGGCCGACGGTATCAAAGGTGAGGGCGGCACGGCGCTCGCGTTGCCCGTTGATGTGTCAGACCCGGTGTCCGCCAAGGAGATGGCGGATCGTACCCTGGCCGAATTCGGCGGCATCGACTACTTGGTCAACAACGCCGCGATCTTCGGTGGCATGAAGCTCGACTTTCTTATCACCGTCGACCCCGAGTATTACAAGAAGTTCATGAGCGTGAACCTCGACGGCGCGCTGTGGTGTACCCGCGCGGTGTACAAGAAGATGGCCAAGCGGGGCGGCGGGGCGATCATCAACCAATCCTCCACTGCAGCATGGCTCTATTCGAACTTCTACGGCCTGGCCAAGGTCGGTGTCAACGGCCTGACGCAGCAACTGGCCACTGAGCTCGGCGGCCAGAACATTCGCATCAATGCGATCGCGCCGGGTCCGATCGACACCGAGGCCAACCGCAGCACCACGCCGCAGGAGATGGTCGCCGACATCGTCAAGGGAATTCCGTTGTCGCGGATGGGGCAGCCGGAGGATCTCGTCGGCATGTGCCTGTTCCTGCTGTCCGACGAGGCGTCCTGGATCACCGGGCAGATCTTCAACGTCGACGGCGGACAGATCTTCCGGTCATAGCCGCCGGCGACGATGCAGAACGAAGAAATGAGGAGGAGCGGCGCCATATGACCGATACGTTGAAGCTCGGTTACATCGGGCTCGGCAACATGGGCGCGCCGATGGCCACCAGAATGACCGAATGGCCTGGCGGTGTAACGGTTTACGATATCCGTGCCGAGGCGATGACGCCGCTGGCTGAAAAGGGCGCGAGTTTGGCCGACAGTGTGGCCGACGTCGCGAACGCCGACATCATCCACATCACCGTGCTGGACGACGCGCAGGTGCGCGAGGTCGTCGGCGAACTGACCCGCCACACCAAGCCGGATACCGTGATCGCGATCCACTCGACTATCAAAGACACGACGGCGGCCGAGCTCGCCGCTGATCTGAAGCCGCAGAAAATCCATATCGTCGACGCGCCGGTCAGCGGTGGCGCACCGGCGGCCGCCCGCGGCGAACTTGCCACTATGGTCGGCGCGGATCGCGAGGTCTACGAGCGGATCAAGCCGGCCTTCAAGCACTGGGCGGCCATGGTCGTGCACGCCGGTGAACCGGGCGCGGGCACTCGAATGAAGTTGGCCCGCAACATGTTGACCTTTACCGGCTTCGCGGCGGTCGGCGAGGCCTGGAAGCTGGCCGATGCCGCCGGACTGAACCTGCAGGATCTCGGCAACGTGGTGCGGTACACCGACAAGTTGACGGGCGGCCCAGGGTCGATCATGTACCGCGACGATGCCGAAGATCTTCCACCCGACCACTTCCTGCACGATCCGTTCACGCACACCCGAGGCCTCGGCGAAAAGGACCTGAGTTTGGCCCTGGCGTTAGCCGAGGCGGTTGGCGTCGACCTGCCGTTGGCCAGGCTTGCGCTTGATGGTCTGGCCGCCGGACTCGGAGTGCCACATACAGAGAAAGAGGCGTGATGGACGAGTTGCGTAGCAAGGGCCTGGCGAAGATGAACGAGGTCTACGGCTGGGAGATGCCCAATATCGAGGGCGACGCCTACTTCGACCTGACCGTCGACCATCTGTTCGGCAGCATCTGGACCCGACCGGGGTTGTCGATGCGCGACAAACGGATCATGACGCTCACCGCGGTGACAGCGGTCGGTAACCGCGACCTCGCCGAGATCCAGATCAACGCCGCGCTGCTCAACGGCGAGCTCAACGAGACCGAGCTCAAAGAAATGGCGGTCTTCCTGACGCACTACCTCGGCTTCCCGCTGGGCTCCGCGCTCAACGGTGCCGTCGACAGCGTGGTGGCCAAGCGTAAGAAGGCGGCGGCCAGAGGCGCGGGTGAGGACAAGAAGGCCAACGTCGAGGGCGCGCTGAAGATGCACTCCGGCGAGTAGCCGTCGATCTCAGTACGGCTGAACGCCTTCGGGTATCACGTAGTCCGAGATCGGCGCCGTCACGCCGTTGACCGTCGTACCTCCGTTGAGAATGCCGGGGGCCATCTCCAGCATGTTGTTCGGGAATCCGAACTCCGGCTTGGTGAGCGCGTCGAGCCGGGCGAGTTCCTCAGCGGCGAGGTGGACGTCGACGGCGCGAACATTGTCCTCGAGCTGTGAGAGCCGGCGCGCGCCGATGATCACCGACGACACACCGGACTGCGCCCGCACCCACGCCAGCGCCACGCTGGCGACGTTGGTGTCGTGCGCCTTGGCGATGACCTCCAATTCGTCGATCAGCGTGTAGGTCTCGTCGTTGAGGAACGAATCGACCATTGCACCGCGGTCGGCGCTGTGTTCACCGCTGTTGGCGCGGGTGTATTTACCGCTGAGCACCCCGCCCTTCAGAGGCGACCACGGCGTGATGCCGAGACCGAACTCATTCGCCATCGGAACCAGTTCCTGCTCGATGGAACGTTCCAGCAACGAGTATTCGACCTGCAGGCCGATGAAGCTGGACCAACCGTGAAAACGCGCAATCAGGTTGGCCTGCACGATCTTCCACGCCGGGGTGTCCGACACGCCGATATAGCGGACTTTGCCCGACGCGACGAGGTGGTCGAGTGCGGCCATCGTTTCGTCGATCGGGGTGTTGGCGTCCCAGATGTGCAGCCAGTACAAATCGATGTAGTCGGTCTGCAACCGGCGCAGGGAGTTCTCGCAGGCGTTGATCAGCGACTTGCGGCCCGAGCCGCCACCGTTGGGGTCGCCCGGATACAGGTTGCCGCTGAACTTCGTGGCCAGCACCAGGCGGTCGCGGCGCGCCGCGTGGCGGCCGACGTGATCGCCGACGATTTTCTCGGAATGGCTTCGGGTGTAGAAGTTGGCGGTGTCGATGAAGTTGCCACCGAGGTCGATGAACCGGTCGATGATCTGTTGGGACTCTTCGACACTGGTGCCCCAGCCGAGGTCTTCGCCGAAGGTCATCGCGCCCAGCGACAGCGGGCTGACGCGCAGACCGGAACGGCCCAGTGTGGTGTATTGATCCAGGGGCATTGCGGAGGCTTTCTGGTAAGTTGTTCGACCATGCGTTTGTTCAATTTTAAACTAGTTCATATCTGAATGATGTGGCAAGTCGATGTCTGAGGCGGTCAAGATCTGGTCGCTGAATTACCGGCTGCTGTTGTCGGTGATTTCCTGCGCGGAGGCAAGCATCTGCGCGTTGGGTCTGGAGGCCAAAGAGCTCTTCCTGCTGGCCGAGATCGACGACCATCCGTATCCGGCCGAACTGGCTGTGACGTTGAGCATGCCGAAGGCGACCGTCACCTCCTATCTGAAACGCCTGGAGGCAGCCGGTTTCGTGCGCCGCGAAATCGATCCCGCCGACCTGCGGCGTCACCGTCTGCTGCTCACCTCCGAGGGAAGTCGGGTCGCGGCGGACGGGCTGAGCCTGCTCTCGGGTGAGTTCGACAAACGCCTCGCGCGGCTCACGGTCGCGCAGCGCAAAGAGTTCAAGAGCCTGCTGGAACGAATTGTCTGACCACCTCTACTAGAGTGACCTCTCGTGCGCGTTCTGGTGATCGGTTCCGGTGCCCGCGAACATGCTCTGCTGCTCGCGCTGCGGGCTGACCCGCAGGTCGAAGCGTTGGCCATCGCCCCCGGCAACGCCGGCACCGCTGCGATAGCCGACCAGTACGACGTCGACGTCTCCTCCAGTGCCGACGTCGTCGCCCTGGCCCGCAAGACCCGCGCCGATCTGGTGGTGATCGGTCCTGAGGTCCCGTTGGTCCTCGGCGTGGCCGATGCGGTGCGAGCCGCGGGGATCGCCTGTTTCGGGCCCAGCCAGGAAGCGGCGCAGATCGAGGGATCGAAAGCCTTCGCCAAGGATGTCATGGTGGCCGCCGGCGTGCGCACCGCTTCCAGTGAGATCGTCGACAGCCCAGCAGGTTTGGATGCGGCTCTGGACCGGTTCGGCCCGGGCGCCGGCGACCCGGCCTGGGTGGTGAAGGACGACCGACTGGCTGCGGGCAAGGGTGTGGTGGTCACGCCGGACCGCGACACCGCACGCGCTCACGCCGCGGCACTGCTGGAGTCCGGCCACCCGGTGCTGCTGGAGTCGTTCCTGGACGGGCCCGAGGTGTCGCTGTTCTGTGTCGTCGACGGTGAGACCGTGGTGCCGCTGTTGGCGGCGCAGGACTTCAAACGAGTCGGTGACGGCGACGCCGGACCCAACACCGGCGGCATGGGTGCCTACGCCCCCCTGTCGTGGCTGCCGGACGACACCTACCGCGCGATCGTCAGCACGATCGTGGAACCTGTTGCGGCCGAGCTGGTGCGGCGCGGCAGCTCATTTTCGGGTCTGCTGTACGCCGGGTTGGCGATCACGTCCAACGGGCCCTCGGTCATCGAATTCAATTGTCGCTTCGGCGATCCGGAGACGCAGTCGGTGCTCGCACTGCTCGAGTCGCCGCTCGGCCAACTACTCAACGCGGCCGCCACCGGCACGCTGGCGAGTTTCGGCGCGCTGCAGTGGCGTGCCGGCGCGGCCGTGACGGTGGTGGTGGCGGCCGAGAACTATCCGGGCAAGCCACGGGTGGGCGATGTGATCGCCGGCTCGGAGGCCGCCGGCGTTCTGCACGCCGGCACGGCCCGCGACGCCGACGGCGCGATCGTGTCTTCCGGTGGCCGAGTGCTCTCCGTGGTCGGCACCGGCCCGGATCTGGACGCCGCGCGCGCGGCGGCGTACGACCTTGTCAGATCGATCCGCTTGCCCGGCAGCCACTTTCGCACCGACATCGGCTTGGCTGCAGCCGAGGGCAAGATCCGCGTCTAGGCACCGGCGGCTTGGCCGTCGCGCCGCGGGTCGCTGACCGCAAGGTAGCCGTCGTCGAGTCGCCAGATCGCCTGGCAACTGCCGAACTGGTTGTAGTCGTCGGTGGTGATCAGTTCATGGCCGCGCTGCCGCAGCCCCGCCAACGTCGACGGCGGAAAGCCCGCCTCGCAGCACACCTGCAGGCCCTGTGCCCAGCGGAACCGCGGAGCGTCACACGCCGCCTGCGGGTTCTGGCCGTGGTCGACGATGCGCGCCACCACCTGCACGTGACCCTGCGGCTGCATCGGGCCGCCCATCACCCCGAAGCTCATCACCGGAGCGCCGTCCCTGGTCAGGAAACCCGGGATGATGGTGTGGTAAGGGCGCTTTCCCGGCCCCACCTGATTCGGATGGCCCTGTTGGGCAACGAAATCCGCGCCGCGGTTCTGCAACGCTATTCCGGTGCCGGGCACCACGACACCGGATCCGAATCCCATGTAGTTCGACTGGATCATCGACACCATGACGCCTGAGGCGTCTGCGGCGGTGAGGTAGACCGTGCCCCCGCGCGGCGTGCCGGCGGATGCCGGCCTGGCGCGGTCCGGATCGATCAGCGCGGCACGCTCACGCAGGTATTCCTTGTCCAGCAGGCTGCCCGGATCGACCGTCATGTGATCGGCATCGGCGACATGAGCTTGCGCGTCGGCGAACGCGAGCTTCACCGCCTCGATCTGCAGATGCACGCTGTCGGCGGAATCGACTGCCCGCGAAGCCATGTCGAAGTGCTCGAGGATTCCGAGTGCGATCAACGCGACGATGCCCTGACCGTTGGGCGGTATCTCGTGCACCCTGTAGCCGCGGTAGTCAGCGGCGATGGTGCCCACCCAGTCGGCGCGATGCGCCCCAAGGTCGTCGGCCCGCATCGCTCCGCCGTTGGCGGTCGAGTGGGCCTCGAGTCGGGCCGCGAGTTCGCCGCGATAGAACGTCTCACCGTGGGTCGTGGCGATCGCCTCGAGTGTGCCGGCGTGCCCGGGCAGCCGGACCAGTTCGCCGGGACGCGGCGCACGGCCGGCGGGCATGAACGTTTCGGCGAACCCGGGCTGCGACTCGAACAGCGGCACCTGCGCCGCCCACTGCTGTGCGATCGTCGGAGAGAGCAGAAACCCGTTGCGGGCGTAGGTGATTGCCGGCTCGAACAGTCGCTCGAAGGGCAGCTTGCCGAACTTGGCGTGCAGCTCGACCCAGGCTGACACCGCCCCGGGGACGGTGACGGAGTTCCAGCCGAACGACGGAACGCCGTTGCCGCCGAAATACTCCGGCGTCCACGCCGCGGGGGAGCGGCCCGAGCCGTTCAGTCCGTGCAGCCGGCGTCCGTCCCACACGATCGCGAAGGCATCCGAGCCGATGCCGTTGGAGACCGGTTCGACCACCGTCAAGGTGATCGCGGTGGCGACGGCCGCATCGACGGCACTGCCGCCCTCGGCCAGCATCCGAAGGCCGGCCTGAGCGGCGAGCGGTTGCGAGGTGCAGACCGCGTTGGTCGCCAGCACCGGTTTCCGCGGCCAGGCGTAGGGGAGTTCCCACCCGAACGGTTGCACGGCATCAGTCTTTCAGCGCGCTCTGACGTCGGCAAACCACCCCATATCGTCGGAGCAACGGTAGCTGATACGATTTACGCTTTGAGCCATATTTGTAACCCCGCAACCAGCCGAACCGAAGGTCGATCCCCATGCCCAAGCCCGTCATCGTCAGCGCAGTCCGGACCGCCATCGGGACGTCGTTCAAGGGTTCGCTGGTCAACACCACACCCGAGTTCCTGGCGACCACGATCCTGCAGGAAACGGTACGGCGATCCGGCGTCGAGGTCTCGGACATCGACGACGTGATCTTCGCGGAATCGCATTACGGCGGAGGCGATATGGCCCGCTACGCAGCCTCTGCGTCGGGCATGACCTCGGTCCCGGGCCAGGCCGTCAACCGGCACTGCGCGGGCAGCCTCACCGCAGTCGCCAACGCGGCCGCGCAGATCGGCTCGGGCGCGGAGAAGGTCGTCGTCGGTGGCGGTGTGCAGTCGTTGTCGATGACGCCGCTGATGAACTGGCGCATCCCGGGCCCGACGCTGGAATTCGAGGAGCGGTGGATTCCGCCGACCCACGTGGAGACGCCGGATGCGCCGGGCCGCGACATGTCGATCACCGTCGGCTGGAACACCGCGCAGGCGGTCGGGATCACCCGCGAAGAGATGGACGCCTGGGCCTACCGCTCCCACCAGCGCGCGATCGGTGCGATCGACAGCGGCGCGTTCGTCGACGAGATCGTCCCGCTGAAGATCAAGGGACTCGATGACGCCTTGGTCGAGTTCAGTGTCGACGAGCATCCGCGCCGCGGAACAAGCTTGGAAAAGCTCGCTTCGCTGAAGGTGCTGCACCCCGAGATCGAGGGGTTCTCGATCACCGCCGGCAACAGCAGCGGCACCAACGACGCCGCCGCCGCGCTGACGCTGGCCGACGATGGCTACGCCAGCTCGCACGGGCTGAAGGTGCTGGGCTCGGTCAAGGCCTGGGCGTCGGCCGCCGTCGAGCCGCGGGACACCGGCTTGGGTGCGGTGAAGGTGATCGGCAAGGTGCTGGAGCGGGCCGGCCTGGCGCCCGGCGACGTGACCTTGTGGGAGATCAACGAGGCGTTCGCGTCGGTGCCTATTGCCGCCTGCCGTGAGTACGGTCTCGACGAAGAACGCGTCAACTTCTTCGGCAGCGGCTGCAGCCTCGGTCACCCGATCGCGGCCAGCGGGGCGCGGATGCTGACCACGCTGGTCCACGAACTGGGCCGGCGCGGTGGCGGTATCGGTGTGGCGGCGATGTGCGCGGGCGGCGGCCAGGGTGGCGCCGTCGTCATCGAGGTCTAGCCGGCCCCGTCGATCAGCCGACTGGCGTGATCGAGGATGCAATTCAGGCCGTACTCGAAGTTGATGTCGTTGGTGGCCCCCATGTGGTGACCGGTCTGGGCCAGCTGCGAGATGAGCGGCATGCTCTCCGGATTGATCGCCAGATCTCTTCTGCGCTGGTCGCTTTCGGCTCCACCGGACTTTTCCCGCAGCCGTTCCAAGACCGCCGCACCTTGGGTGTGGACGGCGATGCTGGCATAGGTGTCGAAGGCGTCCTCCGGCGACAGGCCCGCCTCGACCATCGTGGCGATGACCTTTTCCAGCTTTTCGTAGGCCGCCAGCGTGGCCTCGCGGCCGAACGTGCCGCGGATCAGGATCAAGTCACACAGGATCGGGTTGTCGCGGAAGGTCTGACGAACCTTGCGCGCGTGGTCGCGTAACGAATCCCGCCAATTCCGGCTCTCCACGAACGGTGTGGCGAAATCGTACTGGCCCAGCGCGCGGTCCGTCATCGCGTCCAGCAGGTCGTCCTTTTTCCGGAAGTACCAGTAGATGCTGGTGACGCCGACGTCGAGGTGCTTGGCCAGCAACGGCATGCTCAAGCCGTCGACCGAGACTTCACCGGCCACCTTGAACGCGCCTCTGATGATCTCGTCGACGCTGATCGATCCGCGTTCACGCCGCTGGCGCTTGTCCGCGACGGCCTGCCTCGCCAATTCGGGTTACCTCCATGCGCTGTGACCATGCAATACGGCCGGTTATCGTAACAAATATCGTAAGGCTTTTGGTAGGGCCCGCAGTCGCGCACGGTGGCGGGGCTACGCGGTCAGCAGGGGTGCCATCCAGGTCAATTCTGCAGGCAATTGCGCACTCCAGAACGACGGGTCGTGGCCCCCGGCCGAGAAACCGCCCGCCGGTGGATTAGGCAATTGGGCGATGAACTGCTTGGTCGCGCCGCAGAACGGGTCGCTGTTGCCGCAATCGATTCGCACCGGGATGGACCCCAGGGCCGGCATCCCGAATACCGAGTTGGCCGCGAAGTCTTCGGGACCGTCGAACGCGCCCGGGGCGGCCGCTCCCGATGACATCCACAGCGCCGGGCTCACCGCACAGATCGCCGCCGTCCGGCCCGGGCCGAGTCGACCGCCGAGCAGCAGTGCTCCGTAGCCGCCCATGGACCAACCGAGAAAGCCGAGCCGGGACGTGTCCAGTCCCTGGCCGGCCAGCAGCGGGATCAGCTCGTTGATCACCATCGCGCCGCAGTCTTCACCGGAAGCTCGCTTGTGCCAATAACTTCCGCCGCCGTCGACCGCGACGACAGCGAACGGCGGCAGCCCGGCAGCGACCGCCTGAGCCAGTCCGTGCTCGACACCGCCCTCCATCACGGTGGCCGCGCTGCTTCCCTTGCCGTGCAGCGCGATCACCGGGCGCAGCGGCTTGGTCTGGCCCGGCGGGCGGGCAATGGCCCAGTTGGTGGCCACGCCACCGCGCGCGGCCGACACGAACGAGCCGGTCGTCATCGTCGGCGCCGGGACCGCGGCCGGCTCGAGCGGGGGCCGCGGGGCCAGCGGAACTCCCGTCCCGGTCATCACGACCGGCGCCGCGACGGCAGCGCGGACCGGCAGCAACCGGTCCACGGCGTACGCCCCGACCGCCCCGGAGGCCGCGGCGGTGCCCAGGCGCAGCACAGCGCGACGACTCATCTCCGGCATGCGGGCCATCATAAAGCGACGCTCGGTGCCGCCGGCCTGCAGCGCGACTCGGGGTGGTTTGGCCGAAAGCCCGATGCGGCACCATTTCGGCTGGCACCATGACCAAGGTGACAGCAGCAGTGGCTCCCGAGGGGGCCTTCGCTCCCGGGGTATCGGTCGCTGCCCCGCCGGTTGCCGCTGCCCCGCCCGTCGCCGCCGCCACGCCGGTTGTCGCCACGTCGGCGACGGTCGCGCCGAGGGCTGTCGTCGCTCCCAAAGGGGCGGTGACCCCCAAAGGCGAACGCCGGCGGCACGCGCTGGTGAGTGCCGCGGCCGAGTTGCTGTGCGAAGGCGGGTTCGAGGCGGTCCGGCACCGCGCCGTCGCCCGCCGCGCCGGGTTGCCCCTGGCGTCGACCACCTACTACTTCTCCAGCCTCGACGATCTGATCGCCAGCGCCGTCGCACACATCGGGATGCTCGAGGTCGCACAGCTGCGGGCTCAGGTGGCCCCGCTGTCGCGGCGCCGGCGCAGCGCCGAGACGACCGCTGACCTGTTGGTCGAACTACTCGTCGGCAGCGAATCCGAGCCGCAGCTCACCGAGCAACTGATATCGCGCTACGAGCGACACATCGCCTGTGCCCGGCTGCCCGGATTGCGCGAGATCCAGCGCCGGAACATGCGCCAACGGGTCGACGCGGTCGCCGACGTCATCGACCGTTGCGGACGCTCCGCGCGCCCGGAGCTCGTCTCCGCGCTGATCTGCACGGTCGACGGCGCGGTGGTGTCGGCTTTGGTCGACGAGCTTCAGGACCCGCGCGCTGTCGCGCGAGCCACCCTGATCGACGTCATCGACTCGGTGGCGCCGTTCGACCGCCGGCCCGTCCACATCTGACCTGTCGCAATCGAAAAAGGCCGCCGGACAGCAGCTTTCAGCGCTCACCGTCGAGCTGTTGGCGGATCTCGTCGAGACCGCGCTGTGCTTGATCGAGCAGCGTGGCCACCTGGGCGACACGGGCGCGTAGGTCGTCTGCGTCGGTCCGAGGTGCGGGCCGACGGCGACGCGCGGGGGTGGCGTCGGGCGGCAGCGTCGGGGTGACGATGTAGCCGCTGGCGTAGTCGCCGTAGATGGTCACGTCTTCGGGACGGTGATACCAGTACAGCCCTACATAGGCGCACAGCACGGCGTCGACGGGATCCTCGTCGCGGTCGAGTTGCACCGGCCGGGTCGCGGCCTCGACCCGTTTACGCAGTTCCACCCAGGACATGTTGTGGTTCACCCGCAACCGCGGCGTCGCAGAATCGAGTCCCTCGATCAACGTCATCAACCGCAGCAGCTCGTGCTGACGCGTCTCGAACGATCCCTTCTTGTACTTCAGCGTCTTGTCCAGTCCGAACAACGCGATGGTCGCCGGGTGCGGGTACACCTCGATCGCCCGCCGTGGCGAAGTCGAAGCCGGGTTCATGTCGAGGGTCAGCGCCGTCGCGATGCGGGCGGCGCGCGGACGGGCAAGGGCCGGGTTGGTGGTGTTGGCCGGATGAGCGCCCGCCTCGAAGGCGTGGAAGTCGCGGTTGAGCGCCGCCTCACACGGTCGCGAACCGGTCGCGTTGTTCACCACCAATGGCGCGTCGATGGACACCAGGCAGTCACCGCTGACGTAGGGCTCGATCGCCGCCTCGATGCCGGCATCGTCGTGCGCGGCGCCGACGTGCAGCAGCCGGCCGTCGGCGCCCACGACCGCGACCCCGGTGTTGTTCTTCTCGCCCCATGCGAGATCGAGCCCGACAAAGTGCATGAGGTCACTGTGCCTGATCGTCGCGCCACTAAGCTGTGTGTTTGTGACAATCCCGAACGTGCTGGCCAACCGCTACGCCAGCGCCGAGATGGTGGCGATCTGGTCGCCGGAGGCCAAGATCGTGGCCGAGCGGCGGCTGTGGCTCGCGGTGCTGCGGGCACAGTCCGAGCTGGGGGTCCCGGTTCCCGACGCCGCGGTCGCCGACTACGAGCGGGTGCTCGACGACGTCGATCTGGCTTCCATCGCCGCCCGGGAGCGGGTGACGCGCCACGACGTCAAGGCCCGCATCGAGGAGTTCAACGCGCTGGCCGGTCACGAGCACGTGCACAAGGGCATGACCAGCCGAGACCTGACCGAGAACGTGGAACAGCTGCAGGTGCGCCGCTCGCTGGAGTTGGTGTTCGCCCACGGCGTGGCCGTCGTCGCCCGGCTGGCCGAACGCGCGGCGACCTACCGCGATCTGGTGATGGCCGGCCGCAGCCACAACGTCGCAGCGCAGGCCACCACGCTGGGCAAGCGGTTCGCCTCGGCGGCGCAAGAGACGCTGGTCGCGTTGACCAGGCTGCGCGAGCTGATCGACCGCTACCCGTTGCGCGGCATCAAGGGCCCGATGGGAACCGCGCAGGACATGCTCGACCTGCTCGGCGGTGACGCGGCGAAGCTGGCTGAATTGGAACGCCTCGTCGCTGATTTCTTGGGCTTTACAACCGTTTTGACCAGCGTCGGGCAGGTGTACCCGCGGTCGCTCGACCATGACGTGGTGTCGGCGCTGGTGCAGTTGGGCGCCGGGCCGTCGTCGCTGGCGCACACCATCCGCCTGATGGCCGGCCATGACCTGGTCACCGAGGGCTTCGCGCAGGGGCAGGTCGGCTCGTCGGCCATGCCGCACAAGATGAACACCCGCAGTTGCGAGCGGGTCAACGGGTTGCAGGTGATCCTGCGCGGTTACGGGTCGATGGCCGCCGAACTCGCCGGTGCGCAGTGGAACGAGGGCGACGTGTTCTGCTCGGTGGTACGCCGAGTGACGTTGCCGGACAGCTTCTTTGCCATCGACGGGCAGATCGAGACCATGCTGACCGTGCTCGACGAGTTCGGCGCCTACCCCGCGGTGATCCAGCGCGAACTCGATCGTTACCTGCCGTTCCTGGCCACCACCAAGGTGCTGATGGCCGCGGTACGCGCCGGTGTGGGCCGGGAAACGGCGCACGAGGTGATCAAGGAACACGCGGTGGCCGCGGCGCTGGCCATGCGTGAGCAGGGGGTGGACCCGAACCTGCTGGACCGGTTGGCCGAGGACTCGCGACTACCCTTGGACCGCAACGCGATCGACGCCGCGCTGGCCGATCGCAAGGCGTTCATCGGCGCGGCCGCAGATCAGGTCGACGCGGTGATCGCGGAGGTCGACGCGCTGGTGGCCCGCTATCCCGACGCGGCGAAATACACTCCGGACGCCATTCTGTGACGCTCGCGGAGGTCGACTTCACCGATCTGGACAATTTCGCCAGCGGCTTCCCGCACGACCTCTTTGCGATCCACCGTCGCGACGCGCCGGTGTACTGGCATCACCCGACCGAACACACACCGGACGGGGAAGGGTTCTGGTCTATCGCGTCGTACGCGGAAACGCTTGCCGTGTTGAAGGATCCGGTGACATTCTCATCGGTCACCGGTGGTGGACGGCCCTTCGGCGGGACACTGCTGCAAGACCTGTCGATCGCGGGCCAGGTGCTCAACATGATGGACGATCCGCGGCACTCGCAGATCCGGCGGCTGGTCAGTTCAGGCCTGACACCGCGCATGATCGCCGCGGTCGAGGACGACCTGCGGCTGCGGACCCGTCGGCTACTGGACGCGGTGGTGGCCGGCGAGCCGTTCGATTTTCTGGTCGACATCGCCGCCGAGCTACCGATGCAGATGATCTGCATACTGCTGGGAGTCCCGGAATCCGAACGGCATTGGCTGTTCGAGGCGATCGAACCGCAGTTTGACTTCGGTGGGTCACGCACGGCGGCTCTGTCGCAGTTGTCGGCCGAGGAGGCCGGCTCGCGGATGTACAACTACGGCCAGGAGTTGATCGCCGCGAAGCGCGCGCAGCCGACCGACGACATGTTGTCGGTGGTCGCCAACGCCACCATCGACGATGCGGACGGACCGGCCATGTCCGACCTCGAGCTCTACCTGTTCTTCAGCCTGCTGTTCAGTGCCGGTGCCGAGACGACCCGGAACGCGGTTGCCGGCGGGTTGCTGGCCTTGGCCCAGCATCCGGAGCAATGGCATTCGCTGCGTGAGGATTTGGCGGCCCTACCGATCGCGGTCGAGGAAATGGTTCGCTGGACGTCACCGTCGCCTTCGAAGCGCCGAACGGCGACGCGTGACGTCATGCTCGGCGAGGCGCGTATCGCCGCGGGCCAGAAGGTGCAGATCTGGGAGGGTTCAGCCAACCGCGACGCGAGCGTGTTCGACGACGCCGACACCTTCGACATCACCCGAAAACCCAACCCGCACCTGGGTTTCGGGCAGGGTGTGCATTACTGTCTGGGCGCCAACCTCGCTCGGCTGGAACTGCGGGTGCTGTTCGAGGAACTGTTGACGCGCTTCGTTGACGTGCAGGTGGTACGCGACGTCGAATGGACGCGCAGCAACCGGCACACCGGCATCCGGCACCTGGTCGTCGAATTGCGCTAGCGCGTCCTGACGGCCATTCCCGCCGAACGTAATTCGATGGCGGCCAGCCCGTGGATGGCATGCGGGTCTCCGGCGCGCCACGCCCCGACCGGGTCGGGGCTGACGGCGGTGAGTCGGGCGAGCGGCCGGTTGGCCAGCGCCCGCAACGCCAACAGCTGGGCACCGGCCGGTGTGGCGGCCAGCGCGCCGACGGTCAACTTGCGCCGCACGAACCGGATCCGGAGCACCAACCACGGCACCACCACCCCCAGCGTCGGCGGCGCCCCGACTGCCAGCGCCAGCACGAAGGCCAACCAGGACGCGGTGGTGTCCAGGTTGTGGCCGGCGCCGGCGATGTCGAGTGCCGCTCTGCTGGCCCCTTTGAGTGGTCCGCTGAACGCCCCGCCGATCAGCGGGATGTTGTCGGCGCTGTGGCCGGCCGACTTCAGGCTGTCGGCGACACCGTCGGCGCCTCCTTGGACCTGCCGGCCGACCTCGGCGATCGTCGACACCGCGCTGTACACGGCCAGACCGACGAGCACCCAGACGAAACTCCAGACCACGACGACGGCGTCGACGAAAAGCTGCGCCGTAAGCCGGCCCGGGGTGTTGGCGTAGGGGACAAACCGCGATTTCATAGTCCCGATCCCAGCACAGGGTCGGTCTGCAGGTCGCCTTTCAACCGACAGTTAGGCTGTCCCGATGGGTCGTCCCGCGCTGTCCGACTACCAACACCTGGCCAGTGGCAAAGTCCGCGAGCTCTACCGCATCGACGACGACCATCTGTTGTTCGTCGCGACCGATCGAATTTCGGCATTCGACTACGTGCTCGACAGCCTGATCCCCGACAAGGGCCGCATCCTCACCGCGATGAGCGTCTTCTTCTTCGGGCTCGTCGATGCACCCAACCACCTGGCCGGTCCACCCGACGACCCGCGCATCCCCGACGACGTGCTGGGCCGGGCGCTGGTGGTCCAACAGCTCGAGATGGTTCCGGTCGAATGTGTGGCCCGGGGATACCTGACCGGCTCGGGACTGCTCGACTACCAGGCGAGCGGCAAAGTATGCGGCATCACGCTGCCGCCAGGTCTCGTCGAGGCCAGCAGGTTCGCCACACCGTTGTTCACTCCGGCGACCAAAGCCGAACTGGGAGAACACGATGAGAACATCGCGTTTCCGCAGGTGATCGAGCTGGTCGGCGGAGTCCGTGCCAATCAACTACGCGATCGGACGTTGCAGACCTACGTACAGGCTGCCGATCACGCGCTGACCAAGGGAATCATCATCGCCGACACCAAATTCGAGTTCGGCGCCGACGCGAACGGCAATCTCGTGCTGGCCGACGAAGTCTTCACCCCGGACTCGTCGCGGTATTGGCCCGCTGCCGAATACCGAGTCGGCGAAGTGCAGAACAGCTTCGACAAGCAGTTCGTCCGTAACTGGCTGATCGGCCCCGAATCGGGTTGGGATCGCCACGGATCCAAACCGCCGCCACCGCTGCCGGACGACATCATCGAGGCCACCCGCGCCCGTTACGTCGAGGCGTACGAACGCATTTCCGGTCTGAGCTTCGACGACTGGATCGGTCCGGCCGCATGAGCTCTCGCAACGAGCCGCCGGTCGCCAAACGAGTCGACTCGCGACGGGAATTCCACGGTGACGTGTTCATCGATCCCTACGAGTGGTTGCGGGACAAGTCCAGCCCCGAAGTCCTCGGATACTTGGAGGCCGAGAACGAGTACGCCGAACAGTCGACCGCTGCACTCGAGCCGTTGCGGCAGAAGATCTTCGACGAGATCAAAGCCCGCACCAAAGAAACCGACTTGTCCGTGCCGGTCCGGCGCGGCAGTTGGTGGTATTACGCCCGCAGCTTCGAAGGCAAACAATACGGTGTCCAATGCCGTTGTGCGGTAGCAGATCCAACCGACTGGAACCCTCCGGTGCTCGACGAGCACACCGAGATTCCCGGTGAGCAGATCCTGCTGGACGAGAACGTCGAGTCCGAAGGGCACGACTTCTTCTCGCTCGGCGCGGCCAGCATCAGTCCTGACGGAAACGTGCTGGCCTACTCGGTCGACGTGGTCGGTGACGAGCGATACACGTTGCGGTTCAGGGACCTTCGCACCGGTGAGCAGTATCCCGATGAGATCGTCGGCATCAGTGCGGGAGCCACCTGGGGCACCGACAACAGGACCGTCTACTACACCACTGTCGACGAAGCGTGGCGCCCGGACACCGTGTGGCGCCACCGGCTCGCGTCGGGACTTCCGGCCGAAAAGGTCTACCACGAAGCCGACGAGAAATACTGGCTCGGTGTGGGGCGGACCCGCAGCGACAAGTACGTCCTGATCGCATCGGGATCGGCGATCACCTCGGAGGTCCGCTACGGCGACGCCGCCGACCCGAGCGCCGAGTTCGTCAGCGTGTTGCCCCGACGCGAAGGCATCGAGTATTCGGTGGAGCATGCGGTCGTCGGTGGGCAGGACCGATTCCTCATCCTGCACAACGACAACGCGGTGAACTTCACGCTGGTCGACGCCCCGGTCGACGACCCGACCGACCAGCGCACCCTGATCGAACATCGTGACGATGTCCGGCTGGATGGCGTCGACGCGTTCGCCGGTCACCTGGTGGTCAGCTACCGGGGTGAGGCACTGCCGCGAATCCAGTTGTGGCCCATCGGTGATGGTGATTACGGCCAACCCGTCGAGATCGCGTTCGACTCCGAACTGATGTCGGCCGGGTTGGGGGCCAACCCCAACTGGGACTCACCCAAGCTGCGAATAGGTGCCGGGTCGTTCGTCATCCCGGTTCGGATCTACGACCTCGACCTCGGTACCGGAGAGCGCACTCTGCTGCGTGAGCAGCCGGTGCTGGGTGATTACCGCCCCGAGGATTACGTCGAGCGCCGCGAGTGGGCGCACGCCGCCGACGGAACCAAGATCCCGATCTCGGTGGTGCACCGCGCCGGCATCGAATTCCCGGCTCCGGCATTGGTATACGGGTATGGGGCTTACGAGATCTGCGAGGACCCCCGCTTCTCCATTGCGCGGCTGTCATTACTGGACCGCGGCATGGTGTTCGCCGTCGCGCACGTGCGCGGCGGTGGCGAGATGGGCCGACTCTGGTACGAGCACGGCAAGCTCTTCGAGAAGATCAACACCTTCACCGACTTCATCGCCGTCGGTCAGCATCTCGTCGACACCGGACAGACTCGACCAGAACAACTGGTGGCGTTGGGCGGAAGTGCCGGCGGCTTGCTGATGGGTGCGGTAGCCAACATGGCGCCCGACCTGTTCGCCGGCATCCTCGCACAGGTGCCGTTCGTCGATCCGCTGACGACGATCCTCGACCCGTCGCTGCCACTGACCGTCACCGAGTGGGACGAGTGGGGAAACCCGCTGAGCGACCGGGATGTCTACCAGTACATGAAGTCGTACTCACCGTATGAGAACGTCGCCGAACAGAATTATCCGGCAATTCTGGCGATGACGTCATTGCACGACACCAGGGTCTACTACGTCGAGCCCGCCAAATGGGTTGCCGCACTGCGGCATGCGAACACCAATGGTAATCCGGTGTTGCTGAAGACGCAGATGACTGCGGGCCACGGTGGTATCAGCGGACGCTACGAGCGCTGGAAAGAGACCGCCTACCAATACGCCTGGCTGCTGGCCGCCGCCGATCGCGACCATTACGGCCGCGGCGAGGTCGACGATCTCCTCAGCGGTGCCTAGGGGTGTAGCTACCGGGCGGCTGATTACACCGGCACGCCCGCTTGGGCGCGGCCGGCCGGTGGCGGTTTGTTCGGCAGAAAGGCCACCGGCACCAGCGTCAGCGCGACGATCACGATCGAGACCAGCAGCACGAGGGTGTAGGAATGGGTCAGGTCGTGCATCAGCCGGGCGGTGAACTCGGCGGAGACCTCATGGTGTGACGGAACCGGGGCGCCGTGCTTGGTGAACTTGCCCCGCAAGATGCCGAGTTTTTCTGCGGCGCCGATCGTTTCGCTGCGGTTGAACTGGCTCGTCAAGATCACCGAGATCAGCGCGGTACCCATCGCCACCGCGACATGCTGGTTGACGCTGAGCAGCGTCGAGCCGCGCGCCACCTCGTTGGGTGCCAGCGTCTGCACCGCCGCGCCGGACAGCGGCGTCAACGTGCAGCCGAGCCCGATGCCGGTTGTCACCAGGCCCACCATCAGAATCGGCAGATAGTCGGCTTGTTGCCATGCGCCATAAGTGAATACGCTCAATCCGAGCGTGATCGCCGCGATCCCGACCAGCAGCACATTGCGGGGTCCGCGTTTGTCCATCAAGGTGCCGGCCAGCGGCATGGTCAGCATCGCACCGAGTCCTTGCGGTATCAGTTGCAAGCCGGACTGCAGCGGGGTCTCATGCAACAGTTGTTGAAGATAACTGGGAATGACCAGGAAGGCTCCGAAGAATCCGACCGAGAACGCCATCATCGCGGCATTGGACAACGTCACCGCGCGATTCTTGAACAGCGCCAGGTCGATCAGCGGATGGTCGGTGCGGCGCAGCGCGTGCAGCACGAACGCGGCGATCAAGACGATGCCGATCAATCCCGGTATCCAGACCCGGTTTTCGGTGAAGCTGTCGTGGCGCGGCACCGACGAGATCCCGAACAACAGGGCCGCTAATCCCGGTGACAGCAACAGTATTCCGACGAAGTCGAATGCCTCGGACGGCTGCGGCCGGTCCTTGGGGAATATCGATGCCGCCAGCGCCAGCAGCAGGGCGCCGACCGGCACATTGATCCGGAAGATCCACTCCCAGCCGTAGGCGCTGATCAACCAACCGCCCAGCACCGGCCCACCCATCGGAGCCAGCAGCATCGGAATCCCCAGCACGGCCATCAGTCTGCCGAGGCGCCTCGGGCCGGCTTCGCGAGTCAGGATGATCAATGTCAACGGCACCAGCATCCCGCCGCCGAATCCTTGGATGACACGAAATGCGATGAGTTGACTGACATTCGATGCCATCGAGCACAGCAGCGATGCCAGGGTGAACCACAGCGCCGCACCCATGAACAGCCGCTTGGTGCCGAACCGGTCGGCCGCCCAGCCGGCCAACGGGATCACAGTGGCCTGTCCGAGCGTGTAGCCGGTGATCGTCCATGCGACGACGGCCTGGGTGGATCCGAACTCCGCGATGAGGGTCCGCTGGGCGACGCTGACGACGGTTCCGTCCAAGATCGCCATCACCGAGGCGAGAATGCAGACCCCGGCTATCCGCAACAGTCTCGCGTCGAGGGCGTTGGGGTAGTCGACGTCGGCTGCGGGGTCCGTCGGCGGTGCCGCGCTTGAAACCATGGCCGCCAGCGTAGCCACGAAATAGCTAGCTGATCAAATAAACTGTGGCCGGTGCGATGCAGGTAGCCTCCGGTTATGACTGTGACCGAGATCGCCCTGACCGGGCTCGACGGCGAAACCCTGTCGTTGGCCGACTACCGCGACCGTGCTGTGTTGGTCGTCAACGTGGCGTCGAAATGTGGCCTGACGCCGCAGTACGCCGCGCTGGAGCAACTGGCCCGCGACTATGCCGAGCGCGGGCTCACCGTTCTCGGCGTTCCCTGCAACCAGTTCATGGGCCAGGAGCCGGGCACCGCCGAGGAGATCCAGACCTTCTGCTCCACCACTTACGGCGTGACGTTCCCGCTGCTGGAGAAATCCGAGGTCAACGGGCCGGGCCGGCATCCGCTCTACGCCGAACTGACCAAGACGCCCGACGCTGCCGGTCAAGCCGGTGACGTGCAGTGGAATTTCGAGAAATTCCTCATCGCTCCCGGCGGAGCGGTGGTCAACCGGTTTCGTCCGCAGACCGTTCCCGACGCGCCCGAGGTGATCGCGGCCGTCGAGGCGGTCCTGCCGAACTAGCTGGTGGCGGCGTCGAACTGACGCTTGCTGTCCGCGTGTACGTCACTGTTTGGACACCTGAGATCGTCAAACTCGAGGTGTGTCTGGGAAGTTGATCGTCTCGGTTTCCGGGATCCGCGATCGCACTTTGGACGACGTCGCCGAGTTCTGCGACAAGATGGATGCGCGCGGGGTGCCGGTGTCGCTGCTCGTCGCGCCGCGCCTGAAGGGCGGCTACCGGCTCGATCAGGACCCGGTGACAGTCGAGTGGCTCTCCGCCCGACGAGCCGCCGGTGATGCCATTCTGCTGAACGGCTACGACGACGCCGCCACCAAGAAGCGCCGCGGTGAATTCGCAACGCTGCCTGCGCACGAGGCCAATCTGCGACTGATGGCCGCCGACCGGGTGCTCGAACACCTCGGACTGCGAACCCGGCTGTTCGCCGCACCACGGTGGATCGCTTCGCCTGGAACGGTTACCGCATTGCCGCGCAACGGATTCCGACTACTGGCCGACCTGCATGAGATCACCGACCTGGTTCGACAGACGTCTGTGCGGGCACGGGTGCTGGGCATCGGCGAAGGCTTCTTGTCCGAGCCGTGGTGGTGCCGGATGTTGGTGTTGTCCGCCGAGCGGGTGGCGCGCCGCGACGGCGTCGTCCGGGTCGCGGTGGGTGCCGGTCATCTCCGCAAACCGGGTCCGCTGCAGGCGATGCTGGACGCGGTCGACATCGCGCGGCTGCAGGGCTGCGAACCCGCTGTCTACCGTTGGCTGCCCGATCAGGCGATTCTCGACGCCGCCTGACCGTCGCGGTCGCTACTGTGTAGCGCCATGAGCGATACCCAAGCTGATGTCATCATCGTCGGGGCGGGCCTGGCCGGCCTGGTGGCGGCGTGCGAGGTGGCCGAGCGCGGCAAGCGGGTATTGATCGTCGACCAGGAAAACCGCGCCAACCTCGGCGGTCAGGCATTCTGGTCGTTCGGCGGGCTGTTCTTCGTCGACAGTCCCGAACAGCGTCGGCTCGGTGTCCGCGACAGCCATGAGCTCGCGCTGCAGGACTGGCTCGGCACGGCAGCGTTCGATCGGCAAGAGGACTACTGGCCCAGGCAATGGGCGCATGCCTACGTCGATTTCGCGGCCGGCGAGAAACGGAGCTGGTTGCGCGACCGCGGCCTGAAGATCTTCCCGTTGGTGGGCTGGGCGGAGCGCGGGGGTTACGGCGCTCAGGGACATGGCAATTCGGTGCCGCGCTTCCACATCACCTGGGGAACCGGGCCGGCGATCGTCGACATCTTCGCGCGCCGACTGGTCGACCACCCGAACGTGAGATTCGCCTACCGGCATCAGGTCGACGAGCTGATCGTCGACACTGCCGGCGTCACCGGTGTGCGCGGCAGCGTGCTCGAGCCGTCGTCGGAGCCACGCGGTGTCACCTCGTCGCGAAAAGTGATCGCGGACTTCGAGTTCAGCGCGCAAGCGGTGATCGTGACCAGCGGCGGCATCGGCGGTAACCACGACATGGTGCGGGCCAACTGGCCCACCCGGATGGGTCGGGTTCCCGAGCGGATGCTGGCCGGAGTACCCGCCCACGTCGACGGCCGGATGATCGCGATCACCGAGAAGGCCGGCGCCCGGGCGATCAACCCGGACCGGATGTGGCACTACACCGAGGGCATCACCAACTACGACCCGATCTGGCCGATGCACGGCATCCGGATCATCCCGGGCCCGTCGTCGCTGTGGCTGGATGCCACCGGCAAGCGGTTACCGGTTCCGCTCTATCCCGGTTTCGACACCCTCGGAACGCTGGAGTACATCGCGAAGTCCGGGCATGACTACACCTGGTTTGTGTTGAACGCCAAGATCATCGGCAAGGAGTTCGGTCTGTCCGGCCAGGAACAGAATCCCGACCTGACCAGCCGCAGCGTGCGTCAACTGGTGAAATCGCGGGCCGGGTCGGGTGCGCCGGGGCCGGTGCAGGCGTTCATGGATCGCGGTGTCGACTTCGTGACTGGAAATTCGTTGCGCGAGTTGGTCTCAGCGATGAACGCGCTGCCCGATGTGGCGCCGCTGGAGTACGCGACGGTCGCCGACGAGGTCACCGCCCGCGATCGCGAGGTGGTGAACAAGTTCACCAAGGACGGCCAGATCACGGCGATCCGCGGGGCCCGCGAATTCCTCGGCGACAAGCTGGGTCGGGTGGTCGCGCCGCACCCGCTGCTGGATCCCAAGGCCGGCCCGCTGATCGCGGTGAAGCTGCACATCCTGACGCGAAAGACATTGGGCGGGCTGGAGACTGACCTGGATTCGCGCGTGCTCGGCGCCGACGGCACCCCGTTGAACGGGTTGTACGCGGCGGGCGAGGTGGCCGGCTTCGGCGGCGGCGGGGTGCACGGCTATCGCGCGCTGGAGGGCACGTTCCTGGGCGGCTGCATCTTCTCCGGGCGCGCGGCCGGCCGCGGGGCCGTCGGCGACATCGCCTAATCTGCCTCGAGCGCCCGGCTAGCCGCACACTCGGGTTCGAGCGCTCGTCTGGCGGGGCGCTCGGCATGCGGGCGGGCTAGAAAACGACGCCGGTTTCTTCCGGCAACACCTGGAAGTCGGTGTCGGTCATCTCGCTGAGCCGGCCGTAGTAGATACCGCGTGCCTCGGGCGCGACGACGGCCTGGTGGATGGGTATCGCGCGGGCCGGCGCGACCGCCCGCAGATAATCGACGGCTTCGGAGATCTTCATCCAGGGCGCCGCGGCCGGGGTCGCCAGCACGTCGATGGGTTCGTCCGGGACGAACAGCGCATCACCCGGGTGCATGAAGCGTCCCGGCTGCCCGCCGTCGTCGATGACGTACGAAATATTGTCGATCACAGGGATTTCCGGGTGGATGACGGCATGCTTGCCGCCCAGCGCGCGGATGGTCAGCTGACCGACCGACAGCTCGTCGCCGACGTGCACGGCCTGGCACGGGACGGACAACTGCGCAGTGGTCTGTGGGTCGGCGTACAGCGCGACACCTGGATTGGCCTCGAGCAGAGCAGGCAGCCGCTGCTCGTCGACGTGATCGGGGTGCTGATGGGTGATCACGATCGCGGACAGCCCGGTGATGCCCTCGAAGCCGTGCGAGAAGCTTCCCGGGTCGAACAGCACCGTCGTGTGACCGAAGTCGGCAAGAACGCAGGAATGACCGAAATGCGTGAGTTGCATGTCTACGATTGTGCGCTCATGGGGTGCACGAGCCTGCGCCTAGTCTTCGCGGCGGCGCTGATCGCAGGCAGCCTGCTGGTCACGTGGGCCCCGGCGCGGGCGGACCCGGAGACCTGCCCACCGACCTGCGACCAGATTCCCGCCACCGCGTGGATCTCGCGGGAGGCGATACCGCTGTACTCGACCTACCACTGGCCGACGCCGGGCGGGCCGGGCGCGGCCGCGACCGTCCTGACGGGCGCGGCGACGCCCCGGTTCCGGTTCGAGGAGGTGTGCGCGACGCCGCCCTTCCCGCAAGACACCCGCAACTCCGCGGTCGCCAGCCGGGTGGTAGTCGAGAAACCAGCAGGTCAATGGCAATTACGAGCCGAAATTCTGCACTGGCGCGGGGACACCGCCCGCGGCGGTCCGGTGGCGATGTCGGTGTTCGGTCTCGTCGCGCCGGCATTACGGGCCTGCCAGTTAGGCGCGGCCACCGAGTCGCCGTCGTTGACCGTCGACGAGCCGACCCGGCTGGCAGCGGTGATCAGCGGTCCGGTGATCGCGCACACCTACTTCGTGGCCCACCCGGAAAGCAGCACGATCAGCGAGCTGACGCTGTGGGGGGCTGATCCTGTCCAGCCGCCCTGGCCGATCATCTCCGACGCCCAGGTGCTGGACGCCATGACGTCGCCGGTGTGCGCGGCATATATCGGCTCGTGCTAGCACGACGGTCGCGGTCCCGACCGGTACAGTTGGCGCCGAGCAGCCAAGACAGTAGTGAGGAGTGCCGGTGGCCCGGGTGGTTGTGCACGTAATGCCCAAGGGCGAGATTCTCGACCCGCAGGGCCAGGCAATCGTCGGTGCGCTGGGCCGGCTTGGCCACGGCGGTATCTCAAACGTCCGGCAGGGCAAGCGATTCGAGCTCGAGGTCGACGACAGCGTCGACGACTCCGCGCTGGCCGAGATTGCCGAGTCGCTGTTGGCCAACACCGTGATCGAGGACTGGACAGTCAGTCGGGAGCCGCAGTGACCCCGCGGGTCGGCGTCATCACCTTCCCCGGGACGCTCGACGACGTGGACGCGGCCCGCGCGGCGCGCGCGGTGGGCGCCGAATCGGTCAACCTGTGGCACGCCGACGCCGACCTCAAGGGTGTCGACGCGGTGGTGGTGCCCGGTGGCTTCTCCTACGGCGACTACCTGCGCTGCGGCGCGATCGCGAAGTTCGCCCCGGTGATGGGCGAGGTCATCGCCGCCGCCGGTCGCGGATTGCCGGTTCTGGGTATTTGCAACGGTTTTCAGGTGCTCTGCGAGGCGGGTCTGCTGCCCGGAGCGCTGACCCGCAACGCCGGTCTGCACTTCATCTGCCGCGACGTCTGGCTACGCGTCGAATCCACGTCGACGGCATGGACCTCGCGGTACGAGCCCGGCGCAGACCTGTTGATTCCGCTGAAGTCCGGCGAGGGTCGATACGTGGCCTCCGATGCCGTGCTCGACGAACTGGAAGGCGAAGGGCGCGTGGTGTTCCGCTATCACGACAACGCCAACGGTTCGCTACGCGACATCGCCGGAATCAGTTCGGCAGACGGCCGCGTGGTCGGGTTGATGCCGCACCCCGAGCATGCCACCGAGGCGTTGACCGGACCCTCCGACGACGGTCTGGGCTTGTTCTACTCGGCGCTGGACGCCGTTCTCACCGCTTAGCGAAGAGCGTGTTCGGCCAACCGGCCGGCGGCCTCGCCGTGAGTGGAAAGACCTGCGGCGCGGTGCAATTCGGTGAATGACTCGGACAATGCCTCGGTTGCCTCGTGCGGGTCGCCGAACGTCGCGTCGTCGGTCAGCACCGCGATACCGAGCTGGTCGACGTAGCTCCACACGGTGATGTTCACCGGGGCGCCCGGAGACAGCACGCCGGTCGAGTAGATCTCGCTGACCGGCGCACCGGCGAAGTGTCCCCGCTCCCGCGGCCCCGGCACGCTGGAGACCGCGACGTTCATCATCTTGTTCGGCGCGTCGCGGCGGCCGAGCCACCGGAAGGCCGCAGGTGCGATCGCGGTCGGCAGGTAGCCCATCAGCTGCCCGTAGAGCCGTGGGCCGAGGATCTCGTGGTCTTCCTTGGCGATCCTGGTGGCCAGCGCTACCAGCTGGGCCCGCTCGGCCGGGTCGGCGACGTGTACCGGTAGCGAGATGGACAGGCCGCTGATCTCGTTGCCGGTGACGCGACCGGACTTGTCGGTTGCCGTGGGCACCGACGCGATGATCGGCTGGTCGGCCTTGCCGTCGTAACGCAGCAGCAGCTGCCGCAAACCACCCGCAGCCGTTGCAAGAACGACGTCGTTGAGCGTGATGTCCAGACTCTTCGCGGTCGCCTTCACGTCGGCCAGCCGCAACGCTGTGGTCGCGAACCGGCGTTGCGGGGAGACCACGTGGTTGAGGAACGTCGGCGGTGCGTCGAACGCGTCGGCGAGGTCGGGGTGATCGCCGCGTTCACGGCTGCGTCGGCGCACGCGACTGAAACCTTTCGCAGCGTCCCCGATCAGCCCGGGCAGGCCGACGATCTGCCGAACGTGGTCGCGGCCGGCCGCCAGCAGTAGACCGGTGGTGGTCGGGCTGACGCCGGCCTCGTCGTTGTCGCGCTCGTCAGTCGGTGCGCCCTTGAGGTCCATCGCGCGGGCCAGCAGGTTGACCGATGCGACACCGTCGGCCAGGGCGTGATGGATCTTGCCGATCAGAGCGAACCGCCCGCCGGCCAGTCCTTCAGCGACGTGGAACTCCCACAGCGGCCGGCTGCGGTCCAGCGGGGTGGAGGCCACCTCGCCGATGACCTCGTCGAGCTCGCGGCGCCCACCGGGTGCGGGCACCTGCACCCGATGCAGGTGGTAGTCGAGATCGACGTCGCAGTTCTCCAGCCACATCGGGTGGTGCAGTCGCCAGGGAATGTCAATCAGCTTGTAGCGCAACGGTTCCAGCAGATGCAGGCGCCGCAGTAGATGACGCCGGAAGGCGTCGAAGCTGAAGTCTGTGTCGCCGCTTGCGGGGTCGATGATCGCCACCTTCAGCGTGTGCGTGTGCAGGTTGGGCGTCTCGCTGTAGAGCAGCATCGCGTCCATGCCGTTGAGTCTTCTCACGCCCACCTCCGTGTCGACGTGTTCATGCAAACACCTGAACCGGTGCCGGTGATCGGAATGGGCGATTCAGCCCAGGACGGGGAATCGGCGCTGCTTGGCCAACCGGTCCAAGGCGCTCTGCATCACCGAACGGACGTGTGCGTCCACCTCGTCAATGTCGGGGTCGGTGCCGAACTGCGCGGTGATGTCGATCGGCTCGAGGACCTCGGTGACGATTTTCGACGGCAGCGGAAGGTTGGGCGGGAAGATCATGCTCAGCCCGAACGGGAAGCCGAAGCTGAACGGCATGATGTCCACTCGCGCCTTGGTGATCCCCAGCTTCTTCGCCAGCCAATTGCCGCGGGTCAGAAACAGCTGAGTCTCCTGGGCGCCGATCGACACCATCGGCACGATCGGCACACCGGCCTCGATCGCGGTGCGGACGTAACCGGTCCGACCGTTGAAGTCGATGGTGTTCTCGAAGGTGGGGCGGTAGGAGTCGTAATCTCCGCCCGGGAACACCAGCACCACCGCGCCCGAATGTAGTGCGACGGAAGCATTGTCGCGGCTGGCTTCGATGACCCCGAGCCGGCGGAGCACCCCGTCCAGTGGGCCGATGAAGATGCCGTAGTGGCCGAGCGTGTAGACGGGCCGGTCGTAGCCGAACTCGTTGTAAAAAGCCGGGGAGAACACGAAGACGTCGGGGGTGAGCATTCCGCCGGAGTGGTTGGACACCACCAAGGCCCCGCCGGTCGCCGGCACGTTGTCGATGTTGCGCACTTCGGCGCGGTGGTACTGCTTGATCAGCGGGCCGACGGTGTTGGCCACCTGCTTGGTGAACTCCGGATCCCACTTGGCCGTCTCGCGGTTTTTCGGCGCCTTTGCCATGTGAGAACCCCTGGATGTCGGATCGACGTTACGAGCATGTTACTCTCGTTTTTAGAGAATGTCATATCCGTTTGCTGCGGTCGATGCCGATCTGAGGGACGATGACCGAGAAGGTGCTTGTCACGGGGGGTTTTCGGTCTCGTCGGATCCCAGACCGTCCGGCAGCTGGCCGGTAACGGTCATCGCGTGATCGCGACCGACCTCGGAACCCCGGCGCAGCGCGAGGCGGCGCTGCCGGCGGGCGCCGAGGCCCGCTGGGCCGATCTCACCGACCCGCGCCAGGTCGACCAACTGATCGCCGACGTGGAACCGACGGCGATCGTTCATCTGGCCGCCGTGATCCCGCCTGCGGTGTACCGCAGCCGCGAACTCGGCCGCATAGTCAACGTCGACGCCACGGTCGCGTTGATTCGCGCGGCGCAGGCGCAGCCGCGGCCGCCCCGACTGGTGCTGGCCTCCAGCAACGCCGTGTACGGGTCGCGCAATCCGCATCGCCATCCGGAACGGTTGACCGTCGACTCGCCCCTGCGACCGGCCGACCTCTACGGCGCCCACAAGGTCGAGGCCGAAAACCAGCTCCGTGCTTCGGGTTTGGAGTGGGTGATCCTGCGTCTCGGCGGAGTGATCAGTATCGAGCCAGGCGCGATGCCGTTCAGCACCGACGCGCTGTTCTTCGAGAGCGCACTGCCGGCCGATGGGCGGATTCACACCGTCGACGTCCGGGACGTGGCCTCCGCGTTCGCCGCGGCGACCACCGCCGACGTCGTCGGCGAGACGCTGCTGATCGCCGGTGACGACTCCCATCTGCTTCGGCAGAAAGACGTCGGTCCAGCGCTGGCCGCGGCGCGCGGGCTGTCGGACGTGCTGCCCGCCGGCCGGCCCGGTGACCCAGACAACGACGAAACCTGGTTCGTCACAGACTGGTTGGACACCACCCGCGCCCAGCAGGCGTTGTCGTTCCAGCGTCACTCGTGGCCCGAGATGCTTGCCGAGGCACATGCCGCGGTCGGGTGGCGGCGCTACCCGATGGCACTGATCTCGCCGATTGCGCGGCTCGTACTCGAGCGACGATCTGCCTACCGGGACGCACCGGGCGAATACGCCGATCCGTGGAGCGCGATTCGCTCCCGCCTTGGTGAACCCAGGCCTGACTAGCTCGCCGTCGAATCCCGGTATTTCTCAAGAAGTCTGAGCCATACTTCGCTGGCCATGGGAGTCATCCGACTCCCTCCAGATCGAGCAACGCGCGTTTGGCAGCCGGCCCGCCGCGGTAGTTGCCCATCGTGCCGTCGGAGCGGATCACCCGATGACACGGCACCACGACGGGGATGGGGTTCGTCGCACAGGTCGTCCCGACAGCACGAACTGCCTTGGGAGAACCGGAAAGTCGGGCTAGGGTGCCGTAACTGGCGGTGCTGCCGTAGCCGATGTCGTGAGCCAGGTGCTCGAGGACGATGCGGCGGAACCCAGTGGAGAGCTGCCAATCCAGTGGCACCTCGAAGGCGCGCCGACGTCCCCCGAAGTACTCGTCGAGTTGTCGCGCAACGGAATCGAGGCGGGCGGGCGCGTGCAACAGTCGGGAACTGATCCGGTCGGACAGGTTCTGCAGCACCCCGTCGTGGCCTTCGTTGCCGAACGCCACGCGCACCAGCCCGGCCGGTGTCGCGGCGATCAGCAGTGCGCCGACCGGGGAGTCCACGATTCGGTACGCGACGTCGAGCGCGTCGTCGCGTTCGGCTGCTGCCGCCAGCCGGGCGTGCAGGCGGGCGAGGTCGTTCTCGTCGACCGGGCAGTTCCCGATCAGGTCAACGCTGTTCATGCTCAGCCTCCGTGATGGGCGAGTAAATGCGCCGCAGCGTCGCGATGCCGTCGGCGGCCGCGCGGCGGGTGGCGGCCGCGGTGCTGCCGACGATCGGGGCGATCTCGGCGTAAGGCAGCCCGGCCAGATAGTGGTAGGCCACCGCCTGGCGCTGCCTGGGCGGAAGCTCGGCAACCGCCTCGGTCAGATCGGCATGCCGGTTGTCGACATGATCCGGCCGGTCCGGAGCGTCCGGTACCGGCGTCGCCCGGCGCGCGGTGGCGCGCACGATGTCGATCGCCTTACGGTGAGCGATCGTGACCAGCCACGCCTCGACATTCGCGTCGCCCGGCAGGTCCGGATAGGCCTTCATCGCCGCCAGGAATGTCTCCGACCACGCGTCGTCAGCGTCGGCGTGACCGAGCACGGCGCGTGCCACTCGCAGCACGCTGGCGCCGTGTCGGGCGACGATGCTCTCGAATGGCGGCTTCACGATCGGCTACCAGAGTGCCTGAGGCGCAACGGGTATCGCTTTCTCCAGCTCCAGTAGGTAGCGCTTACGTTCGAGGCCGCCGGCGTATCCGGTGAGCTTGCCGGTGGATCCGACGACGCGGTGGCAGGGGACGAAGATCGACAACGGGTTGTGGCCGACGAATCCGCCGACCGCGCGCGGGCTGATGCCGTTTCCGAGCTCACGGGCGAGCGCCCCGTAGGTGGTGGTGCGACCGTATGGAATCTCGGTCAGCAGCCGCCAGAGCTGCTGGGCCCGTTCGCTGCCCACGGGTTTGAGAGCGATGTCGAAATTACGCCGCGTGCCGGCGAAGTATTCGTTCAGCTGGGTGATGGCGCCATCGAATTCGCCGTCGACCGCCGGCTCGACCTGTGGCCCGAAGCCGGTCTGATCCGGATTGGTCCAGTGCCCGGGGTAGTAGAGCCCGGTCAATCCGTCGTCGTCGCGCACCACCGTCAGAGGCCCGATCGGTGAGTCGATGACGACGTGACGGGTCGTCGCAGTGATGGTGGACATCTGAGCCTCCGGTGGTCGGTCGAATCGCTTTCTACCCGGTAGACGTTGGGCGCGCGCCGTTTGTGAGGTGGGCCGTCAGATCGAGCAGGTCGGTCGCGACGATCGTCGGCCGCGGCAAGCCGTGTACCGGCAGTGCGGCATTGCCGGGCCGGGTGATCAGCGCACCGCTGTACCCCACGGACTGCGCACCGATCGTGTCCCAGACATGCGCTGCGACCATCATGCACTCCGACGGGGCCACGCCGAGCTGCTCGCAGACATACCGGTAGGTCGACGGCGCAGGCTTGAACGCGCGACAAGCATCCACGCTGAACTGCCGCTCGAACAGCCCACTCAATCCGGCATGCTCCAAGGGGCTGGGGCGCGCCGGATCAGGCGGGGAGTTGGTCAACGTGACAAGCCGAAAGCCCTTGTCGCGCAGAGCAGTCAACCCCTCTGCGGTGTCGACATGTGCGGGCATGGTGAGCATCGCGTGCTTCAGCTCGTCGACGTCGTCGTCCGAGATGTCGACGCCGCGGGTGGCCGCGACCATCCGCAGGACACCCTGACCCAGGGTGAAGAAGTCGATGTAATGCCCAGACGACGTCACCGTCATCGAGTACAGGACCAACTGGGCGAACCACTCTCGCATGGTTCCCGCATCCCCGAAGATGCGCGCGAAAACCGGGGTCAGCGAGTCGATGTCGATGAGCGTCTCGTTGACGTCGAACACGAGAACCGGTGGAGCATCGGTCATCGTCAGAGCACTAGACGCTCAACGCGACCGAAGCTTCGGCGGTGTAGTTCAGGAAAGTGAGGGTCTCCTGCAGGTAGAGATCTACCGTGTCGGCGTTGTGTGTGAGGTAGCCGATCGATACATCGGTGCCCAGCTGAAGATCAAAATCCCCACCCCGGGTGGTCAATACGAATGCACCGTCGATCGCGGGCGCCCAGATGATGTCGCCGTTGACCAGCCTGTTGATGTGCTCGAGGATCGGATAGCCGTGCTCGGTCGTCTCGCTCACCTTGGTGTAGACGTCGGCGGACAGCAACACCGAGTAGGGGCCGTCGACACCGGCAAGCCGCAGTTCGGACAACGCCTGGGTGATGATGTCCGGGATTGCACGGGGGTCTTCGGGCAACTTCAACGGCGGGTTGCTGCTGGCTTTGCGAATGCCCTCGATGGATGCGGCGGCATAGCCCTCGAAGATGGCCCGGTCTTCGGCGAATGCCAGCTTCTTGGCGGCCTCCTTCACCGGATCCCAGTCGGAATCCTGCGACCCGCGCTCCACGTCGTCGATCTCCGAACGCGACAGTGTAAACGGAACCCGAAGCCGCACAAGCGGTTTGCTGGCACGAAGATGAGTTGTCACGCCATCGGAGGGCGCATCGACGTCGAGCAGCCGTCCGGTGCTGACCGCGGCGGCCGTCGGCCCGGCCGGGTCGCTGACGTCGACCACCCGCCGCCCGGCGATGTGCCGTTTGAACGTTCGCCTCGCCTCGACTTCGATTTCGTCCCAGGCCTCTTCGGTGATCGGAGCGAGGTCGCGGTACAGGTTGTTCATTGCGGGGTTCCTTTCAAACTGCCGATCGCCAACGAGCCATCCGCGGATGTCTTGAGTATCGCCGGGGCCGCCACCGCCGAGATCGGCAGCTCCGGGGGGTCGTCGAGGAAGTCGACGGTGGGGGAGAAGAACAATCCACCGGTGACCGCGGTGGAGAAGTCGAGGATCCGATCGGTGTTGCCGGGCGGATCGCCGAGAAACATGTTGTGCAGCATCTGCTCGGTCACCCGCGGCGTGCGCGAATAGCCGATGAAGTAGGTGCCGAATTCGCCCTTGCCGAGCTCACCGAAGGGCATGTTGTGGCGCACGATCTTGAGCTCGGTTCCGTCGTCGTCGGTGATCACATTGAGCGCGATGTGCGCGTTGGCCGGCTTCTCGTCGTCGTCGAGTTCGAGGTCCTCAAGTTTGGTCCGGCCGATGACATGTTCCTGCTCGCTGACCGACAGCGAATCCCACGAACCGATGTCGTGCAGGTACTTCTGGACGTGCACGTAGCTGCCGCCGGCGAACTGCGGGTCCTCGTTGCCGACGCTGGTCGACGAAACCGCCAGTGCGCCATCAGGATTCTCGGTGCCGTCGACGAAGCCGAGCAGGTCACGGTTGTCGAAGAACCGGAAGCCGTGCACCTCGTCGACCACGGTCACCGCGCCGACCATCGAACGCAGGATGTTGTTGGCCAACTCGAAGCACACATCCAGCGTCTCGGCCCGCACGTGGAACAACAGGTCGCCGGCAGTAGCCGGGGCGGTGTGGCTCGGACCCTCCAGCGCGACGAACGGGTGCAGTTCGGCCGGCCGGGGGCCGTCGAACAACCGGTCCCAGGCATGCGAACCGATCGAGGTGATCACCGAAAGCTTCTTCGCTGGGTCGCGAAAACCAGTTGACCGCACCAAACCCGAGATCCCGGACAGTGCTTCGTGCACGACCTCCTCGCCGCCCGGGTCGATGGTGACCACCAGGAATATCGCGGCCGGCGTCAGCGGCGCGAGCACCTGCTGCGGTTGCGGGGTGGGCACGCCATTGACCCTAACGTTTCGGGGGGAGCCGTGATGAAAAGATGGGTCCCATGGCGGCCACCGCGACAGGGCTCTGCGAATTCATCGACGCGTCCCCGTCGCCGTTCCACGTCTGCGCCACCGTGGCGGCCCGGTTGCGCACGGCCGGTTTCGCCGAACTCGCCGAGGTCGACGAGTGGCCGCGGGCGGGCAAGTTCTACACGGTGCGAGCCGGGTCGCTGGTGGCCTGGGACAGCACCGGCTCGGGCGCCCGCCCGTTCCGGGTGATCGGCGGTCACACCGACAGCCCCAATCTGCGGCTCAAGCAACATCCCGACCGCGGGGTGGCGGGCTGGCACGTCGTCGCGCTGGAGCCGTACGGCGGTGCCTGGCTGAACTCGTGGCTGGATCGCGACCTCGGTGTCAGCGGCCGGTTGTCGGTGCGCGAGGGCACCGGGATCACGCATCGGCTGGTCCGCGTCGACGATCCGGTCTTGCGGGTGCCGCAGCTGGCCATCCACCTGGCGGAGGATCGAAAGTCACTGACCCTCGATCCGCAGCGGCACGTCAACGCGGTGTGGTCGGCCGGCGCCGGGACCCGCTCGTTCCTCGGTTACGTCGCCGAATACGCCGGTGTCGATCCCGATGACGTGCTCGGAGCCGACCTGATGACCCACGACCTGACGCCGTCGCGGCTGATCGGAGTCGAGGACGACTTCGTCAGCGCCCCGCGGCTGGACAACCAGGCGTCGTGCTACGCCGGCCTGGAGGCCCTGCTGGACGCCGAATCCGACGCCTACCTGCCGGTGCTGGCCCTGTTCGACCACGAAGAGGTGGGGTCCACCTCGGATCACGGCGCCGACTCGGAGCTGCTGCTGAGCACGCTGGAGCGCATCGTGCTGGCCGGCGGTGGTGGGCGCGAGGACTTCCTGCGACGGATCTCCGGCTCGATGGTGGCGTCGGCGGACATGGCCCACGCCACACACCCCAACTACCCCGAACGGCACGAGCCGGGGCATCTGATCGCGGTCAACGGTGGCCCGGTGCTCAAAGTGCATCCGAATCTGCGGTACGCCACCGACGGTCGCACCGCGGCGGCGTTCGCGCTGGCCTGCCGGCAGGCCGGGGTGCCGCTGCAACGCTACGAGCACCGCGCCGATCTGCCGTGCGGTTCGACGATCGGCCCGATGACTGCGGCCCGGACCGGGATCGCTACGGTCGACGTCGGCGCCCCTCAACTCGCGATGCACTCGGCACGAGAGTTGATGGGCGCCAACGATGTTCCTGCTTACGCCGCGGCACTGCGGGCGTTCTTGTCGCCCGCTTAGACGAACACCGGGTCGTAGCGGATCACGTTCTCCACCACGATGCCGTCACGGGTGCGCACCCGGTCCAGCCCGCGAATCGTGATCGGCCCGTTCGGGCCGGTGGCCTTTCCGACGTAATGCAGGAAGAACAGTTCTTCACCCGGCGTCGCCCCGGGCGCCGTCGCGCTGTCGACAAGCTCGAGTCTCAGGTCGGGCGCCACCGCGAGCAGGTCGGCAATCTTCTGGGTGTAGGCCTTGAAACCCCGCACCGGCGCGTCGTCGCCGGGCCAGTAGCCGACGATGTCGTCGGCCAGGATGTCCATATCGGCCGACATGCTGGGCGCTGCCCAGAATGCGGCGAAGAACTCCGGGCTGAATCGCGCTGCGGGAGAAGCGGTTTTGGTATCGGTCATCATTCCTCCTGGATTTGTCAGTGGTCAGGATCGAAGTCTGTCCGGCGCTTAGACGCCGCACAATTACCTCCGAGGTCATCGCCGGCGGTCCGGGGGGAGCGTGGACGACCGTCGTCGAGATCGACGTTGCGCCGGAGACGTTCGAGAGGAGACCTGCGGAACGTCGATTTCGGCGTCCGCCGACATCCGATGCGGCGCTTGCGGGGCATCGACAGATGAACGCCACCTAGACTGTGTGCGTGACGTCAGGGCTCACCCACGCGACCGATACCGTCGAGCGGGCCGCGGCCACCCCTGACCAGCCGCAACCGTTCCGCGAACTCGGCCTCAAGGACGACGAGTACCAGCGGATTCGCGACATCCTCGGCCGCCGCCCGACCGATGCCGAGCTGGCGATGTACTCGGTGATGTGGAGCGAGCACTGCTCGTACAAGTCGTCCAAAGTGCACCTGCGGTACTTCGGCGAGACCACCACCGACGAGATGCGGGCCGGCATGCTGGCCGGCATCGGTGAGAACGCCGGCGTCGTCGACATCGGTGACGGGTGGGCGGTCACCTTCAAAGTCGAGTCGCACAACCACCCCTCCTATGTGGAGCCCTACCAGGGTGCCGCCACCGGCGTCGGCGGCATCGTCCGCGACATCATGGCGATGGGGGCCCGGCCGGTCGCGGTGATGGATCAGCTGCGCTTTGGTGCCGCCGACGCCCCCGACACCCGACGCGTCCTCGACGGCGTGGTGCGCGGCATCGGTGGTTACGGCAACTCACTCGGCCTGCCCAACATCGGCGGTGAGACCGTCTTCGACGCCTGCTATGCCGGCAACCCGCTGGTGAACGCGCTGTGCGTCGGTGTGCTGCGCAAGGAAGACCTGCATCTGGCCTTCGCCTCGGGCGCCGGCAACAAGATCATCCTGTTCGGCGCACGGACCGGCCTCGACGGCATCGGCGGTGTGTCGGTGCTGGCCTCGGAAACGTTCGGCGGCGACGAATCCGGTTCGGGTCGAAAGAAGCTCCCCTCGGTGCAGGTCGGCGACCCGTTCACCGAGAAGGTGCTCATCGAGTGTTGCCTCGAGCTGTATGCCGCGGGGCTGGTGATCGGCATCCAAGACCTCGGCGGGGCCGGGTTGTCCTGTGCCACATCTGAACTCGCGTCAGCCGGAGACGGCGGCATGGCGATCGAGCTCGACACCGTGCCGTTGCGGGCCAAGGACATGACGCCCGCTGAGATCCTCTCCAGCGAGTCGCAGGAGCGGATGTGCGCTGTCGTCGCGCCGGAGAACGTCGACGCCTTCATGGCGGTGTGCCGCAAGTGGGAAGTGCTGGCCACCACGATCGGTGAGGTCACCGACGGCGACCGGCTGCAGATCACCTGGCACGGCGAGACGGTGGTCGACGTGCCACCGCGCACCGTCGCCCACGAAGGGCCGGTGTACCAGCGTCCGGTCGCGCGGCCCGAGTCGCAGGACGCGCTGATCGCCGACACCTCGGCGGGGCTCGAGCGGCCGGCTTCCGGTGACGAGTTGCGCGCGACTTTGCTTGCGCTGCTGGGCAGTCCGCATCTGTGCAGCCGCGCGTTCATCACCGAGCAGTACGACCGCTACGTGCGCGGCAACACGGTGCTGGCCGAGCATGCCGACGGCGGGGTGTTGCGCATCGACGAGTCGACCGGTCGCGGTGTCGCGGTGTCGACCGACGCGTCCGGCCGCTACACGCTGCTCGATCCCTACGTCGGAGCGCAGCTTGCGCTGGCCGAGGCCTACCGCAACGTCGCGGTCACCGGTGCCACGCCGGTCGCGGTGACCAACTGCCTGAATTTCGGCTCGCCCGAAGATCCCGGGGTGATGTGGCAGTTCTCCCAGGCGGTCCGCGGCCTAGCGGATGGTTGTGTGGCACTGGGCATTCCGGTCACCGGCGGCAACGTCAGCTTCTACAACCAGACCGGGTCTACGGCGATCATGCCCACCCCCGTCGTCGGGGTTCTCGGCGTGATCGACGACGTGACCCGGCGTATCCCGACGGCGATGGGTACCGAGCCGGGGGAGACGCTGATCCTGCTCGGCGACACCCGTGACGAACTCGACGGCTCGATCTGGGCGCAGGTCACCGCCGATCATCTGGGCGGCCGCCCGCCCGCTGTGGATCTGGCGCGCGAGCGACTACTGGGCGAGGTGTTGAGCGCCGCATCGCGGGACGGGCTGGTATCCGCGGCGCACGACCTGTCCGAGGGCGGACTGGCTCAGGCGATCGTCGAATCCGCGTTGGCCGGTGAAACGGGTTGTCGCATAGTGCTTCCCGAAGGTGCCGACCCCTTTGTCGCGCTGTTCTCCGAATCGTCGGGCCGGGTGCTGGTCGCGGTGCCGCGCACCGAAGAAAGCCGCTTCACGTCGATGTGCGAAGCGCGGGGACTGCCCGCCACCCGGATCGGGGTCGTCGACCAAGGTTCGGACGCGGTCGAATTCCAGGACTTGTTCACGGTGTCACTGGCCGAGTTGCGCAGCACGTCCGAAGGGGTGCTGGCCGCCCTGCTGCGATGAGTGCTCAGCCCAGCGGACCCCATCCGCTCCTGCTGTGGGGATGGAGCCTGCTCCGACTGAAGTTCGTCGGGGTGGCGTTCGGCGCGCTGTTCTTCTGCCTGTCGTTGACGCCGTCACTGGTTCCGCGAGAATGGTTGTTCCAGGGGCTGATTGGCGGGGTGAACGCCGCCTTCGGCTACGGCCTCGGTGTGCTGATCGGCCGAATCGTCTACCGCCTGCTGCTGCGCGGAGCCCGCTGGTGGCCACCGTCGCCCCGGGTGCTGTGGTGGATGAAGGCCGCGGTCGTGGTGATCGCCCCGACCGCATGCGTCCTGATGCTCATCCCGGCCGCGGCCTGGCAGCGGCAGCTGTCCGCCCTGATGGGTATCGAGGGCCCGACGAGTCCGGGCTACCTGCGCACGCTTGCCGTCGCGGCGGCCGTCAGTGCGCTACTGGTGTCGGCGTTCCGGGTGCTGATCGACGTCGTCAAGTTGTTGGCGCGCAAGCTGATTCGGCGCTGGCATCTGCATGACGAGGTGGCGCTGTTCATCGGCACCGCGGTCGTGGTGGTACTGCTGGTCACGCTCTTCGACGGCGTACTGGTCCGCGGCTTCTTCGCCGGTGCCAACGCGATCTTCCAGCCGCAGGACAGCGCGACCCCCACGGGTGTGTCGCAACCGCAGGTGCCGGAAAAGTCTGGCAGTCCAACGTCATTGGCGGCCTGGGACACGCTGGGATACCAGGGCCGGGACTTCGTCGGAACCGGCCCGCACGCCGCCGACCTCGCGAAGATCAACGGCAAACCCGCCAAGGAACCGATCCGGGTGTACGCCGGACTGCACACCGCTCCCGACGACCACGGCCGGCTCGACGTCCTCGTCGACGAGCTCGAACGAACCGGCGCATTCACCCGCAAGGTCCTGATCATCGCGCCGACCACCGGCACCGGCTGGATCAATCCGGTCGCGGCCAGATCGGTCGAGACGATGTACAACGGCGACACCGCCATCGTCGGCCTGCAGTACTCCTACCTGCCGAGCTGGATCTCGTTCCTCGCCGACAAGCAGAAGTCGATGGATTCCGGCCGGATGCTGATCAACGCCGTTCACGACCGCTGGACCCAACTGCCGCCCGAGCGGCGGCCGAAGCTGATGCTCTACGGCGAGAGCCTGGGCTCGATGGCCGGCCAGGCCGCGTTCGGCTGGCTGCCCGACATCCGGCGAATGGGGTTCGACGCGGTGCTGTGGGTCGGGCCGCCGCAGGAGAGCACGCTGTGGCGTGCCCTGATCGACCGCCGCGATCCCGGCACCACCGAAGTCCAACCGCGTTACGACAACGGGCGGACCGTCCGGTTCTCCCAAGCCAACGACCCGCCAGACGTCACCCAGGTCATCGGGCCGCCGTGGACCGGCACCCGGGTGCTGTTCCTGCAGCACCCGTCCGACCCCGTGGTCTGGTGGTCGCCGGACCTGCTCTTCAGCCGGCCGGCCTGGCTCTCCGAGCCCCCGGGTCACGATCGCAGCGAGGCGATGCAATGGAGTCCTGTGGTGACGTTCTGGCAGGTCAGCGCTGACCTGACCAATGCCGAAGGGGTCCCCGGCGGGCACGGGCACAACTACAGCAACGACATCCTGGACGGCTGGGCCGCGGTGGCCCCGCCGGACGGCTGGACCGCGGCCGACACCGAGCGCGTGCGGGCCGCGCTCAAGGGCTGAGCCGTGCCACCGCGTCGCAACGCCGACCCGGCTCAGACCCGCGCCGCCGTCGAAATGCTCGAAGGCTGGCTGCGCGACGAGACCAGCCCCGCGCCGAGCCGCGCGGACCTGGCCGCGGCGGTCCGGCTCACCGCTCGCACGCTGGCCGCCGAGGCGCCCGGAGCCAGCGTCGAGGTGCGCATTCCGCCGTTGGTGGCGGTGCAGTGCATCGACGGGCCACGACACACCCGTGGCACCCCGCCCAACGTCGTCGAGGCCGACCCGCGAACCTGGCTGCTGCTGGCAACGGGCCTTCTGGAGATGTCCGACGCGACGGGCGCCGGGGCGCTGAAACTATCCGGTTCGCGCGCCGCAGAGATCGGGGCGTGGCTGCCGGTCGTGCGGTTGAGCGATCCCGGTCACACCTGACGGTGGCCCCTGTGGCGGATGCGACATTTGCGAATTCTTGGGGCTGCTGAGCTGGGGACTTTCGCTGCGACATGCGGCAACACGCGCGTGCAATTCGCGTCTGCGCCCCGCACGTCCGTAGACTCCATCCAGTCACCATCCGTTCCCTGGGGAGCCGCCGCACCGTGACCGTCCAGACAGCTGACACCTCTGAGTGCGTAGAGAACCCGCCCCGCGAAGAATGCGGTGTGTTCGGAGTCTGGGCGCCCGGCGAAGAAGTCGCCAAGATGACCTACTACGGCCTCTACGCGCTGCAACATCGCGGCCAGGAGGCGGCTGGCATCGCCGTTGCCGATGGGTCGCAAGTGCTGGTGTTCAAGGATCTCGGCCTGGTCAGTCAGGTCTTCGACGAGCAGACCCTGGCCGCGATGGAAGGTCACGTCGCCGTCGGGCACTGCCGGTACTCCACCAGCGGCCAGCCGACGTGGGAGAACGCTCAGCCGGTCTTCCGCACCACCGCGGCCGGCACCGGAGTTGCGTTGGGCCACAACGGCAACCTGGTGAACAGTGCTGAGCTCGTCGCCCGTTGCCGCGAGGCCGGGCTGCTGAACTCCCGCGTCCCCGGCGCGGCCACCACCGACTCCGACATGCTGGGCGCGTTGTTGGCCCACGGCGCCGCCGATTCCAGCCTGGAGCAGGCCGCCCTCGAACTGCTGCCGACCGTGCGTGGCGCCTTCTGCCTGACCTTCATGGACGAGAACACCCTGTACGCCGCGCGCGACCCGTTCGGCGTACGGCCGCTGTGCCTGGGCCGGCTGGACCGCGGCTGGGTCGTGGCGTCGGAGACCGCCGCCCTCGACATCGTCGGCGCATCGTTTGTCCGCGAAATCGAACCCGGCGAGCTGCTGGCGATCGACGCCGACGGCGTTCGGTCAGCCCGGTTCGCCAACCCCGAGCCCAAGGGCTGCATCTTCGAATACGTCTACCTGGCTCGACCCGACAGCACGATCTCCGGCCGGTCGGTGCACGGCGCTCGACTCGAGATCGGCCGACGACTGGCCCGCGAACACCAGATCGACGCCGACCTGGTGATCGGTGTGCCGGAATCCGGCATCCCCGCCGCGGTCGGCTATGCGCAGGAGTCCGGCATCCCTTACGGCCAGGGTCTGATGAAGAACGCCTACGTCGGGCGCACTTTCATCCAGCCGTCGCAAACCATCCGTCAACTCGGAATCCGGCTGAAGTTAAATCCGCTCAAGGAAGTCATCCGCGGCAAGCGGCTGATCGTCGTCGACGACTCCATCGTCCGCGGCAACACCCAGCGCGCGCTGGTCAGGATGCTGCGCGAGGCCGGAGCGGTCGAAGTCCACGTGCGGATCGCGTCACCGCCGGTGAAGTGGCCGTGCTTCTACGGCATCGACTTCCCGTCGCCGGCCGAACTGATCGCCAACGCCGTCGAGGACGAAGACGAAATGCTCGAGGCGGTCCGGCACGCCATCAACGCCGACACGCTCGGATACATCTCGTTGCGAGGGCTCGTTGCCGCCACCGAGCAACCCACGTCGCGGCTGTGCTCGGCCTGCTTCGACGGCCGGTACCCGATCGAATTGCCAAGCGAGACAGCGCTTGGCAAGAACGTCATCGAGCAGATGCTCGCCAACGCCGCCCGCGGCGCCGGGCATTCGGACATCTCGGTCGGCCTGTCCCCGGAGGCCGAGCAGGCCTCCGTCCTGCAGCATCCCTGATCTCGCCGGGCGATCCAGCGGGTGGGAGATACCCGCGACGGTCGTCGACCGGTAGCCTTTAGCGCGATGACCGCCCGCGGAAAAGACCCGGCCACGCCGGGCGCTACTTATGCATCGGCCGGAGTCGACATCGAAGCCGGTGACCGCGCCGTCGAGTTGTTCAAGCCGTTGGCGTCCAAAGCCACCCGTCCCGAGGTGATCGGCAAGCTCGGCGGCTTCGCCGGGCTGTTCGCGTTACGCGGCGACTACCGCGAGCCACTGCTGGCCGCGTCCACCGACGGGGTCGGCACCAAGTTGGCCGTGGCCCAGGCGATGGACAAACACGACACCGTCGGCCTGGACCTGGTGGCGATGGTGGTCGACGACCTGGTGGTCTGCGGCGCCGAGCCGTTGTTCCTGCTCGACTACATCGCGCTCGGCCGCATCGTGCCCGAGCGGCTCAACGCGATCGTCGGCGGCATCGCCGAGGGATGCGTGCGAGCGGGCTGCGCCCTCCTGGGAGGCGAAACCGCCGAGCACCCCGGTCTGATCGAGCCGGACCACTACGACATCTCGGCCACCGGCGTCGGCGTGGTCGAAGCAGAGGACGTGCTGGGGCCCGAACGGGTCAAGCCCGGCGACGTGCTGATCGCGATGGGATCGTCCGGCCTGCACTCCAACGGTTACTCGCTGGCCCGCAAGGTCTTGCTGGAGATCGACCGGGGCAACCTGGAAGGTTACGTCGAGGAGTTCGGCCGCACGCTGGGCGAGGAGCTGCTGGAGCCGACCATCATCTACGCCAAGGACTGCCTCGCGCTGTCCGCCGAGACGCAGGTCCGCACGTTCTGCCACGTCACCGGTGGCGGGCTGGCCGGCAATCTGGAGCGCGTGATCCCCAACGGCCTGCTCGCCGAGGTGGATCGCGGCACCTGGACGCCGGCGCCGGTGTTCGCGATGATCGCCCAGCGCGGCCGCGTCTCGCGTAGCGAGATGGAGAAGACCTTCAACATGGGTGTCGGCATGATCGCGGTCGTCGCACCGGAGGACACCGATCGCGCGCTGGCCATTTTGACGGCCCGGCACCTGAACAGCTGGGTCCTGGGCACGATCAACAAAGGTGGAAAAGGCGGTCCCCGGGCCAAATTGGTCGGGCAGCACCCAAGGTTCTAGACGACGGCTCGCGGTCGGGGCCGGCCGCGGGATGCCTCAGTGGCGCTCGTCAACCCAGGGGTCGTCGCCCTCCGACTGGTCAGCGTCCTGATCGCCCGACCCAGACAGCTCCTGCCGAAGCCGATCGAAATCGGTCTGCGGTGAGCTGTATTTAAGGTCTCGAGCGACCTTGGTCTGCTTCGCCTTAGCCCGGCCACGGCCCATTGGGGGAGCCCCCTTACGCAATAACGGAGCGGCCCAACAAGAAGGCGGCTCCGATCACTTGTCTTTATTGTCCTGTCGAGAGTCTACCGTGCCCGCTGGCTGCGTGCTGTTGCGCCCCGCACCCGGCAAACAACGTCATCGGACCGTTCCGCGCAACCGCTCGACGGCCACCCGACCGGCGCCCGGCCCGTCAACGGTCGGAAGCGAACCGGCGTCGATCATCGCAGCGACGGCCGCGTCGCCGCCGGTGCTCAGCGCGGTGTCGGCCGGTATCCCACGTTTCACCAAAGCCAGCGCCACCGGCCCGTAATCGACGTGGTCGGCAACCGTCCCGAGTCGACCCACCGATCGGCCGCCGGCCAGCACCGGATCGCCGGTAGCCGGTCGGTCGACCGACCCGTCCAGGTGCAGCAGCACCAGCATCCGCGGCGGTTTGCCCAGGTTGTGCACCCGGGCAACGGTCTCCTGGCCGCGATAGCAGCCTTTGTCCAGGTGCACCGCACCGCCGATCCAGCCCACCTCGTGCGGGATGGTGCGCTCGTCGGTGTCGACGCCGAGCCGCGGGCGCACCGCCGCGACCCGAAGGGCTTCGTAGGCCCACACCCCGGCCGGGCGCACCCCGGCATCGGTCAGCCGGCGGCGCACGTCCTGGGACTGCGCGCGGTCCACGAGGACGTCGAGCTCGATCTGGCCCTGGCCGGCTGCCCGCATGCGACGCGCAAAACCGCCGCCGCGCAACGGCATCGCGGTCGATTCGGTGGGCAGCGCGTCCACGCCGAGCGCGTCGAGCACTGCCGGGTCGTCGAGTTGTGGGCCCAGCAGCGACAGCACCGCCAGGTCGGCGGTGGCCGGCGTCACCTGGGCCCAGAACACCATCTTGCTCAGGTACGCGAGCAGCGGGTCGGCACGCCACGGCTCGGTGTCGAGGTAGGTGACACCGTCGAGCTCGGTCTGGATCCAGTGGTCTTCGATCCGGCCCTGCCCGTCCAGGCTGAGGTTCTGGGTGGTGGCGCCGTCGGGCAGCTCGCTGACGTGCTGCGTGGAAATGCTGTGCAGCCAGCTCTTGCGGTCGGCGCCGCTCAGCGTGAGGACGCCGCGGTGTGACCGATCGACCACGACGGCGCCGGTCTCGGCCGACCGTTGCTCGCCGAGCGGGTCGCCGTAGTGCCAGATCGCGCCGGCGTCGGGACCGGATTCGGGTGCGGGAACTGCGGACACATGTCAACTCTACGGGTCCACGGACTACTCTTTTCGTCCATGACTGGCCACCCCGGTGTCGTCGTCACCCTCGACGGCGAGCTGCACCCGCCGGGGGCGCCGCTGCTGTTCGCCGACGACCTCGCGGCAGTCCGCGGCGACGGCGTCTTCGAGACACTGCTGATCCGCGACGGCCGTGCCTGCCTGGTCGAGGCGCACCTTGGCCGGTTGGTCCACTCGGCCAAGCTGCTCGAGTTGCCCGAGCCTGACCTGGCGGCGTGGCGGCACGCGATCGATGTGGCAACGCGGCGCTGGGTCGACGACACCGCCGATGAGGCGGCGATGCGGCTGGTCTACAGCCGCGGGCGTGAGCGCGGCTCGTCGCCGACCGCATACGTCACCGTCAATCCGGTCGCCGCCCGCATCGCTGCGACCCGCCGCGACGGCATCGCCGCGATCACCTTGCCGCGCGAACTGCCGTCGGCCGGCGTCGAGCACATGCCATGGCTGGTGGCCGGCGCCAAAACGCTGTCCTATGCGATCAACATGGCCGCCCTGCGACATGCCGACCGCCACGGCGCCGGCGACGTCATCTTCGTCAGCTCGGACGGCTACATCCTGGAAGGCCCACGCTCGACCGTCGTGATCGCCACCCCCGGTGACGACGGCAACGTGTGCCTGCTGACGCCGCCGCCCTGGTATCCCATCCTGCGCGGCACCACCCAACAGGCGTTGTTCGGTGTCGCCCGGGCCAACGGTTACGACTGCGACTACCGGGCACTTCGTGTCGCTGATCTGCATGCCGCGCAAGGAATTTGGCTGGTATCGAGCATGACTCTGGCCGCCCGCGTGCACACGCTCGACGGACAGCCGCTCCCGCGCGCTCCGCTGACAGCTGAATTCACCGAGTTGGTGGACGCCGCGATCGTCAGCGATCGCTGAAATCAGTTGTCGGACTGGCCCGCAGCGGGTACCTTCGCCAGTACACAGGAGAGGAGGTGGTCCGAGAATTTGATAGCTTATTGGACTTGTGAGGTGGCTGCCCGCTAGCAGCACCAGGCGTGGATTCACCTGCGCGCGCTGGCGAATTCCCCGCAGTCACCCAGCCCCCGAGCCTCCGGTCTGTCCAACTGGAACTACGGCTCGGGGGCTGCCCATTTCGAGGGTCAGCCCGCAAACCTGTTGGGCATCAACCGGTATCAGATCAGCCGATAAACCGCGACAGCCGCGCGGACAGATGCGGAATCAATCCGCCGTCGGCGTCCACCCGCTCCTCGACATAAGCCAGGTCGCCGCCTTCGACGATGCCGTAGAGCCGTTTGGCCCCACCGACCAGCACTCCCGACCGGCTCCGGGCCAACGCGTCGGTGGCCAGCTCCCACGACGACTGGTTGAGCGGACGGCCGTAGAACAGCTCGACGTAGCCGGCGGAGTGTGCCAGTAGCAATTCGATGGCCTGTGACTCCGACGGGTCGTCGGGCTCGTTGACGAAGCGCCAATACCCGGTTTCACGCAGATCCGGCGCCTCGTATTCGCCGGTCTCGCCGATCCGCCACGATCGCGATTCCCAGTTCAGATATTCACCGCCGTCGTGGGAAACCACGATCTGCTGCCCGAACCGGTAGTCGCCGTCGGCGCCCCGACCTTCACCCTCGCCCCGCCACACCCCGACGAGCGGGAGCAGCGCCAGCAGCGCGTCGTTCAGGTTGGCGCCCTCGCGCAGATTCGCGGTGTCCGCCGGAACCGGCAGATCGTCGAAGCCCGAGATGTTGCGGGTGGCTGTCGCCTTCGCGCGTTCGGCCGCCGCCGCTACCGCGCGGTCCGCAGAACCGGGAATGGGGGCGGAACCGCCGTCGGGGCCGCCGTCGTCGGTCTCGGGGCTGCTCACGACTCGTCGGTGATCAGCCGGTACAGCGTGTACAGCGCGAACCACGAGATGAACACGACGGCCGCGACGAGCAAGATCTCGAAGAACAGAACCACAGTGACGATTCTAGTTCGGCGATGCGGTCAGGCGATCTTGACGTCGACCTCGTGGATGCCGGCGCCCTTCGGCTCGATGATCGCGTCGCCGTTACCCGCGGCCGACAGCGCGCGCAACGTCCACGACCCCGGCGCCGCGAAGAACCGGAAGTCACCGGTCGCCGATGCGACGACCTCGGCGGTGAACTCACCGGAGGAATCCAGCAGTCGCACGAACGAACCGCCTACGGCCTGGCCGGAGCCGTCCACCACACGGCCGGTGATGACTGTTTCCTTCTCCAGGTCGACGCTGGCCGGCAGAGTCTGTCCTTGCTTCGGCGCAGAGCACATAATCAGCTTCCCAATTCGATCGGGGCCCCAACCAGGGAGCCGTATTCGGTCCAACTGCCGTCGTAGTTCTTGACGTTCTTGTGGCCCAGTAATTCCTGCAAGACAAACCAGGTGTGCGACGAACGTTCCCCGATCCGACAGTAGGCAATCGTCTCCTTCGACCCATCGAGTCCGGCGTCGGCGTAGATCTTGGCCAGCTCGTCGTCGGACTTGAAGGTGCCGTCGTCGTTCGCGGCTTTGCTCCACGGCACGTTGATCGCGGTCGGGATGTGGCCGGGCCGTTGGCTCTGCTCCTGGGGCAGGTGAGCCGGGGCCAGGATCTTGCCGGAGAACTCGTCGGGTGAACGCACGTCGACCAGGTTCTTCTCGCTGATCGCGGCCAGCACCTCGTCGCGGAACGCGCGGATCGAGTTGTCCGCGGCTTTGGCGGTGTAGCTGGTGGCGGGCCGGTTCACCGTGTCGGTGGAAAACTCGCGGCCGTCGAGCGTCCACTTCTTGCGGCCGCCGTCGAGCAGCTTGACGTCCTCGTGGCCGTACAGCTTGAAGTACCAGTACGCGTAGGCGGCGAACCAGTTGTTGTTGCCGCCGTAGAGAACGACGGTGTCGCCGTTGGCGATACCGCGATCGCTGAGCAGCTTGGAGAACTGCTCGGCGTCGACGAAGTCGCGCCGGACGGGGTCCTGCAGGTCGGTGCGCCAGTCCAGCTTGACCGCACCGGCGATGTGACCGTCGTCGTAGGCGCTGGTGTCCTCGTCGACCTCGACGAAGACGACGTGATCGGCATCGAGATTGCTCTGGGCCCAGTCGGTGGAGACCAGGACGTCGGAGCGTGCCATATGGGGGATCCTTTCGATCGCTAGGAAGTGCTGTGGGCCGGCCTGAGGCGCGCCACGAGCGGGTAGAGCTGGCAGCCCAGGCAGATGGCGAAGGCCGCATTGAGGAAGGCGGCGACCAGGGCCGCCCCGGTGAGCACGACGCCGAACAGTGAAGCGCCGGTGGCAAATCCGATCGAGGCCGGGGCGGAGAAGATCAGCCCGACCAGCTGAGCGAACTTCAGCGGGGCGACAGGCTCGCGCTCGCGAACCGGGCTCAGCCGAGGAGCGACCAGCTTTGCGAAGACCAGGCCGTAGGGGTGCCGGCGCGGCCCGCCGATCGCGCCGATCGCGAAGACGACGCTCTGCAGACCCAGGATGATGGCGGCGGCCAGGGGGTTGATCCCGGACACCAGCAGGGTGATGACCAGCACCGCGGTGGTGATCCACGCCGCGAAGCGCGGCCCTCGGACGTCCACCTGATCGGGGGTCTTGGTGTTCGACATGACGGAAGCTCCTGAACTGCTCTATGCACGACTTTGTGGCGGCGCGCGCCACGGGGATTCTGGCTGCTCCGAGCGCGGCGCGAAAGGCGCGGCTACTCAGCAGCTACAACAACAGCAGCAGCCCGCGACGCGGCACAAATCAACTGCGCGGCGACTGGTGAGCATGAGCTCGAGGCGGGCGGACACGTCCAGCAGCTTACCCAATGGCGACGTCATGGGGCCAATAGCGGTGTCAGCGCCGAGCGCAGGTCATCGGCTTTGGGCACCCCCGACGTCCGGTAACGCTGCTTGCCGTCGGCGTCGAAGATGAAGGTGGTCGGTAGCGACAGCACCGAAAGACGGCGTGCCGCGCCGGGATTGGCGTCCATATCGATCTCGACGTGGGCCACCCGGTCGAGGTCCGCGCACACCTGATCGACCACACGGCGAACGTGACCACACGGTCCACACCACGATGCGCTGAAATGCACGACGGTCGGCCCGTCGGCGGACAAACCCAGGTCGGAGGTGTCGAGATCGTCCGAAGCCGTCGGATCGGTTGCCTGGACGCGGCCGGCTCGGCGAGTCATCAGCCAGCCGATGAGCGCCGCTGCCAGCAGCGCCGCCGAAACTGCCACCACAGCCGATGTCATGCCCTGTTGAACCCGTCGAGAGTGATCGTTAATCCCGTCGTGATGCCCTCGACGATCACGTCAGATCCGCGGGCGCCCTGGGTGGTCGGCTTCACCCCGAACGGCAGTCGCTGGTCGGACAACCGCCCGGCGAATGCGGCCAGTACGGCGTCCCGCTTGTCGTCGGGGACGGGTTGGTCGGCGGTGTTGGGCCCGGTGAGCACGCGGGTGGGAGCGAATACCAGCGTCGTCTGGTCGTCGCCGGCCATTGCGAGATCGACGGCGACACTGACCCGCTTGTCGAAATGGGCCGCTCGCGGCGTGCCGGTGAAGACCAGGTCATGGCTGCCGGAGATGCCGGATTCGGTGGTGCCGCCGGTGGCGTTGTTGGTGTCTTTGGAGGGGGCCTCGACGATGAGGTCGCGCATGCCGAGGAATTGGCCGAGGTATCGGGAGCCGATGATGATGCGGCTCTCCAGCTTGCCGACCGGCAGCTTGGCGTACGGCCTGAACAGCCATGACGAATCGGTCAGGTCGACGGAGTGCATGGTGGCCTCGAGAGTGGCCTTGCCGATCACCGGCCGATCGACCGCGGTTGCCTTGATCTCGACGTCTTCGTAGCGATGCCGCAATGCCTGAGGGATGAGGGGAAACGCGATGATCGCCACGAACGGGTCGAAGCCGAGGTGGGCGGTTTCCCGGACCGCGCGCGCCAGCCGGTACTCGGCGTAGATGCTGGTCCCGAAGTCGGCGCCGACGGCCGTCAGCAGCACAGCCAGCACAGCCGACAGCACCGCCGCCACGCCGACCAGTGCCTTCCGCATCCGCATATTGTGGCCTACCACCGAGTTCGGGTGCGCATCGTCGGTGTCCCGGTCCGCGTCCCGGTCCGCATCGTCACCGCGCTTGGTTGTGTGGCGCGGTTCGCCCCCTCGCCGCTGCGCGGCTGGGGGGACCCCCACCTCGGACCGTCCCGGTCCGCATCGTCACCGCGCTCGGTTGTGTGGCGCGGTTCCTCCTCGGACCGTCCCGGTCCGCATCGTCACCGCGCTCGGTTGTGTGGCGCGGTTCCTCCTCGGACCGTCCCGGTCCGCATCGTCACCGCGCTGGTTCGGGTGGCGCGGTTCCTCCTCCGACCGTCCCGGTCCGCATCGTCACCGCGCTGGTTCGGGTGGCGCGGTTCCTCCTCCGACCGTCCCGGTCGGCATCGTCACCGCGCGAAAGACCAGGTTGCAAGCTATCGTTTAGTGTCCTGGCCGTTAAACTTCGTATCTCGCCGTGAACTTTGTGAGACGCCTTTCCCACGAAAGCTGGGCTTGCTTGGACCTGCTACTGCTGACTCCTGAACCCAATCCGGATGTGGTCCTGCCGTCCTTGTCGCTGCTCGCCCACACCCTGCGTACCGCGCCGCCCGACGTCTCGTCGCTGTTGGAGGCCGGCAGCGCCGACATCCTGATCGTCGACGCGCGCCACGACCTGCCCGCAGCACGGGGATTGTGCCGACTGTTGGGTTCCACCGGCCGATCCATCCCGGTGGTGGTCGTGGTCAACGAGGGCGGGTTGGTGGCCGTCAACGCCGACTGGGGGCTGGACGAAATCATGCTGCCCGGCACCGGACCGGCCGAGGTCGACGCCCGGTTGCGATTGCTGATCGGCCGGCGCGGCAACCTGGAGGACCAGGAGGGCGTCGGCAAGATCAGCCTCGGCGAGCTCGTCATTGACGAAGGCACCTACACCGCTCGCCTGCGGGGCAAGCCGCTCGATCTCACCTACAAGGAGTTCGAGCTGTTGAAGTACCTGGCGCAGCATGCCGGCCGGGTGTTCACCCGGGCGCAACTGCTGCACGAGGTGTGGGGTTACGACTTCTTCGGGGGCACTCGCACGGTCGACGTCCACGTCCGCCGGTTGCGGGCCAAACTGGGACCCGAATACGAAGCGCTGATCGGCACCGTCCGCAACGTGGGCTACAAGGCGGTCCGTCCCAGCCGTGGCCGGCCACCAAGCGGCGACGCCGTCGCCGACGATGGTGACGAGGCGGACGCTGACGACGAGTCGTTGGCCGATCCGCTGCGCAGCCAGTGACAGCGCCGCAGTGGCGCGCCACGCTGACCGCCGACGAACAGCGTCGCATTCGTGAAATCGTTTCTGCCGCAACTCAATCAGATGCTGTCGCACCGGTGGGCGAGCAGGTTCTGCGTGAGTTGCCGCACGATCGAAGCGGCCACCTGCTTACCACCGACGAAAGCGGCGAACGCATCCTCGGGTATCTGAATCTGTCCGACCAGCCCGACGACGGTTGCGCGATGGCGGAGTTGGTGGTGCATCCGGATGCGCGCAGACGCGGCATCGGCTCGGCGCTGATACGGGCGGCGCTGTCGAAAACCGATGACAAGAACCGCTTCTGGGCACACGGCACACTCGACTCCGCACGTGCGACGGCAGCTGCGTTGGATCTGTCGCCGGTGCGCGAACTCGTGCAGATGCGTCGCGAACTCCGCGACATCGCCGAGCCCACGGTGCCCGACGGTGTGCGTATCCGCACCTATGCCGGCGCCGCGGACGACGCAGAATTGTTGCGCGTCAACAACTCTGCATTCGTGACGCATCCCGAACAGGGCGGCTGGACCGATGCCGACCTCGATGAACGGCGGGCCGAGCCCTGGTTTGACCCCGACGGACTGTTCCTCGCCTTCGGCGCGCAGACCGACGCGCTACTGGGATTCCACTGGACGAAAGTGCACTCCGAACAGTCCGGACTGGGCGAGGTGTACGTCGTCGGGGTGGACCCGGCCGCACAGGGCAGCGGACTGGGCGGTGTGTTGACGGCCGTCGGCATCGCCTACCTGGCGCGTCGGCTCAGCGGCGCGGCGCAACCGACCGTGATGCTCTACGTCGAGTCGGACAACACCGCGGCGCTCAAGACCTATCGACGTCTGGGGTTCACCCAGTACAGCGTGGACACCGCGTACGCCCGACGCTGACCTGTTCACCGTCCGTTCACCGTTGCGGCGGACGCCGTCCACGCCCGGCGCATAGTTTCGCCGGTGGCCCGGCGCCGTCGCGGGCAAAGTCGACGGCGGACAGAATTTTTCGAGGAAGCGAGACGGGTGAAGGTCCACGCGGTGCGGGCAGCTCTAGTGGCCGCCGCGGTCGCGGGCATGATGTCCACCGGTTGCGGCAGCGACAGCAACCTACACGGTCTCAAGCCCCCGTCAGGGCCGGTGAACTGCGACGGTAGGCAGGACCTGACCGCCGAGGGCTCCACAGCGCAGCAAAACGCCATTGCCCTGTTCAACATGGATTGGTCGCAGCTGTGCCCCGGCAAGCAGCTGGCGTACAACCCGACCGGATCGGGTGCCGGCCGCGAACAGTTCATCGCCAGGCACGTCGACTTCGCCGGCTCGGATTCACCGTTGAGCAGCGATCAGGTCGAGGAGGCTGCCAAACGTTGTAACGGCAATCCGGCCTGGCACCTGCCCATGGTGTTCGGTCCCATCGCCATCGTCTTCCACCTTGACGGCGTCAAGCAGCTGGTCGTCAACGCCGACGTGTTGGCCAAGATCTTCACCGGCTGGATCACCAACTGGGACGACCCCGCCATCGCGAAACTCAATCCGGGCACGACATTGCCGAGTATCAGGATCTCGCCCATCTACCGCTCGGACTCCTCGGGCACCACCGACAACTTCCAGAAGTATCTGGCCGCAGCTGCACCGAACAGCTGGAACCGCAACGCCGGCAGTGAGTTTCAGGGCGGCGTGGGTGAGGGCGCGCAGAAGTCAGCCGGCGTCATCCAGGCCGTGCACTCCGCGGTCGGCGCGATCGGCTACGTCGAGAAAGGTTTCGCCGACCAGAGCGGCGTGCCCTACGCGCAAATCAACGACGGCAGCGGCGCCGTTGCGCTCACCGACGACGCAGCCCGCAAAGCCATCGACGGGGCCACCTTCGCCGGGCAGGGCAACAACCTGGAGCTCAACCTGAAGTCGATCTACCGCTCCCGGGAAGCGGGTGCGTATCCATTGGTGCTGGCCACCTACGAGATCGTCTGCTCCAAGGGCTACGACCCCGCAACCAGCGCGGCGCTGAGATCCCTACTGACCGTCGCCGTCGAAGACGCGCAAGACGGCCTGTCGACCGCGGGCTACATCCCGCTCCCGGAAAAGTTCAAAAAACGCCTGATCACCGCGATCAACGCGATCCGCTGACCTGACGAATTACCCTTGGGCGCAGATCACCCGAGGAGAAGTGGACACAGTGACGACGCCCAATCCCGCCGATACTGGTTCGGGTGAGGTCGTCGCAGCGCCACCGCGCGGGTCGGCCGCGATGCCGTCCACCTGGCGCGACGTCACACACAGCCGGGGCGATTCGTTGTTTCGCAACCTGGCCACGGGTTCGGGCGCCTTGATCGTGGCATTGGTTGCGGCGATCGGGCTGTTTCTGGTGATGCGCGCGGTGCCGGCCCTGGCGCGCGACCGAGTCAACTTCTTCACCTACGGCGGCAACTGGGACACCACCAACACCGCAGCGATGCGGTTCGGCGTCTTCGACCTGGTCCAGGTCACGGTGATGGTGGCGCTGTTCGCCTTGGCCCTGGCGATGCCGGTGGCACTGGGGATCGCGATCTTCCTCGCCCAGTACTCGCCTCGGCGGGTGACTGGGCCGCTGGCCTACCTGGTCGACTTGCTGGCGGCGGTGCCGTCGATCATCTACGGGGTCTGGGGACTTTTCGTGCTGGCGCCGCGGCTGCAGCCGGTGGCGATGTGGCTCAACGCTCACCTGGGTGGGGTGTTCCTGTTCGCGACCGGCAATGCGTCGGTATCCGGTGGCGGAACGATCTTCACCGGGGGGATCGTGCTGGCGGTGATGATCCTGCCGATCATCACCGCGGTCACCCGCGAGGTCTTCATGAAGACGCCGCAGGGCCACATCGAGGCCGCACTCGCGCTCGGCGCCACCCGCTGGGAAGTGGTCAAGACCGCGGTGCTGCCGTTCGGGCGCTCCGGCTACGTCAGCGGCGCGATGCTGGGTCTGGGCCGGGCGCTGGGTGAGACCGTGGCACTGCTGGTCATCCTGCGTGGCACCCAGGCGGCCTTCGGTTGGTCCTTGTTCGACGGCGGCTACACCTTCGCGACCAAGATCGCCGCTACCGCATACGAATTCAACAACCAATACCGCGCGGGCGCATACATCGCCGCCGGTCTGGTGCTGTTCCTGCTCACTCTTGTGGTGAATGCCGTGGCGCGCGAAGCTGTTTCGAGCAGGAGCGCGCGATGACGTCGATCCTGGATCGTCCACTCAAGGCGCGGACGTTCACCGGTGTGAGTGTGCGTCGGCGGCTCTCCGACGCAGTCGCCACCGTGTTGGCCACGGTGTCGGTCGGGGTGGCGCTGGTGCCGTTGACCTGGGTGCTGTATTCAGTGCTGACAAAAGGCTTCAGCGCGGTGAAATCCACGGTGTGGTGGACGCATTCGCAGGCCGGCATGACCGCCTTCATGGCAGGCGGCGGCGTGTACCACGCCATCGTCGGCACGGTCCTGCAAGGTCTGGTGTGTGCGCTCATCTCCATTCCGATCGGCGTCTTCGTCGCGATCTATCTGGTCGAATACGCCGTCGGCAGCAAGCTGGGCAGGGTGACCACTTTCATGGTCGACGTCTTGACCGGCGTGCCATCGATCGTCGCCGCGCTGTTCATCTACGCGCTGTGCATCGCCACTTTGGGACTGCCGAGATCGGGCTTCGCGGTGTCGTTGGCGCTGGTGCTGCTGATGATTCCGGTGATCGTCCGCACCACCGAGGAGATGTTGCAGATCTTCCCGGTGGAACTGCGCGAGGCCAGCTACGCGCTGGGCGTGCCACACTGGCGGACGATCACCAAGATCGTGTTGCCGGCCGGCCTGTCCGGCATCGTCACCGGGATCCTGCTGGCCCTGGCCCGGGTGATGGGGGAGACCTCGCCGCTGCTGATCCTGGTGGGTTACTCGCAGGCGATGAATTTCAATATTTTCGGTGGCTTCATGGGCTCGTTGCCCGGCATGATGTACGACCAGACCTCGGCCGGGGCGGGCACCAGCCCTATTCCTACGGATCGGTTGTGGGGTGCGGGCCTGACACTGATCTTGGTCATCGCCGTCATTAACCTGGTGGCCAAGGTCGTCTCGCACGTTTTCGCATCCGAAAGGACAGGCAGGAGCTCCAGTGGCTAAGAGGTTGGACCTGAAGGACGTCAACATCTTCTACGGCGCGTTCCAGGCCGTCGCCGACGTCTCGCTCTCGGTGCTGCCGAGGAGTGTCACGGCGTTCATCGGGCCGTCTGGTTGCGGCAAGACCACCGTGCTGCGGACGCTCAACCGGATGCACGAGGTGACCCCCGGCGCTCGCATGCAGGGCACCGTGCTGCTCGACGACGACGACATCTACGGCTCCGGTATCGACCCGGTGGGCGTTCGGCGGGCAATCGGAATGGTTTTCCAGCGCCCAAACCCGTTCCCCACCATGTCGATTCGTGACAATGTGGTGGCCGGGCTGAAGCTGCAGGGCGTGCGCAACCGCAAGCTGCTGGACGACACCGCCGAGTACGCGCTACGCGGCGCCAACCTGTGGGACGAGGTCAAGGATCGGCTCGAGCGCCCCGGCGGCGGGCTGTCCGGCGGCCAGCAGCAACGGTTGTGTATCGCCCGGGCGATCGCCGTGCAACCCGATGTGCTGCTGATGGACGAGCCGTGTTCGTCGCTGGACCCCATCTCGACCATGGCCATCGAGGACCTGATCGCCGAGTTGAAGCAGGAATACACCATCGTCATCGTCACCCACAACATGCAGCAGGCCGCGCGGGTCAGCGATCACACCGCATTCTTCAACCTCGAGGCCGTCGGGAAGCCGGGCCGGTTGATCGAGATCGACGACACCGAGAAGATCTTCTCCAACCCGACGCAGAAGGCCACCGAGGACTACATCTCCGGCCGGTTCGGGTAGGAGTTCGGCCGCTCAGACGGAGTTCGGCCGCTCGGACCTAGCCGGACTGCGCGACGGCCGTCTCCTCAGGGAAGTGGCCGGTCGCCTGGAAGATGACCCGCCGCGCCACTTCGACGGCGTGATCGGCGAAACGCTCGTAGAAGCGGCCGAGCAGCGTCACGTCGACCGCTGCGGCCACCCCGTGCTTCCACTCCCGGTCCATCAGCACGGTGAACAAGTGCCGGTGCAGGTCGTCCATCGCGTCGTCCTCTTCGCGAATCCGGGCGGCCTTCTCCGGGTCGCGCGACGACAGCACTTCCTGCGCGCTGTTGCCCAATTCGACTGCCAGCCTGCCCATTTCAGCAAAGTAGCCGTTGACTTCCTCGGGCAGCGTGTGCTGCGGGTGACGCCGCCGGGCGATCTTGGCGACGTGCAGAGCCAGCGCGCCCATCCGGTCGATGTCGGCGACCATCTGGATGGCGCTCACGATCGAGCGCAGATCTCCGGCGACAGGCGCCTGCAAGGCCAGCAGCACAAAGGCGCTCTCCTCGGCCTGGGCGCTGAGCTCGGCGATCTTTTCGTGATCGGAGATGACTTGCTCGGCGAGGACCAGGTCGGCCTGCAACAGCGACTGGGTGGCCCGCTCCATCGCGGCGCCGGCCAGTCCGCACATCGCGCCGAGCTGTTCCGAGAGCTCAGCGAGCTGCTCGTGGTAGGCGGTGCGCATGAAACAAGCGTACTTTCCCTACCCACGAAGAGGCAGGAACCCGCGCGAAGTAAAGCTGAACTCGCGATGAATGCCGGTTTGCCCGCCGATCGCGGCCGCGGCGCTACTCGCAGTGGGTGTCGGCGGCGTTGGTGACTGTCAGGTCGTCCGGAAGCTTGGTGGACTGGCTGCTGGTGTTGCGTTCGACCTGCAGACTGACCTGCGAACCCGCCGGGGGAGGCGTGCCGACGGTGGCGAAGTCCGAGCCCAGCACCACCTGGATGACCTGCCCGGTTCCGGTGATCCGCTCGACTTTGGCGTTCGCGAATGCGCCCGCGACGGTGGCGGCGGCTTGCTCGTTTCCCGGCGAGTACAGCACCTTGGTGGTCTTCAGTGGGTTCGAGTAGTCGTCCGGCGACTTGACCCGAAATCCCTTGCGCTTCAGCTGGTTGCTGGCGGTGGTGGCCAATCCCGACTTAGACGTCGAGTTCGAGACCTGGACGGTGACGTTCTGCGGTGCGGCGGCGATGGCCTGCAGGTGCTCGGGGTGCGGGCCGGCCGGTTGACCGGTCTGAGTCCCCTTGGAGGACAGCGTATTCGTCGACGTGGTCGGCGGGCTCGACGTCGCGTTCATGTCGTTTTCGCCGGGCAGCGGGTCGTCGTTGATGATCGAGTCGAACAGCGCCCGCATGTCGGAGGTGCGCGGCGGCTCGTCACCGTTCTCGTCGGTGATGCCGGTCGGCACGGTCACGAAGGAGACGTGCCCGGCATTCATGCCCTGCACCGACTGGCCGAGCTGGACAAGGTCCCGGGTCCGGATGTTGTCGACGTAGCTGTTGCTGATGAACATGTTGACGACGCTGTTGAGCTTGCTCAGCGAGAAGAAGGTCTCCTTGGAGATCAGCGACCGCAGCAACGACGACAGGAACAGCTGCTGCCGTTTGATCCGGCCGTAGTCGCCGTTGTTCTCGGTCGTGATGTTGCGGGCCCGAACGTAGTTCAGTGCGGTTTTCGAGTCGATCAGCTGACGACCGGAGTGGGCCAGGACGGTGCCGAGCTCGTAGTCCTTCAGCGGCGTGGTGCTGCACACCTCGACACCGCCGAGGGCGTCGACCATTTTCGCGAAGCCGGCGAAGTCGACGGCGATGAAGCGGTTGATGCTCAAACCGGACAGCTTCTGGATTTCCTTCACCAGACACTTCGGTCCGCCGAAGGAGAACGTCGAGTTCAGCTTGGTCTCGGTGTAGACGTTCTTGGGGCCCCACTTCTTGGTGTCGGCGTCATACAGCGGGCCGTACTCACCGGTGTCGGGGTTCCACGCTTCGCACTGAATCGGGGTGATGGCCAGATCACGCGGAAACGACACGGCCACAACGCGTTTGCGGTTTGCCGGGATGTTGACCAGCATGATGGTGTCCGAGCGCGCGCCGCCGGCATCGTCGGTGGTGCCGACGTCCATGTTGCTGTTGGCCCCGGCGCGGGAGTCCATGCCGACGATCAGGAAGTCTTCGTCACCGAACTGTGCGTTCGGGTCGACGATGTCACGCGAGCCCATGTCCAGCGCGCTGATCGTGTTGAGCTTGTGGTTCTTCGAGGTGCTCCACTGATACGCCCCGCCGGTCATGGCCAGGGCTGCCGCGGCGACCGTCGCCACCACCAGCCGGCCGAAGACCAGTAGCGCGCCGTGCCGGTGCCGCTTGCGCCCGGGAGCGACGGCGTCATCGGTGTCCGGCTCGGTGTCCGGCGCTTCCAGCAGGCCGACCGGCGTCCGCGGCAGCACCGCGGTCTGCTCGACGTCGGCGTCGCCGAGCACGGCGGTGCGGCGGATGGCGTCCAGGTCGGGAAGCTCGTCGGCGTAGTCCGCCGGGCTCAGCAACTCGTAGGCGTCGTAGTCCTCACCCGCTTCGGCGGGTAGCGCGGACTCGGGGTCGACGTGGTTGGCGTCTGGCGCCGCGTGGTGGTGACGGGGACGGTCGGCGACCGAGCCGCCGATCTTGGCGATCAGGTCCGCGACCGTGAGTCCACCCTCGGTGTGGCTCCCGGCGGAATCGTCGTCGTCGGGGGCGGGTTTACCCGGCTCGGTCGGTGCGGCGGAGGTCGGCGTGGCCGATGGCCCGACCCAGCGATGCGCGATGGTCGCGGTCTGAGCGGCGGTTCCGAACCGCTCCCACGGCGCGGCGGCTCGCGATCCAGGCGGACTTCCGGTAAGTCTCGAGTCGTCGCCGTCGGGGCCGTGAGTGGCTGAATCGCCGTCACTCATGTCCTACCGGCCTCCGAATCAACAATGATGCTCACGTGCGCAACGCAACGTATCCCGCGACCTCATTGTCGCGTCGTCCCTGTACAGCCGTACCGCGATGATGGCACTCGACTCGACCATCGGCGCAAGATGCAACAAGATCCACATCGTATAGAGACCGCACCGTTAGCGCGATCTCGGGAGCGTGCCCGACGATCCGATTGCCGCACCCGGTCGTGCCGACCTGCATCGTCGCTGGAAGCTCTGATCAGCCGCCGGAGTGCATGACGTCGGCTCCGGCCGGAACCGCACAGTCGTCGCGATCTGCCAGCCAGCCCTCGGGCAGCGCCACCTTCGCCGGTGATCCCTGCCGGCCACGCGGGCCGCCGGCCGCGGTCGGGAACGGCGTGTCGCCGTCGAGCTGTTCCAGCAGCCGATCCAGTTCGTCGCGGGTTTTGACCAGTGCGAGCGCACGGCGCAGGTCCGACCCGGCGGGAAAGCCGTGCAGGTACCAGGCGATGTGTTTGCGCATGTCACGCATGCCTTTGTCTTCGCCGAAGTGCTCGGTGAGTAGCTCGCCGTGCCGGCGGATGATGTCAGCCACCTGGCCCAGGTTGGGCGGTGTCGGAGCCGCGCTCCCGGTGAAGGCCGCCGAGAGCTCGGCGAACAGCCACGGCCGGCCGAGGCAGCCGCGACCGATGACGACCCCGTCGCAGCCGGTCACGGCCATCATGGTCAGCGCATCGTTGGCTTCGAAGATGTCACCATTGCCCAGCACCGGAATCGACTGGACGTGTTGCTTGAGCCGGGCGATCTGCTCCCAGTCGGCCGTGCCCGAGTAGCGCTGCGCCGCCGTGCGGGCATGCAGGGCAACGGCCGCCGCGCCCTCGGACTCGGCGATCTTGCCCGCCTCGAGATGGGTGTGGTGCTCGTCGTCGATGCCGATCCGGTACTTGACGGTCACCGGGATGTCGGTGCCTTCGGTGCCGCGCACCGCGGCGTTGACGATCTGGCCGAACAGCTGCCGCTTGTAGGGCAGCGCAGCTCCGCCGCCGCGACGGGTGACCTTGGGCACCGGGCAGCCGAAGTTCATGTCGACGTGGTCGGCGAGACCTTCGTCGGCGATCATCTTCACCGCTGCGTAGGTGGTGGCCGGGTCGACGGTGTAGAGCTGCAGCGACCGGGGCGACTCGTCGGCGGAGAACGTGGTCATGTGCATGGTGACCGGATGGCGTTCGACGAGGGCGCGCGCGGTCACCATCTCGCAGACGTACAGCCCGCTGACGGTGCCGACACGTTCTTGCTCGAGTTCCCGGCACAACGTGCGGAAGGCGACGTTGGTGACGCCTGCCATCGGTGCCAGCACCACCGGGCTGGCCAGTGTGAAGGGGCCGATACGCACGGCTGGCTACCGTCGGCTGAGGGTCAGCGTGCCCTCGGTGTGGTGCAACTCCGCGGCGGTGACCCGCTTGCCCGTCCGGGCCTCGCGGTCGAGCTGGCGTTGCTTGGAGACCTCGAACTTGTCGCACGACACTTCGAGTTCCTTGATCAACCCCGCCAGGTCGTCCCGCATCATCGCGGCCTCACCGGTGAAGTCCTCGCGCTCGAAGATCCGCCATTTCTTCAGCACCGGCATCACGACGTCGTCGAGGTGGATGCGTGGGTCGTAAACCCCGCCGACGGCGATCATCACGGCCTTGCGCCGAAATTCGGGCACCTGGTAGCCGGGCATCTGGAAGTTGCGCAGCACCTTGTGCAACGACTTCATCGCCTGGTTGGGCGCGAGCTCGAACCCGGCTTCGGAAACGTCGCGGTAGAAGATCATGTGCAGGTTCTCGTCGGCCGAGATCTTGGCCAGCAGTTGGTCGGCGATGGTCTCGTTGCAGGCCTTACCGGTGTTGCGGTGCGAGATGCGGGTCGCGAGTTCCTGGAAGGTCACGTAGATGATCGAGTCGAACAGGCTCGCGGCGAACAGGTCTTCGCGAATCTGCTGGTTCTGTCCGGGGCTGAAACCGCGGTTCACCACCTCCATGCGCAGCTTTTCCAGCTCGACGGGGTCGACGGCGCGGGTCACCACGAGGTAGTCGCGCAGCGCGATGCCGTGGCGGTTCTCCTCGGCGGTCCAGCGGTTGATCCATTGCCCCCAGGCGCCGTCCATGGAGAAGTTCATCGCGATCTCGCGGTGATACGACGGCAGGTTGTCCTCGGTCATCAGGTTCTGCACCATGGCGACCTGGGCGATGTCGGACAGCTTCGATTGACCGGGCTCCCAGTCCTGGCCGCCGAGCGCGTAGAAGTTCTTGCCGTCCGACCAGGGGATGTAGTCATGCGGGTTCCACGGCTTGTGCATGCTCAGGTGCCGATTCATGTTCTTCTCGACGACCGGCTCGAGTTCACGCAACAGGTCGAGGCCTTGAGGATCCGCCATGACGCCTCCCAGTTATCTGTGTCTGTCGGTTTCAGTAAATATATCTGTTTATGTCGGTGACATTCAAGTTCCGTCGCGCGAGTCGGCCCGGCGACTCCGGCCTGGCCCGGTCAGCCGGCCGCTCTGCTGAGCAGCATGTCGACGCAATAGTCGATGAACTGCTCTCGGCTGGCCGCCAGGCGGCCGTCCAGGTATGCGGTGAACAGCGCGGTCAGGCCGCCGATCAGGCCGGTGGCGATCATCTTCTGCCGGATTGGGTCGCCGATCTGGGTCAGTTTGCCCTGCAGCAGGTCGATGAAGTTCGGCATCCACTCCGCCCCCGAGCGCCCCAGCACCGGCTCCACGGCCGGGGCCAGCAGTAACACCCGACCGCGCACCGGATCGTCGACCATCAGCGCGACGAACCGCTCGACCGCTTCACGCGGCGTGGTCGCCGACATCAACGTCGACATCGCCCGGGTGCAGACGTCGTCGTAGACGGCCCGGATGAACTCGTCGCGCTCGGCGAAGCTCTCATAGAAGTAACGCTCGGTCAGCTCGGCCTGCCGGCACACCGCCCGCACGGTCACTGCCGGGCCGCTCGCCCGGCCGAGCAGTTGCACACCGGCGGCGACGAGTTCGTCGCGTCGAAGGGCCTGACGATCTTCCAGCGGAACACCGGACCAGCGGCGCGTACGTTGACCGGACGGCACGGGCCTCCTAGACTCTGCTGATTGACAACGCATGTAGTCATTTTGGCAAACTGATACAGGAAACTTAACCAGTGACTCAAGATACGTCTGAGGTGTCCCCGGTCGCGTCGGGTTGCCCAGTTTCGCCATTGGGATACGAGGCCCCGCCGCAGCCGCTCGGGCCCGACTCGCTGACCTGGCGCTACTTCGGCGATTGGCGCGGGATGTTGCAAGGCCCGTGGGCCGGCTCGATGCAGAACATGCACCCGCAGCTCGGCGCCGCCGTCGAAGAGCATTCGACGTTCTTCCGCGAGCGCTGGCCGCGGCTGCTCCGATCGCTGTATCCGATCGGCGGGGTGGTCTTCGACGGCGACCGTGCACCCACTACCGGCGCCGAGGTTCGTGACTACCACATCGAGATCAAGGGCACCGACGACCAGGGGCGCCGCTACCACGCACTGAATCCCGACGTCTTCTACTGGGCGCACTCGACGTTCTTCGTCGGCACCCTTCACGTGGCCGAGCGATTCTGCGGCGGGCTGACCGAAGCCCAGAAGCGCCAGCTGTTCGACGAACACGTCGAGTGGTACCGGCTCTACGGCATGAGCATGCGACCGGTCCCCAAGAGCTGGGAGGACTTTCAGGTCTACTGGGATCACATGTGCAACGAAGTGCTGGAGAACAACTTCGCCGCGCGCGAGGTGCTCAACCTGACGGAGTTGCCGCAACCGCCCTTCGCGCAATGGATTCCGAACCCGCTGTGGGCGCTGCAGCGCAAGCTGATCTCACCGTTCTTCGTCTGGGTGACGGTGGGCCTCTACGACCCTCCGGTGCGAAAGCTGATGGGCTACAGCTGGTCTCGGCGCGACGAGTGGCTGCACCGCCGATTCGGCGATCTGGTCCGGCTGATTTTCGCCGCGGTGCCGTCCCGTTACCGCAAGCACCCGCGTGCCCGGGCCGGTTTCGACCGGGCCAGTGGCCGGATCCCAGCGGACACCCCGCTGATCCAGACGCCCGCCCGCAACCTGCCCCCGCTGGACGAGCGGGGCGATCCAAAGCACTACTGCCCCAACGTCTGAGGCTTCTTGCCGCCGTTGCGCGCGTTCCACAACCGGTACACCTCCACCGCGTCGTCACGGGGGTCGTAGCGCATCGGCAGTCGACGCTGTTGCCAGTCTTTGCCGAACTCGTCGTAGAACGTGGCCAGCTCGAAGTACTTGCGGTCGTCGACGTAGTACGGCTCGTACTGCTCGCGCTGGGTCAGGAAAACCACCCGGTCGGGTGAGCAGTAGTAGAGCGAGCCCAGGCACATCGGGCAGGGGTGGGCCAGCACGTAGATCGTGGTACCGGTCAAGTGCTCGGTGCCGAGCGCCACGCATGCCGCGCGGATGGCGAGGATCTCGGCATGCGCGGTCGGATCATGGCTCTGCGCAACCTGATTGGCGCTCTCGGCCAGAATCTTGCCGTCCTTGACGATCACCGTCGCGAACGGCCGGCCGCCGTCGAGGACGTTCTGCCGAGCCAGATCGATGGTCCGTTGCGCGAAGTCCATCACGGGTCCTCCATCCGGGAGCCGAGCAAATAAATAGCTGGTCTATATTTATTTGTACATCGAGAGGGGAGTTCTGGTGTCTGTACGGAGAGAAAGCGACAGCTGGGATCTTGCGACGAGCGTCGGTGCGACCGCAACCATGGTCGCCGCCCAGCGGGCGCTGTCATCCGACGCCGGTCTGATCGACGACCCGTTCGCCGCGCCGTTGGTGCGAGCGGTCGGCATCGACGTCTACACCCGTCTGGTCAACGGCGAGATCCCGGTCACCGATGGCCACGATTTCGATCCCGCCCGGATGGCGAGGGGAATGGCGGTCCGGACCCGGTTCTACGACAGGTTCTTCGTCGACGCGACGCGCAGCGGCGTCCGGCAGGCAGTGATCCTGGCCGCCGGCCTGGACGCTCGGGCGTATCGCTTGCCGTGGCCGCAGGGCACCGTGCTCTACGAGGTCGACCTGCCGGAGGTCATCGAGTTCAAGACGTCGACACTTCGGGATCTCGGTGCCGAACCGACAGTCGAGCGTCGCACTGTCGCCGTCGATCTGCGCGACGACTGGCCCGCGGCACTGCGGGCCGCCGGCTTCGACCCGCAGGCCCCGTCGGCGTGGAGCGCCGAAGGTCTGGTGGTGTATCTGCCGCCCGAGGCGCAGGACGCGTTGTTCGGCAACGTCACCGAGCTGAGTGCTCCGGGTAGCCAGCTGGCATCCGAATTCGTGCCCGACACAACGATTTTCAAGGACCCGCGGTGGCGCAGCCACCACGACCGGATGCGCGAGCTGGGCTTCGAGGTCGACTTCGACGAGCTGGTCTACCACTACGAGCGCAGCCACATCATCGAAGACCTCACCAACCGGGGCTGGCAGGTTTCGCACCGCGCGGTCGCCGAGATGCATGCGGCCAACGGCTTCACCTACGCCGACGACGAGCTCGCCCAGGCGTTCGGCGACATCACCTATCTCAACGCCGTGCGGGACTGACGAAGCGTGGTGCCCCTGTTCCTGGGCAAATGATTGACGGTGGCCTCCTGATCCTCGACCATTGAGTGAAGTCGGACTCAACGTAGAGATTGCAAGGAGCGGCGTATGTGTGCAGATGGAGAAGGCGAGTCGGTGAAGGTGTCCGACGACGACCTCGATCGGGTCCGCGAATTGCGCGCCGTCGCACGCAACGCGCTTGTCGAAGCGAACGCACTTCTTGCCAAATATGCTGGCGTCGACCCCGATTCGATCGACTCGGTCCTCGTCAGCCTGAAGCGAGAAGCCAGCCCGGAGTTCGGTGACGGTGTCCCGCCGGTCTACGTCGACCCGTGCACGCAATACAACTCCGGCGGCGCGTGCGCTTACTTCGAGTGCGATCCGCCCGGTGTAACGAAGCCGTGCCCGCCGGTGACATTGAAGCCCTGACGTCCTGCCTACGACGCGTGGCTCCTGCTCTGTGCCCCTGTTCAGAGTCGGTTGATTGTTGACGTTTGGGCCTCGGTTGATCCTTGACACTCTGGGTTGGGTTACGTCTCGTCGCTGGTGCGGGAGGCGTGTTTCTTTCGTATCGGGTTGGTGCTGGTTCG
>NZ_PKEK01000071.1 GCF_002863225.1 Mycobacterium sp. | reverse complement strand
CTGCGAGGCCTGCTCTTGGCTCTCGTAGTTGTTGGCGTCGCGGATCAACCCGTCACGCACGCTGTGCAGCATGTTGACGATGTTGCGGAAGGCCGTGTTCATCTGGCCCATGGTGTCGTAGGAAGTGGCCTGAGCCATACCGCTCCAGCTGGCCCCGGCGATGTTCTGGCTCGAGGCCCACATCTTGCGGGCCTCGTCCTCAACGGTCTGGGCGTGGACGTCGAAACGGCCTGCCATGGCCCGCATCTCGTGCGGATCGGTCATAAAGCGAGATGGCATCTTCTCTCCTCGGTTCAGTTGATGGTTGACGGCGAACTAGTTCGTCGCCGGCGCGGTGCCGTTGGCGGGCACGTAGACAATTGCTGGTCGGTACCCCTGCGGCGCGTGGCCGTTCGGGATCTGCCCGTTTGACGCGGCGGGCTCCACGCGAGCCGACTCTTCGGCCGGGTAGCCGGCGGCCGGCGGGCGCGCCATCACCTTCGAGCGCGTCCCGTACTTCACCGCGGCGGCACCGGCCCCCGCTGCTGCACCGGCAGCCGCAGCCCTCGGCAGGCCACCGAGCAGCATCGGAGCACCACCCTCGGCGGTGCCGATTCCGCTGGCCGGCATCAGGATCGGCGCGCCCATCGGGACGACGGCGTCCATCGGCTGGGCGGCCGACCACAACCAGTTCTGCGGCACCGAGAGCTGTCCCAATTGGGCGCCCTCACCCACACCGGCCCACGCCTGCGCCCCGAACGCCGGCTCCATTGCGGCTCCACCGGCCGCGGCCGCAGCACCTTCGGCACCACCCGCTGCAGCAGCAGCCGCTCCTTCGCCGCCACCCGCAGCCGCTGCCACCGGCTGCATCGCCTGGTTCTCTGCGGTGTAGATCATCGGCGCCAGCGCGGTGACGCCCATCTGCATGACGAAAAAGCCTGGGAGAATTGCGGTCTGGGCGATGATCTGCTGAAGCAGCGACCCGCTGTCGATCGCGCCGGTGATGGGATTCACCGTGCTTGTGGTACCACTCGATGCGGTTCCGGTGAGTCCGAGCGCATTGAGAATGTCGGTCAGCAGCGAGTCGGACGACGTGGATGCGGCCGGCGAGGTCATGCTCTGCAGCGCATTGGTGATCGTCTGCGTCACCGATCCCGGCGCGTTGCCGGCGGCCTGATTCACCGCCGCGGCTTGGTTGGCCAGCCCTTCGGCGTTGGCCACCGTCGGGGGCGCGCTGAACGGCGTGAAAACCGATGCCGCAGCGGCATTGTCGGCATAGCCGTACATCGCCGTCGCGTCCTGCGCCCACATCTCCATGTACTGGGCTTCGGTGGCCGCAATCGCCGGGGTGTTCTGCCCGAAGAAATTGGTGGCGATCAGGGTCATGAGTTGTGCCCGGTTGGCCGCGATGACCGCCGGAGGCACCGTCATCGCAAAAGCCACGTGGTAGGCGCCCGCCGCCGAGCGGGCCTGGCTGGCCGCTTGCTCGGCCTGGGTGGCGGTGGACGTCATCCAGTCGAGGTAGGGCGCGGCCGCGGCGGCCATCGCCGTCGCGGACGGACCCTGCCACGGGCCGCCGGTCAGAGCACTGATCAGCGACTCAGACGATGCGGCGGCCGAGTGCAGCTCGGAGGCCAGGCCGTCCCACGCCGATGCGGCGCCGAGGATCGTGCTCGATCCGGGCCCGGAGTACATCAGCCCCGAGTTGATCTCAGGCGGAAAAGCGCCGAAATCCATGGTGCGGCCCTAGCGAGCCGCCGCCGCGTTGGCGGCTTCGGTGGCGGCGTAGGAGCCGGAGCTGGCCTGCAGCGTGTTGACCAGCAACTCGTGCACCGCCGCAGCCTGCGCGCTCACCGATTGGTACAGGTTGGCGTGCACGACGAACTGCGCGGCGGTCAGGATCGAGACCTGGTCGGCGGCGGGTGCCTGGACCCCAATGGTCGGCGCCGCGGCCGCGGCGTTCTCGGCCTTCACTCCGGCGCCGATGCCCGCCAGGCTGTCAGCTGCTTCGGCCAGCGACTCCGGCTGTGTGGTTACGTACGACATGTGCTCTCCTCATAAACACTCATCGATCTCGGCCCGCGGGACGGGTGCTCCTGCTGCGACACTCAGGCCACTCGCCGAACAAACCCACCTTCTTGTTGAGAGCACTATTACATACTTTTTGCATGGTGTGAAGGCCAGATCAAACTAAACGTCGTTAACACTTGATAAACTCGGTCGAAATCTGTACGTTTCCTATGACCACATACCGACTGAGCGTCGAAGCGGCCCGCGCAGCCTGCGCGCCGCGTCGATCGCGATTTGCAGACCGTAATTGCACTAAGCTCGAACTACTGCGCCTCGAAACAAGGGGCCCGTCAACGCTCGTCCGACCGCGCCTCAAGCCAGTGGGGCGCCAGCCGCGCTTGCCCGACAACGCCTCGAGACCGGGGCCTACTGCCGGGCGCCCGCGGCGGAGCAGCACTAGGTGGCCCACGATGACCGAGTCGACCGACACTCGCGCCGATTCCACACGCCAGCAGATCCTGCGCGCTGCCGCACGCAAATTCGCCCAGCTCCCCTTCCATCAGGTCGGCCTCGACGACGTGCTCGCCGAAGCCGAATTGACCAAGGGCGCAATGTATTTCCACTTCCGCTCCAAGCACGCTCTGGCGCTGGCGATCATCGACCACCAGATCGCCCGATCCGAAGAAGCGATCCATGAACTGCTCGCCCGGAAACTGTCCGGCATCGAGACGCTGATCGACTTCTCCTACCAGCTGGCGGTCCGCGACATCCGCGAGGAGATATCCCGAGCGGCTCTACATCTGGTCGAATCCATCGGCCGGGTCGAAGGACTGCAGACCAAGTTGCATCGCAGTTGGATCGACAACCTCTCGGTCGCCGTGCAGCGTGGGATCGGCGAAGGTGACGTCGCCGACGACACCGACCCCCGAGACGTGGGACGCCGGCTGGCTTCGTCCTACATGGGTCTGCGACAAACCGCCGACCTCGACGAACCCGGCCACTTCCTCAGCGAATTCGAGAAGATGTGGGCGCTGATGCTGCCCGGCTTCGTCCGTCCCGAGCGGGTCGACTACTTCCGCCAGTTCATCAAGCGACGGACCAGGATCGCGATCGGAAGCACGTCGGCGCTGGCGGGCTGAGGTGACCACCACACCGGGCCACCGGCCGTCGACCCGCCTGTTAGGCTGCGCTGCCACATCAGAGTTACAACCGACGGTTCGGACGATGAGAGCGGAATTCCGGAGGGATTAATCGATGGCCCGCCAGGTTCGATCGGAAGCGACACGGCGAAAGATCCTCGAAGCCGCGGTCGACGTTTTCACCGAAGTCGGCTTCGCGTCCGCTGATCGCGGCGCGATCATCGAGCGGACCGGCATGACCAAGGGCGCCTTCTACCACCACTTCGATTCGATGGAGGCGCTGGCGACGGCCATCATCGATGACGGTGCCAACCTGGTGGTATCAGAACTGGGCGCGATGTCGGACTCGTTCTCGCCGGCGCTGGAGAACATCCTGCACGGCACCTTCGTCACCGCGGATCTGTTCGCCACCAACAGGGTCGTGCGCACCGCCGAACAGCTCACCCTGGCGTTCGGGAAGTTCAACGACAGCGCCGGCAAGGCCTACGTCGCCTGGATCGAGGCGGTGACGGCGGAAGCCCGCCGGGCGATCGCCGAAGGCGACATTCGCGAAGAACTCGACCCCCGGCTGGTCAGCGAGTCGATCATCGGCGCGACGTTCGGCGCCCGGATGATGGGCCAGAACACCGGCGACGGCAACGACCTGGTCCGCCGCCTGACCTACATGTGGGAGCTGCTGTTTCCCGCGATCGTCACCGAGACGTCACTGGGCTACTACCGCGAATTCCTGGCCCGCGAGGCGCTGCGCCACGTCGAGCCCGACCAGCCGGCGTAGCTCTACTGCTCGTTGGCCCACAGCTCTTCGGTGAGGTCCTGGAAGGTGGCCAGGGCGATTTCGTCATCCGCCCGCCGCAGCGCGGACCTGCTCATCAGCGCCCGCACGGTCGAGCCGTCCTTGTGCGCCAGCTCGACGACCATGTTCGCCAGGCCGTCGACGACCGAGAGCACCGATTCCGTTTCGAGCGCACCGTAGAAGATGTCGTAGAACCTCAGCTTGACGACTTCTTCGGCGTCCCGGCCCAGGATGTCGGCGAACGCCGTGTTGGCGAAGACGATGGTGCCGTCCTGCAGTACCGCGAGGGTGGGAACCGGAATCCGCTCCAGGAGAACCAGCGCGGGCAGCTGCTTGAGCGCCTCGATCGGCGATGGGCTGGCCTGCACGGTTCGTCGTCGGTCCACCCGATGATTATTGTCCATCGCGATGTTCTTCCGAAACCGGCCGTAGGCGGTCGGTTTTGCCGCAGGCGTGCGGATAATGACACGCTGAGCGGGTAGCGGCACAAGCGAGGGAGGGGTGGATGGCCGGAACGACTGAGCACGGCGAATCAGCGGTCCTCGTCCTGGCGGCCGGGGCCGGAACCCGGATGCGGTCTGACATTCCGAAAGTGCTCCATACCCTGGCCGGCCGCAGCATGCTGGCTCACTCGCTGCATGCGATCGCCAAGATGGCGCCTCAGCACCTGGTCGTGGTGTTGGGCCGCGACCACCAGCGGATCGAACAGTCCCTCAGCGAACTGGCCGAAACGCTGGGCCGGCCCATCGACACGGCGACGCAGGACCAGCAACTCGGCACCGGCCACGCGGTGCTGTGCGGATTGTCCGCGCTGCCCGACGACTTCCACGGCGTCGTCGTCGTCACCTCCGGCGATATCCCGCTGCTCGACGCCGACACACTGGCCGACCTGGTTGCCGCGCACAACTCCCGGGGCGCCGCGGTCACCGTGCTGACCACCACCTTGAGCGACCCGACCGGCTACGGCCGCACCCTGCGGACCCAGGACCACGAGGTGATCGCGATCGTCGAGCAGGCCGACGCGACGCCGTCCCAGCAGGAGATCCGCGAGGTCAACGCCGGCGTCTACGCGTTCGACATCGCCGCGCTGCGCTCGGCGCTGAGCCGGTTGTCGGCCGACAACGCCCAGCAGGAGCTGTATTTGACCGACGTCATCGCGATCGTCCGGCAGGACGGACAGGTGGTGCAGGCCCGCCACGTCGACGACAGCTCGCTGGTGGCCGGTGTCAACAACCGGGTGCAGCTGTCCGAGCTGGCCGCGGAGCTGAACCGGCGCATCGTCGCGGCCCACCAATTGGCCGGGGTCACCGTCGTCGACCCGGCCACGACCTGGATCGACGTCGACGTCAGCATCGGCCGCGACACCGTCATCCAGCCTGGAACCCAGCTGCTCGGCCGCACCCGCATCGGCGGCCGCTGCACCGTCGGGCCGGACACCACGCTGTCCGACGTCTCCGTCGGCGACGGCGCCTCCGTGGTCCGCACCCACGGCAGCGAGGCCGTGATCGGCGACGGCGCGGTGGTCGGGCCGTTCACCTACCTGCGGCCCGGTTCGGTGCTGGGCACCCAGGGAAAGCTGGGCGCCTTCGTCGAGACGAAGAATTCCGTGATCGGCGCCGGCACCAAGGTGCCGCACCTGACCTACGTCGGCGACGCCGACATCGGCGAACACAGCAACATCGGGGCGTCCAGCGTGTTCGTCAACTACGACGGCACCTCCAAGCATCGCACGACGGTCGGCTCGCACGTCCGCACCGGCTCGGACACCATGTTCGTCGCCCCGGTCACCGTCGGTGACGGCGCCTACACCGGGGCCGGCACGGTGCTGCGCGAGGACGTCCCGCCCGGCGCGCTGGCGGTCTCGGGCGGTCAGCAGCGCAACATCGAAGGATGGGTGGAGCGCAAACGGCCCGGCAGCGCGGCCGCCCAGGCCGCCGCTCAAGCCCGATCGGAAAGCACCCCTGAACCGCCCGACGGCGATGACTCGCCGTCCGGACCCACAGAGACCACCTAGTATTCCAATGGCAGCCATCCGATTCGAATCAGTAAGGGCAGCGCGTGAGCTACGACTGGACCGATAACCGCAAGAATCTGATGCTCTTCTCCGGCCGCGCCCATCCCGAGCTGGCCGAGCAAGTCGCCAAGGAACTCGACACCCACGTCACGGCGCAGACCGCACGCGAGTTCGCCAACGGCGAGATCTTCGTCCGCTTCAACGAGTCGGTGCGCGGTTGCGACGCCTTCGTCCTGCAGTCCGCTCCGGCACCGGTGAACGACTGGCTGATGGAATCGCTGATCATGATCGACGCGCTCAAGCGCGGCAGCGCCAAGCGGATCACGGCGGTATTGCCGTTCTACCCCTATGCCCGCCAGGACAAGAAACACCGTGGGCGCGAACCGATCTCGGCCCGCCTGGTCGCCGATCTGCTGAAGACGGCCGGCGCCGACCGGATCGTGACCGTCGATCTGCACACCGACCAGATCCAGGGCTTCTTCGACGGGCCGGTCGACCACATGCGTGGACAGAACCTGCTGACCGGCTACATCGGCGACAACTACCCGGACGGCAACATGGTCGTCGTCTCCCCTGACTCCGGCCGGGTGCGCATCGCCGAGAAATGGGCCGACGCGCTGGGCGGCGTTCCGCTAGCGTTCATCCACAAGACCCGCGACCCGAGGGTGCCCAACCAGGTGGTGTCCAACCGGGTGGTCGGCGAGGTCGCCGGAAAGACCTGCGTGCTGATCGACGACATGATCGACACCGGCGGCACCATCGCGGGCGCGGTGAAACTGCTGCACGACGACGGCGCCAAGGACGTGATCATCGCGGCCACCCACGGCGTGCTGTCCGATCCGGCCGCCGAACGGCTGGCGGCCTGCGGCGCCCGCGAGGTCATCGTCACCAACACGCTGCCGATCGGCGAGGAAAAGCGGTTCCCGCAACTCACCGTGCTGTCCATCGCACCGCTGCTGGCCAGCACCATCCGCGCGGTCTTCGAAAATGGTTCAGTCACAGGGCTTTTCGACGGAGACGCCTAGATGGCCTCGGGTTCGGGCGAGGCTGTCATCTACCACAACCCCCGGTGCAGCACATCGCGCAAAACCCTGGAGTTGTTGCGCGACACAGGTATCGAACCCGAAGTGGTGGAGTACCTCAAGGCACCGCCGTCGCGCGCCGAGCTCTCGACGATGATCCGGGCCGCCGGTATCGACGTGCGGGCCGCGGTGCGCAAGCGCGAGTCGCTCTACGCCGAACTCGATCTGGCCGACGCGAGTGACGATCGGGCTGCTCGACGCGATGGCCGAACATCCGATCCTGATCGAACGGCCTTTTGTCGTCACAGCGAAAGGCACGCGGCTGGCTCGTCCGGTCGACACGGTCCGCGAGATTCTGTGAGGCCGCCGCTACGAATTGCCGCCGGATTGGCGGCCCTGACCGTGGCAACAGCCGGGTGCGGGTCGAAAACTCCTGACTACCAATCGATCTGGTCGACGACCCCGACCACCACCAGCGCCGCGCCGACCGGTAAGCCGGTCCCGTTTTCGCAGTACCTGGAGAGCAGCGGGATATCCGGCGAGCCCGTCGAACCGACCACGTTGACCGATCTGACGGTGTCGATTCCGACGCCGCAGGGCTGGCAGCGGATCAACCGGCCGAACATCCCGGCCACCACCGAGTTGATCGCCGGGGCCGACGCGTTCCCGAACGCCATGCTCATCGTGTTCAAACTGGGCGGCAATTTCGACGCCAAGGAGCTGGTCAAGCACGGCAACGACGACGCCCGGCTGGCGCAGAACTTCAGACAGCTCGAGTCCTCCGATGCCGACTACCAGGGTTTCCCGTCCTCGATGGTCGAGGGCAGCTACAACCTCGGCGACCAGCGGCTGCACACCATCAACCGGATCGTGATCGCGCATGGACCGGGCGAGGATCCGGACCGGTATCTGATTCAGCTGGCGGTCACCAGCCTGGCCGACAAGGCGGTCGCCGACGCGGTCAGCGTCGAGGCGATCCTGCACGGCTTCACCGTCGCCGCTAAGTAGATCGCCGGCCCGCCCGGCGCCGCACTACTGTGTTTTGCATGACCTCGTGGACCGCTGCAAATCTGCCCTCTTTCGCCGGACGCACGGTCATCGTGACCGGCGCCAACAGCGGCCTGGGGGCCGTGACTGCCCGCGAGCTGGCCCGGGTCGGGGCAAAGGTGATCCTGGCCGTCCGCAATCCCGGCCGGGGTGAAGCCGCTGCGCAGGCGATGACCGGCGACGTCGAAGTGCGCCAGCTCGACCTCCAGGACCTGGCGTCGGTGCGGCAGTTCGCCGACGGCGTCGACCACGTCGACGTGCTGGTGAACAACGCCGGCATCATGGCCGTCCCACATGCCAACACCACCGACGGTTTCGAGAGCCAGATCGGCACCAACCATCTGGGCCACTTCGCGCTGACCAACCTGCTGCTGCCGAAGGTCACCGACCGGGTGGTCACCGTGTCCTCGATGATGCATTACATCGGCTACATCAGCCTGAGCGATCTGAACTGGACCTCGCGGCCCTACTCGGCCTGGCTGGCCTACGGTCAGTCCAAGCTGGCCAATCTGCTGTTCACCAGCGAGCTGCAACGCCGGCTGCAGACAGCCGGCTCGAAACTGCGGGCGGTTGCCGCTCACCCCGGTTATTCGCACACCAACCTGCAGGGTCACTCCGGCAACCCGGTCGGCGATGCGCTGATGTCGGTCGGCAACAAGCTGGCCACCGACGCCGACTTCGGCGCCCGGCAGACGCTGTACGCCATCTCCCAGGATGTCGCGGGCAACAGCTTCATCGGTCCGGCGTTCGCCATGTTCGGCCGGACCAAGCCGGTGGGCCGCAGCCCGCTGGCCAAACGCGACGCCACCGCCGCCGCGTTGTGGGAGCTGTCCGAGCGGCTGACCGACACCAAATTTCCGCTCTGAGCCGCTGATGCGCTAGCCTGACCAGGCGTCACGGCGAGGGCGGCTCACCGAAGCCACCGTTATCGACGGGGACCGACATTCGTCGCGACTCCTGGCCGTGCCCCGGTATCTCACACAGGAGCGACATCAAATGGCTAACACCGCGAACAAACTCGCCGTCCAGGTACGGACCGAGACCGGCAAAGGCGCGTCCCGCCGGGCCCGGCGCGACGGCTGGGTTCCGGCCGTCCTCTACGGCCACGGCACCGACCCGCAACACCTGGCGCTGCCCGGCCGCGACTTCGCCGCGGTGCTTCGACACGCCGGCACCAACGCGGTGCTGACGCTCGACATCGAGGGCACCGAGCAGCTGGCGCTGACCAAGGCGCTCGACATCCACCCGATCCGTCGCTCCATCACCCACGCCGACCTCCTGGTGGTCCGCCGCGGCGAGAAGGTGACCGTCGACGTCAATGTCGAGATCGTGGGTGACCCCGTCCCCGGCACCCTGGTCACCCAGGAGGCCAGCACCATCCTGATCGAGGCCGACGCGCTGTCGATCCCCCAGTCGCTGACGGTCTCGATCGAGGGCGCCGAGCCCGGCACCCAGTTCACCGCCGGCCAGATCGAACTGCCGTCCGGCGTGAGCCTGATCGCCGACCCGGAGAGCCTGGTCGTCAACGTGGTGGTGGCGCCGACCGAAGAAGACCTGGAGAGCGAAGGCGCCGGCGAGGCCGTCGAGGGCGAACAGCCGGCCGAAGAGGATGCCGACGGCGACGCCGAGGGTGAAGCCTCCGAAGCCGAGTCCGAATCCGACTAACTCGTGGCCGGCCCACAACTGGTGGTGGGTCTGGGCAACCCCGGACCGAACTATGCCCAGACGCGGCACAACCTGGGGTTCATGGTTGCCGACCGGCTCGCCGCCCGGCTGGGCTCGAACTTCAAGGTGCACAAGCGTTCCGGCGCGGAGATCGCCACCGGTCGGCTCGGCGGTCGTTCGGTGGTGCTGGCCAAGCCGCGCTGCTTCATGAACGAGTCCGGCCGGCAGGTCGGTCCGCTGGCGAAGTTCTATTCGGTGCCGGCTGGTGACGTGGTGATCATCCACGACGAGCTCGACATCGAGTTCGGCCAGATCAGGCTGAAGCTCGGCGGCGGCGAGGGTGGCCACAACGGATTGCGGTCGGTCGCAAACGCGCTGGGCACCAAGGACTTCCAGCGGGTTCGGATCGGGATCGGACGCCCGCCCGGACGCAAGGACCCGGCCGCCTTCGTGCTGGAGGCCTTCAGTGCCGCCGAGCGCCCCGAGGTGCCGACGGTCTGTGAGCAAGCGGCCGACGCCACCGAGTTACTGATCGAACTCGGTCTGGAGCCGGCCCAGAATCGGGTGCACGCGTGGTGAACTCCGCGGCCGGCTTCGGTGAGGGGGCTGACTGTGTTGCTTCATGAGTTCCTCAGCAACGTCGGGCACAACCTGTTCAAACCGCTGTTGTTGTTCTTCTACTTCGGCTTCCTCCTTCCGTTGCTGAAAGTGGATTTCGAATTCCCCGACGTGATCTACCAGGGCCTGACGATGTACCTGCTGCTCGCGATCGGGTGGCACGGCGGCGAAGAGCTCGCCGAGATCCACGCCTCGAGCATCGGTCAGATCGTCGGTTTCATGATCGTCGGCTTTGTGTTGAACCTTGCCATCGGCATGATCGCCTACCTGCTGTTGACCCGGTTCACGTCGCTGCGCAGAATCGACAAGGCCACGGTCGCAGGCTATTACGGCTCGGACTCGGCCGGCACCTTCGCCACCGCGGTCGGGATTCTGGTCAGCGCGGGCGTGGCGTTCGACGCCTACATGCCGGTGATGCTCGCGGTCATGGAGGTTCCGGGCTGCCTGGTGGCGCTCTTCCTGGTGGCGCGGCTGCGGCAGCGGGGGATGGACGCCGACGGCAACATGCCGGGCGAGCGCGGCTACGTGGCCCTGGCGGAGTCGACGCTCGCCGCCGCCACGCAACCACCCCCCGGACAGCAGCTCCATCCCGAGCACGAGGTCAAAATCGGCCAGCGGCACGACTTCTCGGTGCCGGCAGAACCCGCAGCCGGGGACACCGCCGCGGACACCGGCAAGAAGAAGCCCGTGTTATCCCTGCAATTGCTACGGGAGGTCTTCCTCAACCCGGGGTTGTTGCTGCTCTTCGGCGGCATCGTGATCGGCTTCATCAGCGGACTGCAGGGGCACAAGGTCACCCACGACGACGACGTCTTCTTCATCTCGGCCTTCCAGGGAGCGCTCTGCCTGTTTCTGCTCGAGATGGGCATGACGGCTGCCCGCAAACTGCGCGACCTGAGGACCGCGGGTAAGGGATTCATCGCCTTCGGGTTGCTGGTGCCGAATATATTTGCGCCACTGGGCATTGTCGTTGCACACGGCTACGCGTACCTGATCCATCAGGAGTTCGAGCCGGGAACGTATGTCTTGTTCGCGGTGCTGTGCGCGGCGGCGTCATATATCGCGGTGCCCGCGGTGCAGCGACTGGCGATACCCGAGGCGAGCCCGACATTGCCACTGGCCGCATCGCTCGGGCTGACGTTCTCCTACAACGTCACCATCGGCCTCCCGCTCTACATCGAGATCGCCCACGTCGCCGAGACGTGGTTCCCGATCACGTGAAGTCGGGCGCGGTCCGCTGCCGGTAGCTCGTCGGCGGTTCGCCGCAGAACCGGGTGAAGGCTCGGGTGAAGGCGCTCAGGCTGTCGAAACCCACTGCGCTGGCTACCTTTTGGACCGACTCCCCCGGGCTGACCAGCAACGCCATCGCGCGCAACATGCGGGCGTGCAGCAGGTACGTCCGCCACGACATGCCGACGGCGTCGTCGAACTGGCGACGCAGCGTTCGCTCGGAGACCGCGACGGCGCGACTCACCTCGCCTGCGGTCACGGATGCCAGGTGCGCCTTGGTGTACTGCATGGCCGCGGCCACGGTCGGATTGTCGGCGGTCGGCAGGCTCAGCGGCGCCTCGTGGTCGAGCGCCTCGAACACCAGGTGACCGAGGGTCTGGAAGAACCCGTCGGACACCGGGTCGCTGTCCGGGCGGCCGATCGGCCAGCGCAGCGCGTAGATCATCATCTGGCGGATCAGCGGTGACACCACCACGATGCGGGCCCGGCTCTCGTGAACGTCCAGGGCGGGCAGCAAAGCAGGATCGAACATCACCGCCACGCTGCGAACGTCTGGGGTCATGGTGGCCTGGTGTTCCAGACCGACCGGTATCCAGGCGGCCTGTTGCGGCGGCAGCAGATAGTGCGCACTGGCCGTCTCGACCTCCACGACACCGCCGATCGCGTACTGGATCTGATGCAGGTCGTGGGAGTGCCAGCCGGTCACCAGCTGGCTGCCCTGGTAGAGGTAACTGCCGGCCCGGGCCCGCCCACCCCGGCGCAGCTCGACCAGGCTGGCCGTTTCAGGCAAAAGGTTGGCCGAAGATGCGGAGACGGTCATCGGTGTCCAGGGTAATAAGTAAAGCCATGGATGCAATGACTACCGACGACCTCATCCTGGTGAGCATCGACGACCACGTGGTGGAGCCACCGGACATGTTCCTGCGCCATGTACCGCAGAAGTACAAGGCCGAAGCCCCGATCGTCGTCACCGATGACAAAGGCGTCGATCAGTGGATGTATCAGGGCAGGCCGCAGGGCGTCAGCGGCCTCAACGCCGTGGTGTCCTGGCCGGCCGAGGAGTGGGGTCGTGACCCGGCCGGCTTCGCCGAGATGCGACCCGGCGTCTACGACGTCCATGAACGGGTCCGCGATATGAACCGCAACGGGATCCTGGCCTCGATGTGCTTTCCGACCTTCACCGGCTTCTCGGCGCGCCACCTCAACATGACCCGCGAAGACATCACCTTGGTGATGGTGTCGGCCTACAACGACTGGCACATCGACGAATGGGCCGGTTCCTATCCCGACCGTTTCATCCCCATCGCCATCCTTCCGACCTGGACCCCGGACGGGATGTGCGCCGAAATCCGCCGGGTGGCCGCCAAGGGCTGTCGCGCGGTGACCATGCCGGAACTGCCCCACCTGGAAGGGCTTCCGAGCTATCACGACGACGACTATTGGGGCCCGGTGTTTCGCACCCTGACCGAGCAGAACGTGGTGATGTGCCTGCACATCGGCACCGGGTTCGGCGCGATCAGCATGGCGCCCAATGCTCCGATCGACAACCTGATCATCCTGGCCACCCAGGTCTCGGCGATGTGCGCGCAGGACCTGTTGTGGGGCCCGGCGATGCGTAAGTACCCCGACCTGAAGTTCGCCTTCTCAGAGGGCGGAATCGGTTGGATCCCTTTCTATCTGGACCGCAGCGACCGGCACTACACCAACCAGAAGTGGCTGCGCCGCGACTTCGGCGACAAGCTACCCAGCGACGTGTTCCGTGAGCACTCGCTGGCCTGCTACGTCACCGACAAGACGTCGCTGAAACTGCGGCACGAGATCGGCATCGACATCATCGCCTGGGAGTGCGACTACCCACACTCGGACTGCTTCTGGCCGGACGCCCCCGAGCAGGTGATGGCCGAACTACGCTCGGCCGGCGCCGACGACGAGGACGTCAACAAGATCACCTGGCGCAACGCGTGCAACTTCTTCGGATGGGACCCGTTCGCCCGCACTCCGCGCGCGGAGGCAACGGTGAAAGCGCTGCGCGCCAAAGGATCCGACGTCGACGTGTCGATCAGGCCGCGCAAGGAATGGGCCCGGCTCTATGAGCAGAAGCAATCGGTGACTACGTCGATGTAGCCGACTCCTCATCGCGCATACAACGCGCGCATCGTCGTCGGCTAGGTAACCAGGGTCACCGAGTTCGCCCGGCGCAGCTTGCCCGACGAGGTCTTGGGGATGGTCCCGGGTCCGAGCACGACCACGTTGCGCGGCCGCACGTCGACCTCGGTGACGACCTCGTGCGCGACCTGGTGCTCGATGCGACGCACCTCGGCCGGGTCGTCGTAGGCGTTGGATTCCACTGCGACGGCAAAGGTTTCGCGCGAGTGGCCGGCGTCCAGCCGGACCGCGACGGCGCAGCCGATGCGGACCCCCTCGACGCGGCCCGCGGCACGCTCGATGTCGGTCGGGTAGATGTTGCGCCCGGCCATGATGATGACGTCCTTGACCCGTCCGCACACCACGACGTGGCCGTTCTCCATCAGGTAGCCGAGGTCACCGGTGTCGTACCAGCCGTGCTCGTCCTGCGCGGGCAGGAACCCGCCCATGGTGATGTAGCCGGGCGTCACGCATTCGCCACGCAGCTCGATGACGCCGACACCGCGCGGGGGCATCACGTTGCCGTTCTCGTCGACGACGCGGGCCTCGAGATCCTTGAGCAGCGGACCGAGTGAGGCCAGCCGCCGGGTGTTCCCCTTGGCGGCGGGCACCGCGCGCCGCAGCGCGGCCAACAGATCGGCGTCGACCTCGTCGACCACCAGCCCGGCGTTGCACTCGGAGAACGACACCGCCAGCGTCGTCTCCGCCATGCCGTAGGCGGGCAGGATCGCCGACGGCTTGAGACCGAACGGCTTGCCGGCATCGAGCAGGTCCTCGACGTCGGCCGGGTCGACCGGCTCGGCGCCGGACAGCGCGAAGCGCAGCGTGGACAGGTCGTACTGACCCGGCTCGGCCTGCTTACGCAGCCGCTTGGCGAACAGCGCGTAGGCGAAGTTCGGCGCCGCGGTCATGGTGCCCTTGTACTTGTCGATCAGCTTGGCCCACAGCAGGGTGTCGCGCAGGAAGTCCATCGGCGTGACCTTGACCAGCTCGGCGCCGAAGTACATCGGGATGGTGAGGAACCCGACCATGCCCATGTCGTGGAAGCAGGGCAGCCAGCTGACCATGACGTCCTTGTCGACGTCGTACTCGGCGCCGATGAACATGGCTTCGGCATTGGAGTAGATGTTGCGGTGGGTGATCTGGACGGCCTTGGGGGAACCGGTCGAACCCGAGGTCAGCTGCATCAGCGCCAGGTCGTCTTCGTCGGTGTCGACCGGGTCGACCGGCTCGCCCTCGAGCAGGTCGCCGATCTTGAGGACCTTGATGCCCTTTTCCTCGAGCACCGGGATGGCGACCAGGAAGGGCTCGGAGACGATGACGGCGCTTGCCTCGATCATCGCGATGACGTTCATGGTGTCCTCGGCCCAGACGGCGAGGTCGGTGCGCGGGGTGGGCTGGTGCAGCATCGTCAGGCTGGCGCCACGCATCCACAGGGCCTGCGCGGTCGGCGCGATCTCCACCGGGAACCCGGCCAGCACGCCCACGGCGTCACCGGGGCCGATTCCCGCGGCGGCCAGCCCGCCGGCGATGCGGCGGGCCCGTTCGTGCACTTCGAGCCAGGTGTGCCGGACGGGCTCGTGCGGCTCGCCGGTGACCATGCCCCGCGAACTCTCGTGAGCATTGCGGAACATGTTCTCGGTAAACCTGCTCACGATTGCCTCCTCGGTTCCGGCGCCATCGCCCGGCCTTCAATGTTGCTCCTGCTCACGCACACATTGGGATAGCCGCGCGCCCACAATTGAGCAGCGATTTGGTCTCGAATCGCCTGCGATGCGATAACCGCCCGCAACCGGCCGCCGTCGTTGCCGGCACGCCCGCCGGTCGTGATGGCGGGCGGGGAAACCAGGCTCTTAGCTCGACCGGAAATCGTCACCGTCGAGTATCTTAAACTCCTCTTAAAGAAGTGCCAAACCGTGGCGCGGAATTTTCTGTGAGATCTACCCGCCGGCAGCCGGCGTGGGCACCAATCGGGCCCCATGTACCGGACCGCTGGCGACGCGCACGGTGCGGCACACCCCGGCGCCGGTGAGTTCGGTGCCCACGTCTACCGCCGACGACGCTGACCTGCACAGGAACGCGCAGGTCGGTCCGGATCCCGAAACCAGGCCGGCCAGCGCGCCGGCCTCGACACCGGCGCGCAGCACCCGGCGCAATGGCGACTTCAGGCTCAGCGCCGCCACCTGGAGTTCGTTGCCGAGCAGCGGAGCCAGCTCCTGTGGGTCACCGGCCGCCAGGGCGGCCAGCACCGGTCCCGCGTCGCCCAGGCGGGGCGGCGCGCCGACTGACTCTCTGCTACGCAGATTGTCCAGTTCGCGGAAGACTTTCGGGGTGGACAGCCCACCCTCGGCGAACGCGAGCACCCAGTGAAATATGTTGCGGGTCAACACCGTAGCGAGCTCCTCGCCACGTCCGGTGCCCAGCGCGGTACCGCCGTGCAGGGCGAAAGGCACGTCGCTGCCCAGCTCCGCGGCCAGCGGGTGCAGGTCGCGACGGGGCAGTCCGAGGTCCCACAACGAGTTCAGCGCCACCAGCACGCCCGCCGCGTCCGCGCTGCCACCCCCCATGCCGCCGGCGACCGGGATGCTCTTGTCGATCAGGATCGCCACATCGGGCGCCCGGCCGACGTGCTCGGCCATCAGCTCGGCGGCCTGCCAGGCCAGATTGCGTTCGTCGAGGGGCAGCTGGTCGGCACCCTCGCCGGTGATCTCCAGCGACAGCACGTCGGCGTTGCGCACCGTGACCTCGTCGACCAGCGAGACGGCGTGGAATACCGTCGTCAGCTCGTGATAGCCGGTGTCCAGCAAGTCCCCGACGGCCAGATACAGGTTGATCTTGCCGGGCGTACGGACCGTCACCGAACCAGTGGGCACCCATCGAGCTGCGGTGCTCGGATCCGTCGGCACCGAACGAGACTATCGCCCGCGGATCAACTGGCCGACGCGTGCCGCTGGACTTGGCCGCGGGGAGCGGCGTCGCCGACCTCGCCCGAGCGCTGGTAGAGCCGGACGAATTCGTCGACGGTCAAGGTCTCACCCCGGCGGGACGGGTCGATGCTGGCGGCGAGCAACCGACTGGCCGACTCGTTGCCCGAACCGGCCCACTCGATGAAGGCATTGCGAGATGTCTTGCGCCGCTGCGCGAATGCGGTGTCGATCAGCTTGAAGACGTTCTGCCGGAACTTGGCATCGGTCGGCCAGGGCGGGTTGGGGTGGCGGTCGATGCGCACCAGCCCGGAGTAGACCCGCGGGATCGGCCAGAACACCGTCGGCGACACCGTGCCGTGCCGGCGGACCTCACCGTGAAACCGGACCTTGACGCTCGGGACGCCGTACTCCTTGCCGCCCGGTTCGGCAGCCAGCCGCTCGGCGACTTCGGCCTGCACCATCACCATTACCGTTCGCAGCGTTGGGAATTCACCGAGCAGATGCAGGATCGCGGGCACCGCCACGTTGTACGGGAGGTTCGCCACGACCGCTGTCGGCGGGGAGTCGAGATCGTCGGGGCCGATGGTCAGCACGTCGCGGTTGAGCACGGTCAGCCGCTGGACCTCACTGTTCGCGTGCTCGGACACCGTCTGCGGCAGTCGCTCGGCAAGCACGGGGTCGATCTCGACGGCGCTGACCGCGCAACCCCGGTCCAGCAGCGCCAGAGTGAGCGAGCCGAGCCCGGGGCCGACTTCCAGGACGTGGTCGTCACGGTTGACGCCAGATGCCGTCACTATCCGGCGCACGGTGTTGGCATCGTGAACGAAGTTCTGCCCCAGCGATTTACGCGGCCGGAAATCGAGTTCCTTGGCCAACCGCCGGATTTCGGTGCGCCCAAGCAACTGGATGGTCAGCGCGCACCAGCTCTTCCGCTGCAGACCGGCCAGGCTCCCCAGCCCTGACGGGCGCGGGTCACCTCGGCGACGGCGATCTGCTCTTCGCGCGACGCCATGTCTGCTCGCGGGGCGAACCGCAGGCCGCCGTTGCGCTCCCATGTGCTCTGGTCGAACTGCACCCCGCCGTAGTACCCGTTCCCGGTGTTGATCGCCCAGTTGCCGCCGGCCTCACAACGTGAAATGGCATCCCAGATCTGGCCGTTGCCGACGTTCGGCACCTCGGTGCCCGGCTTGGTGCCGACGCGGACGACCGCGTCGCGGGCGGGCGTGATGACGTGGCTGGCCACCGGCAGGCGACCGGTCTCGATGCCGTTGACCTTGGACACCGCGTAGGTCATGTCCTGACTGCCGGCGGCGCCTTTGTCCTCGACGATCTCTTTGCTCATGTTCATCTGCGGGTCTTCGATTCGCCGCCGCGGCGGGTCCAGCGGCACCCGCTCGGTGATCTTTTCGATCCGGTTGCGGATCACCTGGATGTGCATGCCGTCGATCACCGGCGCCGCGGCGACGGGCGTCACGTGGTCGCTCTGCTCCAGCGGCACGCCGAGGTTGGCCAGCAGTTCGCCGACCCGGGCGGCAGCCAGATGGACATTGCGCACCGCGCCGCCGTCGTCGAGCTCGACGGTCTTGGCACTGACGACGGGCAGGGACATGCCAGCCAGCGGGACACGACTGCCGCGCGACGCCGCGGCCGGCGCGGTGTCGGTCATGGCCAGCTGGGCGAGCGCCTCGTCGACGGTCGAGGCTGTGGTCCACACCTGCTTGGTGTTCTGGCCGTCCAGCGAGATCTGCAGCGGACGGCTGCGCCGCAACACGATGTTGGCCGCGTTCGGGACTTTCTCACCGGCAGCGGGGTACAGGTCGTCACGGTCGGTGACGGTGAACCCGTTCTCCTTGATGATGTCGATCACCCGCGACTTCATCGTGGTCACGTTCATCGCGGTGCCGTCGACACTCAGCGTCACGGTCTTGTAGTCGGCGACCGCGAAGGCGCCGGCGAAGGCCAAGACCAGCAGAAGGCCCGCGACGAGATAGCGCAGAGCCGGGGAAGGAGCCTGATGGAGTTTCGTAATTACATTCAACGCGCGTGTATCCCGACCTCGACCACATGAGTGACAGATAAAAGGGGGCCTCTGGGGCCCCCACCGTTTCGATAACAGGAAGGTAACGAATAGCCAAGGGGACGGCAACTCGACCCCGGTCACATTAACCGAGTTTTAACCCTCGGGTGCCAGCCGGTAGGCGCGCCGCGCGTTGTCCGTAGTGATCTCGGCCACGTCCTCGGCGGGCCGTCCGATCAACTCGGCCAGCGCCCGCGCGGTGTAGGGCAGGCAGTACGGCTCGTTGGGCGCGCCGCGGTACGGGTGGGGGGTCAGAAACGGCGCGTCGGTCTCGACCAGGAGCTGCCCGGTCGGCACCAGCGGGACGGCTTCGCGCAGCGCGTGGGCGTTCTTGAAGCTCACCGTCCCGGACAGGCTGACCATCCAGCCGGCGTCGGCGCAGGCCCGCGCCAGTTCCGCGCCCGACGAAAAACAGTGGAAGATCACGGTTTCCGGGGCTCCCTCGGCCCGCAGCACGTCGAGCACGTCGGCGTCGGCGTCGCGGTTGTGGATCATCAGCGGTTTCCCGGTTCGCTTGGCCAGGTCGATGTGCCAGGCGAATGCCTCCCGCTGCACGGCCGGGTCGGCGCAACCGTCGAGCTTCCCGGGCCAGAACAGGTCCATGCCGGTCTCCCCGACCGCCACCACCCGTGGGTGGGCGGCCAGCCGCTCGATCTCGGCGCGGGCGTCCTCGGTCAACGCGTCCGCGCGGGTGGGATGCAGCGCCACCGCGGCGTAAACCCGGGCGTCCCAATCAGCGGCCTGGGTTGCCCAGCGCGCCGCCGCCAGGTCGTCGGCGATGGTGACCACCGCCGTCACCCCGACCGCCGCCGCGCGGTCCACGATCGCCCGCACGTCATCAGCATCCGTCGCGCCGCAGGCATCCAGGTGGGTGTGCGCGTCGATCAACGGACCCAGCCGCGGCGGGGCGGGCGGCGGCGGACGTTTGGAACTCACGCGCACACCATAAGTTGCCCGGCAAATAAGGTATGAGGCGATGAAGCCGTACTACGTCACCACCGCGATCACGTACCCCAACGGTGACCCGCACGTCGGGCATGCCTACGAGTACATCGCCACCGACGCGATCGCCCGGTTCAAACGCCTCGACGGCTTCGACGTCCGCTTCCTCACCGGAACCGACGAGCACGGCCTCAAGATGGTCGAGACGGCCGCGGCGCAGGGCATTCCGACCGCCGACCTGGCCCGGCGAAACTCCGATGTGTTCCAGCGCCTCCAGACGAAGCTCAACATCTCCTTCGACCGGTTCATCCGCACCACCGACGCCGACCACCACGAGGCGTCCAAGGAGATCTGGCGCCGGATGGCCGCCGCCGGCGACATCTATCTGGACAGCTACTCGGGCTGGTACTCGGTGCGCGACGAGCGCTTCTTCGTCGAGTCGGAGACCGCCCTCGTCGACGGCGCCCGGATCGCCGTCGAGACCGGCACCCCGGTGACCTGGACCGAGGAACAGACCTTTTTCTTCCGGCTGTCCGCCTATACCGAGAAGTTGTTGGCGCACTATGACGCCCACCCCGACTTCATCGCTCCGGAGGTGCGGCGCAACGAGGTGGTCAGCTTCGTCTCGGGCGGTCTGCGCGACCTGTCCATCTCGCGCACGTCATTCGACTGGGGCGTGAAGGTGCCCGACCATCCCGACCACGTCATGTACGTCTGGGTCGACGCGCTGACGAACTATCTGACCGGCGTCGGCTTTCCCGACACCGAATCGGAACTGTTCCAACGCTATTGGCCGGCCGATCTGCACATGATCGGCAAGGACATCATCCGGTTCCACACCGTCTACTGGCCGGCATTTCTGATGTCGGCGGGAATCCCGTTGCCGCGCCGGGTTTTCGCGCACGGATTCCTGCTCAACAAGGGCGAGAAGATGAGCAAGTCGGTCGGCAACATCGTCGATCCGAACACTTTGGTCGACACCTTCGGGGTGGACCAGGTGCGGTACTTCCTGCTGCGCGAGGTGCCTTTCGGCCAGGACGGCAGCTACAGCGAGGACGCGATCGTCAGCCGGATCAACGCCGACCTGGCCAACGAGCTGGGCAACCTGGCCCAGCGGTCGCTGTCGATGATCGCCAAGAACCTCGACGGCGTGGTGCCGACACCCGCGGAGTTCAGCGCTGACGACAACGAATTGCTCGCCCTCGCCGACGGCCTGCTGGCCAAGGTGCGCGCCGAATTCGACAACCAGGCCATGCATCTCGCGCTGGAGGCGATCTGGCTGATGCTCGGTGCGGCTAACCGGTACTTCTCGGCGCAGGAGCCGTGGGTACTGCGCAAGAGCGACGCCGAGGCCGACCACGCGCGTTTCGCGACGGTGCTCTACACGACCTGTGAGGCGGTGCGCATCGCAGCGCTGCTGGTTCAGCCGGTGATGCCGGATTCGGCCGCCAAGCTGCTCGACCTGCTCGGCCAGTCACCCGAGCAGCGCGGCTTCGACTCGATCGGCACACGGTTGCGGCCCGGCACGGCGCTGCCGGCACCGAGCGGGGTCTTCCCGCGCTATCAGGCCGAGTGAGTTCGCTAGCGCGACAGGCGAATACGAATCGTCACCCGGCCGTCGGCGTCGCGGTGGGCAACGGCGTGCCCCGCGCGTTCGGTCCCGTCCAGCGTCAGGGTCACGGGACCGCCTTCGCCGACGAAATTGCGCCACCAGGTTTTGGCGTCGGGCAGGTTTGCGCCGACCTCGACCTCGTCGCCGCGACGACGGTAGGCCACCGGGATGCTGAACGTCCGTCCCGACCGTCGTCCGGTGTAGCTGATCATCGTGACGTTGCGCCGCAGCAGCTTTCCGAACCGGGGCGAAGCGGCGATCGCCGCGACGGGCGCGTTGAACAGCGGGGCCGCCCGCATGAGGAGTCTCGCGACATTGTTGACCATGTTTCAACCTTTCACATCAGCAGCGTCGCACACAGGGATGCGACCGCCAGTCCTTGCAGGGCTGCCCTCACGTTGATGACAGCGTCCCACTTTTGTTGCAGCGCGCGAACATTCGCGATCGTCTCGGAACGGTCCACCGCAGCGGTCAGTTGGCGATTGATCGGGGCGCTCACCCGCAGGTAGATCACCAGCCACACCACGAGCAGACCGACCGCACCGCCGGCCGCCCCGGCCTGCGTCCAGCGACCCGACATCGCGAAAAGCGCGGTGCTGGTGGCCGCCGCGACCAGACCGAGCACGCCCGGCACCGGCATCCGCGTGTCACCGTAACGATGGATGTTGCCCATCACCGCGAGCAGAACCGCGTCGTCGACCTCAGCGAGCGCCGGCCGTTGCACGGCAGCGCAGAACACGTCGGTGCCGTAGACCACCGCGGCGCTCAGCACCGCGATCACTGCGACCAGTTCGGCGGCCATGGGTCCTCCTCGATTAGGTGTTAGCAACGCTAACCTCCACGACTCACTGCGTCAATAGCACCGCTAGAATTGATAGCGCAGCTACCATGAGTCGATGGCCATCGAGGATCGCCGCGAGCGCGAACGTGCCGCGCGACGGCAGTTGATCACCACCACGGCGCGCAGACTGGCCGAGGCAGAGGGCTGGGATGCGGTCACCACCCGCCGGTTGTCGGCCGAGATCGAATACAGCCAGCCGGTGCTCTACAAGCATTTCGCCGGTATGGACGGCATCGTGGCGGCGGTCGCGGTCGAGGGCTTCGGCGAGCTGCGCGACGCGCTGTCCGCCGCCCGCGCCCACGTCACCGACGGCCGCGCCGCGCTGGCCCGGGTTGCCAAGGCATTCACCGGGTTTGCCCGCGACAATCCGGCGCTGTTCGACGCCATGTTCGTCCGGGCCAGCACGCTGGCGTTCGCCGCCGAAGACACCCCGAAGGAACTGAGCGCGGCCTTCGCGGAGCTGCGCGCCGCGGTCGAAGCGGTCGCCGGCGACCGCGACCGCGACACCCTGACCGAGGTGGTGTGGGCCGCGCTGCACGGGCTCATCACGCTCGACCGCGGCGGCCGGTTGCGCCCCGAGTTCCACGCCGCCCGCCTCGACATCCTGGTCGCGGAGGTCTGCGCGACGAAGTGAGCCTGGTCACACGCTGTCACAGCGGTGGGGGTGGCGGTGTCTTGAGGGCAGCACATCCCCTTCAGACAGGAGAAGACCATGACCGCCCAGAGCACTCACATCGTCGTGATCGGCGGCGGATACGCCGGCACGTTGGCCGCCAACCGTCTGCGGCTCAATCCGGGCATCGATTCCATCACCGTGGTGAACCCGCGGCCGGTGTTCGTCGAGCGGATCCGGCTTCATGAGTTGGCCGCCGGCAGCGGCGGCGCGGCCGTGGATTACGGAACCATGCTCGGCGAGGGCGTCCGACTGGTGATCGACAACGCCGAACGGATCGACACCGCCGAGGGCACCGTCGAGCTGTCCTCCGGCGCGACGCTGAACTACGACTACCTGATCTACGCGGTCGGCAGCACCGGCGTCGTGCCGGCCGCAGTGCCCGGAGCCGTTGAATTCGCCTACCCGATAGCCGAACTCGAGCAGGCCGAACGACTCCGCGGCGCGCTCGGCGAGCTGCATCCGGCCGCGCCGGTGACCGTCGTCGGCGCCGGTTTGACCGGCATCGAAACGGCATCCGAGCTGGCCGAGCAGGGCCGTCGGGTGCACCTGGTCTGTGGCGGGACGCTGGGCCCGTCACTGAGCCGGCCGGGCCGGCGCTCGGTGGCCAAGTGGTTGCGCCGGTTCGGCGTGGACGTGCGCGAGACCGCGACCGTCGCCGAGGTCCGCGCCGACGCGGTGGTGCTCACCGACGGCTCGGTGCTGCCGAGCGCGCTGACGGTGTGGACGGCGGGCTTCGGGGTGCCGGAATTGGCCGCCCGTAGCGGCCTGCACACCGACACCTTGGGCCGGCTGGTCACCGATGAGACACTGACCAGCGTGGATGATCCCCGCATCGTGGCGGCAGGTGACGCAGCGGCGCCGGCCGGCCAGCCGTTGCGGATGAGCTGCCAGGCCGCGATCCCGCTGGGCGCGCAGGCCGCCAACACGGTGCTCAGCCGCATCGCCGGCACCCCGCCCGCCGCGGTCGACCAGGCCTTCACGGGTCAGTGCATCAGCATCGGCCGCCGCCACGCCACGATCCAGCTCGCCCACTTGGACGACACACCGCTCAACCTCTTCATCGGTGGCCGCATCGCCGCGTCCATCAAGGAACTGGTCTGCAAGGGCACGGTGTGGGGCATCCGCAAAGAGGCCGCCAAGCCCGGCTGGTATCGGTGGCTCAAGGGAAGCAAGCGGGCACACCGTCCGGCGGCCGAGGCGGTCACGGCAGCGTGACCGCCTCCGACGGTCACGCCGAACGGTTCATGCTGCTGCGGCCGCTACTGTTCACCATCGCCTACGAAATCCTGGGCTCGACAACCGAATCCGATGACGTGCTGCAGGACAGCTACCTGCGGTGGGCCGAGGTCGACCTCAGCGGTGTGCAGGACACCAAGGCCTATCTGGCCCGGCTGGTCACTCGCCAGGCGCTCAATGCGCGGCGGGCGGGTGCCCGGCGCCGGGAGGACTACGTCGGCCCCTGGCTGCCCGAGCCACTACTGCTCGACGAGCAGGATCCCTCGGCCGATGTCGTTCTGGCCGAATCGGTTTCGATGGCTATGCTGGTGCTCCTCGAGACCTTGAGTCCCGACGAGCGGGCGGTGTTCGTGCTGCGCGAGACGTTCGGTTTCGACTATGACGAAATCGCTTCCGCGGTCGGCAAATCGGAGTCGGCGGTACGCCAGGTCGCGCACCGCGCCCGCGAACATGTGCAGGCGCGGCGCAAACGTTTCGCGCCGGCCGACCCGGGGCAGAACACCCGGATCGCCGCGGAGTTCATGGCGGCGGCGGCCGGCGGCGACGTGCAGGCGGTGATGGCGATGCTGGCGCCCGACGTGGTGTGGACCGCCGACAGCAACGGCAAGGCCAGCGCGGCCCGCCGTCCGGTGGTCGGCGCCGACAAGGTGGCCCGGGCGATCGTCGGGCTGATCAGCCGCGGCATGCAGCTGCCGGATGTCCGCGCAGAGATGGTGGTCTGCAATTCCGCACCCGCCGTCCTGCTCTACAACGGCGAGACGTTGGAGGGCGTCTTCACCGTCGAGATCGTCGACGGCAAGATCAGCAATTTCTACGCCATGCGCAATCCGGACAAGCTCGCCGCGGTCACGACCGCACGCAAAATCAGCCGCGGCTGAGATTTCTGCCAAGCTAGGGGCGTGCGAATCGACCGGCTCGGCGATCTGGGCAGCGCCCACGAGGTGCTTCGCGCCGTCGGCGACGCCACCCGCCGGTTCGACCTGCCGCCGCCCGCCGCGCTGACCGGGCAGTGGTTCGGCGCGCTGGCAGTCATCGCGCCCAGCCTGCCGGTTCTTCCCGTCGACCCGGCCGATGCCTTCGACGTCCGGCCCGGCTCGCACAGCACCACGGTCGGCGGGGGCTGGATCGGCTACCTGTCCTACCCGGATCCGGGTGCAGCGGGCCAGCCCGGCCGGGTTCCCGAGGCCGCCGGCGGTTGGACGGACTGCGTGCTGCGCTGCGACCGCGACCGACAGTGGTGGTACGAGAGCCTGTCCGGCGCCCCGATGCCCGGCTGGCTGGCCGAGGCGCTGACCTCCCTCACCGCCGCGCGCGCCTACCGGATCGACTGGAACGCCGCCGACCAGCAGGCGCATCGCACCGGAGTGCTGGCCTGCCTGGAGGCCATCCGGGCCGGCGAGGTCTACCAGGCCTGCGTGTGCACCCAGTTCACCGGCACGATCGCCGGCGACCCGCTGGACTTCTTCCTCGACGGCGTCGCGCGCACGGATCCGGCCCGGGCGGCCTACGTCGCCGGCCCCTGGGGCGCGGTCGCGTCGCTGTCACCGGAGTTGTTCCTCTGCCGCCGAGGTGATCTGGTGACGTCGAGCCCGATCAAGGGCACGCTGCCGCTGTACGCTCCCCCGTCGGCATTGCGGGCGTCGAGCAAGGACGTCGCCGAGAACGTGATGATCGTCGACCTGGTCCGCAACGACCTGGGGCGGGTTGCGGTCACCGGTTCGGTCACGGTGCCCGAGCTGCTGGTCGTCAGGCCCGCGCCGGGCGTGTGGCATCTGGTGTCGACGGTGTCGGCGCAGATTCCCGTGCAGCTGCCCACCGCGACCCTGCTCGATGCGACCTTTCCACCGGCGTCCATCACCGGAACACCCAAACTGCGTGCCCGAGAGCTGATTTCGCAGTGGGAGCACAACAGCCGTGGAATATACTGCGGCACAGTTGGATTGGCGTCACCGGTAGCCGGCTGCGAACTGAACGTCGCGATCCGCACGGTGGAGTTCGACGCGGTCGGCAACGCGGTGCTGGGCTCCGGCGGCGGAATCACCGCCGATTCCGACCCCGATGCCGAATGGGAGGAGTGCCTGCACAAGGCCGCCCCGATCATCGGGCGCGCAACACCGCGTCGTAGAGCTCACGCCGTGACGTCGCACCTGGTGTAGCCGAGATCACCTGCGCGCACGCGTCTTTGACGCCCATGCCGCCGTCGGCCAGCGCGATCACCTGGGTCACCAGCGTGGGCAGGTCAGCCTGCAACACCGCGCCGGCCAGTACCACGGTGATCTCGCCGAGCACGCCGTCGGCGGCCCAGGTGGCCAGCTCGTCCAGCGACCCGCGCAGCACTTCCTCGTGCACCTTGGTCAGCTCGCGGCAGACCGCGGCCCGCCGGTCTCCGCCCAGCTGCTGGACCGCGTCGAGCAGGCAGGCGTGCAGGCGGCGCGGCGATTCGAAGAACACCGTCGTGCGCGACTCGGCTGCCAGTGACGACAGCCAGTTGCGGCGCGCGCCCTGTTTGCGCGGCGCGAATCCCTCGAAACAGAACCGCTCCGAAGGCAGGCCCGAGACGGCCAGCGCGGTCGTCACCGCAGACGGTCCGGGCAGACACTGCACCGGAATGCCGGCTTCCACGCACGCCGCCACCAGCCGGTGGCCCGGGTCGCTGATCAACGGCATTCCGGCATCGCTGACCACCAGAGCGGTGGCCCCGGCGGTGAGCTGCTCGATCAGAGCGGGCACCCGGGCCGCCTCGTTGTGGTCGAAGAGGCTGACCACCTTCCCGGCAACCACGACGTCGAGGGCCTTGGCCAGCATCCGCAACCTGCGGGTGTCCTCGGCGGCAACGATGTCGGCGGTGGCCAGTGCCGCGACCAGCCGTGGCGACGCATCGGACGGCTGGCCCAGCGGGGTGGCGCCCAGCAGCAGTCGGCCCGAGCTCACGTGCCGCTCCTCCTCATCGCTTCGCTCTGCATCGTCGACGGCACGGCCCGAGCTCACGTGCCGCTCCTCCTCATCGCTTCGCTCTGCATCGTCGACGGCACGGTCCGAGCTCACGTGCCGCTCCTCCTCATCGCTTCGCTCTGCATCGTCGACGGCACGTCGTCATGGGCGACAGCCTACGATCAGTTCTGATGACCGCCTTGACCGACGACGTCGTCGCCGATGACGAAGCACCGGTGATCAGCCCCGGACCCCTGGTGCCCGCACCCGATTTCGGTCCGGTGGACCGGCTCGAAGGATGGGTGGTCACCGGCGTCATCACGGCGCTGGCGGCGCTGACCAGAACGGTGAACCTGGGTTCGCCCACCGATGCCGGAACACCGATCTTCGACGAGAAGCACTACGCGCCGCAGGCCTGGCAGATGCTGCACAACCACGGAGTGGAGGACAACCCCGGCTACGGCCTGGTCGTGCACCCGCCGGTGGGCAAGCAGTTGATCGCGACCGGCGAGGCGTTGTTCGGCTACACCGGACTGGGTTGGCGCTTCACCGGCGCGATCCTCGGCACGATCATGGTGGCGCTGGTCGTCCGGATCGTGCGGCGGATCAGCCGTTCGACGCTTGTCGGGGCGATCGCGGGACTGCTGGTGATCGCCGACGGGGTCAGCTTCGTGGTGGCCCGCACCGCGTTGCTCGACGGTTTCCTGGCGTTCCTGGTGCTTGCCGCGTTCGGCGCCCTGATCGTCGACCGCGACCAGGTCCGCGAACGTATGTATGTGGCCTTCACCGAGGATCGCATCGCCGAGACGGTCTGGGGACCGCGGCTGGGCGTGCGGTGGTGGCGGTTCGGCGCGGGCGTGCTTCTCGGATTGGCTTGCGGGACAAAGTGGTCCGGGCTGTACTTCGTCGTGTTCTTCGGGTTGATGTCGTTGGCGTTCGACGTGGCGGCCCGCAGGCAGTACCGGGTGCTGCGGCCGTGGCTGGGCACGGTACGGCGCGACCTGTTCCCAACGGCGTACGCGCTGTTGCTGATTCCGTTCGGGGTCTACCTGGCCAGCTATGCGCCGTGGTTCGCGTCCGAGACGGCGATCGACCGCCACGAGGTAGGTCAGTCGATCGGTAGACACTCGAATGTCCCACTGCCCGATGCCATCCGCTCGCTGTGGCATTACACCGCGAACGCGTATCACTTCCACGCCGGGTTGACGAATTCCGCAGGTAACTACCACCCGTGGGAATCCAAGCCGTGGGCCTGGCCGATGTCGTTACGGCCCGTGCTCTATGCGATCGATCAGCAGAACGTGCCGGGTTGCGGTGCGCAGTCGTGCGTCAAAGCGGTGATGCTGGTGGGCACACCGGCGCTGTGGTGGATTTCGGTGCCCGTGCTGTTGTACGCCTGCTGGCGGATGCTGGTGCGCCGCGACTGGCGCTACGCCGCGGTGCTCGTCGGGTACTGCGCGGGTTGGCTGCCGTGGTTCGGTGACATCGATCGGCAGATGTACTTCTTCTACGCGGCGACCATGGCGCCGTTTCTGGCGATGGCGATCGCCCTCATCCTCGGCGACATCCTCTACAAACCCAATCAGGGACCGGAGCGGCGCAGCCTCGGGCTGATCGCGGTGTCCTGTTACGTCGCAATGGTTTTGACGAACTTCGCCTGGCTGTTCCCCATTCTGACCGGTCAGCCGATTTCGCAGAACACCTGGAACATGGAGATCTGGCTACCCAGCTGGCGCTAGCGCCCTCCCGCGAAACAGAATCCAGGGCTGTCGATGCCGCTTATCCACAGCCCTGGCTTCTGCCTGGAGCCGCAGCTGATCACCAACCAGCATCATCGCGCCCATGGAAGCTCCGACTGTCGGCAGCGAAGCGATCGCCCGCGGCGCGCTCACCCGCGGACAACTGCGCTGGAACTACCGGCCGATATTTCCGGATGTCTACATTGCCAAAGGCGGCGAACAGACATTGGCGGCGATGACCGTCGGGGCATTCCTGTGGTCCCAGCGTCGGGCAACCATCACCGGCCGAGCCGCCGCAGCACTGCACGGCGCGACGTGGGTTCGCGAGACCTCACCGATCGAGATGCTCTGGCGGAACAACCACTACCCGCCGGGCATCATTGCGCGTAACGAGCGGATCGCACCCGACGAAGTGACCGTCATTCGCGGTGTGAGGGTGGCGACGGCGGCGCGCACCGGTTTCGATCTCGCGCGACACCTACCGACTACGACGGCCGTGGCACACCTCGGCGATCTCGCTCGCGCAACACGAATAACGAAGCACGACTTGACTTATCTCGTCGACCGCTACCCGGGAGCTCGAGGAAACAACCTCGCGCGTTCGGCGATCGACCTGATGGATGCCGGAGCGGAGTCACCAAAGGAAACCTGGTTGCGACTCGTCCTGATCAAGGCCGGCCTTCCGCGGCCGAGTACACAGATCCGGGTCAGCGACGGCGAATTCGTCGCCTACCTGGATATGGGTTGGGAGGCTCCGATGGTCGGCCTCGAGTACGACGGCGAACACCATCGCCTCGATCGACGCCAATACGTGAAAGACATCCGGCGAGCGGAACTGCTCGACGATCTCGGTTGGCACGTAAACAAAGTGGTCAACGAGGACCGTCCCCGCGACGTCCTCGCGCGCACCGTCCGCGCCCTTGCCCAACGAGGCTATGCACCCTCACCTGTAACGCGAAACAGAATCCTCGGTCGCGGAGCCGCCTGATCACCTGCCCTGACTGCTGTTTCGTGCTTCCGGGTCAACCCAGTGCGCAGGCTTCGCGCAGCTTCGGCGAGTAGGTGACATCGCCGCACTCGCATTCCCAGGTCGTGTGCCGACCTCGACTGCAGGTGCACCCCCTGGTGGCGACGATCATGTGCCCGGGCAGCAGCCAGTGTCCGTTCGCGCAGCGGTAGGGCCTCTTGTCCGTGTACAGAGCCAACTCGTCGTCCACATCCATAGTCACGCCTACGACAGTGACAGGTCGGGTCCGGCAGCGGCAGGTCGGCGACCGGATCGTGATCGTTCGGTGTCCGGCCCGGGGCGTGTCGGTGACCTTCTCCGGACGCCTCGGCCTTCGTCGCCACACGTGAAAATCGAACAAGCGTGCGATAGAATCGCCCGCGTGGCGATGGAGGTACAGCAGTCGTTGTTCGAGTGCAACGAACGCCGGTCGCTGGATCACGGTGCCTGGATCGACGTTCGCTCCGGGTGGTTGACCGGGGCCGACGAGACGTTGGGCGAGCTCCTGGAAACCATCCCCTGGCGCGCCGAGCGCCGACAAATGTACGACCGGGTGCTGGATGTGCCTCGCCTGGTGAGCTTCCACGACCTCTCCGTCGACGAAGCGCCGCATCCGCTACTGGCCCGAATCCGTCGACGGCTCAACGACATCTACGCCGGCGAACTCGGTGAACCGTTCACCACCGTCGGCCTGTGCTGGTACCGCGACGGATCCGACAGTGTGGCGTGGCACGGCGACACCATCGGACGCAGCAGCACGCAGGACACCATGGTGGCGATCGTCAGTCTCGGCGCCACCCGCACCCTCGCGTTGCGGCCCCGGGGCGGCGGTGCATCACTGCGACTGCCACAGGCACACGGCGACCTGTTGGTGATGGGTGGCTCCTGCCAGCGCACCTGGGAGCACTCGGTGCCGAAAACGTCGGCCAGCACCGGGCCGCGGGTCAGTATCCAATTCCGGCCGAGAGACGTCCGCTAGCGATCAGTTCTTGATCGCGGCCACCGACTTAACCAGCAGATCGCGAGCCTGTTTGGTGTCGACCGGCTTCGGCGGCTGACCCGGAATGGGCATCGGGTTGGCAGTGACGATCACCTGGTAGTCGCCGAAATGCGCGGTGTAGTTGTACAACTCGCCGCTGCGCGGCTTGCCCTGCACCACGGTTTGCAACAGCCGGTGCACGCCGAGCGTCTGGGTGCCGTCGATGTGCGGCGTCTCGACCACCTCGATCAGCCCCCGCACCCGACCGCCCTGGAACGCCACCTTGGCGCAGTTTCGCGGGGGTTCTTTGAACGGCACCGACGCCGACGTCTGGACGGCCATCGCGATGAAGCGCCCGCCCTCACCCTCGGCGGCCACCGCGGCCATGTTTCCCTGCAGTCCCGCCGGCATGTCGTCACCGATGACGAACTCCGCGCAGTCGGGCGGATCGAAAGTCAGCCCCGGTGGCAGCTTGTGCGTCGCCAGCACCTTGGGATCGATTGCGGTTTTGGCGGTTTCCTTGACTTTGTAGCCAGGCCCGAAGTCGGACTTGACCTGCGTGATCTTCGAGATATCCGCCGACGGTGGCGCCTCCGAGGAACCATGGGAGCACGCTGCCAACACGCAGACCGTCCCAAGGGCAACAGCAATCCGCATCATTGAGGCCAATCTAACGCACCGCCGTCACCCGCGTACGGCTGATACCGTTTTCACCAGCAGGTCCGCCGCGAATTGCGGCGTCAACGCCGGATGCGGCGAGCCGGGATCGCTGATCAGCGTGGTGAAGGCATAGTAGTCACCGAGGTACGCGGTGAAGGTGCTTGCCTGCGAGGCGATTTCATTGCCGCCCTCGACGGAGGTCGCTATTCTCGCCGCCATTCCCAGCGTCTCGGCGGAGTCGATGTGGGGCGCGTCGACGATGCTGATACGAGCGCGGGCGCGGCCATCGGTCATGCTCCACTGCCGGCACTGGTCCACCACGGCGTGATCCAGTGCCACCGTGCCGGATGCAGCGAGGACGACCACCGCATACACCGTGCCACCGGCACCCGACCCGGAAATGCCCTGGGCCCGCTGGCCATGACCACCGGCCGGGTCGGCCAGCTGCGCGCAGCGCTCCGGGCTGGCCGCGCCGGCACCCGCTAGCCCCCAAATACGTTGCGGTGAAGCCAGATCCGCTATCGGAGCCACTTCGTAGCCCGGCGGCAGGTCGCGCCGCACCCGTCTGATGTTGCCCGGGTCGACGTGGCGCGCCGATGCGCCGGCCGACGGCGCCGCTGGGAGCTCCGCCGGTTGGGCACACCCGGCGAGCAGTAGCAGTATCGCCGCTCCGGCAAACCGCCGCATGTCAGCTGACGGCCCGAATGACCTGACGGGCAACATGTTTGATGCTGGTGATCATGTCGCGATCCAGTGACAGGTGCGCGGAATCAGGAACGTCGACGACGGTGGTGACCACCCCGACGTCATCGCGCTGCCAGAACGCGCCATAGTGATCCATCAGTGTGCGCATCGCCACGTTGTCGGCAAGCATTCGCCCCGAGAACTTCTCCACCCCGGCCACCCGCGCGGCAACGGCGAGGGCGTCGATCAGAAACGACCCGATCCCCCGACCCTGGTAAGCGTCGGCGACCGTGAACGCGATCTCGGCGACGTCGGGATCGTGGTTGTCGCGCACGAATCGCGCATCGGCGATCGGATTGCCGTCCCGGTCGGTCATCACCCAGACGAAGTGGTCGACGTAGTCGACCTCAGCCAGATAATCCATCAGCGCCGGACTCGGCACCCGCGCCGACATGAACCGCCGGTACAAGGTGTCGGCGGAGAACCGGACATGCCCCTGCAGGGTGCGGGCGCTGTCTCCGGGCAGCACCGGACGCAGCAGCAGCTCGGTGCCGTCGCGGGTGCGGACCGGGATCGGCGTGAGAAACGCCGCGAGCCGCTGGCGAACCGTGCGCACCAGCCGGGTCATGATCCCGGGAATGTGCACCAGCCGCGCGAAAGCGTCGCTGTCGCCGACCCAGCCGGTCAGCACGTTGGTGGTGGTCACCGTCGCGGTCCGCGGGATGTTGCGCAGCAGCGCGATCTCGCCGACGATCGTGCCGGCCGCGACGTGCTCGACGGTCACCACGTGGTCCTCCGCGACGTGCTGGATCTCGGCCGCGCCCGACGCGATGAGCAGGAACGACACCGCCCTCTCGCCCTGGCGCATCAGGACCTGTCCCGCCGCGGCCTGCAGCGGTTGCAGGCTGGCCGCCAGCGGCATGAGGTCCTCGGCGGCGCGCCCCTTGAAGATGTCCAGCGCCGCGAGTTCATCGGCGCGCAGCGTGGTCAACTCGCTCACCATGCCGCCCCCGTCGCCGTTGAAGATGTTGCCAGGCTATGGGTTGTGCGCGTGTTGCAGCAAGAACACGCGCCCCGGCAGACTCACTGTCATGACCCGCACCGATGATCCGCTGCAGACCACCCGTGCCTTGCTCAACCGTGAGGCGAGCCTGCGGCACGGCTTTCTCGACGTGCTCGGCGAGTCGGTGGCCAGTGAAACCCCGACGCTGGCCCAGGCCGCGATGAACAGCCCGCTGGTGGCGGGAGTGTACGAACGGCTGTGGCGGCCGGTGGCATTTTATGTCGCCAGCGGCGTCACCACCGGCTCCGAACAACGTCGCGCGGCCGAGACTCTCGGCCTGTCAGGCGCCTCTCGCTTACTCGACATCGCCTGTGGCCCAGGCAATTTCACCAGCAAGCTGGTTGAACAGCTGCCGCCGGACGGGCTGGCGGTCGGACTCGACATTTCGGTGCCGATGCTCAGCCGCGCCGTGCAGGACAACAGTGGACCGCGTACCTGCTATGTGCGCGGTGACGCGGGATCGCTGCCGTTCGACGACGAAACCTTCGACGCCGTTTGCTGTTTCGGCGCGCTGTATCTGATGCCTGAGCCTTTCAAGGTCGCCCGCGAAATGGTCCGCGTGCTGCGGCCCGGCGGTCGGGTGGCGATCTTGACCAGCTACGCCACTCAGCTGCCAGGCGTCCGGCAGGCGACGCAGGCAAGCGCAAAAGTGATCGGGCTGCGCCTGTTTGACCGTGACGTCTTCGTCGACTTGTTCTCCGACGCCGGCCTGACCGACATCGATCAGCAGATCCAGCGCAACCTGCAGTTCGTCTCGGCCGGCAAGCCGGCCTGACGCTCACGCCATCGAATAAAAGCCCTCGTCGGCGCGCTGGGACGCCTGCATCCCGCCGGCCATCAGGGCCTGGGATTTGAAGACCTGGGCGGCCGCACTCGGCTGATGCCGGGCGGCGACGAAGGTGCGGCCGAAGGTCGTCGGGTGATGCCGGCCCCAGAGCAGCACGGCGGTCTCGCCACCTTTGCCGACCTCGAGCACACGACGGCGCACCGCATCGCTGCGGACCATGAGGTCGGTCGCGACAGCGAGCAGGTTCGGACGGTCGTCGTCTGCGTCCGGCGACCGGGTGACCACCCGCGCGCCCAGAATCTTGATCGGGCGGTGGTCCACCCCGCGATCAGGCTCACCGTCGACCACGACGCTGACGTCCCAGCCCGCCATCGCGCGGTCGAAGATCAGTCCACCGATCGACATCACCGCGTCGGCGATGCCGGCGGCCATCACCTGAAATCGATACGTTCCAGTCACTTTGGGCGCCTCGCGCGGCGACGCCTGCGACCGGGATAGCGGGCGGTGCAGTTGATCGAGCGTGCTGGCGGGAGCGGCCACGTGTTGTCCGTTCGACGGGTAAATCAATTCGACGCTAACACTACGAATATAGAGTAGCGCCGATCCCGGCCAAAACCTGGCTCGTCCGGGACGTCAAAGCCGCGGGTGAATCGCCGCTACACTGCCGGGATACCTAGACGACGCAAGCCCAACCCCGATCAACGCCGGCGCGAACTGTGCGATGCGGCGATACAGCTGCTCGCCGACGACGGCTCCAAGGGGCTGAGCCATCTGAAAGTCGACGGCCGTGCCGGTGTGCCCGACGGCACGACGTCGTTCTATTTCCGCACCCGGTCGGCGTTGCTGCACGCCGTCGCCGAGCGGATGGTCGAACTCGACCTGGCGACGTTGCAGACGGTCGCCGACGGCGCCGCCCTCGAAGACGGGTCGTCGGCGTCCACACTGGCCAAGGTGGTCATCCAGAGCGGCGAAGAACCCCAGCTCAGCCGTACCCGGGCGCGTTATGAGCTGACGATCCACGCCACCCGCGATCCGGCAATCGGTGCCACCCTGCAGCGTGCCGTCGACGCTTTCACCAAGCTGCACCACGACATCCTGGTCCAGCTGCTGCCGCACGGCGCCGAGCTGGCCCCCGACGTGGTCGACGACCTCAGCAATGTCACGCTGACTTTCATCAACGGTCTGATGCTGCGGTTTGTCCATGGCGACCGGATCATCGACACTCCGGAGCAACTCGACGGCGTGCTGTCGGCGATCGTGGCCGGAGTGTTGGGCAGCGAGCGCCAAGGTCAACTCACCCACGACGGCGCCGCCCTGCAACCGCGGGCACATTAGCCGCCGAATCCGGCCCGTTTACTTCTCTACGGCAATAGAGTTGCCGGTGGCGGGTAAGCGCGCGCCCGGTCCGGTTAAGCGAAAAGTACAAATCGCCCAAACCGCCCGAGACGCTGACACACTGGCGGCATCGACTCGGTGTGCGGCCCATCCGGATCACCGAAGTTGAGGCGAAAGGCAAGATTTCGTGACGATCAGCACCGACGCGAATGTTCAAGACGTCAATTACGACCCCTACGACGTCGTCGTCAACGCGGACCCCTATCCCACCTTCGCGCGACTGCGTGAACGGGCGCCGCTGTACTACAACACCGAGCACGACTTCTACGCGCTGAGCCGATTCGACGACGTCGACAAGGCGCTGGTGAATCACGCGACTTTCAGCTCGGCGCGCGGCATCATCGTCGAGCTGATCAAGGCCAACCTCGACATCCCGCCGGGGCTGCTCATCATGGAAGACCCGCCGGTCCACGACATCCACCGCAAGCTGCTCTCCCGGATGTTCACCCCGCGCAAGATCGCGGCGCTCGAACAGCAGATCCGCGACTTCTGCGCCCAGTCGCTGGACCCGCTGATCGGGACGGGACACCTCGACTTCGTCGCCGACCTGGGCGCTCAGATGCCGATGAAGGTGATCAGCATGCTGCTCGGCATTCCCGAGGACGACCAGGAATTCATCCGCGACCACACCAACGCGCAGATGCGCACCGAGGCCGGCAAGCCGATGAACGCCGACCACGGTCTGGTCACCGGGGAGATCTTCGCCGCCTACATCGACTGGCGCGCGGAACATCCCTCCGATGACATCATGACCGAGCTGCTCAACGTCGAGTTCGTCGACGAGACCGGCACCACCCGCCGGCTGTCCCGCGACGAGTTGCTGATCTATCTCAACGTCGTCGCCGGCGCCGGCAACGAGACCACCACCCGGCTGATCGGTTGGGCCGGAAAGGTTCTCGCCGAACATCCAGACCAGCGCCGGCAACTCGCCGACGACCCCACCTTGATCCCGCAGGCGATCGAGGAGTTACTGCGCTTCGAGCCTCCGGCGCCGCATGCGGCCCGCTATGTGACGCGCGACATCACTTACTACGGCCAGACCGTCCCCGAGGGCGCGGTGATGATGATGCTGATCGGCGCCGCCAACCGCGACCCCCGCCAATTCGGTTCGAACAGTGAAGAATTCGATATCCACCGGCAAACCCGACAGCACCTGACCTTCGGCGTCGGGACCCATTTCTGCCTGGGGTCGGCGCTGGCCCGGCTGGAGGGGCGCATCGCGTTGGAGGAGATCCTCCGGCGCTTCCCGGAATGGGAGGTCGACCTGACCAGAGCCAAACTCAGCCCGACGTCGACGGTGCGGGGATGGGAGACCATGCCGGCCTCGACCTCATGAGCGGTCGCGACATCTCGAGCATCTCCACCCCTGGTGTTACATCACAGGCGTTTCGCTTCCCGCCCACGCTGGCGGCCAGTTCAAATAATCAACGACACACATTGGAGACGGCCCATGGTTGAGTACGACTACGAAAAGCTGAAGAAGGAAGCCGAGCAGTTCATCAAGTTCGAAAAGGACAATAAGAACCGCATCGCCTACATCACCTTCGACCGGCCGGAGGCGCAGAACGCCACCAGCCTGGGCATGCGGCAGAATTACGCCGACCTGATCCACAAGTGCAACGTCGACGACGATGTCAAGGTCGTCGTGATACGCGGCGAGGGCGACGATTTCGGCAGCGGTGGTGATCTGCCCGAGCAGCGACCGATGCTCGAAAATCCCGGTCTGCCGTTGCACCACGAACTCGCGATCAACGACGACGACGTCAAGTACCCGCCCGGTGGCTCCTACCGCTATCTGTCCACGGTGACCGATTTCTACGCGAAGGCCAGGGCCGGAAACCGCCCGCTGCAAGAACTTCGGAAGATCAGCATCATCGAGGCCAAGGGTTACTGCTACGGCTGGCACTTCTACCAGGCCGGGGACGCCGACCTGGTGATCTCCTCCGACGACGCCCTGTTCGGGCACCCGGCGTTCCGGTACGTGGGCTGGGGACCGCGGCTGTGGTGGTGGGCCGAGACGATGGGCCTGCGCAAGTTCTCCGAAATGCTCTTCACCGGAAGGCCGTTCAGCGCAAAGGAGATGTACGACTGCGGCTTCATCAACAGCGTGGTGCCGCGCGACAAGCTGGAAGCCGAGACCGAGAAGTATGCGCTGGCCTGCTCGCGGTCCCGGCCTACCGACACCGTCGCCGTGCAGAAGACGTTCCTGGAGTTGTACAAGCAGCACAAGGGCGAGTACTTCGGCAGCCTGCTCACCGGCATGGTCGAGGGCATGCTGCCGCTGATCAAGAACGACGCCGAAGAGGTCGACCTCACCGGTGGCACTTTCGAAAAGGGCCTCAACAACGTCGTCAAGGACAACGACCTGAACTTCCCGCCCGAGTGGCGGCTGAGCCGCTCAGGGCGCGCCAAGCCCTGACGTCTCGAGGTCGCGCATGTCGGCACTGACGGGGATGCGGATCGTCGAATTGGCCGAATCGGTTGCCGGCGAATACTGCGGAAAGTTGCTCGCGGACTTCGGCGCCGACGTGATCAAGGTCGAACGCCCGGGTGGCAGCCCCACCCGGGCGATGGGCCCGATCATCGGCGACGGCGGCCCGGAGCGCAGCGCGGTGTTCGCCTACCTCAACACCGGCAAGCGATCGGTGATTCTCGATCGCGACCGGGTAGACACCCTCGTAGCGTCGTCTGACGCCGTCATCGACGACCATGTGCCGCCCCGGGTCGATCCGGGCCGGCACCCGGGGGTGGTGTTCTGCTCGGTCACCCCGTACGGGGTCGACGCACCGCCCGAGCTCCAGAATGCGCAGAGCCTCAACGTCTTTCACAGCAGCGGCTGGGGTTTCCACACCCCGAGCCACGCCGACCCGGCCAAACCCCCGTTGAAGGGTCCCGGCCGCTTCCTCGCCGACTACGAGGCCGGCCTGGACGCGGCGCTGTGCGTTGCGTCGTCGTTGTTCCGACGTCTGCACACCGGTGCCGGTGAGACCATCGACGTATCGGCGCACGCGGTGTTGACGTCACGCGCGGACTGCGTCCTGGGCCGCTACATCACCGGCGAGATCTCTGCGGAGAACAGCCGCGACGATTACGACCAGCAGGGTCCCGCGTGCTTCTCCGCCTGCGCGGACGGCTTCGTCTACCTGTACATGACCAGCCGTAGCCACTGGGCCGCGGTCAAAAAGCTGATGGGACAGCCGGACTGGCTCGACCAATTCGAGGACGACTGGCTCGAATTCTCGGTCACCCGGCAGAAGGTCGCGCGGTTCCGGCACGGATTCGCCGACTGGGTACGCGGCCTGAACAAGGACGCGGTGTCCGAAGATGCTCAGCGGCTTGGTGTTCCGTTGGTGCCCGTCGTCAGTGCCGCGGACCTCGAGGACTCGCCGCAGTACCGGCACCGTGGGTTCTTCTGCGACGTCACCCATCCGGTGCTGGGCACCGCGACCTACCCCGGTGTCCCCTACCTGCTGAGTGCGTCACCGGCCCGGATCACCGGCGCGGCGCCCATCCTCGGCGAGCACACCACTGCAGTGCTCGACGACGTCGCGACGACACGTCCGGCGCTCAAAGTAGTTCAGGCACAACTCAAGCCACCGAAGATCCCCCGCGGCGGACCACTGGAAGGGGTCCGCGTCGTCGAACTCACCAAGGTGTGGGCGGGCCCCTACGCGGGCAAGCTGCTGGCGTTGCTGGGCGCCGAGGTGATCAAGGTGGAGAGCTCCGGCCACCCCGACGAGATGCGCGCTTACGGCGGCACGGACATCGACCACGCCCCATTCTTTCTCAGCATCAATCCCGAGGTGCTCAGCGTCGAGCTCGACCTGAAGTCGGCGGCCGATCTGGACCGGCTCCGCGCGCTGATCGCGCGTAGCGACATCGTGGTCAACAATCTCCGGCCCGGCGCGATGGAGCGGATGGGCCTGGGCTACCAACAGCTGAAAGACGTCAAGCAGGACATCATTTCGGTGTCCATCAAGATGTGGGGCAACGACGGACCGCTTGGTTATCAAACCGGCTACGCGCCGTCCTTCGCCGCACTGGCCGGGGTCGCATCCCTGGTCGGATACCCCGGCGGGCCGCCGCTGGGCACCAGCATGCGATACGGCGACTCCACCGTGGGCGCGGCGGCCGCGTTGTCCGCGGTCGCAGCGCTGCTGCATCGCGAGCTGACCGGCGAGGGGCAATTCGTGGATGTCTCGGCGGTCGAGACGCTGACGTCGATGATCGGCGATTGCCTGCTCGCCCGGGAGCTGACCGGCGACGAGCTTGCGCCCGACGGCAACCGGCACGCCGACATGGCGCCGCACGGTTGCTACCCCTGCACCGGGGGTGACTGGATCAGCATCGCCACCGCCGACGACGCGCAGTGGCGTCAGCTGTGTGACGTGCTGGGCGCAACCGCGCTGGTCGACGACAAGCGGTACACCACAGCGAGATGCCGGCTCGATCACACCGACGCCCTCGACTCCGACCTGGCCCACTTCACCCGCCGGCACGACGCCGTCCGGCTGGGCGAACAACTGCGGGCGGCCGGGGTGCCGGCCAGCAAGAGTGCCACCACAGCGGACATCATCAGTGACCAACGGCTGTGGGACCGCGGGCTCTATCGCTTCGTCAGCGATCACCGCGAGGGCCAGCGACCGATACTGGCGGCGCCATGGCGGATGTCGGCCGCTGAGGCCGAGATCGCACGGGGCGCACCCACTCTCGGCGAGCACGACGACTATGTTCTCAACGAGATCCTGACGGGGGGCAGATGACCGCGAACACCACGATCCTGGCCGGCACCACCGCGCTGGTCACCGGCGCCAGCAGCGGCATCGGCGCCGCGACCGCGCGCGCCCTGGCATCGCAGGGCGCGGCCGTGGCGTTGCTGGCCCGCCGTGCCGACCGACTGGAGCAACTGAGGCACGACATCGAGTCGGCGGGTGGCACAGCGCTGGCGGTGGCCGCCGACGTCACCGACGCCGACCAGGTCGCCGCGGCGGTCCAGCGCACGGTCGGGGAGCTGGGCCGGCTCGACACGGTGGTCAACAACGCGGGGCTGATGCGAATGGCACCGGCTTCCGAAGCCCGCCTGCAGGATTGGGACGACCTGGTCCGGGTCAACATTCAGGGCGTCCTGTACGTCACCCGGGCCGCGATCCCCCATCTGATCGACGCGGCCGCAGATTCACCCCGCGGTGTCGCCGACGTGGTCACGATCAGCTCGACGGCCGGCTGGGTGGCCCGGCCCAACACCGCCGTCTACTCGCTGACCAAGTTCGGCGTCAACGCTTTCAGCGAGGGCATCCGTCAGGAACTGATCGGCAAGCGGGTCCGGGTCGGGGTGGTGGGCCCGGGCACGGTTGACACCGAGATCAGCGACCACCTGCCCGCCGAGACGCGCGCCGCATTCGACCGCCAGACCGCCGACATGGTCAAGCTGGCTTCCGAGGACATCGCCGACGCGGTGCTCTACGTCGTCACCCGCAATCGCCGGGTCGCGGTCAACCACATGCTGGTGCGCGCCGCCGAACAGACCTGGTGATGTCGGGCGATCGCTGGGTCACCGGAGACCACCTCGGCCTTTCGATGCCCGCCGACCCCGCGGCGTTGCGATCAGGTGGCACAAACTTTCTCACCCAGGCCTTTCGCCGCTACGGAACCGCTGACACCGTCACCCGGATCGCCCATTTCGAAGAAGTTGCCGGCGGGAGCACCGGCCGTAAAGCCTTGCTGCGAGTCGAGTACGAGCAGCCCGGCACCGCGCCGACCGACTTGTTCGTGAAGTTCTCCCGCGACTTCGACGACCCGATCCGCGACCGTGGCAGAACACAGATGGAATCCGAGGTGGCGTTCGCCGCGCTGACGGGCGATCCCGGATTCCCGGTCACGGTGCCGGCCACCCAGTTCGCCGACTACCACCGCGAAAGCGGCACCGGTCTGCTGATCTCGGAGCGAATCCCGTTTGGATTCAATGGAATAGAACGCCAATATCACAAATGCCTCGACTACCAGATGCCCGATCCGCTAGAGCACTACCGGGTGCTGATCGCGACGCTGGGCCGGCTGGTCGGCGGTCACCTATCGGGACGCATACCGGTCGGCGATCGGTTTCCGGTCGACATGCAGGCCGCGCAGGTGGGCGAACGGGTCCCGGTCAGCGCGGAGAAGCTGAACCGTCGGCTGGACCAGCTCGCCGAGTTCGCCGCCGCAAGCCCCGCGCTGTTGCCGCCCAATATTCGCTCCCCCCAATTTCTTTCACGTCTGCGCGACGATGCGCCGCGCTTCCTGGAAGAGGATCATGACGGTGGCCTGGCTACTCGACATTCCCGCACTGATCCAGAGACGTTTCGGCGATGCCGCCGCGACGATGACCCGCAAAGACCCCGGCATCAGGGATGACGAGAGCGTGCGAGCACCCCTGCAGATGCTGACCAACGCGCTGAATCTCTGGGAGACACAGCGATTCGGTGCGCTACTGCCATGACGGGCTGGCCGTCAACACCTGCGGGCCGTCGTCGGTGATCACCACGCTGTCGCGGCGCAGCACGCCACCGATTCCTTCCTGCCAGACGTAACCGGTGAGCGAGAGCACCATCCCGGGATCCAGGCGCTCGGCGTCGGCGGTGGCCGGCAACCGCCGGGAGATCACCGGCGGGTCGAAGCCGAGGCCCAGCCCGTGCGCGACCGCCATCGGGGGTGCCGGTTCTCCGGCCGCCTCGTAAGCGGCCAGCAGGTCTGCTGCCCGCGATCCGGGCCGGCACGCGGCAATCAGCTTCTCCCACAGGTCGTTCGAACGTTGGTAGAGCTCCCGCGTCGGTTCTGTGACCTCCCCCACCGGCCAGGTCCGGGCCACCTCGGCGACATACCCGTCGGCCAGCGCCCCGGCACTGAACACGATCAGGTCACCGGAGCGCACTTGCCCGTCGCCGGATGCGCGGCGCCACGGGTGTTCGCGCGAGGTCACCCACGCGGCGTCCTGGGTTGCGGGGGTGCTCACCCCGCCGGCGGCCATCGCCTCCAGCACCGCGCCCGCCAGAGTCTGCTCGGTCAGGCCGGGCCGCAGTTCCGCGACCGCGGCGGCGACCCCGGCTTCGGCGATCCGCATCGCAGCGGACATCGCCTCGATCTCGTCGGCGGTCTTGGTCCGTCGCGCGGCCAGCATCGGCAGTTCGCCGTCGACGAATTCGGCGCTCGGGAACGCGATCGGTAGCAGCGTGGCGAAAGTCGGTGTGAGGGCGTCTGTTCCGACTCGCTTCGCCGTCGACGACCCATCGATGTTCTTCAGCACATCGATGAATGTCATCGGATTCCAGGCCAGACCGTAGAGCCGGTCGCGGCCGATCTCCTCGGGGACCCCCTCGTCGTCGGTGCTCATCAGGAAAATCTCGCCACTGCCGCGCAGCATCACACAGACAGGTCCGAAAGGCCTTGTGCCACCGATCCACAACTGCGGCGCCCCGCTGACGTAACGGACGTTGGCCTGTCGGCCCAGCACCAGCACGTCGATGTCGTGGGCTTCCATCTGCTCCAGCGCGCGTTGCCGGCGACCGACCCGAAGATCGAGGGCGTCGGGCACGACGTCGACGGCCATCAGCGCGGCCCGTACGGCGTGTAGGGGTAGTCGGTGATCCGGGTGGCGCCCTCTTCGTTGATGACCACGATCTCCTCACTGCGGTAGCCACCGGTGCCGTCTTCCCACACCACCGGCTCCAGCACCAGCGTCATCCCGACCGGAAACACGAAGTTGTCGTCGAACTCCTCACCGAGGTCGGTGCCGATCATCGGCGCCTCGGCGGGGTAGAGGCCGATGCCGTGTCCGAGGTAGAAGTGCGGGAGCCACGGCTTGACGCCACCATTGGCCGCGATCGCGGCGCGGGCCAGATCCCCTGATGTGGCACCGGCTTTGGTGACGTCGAGCACCACGTCGAGAATGTGTCGCCACTGTTCGTACTGAGCCTGTTGGTGGGCCGACGGCTGGTCGCCGACGATCCAGGTGCGGCCGAAGTCGGAACAGTAACCCGCATAGCTGATGCTGATGTCGGTCCACAGCACGTCGCCCTTGGCCAGCTCGCGTTCGTTGGTCAGCAGCGGCAGCGCGAGGTCGCCGTGCGTGGTCCACACGCCTTCGGCGCGGGAGCGCGGCATCACCTGCCAGATCGCCTCGAGCATGTTGGCGGTCGCGCCGAGCTCGAAGACCCGGCGCACCAGCTTGGCCGACAGGTCGGTCTGTCTTACACCGGGTGCGAGTTGCTGCTGGACGTCGACCATCGCGGTCTCGGTGATGCGCATGGCTGCGCGCAGGCACGCGACCTGGTCGGGCGTCTTGACCAGGTTCGATGCCCCGATCACGACGGCGGCCTCTGAGGGCGGGCCGCCGGGGAAGATCCGGTCGGCGGCCCGGCGCATCGCCCCGGTCATCTCGTCGACTGCGACGCTGGCGCCCGGCGGTATCAGGCCGGCAAGCACCCGGGCGAATTGGTCGACGCCTTCGTCGAGTTCCAGGTAGAGCGCGTCATGCAGATGACTCTGCGGCACTTGACTTTCCGATGCGGCGCCACCCCGAAACGGAAGGAACAGGTGCGGATGCGGATCGTCGGCGAGCACGATCGCCACCGGCCGCTCGACGTGTGACAACCCGGCGTCGAGCACCGGCCAACTGGCGCCGGTGGAGTACACGACGTTGTCGTTCATCAGCAGGATCAGCGCGTCGACCCCGTGGTCTGCCATCGCGTCGCGCAGCCGACCGCTGATGTCGCGGTGCATCCGGGCGAAGTCGGGTTCGTCGGGAATGACGAAGCTCTGAACCGACGCTGTCATCAGATACCCAGGAATCTCTTGATGTTGCCGCTGACGATCTTGGCGGCGTCGTCCGGGCCGACGGCATCGACGACGGCGGCCAGCGACTTTTCCGAGTAGCCGTAACTACTTTCGTTGTGCGGGTAGTCGCTTGACCACATCACCTTGTCCACGCCGATCTCACCGATCTGCTTCAGCCCGAGCGGGTCGACAATGAACGACGCACTCATGTGGGTGTCCCAGTAGTAGCGGATGTCGTGCGCCAGCCGATGATCGAGCATGTGCTGATACGACGCGAGCACATGCTCGGCGTCCTGCAGGGCCGGCGGGATCCAGGCGATGCCGCCTTCGAACCAGCCGATCCGCAGGCTCGGGTGGCGGTCGAGGATACCGCCGAAGATGTACTTGGAGAACATCTCCCGGAATCCGTCGATGTTGACCATGATCGCCACCGCGACGTTGTTGACTTCGCACGGCGCCTTCGGCGGCGTCTCGCCGATGTGATGCGTGATCGGCAGGCCCGAGTCCTCGATGGCCTCCCAGACCGGGCGCATGGCACCGCACGCGTAGTCCATCATCACGCCGTCGTCACCGCTGCCCGGGTTCAGCGGCAGCAGGAATGTCTTCAGCCCAAGCGATTTCAGCTCGGCCAGAGTGCGTCGAGCCCCGTCGGCGTCCCACCAGTTGATCAGCCCGACACCCAGGAAGTGTCCGCCGGAGCGTTCCTGAAGGTCGGCGATGTATTCGTTGTAGATCCGGAAAACCCGCTCGCGCATCGGTTTGTCGGGAAAGCCGAACATCGCCAGCAACGCGTTGGGGAAGGCAAGCTCGCGGTCGACGCCGTCCTCGCGCAATTCGCGGATACGCGCGTCGATGTCGTTGGTGGCAGCGCCGGCGAGGTCGTCGTATTGCATCAGCACCGCGCTGAACACCTCGGGCAGAAACGACTGACCCTGATGACCGATCTGGTAAGCGCCGTCTTCGTACCAGATGCGCGGCGCCGCGTCTTTCAGATCGTCGGGCAGGCGCTCGTAGAAGATGTCGGCGGCCAGCGAGATGTGGGTGTCGGCGGAGAACACCTCGGTGCCGGCGGGGAGGCCGAGATTTCGCTGTGCCTGGCCGTGCCGGTTCTTCGGAGCGCCGAAGCCCCCGGGTGGATAGAGCGTGTTGGCTTGGGTCATTGTCCAGCGCACCAATCCGATTCGGAACCGTCAGATATTTTGCAGGTTAACTCGTCAGCAGCCTCGATATCGGCAGTCGAGATTTCTCTCAGGGGGGACCGAGCAGGCCAGGTCGGTGAGCCCATGCCGGTCAGTTCTCCACAGAGCCGCCACACCTGGCCGAGGTCCCCGCGGCTGTGCACCAACTCCGGCGCTGTCGCGAAATCGACTCCGGCGCCTGATGTTTCGCAGAGCCCGCGCGGGCCGACAGACCCGGCACGGCCAGTGCGAGGTCACCGGCACTCACCATCTGACGGGCAGCTCGTACAAACCGTAGGCCAATGCGTCGTGCTTGAACGGCAAATCCTCGACCGGGGCGGCCAACGTCAGGTTCGGGATGCGGCGCAGCAGCGTGTGCAGCACGATCTGGAGCTCCATCCTGGCCAGCTGCTGCCCGACGCACTGGTGCCGGCCGTAGCCGAAGCCGACGTGCGCGTTGTCCTCGCGCCGCAAATCCAACTGGTCCGGGTTGGCATAGCGCCGCTCGTCCCAGTTCGCCGGTGGCACGTCGAGGATGATGCCCTCGCCGGCCCGGATCACCTCGTCACCGATCTCGATGTCCTCGGTGGCGATCCGGCGCTGACCGGTCTGGATGATGCTGAGGTAACGCATCAATTCCTCGACGGCCCCCGCGATGACTTTCGGATCGTCGCTGTCGCGCAACAGCTTCAGCTGATCAGGGTGTTCCAGTAGCGCGACGATGGCCAGGCTGATCATGTTTGCGGTGGTCTCGTGTCCGGCGATCAGCACACCGGTGGCCAGCTGGGCCGCTTCCCGGACGCTGAGCTCGTCGGCGTTGACCCGCTCGGCGAGGTCGCCGACCAGATCTTCGGTCGGACTCTCCATCCGGGAGCGGACCAGTTTGGCGATGTAGCGGGCCAGCTGAGTCGCGCCCTCGGCGGATTCCTCGGCACTGGCGTAGCGGCCCATCCCCCGGCCGGCCTGCTCCTGGAAGAACTCCGCGTCCGCATAGGGCACACCCAGAAGCTGACTGATCACCAGCGACGGAACCGGCAGCGCCAGGGTCTCGACCAGATCAGCCGGTTGCGGCCCGGCCAGAATCGCGTCGATGTGGTCGTCGGTGATCTGCTGCACGGCCGGCCGCAGGCCCTCGACCCGCTTGAACGTAAACGGTTTGGACAGCATGCGCCGAAACCTGGTGTGCTCCTCGGCATCTGCGGTGAACACCGATCGTGGCCGCTTGTCCACGGTGGCCTGCATGCCCTCGTTCCAATGCGGGTAGCCCGGCTTGCGGTCGTCGACGCTGGCCCGGGAGTCGGTGAACAACGAGCGGATCGCGTCGTATCCGGTGATCAGCCAGGGCGTGCTCCCGTCCCAGATCCGCACCCGACTCAGCGGCTTGACTGCGTTGAGCTCCAAGGCGATTGGCGCCGGCGCCAACGGGCAGCCCGCTGACCGAACCATCGGGTAGTCCGGAATGTGGGTGGCCACAGACATGGTGCTCCTTTGTCTCGAGGTGTCAGTGCTGCGGCGCGGCCTGCGCTCGGTGGACCGGTGCCCGCCACAGTCCGACGATCGCGTCGATCAGACCCTCGGCCGCGACGGGCCAGCTCGATCGCGACCGGGGCCCGTGTTCGGCGAGCTCACCTTCGTGTTCGGCGCAGGTGTGCATCAACAGGTTTCGGGCCATCACCATCCGCTCGAAGCGAACCCGCTTGGGCAGATCGGGCAGGCAGCGGTTGATCCCGTCGATGGCCTGCACCAGCATCGTCGAGCCGAGGGCGTCCTTGGTCACGACCTGTCGGTAGGTGGGATCGGCCATCGCCTGCGCGGCGAACCGCGCATACCAGCTCGGGTTGCCCAGAGCGGTCAGGTGGTCGGTGAGCGGACGCACCAGTGTGCCCACCCAATCCCGCAGTTCGGTCGACGCCGCGACGTCGGCGAGCATCTGCGCGCGTAGTTCCTCGATCGGGACGCGGTGCTTGCTTTCGATCGCGCGCAACAGGTCGGTTCGGGTGCCGAAGTGGTAACAGGCCGCAGCGTTGTTGCCCTGCCCCGCCGCCTCGCTGATCTGCCGATTGGACACCGCGTGCATACCGCGCTCGGCGAACAGCCGCTCGGCGGCCGACAGGATCACTTCCCGGGTGCCCGTCGATCGGTCGTTGCGCAGGACTCTGGCCGCGGTCACCGAATCAGTGAACACCGGCACTTGAGTTAAATCAAGCCATTTACTTAATCATCAATAAGCTTGACTAAGCTCCTAGCCCGGCGGCACCCACGGTGGGCGTATATAGTCAAGCGACCTGCCGCGCTCCGACTTCGAAACCGAATCGCCAAGACGTCCAATAACTTATCGCGGATAACTAAGCCGGCACCCCGAGTTCGCTTTTCGCATCGGAGGAGACGTTGCCGCGCAATCTGGTCACCCGCGTCGCCACCCGGCTGATGGAGACGACGGCGTCGACGGTTGCCGAGGTCAACGAACAGGTGCTTGCCGAACTGGTCGAGCACCTCGACCTGGATTGCGCGTTCCTGCGCCACAACGACCACAAGATCCGGGTGTCCAAACTCGTTGCGGTGTGGCCGCCCCCGCTCGACCGTTCGATTCCCGACCCCACGGCGGTGGCCCACTTCACCACCGCCGACCCGGTGCTGTCGTTGTGTGAGCACGGCAAAAATCTGACCGTGGTTCGACCGGAACCGTCCGATCCCACGTCAGCCCGCTGGATCGCCGCCGCCCGCGAGCGATGGGGTGGAGACCCACGCAGATTCACCGCACCATCGGCGGTCGCGGCGCCACTCGTCACCGGCGGCCTCACCACCGGTCAGCTGATCTGCGGGAAATTCAAGAAGAAGAAGTGGCGCACCGACGAGCTCAACGCCATCCAGACGGTCGCGTCCCTGCTGGCTCAACTCCAGGCCCGCATCACCGCCGAAGAGAAGCTCCGCAACCTGGCCGAGCACGACGATCTGACCGGACTGCACAACCGCCGCGCCCTGATGGCTCACCTGTCCAAGCGACTGGCCGCGGGGCAGCCGGGTCCCGTGCCGGTGCTCTATCTCGACCTGGACCGGCTGAAGTCGATCAACGACTACCTCGGCCATACCGCCGGCGACTGGTACATCCGGACATTCGCCGAGCAGCTCCGGATGAAAGCCGGCCCGAAGAGCATGACCGCCCGCCTCGGTGGCGACGAGTTCGTCATCGTGCCGGACCAGGCGATGTCGATCGAGACAGCGGAGAAGACCGGTGAAGATCTGTGTGCGGCGCTGCGCGATCGAATGTCGCTCGGCGGCCACATGATCACCCGCACGGTCAGTGTCGGCGTGGCGGTCGGCACGCCTGGTCGCGACAACACCAGCGATCTGCTGCACCGCGCCGACGAGGCCGTCCTGACCGCCAAGCGGGCCGGCGGCAACAACGTGATGGTGTCCAGCGACGACATGTCGATGCAGCGCCTCTTTCGCAACGACATCGAGCTCCACCTGCGCGGCGAGATCGAAAACGACACGTTGCTGCTGCATTACCTCCCCGAGGTGGACCTGTGGACGGGCGCCATCGTCGCGGTCGAAGCGCTGGTTCGGTGGCGACACCCGACGTGGGGGTTGCTACTTCCGGAGGCGTTCATCGGTGTGGCCGAATCCGCCAATCTGGGCAATGACCTGGGCCGCTGGGTGATGCGGACCGCGCTCGCGGAGTTGAGCCGCTGGCGCTCTCGCGGCGTAGGGCAGAACACCACGCTGCGCCTCAACGTATCGCCCGCTCAGCTGGCCAACCGGGGCTTCGTCAATGACGTAGCCCAGGCCATCGACGAATTCGGCATCGACGGTGGCTCGGTGTGCCTGGAGATCACCGAGCGCGCCGTCGTCCGCGACATCGACAGCACCCGCAAGACGCTCGAGGCGCTGAAGGAAGTCGGAGTCCAGATCGCCATCGACGACTTCGGCACCGGTTACGCCGTGCTGTCACACCTGAAATCGCTGCCGGTCGACATTCTCAAGATCGACACTTCTTTTGTCCGCGATCTGGGTACCAGCAGCCGCGATTTGGCCATTGTGCGCGCCATCATCGGCCTCGCCGAGGCCTTTGACCTGCAATTAGTCGCTGAGGGCGTGGAGACGCCGGCTGCTGCATTAACCTTGATGCGGCACGGGTGCCACCAAGCTCAAGGATATTTATTATCGCGTCCTCTCCCCGGTAACGCGATGGAATCGCTACTCTCATCTCGGTGGATGCCAATGCCATTCCTGGCTGACAGCCAGGCGCTATCCTCGACAACGATCTGAAAAACACGATCTGACGAATATGAGCGATGTAACCGATAAGCGATCCGATACGACGCGCGAGCAGATTCTGCGAGCCGCGGCGCACCAATTCGCCCAGCGACCCTATTATGCGGTCGGCCTGGATGACATTTTGGCTGAGGCGCAGCTGACAAAGGGCGCGATGTATTTCCACTTTCGCTCGAAGCACGCGTTGGCCCTGGCCATCGTCGATGAGCAGACCGTGAAGTCCGGCGCGGCGGTCCAGGAGTTGCTGACCCGGAAGTTGTCCGGCCTGGAGACCCTGATCGACGTCACCTTCCTGATCGCGATGGCGGACATCACCGACAATGTCACCCGCGCGGCGTTCAACCTGCTCGAGTCGGTCGGCCGGACAGAGAAGCTGCAGGAACGCCTGCTGGGCGGGTGGATCGAACTGCTCGGCGAGATCGCGGGCCGCGGGGTTCGCGAGGGCGACATCATCGACCGCGGTGATCCCGAGGACATCGGGCGGCTGCTGGTCTCGATCTATATGGGGATGCGACAGGCCAGCCACCTCGACGACCCGGTAGTGCTGCTCGGCGACTACGAAAAGGCCCTGTCAACCGTGCTGCGGGGAATTGTGCAGCCGGACAAGATCGGATACTTCGGGCAGTTCCTCAAGCGTCGCACCGCCCTTGCGATCAAAGCAGTCTCGCCGCCCGCCTGAGGCGGACTACAGCTCGTCGACCCAGAGTCGCTCGGTCAAGTCCTGGAACGTGGCAAGCGCGATGTCGTCGTCGGCGCGGATCAGTGCCGACCTGCTCATCAGCGCGCGCACACTCGAGCCGTCCTGGTGCGCGAGTTCGACCACCTCATTGGCCAGCGACTGCACCAACGCGACCGGTGAATCCGCGGTGAGCGGCAGATAGAAGATCTCATCGAATTTCATCGCGACGACGTCGTCGCGGGTCCGGCCGACCATCTCCGAGAATGCCGAATTGGCGAAAACCAGCGCGCCGTCGTTGGAGATCGCCAGCACCGGAATGGGAATGCGCTCCAGCACGACGAGGGCGGGCAGCTGTCCGAGAGTGTCCATTGGCGATAGCCCCGCCTGGCTCTTGCGTCGTCGCTCCACGGGCTAATTATGGTTCATCCGGCGCAAAGGTTTGTGCACTTGAAGTCAGTAGGCAAAAGCTATGAGTTTTCTGTGATGAATTTGTAGCATTGCGCACCCTCCGGGTATCGGTAACCGGGCCGATTACGGCTCCGGGAAACCGGGCGGCTCGGTGGAGCCATCGTCCCGCCCTCGACTCTGGTCCCGCGAAAAGCCCAAGGCAACGCGTGTTTTCATCCGGAAAGATAGAGTTCATGATGAGTTCATCGACGCGGGACGCGCTGGCCGCATCCCGGTAAGGGTGAGGCGATGCGGACGGCCTTTCAGGAGCAACTCGAGTCGCTGACGGACACGCTCAGCACCATGTGCGGTCTCGCCGGTGTCGCGATGGACCGCGCCACCCACGCCCTGCTGGAGGCCGACCTCACGGTGGCTGAGCAGGTGATCGGCGACCACGGCCGCCTCGTCGAGCTGCAGACCAAAGCGGAGGAATCGGCTTTCACCCTGCTGGCGCTGCAGTCGCCCGTCGCCGGCGACCTGCGGCTGGTCGTCGGCTCGCTGCAGAACGTCGCCGACGCAGAGCGGATGGGCGGGCTGGCACTGCACGTTGCGAAGATTGCGCGGCGGCGCCACCCCAACCCCGTCCTTCCCGACGAGGTCCGCAGCCATTTCGCCGAGATGGGCCGGATCGCGGTCGAGTTGGGCAACAGCGCGAAAGATGTTGTGATTTCTCGTGATTCGAAGCAGGCCGCAGAAATCAGCCGCGAGGACGACGCAATGGACCGGCTCCACGAGCAACTGTTCAACGTCCTGATGGATACGGAGTGGAGGCACGGCGTCTCGGCGGCTGTCGACATCACCCTGCTAGGTCGGTTCTACGAGCGCTTCGCCGACCACGCCGTCGAAATCGGTCGTCGTGTTGTCTTCGAGGCCACGGGTGGAACCGCCGAGAGATAGCCCTACCTGAACCGCGAGCGCAGGGCCAGCGAGACGTAGACCAGCGCGACCAGGGCCGGTACTTCGATGAGTGGGCCGACGACACCGGCGAGCGCCTGGCCCGAAGTGGCGCCGAAGGTGGCGATGGCGACGGCGATGGCCAGCTCGAAGTTGTTGCCGGCGGCCGTGAACGCCAACGTGGTAGCGCGCTGGTAGCCAAGGCCGAGCTTCGCGCCCAGCGCGAGACCACCGCACCACATCACGGCGAAATACGCCAGAAGAGGTAGCGCTATCCGAGCGACATCGATTGGGCTGCTGGTGATCTGGCGGCCCTGGAGTGCGAACAGTATGACGATCGTGAAGAGCAGCCCGTATAACGCCCACGGCCCGATCCTGGGTAGGAATGCAGACTCGTACCAGCTGCGGTCGCGCACTTTTTCTCCGATGCGCCGCGAAAGGTAGCCTGCAACAAGCGGAACGCCCAGGAAGATCAGCACTGAGCGGGCGATACGCCATGGCGATGCGTCGAAGTTGCTCTGCGCCAACCCGAGCCAGCCGGGTAGCACCGATAGATAAAACCAGCCGAGCGCGCCGAACATGACGACCTGGAACACCGAGTTCAACGCGACCAGCACCGCGGCGGCCTCGCGATCGCCACCGGCGAGATCGTTCCAGATGATCACCATCGCAATGCACCGGGCCAGGCCGACGATGATCAGCCCGGTGCGGTACGCGGGTTGGTCCGGCAACAACAGCCAGGCCAAGGTGAACATCAACGCGGGCCCCAGCACCCAATTCAACAGCAGCGAACTCAGCAGCAGCTTGCGATCGGCAGTCACGGCCTCCAGGCGGTCGTAACGCACCTTGGCCAGAACCGGGTACATCATCACCAGCAGACCCAACGCGATCGGTAACGAAATACCGCTTATCTGAACATGATTGAGGATCGAGCCCAATCCTGGTGTCCACCGACCCAACAGCAGCCCGGATGCCATCGCAACGCCGATCCAGACCGGCAGGAACCGGTCGAGCAGCGAGAGCCGCTCGATCACACTCGACGGTTCCACCGGTGTCACGCGCTGACGCCGGCTTCGGCGCAGCAGTCGGCGTCACCGGAACATCCGCAGCATCGGCAACCAGGTTCGTCGGAATCGACGGCACGACCGAAGGACTCCGAATCAGCCAGGACCGTGTATACCTCCCAGCGTTCGCCGCCGGGTCCGGTCACCCACACCTTGTCCTGAGTCGCAAAGCAGCACGTGGCCCCGAGTTCCTCATCCGTGAACAGGCCCCCGCCAGTGAGACGGGCTATCTCGGCGTGGACAGCGGCACTGGATTCGACTTCGACACCGAGGTGGTTGAGAGTGCCGCCGTGGCCTGGGTTTTCGATGAGAACCAGCTTCAGCGGCGGGTCGGCCACGACGAAGTTCGCATAGCCGGGCTTCACCTTGGCGGGCACAGTGTTGAGGAATGTGGAGTAAAACGTGATCGCCTTGTCGAGGTCATCGACATTGAGGGCGAGTTGGGTCCGCGACATGATGGTCTCCTACCCCTTCGATGTATGTCGAACTACTTGGTGGCGTCGATGCTGCCGACCTTTTCGATATATGTCAAGACACTATGGCAAGATGGCCGGCATGCCCAAGGCGCTACCCCTCATCGATATGTCGTCTCCAGTGTGCTGCTCACCCGTTGCGGCCGGGCCGCTCGATGACGAAGCGGCACTCGACATCGCGTTACGCCTCAAGGCTCTCGCCGACCCGGTTCGGGTACGGCTCGTATCGCTGTTGTTCAGCGCCGAGGCAGGCGAAGTATGCAGCAGCGACCTCGCAGCGTGCGTCGGCCTGAGCGAATCAACGGTGAGCCACCACCTTTCGCAGCTTCGCCGCGCCGGAATAGTCGAGTCGGAGCGTCGTGGCATGAACGTCTATCACCGGCCCCGTCGCGAGTCGTTGACGGCGCTGTGCGCTGTGCTGGACCCGAACTGCTGCCGCTGACCTCCCAATAGTCTATTATCTGCGTATGAACGCAGATAATGACGTTCCGGCGGCGATACCCGACGACGACGTCACCCTGATCGTCGAAGTGTTTCGGATGTTGGCCGATCCGACCCGCATTCGCGTGCTGTGGGCGTTGACCGGCGGCGAATTGTCGGTGACCGAGCTGGCCGACCAGGTGAGCAAGCCGGCCCCATCGGTCTCCCAACACCTGGCCAAGTTGCGGATGGCCCGCCTGGTGAGCACCCGCCGGGAGGGCACCACGATCTTCTACAGCCTGGAAAACGAACACGTCGGACAGCTCGTCGCCGACGCGGTGTTCAACGCCGAACACGCCGGACCCGGAGTGCCCGCCCACCACCGCGGCGACAACACCGTGGCCGTCATGCCCCGAGACCGTCACCAGCGCAAGGTAACCCGACGATGACCTGCAAAGAACCAGAAGCACCTAGCGAGCGTCACCACCACGAGCATTCCGGTGGGCTGCGGGGTGTGCTCGGCGAGATTTTCACGCCGCACTCGCACGACTCGGCCACTCACGTCGACGGTGCGCTGGAATCCAGTGCGGCGGGTATCCGCGCAGTCAAAACCAGTCTGCTGGTGTTGGGCGCCACGGCGATAGTCCAGATCGTGGTGGTGGTGGTCTCGGGATCGATCGCGCTCGCCGCGGACACCATCCACAACTTCTCCGATGCGCTGACCGCGGTACCGCTCTGGATTGCATTCGCGCTCAGCAGGAAAGCCGCAACCCGCCGCTACACCTACGGGTTCGGCCGCGTCGAAGACCTGGCCGGCCTGTTCGTCGTCGCGATGATCACCTTGTCGGCGATTGTCGCCGGCTACGAAGCCATCGGCCGGCTCATCCATCCGCAGCCCATTGCCGGCCTCGGCTGGGTCGGACTGGCCGGCGCGGCCGGCTTCGTCGGCAACGAATGGGTGGCGCTCTATCGCATCAGAGTCGGAAGACGTATCGGCTCAGCGGCTTTGGTGGCCGACGGGTTGCACGCCCGCACCGACGGGTTCACCTCACTGGCGGTGCTCATCGGAGCCGGCGGCGTGGCGCTGGGCTTCCCGCTCGCGGACCCGATCGTCGGTCTGTTGATCACAGTGGCCATCCTGGCCGTGTTGCGAACCGCCGTACGCGACGTGTTCCGCCGTCTGATCGACGGTGTGGATCCTGAGTTGGTGGACACCGCCGAGGCCGTGCTGGCCGACCGCGAAGGCGTGCGATCGGTACACAGCGTCCGGTTGCGTTGGATAGGCCATCGCCTACATGCCGATGCCGAACTCGACATCGACCCGGCGTTGACGTTGGCTGCGGCACATCGCATTGCGCACGACAGCGAACACGCCCTGACGCATGCCCTGCCGCGGCTCACGACCGCGCTGATCCACGCCTACCCGGCTCACTCACCGGGATCGACGAAAACCGGCTGCTCCCCCGACATTCCGGCCATCACCGCAGCGAGCTGATTGGGTTTGCCGATCAGCCCGACCTGCAGTTCGGATTCGCGTTTCAGGGCGGCGGCGGCGTCGTCGCTGACCCATGTCTCGTCGTAGAGGCGCTTGGCAGCGCGGACGGCATCGGGGGACTTCTGCGCGATCTCCTCGGCGAGTGCCAGCGCCGCGGCCAGCGGGTCATCGCTGGTTCGGGTGACCAATCCGAGTGGGAGAGCGTCGCTGCCGGAAACGATGCGCCCGCTGAATGTCAGCTCCTTCGCGACGTCGATGCGAACCAGTCGCGGCAGTGTCTGGGTGATGGCCATGTCCGGAACCAGGCCCCACTTGACCTCCATGATCGACAGCTTGGCGTCCGGCGCGGCGATCCTGATGTCGGCGCCCAACGCGATCTGCATGCCACCGCCGAAGCAGTTCCCGTGAATCGCGGCGATCACCGGCGCCGGGACCAAGGACCAGTCGTAGGCGACTCGCTGCGCGACGTTGGCCAGCTGGTCGTCGTCGCGCTCCATCAGCACCCCGGTGCCACCGCGACCGGACATGAAGCTGGCAACGTCCAGACCCGAGCAGAAGCTCTTCCCCTCGCCGTGCAGGACGACCGCGCGCACTGACGCATCGCCCTTCAGCTGCTCCGCGGCCTTTGTCAGGCCCTCGAACATGGCCTGGTCCAACGCGTTGTGCTTGTCGCTGCGCACCATCGTCACCGTCGCCACACCGCCGGCGCCGATCTCGACCCGAACTCTGTCTTCACTCATTCGTGGAACTTACCGCGACGGCTTCGCGGGTGGATGAGGTACCGGAGCGGCCGGGAATTGTTGCTCCGCTGCCTCCGTTAGGTGACTGCCAATCTCAGGTGGTCGAGCCGGCGGACGAGGATGCTGGGGAGCCAGCGGCCGATATCGTCGGCGCGTATCCACTCCGTCTGCTCCAGCAGCATTCGCAGGACGATCTGGGCCTCCAGCCGTGCCAGTGCGGCTCCGACGCAGAAGTGGGCGCCCTTGCCAAATGTGATGTGTCCCTTGGCACCGCTGCGGTCGAGCCGGAATTCGTTCGGTGCGTCGAACTGCCGCGGATCACGGTTGGCGGCTCCCCACATCAGTAACAGGTGTGAATTGGCCGGCACGTCGACACCGGCCAGCGTGGTGTCTCTGACTACGTGGCGGTAGTGGCCGCGGAACGGTGACTCGTAGCGCAGCGTCTCTTCGATGAAGGCGCCCAGCAGTTCGGGGTTGGCGCGGACCTGTTCTTGAATGTGGCTGTGGCTGACCAGAATCCACGCGGCGCTGCCCAGAAGCGATGCGGTCGACTCTCCTGCCGCGCTGAACAATGTCAGCATGATCGTCAAAGCCGGCATCTGCTCTACTTCGCCGGACGCGTAGCGGGCAGCAAGGTCGCCCATCAGTCCGGGCGCGGGGTGCTCACCCGCCATCGCGAAATGGCGCATGACGTACTCGGACAGCTCCATCGCGGCCATGCCGGCGGCGTTGAGCTGGGCCGGACTGACGACACCGTCGAGCAGGGTCGTAGTGGCATAGCCCAGCCGGATCAGCATGTCGACGTCCTGCTCCGGTAGCCCGAGCAGACGGGCGACAACCATCATCGGAAGCCGATTCGCCACGGCGCTCATCCACTCGATCCGACCGTCGACCAATCCTTGCGACCACAGCGTGACCGCGGTTGCCTCGGCGAACTCTTCGATGACACGTATTCGCCTGGCAGACAAGTGCGGCAGCAACAACTTTCGGTGTGCGCCGTGCACCGGGTCGTCGGCGGTGGCCAGCGCGTTCTGCGGGCCACCCGGCGGCCCCATGTCGAACGGGGACACAGTCCCGTCGTCGTGAAACACCATGGTCGCGGTGAGGTTGGACGAAAAGTCCTCGACACGACTGACGGCCTCGACGGCGGCGTCCCAACCGCACACCGCCCAGAACTCGGAATCTCCGATGCGATGCACCGGCGCTCGGTCGCGCATCCGGTCGTAGAGCGGATACGGGTTCTGTAAGGCGTCGGCGCCGAAGAAGTCGGTGGCATCGGCCAGCACAGTCATGCCCCTCAGGCTGAACGCGGCCGGCACCGGCGTCAACGGTTCACGGTGAAGGTGAAAACCTGCTCGACCTGATCAAGCCTCCCGTCTTCTCAGTACGGTCGGCTCGCCAGGCCATTCGCTGAGAAAACAGCCGCCAGAATTCTCACTGTGATAAAAATCCAAAATGGGCTCGCAGCACGGGATCGGCTGACCGATGACGCAAGCGGACTGGCTGGTTGGGCGCAATCGCCACAGTGAGGCTGCCGAACGGATCCTCGTCGCAGCGGCCGATTTGATCTCCCGTCGGGGCTACGACGAATTCAGCATCGACGAGTTGGCAAACGCCGTTCACTGTTCACCGGCGACGATCTACCGCCATGCCGGGGGCAAGACGGCGATTCGGGATGCCGTGACGGGTATGCACGCCGAACGTATTCTTCAATCGGTCCGCGAAGCCATCGCGGGCTTGGTCGGCTCAGAACGGATCGTCACTGCGACGACGGTCGCCTTGAAGAACCTGCGAGCCGACCCGCTCGCGCAGCTACCTCAGCTGCACGCACTGCCCGGCGACAGTTGGCTCACCGCTTCGCCCGTCGTCACCCGCTTCGCCACCGAGATGGTCGGACTGACGACACCCGATCCTCTTGCCGCCCAATGGCTTATCCGGGTGTTCCTCGCCCTCTGGCAATGGCCCTTGGCAGACGCCGCAGCCGAAGAGGAGATGGTGCGCCGATTCCTCGGGCCGCCCTACGCGAGTCCGGCGTCGTGACGGTGGAGAGCTCGCTGCGACGACCGCGAGAAATTGAGGCTGCTTTTAGAGAGCGCGCAGAGCCGCGCGCAGGTACGCTCTGCGAACAACTATCCGGACGGACAGGGGACGGTTATGGTTTGCGACGCCAAGGCAGTTGCCCTCATCGGCGCGGCCCTCGTCACGGGGGCTGGATGGCTGGGCATCGCGAGATCCCCAGTCGCGCTTGCGATTCCGCCGCTACCCGCGATCTTCACCTGCCCGGTGAACAGCGGGACGCAGTTCCTGGCGGACCCCGAGGATCCAAACGCTTTCTACAGATGCGACGACGGCGCGCAAACAAATCACGAGCAGTGCCCGGTGGACACGAAATTGATGCTGTCGACGCGGCCTGAATGCCGCATGCCGGATGCCGCCGACGACATTCACTGACGGCCGCTCGTTGCCGTAGGTGGAGCAGCCCGACCCCCGGAGCTTGACGCTGCACGAATGCCGGATTCGGTTGTGGCCGCACGCATTCAGGTTTATCCGGATGCGGAACCTGATTCCCGTCGCTAGCCCTGACCATGGCGCCCATCAGTCGCGTGAACGAATGGGCCACGCTTGTCTTCGCCGGCAACTTCGACGAAATCGACGCCAAACCAACGTCGTTGCCGGAACATTCGTAGCTCGGGCCTCGCGCAAGCGCAGGAGTCGTTGGGGCTCGTCGCGGATGGGTGTTACAGCAACCTCGCCAGTCTTGGCCGCGTGACGAGCCCGCCTGCAACCCGGATAACCGCCTGCCTGCCGTCCCCTTGCCTTGGCCGACTCGACTCGGCTCGGCTTCGCGGCTTGGGCCGAAACCCGTGTCGGCCAGCAAAGGTGCTAGATATGATCTCGGCGGTTCAGCGGCAGGAGTAGACCGCAGATCGGACGGAGCGTTCCGCTGTACCGGGCTTTGACGGCATTACGTGAATTGAGAAGGAGCCAGCACTTGGCCGGAACCCGCCGCGGTTTACGAACCAGAACCGTTGTCGCGCTTATCGCCGCTACTGCATTAAGCGCTACTCCCGGATGTTCGTCGCCCAAACAGGCCCACCAGTCGCCTTCTGGCAGCGGCACCGCAGCAGCGACGTCCGCCGCACCGCAGAACCCCACCGCCGCGGCGATACCTCAGACCGTGCGCCTACCGCGAGGGGCGCGCACCGTGGGGCCCGGCACCGTCTTCACTCAGTGCAATGGCATCGTCCGCAACACCGACAAATTCGACACCACGGGCGAGGTGTTCGATCCCAAGACGGGACAGATCAGCCCGATCCCCGTCCCCAAGATTCCACCGGGGCAACAGCTCACCGGCTACGGATGTACCGTCGGCGGAGATCAAGACCATCTGCGCGTCTACTACGTTGTCCGGACGCTGACTCCTTCCAACGGCCTCAACCCAGAATCGAAATCCTCATCGATATTTTCGTTTGAGCCTTTTGGGTCTGCGGCGCCCCGCATCGCCCGCCTGCCGGAGAGCAATTCCTCTTTTTCGATAATTCCGACTGCGTACGGATTCGTCCTGCAGTCGAACAGTGAAATCGCCGGCTTCGACCAAGAGACCTTGCAATCGAAGTTTGCCTCACCCATATTGTCGGCCTGCGGGACCAACTTCTTCGGCTTCTGCACCGCGAGACCAAACGGAGGATTTTCTCTCCTCAGTTTCAAGGACGGATCAGAACTCGCCAGCTTGCAGCCAGGCTCGTCGGTTCCGGTGACCTTTTCGGACGGGTTTGTCGTCGAAAATGCCGGGAATTTCCGTTATCTCGATCTTCCGTCCAACAAGTTCATCGATTTCGCCGAGGCGCACAACGCAAAGTTATCTGTGGACGTATGGAGTCATGTGATCGCAGATTGGGTCGCCGGCGACGACAGCGCCACGAAGATACAGGTTCGGGATGCGAGCGATAACAAACAGCTTTTTCTGCGCCAAGGCGCTGACGTTGCCGGCCTACGCATTCATGAGATATTTTTCGCCGGCAAATATCTGTACATAACAAACGAATCCGACAACCCGGTAATCGATATCACGAATTCGCAGAAAGTATCGTCAGGGTGGCAGGTACGACCGGTTCAGATGGTGGGCCGGGACTGGGTGGGCGTGGTCAAGAAGAGCGACCTCAGCGAACTCGCACGGAGTTCACCCTGCGGCAACCTGGATACACCCGGACAGGGCATCGATCTTTGCGCCAGCGGATTTTCGCTTGTGCATGCCCCCAACGGCAACTATTCGGGCCCGTGGTTCTGACCCGAACCGGCGGAACGGGGCTCCTCAGGCTGTAAGCGCGTCCGCACCCGCCGATGAACATCACGACGACTGCGCAACCCGCATGGGCCGACGACGCATTTCTTCGCGGTTTCTGGGTCGCCACCAGCGAGACCCCCGAGTGGATCGCCGATCGGACTGATGCGCTGCTCGAAGCTCTGGGGGTGGCATGCGGGATTCGCGCGTGGGTGACGTACGAGGGCGATCGTTGGGAAGGCGGACCACACGAGCTCGCCGACATCGTCCGCCGCTTCCCGGCACGCGACCGGCCGACCGCCGCCGACCCGGATGGCGAATCGCTACCCGGCGAGGGTTATTCCTTCATCGTGTCCGGCCCCGGTGCCGGCGTGGATGTGGAAGTCAGGGTCGCTGCGGGATCGGTCGCTCTCGCGAGCCGGTTGCCCATGCATACTCTCTCGATCAAGTTACGCCAGAAGACTCCCGGCGCCGTGACCGGCGAGTTGGGGGATTCCGTCTGCGCGGCGACCGTGTCGGCGTGGCAGCCCGCGACCATGAAGCTGACTGACTCCGCGGTCAACCGGACGGCCCGGCGCGGCAACTGGAAGATCGGTGTCGGTTACCGCACCTGGATCAGCGCAGAGGTCGGCTCGATCAGCCAGGTCGCGGACGGGTTGACGGCATCGGAACTCGCCGGCGGCACTTTGATCTCCGCGCCGGACGACTGGCCGGCCGAACAGGTGGTCGCGGCGATGACCGAGACCTTGAGCGCCAACGGTCTCGACGAAGTCCCACACTGACGCGAGACCACGGAAGAAGTGCGCTAGCGGGCGTTAAATGCCCCTGAACTGCCCAAACTCTGTGGAGCTAAGGGGAATCGAACCCCTGACCTTCTCGATGCGAACGAGACGCGCTACCAACTGCGCTATAGCCCCTGATCGTTAAGCAGGCTACCAGTCGCGAGCGAGGTGGCCGAAACGCTACTGACCAACCGCCCGCGGCAGGTCCCAGTGGTACTCCCGCGCGTACGGCGCGTAGTCGAGGTGCTCGAAGATCGGGTCTTCGTCGTCGATCTCCAGGACCACCGCGCCGGGACGCCGCAGCCGGGACGGCACCACGTCGTACTCGCGGTCGTAGGTGTTCTCGACACCCAGTTGCGAGCGCGCCATCCGCTGCATCCGCCGACGTCGCACCCGCTCCTCGATCCGGGTCTGCTTACGCAGATAGCCCAGGTAGATCACCGTCACTGTGGACGCCACACCAAAGAACCACCACGCCGAGGCGGTCAGCAGGAAGGCCGTCATCGCCGACAGGACCAACGTCAGCGCCATCACCATCAACACCCGCCTGCGGGCGGCGTACTTGCGGGCCGTCACCGCGGCGGCCTTGTCGGCGTCGAACCTGTGACGCCGGTCGAACCCCGAGGACGCCGCCGCCTGCGATACCTCGGCGACCGAAATCCCCGACGTGTCGTCGATGTACTCGTACTGCTTTTCGTCGTCGAACGCTTCGCCCTGGTCGTCGAACTCCACTGCGAGATTGACGTCGGTGTCGGTGTCATCGGCGTCGTCGACGCTCGTCTGGCCGACTGGGAGCGCGGCCGAGTCGGGATCGATCACATCGACGTCCAGGTAATCCGGCCCGGTCTGCTCGGCGGTCAGCGGGGCGGCAACGGTGGCCATCACGCGCGACGGCGGAGCGTCGTCCAGCTCCCCCTCGTCGGCATCGTCGAGCTCCTCGTCGTATTCGTCCTCTTCGGGCCGCCAGTCGGGGTCGCTGCGATGCCCGGCCGCCGGCTTGCCGCGCTTGATCAGCCGCGCGGCCGTGCTGTTGTTGAGCACTCGGGTCGCCAGGGCGACGTCGCTGGTGCGCCGCACGGCGTCGCGCTTACTGACCAACATGGGAACCAGCACAAACAGCCAGAGCACCACGAGTGAGATCCAAAGCAATGATTGCGGGATGCTTGGCATGACCCGCTCCTTTCCCCGCCGAGTGTGACGCTCTCTGGCATGCATCATTAGTCACAAAAGTCACGTTTGTAACACGACACGCCGCGCGTTGTTGACGGGATAAAACAGCCGAGCCCAGCGACAACGACCGACCGGTCCTCCCGCGCGCCCCAACGACGCGCAACCTGACCGGGCTAAGCCCAGCCGGCGTGACCCGCGCGCACCAGAGCCGAGACCACCGACCCGTAAACCTCTTCGATCGTCAACCCCACCAGCAGGTGATCGCGCCAGCCGCCGTCGACCTGAAGGTAGCGCTTCAGCAGGCCTTCCTCGCGGAAACCGACCTTCGCCAGCACCGCGCGACTCGCCGCATTCTCCGGTCGCACAGTGGCCTCCACCCGATGCAGCCGGACCGGGCCGAAGCAGTGGTCGAGGCCGAGCGCCAGGGCGCCGGTCGCAACGCCGCGGCCCGTCATCGAGCTGCACACCCAGTAACCGATCCAGGCCGACCGCAGCGCCCCGTGGGTGACATTGCCGATGGTCAACTGTCCGCAGAACCGGCCGTCCAGCTCGATGACGTAGGGCAGCATGCGACCCCGCCGAGCTTCGCCCCGCAAACTCGAGCAGACCGCCGGCCAAGCCGAAATCGAGTGTCGTGCAATCCAATCCGCCTCGGTGCTGGGCTCGTAGGGCTCGAGAAAGGCCCGGTCGGCCAGCCTGGCACGACTCCACTGCGCGGCATCACGCAAACGCACCGGACGCAGCCGGATCACACCAGCCGCCACCCGCAGCGGTCCCACCGCAGTCGGCCAGCCGGGGTGCTGAGCGCTGGGACCCCACATGCTCACCGGCCGGGTCGCTCAGCCACGCTGGGCCAAAAACGCGACGTCGACGACTTCGCCGGTCCGAATCTGCTCAGCCTCACGAGGCACCACGACCAGACAGTTCGCCTCCGCCAACGTCGCGAGCAGGTGCGACGAGGCGCCCGGGGCGCCACCCAACGCCTGCACCAGGTAGTCGCCGGTGTCCTGGTCGCGCATCAGCTGACCGCGCAGGAAACCCTTACGGCCGGCCACCGAGGTGATCGGTGACAGCGTGCGCGCCTGCACGACCCGGCGCATCGGCTGCCGCTTGCCCAGCGACAACCGGATCAGCGGCCGGACCATCACCTCGAACACCACCAGGGCGCTCACCGGGTTGGCGGGCAGCAGAAAGGTCGGCACCCCGTCGCGGCCCAACTGTCCGAAGCCCTGCACCGACCCGGGGTGCATCGCGACGCGGGTCACCTCCATCTCACCCAGCTGCGAGAGCACCGAACGCACCGCCTCGGCCGCCGCACCACCGACCGCCCCGGCGATCACCACGATCTCGGCACGATTCACTTGTCCCTCAACGACTTCCCCGAGTTCGCGGGCGTCGTTGCCGACGATCCCGACCCGGTTGACCTCGGCGCCGGCATCCCGTGCGGCGGCCGCCAGCGCGTAGGAGTTGACGTCGTAGACCTGGCCGTTGCCGGGCGTGCGGGAGATGTCGACCAGCTCGCCGCCCACCGCCAGGATCGACACCCGTGGCCGGGGGTGCACCAGCACCCGGTCCCGGCCCACCGCGGCCAACAGCCCGACCTGCGCGGCGCCGATGATCGTCCCGGCCCGCACCGCGACATCACCGGGCTGCACGTCGTCACCGGTCCGCCGCACATAAGCACCCGAGCGGACCCCGCGCAGCACCCGTACCCGCGACTGGCCACCGTCGGTCCACCGCAGCGGCAGCACCGCGTCGGCCAACGTCGGCAATGGTGCGCCGGTCTGCACGCGGGCAGCCTGCCCGGGCTGCAACCTGCTGGGCGTCCGCGCGCCCGCCGCCACGTTGCCCATCACCGGCAGGGTCACACCTTCACGAGATGACGCTCCGGGCTCCTCGCCGTCGTCGTCGATCGAATCCGGTCCCGCGACACCGAGCACGTCGACGCTGCGCACGGCGTAGCCGTCGATTGCCGCCTGGTCGAAACCCGGCAACGGGCGCTCGGTGACCACTTCCTCGGCACACAACAGGCCCTGCGCCTCGGCGATGGCGACCCGCATCGGCCTGGGCGCCACTGCGGCGGCCGTCACCCGGGCTTGTTGCTCTTCCACCGAACGCACTGAGCGCCTTTCTCGTTTCCCGGGCGCCTTGCCGGCTAGTCCGCGGCCAGACCCAATCGAGTCACCAACCAACGCCTGAGATCTGGCCCGTAGTCGTCACGGTCCAAGGCAAAGTCAACCGCAGCCTTGAGGTAGCCGCCGGGATTTCCCAAGTCGTGTCGGGAGCCGCGGTGCACCACCACGTGCACCGGGTGCCCCTCGGTGATCAGCAGCGCGATCGCGTCGGTCAACTGCATCTCACCGCCGACGCCACGCTGAATCCGTTGCAACGCTGGGAAGATGGCACGGTCGAGGACATACCGCCCGGCGGCGGCATACAACGACGGCGCGTCCTCGGTCCTCGGCTTCTCCACCATGCCGTTGACCTTCAACACGTTCTTGTCGGCGCCCGGCACCGGCTCGACGTCGAAAACGCCGTAGGAGCTGATCTCCTCGGGCGTTACCTCGATAGCACACAGCACCGAGCCGCCGTACTCGGCGCGCACCTTCGACATCGTCTCGAGCACGCCGGTCGGCAACACCAGGTCGTCCGGAAGAAGGATCGCGACGGCGTCCTCGTCCTCCCACAGCACCGGTTCCACGCAGCTGATCGCGTGTCCCAACCCCAGCGGTTCAGACTGCACGACCGATTCGACCTTGATCAGGCCCGGCGCCCGGCGGACCTTGGCCAACATCGCTTTCTTGCCGCGTGCCTCCAGGGTGCTCTCCAGCACGAGGTCCTGGACGAAGTGCGCGACGACGCCGTCCTTGCCCTCGGAGGTGATGATCACCAACCGTTCGGCGCCGGCCCCGGCCGCCTCGGCGGCCACCAACTCGATGCCCGGGGTGTCGACGACAGGCAACAGTTCTTTGGGCACGGTCTTGGTCGCCGGCAGGAAGCGGGTGCCCAAACCAGCCGCGGGCACGATCGCCGTGCGCGGAACCGAAATGGGTGAGGTTGCCATCGTTGAAACCATATCGTTGACCTTGTGGCGACCGTGGGCAAGGCCGCGTTGCGCGAACAGCTGCTAGCTGCACGTCGATCAGTGTCCGAGGACGACCGCGCCAGGGCAGACTCCGCGCTGCTCGACCATGTCGGCGCGCTGGGAATCGACGGCGGCATCGTCTGCGCGTACGTGCCCGTCGGAACAGAGCCGGGATCCGTTGAGCTGCTGAATTTACTGCTGTGCCACGCCGAGCGGGTGCTGCTGCCGGTCGCGCGCACGGCCGCCGACGACGACGCGCTGGCGCTGCAGTGGGGTGAGTACCGCCCGGGCCAGTTGGTGCCGGCCAAATTCGGGCTGCTCGAACCGGCCGGGCCGTGGTTGCCTGCCGCCGCGGTCGCCGAGGCCGAGGTGGTGATCGTTCCCGCCTTGGCCGTCGACCGTGGCGGGGCGCGGCTGGGCCGCGGCCGCGGCTTCTACGACCGGACGCTGGTGTTGCGTGATCCACATGCGCGGCTGATCGCCGTGGTCCGCGACGAGGAGTTGCTCGACGAGGTGCCGCACGAGCCGCACGATGTGCCGGTAACGCACGCCCTGACCCCGGGGCAGGGCCTGGTTGAGCTGGCGAACTAGCGATCTCGCCGTCATGGATCGTGGCCGTTTTACCCAGTTGATCGGTTTGGCGACGACCTTGCCGTATTAACGCCAGCTGAGGTAAACCTGAGCGCAACATAAATCTATGCAGGGGTGAGGTTCGAGATGAGGCAGCGTCTTTTCACCGGTTCCGGCGTGGTCGCCGGATTCCTGCTCTGCACCGCCGCTCTGCTCCCCGCAGCCGCTTACGCCGATGCGACCGGCGTCGACGCGACGTTGGTGTCGCCGGCCGGCGCCCTGTCGGACAGCACCACCGCGATGTTCCTCGGTGGCACCTTTCAACCGACGCCGTCGCTCGCCTTCGTCGAAAATGCGCAACGGCTATTCCTCGAGCCGCTCGATTTCGCTGGCGTCGCGGCAAACTCCGCAACCGTGTGCAACATCATGGGAATCCTGCCGTGCGACGATCCGCTTCAAGTGCTGACCACGCCCAACTTGCTGCAGTTCGGCCCGAGCGCCCTGCTGGGCAAGGCGATCTTCGTCGACGCCGTCCAGCTTCAATACGAGCAGGGGCTGTTCGACGAAGACAATCCACTGACGGTCTTCGCGTATTCGCAAAGCGCGATGGCTATTTCGGCGGCTGAGCAAGAGCTCTATGACTCCGGCATTCCCACCGACGCGTTGAAGTTGGTGTTCATTGGCGACCCGAGCACTGCGGCGGGTATCGCCCCCAACATCTACGCTGACCTCGTCCAGCTATTCGGTGGCGGGGAGGCCGGCGAAGAATTCACCACCTCCCTCTTCACAGCCACCGGCCAGACCCAGTTCCTCCCCGGCGGCGAGCTCACCGCTCTGACCCCGAACGATCTGTACGAGACCACCATCTACACGATCGAGGGCGATGGTGTCGCCGCCTGGCAAGACGTCTGGGACGAGACCCTCGCCGCCCAACCGGGCAACTACCTCGGCGCCCTCGCCAACGGCCTCTTCAATTTCTTCACGACCCACGTGCAGTACCTGGGGATGACGCCCGAGGACATCGCCGGCGGCATCGCGACGGTCGACGGCTTGACCACGACCATCACGCTTGAAAGCGATCCGGATGCGCTGCTGAGCCTCTTCATGAACGGGAACGCCGACAGCGGTGTCTTCACGGCGCTGCTGGGGACAATTCAGGCTCTCTTCGACCCCGACTTCTACTGAGTCAGCCGTCCCCGTCGACATTGCACTCCTGAGCGATTCGCCCGAGGAGGTCCCCCAACTGTGACACTTCTTTTTTCGTCAGGTTGCCGAAGACGTGCCGGCGCACCGCGGCGACGTGCCCCGGGGCGGCCGCCTGGACGGTCCGTAAACCCTTGGCCGTCAACTCCGCTCGGGTGAGACGCCCGTCGCGCGGGTCGGTCTGCCGTCGCAGACAGCCGGCGGCCTCCAGCCGCTTCACGACGTGCGAGAGTCGCGACAGCGAGCCATTCGTTACTGCCGCAAGCGCTTTCATGCCCAGCCGGCGATCTGGTTGCTCGGCGAGGACGCCCATCACGATGTACTCGTACTGCGTCAGTTTCGAATCCCGCCGCAACTGAGCGTCGAGCGCGGCCGGCAGTCGCGTCATCACGCGCACCAACTCGAGCCAGGTGTGGCTTTCGGAGTCGTCTAACCACTGCGGTTGGTCGCGCACCACCCAACGCTAACTTACTTGACGCTTCAAGTCACGGCTGTTAGCTTCAGTTGAAGCATCAACTCAACCGGAACGAAAGGCATGCCGTGAACGTAGCGTTGTGGATCTGTCAGGGCGTGCTCGCGCTGGCCTTTGCCGGGGCAGGTCTGATGAAGCTGTCGTTCGACGGCAAGACCCTGGCCGACAAGGGCATGGGCTTCGCGTCGGAGGTCTCGCCGGCGTTCCTCAAATTCCTTGGCGCGGCCGAAGTGGCCGGCGCGATCGGAGTTGTCGTCCCGGCATTGGTGCACATCGCGCCGGTTCTCGTTCCCGTCGCTGCAGCATGTCTCGCGGTCGTGATGGTCGGTGCGATCGGCGTGCATGTGCAGCGCCGCGAATGGTCCGGGCTGGCCGCGCCCGTCGTGTTGTTTGCCACGGCGGTGTTCGTCGCGTGGGAACGGTTCGGTCTGTACGCGTTCTGACCGGAGATATGAAAAGCCTATGAGCTTTAGAAATCCTGATCGGGGGCATCGCGCCGGGTTTTCACTGGCACCATGGGCGGATTCGAAAACCTGAGGCGCGTCGCGGCGGTGGCTTTGCTGCCGGCCGTCGGCGGCGTCGCCGCGTTGTGGATATTCGGCCTGGCAACCGGTGAGGCACACGCCGACGTGCGATGCGACCCGGTCTGTCACGGCAACTGGTGCCCCGGCGATCCGGTGTACTCCCAGATTCGGGATCTGGCGAATACCTGGGACAACAACGTCTGCCACGAGTTCCACCAGATCTCGGTGCTCGACGGCGGCGGCTACCGCGAGGGACCCCTGCCTCCCGGCACCTTCGTGTGCCAGCCGTGGCAGTTCATGTGCCCCTGAGACACCCCTGGGTAGCATCCGGTCGGTGGCCATCAGACTGGAGAACGTCGGGATCGCCGTGGTCGACCTCGACGCGGCGATCGCCTTCTTCACCGACCTCGGGCTGACGCTCGTCGGTCGCGACACGGTCAGTGGCGAGTGGACCGACACGGCCGTCGGCCTCGACGGCAATCACGCCGACATCGCGATGCTGCTAACTCCGGACGGGCACGGCCGCATCGAGCTGTTCGAGTACATCCACCCCGCCGCGATCGAGTCTGACCCCACTGTTCCCAACGAGATTGGCATGCACCGCATCGCTTTCTCGGTCGACGACATCGACGATGCCCTCGCCATCGCCGCGCGGCACGGCTGCTATCCGCTGCGCGGCGTCGCGACGTATCAAGGCGTCTACAAGCTGACGTACCTGCGCGGTCCGAGCGGCATCCTCGTGATGCTTGCCGAGGAGCTCAAGAAGCCGTAGCTAACCGTGCGGGCCCTGCCCGCCGTCGGCGCCGTCGTTGCCTGGGACGCCGGGCGGCGTGCCGTCGCCGTAGTCGCCGCCGGTGCCACCAACACCACCGGTACCGCCCACGCCCCCGGGCCCGTGGGCCCCGGAGCCCGTATCGGGAACGCCCTTGAAGCCCCCAGCGCCACCCTTGCCCCCGATGCCGCCATCGGCGGCGGTACCGCCGTTGCCACCGGCACCCGAGCCGGCGCCGTCACCGCCGTCGCCGCCGCTGCCACCCAGTCCGCCGGTACCACCAGTGCCGCCACTGCCACCCAATCCGCCAGTACCCAGAACTGTTCCCTGGCCGCCGTGGCCGCCTTCGCCGCCGACGCCAGCCGTGCCGGCACCGCCGCCGGCACCACCTGCACCGCCGTTGCCCGAACCCAGAGCGCTGCCGCCGTCGCCGCCGGTTCCGCCAGCGCCGGCGGTCCCACCGGTCCCGCCCGGGCCGCCATTACCGGGGTCGCCGAAGAAGAAGGGGGTGCCGCCGGTGCCGCCGCCACCACCGAAACCACCGGGCCCGCCGTGCCCACCGGCGCCGCCCGCCCCACCGTCACCCGATATCGAGCCGCCGTCACCGCCCGCACCGCCGAATCCGCCGGCCCCGCCGGCCCCGCCGATGGCGCCGGGTCCGCCGTCGCCGCCGAATTCACCGCCGAAGCTGCCGCCTGGGCCGTTCGCTCCCAGGCCGCCGTTGCCGCCGACCCCACCGGTACCGCCGTTGCCGTGCGACCCCCCGTTGCCGCCGCCACCACCGCTGCCGCCGGACCCGCCGGCTGTGCTGTCGCCGGCGCAGCCGGAGCCCACGCAGCTGGTGCCAGTGCCGGATGCGCCGTCACCGCCGTGCCCACCGGCCCCGCCGTTGCCGCCCGAATCACCGTTGCCACCGTCACCACCGGCGCCACCGGTCCCGCCCGCACCGCCGGGACCCACCCCGGCAGCGCCGGTGCCTCCGGCGCCGCCGTTACCCGCCGAGCCGGTTGCCGCGACACCCGCGCCGCCATCGCCGCCGTCACCACCGTCGCCACCGGCACCTGGGGTGCCTCCTGCGCCGGCCGCGCCGCCACCGTCTCCACCTGCGCCGCCGAGGCCGGCTGTACCGCCCGTACCGGCGGCTGCGCCGTTGCCGCCGTGACCGCCCGCACCGAGCGCGGAGTTGCCACCGGCACCGCCAGTGCCACCGACGCCACCTGTACCACCGGCGCCACCCGTGCCACCTGCGCCCGCGGCACTGCTGCCGCCCTCGGCCCCGCCTCCGCCGCCGGCGCCGGCGTTGCCACCGTGGGCGGCGATCGCGCTGCCACCGGCCCCGCCATTGCCGCCGTTTCCTGACCCGGCGGCCGCACCGCCCGCTCCCCCTAGCCCACCAACGCCACTGGCACCGCCGTTGCCGCCACTGCCGCCGACGCCTCCATAGGCGCCATCGAGGCCGCCCTGTCCGCCGTGGCCGCCGACACCTCCGTCGCCACCACTGGCAGTACTGCCACCGGCTCCACCGGTCCCGCCGTTACCCGAGCCGAGCGCGGCACCACCGGCGCCGCCGGCGCCGCCATCACCTCCGTCACCACCGTTGCCGGCAGTTCCGCCGGGGTCGCCCGCGCCGAACAAGCCGCCTGACTCGCCATTGCCGCCGCCACCTCCGGCACCGCCGACACCGGCGTTTCCGCCGGCCCCACCGGTTCCGCCGTTGCCGGATATCGCTCCACCCGTGCCACCGGCCCCACCAGCCCCGCCGTCGCCGCCGGAGGTGCCGCTGATGCCGGGAGTGCCTTCCCCCTCGACACCGTGCGCGCCAGGTGAGCCGGCCGCGCCGTTGCCGCCGGCACCGCCGGTCCCGCCGTTGCCAAGCAGCCCGCCGTCGCCCCCGGCGCCGCCCGCCGCTCCGTTCGCGCCGGCCGTGGTCGCACCGAGGCCGCTGCCGCCGTTGCCCCCGCTGCCGGACACGACAGTGGGCAGGCCGCCGTTCCCGCCGGTCGCACCGGTTGTTCCCTGACCACCGACGGTGTTGCCGCCCGCCCCGCCGGTGCCACCGAAGCCGCCCGCGCCGGGGTTACCGCCGTCGCCGCCGTCACCACCGATCGGGTTGGTGGCGTCACCGGTCCCGCCGCTGCCACCGTCGTTACCGAACCCGCTGGTGCCACCCGTGCCGCCGGCCCCGCCGTTACCGTTCACACCGACCGTGCCGTTCAGCGCTGTGCCGGCGTTGCCGCCGCTGCCACCCGTGCCGCCGGTACCACCTTGTCCGCCGTCGCCGCCGTCGCCGCCATCGGCACCCCCGCCGGTCTGGTTGAAGCCGTGGCCGCCGGTGCCGCCCGTGCCGCCAGTGCCGCCAGTGCCGCCGGTGCCGCCGTTTCCGCCACTACCGGCGTGATTGGCGGCCAGCCCGCCGCCCGTGCCGCCGTTGCCGCCGGTGCCGCCGCTGCCACCGATGTTGCCGGTGCCGCCGTCGGTGCCGTTCAGGTGGGTGTTCGTACCCGCCAGGCCGTTGATGCCGGTCGTACCGGTTCCGCCGCTACCGCCGTCGCCGCCGTTGCCGCCGTTACCGATTGCTCCGCCGTTGCCACCGTCTCCGCCGGCCCCGCCAGAGCCCCCCGGCGTGTTGGTGTCGAAGCCCGCCCCACCGGCACCGCCGTTGCCGGCCGGGCCGGTCACGGCGGTGCCTTGGATGCCGTCGCCGCCTACGTGGCCGCCGACACCACCGTGGCCCGCCGAGCCGCCCGCACCGCCTGCGCCGGCGGTGCCGGGGTCACCCCCGTTGCCGCCGGCTCCGCCGTCTGGGTTGCCGGCAACGCCGGCCGCGCCGATGCCCCCGTTGCCGGGTGTGCCCGCGTTGCCACCAGTCCCGCCGGCACCGCCGTCTCCGTTGGCCCCGACACTTCCGTGCAGAGATGCGCCACCGTTTCCGCCGTTTCCGCCGGCTCCGCCGCCCGCGCCGTCGCCGCCCGATCCACCGTCTTGCCCGGCCCCCTCGTTAACGCCGACCACACCTGGACCCCCGTTGGCACCGGTTCCGCCGTTTCCGCCGGTTCCGCCGACGCCGCCTGAACCACCAGCCCCCCCGTTGCCGGAAACCTCGCCGCCGGCACCTCCGTTACCACCGTCACCACCGGCGCCACCGATGGTGCCGTCGGTACCTGCGGAACCCAGGGTGCCGCCGTTGTTGCCGGTGGCACCGTTGCCACCGGCCCCGCCTGCGCCACCATTGCCGACAGCGCCACCATCGCCACCATTACCGCCGGTGCCGCCGGGGGTGCCGGCAGTAGTGGCGGTGAAGCCGGCCCCGCCGGCGCCGCCGTCGCCACCGCCGGTCGGTGTGCCGCCCGCAGCGCCGTGAGCGCCGACGCTGGAACCGGTTCCACCGATACCGCCATGACCGCCGGCGCCAGGGTCGCCGCCGTTGCCGCCAGCCCCGCCGTCGGGGGCACCAAGGCCGCCAGCGGCGCCATTACCACCGTCGCCGGGTGCGCCACCGGCACCGCCATCGCCGGCGGCGCCGCCCGCCCCACTGGTGCCGGCCAGACCGTGCAGAGATGCGCCGCCGGCCCCGCCGTTGCCACCGTCACCACCATTTGCACCGCCGCCGCCATTACCGCCGGCACCACCGCTGCCGCCGGCATCCGAGGCGGTCATGCCGTTGGCACCGGCTCCACCGGCACCTCCATCGGCGCCGTTACCACCGGCACCACCGCTACCGCCGTTGCCCGAGTTCGAACCGCCGGCGCCACCGCTACCACCTGCGCCGCCGGCCCCGCCGGTCTGTCCACTCCCGCCGTCGCCGCCGAACGTGGTTGCATCCGAACCGGTGTAGCCGGCTGCGCCGTTGCCCCCGGCTCCGCCGGTCCCGCCGTTGCCCAGCGATCCGCCGGCGCCGCCGTTACCACCGTCGCCGCCGTTTTCACCGGGGGCGACGCCGTTGAAGCCCGCTCCTCCGTTGCCGCCGTTGCCCACCGGGCCGCTGGCCGAAGCTCCGTTGACGCCGTCCAACCCGGTGCTGGCGCCGCTACCGCCGGCCGCACCGCCGCTTCCACCGGCGCCGATCGCGCCGGCGTCGCCGCCCACTCCACCGGCGCCGCCGTCGAGGTCCGAGGCGCTCCCAGAGCCGCCGTTCCCGCCGCTACCAGGTAAGCCGGCGTCGCCGCCGTTGCCGGCGTTTCCACCGTCTCCGTTGGCGCCCGCATTGCCCAACGCGCCGCCGGTTCCACCGGTACCGCCGGCGCCTCCGTTGCCACCACTCCCGCCGTTGCCGCCGTTGCCGCCGTTGCCGCCGACCTCGCCCCCGAATGCTCCGGCGGCACCGTTGATACCGCCACCGCCGTCGCCGCCCAACCCGCCGGCGCCACCGAAGCCGGCATTACCACCGTTGCCTATCAACTGCGCGCCGCTACCACCGTCGCCACCCGACCCTCCGGCCCCGCCGGCAAAACCGTTACCCCCGGAATCGCCGAAAGCGGGGCCTTCGGCGCCGTCGTTGCCAGCCAAGCCGAACCCACCGTCACCGCCGTCGCCGCCGTTGCCGAAGAACCATCCGGTCGCGTCGCCACCGGCCCCACCGTCACCGCCGGCGCCACCGTCACCACCGTTGCCGGCGATGCCGTAGGCGGTGTCACCGCCCAGGCCGCCATCGGCACCGGCTCCACCCGCGCCGGCATCCCCTCCGTTGCCGAAGTACGCAATACCGCCCGCACCGCCAGTAAGCCCGGCATCGCCGGAATCGGTTGCGCTGTAACTGAATCCGGCTCCGCCATCGCCGAACCACAGTCCACCCGCGCCACCGTTGGGATCGAGCGCCGTTCCCGGATCACCGTTGCCGATGAGGATGCCCTGGCCACCGATGTCTTGCCAGAAATCGTTGAGTGACGTGTCGAATTGCATGCCGAAATCGCTGGTGATCCAGGCTTGATGCAGGTCGTGAACCGGCTGGTAGAACCAGGCGTCGTACAGATCGGCAAATGAGGGACTCGTTGTCGTGGCCGCCGAGGTGGCAGCACTCACGTCGAATACGCCTGGCTCCAGCCCGAAGAACGCGGCGGTGCCATCCATTCCCAGAAAGGAATCAAGCCCGGCGAACAACCCGAGACCGGCGCTGGGATCCATCGCGGCGAACGCGTCAGTCAACGCCTCCTGCAGCGGGCTGATCCACGGGTCGATGATCGTGTCGAATACGTCCGCCTTGACCGGCGGAGCAGCCGCAAGCGGGGCCATCGTCGCCGCGAGCATCGCTCCCGCAGTCGACGAGATCCCGACGATACGTCGGCGCGTCTTACCGCTGGATAATCGACCCTTGCGCTTGGTCCGGCGAGCAGCCATCTGCCTGGCCCTTCAGGGTCGAGCCCGGAAGGGCACTTGGAATTTTCTAAGGCAACGTTAATGTAAGACTCAGCTTCTGTTTTGGGAGCCGGAAACGGAAAACTGAGTCGAGGGCCGACCAAACACAAGCCCGAATATCGGAGCAGTGCAGAGGCTGTCGAAGGCCGAGGACGGGATCAGCACCCGACACCGTCCTGCTGATGCCGCCTACTCGGGAATGACACCCGCCACGTGGCGGTTTTAGCACTTGAGACTGTAGAGTGCTAAGCGTTTAGACCATCCTGGAGGTTTGTGTGCCGACTTACAGCTACGCGTGTACCGAGTGCGATAACCGCTTCGATGTGGTGCAAGCTTTCAGCGACGACGCACTGACCACGTGCGAGAAGTGCTCGGGCCGGTTGCGCAAACTGTTCGGCAACGTGGGCGTGGTGTTCAAGGGCAGCGGCTTCTACCGCAACGACAGTCGCGAGGCATCGAAGAGTTCCAGCGGTGGCTCGTCGAACTCGAGTTCGTCGTCGAATTCCGAGAGCTCCAGCTCCAGTTCCGGCGAGAAATCGAGCTCGAGTGACTCGTCGAGCTCGTCGAACGACACCTCGAAGTCCTCGTCCTCGTCCGACTCGAAGTCCTCGTCTGACTCCTCGTCGTCGTCCTCCTCGAAGTCACCGGCGACAACCTCCAACTGACGGTTATCCACAGCCGGCGTCGCCTGCGGCACACCTAACGCGCCGCGCCGCCTACCGTCACACCGTGGGCGCCCCCCGGAATCCGCTGAATCCGACTCTGGCGAACCGTCTTTCGCAATGGTTGCGTCCTGACTGGTCGCGGACGCTACTGGCCCGACGCATCGCCGCGGGCGGGCTGGTACTGCTTGCCGCCATCGCGGCGCTACGGCCCGATCCCGACAATGCCCGCGCGCAGGTAGTGGTGGCCGCGCGCGACGTCGGGCCCGGTGCCGAATTGACCGCCGACGATGTGCACCTCGAGTTGCGTTCCGCGACAACGGTTCCCGACGGAGCCAGATCCGACCTGAACGCCGTCATCGGCTCCACGCTGGCCGGCCCGGCGCGCCGCGGCGAAGTACTGACCGACGTGCGGGTGCTGGGCCGTCGCCTCGCTGAGTCCGCGGCAGGACCCGACGCCCGCATCGTGCCGGTTCATCCGTCCGACAGCGCGCTGATCGATCTGGTGCGCCCGGGCGACGTTGTCGACGTCGTTGCGGCGACCGAGGGCAATGCCCAGGCCGGCGCGCCGCGCGTAGTGGCCACCGACGCGGTCGTGGTCTCGGTGTCGGCCAAACCCAGAGCGCAGAGCGCAAGTGGTGAGCGGGTGGTGCTGGTCGCGCTGCCGGCCGCGTCGGCCAACGCCGTTGCCGGGGCCGCGTTGGTCTCGACCGTGACACTCACCCTGCACTGACAGCCAGATAACCGGCAAAGTCTCGCTTGGCCAGCCCGACTCGGATAGCTTTTGATTGCGCTCATTCATGGCTTACCACTGTGGAAAGGACATCGGAGATGTTGAAGGGCTTCAAAGAGTTTCTCGCGCGCGGCAACATCATCGATTTGTCTGTTGCGGTGGTGATCGGTACCGCATTCACCGGCCTGGTCACCAAATTCACCGAAAGCGTCATCCAGCCGCTGATCGACCGGATCGGCGCCGGCGGACAGGCCGATGTCGGTTTGTTGAAAATCGGCATCGGTGACGGCAAATACATCGACTTCAACATCGCATTATCTGCAGCGATCAATTTCATCATCATCGCGGCGGTGGTGTATTTCCTGGTCGTTCTGCCCTACAACACGCTGCGCAAGCGCGGTGAGGTCAAGCAGGCCGAGGACACCGAGCTCAGCCTGCTCACCCAGATCCGGGACCTGCTTGCCGAATCCGGCAGCGGCTCAGCCGGAGGTCACCATTCGGCCAATGCACCGCAGAGTCCCACCATCGAAGACAGGTAGTCGCCCGGGCAGTTCAGAGGTGATGCGGCGGCGCGTTGTCCCGCAACCACTGCTCGTGGGCTTCGTCGTCTCGACTCGCGTCCGGATCACGCTCGTCGGCCGACGTCTGCGGGAACACGTCGCGGTCGTCACCGGACCGCTTGGTCATACCCGGCTTCAGATCTCCAGGCTGGACAGCTGACCGATGATCTGGGCCGCCAGCGGATTCAGCGTCGCCATGCCGTCGCGGACTGCCGAGCGCGAGCCCGCCAGGTTGACCACCAGCGTGCTTCCGGAGACACCGGCCAGACCGCGCGACAGGCCTGCGTCGACGATGCCCGCGGACAGCCCCGATGCGCGGATGGCCTCGGCGATGCCGGCGACCAGGCGGTCGAGAATGTCCAGCGTCGCTTCCGGCGTGACGTCGCGGGGCGTGACCCCGGTGCCACCGACCGAGACGACCAGGTCCACTCCGCCGATGACCGCGGTGTTGAGCGCGTTGCGGATCTCGACCTCGTCGGCCGCGACGGCGATCACGCCGTCCACCACGAATCCCGCTTCGGTGAGCAGCTCGGTGACCAAGGGACCGCTGTGGTCCTCATCCCCGTGATCGTCAACGACGATGACGAGTGCCCTTCCGATCAAGTCAGCGCCCTGTTCCATGGGTGTCACCGTATATCTGACGTCCGACCTCGGCGCGGTGGCTCTGGTCACTGCTGAGCCTTGCCGAGGGTGACCTGGATTTTCTTCGTCTCGCCGGACGGATCCTTGATCGTCAGCATCACCTTGTCGCCGGGAGCCTTTGATCGGACGGCGGCCACCAGCGCGTCGGCGCTGTTGACCGTGCGGTCGTCGACCTTGGTGACGACGACCCCTCCGGGCAGGCCGGCGGCCGCGGCCGCCCCGTTGGGAACGACCTCCACGACCTTGGCACCGGGGGTGTCCTTGTCGTTGGTGACCTGCACACCGAGCGAGGCGTGCGCCGCGGTGCCGGAGCTGATCAGCTCGTCGGCGATGCGCTTGGCCTGGTCGACGGGGATCGCGAAACCCAGCCCGATGGAACCGCTTTGCGCGTCCGGCGAGTCTCCACCGAGGGTGGCGATCGCCGAGTTCACGCCGACCAGCTGCCCGCTCATGTTGACCAGCGCGCCACCGGAGTTACCCGGGTTGATCGCCGCGTCGGTCTGGATCGCGTCCAGCACGGTGTTCTGGTTGCCGGTTTCTCCGGTGGTCGACACCGGCCGGTTGAGCGCACTGACGATGCCGGTGGTGACCGTGCCGGACAGGCCCAGCGGCGAGCCGACCGCCATTACCGGCTGGCCGACGTGCAGGTTGGCCGACGACCCGAGGCTGATCGGGGTCAGGCCCGAAATACCTTGCACGCGAACGACAGCGATGTCCGTCGTGGGGTCCGTACCGACGACGGTGAACTCCGCGGTGCGGCCGTCGGAGAAGGTGACCGTGGTCTTCGGCTTACCGCCGTTGGGGCCGCCGGGAGGCGCGGGCTGGTCGGGGTCCAGGCCCGGACCGCCGCCGCCGTCGTCGTCGGGGCCGTTCTGGTGCTCGGGGTTGGGCCGACCGCGCGGGCCTGGTGGTGGCTTGCCGGCGGCGGTGGCGACGACGTGGTTGTTGGTCAGGATCAGGCCATCGGCGGACAGGATGATGCCGGAGCCCTCTTCGGAGGCGCGGCCCAGGTTGGTCTCGAGCATGACGACGCTGGGCACCACCTTGGCGGCCACCTGCTCGACGCTGCCGAGCGGTGCGTTCGACGCGGGCATGCCGGGCGTGGCGCCACCGGGCATCGCGCCGTCGGCGACCGACGCGAGCGTGCCGTGGTGAGCGATCACCGAGGCCGCGGCACCGCCGATGCCGGCCGAGACCACTGCGACAGCCAACGCACCGACTGTCAAAGCGCCTGCGCGAGAACGCTTTCGCGGCGCGGGCAACTGCGGCGGCGGGCCACCGGCGGAGTGGCCGCTCTGGCCCGCGAACGGACCGTAGGGCTGGCGGTACTGAGGCTGCTGGGGCTGCTGACCCTGCCGCCATTCGTATCCCTGCGGATAGGTTTGCGGCTGTCCGTAGCCGGAATGGCTTGTGGCGCCACGCTGATCGGACGCCGGACGGTATCCGTGTTGCTGCGGCGGTGGCGAATACCTCGGGTGATTCGTCATGTCGCTAGGTCACTCTTTTCTCGTCCAAGTGCGGCCGTTCAGACCCACACAGTAACTGGATGACTACCTTGCCCGTGTGGTCTGAGATTCGACTGAGATAACGTTCGCCGGTCCTGCAGAGTTCCCCGAAGTCGCCGGATCATTGATATTCGGCGCCGCCGGATCATCGGATGGGTATTCGGCCTCCGCAATCGGCTGACCGGGGAGCAGGACGTATATCGACGTGCCCGGAGGCTGGCCACCCGGCACGGTTTCCTCGACCCGGAGCGCGCCACCGTGGGTCAGCACGACCTGCTTGACGATCGCCAGCCCCAGCCCCGACCCGGGCATCGAGCGTGACGTGGTGGAGCGGAAGAACCGCTCGAAGACCAGGTCTCGCTCGTGTTCCGGAATGCCGGGCCCGCGGTCGGACACCACCAGCTCGGCGTGCGTCGGGTTGAGCTGGCGCAACCGCACCCCGACACGCTCGCCGGAGGGGCTCCACTTGGCCGCGTTGTCCATCAGGTTCAGCACTGCCCGCGACAGACCGGCGGAGTCGCCGTAGACCTGCCAGGGCGTCACCTCGACATCGAACTCGACATCGATGCGGCGCCGACGGACCCGCTCGAGTGACCGCTCGATGACCTCGCTCATGTCGACCGGCTCGTGCACCACTTCGCCGGCGTCACCGCGGGTGAGGTCAACCAAATCGCCGACCAGAGTGGACAATTCCTCGATCTGCGCGATCACGTCAGCACGCAGATCGACCATTTCCTGCTCTGGGATGGGCGGGGCGCCCGGCGCGCTCGAAGCCATCAGCAGCTCGATGTTGGTGCGCAACGACGTCAGCGGGGTCCGCAGCTCGTGGCCGGCATCGGCGACCAGACGCGTCTGGCGATCCCTGGATTCGGCCAGGGCCCGCAGCATCATGTTGAAAGCCTCTGTCAGCCTTGCCAATTCGTCGCTGCCGTAGACCGGGATGGAGTGCAGGTCGTCGGTGCGCGCCACCCGCTCGGCAGCGCGGGTCAGTCGGCCCACCGGCCGCAGGCCCGCCTGGGTGACCATGCCACCGGCGATCGCGGCGACGGACATGCCGACGCCACCGACGATCAGCAGCACCCACCGCAGCTTCGTCATGACCGCGTCGGTGGGCGCCAAACTCTTGGAGATCAGCAGCGAACTGCCGTTCGGCAGATGCACGGCCAGCACCCGCTGGTTGGCGGCGGTGCGGCGCGACATGAACAGGTCACCACGGATGACGGCCTTCTCCTGCTGACCGACCGGCAGGGTCTGACCCTCCTGGTTGGCGGTGAAGATCGACCGGCCGGGAGTCACCAGCATCGCGTTGACGTCCGAATATGCCGTGCCCTCAATGGCTTTCGCCGGATCGGCGGCCAGCGATCCGCTGGCGATCAACAGCTGGGCCCGGCTTTGCAGCTGGTTGTCGATGTCCTTGTACAGCGCGGCGGAGATCACCGCGTACACCGCGACCGCCATCAGGATGACCACCATGGCGACCATCGACATGGCCAGCAGCATGACCCGCCACCGTAGCGACAGGGAGGTGCTGGCCCGCAGCGGAACTCTGCTTCGGCGGCGGAACAGGTTTTTCAGGGGCATCAGGGAGGCGTTTCGCGAAGCACGTAACCCACCCCGCGAACGGTGTGGATCAATCGTGGTTCGCCGTTGGCCTCGGTCTTGCGGCGTAGGTATCCGACGTACACCTCGAGCGCATTACCCGACGTGGGGAAGTCGAAACCCCACACCTCCTCGAGAATGCGACTGCGCGTCAATACCCGTCGCGGATTGGCGATCAGCATCTCCAGCAAAGCGAATTCGGTACGCGTCAGGCTGATCTGGCGTAGCCCGCGGGTGACTTCGCGCGTCACCGAATCAAGCGTGAGATCGGCGAAGGTCATCGCCACGGATTCGGTCGTGTCGTCGATCCGCGTCCGGCGCAGCAGGGCCCGCATCCGGGCCAGCAGTTCCTCCAGGGCGAACGGCTTGGGCAGGTAGTCGTCGGCACCGGCGTCGAGTCCGGCGACCCGCTCGGAGATGGTGTCGCGCGCCGTCAGCACGAGGATCGGCAAATCATCGCCGGTGCTACGCAGCTGCCGACATACTTCGAGGCCGTCCAGCCGGGGCATCATGACGTCGAGCACGACCCCATCGGGCCGGTCGGCGGCGATCATCTCGAGCGCTTCCACGCCGTCTTCGGCCAACGCCACCGAGTAGCCATTGAAGGACAGGGAGCGGCGCAGCGACTCGCGCACCGCACGATCGTCATCGACGACAAGAATTCGCACGGCCACCAGTTTTATCCAATCGCCTGAGAACGCGCTGAGAGGTCGTCAGAAATGCCGTTCCGCAAATTGCTGACGGGAATGCCGGAGGCAATGCTCACGGCAAATAAGTTAGCGCCGGTCGAGGTCGATCAGACCGAGGCGCGCCGCCTTGAGCAGCCGGCGCGGCACCTTGTGCTGCTTGCCGGCGACGGTCACGCCGACCAGTTCGGGCTTCTCAGCCTTCCACTGCGCGCGCCGGCTACGGGTGTTCGAGCGCGACATCCGCCGCTTTGGCACAGCCATGATCAGGACTCCTGGTTGGGGGGTCGCCGCGGAAACAGCCTCGGCAGCGACGATTGAGGTCAATAGTAATGGCTGACCTGCCAAGGGCAAAAATCAGACGTCGAGTTCGTCGGCAGCCTTGACGCGGCACCGCCGGTACCGGCTAACCTACCGTTTTCCCGAGTCCTGGATCTGGGCCGCCGCCGTCGGGGTCGCTTGGCCGTTCGGTGTCGAACCACCACCACAGCGGTGTTCCGCTCATAGCCTTGACGCGCCTGGCGATCACGCGCATGTCTTTGACGCGGTTGCGGTCAGCTTCCCACGCCATGTAAGTCGATGCGTTGACCTGCAGCCGCTCGGCGAACTCTTCTTGGCTGAGCCGCAGGTGGCGTCGGACTTTGCGGAGCTTGTCGCCGTCAGTCCATTCGGGTACGAATTCACCCACGGGATCTGTAGTCATGCCATAAGTATTCATACACGGTCAACCGCTGTCAATCGGTAGCAAAAATACGGAATCTTACGTGTTGCCCTTGACCACGTGTGTATCCGTATGCAATCGTCTTCGGCATGCCATCGGATACGGATACACACGATCCGGACGACCTCGTAACATCGGCTGAAGCTGCTCGGCTTGGTCGAGTATCCAAAATCACGATTCACCGCGCGGTCAAGGCCGGCAAGCTCACTCCCCTGCGCACCCCTGGTGGGCATTTTCGTTTCCGGCGCTCTGACATTGAAGCGCTGCTGACCGAGCAGGCGTCGGCGTGAGCGCGGCGGCCAGCAGCTTGCGGCGGATCGAGAATCTGCTCGCCCTGCAGATCCGCCTACACGCCCTCAGCCTCGGACTCGAACGCGATGGGAAACGTCTTGCTGACAC
>NZ_PKEK01000073.1 GCF_002863225.1 Mycobacterium sp. | reverse complement strand
GGGCGCGTTGCTGGGCCTGCTGATCGGCGGCAGGGGCCAACATGCCGACGAGCCCGAGGCTCTCGAATCCGAAGCCGTCAGCCCCGGGCTGTGATCGTGTTGATCCAGTCGGTGTTGGACGCGGCATAGAACGCCACCTCGCCTGAATGCATTCGCACGACGACGTGCGAATGCCCGCCTCGCACAGATCCTTTCGCCTCACAGACGGCTGACGATCTCGGACACCGGGATGTCAATTCCCTTGCCGGTCAACGTGATACCACGGCGAGCGGGGCTGGGTCCTGATGTCTAATCCGACGTTTTCGCCGTCGACCTTGATGCGCATGTGCGCGATGTAGGGCCCCTTCGGAGGGCGTCACAGTATGGCTGACGGCCTCCGCAATCCACAGGGTTTTCGCAGGCCGTACCACTGGTGTGCTGCAACCAGCAGGCGGTCCGACCTGGCGCCATGTATCGTTTGACCGCTAACAACGGTCAGAATCTTCGCTTGCGGTGGGGTCATGGTCGAATACCAGCTGTCCGGCGCGGTCGAGGCCCGCGTCGGCGGGGCACTGGTGCCGCTCGGCGGCCCCAAACAGCGATGCGTGCTGGCCATGCTGTTGGCCAACCACGGGACAGTGGTCAGCGTCGACCGGTTGATCGACGCGGTGTGGGATGACAAACCGCCCCCCAAAGCATTGGCCTCGCTGCGGGCCTACGTCACCAATTTGCGTCGTATCCTGCCGGTGTCCGCTGACGGCGCGTCGCCGACCACTCGACTTGCCTCCCGCGCTTACGGCTACCAACTCACGCTGCTCGACGGCGATTCGGTGGATCTGCACAGATTCGAGGCACTCGTCAAAGACGGTCGCGCGGCGCTGGTGCGCGGAGCTGCCGCGGAGGCGTTCGACAAGCTCAGCACTGCGCTGACCTCGTGGCAGGGCGACCCGTTCGGCGAGTTCACCCACCGCGACTTCGCGCACGCCGACGCGACTCGTTATATCTCGTTGCGGCACACCGCCATCGAAGCCCGGTTCGACGCGGCGCTGCAATCCGGTGACGGTGGCGACCTGGTCCCGGAAATCGAAGCTGCGATTGCGGCCGACCCGACCGAAGAGCGACTGTGGGGCCACTTGATGGTGGCGCTCTACCGCGCCGGACGGGCCTCCGACTCGGTCCGCGCATTCGACCGTGCCCGAGACACATTGGACCGTGAACTCGGTACGACGCCGGGCGACGGACTGCAGACCCTCTATCGCAAAATCAGCGACAAGGCTGCCGACCTGCACTTCGCATCTCCGGCCGATCCGGCGGCCGGCGCGCTCGGTCCCGGGCCGCACGGACGGATTCCGTTCGTGGGGCGGACATCCGAACTGGAGACAGTCGCAGCCGCACTGAGTCGGGCCCGCGGCGGATCGGGCGGGTCGATCCTCTTCACCGGCGAAGGCGGGATCGGCAAGACCGCACTCGCACAAAGGATCTCAGCACAATCCGGACAGTCCGGGATGACGATGGCATGGGCCGCTCATCCGCCGGGTGTCCGGTTGCCGTTGATGTGGACCTGGATACAGCTGCTGCGCCAACTCGGTGACCAACTCGGCCAGCCCGGCCGCAACGCGGTTCGTCGCGTCGCCCCCGGAGTGGTCGACGCGCTGGTCCCCGAATGGACCGACCGCGACGCCGTCAATCCCGGGGTTCGAACTGCGGCAACCGGTTTCGCGCTGATCGAGGGCGTGGTGGCCGCGCTGTGCGAGCTCGCCGCGCTCCGCCCGCTGCTGCTCATTCTCGACGACTTGCAGCTCGCCGATCCGCCATCTGTCAACGCGCTGTCTCTCCTGAGCGGACAACTCGAGCGCCTTCCGATCCAGGTGATCGGAAACTGGACGTACTTCGGTAGCGGCCGTCCCATCAACAGGTCCAGCTTCGAGCGGCTGGTCCGGTTGGAGGCGGTCCGGACAACCCATCTCGAGGGCATCGGGCAGGACGCCGCTGCCGCACTCGTCGATGCGCTCTCCGGAGCCGTCGCCGAGGGCGACGTGTCGCGGCACGTGTGGTCCCGTACTGGTGGAAACCCTTTGTACATCCGGGAACTCGTCTCGGTGTTGGTTGCGCACAACCGGCTTCAAGACGCCACCGACGGAAGCACCGACGACGTGTCTGCTGCCGTCGCGGGCATGGTCGGTCAGCGGTTGGGCCGCCTCGACCGGCCCAGTAGGCGTGCGCTGGCCGCCGCCGCGGTGATCGGATCGGAATTCGACGTCGCCGACCTCGCAGATGTCGTGGACCTGTCGGTGTCCACCGTGCAGGCCCGCCTGCGACCCGCCTACGAAACGGGCCTTCTCGACGAGGTGGTCGACCGGCCGGGCTGCTACCGGTTCGGGCACGGACTACTGCACGACGCAGTGCTGACCCAGGTTCCCGGTCCAGAGCAGGCGGCCGTCCACGCGGCCATCGCCGACAACAGCGCCGCGGGCATCGCCACCGCCGCTTACGAAGACGTCATCTCGGTCGCCGACCACGCCTGGCGGGCCGGTACCGAACTCAATCCCGAAACCGCACTCGCGATCTACGAGACGGCGATAGAACGGGCCCTCACCCGATCGGCTTACGACGACGTCGCCAATCTCGCCGACCATGCCATACAGGTGTGCCGCCGGCTTCCGCCCAAACCCGAACCCCTGCAACGCCAGGCCACGCTCTGGCTTCACCTGGCCGGTGCCCGCGCAATTCTCAACGGCCAGAACAGCCCAGCCGCCTCAGCCGCCGTACAGCGCGCATTCGAGATCGGTGAACACGCCAGCGGCAGGCATTACCACGGCGCCGTCGCCATGCAGTGCTACATGCTCTCCGTGCGTGGACGTCTCGACGAAGCGCAGGCTTTGGCCAGCGGGCTGGCTGCACAATACGCGGCATCCGGCGACCCCGACGTCGGAGTATCGAGTCACTTCGTCGCGGTCATGCTGCATTGGCTGCGCGGCGAGCTGGACGCAGGTGAAGCGGTCGCCGGAACCATGATGGCCCGATTCCCCCCGCCGGAGACCGTGGCTGACCCGTTGATCTTCTTCCATCCACGCGTGTACTGCTGGCTGGCGCTGGCCAGGGCGCTGCGGGGGGACCGCGCCGGCGCGCACCGCCAACGCCTGGTCGCGCTGGAATTGGCGCAGAGTCGCCGGTCCCACTTCGATGTGCTCGCAGCCAACATCGTCACGATCGAGATCGACGCGATCCTGGGCGTCACCGACGGCACCGTCGCCGCAGCCGAGGACGTCTACCACGAGTTGCTTGCCGCCGGCTCAGCCCAGTGGGCGGCCTGCGCTCGCTTGATCGGCATTTGGGCGCAGACCTTTTCGGGGGTCGGTGGCGATCCCGCGCTGGCGTTCGAGGCGTTCGACGACTACACCCGCGATGGCACGGTGGCGATGTCGCCGTTCTTCCTTGGGTTGCTCGCTGAGATCGAAGACCACCACGGCCGCGTGGATCATGCCGAACAACTGCGTGGCCGCGCCCGGGCGGTAGGCGATGCCACCGGCGAGCACGCGTGGGACCGGCTGCTGACGCGCCGGATCCCGGTTGCCAAAGCCAAGCGGCCGCGCTCCAATCAGGATCCAATTCCTCTTGGTTAGCGTCTTGCGGATGAGCATCAGCGAACCGCCCCCGCCCGAGCGCGGGCTCACCCGCGACGAGCGGGGACGAGACGTCAGCCCCGCGCAGGCCGAGGCTGAAGCGCAGACTTCCACCGTCCGTGGGCTTCTGCGGACGATGAGCCCCCGCTTCGTCTGGTCGCAGGCCGATGGCTATCCGGTCGTCATCAAGCAATTCCTGCAGTTCTGCCTGATCCTCATCTACCCGGCTTGGGTCTTCGGAATCCTGGCCTCCGTAGTGGCTCACTACGCGTTCTACGTCACCGTGTATCCCGTGTTGTGGGTGCTGTTTTGGCCCGTTCGTGCCTGGATGAAGAAGAACCGGCCCGAAGAATACGCAGCGAGCCAACAGAAATAGTGCGACGTCTTCTCCGTCCGGCCCGAGCACAGGTGACCGTGTCCCCGTCGGTCGTGTCGCCGGGTCAATCAGTTGACGTACGGGTGACCACGCCCAAAGCGATCGGCGGCGTGACGTCGGCACGTATCGAGCTGGGCTACCGGAATCACTTTCGCTACCGGTGGGCCGGGCACGCGGACGCCGCGGCAACGACTGCGACCGATACGATGTGGCTGACCCAGGACGTCGGAACCACCTACGGCACCGATCGCAACACCAAGGAATGGATCGGCATTTTTGTCGCCGAATTAGCCACTCCGACTTCCGAATTCACAGACGGATCGGCTACATTCCGGATTCCGTCGTGGGCACCGGCGTCGTCCGACCAGATCGCCACGTGGTTGTGCCGCCTGATTGTGCAGCGCCGCGGCATAGATGTCGACGAAGAGGCCGAGTTCACCGTGGCGACGCGCGTCGGCGACGCGTCGACTGATGTCGGGGAGCTCGAGCAGGTCACCGGTAGCGCAGCGTCCCGGCTCGACATCGAGTTGCCCCGCAGGGTGTTTCGGGCCGGCGAGATCATCAACGGAGGGGTCGTCGTCACCCCGAGCCGCGATCTTCCCGTCGGCGATGTTCGGGTGAAGTGGCAGTATCAACGGGACTCCCATCCACTCACCCGCATCCCGGGATTCGACGAGATCGTCAACGGGCGAAGCGTGCAACTCGGCAAGCACGTGGTGTTGCGCGAAGGCACCCCGGTGCGACTGCCGTTCCAGATCGCGCTCCCCGCGGACGCGGCTCCGACCGCCAGTGCCGTCAACTCGTCGCTTCGCTGGTTCGTCGGCGTCACAATGTATTACGCCGGATTCTCCAGTCCGGGCACCGAGTCCGTGCGATTGCCCATCACGGTGGTCAGCGCGGCCGGAGCAGAGTAACCACTTTTCAATCGCGCAAAATGCGACCCTGCGCGTCGGGCACTTTCCTGTTCAGGATCATGATGGCGTCGATCAACGGCCACAGCCCACCGAGTCCACAGGTCAACCACGTCACGGCGATCTGCGCGACACCCACCCCGAGGTAGCCGAGGTAGAAGCGGCCCACCCCGAGGGACCCGAAGAAGATCCCCAACAGTCCCGCCGTCACCCTGCTTCGGTCCGAAAGCGGTCGACCGTATGCGTCGACCGCCGACGGCCAACCGGGCGGCGGTGGATGCACCGGTGGCGGGTACGGGAAATCCTCAGCGGGGTAGGGATATTCGTGTGCCGTCACGTCAGCGACCCAGCCGCCTGGACCTGCCCGGCGCGGCGGCGGGCGATCGACCGCCGAATGCCGATGCCGCTGAACACCACCACCCCGATGAGGGCCAGCGACGCGTAGACCGTGACCGCGACGGTGAACATGATCGTCAAGACGTTGATCACCATCGCGACCGCGCCCAGGGCCAAAAACCCCAGCGAGAAACCGAGAACCGTGAACACGGTCAGCGAGTCACGCAGGCTTTGGCGCCGTTCATCACTCCGTCGCGGTAGGCGTCGACTCGGACCGAACCATGCCCCTGACGCGCCACATCACCGGAACCGCGAAAGACGATCAGTGCGGTGATCCCCTTGTCGAGGTCACCGGGCGACATCTTGAAGGCGCTGTCCGGGCGGTCCTCCAACAGGATGCTGGCAGCCCAAGCCCCCGCCATGCAATCGGCGCGTAGCGAGGAGGTCTTGTCGGACGCGTCCTGGCCGCCCCGCGAGAGCACTGCCAGCCCGTACTGGGTCGCGATGAGGGTGGCAACGGCGAAATCGCCGCCCTGGTCGTAGATCTCGGGCATCGCCTTGACCGCGTCGAACCCGACGTAATCCTCGGGCACGCAGTAGAAGAGCACATAGGCGGTAGTGGGCTGACCGCCACAGGTGGGCGCCTCAGCCGGATCGAACGCCCGCACCGGCTGCAGCGGCTTCCAAGGGTCTCCCCCGGCCAACTTCGGGTAGACCTGCGACCAGTAGTCCTCCAGATCAGCAGGTACACCCTTGACGATGTCCTCGTACGGCGCGTTGCCCCCGCTCTGGACGTCCGCCGCGCTGTTGAACGGGATCTCGACCACCGGCGGATCGCCGACTTTGTACCCCTTGCATGCGCCCGGACCGTTGTCGAATCCGGTTTGGAACGAGTTCACCCGGTCGAAGCCACTGCCGTGCGCCTGCGGGTCGTGCTTCTCCGTACCCGGCTCGTCACGCAGGAACAGGAAGCCGGCCAGAGCGTTGTCCAGGTCGTCTTCGCTGGGCTTGAACGTGTCGCTCTTGGCCGCGTGCGCCGCCCATGCTCCCGCGAAGCAGTCGGCCTGTATCTCCTTGACCACTGTCGGTCCCTGGAAATTGGCCCTCGCCTGGATGGCGTGACCCCACTCGTGAGCCAGCACCACCGGAATGACGAAGTCGCCGAAGCGCTTTCGCAGACTGGGCAGCAACTCTTCGATGTCCCACGCGACATCGTCGGCCTTGGAGCAGTAGAAAGCGTTGCCGGAGATGTCTGCGGCCGCCGTCGCGCACGGTGCGAAGTGGCCGGATGACGGCGTGACCGCGTAGAAGCCGCCCTTCACCGGCGTGTAGTCGTGACCATAGAGCTTGGGGAATTCACCGCCCCAGTAGTGCTGCAGGTCGGCGATCGCCTTGATGACGATCTTGTTCACCGGGTTGGAGGCATCACCGTGGATCTGCACCGAATCGGCGGCGTTGGCTGCGGTGGGTGCCGGCGCCGACGATTTCGTCGAACTGCAGCCACTACACGCCAGGACTACCGCTGCAGCAAATACCGCGAACCGTGAATACCAATTGTTTACTGGCATCAGCCGCCCTTCTATAGCTACCATTTTCTACATATGGCGCGGAGATATTACGCACCGATGTTTGGAAATTGATTGGAAACCGTTTGCGTCATTACTTTGCGTGATCGTCGACCTTGAAATCGAAGTGCACGTCGCCGGCGTCGACATCGGTGACGGTCACCGTCAGGCCGTAGGTTTCGCTGCCGTCCTTGAGCTCGCAACGCAGCGTCGAGCCCGGAGTCCCCTTCAGGTTGTCGGGACAGGTGACGGAGTCCGGCTTTTGTCCGACCTTCTCCGTGAGCTGCTCGCTGACCTTGCTCGCGACCAGGTCTTTGTCCACGGTCTCGACCATGTCGAACTCGACGTCATCGCCCTTTACGCTGGTAGCCGTCACGTTGACGTTGTAATCCTGGCCCTTGATCTTCATCGCGCAGTTCAGCTGGGCCCCGACCTGGCCTTTCAGCCCGTCGGGGCACGAGACCGAATCGGGCTTGTTGCCGGACGCGTCGGTCATCTTGGCGGTGATCTGCTTGGCGACGTCGTCCTTGCTCACCATCTTCGGACCGCTCGAGCAGGCCGAGACGCCGATCAGGGTGCCCGCAATTGCACCAGCGACAAATAGAGTCTTTGAAACCGAGTGAGCCATGTCCGCCTTTCGGGCATCTGAAGAAGATGAATCGGCGAAGTATTGCACGCTAAAGGAACCTGCCGGGTTGCAATAAACGTAAATTCTGGGTTAACTAGAGCAACCAAAACCCGATATTCATCGTCACCGACAGCTATGCGTCAGCTACGGTGCCAACAACCCCGGAATCGCTCTCCAGTCAATTGCGGAGCGGGCGGGCGAACCGACGAAGGAGCGCATTGATGAAAACCCCGGTGATAGCGGTAGCGGGCCTGACGGCAGCCACCGTGCTGGTGGGTCTGTCGACGACCGGCTGCAGCAAGTCGGACAAGCCGGCTTCGACGTCGTCCTCGGCATCGGCCACCGCGAAAAGCTCTGCCAGCTCCGAACCGAGTTCGTCGGACACCGCGTCGGGTGGTTACGCCAAGCTGTTGATCAAGCCTGACGAGATCGCGCTGCCCGGGGACACCTTCACGCTCACGCCGCCGACCGAGAACCCGAACGGAAAAGCCGGTGTCGCTGGGGTTTTCAGCAATCAGGCCGACACCCGTGAGATCGGTGACACGATCCTGATCCTGCCGGACGCGGCCGGCGCGGCCGCGGCGCTGGAGGGCGCGAAGTCGGCTGTCGGCAGCAACGTGACCGGGGACCCGCAGCCCGCCGCGGTCGGTGAGGGCGGAACGATCGTGCAGGGCCCCTCGCCGGACGGCTCGAAGTCGGTGACGGTGTTGCTCTTCACCGAGGGCAAAGCGTTTGTGACGCTCGAGTTCGACGGCAAGCCGGACGACCCGGTACCACCCGCGTTTGCCACCGACATCGGCCAGAAGCAGGACGCCGCTATCAAGAGCGGCCTCGCAGGCTGATCAGACCAGCTTGGTGCCGCGATTCCGGGACGGCGCTTGCGCCTATCGCGGCACCAAGCTCAACACCACGTCCGGGCCCACCCGCTCGATGCCGTCGTAGCGCCAGCGCAAGGCCCGGGTGAGGCTCGGCACCCCGACGTCGTCGACCGCGGTGATCGGTCCGCCGAGCAGAATCGGCGCGACGTAGGCCAGAATGCGGTCGATCGCCCCGGCCCGCAGAAACGCGCCGGCCAGGGTGGGGCCACCTTCGAGAAACACGTCGGTGCGATCGGACAAGGCTCGGAGCACCTCCGCCGGCTCATGGGTCCGAATCACCATCGTGCGCGAGTCGTCGTTGAGAACCTTTGACTCCGAAGGGATGTCGCGCATCCCGACCACGACGCGCATCGGCTGACGGTCCCGGAGACTGCCGTCGGGCAGGCGGGCGGTCAGGGTCGGGTTGTCGGCGAGCACCGTGCCGGTTCCCACCACGATCGCGTCGGCGCTGGCGCGCCGCACGTGCACGTCGGCGCGAGCGGCTTCGCTGGTGATCCACTGACTCGAGCCGTCCGCGGCCGCACTGCGACCGTCGATGCTGGCGGCGTACTTCCACGTCACGTGCGGCAGGCCGGTGCGTTGCTTGTGCAGCCATTCTCGCAGCGGTCCGGCGGTCACCAGATCGGTCTGCACGTCGCCGACGACACCGATGCCGGCTGAGGCCAGCCGCGCCGCTCCCCCGGCCGCGGCCGGATTGGGGTCGCTGACCGCGTAGATCACCGACGCGATGCCCGCCTCGATCAGCGCGTCGACACAGGGCGGAGTCTTGCCGTGGTGATTGCAGGGTTCCAGCGTGACCACCGCCGTCCCGCCGCTCGCCAGCCGGCCCGCCCGACGCAGTGCCATCACTTCGGCGTGAGCGCCGCCCGTCCGTTGCGTGCCGCCGACACCGACGACCCGGCCGTCCCGGTCCAGGATGACGGCGCCGACCGGTGGGTTGGGGTACGTCTTGCCTTTGACGAGATCCGCCTGCTCGACGGCCAATTGCATGGCGGCGTCGTAGGTGAGCGTCGCGCCAGTCATTGACGCAGATGCGGTGACACGGCACCGGCCTGGCGCCGCAGTGCCTGGACCGCGGCGGCCGGGTCGTCGGCGCCGTACACCGCCGACCCCGCGACGAAGCAGTCGACACCGGCCTCGGCGGCCTGCTCGATCGTGTCGGCGTTGATGCCGCCGTCGATCTCGACCAGGATCCTCAATTCGCCGGAGTCGACCAGCTTGCGCACCGCGCGCACCTTGCTCAACACCTCAGGAATGAATTTCTGGCCGCCGAAACCGGGTTCGACCGACATCACCAGGAAGGTGTCGAAGTCCTTGAGGATGTCCAGGTATGGGTCGAGCGGGGTGCCGGGCTTGATGCTCAGCCCCGCTTTGGCGCCTGCGGCGCGGATGTCGCGCGCCACGCCCACCGGATTCTCGGTGGCCTCCGCGTGGAACGTGACGTTGTAGGCACCGGCTTCGGCGTATGGCGGCGCCCACCGGTCCGGGTCCTCGATCATCAGGTGGCAGTCCATCGGAATGTCACTGGCGGCCAGCAGGCTTTCCACCACCGGCAGTCCGAGCGTGAGATTCGGCACGAAGTGTGCGTCCATGACGTCGACGTGCAGCCAGTCCGCGCCCTCGACGTCGGCGGCGGCGTCGGCGAGCCGGGCGAAATCGGCGGCCAGTATCGAGGGCGCGATCAGCGGCCGGTCGGTCTTGCCTGACATGTTCGTCACCTTACTAAGCGTCGACGTTGGGCGATGATGCGCGCCGCGCGCCACGCGAAGGCGCCGGCCCGTCGGACTTGCGCAGGGCCGCAGCGAACATCGCGTCGGTGCCGTGGCGGTGCGGCCACAGCTGAACGTAGGGTCCCGCTCCCAGATCGGGCACCGGGTCGAACAGCGGCCGGGTGTCCAACGCGGACACCGGATGTCGCCGTAGCGCGTCGCCGACGACTCCGACCGTCTCGGCCAGGTGTGGCGAGCAGGTGGCGTACAGCACCACCCCGCCGGGCCGGGTCAGCACGATCGCGGCCGCGAGCAGTTCGCGTTGCAGCTTGGTCAGCGCCGGCACATCCGCGGGCTGCCGCCGCCAGCGGGCATCCGGGCGACGCCGTAGCGCGCCCAGCCCGGTGCAAGGCACGTCGACCAGCACCCGGTCGAATCCCGGTTCGAGGCCGCTGCTGCGCCCGTCGACCCGCAACACGTCGACCGGCAGGCCGGCGGTGTTCTGGACGACGAGGTCGGCCCGGTGCTCGGCGGGCTCGACCGCGGTGACCCGGGCACCCGACCCGGCGGCCAGGGCGGCCAGCAACGCGGTCTTGCCGCCCGGGCCCGAGCACAGGTCCAACCAACGGCCCGCATCGTCGGCCACCGGCGCCAAAGTGAGTGCGCGCGCGACCAATTGACTGCCCTCGTCCTGGACCAGCGCCTCGCCGTCGCGGACCGCTGCGACGTCCGCGGGGTCGCCGGCGGGCAGATATACCGCGTACGGCGAATACCGGCCGACGGTGCCGTCGACCGCCAGGGCGAGATCCTCGGCGGTCAACACTCCGGGCCGGGCAGCCAGATGTACCTGTGGGCGCGCATCGTCGGCCTGCAGCGCCGCCGCGAGCTCGCCGGCGGCGCCGCCCAGCGCGTCGACGAAAGACTGCGCGATCCACCGTGGGTGGGCGTGCACGAACGCGGCGTTACCGATCGGGTCGGCGGACTTGGCGGGTGCGAGCTCGTCGAGCCACGACTGCTCGTCGCGGGTGCTGATGGTGCGCAGCACACCGTTGACGAAACCCGCTCGCGCCGAGTCGAATTCGATGGCAGCGTGTTCGACGGTGGTGGAGACCGCGGCGTGAGCGTCCACCCGGGTCCGCAGCAACTGATAGGTGCCGAGCCTCAGCAGATCCAGCAGCACCGGATCGATGCTGTCCGGTGACCGGTTGGCCGCCGCCCCGATGACAGCGTCCAGCAGCCCCCGCACGCGGCTGCTGCCGTAGGTCAGCTCGGTGGCGAAAGCGGCGTCCCGGCCGCTGATCCCGCGCTCGCGCAACAGAACCGGCAACAACAGGTTGGGGTAGGCGTCGCGTTCGCGAACCGCCTGCAGGACGTCGAAGGCGGCGCGCCGCGCCGGGTCCAACGGCTTGCGCCGCGGCGGACGTGCCGAGCGTTGCGGGGTGCGGGCCGGCGGCCGGTGGCCGCGTGACTTGTCCGGCGGTGGGCTCACGATGCGCGCACCCCGGCGTCGAGGCGCGCTCCACGGGCCCAGTCGACGGCGTTCATCAGCTTCTTACCCGGCGCCTGCACCTGGCCCAACCGCACCGCCTGCGACGCGGTGCCGACCCGCACGCTGCGCCTGTCGACGTGAATCTCACCGGGCGTCAATGGTTTCGGCAAGCTGTGCTCGTCGGTGTCGAGGTACACCGGCCCGAGTTTCACCCGCAGGTCACCGATCAGGGTCCACGCCCCGGGGTTGGGTGTGACGGCGCGGATGCGCCGATCGACGACCTCGGCCGGCAGGTCCCAGCGCACCTGAGCCTGCTCGACGGTGATCTTCGGTGCGACGCTGACGCCTTCGGCGGACTGCGGCACCGGGGTCAGCGTCCCGTCGGCAATGCCGTCGAGGGTGGCGGACAACAACGCTGCCCCCGAAATCGCCAGCCGGTCAAGGAGATCCGCGGCGGTGTCGATCGGGCGCACCGACTCGGTGACCACGCCGTAGACCGGCCCGGAATCCAGACCGGCTTCGATCTGGAAGGTGGTGGCGCCGGTGACGGTGTCACCCGCCGCGATGGCCGCCTGCACCGGAGCCGCCCCGCGCCAGGCCGGCAGCAATGAGAAGTGCAGGTTCACCCAGCCGCGCGGCGGTACCGCCAGCAGCTCGTCACGCAGCAGCGCGCCGAAGGCGACCACCGGGCAGCAATCCGGCTCCAGCTCGGTCAGCTCGGCGACGAACTCTGCCGAGTTCGGCCGCTGCGGGCGCAGTATCGGAACGCCGTGGTCCATGGCGAGCCGGGCCACGGGTGAGGGCTTCGGCTTGCCATGCCGGCCCGAGGCGGCATCCGGCCGGGTCAGCACCGCGACCACCTCGTGGCGTGACGAGTCGAGCAGACTCTGCAACGCAGGCAGCGCGGGTTCAGGAGTTCCGGCAAAGACGAGACGCACCGCATCAGTGTAGGAAGCCGTTGAGTCCGCTTCCCCGCCCAGCCGCGCCGTTCCGTGTCTGCGCGGGGCGGCCTAGTTGGTGATCGTGGTCTTCTCGTCGATCGTGACGGTCGCCGGGAGCGCCTGCGGAACCTGGTCCGGCAGGCAGTCGGCGTTGAGTTCCAACAGATAGATGTTGTCGTTGCCGTTGATCACGACGACCTTGTCCGCCACCGCCCGCTCCTGACCGTCCTGGGTCCAGGTGCCGCCCAACTGGAAGGCGGGAAATCCGCCGAGGTTGTCCTCGTTGCCGTCACCCATCGGCTTGAACCCGGGCAGGTTCTTCGTGGCACCGCCCGCGAGCTCGATCAGCTTCTGCGGGTCCACGTCGCCTTCGAGTTTGGACACCGTCGCGACGATGCTCGGGCTGTACTTGGCCGATTCCGGCCCTTTGTCGATGATGGCCCAGTAGGCCGTGGGTGGGGTGTCGGGGCCGGCGTCGGCCCATCCGTCCGGGAGCGGGAAGTTGATGGTCGGCGCGCCGGGGTCGCCCTTGTGGACGGGCGTCGCGTTGATGTGACTGTCCCTGAGATAGCTGGCGATGCTTGGGTTGGGACCCTCGGCGATGAGCCGCGGCGCCACCTTCGCCTGCGGCTTCGCCGGGGCCGACGTCGCCGCGGATGCGGTCGGTGTGTTGCTCGACGCGTTGTGGTTTTCGCTGGGCTGGGAACTGCATCCGGCCGCGGTGATCGAGGTGGCGACGATGGCGATGGCCGCCGCGCTGACTGCTGTCCGCTTCATTGAACTGCTCCTGTCGGTGGACGATTGGCCGAAGCATAGCCCGCTCGCCTTGGAGCTAGCCGATGTGAAGCGGGTCGATCTGCACCCGGACCGGGTCGCTGGTTTGGCGTGCGCTGACCACCGCGACACCGCGGCGCAACTCCCCGGCCAGCGCCAGGCCCTGATCGCGGCTGACCCGCACCAGCATCCGGGTGGCCGGCTCGTCGGCGGCCATCCCGGGTGGTCGTCGCACTCCCGGCGGCAGCGGCACCGGGCCGAGCAGCTCGGCGGTGTCCGGCAGCCGAACCTCCGCCAGCAGCGTCTCGACCGCCGCCCCGGCCCCGTCGACGGCGGCCATGTGCGCGCTGGGCGGCAGTGCGACCTCGGTGCGGGCGGCCAACTCTGCGTCGGCGTGGCCGACGGGATCCCAGCGGATCAGCGCCTGCACGGTCGGCACCGATGCTTCGGCGACGACGGTCACCACCCCGCCGTCCGCGCGGGATCGGACCAACGACGCCGCCGCCATCCATCGGCGCAAGGTGTCCTCGGCCGCGCGCAGATCCTGGCGGCCCAGCAGCGCCCAGCTGTCCAGCAGCAGCGCGGCGCCGTAGCCACCGACGGCGCGCGGTTCGGCACCGGGCGTCGCCACCACCAGGGCTGGTCGGGCGTCGACCTCGGCGACCATCGCCTCGCCTGCGGAGGTGATCACCGTCGTCCCCGCGAAGGCGCGACCGAGCTCCTCCGCGGTTCGGCGGGCACCCACCACGACCGCGCGCACCGCGTCGGACCCGCATGAGCCGCACCGCAGCGCGACCTCGGCCCGGCCGCACCAGCGGCACACCGGCGCCGATCCGTCCCGGTCGTTCAGCGACAGCGGGCCGGTGCAGTGCCGGCAGCGGGCCACCGCCCGGCACCTGGCGCACGCCAGCGACGGGACGTAACCGCGTCGCGGCACCTGCACCAGCACCGGCGCCCCTTCCTGGAGCGCCGCACGGGCGGCCCGCAAAGCGACCGACGGCAGTCGCGCGGTGCGCGCCGCGGGATCGCGCTCCTCGGCGTAGCCACCGTCGTCGAGGGCCACCACCCGAGGGCTGCGCGCGCGCACCACCGGCCGTGCCGCAACCAGGTCGTGCGCCCAGCCGCTGCGGACCAGCGCCTGCGCTTCGGCGGTCCGGGCGTATCCCCCGATCATTGCGGCGCAATGCATTTGGTGCGCCCGCAGCATCGCCACCTCGCGTGCATGCGGGTAGGGGGCCCTCGGCTCGGACAGCGTGTCGTCGCCGTCGTCCCACACCATCACCAAACCGAGATCGCTCACCGGCGCGAACACCGCGCTGCGGGTGCCGATCACCATCCGCGCGGTGCCGCGCAGCGCGGCGAGCCAGCGCCGATAACGCGCCGACGGACCCAAACCGGCCGACAACGCGACCACCCCGGCCTCGTCCAGCAGCCGCGTCGCGGCCCGCCAGAGCGTGTCGACGTCGGTCTGGTCCGGCACGATCGCCAGCACCGCGCGACCGGTCTGCACGGTCTGCGCGGCGGCCTCGGCGAACCGGTCGGCCCACGACTCTCCGGGTAGCGCCTGCCACACCGCGCGGGCAGCGCGGGTCTCGGCCAGTGCTGTCAGGAACTGCCCACCGCTGCCGTACGCCTCCCACCCGGCCCGGTCGACATCACCCACCGCGGAAAGCACCGGCGCAGTAGAGGTTTCACCCTCCACCTTGGCGTGCCGCGGCGGCACTGCCAGGCGCAGCACGTCAGGACGGGTTCCGGCGTAGCGTGCCGCGACGGCGTCGACCAGCCGACGGATCTCGGGGGTGAGGACCGTCTCGGACGACACCACCCGGTCCAGCCAGGCCAGCTTGCCGACGTGATCGGTGTCGGTGCGGCGTTCCAGGACGAACCCGTCGACCAGCCGGCCGTGGAAACGCAGCCGCACCCGGACACCGGGTTGGGCGTCGTCGGATTGTTCTTCGGAGACCAGGTAGTCGAAGTCGCGGTCAAGGTGCGGCACCGACAGCATCGGCAACACCCGCGCGACTGGTTCGAAAGCGGCGGCCTGCCGGGTCCGCGTGGTCACTCGCCAGGTGTAGCAGAGGTGGACGACGTCCGCCCGAAGAAAAAGCCGGCGGTGATCAGCACCTGAGCGGCCGCGTAGGTCCACCAGATCGGCACCGCCAGCGCCTCACTGCCGAGCACGAATCGGCTGATCCCGATCATCGAATCCGACCAGGCGAAGCTCACCGCGCCGACCGCGGTGAACACCGTCGGCAGCCGGGCCAGCAGCGCCGCCGACACCATCGCGACCAGCACCAGCATGTACACCGTGACGGGAATCGTCATTCCGTCGCGGCCCAGTTGCGGCCAGAACCAGATCAGCAGACCCACGCACGCCACACCGATCAGCCCGACCCCGATCACGCGGGCCCGCGGCCGATCCGATCGACGCGCAAGGGGGACCAACGCACCGAGAAAACACAAGTGCGCCAACAGGAATGCGCCCAGGCCCAACACGAAGGACGGCGGCCACCACGGCATGGCCAGCAGTGCGTCGCCGGCCGCCGAGAACAGCAGCGCCGGCATCAGCCAGCGGCGTTCCCGGACAACCGGATGCGCGGCCGATGCCACCACCAGCACCAGCGCCATCGACGCCTTGAACGCCGGCTGGCCGCCCCACACTCCGGTCAGTTCCGCGCCGGGCGGCGAACGCAGCGCCACGATGGTCAGGAAAACGCCGTAGCTGATACCGGCCCAACCGGCGGCCACCCAGGCGCCGAGCACCACCCGCGGTGCGTACGGTGTCTGCATGCCCAGCGTCGACGACCCCGGATCCGCGATCGATCCCATCCTGCAGAAGGTACTGGACAGGGTCCCGTTCCGGTTATCCGCCGACGACGGAATCGAGGCGGTCCGCGCAACGTTGCGGGATGTGCCGCGGCGCGCCTTTCATCCCGACCTCCGCGTCGAAGACCGCGCCATCGATGGACCCGCCGGACCGATCAACATCCGGATCTACTGGCCGCCAACCGATGACTCCGCTCCACCAGTGGTGGTGTTCTTCCACGGCGGCGGCTTCGTGGCCGGCGATCTCGACACTCACGACGGGACCGCGCGCCAGCATGCGGTGGGCGCCTCCGCGGTGGTGGTGTCGGTCGACTATCGGCTAGCGCCCGAACACCCCTACCCGGCCGCGATCGACGATGCTTGGGCGGCAACGCGATGGGTCGCCGAGCACGGTGGCGAGATCGGCGCCGACGCCGGTCGGCTCGCGGTGGCCGGTGACTCGGCGGGCGGCAACATCTCGGCGGTCGTCGCGCAGCGCACGCGGGACGAGGGCGGGGCGCCAATTCTGTTCCAGCTCTTGTGGTATCCGGCCACCCTGTGGGACTCGTCGCTGCCCTCGTTCAGCGAGAATGCCGACGCGCCAGTGCTGGACAGCGCAACCGTCGCCGCGTTCAGCCGCCACTACGCGGGCGGGATCGACCTGTTCGATCCTCCGGTCGGCATGGCGCCGGGTCGGGCCGAGAACCTGGCCGACCTGCCCGCCACTTATATCGCTGTTGCGGGCCACGATCCGCTGCGCGACGACGGGGCGCGCTACGGAGAGCTATTGGCCGCGGCGGGCGTTCCGGTCGAGGTGCACAACGCCACGTCGATGGTGCACGGCTACCTCGGCTACGCCGGCGTGGTCCCCGCAGCCACCGAGGCGATGGACCGCGGGCTGGCGGCACTGCGCGAGGCGCTGCACGTACGGTAAATCCATGACGGAGCCGACCACTACCCGACCGGAGATCGACCCCACGCTGAAGGCCCTGGTCGACGCATTCCCGATGACCTTCAAGGCATCTGACGGTGTGGAGGTCGCCCGGGCGCGGCTGCGGCAGCTGAAGGCGCCGCCGGAGATGCTGCCGGATCTGCGCATCGAGGACCGCACGGTCGGCCACGGCGATGTCACCGACGTCCCGGTCCGGATCTACTGGCCGCAGTCGGAACCCGGTAACCTGCCGATCGTCGTCTTCTACCACGGCGGCGGCTTCGCCCTGGGCGACCTCGAAACCCACGACCCGGTCGCGCGCGCCCACGCGGTCGGCGCCGAGGCGATCGTGGTCTCCGTCGACTATCGGCTGGCTCCCGAGCACCCGTATCCGGCCGGGCTGGACGACTGCTGGGCCGCATTGCAGTGGACCACCGACCACGCCGCGGAACTGGGCGGTGACCCCGCCCGGATCGCCGTGGCCGGCGACTCGGCCGGCGGCAACCTGGCCGCCGTGGTGGCCCAGCGGGCCCGCGACGAGGGCGGACCGCGTCTGGTGTTCCAGCTGCTCTGGTATCCGACCATCACCGCCGACCTGTCGCTGCCGTCCTTCACCGAGAACGCCGACGCACCGATCTTGGACCGCAACGTCATCGACGCCTTCCTGTCCTGGTACGTCCCCGGGCTCGACATCAGCGACCCGAAGTCGCTTCCCGCGACGCTGGCGCCGTGCAACGCCGCCGACCTGTCCGGGCTCGCACCGGCGTTCATCGGCAGCGCCGAGCACGATCCGTTGCGTGACGACGCGGCGCTCTACGCCAAGCTGCTGACAGCCGCGGGCACCCCCGCTGTGCTGAGCAACGAGGGCACCCTGGTCCACGGCTATGTCAGCTTCGCGCTGATCATCCCGGCCGCCGCGGAAGCAACCAATCGCGGTCTCGCCGCATTGCGAACGGCGCTGCACTAGCTTCATTCCGAGCCGAAAACGCGGTACCGTCGGTATCGGATATCGGCGCGGTGGCCGAACAAGGAGGTACTCGGTGAACGATGATCGGCCCGACTACCACTGCCTGATCGTCGGCGCGGGCTTCTCCGGCATCGGTGCCGCGATCAAGCTCGACCGGGCGGGCTTCACCGACTACCTGGTCGTCGAGGCCGGCGACGAGGTCGGCGGCACCTGGTACTGGAACACCTATCCCGGTATCGCCGTAGACATTCCGTCGGCGTCCTATCAGTTCTCGTTCGAGCGGCGGCCGGACTGGTCGCGGACCTACGCACACGGCGGTGAGCTGAAGGCGTATGCCGAGCATTGCACCGACAAGTACGGAATCCGGCCGAAGATCCGGTTTCGCACCAAGGTGCTCACCGCCGAGTTCGACGACGAGCAGTCGCTGTGGCGGGTCGCGCTCGATCCCGGCGGCGAGGTCACCGCACGCTTCATCTACAACGGATGTGGTGTGCTCACCGTGCCCAAGCCGCCCGACATCGACGGCGTCGACTCCTTCAGCGGAACCGTCGTGCACACCGCCCGCTGGGACCACTCCCTCGACCTGACCGGAAAGCGGGTCGCGGTGATCGGCACCGGCGCCTCGGCGGTGCAGCTTATCCCGCAGATCGCACCAATCGTCCAGCAGCTCAACGTCTTCCAGCGCACGCCGATCTGGTGTTTCCCGAAATTCGACGTGCAGCTGCCCAAGCTGGCGCATTGGGCATTACGCGTGCCCGGCGCCACCGCCCTGCAACGGCTGCTCACCCAGACCTACGTCGAGCTGACCTTTCCGCTGCCGGCGCAATATTTCACGGTCTATCCGCTGGCCCGGTGGATGGAGTTGCTCGGCCGCACCTACCTGCGACGTAAGGTGCGCGATCCCGTAGTGCGCAAAAAGCTCACCCCGAGCTACGCGATCGGCTGCAAACGTCCCGGCTTCCACAACAGCTACCTGTCGATGTACAACCGCGACAACGTCCGGCTGGTCACCGAACCGATCGACAAGATCACCCCGTCCTCGGTGAGCACCGCCGACGGCACCGACCACGAGATCGATGTGCTGGTGTTGGCCACCGGGTTTCACGTCTTCGACGCCGACACCACGCCCACCTTTGCGGTCACCGGCAGCGGAGGTAAGTCGCTGACCCGCTTCTGGGAGGACAACCGGGCGCAGGCCTACGAGGGAACCACCATTCCCGGCTTTCCCAACTTCTTCTCCACGATGGGCCCCTACGGCTACGTCGGGTCGTCGTACTTCGCGTTGATCGAGGCGCAGACCCATCACATGGTGCGCTGCATGCAGCGCGCGCAGCAGCGCGGCGCCACCCGCGTCGAGGTCAGCGAGGAGGCCAACGCCCGCTACTTTGCCGAGCAGTTGCGCCGCCGGCACAAGCAGGTGTTCTGGCAGGACAGTTGCCAGGCCGCCAACAGCTACTACTTCGACAAGAACGGCGACGTGGCGCTGCGGCCGGCGCACACTTTCGAGGTGTATTGGCGCAGTAGGCGTTTCGACCTCGACGACTACAACTTCACCAGTTGATGCGAAAAGCCCCCGCACGCACCAGCGTGGCGGGGGCTTTCGCGAAGGAAACTAGACGGCGCGCTTGAGGTCCTCGACCTTGTCCAGCCGCTCCCACGGCAGGTCGATGTCGGTGCGACCGAAGTGGCCGTAGGCGGCGGTCGGCGCGTAGATCGGACGCAGCAGGTCCAGGTCGCGGACGATGGCGCCCGGGCGCAGGTCGAACACCTCGGGCACGATCTTCTCGATCTTGACCGGGTCGACGGTGGCAGTGCCGAACGTCTCGATGAACAGGCCGACCGGGGCCGCCTTACCGATCGCGTAGGCAACCTGGACCTCGACCCGCTCCGCCAAGCCGGCGGCGACGATGTTCTTGGCCACCCAGCGCATCGCGTACGCGGCCGATCGGTCCACCTTTGACGGGTCCTTGCCGGAGAAGGCGCCGCCGCCGTGGCGGGCCCAGCCACCGTAGGTGTCGACGATGATCTTGCGGCCGGTCAGGCCGGCGTCACCCTGCGGGCCGCCGATGACGAACTTGCCGGTCGGGTTGATCAGCACGCGGGTCGACGAGGTGTCCAGTGTCTCGTGGGCCAGCTCGGCCAGCACGGCCTTGATGACGTGCTTCTGGAGATCGGGGTCCAGGGTCTTGACCAGGTCGATGCCTTCGGCGTGCTGGGTGGAGATCACCACGGTGTCCAGTCGGGTCGGGACGTTGTCCTCGTACTCGATGGTGACCTGCGTCTTGCCGTCCGGGCGCAGGTAGTCCAGCGTGCCGTCCTTGCGTACCTCGGTCAGCCGCCGCGCCAGGCGGTGGGCCAGCGCGATCGGCAGGGGCATCAGCTCGGGGGTGTCCGCGATCGCGTAGCCGAACATCAGGCCCTGGTCGCCCGCACCCTGCGAGTCCAGCGGGTCGGCTGCACCTTCGACGCGCGTCTCGTGGGCGGTGTCAACGCCCTGGGCGATGTCGGGCGACTGGCGGCCGATGCCGATGTTGACGCCGGCGGTCTCGCCGTCGAAGCCCTTGTCGGACGAGTCGTAGCCGATGTCGAGGATCCGCTGACGGACGATGTTGGGGATGTCGGCGAACGCCTCTTTGGCGTTCGTGGTGACCTCACCGATGACGTGGACCTGACCAGTCGTGACAGCCGTCTCGACGGCGACACGGGAGCGCGGGTCTCCGGCCAGCAGCGCGTCGAGCACCGAGTCGCTGATCGCGTCACAGATCTTGTCTGGATGCCCCTCGGTCACCGATTCGCTGGTGAACAACCGACCCTGTTCGCTCACACTCTCTCCCTTTCAAGGCATGTGGAAAAACGTTAGTTAGGCAAATTATATCGCCAGGCTGGTACATGTTACCGACCGATCCGTGGCGCATCAGAAGCCGCGTCGCGTCTAGGTGGCTTCCTCGGCACCCCGCTGCAGGAACGTGGCGATCGCGTCAACGATACGGCTGGCCATCAAAGTCTTCGACCCGGGTTGCAGCGCCGACTCGGTTCCGTCGGCCGCCAGCAGCCAGCCGTCGTTGTTGTCCACCTCGAAGGCCTTGCCGTCGCCGACCGCGTTGACGACCAGAAGGTCGCATCCCTTGCGCCGCAACTTGGCCCGCGCATGAAACAGCACGTCACCGTTGGCGTCGCCGGTCTCGGCTGCGAAGCCGACGATGGCCCGCATGTTCGGCAGCTGGCCCGCGCTGCGCGCCTGTACGGTCGCCGCGAGCACGTCGTCGTTGCGAATCAGGTCGATTCGCGGCGCCGAGTCGTCGGAGGCGACCTTTTTAATCTTCGCGGTTGCGACATGGGTGGGGCGGAAATCGGCGACCGCTGCCGCCATCGCCAGGACGTGGAAGTCGGGCGCGTGTTTGGACACCGCGTCACGCAGTTGCTGCGCGGTGCTGATGTGCACGACGTCGACGCCGGCCGGGTCGATCAGCCCGGCCGTGTGCCCGGCGATCAAAGTGACTTCAGCGCCGCGCTGGGCGGCGACCCGGGCCAGCGCATAACCCTGCTTGCCCGAGCTGCGGTTGCCGATGAAGCGGACGGGGTCGATCGGCTCGCGGGTGCCACCGGCGGTCACCAGGAGTTTGACGCCGGCCAGGTCGTAGGGCATGGCGTCGTGACGGTCCAACAGCAGCTTCGCGAAGGTGGTGATCTCTCCGGCTTCGGGCAGCCGGCCCGCACCGCTGTCCTCCCCCGTCAGCCGGCCGGACGCCGGTTCGAGCACGATCGCACCGCGGCGGCGGAGCGTGGCGACGTTGTCGACGGTGGCGGGGTGCTGCCACATCTCGGTGTGCATGGCCGGGGCGAACAGCACCGGACATCGTGCGGTCAGCAGCGTTGCGGTCAGCAGGTCGTCGGCACGGCCGTGGGTGGCCCGGGCCAACAGGTCCGCGGTGGCCGGGGCGATGACGACGAGGTCGGCGGCTTGCCCGATCGTGACGTGCGGCACCTGCGCAACGTTGTCGAACACCCCGGTCTGCACCGGCTGGCCGGACAGCGCTTCGAAAGTCGCGGCGCCGACGAATTTCAGCGCGGACTCGGTGGGGATGACGCGAACCTGGTGGCCGGCCTCGGTGAGTTGACGAACGACGGTGGCGGCCTTGTACGCGGCGATGCCCCCGGCGACGCCGACGACGATCCGCTTACGGTCCGTCGGCTCGCCCGTCGGGCTCCCTGAGCCGGTCACAGCAGGCCCGCCCCGATCCCGCTACTCGCCTTCGGTGTGCTCGAGCAGGTCGCTGTGGATCTCGCGCATGGCGATCGACAGCGGCTTCTCCTGCAAGCCCGGCTCGACCAGCGGGCCGACATACTCGAGGATGCCCTCGCCCAGCTGGTTGTAGTAGTCGTTGATCTGGCGGGCGCGCTTGGCGGCGTAGATCACCAGGGCGTACTTGCTCGATACCCGCGCCAGCAGCTCGTCGATGGGCGGGTTGGTGATACCCAGCGGCGTGTCGTACGCGCCGATCCCACCGGCTGACGGGTCGAACTGGTCTGGGACGGCGGCTAACGAAGCGTCGGTCTGCGAGCTACTCACTAAATATTCTCCTGGCGGCATATAGCGATCTGCGAAAATTCTCGAATCGAGTCCGGTTGGAAGATCACGCCGTCTGCGGCGCGGGTCCGACCAGCAATGATACCAATTCTGAGCACGCTGTTTCCAATTGACGATTCACGACCACTTCGTCGAAGTCGTGCTGAGCCGCCAATTCGGTGCGGGCGGTGGCCAGTCGACGCTCGATCACCTCGGGTGTCTCGGTGCCGCGGCCGATCAGCCGGGCCTCCAGCGCCTCCCAGCTGGGCGGGGCGACGAACACGGAGATCGCCTCGGGCATAGCCAGTTTGACCGCGCGGGCGCCGGCCAAGTCGACCTCGATCAGGACCGGGTGCCCGGCGCTCACCGCCGCACGGACCGGGGCGGCCACCGTGCCGGACCGGTGCAGACCGCCGTGAATTTCAGCCCATTCGAGCAGGGAACCACTGTCGATCAGGTCCTGGAAGCGGTCCTGCGACACGAAGTGATAGTCGACGCCGTCGACCTCACCAGGCCGAGGAGCCCGGGTGGTCGCCGAAACGCTGAAATGCAGATCTGGTATCCGCTCGCGAAGGCAGCGGACCAATGTTGACTTGCCCACCGCGGACGGACCGGACAGCACGATCACTCGTCCCGTGCCGACCGGTCCCCCGTCGGTGATCAACGACTCTCCCGGAAGATGCCCGGCTCTCCCTCAGGCCGTGCGGACGGTCGTCGAATCACCCAACCGTCCGACGCCTGGCCAGGCCTGACGGCCTGCATCGTCGCCGGGCTTAAGAAAAGTCGAACTTTTCCAGCAGGGCCTTGCGCTGACGGTCGCCGAGACCGCGCAGGCGGCGGGTCGGGGCGATTTCCAGCTCGGTCATGATTTCCTGCGCCTTGACCTTGCCCACCTTCGGCAATGCCTCCAGCAGCGCGGAAACTTTCATCTTGCCCAAGACCTCGTCGGTCTCGGCATCCTTGAGCACCTGCTTGAGATTGGTGCCGCCACGCTTCAGCCGGTCTTTGAGCTCGGCTCGCGCTCGACGTGCGGCGGCAGCCTTCTCCAACGCTGCCGCGCGCTGCTCGTCGGTCAACTGGGGAAGGGCCACGATTCCTCCGTATCAATCAGCAACAAATATCGATCTTTGTTTGTCTCGGCCAGGTAGTCCAGCCAGCGGTGACGACCGTACCCACGCCTTCAGACGAAATCTAACCCGCCCCCCTGGTTGAAGCTACAAAGACGCAGCTTATGGCGTCGAGAACGCACCTCCAGGGTGCTCGGCACAGGGTCCGCCGACCGGGCCTTCACCGCGCTCGGGCGATCCCCTCCACCGTGGCAAAATTGCTTTCACCTGCACTTTTGCCACAGCAGGCAGTGCCGCTGGGTGATCGCGAAGCCCACCGCCCGATCCACTCGAGACCGGGCGAAAAGCGAATTCTGGCCGGATCGCGATCGTCGCGGCGTGTCGCGCGTGTCGCCGCACACCTGGACCGGGGCTCGAAAGTGAACGACGTCGTGTCGTAGATCGCCCCAACCGGTTCAGCGAGCCAGGTGAGCCACCGCGTCGCGCATGCGCTCACCGGCCGCGCGAACGGCTGCCACGTCCGGACCGTCCCGCAGCACCTCCCGCGACACCGCGGGCAACAGCTGCCCGGAAACGGCCCCACCGAGGCCGCTGAGGGCATCAGGCCGCCCACCCTGGAAGCCGACACCGGGTACCAGGACCGGGCCGTCGAGCCCGCTGACGTCGGGCACCGCGGTCAAGGTGGCTCCGACCACGACGCCCACGGTGCCGGAGCCCAGGGCCCGGTTGCTGGCGGCGGCGTGGTCGACGATCGACTGCGCCACCGAGACGCCGCCGATCTCCGCGCGCTGCACGCCGGCGCCCTCCGGGTTGGACGTCGCCGCCAGGACGAACACCCCGGTGCCGCCCGCTGCGGCGCTGTCCAGCAGCGGCTGCAACGAGCCGAAGCCCAGATACGGCGAGGCGGTGACCGCGTCGGACGACAGCGGCGAGTCGCCGGTCCAGGCCGCCGCGTAAGCCGCCATGGTCGATCCGATGTCGCCACGCTTGGCGTCGGCCAGCACCAGCACGCCCGCCGCACGCAAGGCGGCGATGGTGCGCTCCAGCACGGCGTAGCCCGCGGCGCCGTAGGTCTCGAAGAACGCCACCTGGGGTTTGACGACGGCGAAATCGGCGTAGGCCGCGACGCAGATGTCGGAGAACTCGGCCAGGCCGCCGGCGCTGACCGGCAGACCCCACGCCTGCAGCAGTTCGGGATGCGGGTCGATACCCAGACACAACGGCCCGCGCCGGGATATCGCGTCGGCCAGCCGGGCGCCGAACCCGGGCATGACTACTTGCCGCCGCGATTCAGCGTGCTGTGCAACTCCTGCAGCGAGCGGACACCGATGTCGCCACGGATCCCCGCTTCGATGCCCTGCACTGCGGCCGACACTCCCTGGACGGTGGTGACGCACGGGATATTGACTCCGACTGCGGCCGAACGGATTTCATACCCGTCGATACGCGGTCCGGAGTTGCCGTACGGAGTGTTGAAGACCATGTCGACCTCCCCCGCGCGAATGGCGTCCACGGCGGACATCTTGGGCCGGCCCGGCTGCGCCTCCTCGAAGTGCTTGCGCACCTCGTCGCAGGGAATCCCGTTGCGGCGCAGCATTTCCGCGGTACCTTCGGTGGCCAGTACCCGGAACCCCAGATCGGCCAGTCGCTTCACCGGAAACACCAGGGAGCGTTTGTCCCGGTTGGCCACCGACACGAAGATCGTTCCCGACACCGGCAACGATCCGTAGGCCGCGGTCTGGCTCTTGGCGAAGGCGCTGCCGAAGTCACGGTCGATGCCCATCACCTCACCGGTCGACTTCATCTCCGGCCCCAGCAGCGAGTCCACCCCGGAGCCGTCGGCGCGACGGAAACGGTGGAACGGCAGCACCGCTTCCTTGACCGCGATCGGCGCGTCCGGCGCCGCGTTGCCGCCGTCGCCGGACGGCGCCAACAGTCCTTCGGCGCGTAGATCAGAGATCTTGGCGCCCAGCATGATCCGGGCACAGGCTTTCGCCAGCGGAATGGCGGTGGCCTTGGACACGAACGGCACGGTCCGGCTGGCCCGCGGATTGGCTTCCAGCACGTAGAGCACGTCGTCCTTGAGCGCGTACTGCACGTTGAGCAAACCCACCACGCCGATGCCATGCGCGATCGCCTCGGTGGCTGTGCGCACCTTCTCGATGTCGCTGCGGCCCAACGTCACCGGCGGCAGCGCGCATGCCGAGTCGCCGGAGTGGATGCCGGCCTCTTCGATGTGCTCCATGATGCCGCCGATGTAGACCTCGTCGCCGTCGCAGAGGGCGTCGACGTCGATCTCGATCGCGTCCTCGAGGAAACGGTCGACCAGCACGGGATGCTCGGGTGAGAGTTCGGTGGCCCGGGCGATATAACCCTGCAGCGTCTCGTCGTCGTAGACGATCTCCATGCCGCGCCCGCCCAGCACATAGGACGGCCGCACCAGCACCGGATATCCGATGTCGGCGGCGATCCGCCGGGCTTGCGCGAAGGTGGTGGCCATCCCGTAGCGCGGGGCCGGCAGCCCGGCCGCCGACAACAGGTCACCGAAGGCGCCACGGTCCTCGGCCAGATCGATGGCCTCGGGCGGGGTTCCGACGATCGGCACGCCCTGATCGGCCAATCGCTGCGCCAGCCCCAGCGGGGTCTGGCCACCGAGTTGCACGATGACTCCCACGACGCCCGGCCCGCCCTCGCCGGACACCTGCTCGGCGTGAAAGACCTCCAGCACATCCTCGAACGTCAACGGCTCGAAGTAGAGCCGGTCCGCGGTGTCATAGTCGGTGGACACCGTCTCCGGGTTGCAGTTGACCATCACGGTCTCGAAACCGGCCTGCGACAACGTTGTCGCGGCATGCACGCAGCTGTAGTCGAATTCGATGCCCTGGCCGATGCGGTTCGGGCCCGATCCGAGGATCAGCACCTTGGGCTTGTCGGTCTGCGGGGCCACCTCGGTCTCCGCGGAGGGATCCAGCTCGTAGCAGCTGTAGTGGTACGGCGTCTTGGCCTCGAACTCCGCGGCGCAGGTGTCCACGGTCTTGTACACCGGGTGGATGCCGAGCCGGCGCCGCAGCGAGCGCACGCCATCCTCACCAGCCAATTCCGGTCGCAGCGAGGCGATTTGGCGGTCTGACAGGCCGTTGTGCTTACAGCGGCGCAGCAGATCGCCGTCAAGGACGGGTGCACCGGCGACGTCCTCGCGCAACGTCAGCAACTCGGCGATCTGCGCCACGAACCAGGGGTCGATCCCGGAGGCCTCGGCCACCTTGTCCACCGACGCGCCGAGCCGCAGCGCCAGCTCGACATCGTAGAGCCGGCCATCGGTGGGCGTCCGCAGCCGCTCCAGCGCGTCCTCCGCGGTCCCGTCGTCATCCGGTCCGGTCCAGAACCCGGTTCGCTTGGTCTCCAGCGACCGCATCACCTTGCCCAGTGCCTCGATGAAGTTGCGGCCCAGCGACATCGCTTCGCCGACGGATTTCATCGTGGTGGTCAGCGTGGCGTCGGCGCCGGGGAATTTCTCGAACGCGAACCGTGGCGCCTTGACGACCACATAGTCCAGGGTCGGTTCGAAGCAGGCCGGGGTCTCCTTGGTGATGTCGTTGAGGATCTCGTCGAGGGTGTAGCCGACCGCCAGTTTGGCGGCGATTTTGGCGATCGGGAAGCCGGTGGCCTTGGACGCCAACGCACTCGATCGCGACACCCGTGGGTTCATCTCGATGACGATCAAGCGGCCGTCGCGCGGGTCGACCGCGAACTGGATGTTGCAGCCACCGGTGTCGACACCGACTTCGCGCAAGATGTCGATGCCGAGGTCGCGCATCTTCTGGTACTCACGGTCGGTGAGCGTCATCGCCGGCGCCACCGTCACCGAGTCGCCGGTGTGCACGCCCATCGGGTCGACGTTCTCGATCGAGCACACCACGACGACATTGTCTTTGCCGTCACGCATCAGCTCGAGCTCGAATTCCTTCCAGCCGTAGATCGATTCCTCGATCAGGACGTTGGCGCTCGGCGAGGCGGCCAGCCCGGCACCGGCCATCCGGTCGACTTCTTCGGCCGTGTGCGCCAGACCCGAACCCAGCCCGCCCATGGTGAACGACGGCCGGACCACGACCGGCAGGCCGAGTTCACCGACTGTCTCGCGCACCTCGTCCATGGTGAAACAGACTCGACTGCGGGCGGATTCACCGCCGACCTTGGCGACGATGTCTTTGAACATCTGCCGGTCCTCGCCGCGCTGGATGGCGTTGAAGTCGGCGCCGATCAGCTCGACGCCGTGCCGCTCCAATGCGCCGTTCTCGTACAGCGCGACCGCGGTGTTGAGCGCGGTCTGTCCACCCAGGGTGGCCAGCAGCGCATCGATCTTGTGGCCACGCTCGGCCTGCTGAACGATCACCTTCTCCACGAAGGCGGCGGTGATGGGCTCGACGTAGGTGTGGTCGGCGTATTCGGGGTCGGTCATGATCGTCGCCGGGTTGGAGTTGACCAGGCTCACCTCGAGACCTTCGGCGCGCAACACCCGGCACGCCTGGGTTCCGGAGTAGTCGAATTCGCACGCCTGCCCGATGACGATCGGGCCGGAGCCGATCACCAGGACGTGCTTGAGGTCAGTCCGCCGTGGCATTCCTTGCCTCTCCAATCAGGGCGCGAGCATGCACCGTTGTGCAGCTGTGACGGCGTGTCGGTGTACCGACACGCACCCTCGCCGGGGTGGCGCTCATTGGTGACCGCCCATCAAATCGACGAATTGGTCGAACAAGTACTCCGCATCGTGCGGACCGGCCGCGGCCTCCGGGTGGTACTGCACCGAAAAGGCCCGACCGTCAACCAGTTTGACACCTTCGACAACCCCGTCGTTGGCGCAGGTATGGCTGACCACCGCGGCACCGAACGGGGTGTCGAAGCGCTGGCCCGCCTCCCCTTCCAGCGCGAACCCGTGGTTCTGGGCGGTGACCGCGACCCGTCCGGTCGCATGGTCCAGCACCGGGATGTTGATGCCCCGGTGACCGAAGGTCATCTTGTAGGTCGACAGGCCGAGTGCGCGGCCCAGGATCTGGTTGCCGAAACAGATCCCGAACAACGGGATTCCGGCACCGAGCACTTCGCGCGTCACCGCGACGATGTGGTCGGCGGTCGCGGGGTCACCCGGGCCGTTGGACAGGAAGACACCGTCGGGCTTGAGTTCGGCGATCTGGTCGAAGGTCGCCGACGAGGGCAACACGCGGGTTCGTACGCCGCGGCGGGCGAAGTTGCGCGGTGTGTTGGTCTTGATGCCGAGATCGATTGCCGCGACGGTGAACCGCTGCGGCCCTTCGGATTCCACGAAGTAGGCATCGGGGGTGCTGACCTGACCGGCCAGGTCGGCACCCAGCATCGGCTGCTGCCCGCGGACCCGCTCGGTCAACTCCTCTGGCGAGGCCAGCGCTTCACCGGAGAACACACCCGCCTTCATCGATCCACGGCTGCGCAGGTGCCGGACCACCGCGCGGGTGTCGATGCCGGCGATCCCGACGATGTTCTGGCGGGTCAGTTCGTCTTCCAGAGTTCCGGTGGCGCGCCAGTTCGACACCCGCGGAGACGGGTCGCGGACCGCGTAACCGGCGACCCAGATCTTGTCGCCGCGGCTTTCGGCGTCCTCGCTGTTCCAACCGGTGTTGCCGATCTGCGGTGCGGTCGCCACCACGATCTGTCGGTGGTAGCTGGGGTCGGTCAGCGTCTCCTGATATCCGGACATGGCAGTGGAAAAGACTGCCTCGCCAAGTGTTTGGCCAACTGCACCGAACGCCGTTCCGGTGAAAGTCCGACCGTCATCAAGAACCAGCATCGCCTTCACGGCGCGACTCCTTCCGGCCAACTCTGCAGCCACCCCTTGTATTCGTCGCGGTTGTCGGCGCGAAATCCAGTGTCGATCTTGACGCCTGACGGCAGTCGCCACCGGATCGCCAGGATTCCGTCGCGGGCGGCGACCTTCCCGGCGATCACATGCTCAGTCCGGATTCCGGAGATCGACTCGGTCGGGATCCAGATCGGTTGTGCGCGGGTGCGCTCCACCAGAATTCCTTCGGGGTGGCGGGTCAGCACGGCCTTGCTGCGGTAGCCGAGGTCACCGACGGTGATCCGTTGGCTCCAGGCCGGCGCCATCGTGCAACCGACGTAAACACCGGGAGTGGTGATCGCCGCCGGTCCGACCTGACCCGGGATCTCCGGCAGGGTCCCGATCAACTCGGTCTGGCGCTCCGCACGCTTACGCCAGCCGCGCAACATCAGCTGGATGATGAACGCGATCACCAGCACGACCACCCCGGCCATGATCAGCGATGCGACCCAGGTCCCCTGGTTCATGGGCGCCGCTCCTCACCGGGACCACCCGCATTGTCGCCGGCGCGATTCATGAGCGCCGCTCCTCACCGGGACCGCCGGCGCGGTTCATGCCGGGCTCTTTCCGTCGCGCGCGGTGATCTTCCCGCGCAGCAGGGTTGCGGTCACGGTGGCCGGCAGTGTCATCGTCTCGTAGGGAGTGTTGGCCGACCGGCTGGCGAATTCGGCACCGGTGACGGTCCAGGTGGCGTCCGGGTCGACGACGGTCAGGTTGGCCGGCTCCCCGATCTCCAGCGGCCGGCCCTGGTCGGGCAAACCTGCTATGCGAGCCGGGTTTTCGCTCATCACCGTCGCGACACCGCGCCAGGTGAGCAGGCCGGGGACCACCATCGCCTGCACCACCGCCGACAGCGCGGTCTGCAGGCCGAGCATCCCCGGCAGAGCGGCGGCGAACTCGACGCACTTCTCGTGCTCGGCGTGCGGGGCATGATCGGTGGCCACGCAGTCGATCACACCGTCGGCCAGCGCCTGCCGCAACGCGACCGCGTCGGCGGCCTCACGCAACGGCGGGTTGACCCGATTCACGCCGTCGTAGCTGGCCAGTCGGCTGTCGTCGAGCAGCAGGTGATGCGGCGTCACTTCGGCCGTGATTGAGATACCTTGCGCCTTAGCCCATTTGACGATCTCGACGGTGCCGGCGGTGGAGGCGTGACAAATGTGCACGCGGGCGCCGGCATCGCGGGCCAGCAAGGCGTCGCGGGCCACGATCGACTCTTCGGCGGCCCTGGGCCAACCGGACAGTCCCAACTTCGCCGCGGTGGGACCCTCGTGCGCCACCGCGCCGACGGTCAGTCGTGGCTCCTCGGCGTGCTGAGCGATCAGCACACCAAGGCCGGTGGCGTATTCCAGTGCGCGGCGCATGATCAACGGGTCATCGACGCATTTGCCGTCGTCGGAGAACATCCGAACCTGGGCCGCTCCGGCGGCCATCATGCCCATCTCGGTGAGCTCTTTTCCGGCCAGCCCGACGGTGACGGCGCCCACCGGATGGACGTCGACCAGGCCGACCTGCTGCCCGCGATGCCACACGTGATCGGTGACCACCGGGCTGTCGGCGACCGGGTTGGTGTTCGCCATCGCGAACACGGCAGTGAAGCCACCGAGAGCGGCTGCGGCCGAACCTGTTTCGATGTTCTCGGCATATTCGCGGCCGGGCTCACGCAGATGGGTGTGCAAATCCACGAAGCCGGGCAGTAGCACCTGGCCGGTGGCATCGATGACGTCTGTGTCTTCTGGAAATCCTCCGGACTTCGCCAGCCCCGAGCCGATCTCCGCGATCTGGCCGTCGGCTACCAGCACGTCGACCGGGTCTCCCTCGCCGTAGAGCCGCACGCCACGCAGCACGACGCTCATGCCATCACCCCTTTGCCGGAGAGCCCCGCGGCGGCCGAATCGGTGCCGACCAGCAGATGGAACAACACTGCCATCCGAACGTGGACTCCGTTGGAGACCTGTTGCAGCACAGCCGATTGCGACGAGTCTGCCACCGACGACGAGATTTCCATGCCGCGCAGCATCGGCCCGGGGTGCAGCACGATCGCGTGACCGGGAAGCATCGACTGCCGCCGGTCGGACAGCCCGTAGCGCACCGAGTACTCGCGCGTGGAAGGAAAGAAGCCGCCGTTCATCCGCTCGGCCTGGACCCGCAGCATCAGCACCGCGTCGGCGGCCGGCAGTTCCGCATCCAGGTCGTGTGACACCGTCACCGGCCAGTCGGTGACGCCGACCGGCAACAGCGTCGGCGGCGCGACGAGTACGACCTCGGCCCCCAGGGTGTGCAGCAGCATGACGTTGGAGCGGGCCACCCGACTGTGCAGGATGTCGCCGACGATCACGATGCGACGGCCCTCGATGCCGCCGAGTCGCTGCCGGACGGTCAGGGCGTCGAGCAACGCCTGGGTGGGGTGCTCGTGTGTTCCGTCACCGGCGTTGATCACCGCGGGTCCGCTGTCGTCCGCGCCGGCCGTCCAGTGCGCAAGCTGGTGTGCCGCACCGGAAGCCGGGTGCCGAATGATCAGCGCGTCGGCGCCGGCGGCGCGCAGGGTCAGCGCGGTATCGCGCAGGGATTCGCCCTTGCCGACCGACGATCCGGCGGCGCTGACGTTGATCACATCGGCGCTCATCCACTTGCCGGCGACTTCGAAGGACACCCGGGTGCGGGTGGAGTTTTCGTAGAACATCGTGATCACCGTGCGACCGCGCAGTGTCGGCAGCTTGCGCACCTCACGGCCGACCAGCGCCTGCGCGAAGCGGTCGGCGTCGTCGAGGATCGCGGTGGCCTCGTCGCGGGACAGATCACCGGCGGCCAGCAGGTGCCGGGTCATGGCGCGTCCTCCCGGGAGATGACGACCGCGTCGCGACCGTCCTGCTCGGCCAGCTGGACGTGCACGTTCTCGGTCCGCGAGGTCGGCACGTTCTTGCCGACATAGTCGGCGCGCAGCGGCAATTCGCGGTGGCCGCGGTCGACCAGCACGGCCAGCTGCACCGCCCGCGGCCGGCCGACATCGCGCAACGCGTCCAGCGCCGAGCGGACCGAGCGGCCGGAGTACAGCACGTCGTCGACGAGGATCACCAGCGCGTCGTCGATACCGCCGGTCGGAATCGAGGTGTTCTCCAGCGGCCGCGGCGGCTTGGTCATCAGGTCGTCGCGGTAGAGAGTGATGTCGAGCGCGCCGTGCGGGATCTCAGCCCCGGAGAATTCGGCGATGTTCGCCGCGAGCCGGTCGGCCAGAGTCACACCGCGGGTAGGGATTCCCAGCAAGACCACCCGAGGCGCGTCGGCGCCGTCGAGGGCGGTCTTTTCGATGATCTGATGCGCGATACGCGAAATAGTGCGAGCCACATCGGCCGCCGACATCAATTCGCGGCCGGTGGCGGCGTCACCCGCGGCACCCATGCGAGATCTTGACCTCCTTCTCCGCCTCTCTGGACGGATCGTTAAAGGATGTCGACTGCCGGGCAGCGTAGCATTCGCGGCTCACCCTGGCGAAAAAGACAGGCGTTCCCACCGAAGGAGCTCGGGGTGCCCGAACGCAGTCTTCGGCAGTGGACCCGTGGCCGCCGCGGCGGACTCATGGTGGCGCTGCTCTACCTCGTCGGGGCGCTCGTCGTCACGCTCGGCGCCTGGCGTGGCCCGAGGTCCGGGTGGGCCGGCGGATGTTGCGACCAAGAACAGGCGATCTGGTACCTCGGCTGGACCCCGCACGCGCTGGCGCACGGTCTCGACCCGTTTTTCACCACCCAGATCGCGGCGCCGGCCGGCGTGAACCTGATGTGGAACCCGTCGATGCCACTGCTGGGGATGATCGGCTGGCTACCGGCGAAAATCGGCGGCCCGGTTTTCGGCTTCAACGTCTTGATGGTGCTGGGCATCGCCTCGAGTGGCTTCACCGCGTGGCTGGCGATCCGGCGGTGGACCGGGGACGGGCTGGCCCCCTTCGTCGGCGGAGCGGTGTACGCCTTCTCCCCCTACGTCGCCTCCCATGCGGCCCTGCATCTGAACCTGGCCACCGTCTGGGTTCCGCCGCTGCTGTTGCTTGTCCTCGACGAGCTCGTGGTCACCCGCCGGCGCCCGGCGTGGCAGTCGGGAATTGCGCTCGGAGTGCTGTGCGCGGTGCAACTGCTGATCAGCGAGGAGATTCTGGCCCTCAGCGTGGTGGCGGGTGCGGTGCTGGTCGCGGTGATGGGGGCGGTCCGCCGGGACGGGCATCTCGCCCGACTCGTTCCCGGCCTCGCCGCGTCGTCGGTGACATTTCTGGCGCTCGCCTGCTGGCCGTTGGCAGCCCAGTTCTTCGGGCCGCAACGCATCAGCCGGCCGGTGCAGAATTCCGCGACTTTCTCCACCAACCTGGCTAATGCCATCCTGCCGACGCCGCACCAACTGATCGCGCCGCCCTGGGCGACGCGGATCTCCGGTGAGTTCAGCGGACTTTCCCACGAGGCGACGGCATACCTGGGTGTTCCGCTGCTGATGCTGATTGTCGTTGCCGCCGTGCGATATTGGGCCGACGAGCGGATCCGCATTGCCGCTGTCACCGGTGCGTTGATCTTGGTGCTGTCGCTCGGGCCGTGGCTGCACATCGGCAGTGCCGCTCTGCGCGTTCCGTTGCCGTGGCTGGCTGTAGGGAAGCTGCCACTCCTCCAGCACGCACTGCCGGGCCGGCTGACGCTGTTCGTCTGGCTGGCGGTGGCCATCCTGGTCGCGACGGTCATCGCCCGTGCCGGCCGCCTCGCCCCGCGGCGGGCGACACAATGGCGGGTGGCGGTGGGCTTGTCCCTGACCCTCCTACTCCCGGCTCCACTGGCCAGGGCAGAGTTCACGACGCCGGCGTTCTTCCGCAACTGGTCCGACCAGCACATCGGCTCCGACGAAACCGTCCTCGTTGCACCGTATTTCGTGAATGGCAACGAGGCAGCACCGATGGTCTGGGCCGCGGTGGCCGACTACGGGCTGCGGATGCCCGAGGCCTACGCCTACGTGCCGCAGCCGGACGGCGGAACGTATTCCGGTCCGGCCCAAACCCAACTGACCTACACCATGTACGTGATCCAGCAGCGTGGCGCCTGGCTGGTCGCGCGCAACGACATTCGCGCGCAGGTCGCCGCCGACCTCGCCGCTGCCGGCGTGCGCCATGTGATCGTCGGCCCGACGCGGCACTGGCAGCAGCTGGTCGCATTCTTCACCGACCTGTTCGGCCAGCCGCCCACCATCGTCGAGGGCGTCGCGTTCTGGCGTGACGTCACGGTCCGGTGACCAGCGACTCGACCCGGTGACCGGAACGCCGGGCTCCCCGCGCTCCCGTCGGCCCGGTGGCCGATTAGCCTGAATCGGGTGAACCTCGAGGGCAACCAGACCTCCATTCGTGACGCCTGCGACGCGGGCCTGCTCGCGGGTGCGGTGACGGTGGTGTGGCAGCGCGGAGAAGTGCTGCAGGTCAATGAAATCGGCTTCCGCGATGTCGACGCCCAACTGCCCATGCAGCGCGACACGGTGTTTCGTATCGCCTCGATGACGAAGCCGGTCACCGCCGCCGCCGCAATGAGTTTGGTCGACGAGGGCAAGCTGGCGCTGCGCGACCCGGTCGTGCGGTGGCTGCCGGAGTTCGCCGACGTGCGGGTGCTCGACGACCCGAACGGGCCGTTGGACAACACCCGTCCGGTCGACCGGTCGATTCTGGTCGAGGATCTGCTGACCCACACCAGCGGCCTCGGATACGGATTTTCGGTGGGCGGGCCGATTTCGCGGGCGTACATGCGACTGCCCTTCGGGCAAGGACCGGACGCGTGGCTGGCCGCGTTGGCCGAACTCCCGCTAGTGCATCAACCGGGTGCGCGACTGACCTACGGTCACTCCAGCGATGTGGTGGGCGTGTTGGTGTCACGGGTCGAGGGCAAGCCGTTCCACGAGGTGCTCGACGAACGAATCCTGAAGCCGCTGGGCATGATCGACACCGGCTTCCACGTGACACCGGAGGGCCGCCGCCGCACCGCGACCATGTACCGGCTGGACGGCAACGATCGCCTCCAGCACGATGTCATGGGTCAACCACACCTCACGCCGCCGGCGTTCAGCAATGCCGGTGGCGGACTCTTCTCCACCGCGGACGACTACCTGCGGTTCGTCGAAATGCTGATGCGTGACGGCGCTGTCGACGGGGTGCAGGTGCTCTCACCGGAGTCGGTGCGGCTGATGCGCACCGATCGACTCACCGCCGAGCAGAAGCGGCACCCATTTCTCGGCGCGCCGTTCTGGATCGGGCGCGGGTTCGGCCTCAACCTGTCGGTGGTCACCGATCCGCTCAAATCGACGCCGCTGTTCGGGCCCGGCGGCCTGGGCACATTCGGCTGGCCCGGCGCATACGGAACCTGGTGGCAGGCCGACCCGAGCGCTTACCTCATTCTGCTCTACCTGATCCAGAACATGCCCGCGTTGTTGGCCGACAACGCGGATGCCGCCGCCGCCGTCGGTGGCAACACGTCGCAGACGAAACTGCAAGCGGTGCAACCGAAGTTCGTCCACCGCACCTACCGGGCACTGGGATTGTGATGGCCGAGTTCACACCCGAACGCATCGACGGGCCCCGCCTGGTGTTGCGCCCGCCGGTAGCCGACGACGCCGGGCCGCTGTTCCAGCGCGTCGCGCGCGACGCCCAGGTGACCAAGTATCTGCTGTGGACACCGCATCCGGACGTGGCGGTGACACAGCGCGTGATCTCCGAGCGGATGAACGTCGACCCGCACCTGCGAACCTGGGTGATGGCGTTGCAGCACAGCGGCGAGATCGTCGGGATGATCAGTTGCGGACGACCGCTGGCCTACACCGCCGAGATCGGCTACTGCGTCGGGCGGCGTTGGTGGGGCAAAGGTTTGATGTCCGAGGGGCTCGGCATGCTGATGGACACTCTGCAGGCCGACACCGACGTCTACCGGGTGTGGGCATCGTGTCATGTCGACAACGAGCGTTCGGTGCGACTGCTGGAACGCGCCGGATTCATCCGGGAAGGCCGGTTGGCCCGGCACGCGATCTACCCCAACCTGGGCACCGAGCCGCTCGACAGCCTGCTGTTCGGTAAGGCGTTGCGGTAGAACAACTCTGGGGCCGAGGTCGACGCCTAGACCATCGCGAACGGCGAGACGCTGGCCCCGATCTCCAGCGCGCCGGCCAGTTCGCGACTGCCGTCATAGTCGAAGACCACGTGCCCGGAGATCACGTCGACATCACGCTTGGCGCGCTGCAGCGGGTGGTCCAGGAATTGCGCGCTGGCACCGGAGGCCTCGAGCAGATCGGCGATCACAGAACGCGATTCGTGCACCACATGCGCCGCGGCCGCACGCACACCGGCCCGCACTTTGCGGCTGATGTGGTCCCCGCTGACGACTCGGGCCTGGATGTCTTGTGCGGCCGCGTCGGTCAGCGCCCGCATCGCCCGAAGCCGGACCCGGGCATCACCGAGTCGAACTTGTGCGGCGGGCTGATCCTTCTGCGCCGCACCGGAATACGCGATGACCCGCTCGCTGAGCCGTCGAGCGAAGAGGTCGGCCACCAGCTCCGCGGATCCCAGCGCCGGCATCGCCGCAACGAGCGCCAGCGCGGGCACCATCGGCCAGCGGTACACCGCCGCGCTGTGCAATTCGGCTCCGGGCGCCGTTCCGCCGTAGATATCGGTGACCGCAACCAACCGATGTTCGGGCACCCAGACGTTGTCGACGATGACGTCGTTGGACCCGGTGGCGCGCATCCCCGCGGTGTGCCACACGTCTTCGACGCGAGTCTCGTCGACCGGTAGCAGCACCAGCGCCGGGTAAGGCGCGTCGTCGGGCCCGCAAATCGCGCCGACCAGCACCCAGTCGGCGTTCATGATCCCGGTCGCCCATGACCAGCGCCCGGTCAGCCGGACGCCCGCGCCGTCCGGGGTGGCGCGACCGGTCGGCGCCAGCGGCGCCGGGCACAGCACCGGGCCGTCGGCGAACACTTCGTCCTGGGCCTGCTCACCGAACAGCGCCAGCATCCAGTTGTGCAGTGTGTAGAAGCCGAGCGTCCAGGCGCTGGACGTGCATCCGTGCGCCATCAGACGCACCGTCTGCAGAATCTCCGGGAACTCCGCCTGGACACCGCCGTACCGCTTCGGCAGCAGCAACCGGGCCAGACCGGACTCGCGGTAGTCGTCGACGGTGGCTTCCGGCAGCCGGCGTAGCTTCTCCGCATCCGCTGCCCGCTCGGCGAGCCGCTCGACGAAATCGGCGCCGACCGCTGGGCGCGGCAACTGCGACGACGTCATGGCCCGAAACATTACCATACCTTTTGGTATGGAGACTCGGGCCGATTTCACCGCCGCAACATGACGTCCAAAAATTGCTCGCGGCGTCCGGCGGCCATCGGACTGGGTCGCGCACCCGAAAGGTGCAGAAAACCGATGCCCGCGGCGAACGTCGCGGTGGCGCGCATCTCGGACTCCTCATGGTCGAAGCCGGCGTCCTGAAAAGCCTCCCGAACGGCGGCGACCACGCTGAGGTCGGATGCCCGCACCGCGGCGGCAGCCGGAGGCTCCGATCGCGCCCATTCCCGCATGGCGCGCTCCAACACCCAGTGCCGTGGGCTCACGAGCGCGGTCATCATTCTCGACAGCCGCTCGCGCGGAGGCAGACTCGCCAATTCGTCGAAAGACCGATCCTCGTCGCGGACGACCGCCCAGGTGTCGAACAGTGCTGTGCGATAAGCGGTCATGTCGGTGAAATGCCAGTAGAAGCTGCCCTTGGTGACGCCGAGTCGGCTGCACAGATGGCCCAGTGTCAGGGATTTGACGCCGTCCTCGGCCAGCACCCGGAAGCCCTCTTGCACCCAGTCATCCACCGACAGGCGGGCGTTCGTCGCGCTAGCCGAAGACCCCATGGGCGGTAATGCTAGACCGGCGACGACGTAGCGGCTCGATACGACCCGACGGTCATCGCTCCGGCGCGCCGCGGCGGCGCCCAGCGTGAAACTGTTGCGAGGAATCCGTCTGAGTTTCGCAACGGTTTCACGTTCGATGCAGCCCAGCTAGCCGATCACGGTGTCCGAACCGCGTGCCGCGTTGATCCGCTTCAGCGCGTCCTCGGTGAACACCGACAAGCCCAGATCGGGGTTGTAGCCGTGGATCTCTTTGATGTCGAGCTGGGCGAGGAAGTACAGGATCTGCTTGGACACCACCTGGCCGGGCACCAGCACCGGAAATCCCGGCGTATACGGAACCACGAATCCGGTTGACACCAGCGACTTTCCATCGGCCAGCCGGCGGCCTGCCTCCCCGATCATCACGTGCTCGCGGTCGGCGTCCTCGTAGCCGGCGTAGAACGCCGAGCGCATGTCACCGAACGAACTGGCGTCGTCGGGCTTGAACGCGCTGTCGAATTCGCTGAAGTCCGGCAACGCCGGAAGGTCCTCGGTGATCTCCTCGACGCGACGCTGATGCAGGGCGCGGTCGTCACGGCTGGCCGCGGCTTCGGTGTGGTCGAAGTCGGTGGCGACCCGGCGCAACACATCGAGCAGGTAATGCACGCTCGACCACGTAACGCCGATGGTGAAGATCAGCAGCACACTGTTGATCGATGTCTTGTTGATCTGGATCCCGAACCGCTCCATCAGGACCTTCTCGCGGAAGTCGTATCCGTTCATACCGGTCTGACCCAGGTACAGTGTGACCCGCGTCGGATCGAGCACGAATTGGTCGGAGCGCCACGCCTCGTTCCAGTCCGCCAGGGCGCCCTGGCGCACCTGCCGATACGAACTGACCGCCGACAACCGGAATTCGTTTGGCACCAAGTCGGATTCGTCGAGGATGCGGAACCACTTGCTGATCAACCGGTCCTTGCGGACCCGGTGCCGGAACACCAGCGCCATGTCGTAGACGTAGCGCACCATCTGGAAGCCCTCGATGTCGACCTGCCGGCGGGCCAGGTCCAGCGAGGCCAGCAGTTGCTGGTTGGGCGAGGTCGAGGTGTGGGTCAAGAACGCCTCACCGAAAGCGTCCCGGGACTGCGAGTTGAAGTCCTGGTCGCGGATATGGATCATCGAGGCCTGCCGCAGCGCCGACAGCGACTTGTGGGTGGAGTGCGTGGCGTACACCCGAACCCGGGCCTTACTCGGATCGGGCAACAGCCGGTGCTCACCCCACTCGCTACGCGGAATGCCCTGCATGGATTCTTTCCACTGCAGGTATTCCTGGGCGTAGACCGGCGACGCCAGCATCGATTCGAGGCGTTCGGCGGCGACCATCGCGGTGCGCTGGCGTGCCCACGGCACCGCGGTGGCGAACGCGTACCAGGCCTCGTCCCACAGGAAGCAGATGTCCGGCTTGATCGCGAGCACCTCTTCCATCACTCGCCGCGGGTTGTAGACGACGCCGTCGAAGGTGCAGTTGGTGAGCAGCAGCATGCGCACCTTGCTCAGCTGGCCGGCCGCCTCCAGATCGAGCAACGCCTTCTTGATGGTTGCCAGCGAGACCGCGCCGTAGATCGCGTACGGCTGCAGTTCGTAGGCGTCGAGGTAACGAGGGTATGCCCCGGCCAGCACCAGGCCGTAGTGGTGCGACTTGTGGCAGTTGCGGTCGATCAGCACGATGTCGCCCGGACGGGTCAGCGACTGCACGACGATCTTGTTGGCGGTCGACGTTCCGTTGGTGACGAAGTAGGTGTGGTCGGAGTTCCAGGTGTGCGCGGCCTTGTCCATCGCCTTCTTGATGTTGCCGTGCGGATCGAGCAGCGAGTCCAGGCCGCCCGAGGTGGTGGACGTCTCGGCCATGAAGATGTTGCGGCCGTAGAACTCCCCCATGTCCTGCAGGGTCTTGGAGTTGAAGATGCTGGCGCCGCGGGCGACCGGCAACGCGTGGAACTGGCCGGCCGGGCGCGCGGCGTAGGCCCGCAGGGCGTCAAAAAACGGTGTGGCGTAACGATTTCTGATGCCGGCCAGCACAGTGCTGTGCAGGTCGGTGACGTCGTTGAGCCGATAGAAGGTGCGGTCGTAAACTCCCGCGACGTCCTCGGTCTCCGCGGCGATCGACTCGTCGGTCAGCAGGTAGAGGTCGATGTGCGGCCGCAGCTCGCGGATCCACTCGCCGCACTCGATCCAGTCGTGGGTGCGGTCGGTGGCCACCACCTCGTCGTTCGGGCCCAGCAGCGTGGTCATCAGCGGCACCCGGTCCTGGGAGCGCAGCGGGATGTCGTGCCGGATGATCGCGGCCTGGATCTCGCCGTTCAGCGCGACCGCGGTGATGGCGTCCTCGACGCTGGACACCACCAGCAACTCGAACTGCACGTCGTCGGCGACGTCGCGGATGGCACGCAGGCTCTCGGCCAGCCCTTCGGGTGCGTTGACCGGCGCATCGTCGGCGAGCAGCACGGTGTAGAACTGCTGCTCCTTGGCCCGCGACACCAGCTCTTGGTCGGCCAGCGACGAGGAGGTGTCGAAAAGCGCTGCGCGATCGCCGTATTCGGAGAGCAACCGCACCGCCAGCGACACCTGCTCGGCCAGGCTGACCGTGGCCAGCTGGTCCAGGTAGCCGCAGAAGTTCGCCAGGTTCGCCGGGCCGGGGTAGATCCAGTACCGCTCGTAGGCACCGAGCCGGTTGAGCAGACGCCGCACCCGGGCCACCTCGTGGGTGGTGTCCATCCCGGCCCGGTCCACGACCGCGAGCTGGTGGCACGCGTCGTCGAGCAGATTCCAGGTGTCGATGCGCGAGTACGACGGGTTGGCCACCGCCGCCAGCGCGGAGACACACAACCGCCTCGGGTGCCTGCCGTCTCGGTCCATCACGCCAGTGTGTCCCTCCGTCAGCAGCGATGCGGGCGTTTTGTCAGCTCAACCCAGATTGTCACAACTGCCCCAACAGACTCTCGGCGGCAGCTCAGGCGTCCCATTGGTCTTCGTCGGATTTACGACCGCGGGTGAGCGGAATCCAGCGCCGCGCGGGCGCCACCTCGGTCACATCGGACAGCGATCGCACGACGGCCTGGCTCAGTGCCATGATCGCCGCCATCACCGGCAGCAGCGGCCGGAATGGCGTGGCGGCCGCACGCACGGTCTCGATGCGGCGGGCCAGCACCAGACGCTCGATCGAGTGATACAGCCACGCACCGACGCCAAGGGCGTAGATCGCCAGCGCCGCCGCGATCGCGGCCTGCCCGTACGCGGCGCACAGCACCGCACCGAGCACCACCGTCGCCGCCAGGATCCCGGAGACCAGGACGCGCAACTCCAGCCGGGTCATGAGTCGCCGGCAGCGGCGTCCACGTGTCCATCTCCGTCGTCGGGCTCGTCGGAGACCTGCTCCGGCGACGGCCGAAGGGCTTGAGCCGCGGCCCGGATCTGTGGGGTCACCAACATCACCTGCCCCAGCACGCCGTTGACGAAACCCGGTGAGTCGTCGGTGGACAACTCTTTGGCCAGTTCCACCGCCTCGTCGACGGCGACCGGGGCCGGCACGTCGTCGGCGTGCAGCAGCTCGTACACCGCAACCCGCAGGATGGCGCGGTCGACGGCCGGCAGCCTGTCCAGCGTCCACCCCTGCAAGTGCGAGGAGATCAGATCGTCGACGTGGGCGGCGTGTTCGGTGACACCGTGCGCCACGGTCACCGTGTACGGATGCGGGGGTGCCACCTCGTCGTTGGACTCGGCCAGCGCTGCGCGCGCATCGGCGGCCTGAGCCGGGGTCCATCCGCGGGCCTCGGCTTCGAACAACAAGTCGACAGCGCGCTTACGTGCCTGATGCCGCCCTTTGACAGGCCGCGCCGGACGGGCAGAATTCACGCGTTGACACGACCCAGGTAGCTGCCGTCACGGGAGTCGACCTTCAACTTGTCGCCGGTGTTGATGAACAGCGGCACCTGCAGTTCGGCGCCGGTCTCCACGGTTGCCGGCTTGGTGCCCGCACTGGAGCGGTCGCCCTGCAGCCCCGGCTCGGTGTGGGTGACGACGAGTTCGACGGTCACCGGCAGCTCGAGGTACAGCGGCGCGCTGTTGTGGAACGCGACCTGGACCGGCAGACCCTCCAGCAGGAACCGGGCGGCGTCGCCGACCAGCGACTCCGGCAACGGATGCTGCTCGTAGTCCTGGCTGTCCATGAACACGAAGTCGGTGCCGTCACGGTAGAGAAAGGTGGCGTCGCGCCGGTCGACGGTCGCGGTCTCCACCTTCACCCCGGCGTTGTAGGTCTTGTCGACGACCTTGCCCGAGAGCACGTTTTTCAGTTTGGTGCGCACGAAGGCCGGACCCTTGCCCGGTTTGACGTGCTGGAAGTCGGTGATCTGCCACAGCTGGCCGTCGATCACCAGTACAAGTCCATTTTTGAAATCGGCGGTGCTTGGCACGGTCGGTGAATCTCCTACACGATGGCCAGTTCCTTGGGGAACCGGGTGAGCAATTCCGGTGCGCTACCAAGGGCTTGCCCCGGGTCTGCCACGACAAGCGTGTCCTCGATGCGGACCCCGCCACGGTCGGGCAAATAGACGCCGGGCTCCACGGTCACCACGGAGCCCGCACGTAGTGTACCGGCGGCGGTGGCATTGATCCCGGGCGCTTCATGGATCTGCAGGCCCACCCCGTGACCCAGGCCGTGGCCGAAGTGGTCGCCGTGACCGGCTTCGGCGATCATGCGACGCGACGCATCGTCGACGTCGGCCAGCCTCGCCCCGGCTGCCAGCGCTTCCCGTCCGGCCCGCTGCGACGCACTGACCAGCTCGTATATCTCCCGCTGCCAGTCCGCGGCGTGGCCCAACACGAACGTGCGGGTCATGTCGGAGTGATAGCCGCCGACCAGCGCGCCGAAATCGATCTTGACGAAGTCGCCGGCCGCCAGCACCGCTTCGGTGGGCCGGTGATGCGGGATCGCCGAGTTGGCGCCGCTGGCCACGATCGTCTCGAAGGACACCCCGTCGGCGCCGTGTTCGAGCATCAGCGCCTCCAGCTCGCGGCCCACCTCACGCTCGGTGCGGCCAGGTCGTAAGCCGCCGTGGTCGACCAGATCGGTCAGCGCCGCATCGGCTGCCTCGCAAGCCAGTCGTAGCAGCGCCACCTCACCGGCGTCCTTGATCTCGCGCAGCGCCTCGACGGCGTACGAGGCGCGAACCAGTTCGGCCCCCTCCGACGCGGCGCTGAGGGCGTCGTATCCGTCGACGGTCACGACATGACTCTCGAAGCCCACCCGGCGCGCCTGTGCGGCGGACGCCCGACCGGCAAGATGGCGCCCACAGGCCCGTTCGATGGCGATTTCCAGGTCGGGCGCCTGCTGCGCGGCCTGCGTGCGGTAACGCCCATCGGTGGCCAAGACGGCGTCGCGGCCGTCGGCGAACACCAGCAATGCCGCATTCGACCCGGTGAAGCCGGACAGATATCGCACATTGATCAGGTCCGTGACCAGCATCGCGTCCAGATCCGCCGCCTGGAGGTGAGCTCCGAGTGCGGCTCGCCGCTGGGAATGTGTCACGTCAGCGAACGCTACTCGCTACGCTGTGGCCCCATGACTAACTGGATGCTGCGTGGCTTGGTGTTCGGCGGCGCGATGGTCGTCGTTCGGCTGTTCCAGGGCACGCTCATCAGCGTGTTGCAGACGCAGGCCACGCTGATCAGCCTGGTGTTGATGGCCTTGTTCCTGGTGGGCGTGGTCGTCTGGGGCCTGATCGACGGACGTGAGGACGCCTCGAGCAACCCCGACCCGGATCGACGTGAGGACCTCGCGATGACCTGGCTGCTGGCCGGTCTGGTCGCCGGACTGCTCAGCGGCGCGGTGACCTGGTTGATCGCGGTGTTCTACAAAGCGCTCTACGTCGGCGGGCTGGTCAACGAGCTCACCACATTCGCCGCGTTCACCGCGCTGGTGGTCTTCCTGGGCGCGATCAGCGGGGTGGCCGTCGGTCGCTGGCGCATCGATCGATCGGGCAACTACAAGCCCAAGAGCGGCAGCAGCTCGGGCGGCGACGAGGATCGCGCCGACACCGACGTGTTCGCCGCCGTCCGGTCCGACCAGGCCGGCTCGGACGGCACCGCGGTTGCCGAATGGCCACAGGAGCAGTCGACCGCGGTCGCGACCGCCGAGCGCGGCGAGTACGACGCCCCCACCGCCTACAGCCACGAGGCCGACGCGACGGCCGAGGCTCCCGCGGCCCATCGCACCGAGAAGACCGAGACACTGCCGGCCCACGAGCCGGTCACCGAGCAGATCGAAAAGCCGAAGACCGACTAGTCGTTCAGGCTCGCCAGATAACGCAGGGCCAGCACGTAGCCCTGCACGCCCAAGCCCACGATGACGCCACTGGCAATCGGGCTCAAGTAGGAGTGGTGGCGAAACTCCTCGCGGGCGAAGACATTCGAGATGTGCACCTCGACGAGAGGAGCACTCAGCTCGGCACAGGCGTCCCGTAGCGCGATGGAAGTGTGCGTCAGACCGCCGGCATTGAGGATCACCGGCTCTGCGGCGTCCGCGGCGGCGTGAATCCAATCCAGCAGCTCGGCCTCGCTGTCACTTTGCCGCACAACGGCTTTGAGACCGAGCTCGGTTGCCTCACGCTCGATCAGCGCGACGAGATCGTCATGGGTGGTGTCGCCGTAGACCTCCGGCTCGCGCCGTCCGAGCCGGCCGAGGTTGGGCCCGTTGACGATGTTGACAGTCGGCCCGCTCATCGCGTGCCCACCTCCGCGTAGGCCGCCGCCAGCAGCGCCGGGTCCGGCCCCTCGAGCCTGCCCGGCTTGGCCAGCCCGTCGAGCACCACGAACCGCAACACCCCGGCGCGGGTCTTCTTGTCGCCGGCCATCGACTCCAGGAGTTGCGGCAGCGCGTCGGCGTCGTAACTCGTCGGCAGCCCGAGTGAAGTCAAGATGTCGCGGTGGCGCTGCGCGGTCGCATCGTCGAGACGGCCTGCCAGCCGGCCCAATTCGGCGGCGAACACCATTCCCACCGACACCGCGGCGCCGTGCCGCCACTGGTAGCGCTCCCGCCGCTCGATCGCATGACCCAAAGTGTGGCCGTAGTTCAGAATTTCGCGCAGCGCCGACTCCTTCTCGTCGGCCGCGACCACTTCGGCCTTGACCGCGATGGCGCGCCGGATCAGCTCCGGCAGCACCTCCCCCGACGGGTCGAGCGCCGCCTTCGGGTCGGCCTCGATCAGGTCGAGTATCACCGGGTCGGCGATGAAGCCGGCTTTGACGACCTCGGCCATTCCGGCCGCGATCTCGTTGTGCGGCAACGTCTGCAGCGTCGCAAGGTCGACCAGCACTGCGGTCGGCTGATGGAACGCGCCGACTAGGTTCTTGCCGGCGTCGGTGTTGATGCCGGTCTTGCCGCCGACGGCCGCGTCGACCATCGCCAGCAGCGTGGTCGGCACGTGGACGATCGACACCCCGCGCAGCCAGGTGGCCGCGGCAAAACCCGCGACGTCGGTGGCCGCGCCGCCGCCCAGGCTCACCAGCGCGTCTTTGCGGTCAATCCCGATGCGTCCCAACACCTCCCAGATGTAGCCGACGACGGGCAGGTCCTTGCCCGCTTCGGCATCCGGAATCTCGATCTGGTGTGCGTCGATACCCTTGTCGGCCAAGTGGTTCCGGATGGCCTCGGCGGTCTGCGTCAACACCGGTTGGTGCAGGATCGCGACGCGGTGCCGCCCGGCGAGCACGTCGCCGAGTTCGCTCAGCAGTCCGGTGCCGATGATGACCGGGTAGGGCGGGTCGACGTTGACCTGCACGGTGATCGGATCGCTCATTTGCCTGCCTCCCGACGGGCGGCGGCCAGTGCGGCCGGGGTGGCGGGTGTCGGGGGTGGCCCGGTACGAGGTTCCGGCACGCCGGGTGTCTCTGGCGTGGTGGTGCGACGCCACGGTGGGCGACGCCGGTTGCGCGCCGCGTGGCCAGGTTTCGGGTCGTTGAGCCGGCACATGATGTGGCGGACGACGGCGCCGGGGTTGCGACGGTTGGTGTTCACCCGGATCGTGGCGACCTTCCGATAGAGCGGCACGCGCTGGGTCATCAGCGCGCGAAATTTCTCAGCCCGGTCCGGACCAGCCAGCAGCGGCCGCACGGTGTTACCGCCGGTGCGCCGAACCCCTTCGGCCGCAGTGATTTCCAGGTATACGACATTGTGGCCGGCCAGTGCGGTGCGGACCCCGGGCGTGGTGACAGCGCCACCGCCGAGTGACAGCACGCCGTCGTGGGATGTCAGCGCCGCCCGGATCACCTCTTCCTCGATCCGGCGGAACTCCTGCTCCCCGTCGGTCGCGAAGATGTCGGCGATGCTGCGTCCGGTCTGCTCCTCGATCGCCGCGTCGGTGTCGAGCATCCCGACGCCGAGCGCTTTGGCCAGCCGTCGACCGATGGTGGACTTGCCGGATCCCGGCAGTCCCACCAGCACGGCCCTGGGCGCCATTTACCCGGACGCCCGCATCTCGGTCACCGGCTCGCGTGCGGCGACCGACCGCCGGTACGCCTCGATGTTGCGCCGGGTCTCGGTCAGCGAGTCGCCACCGAACTTCTCCAGCGCCGCACGGGCCAACACCAGCGCGACCATCGACTCGACGACCACCCCGGCGGCCGGCACGGCACAGACATCCGAGCGCTGGTTGATCGCGACCGCCTCGTCACCGGTCGCCATGTCGACGGTGGCCAACGCGCGCGGCACCGTGGAGATCGGTTTCATCGCGGCGCGCACCCGCAGCGGCTGACCGTTGGTCATGCCACCCTCCAGGCCGCCGGCCCGGTTGGTCGAGCGGACCACGCCGTCGGGGCCGGGATACATTTCGTCGTGTGCGCGGCTGCCGCGTCGCCGCGCGGTTTCGAAGCCGTCGCCGATCTCGACACCCTTGATCGCCTGGATCCCCATCACTGCGGCGGCCAGCTGACTGTCGAGCCGGTTGTCGCCGCTGGTGAACGATCCCAGTCCGACGGGCAGGCCGACAACAACGGCTTCCACCACGCCGCCGAGGGTGTCGCCGTCCTTCTTGGCGGCCTCGATCTCGGCGATCATCGACGCTTCGGCGGCCTTGTCGAAGGCACGCACGCTACTGTCGTCGATCGCCGCCAGATCACCCGGTTGCGGCGGCGGACCGTCGTAGGGCTCCGAGTCGCCGATCGAGATGACGTGGGACAGCACCTCGACACCGAGCGCCTGACGGAGGAACTGACGGGCAACCGTGCCGGCCGCGACCCGGGCCGCTGTCTCGCGGGCGCTGGCCCGCTCGAGCACCGGACGGGCGTCGTCGAACTCGTACTTGAGCATGCCCGCGTAGTCGGCGTGACCGGGCCGCGGCCGGGTCAGCGGCGCATTGCGCGCCACCTCCAGCTCAGCAGCGTCGACCGGGTCCGGGGCCATCACGGTCTCCCATTTCGGCCACTCGGTATTGCCCACCTCGATGGCGATCGGGCCACCCAGGGTGATCCCGTGCCGCACGCCGCCAAGCACGGTCACCTGGTCTCGCTCGAACTTCATCCGCGCGCCGCGACCGTAGCCGAGGCGACGACGGGCCAGCTCGTCGGCGATGTCGGTCGAGGTGACGGCGACGCCGGCGACCATGCCTTCGACCAGAGCCATCAGGGCCCGGCCGTGGGATTCACCAGCAGTAGTCCATCGCAACACGGGTCCCATCTTCCCATGGCGGACCCCGACAGCGAAAAAAGTGAAACCGACACAAGTGTTTACTTACTTGCGAGTAGGGTAACTACGTTCGCGTGACTGCGGTCACACAGTCAGCGAGCGAAAGGTAGTCATGACATCGGCCTTGAAATCTGCGATGCGCTGGGCCCGGCGGCCGGCGAAAGATGTGGATTCGACATCGGGGTCTTGGGTGAACATGGTCCGCGGTTTGGCGGCCCGGGCAACGACTCCGTTGCTTCCCGACGACTATTTGTCGTTGCTGAATCCGTTGTGGTCAGCCCGCGAACTGCGTGGCGAGATCGTCGAAGTCAAACCAGAGACCGATGACACGGCAACGGTCATCATCCGGCCGGGCTGGGGCTTCTCCGGCGACTACCAGCCGGGCCAGTACGTGGGCATCGGCCTGCGTGTCGACGGCAAGTGGCATTGGCGGTCGTATTCCCTGACCTCGGTGCCGGAGCACGGCGACGGCAAAATCTCCATCACGGTCAAAGCCACGCCTGAAGGCTTCTTGTCAGCGCACCTCGTCAACGGCGTCGAGGCCGGCACCATCATTCGCCTGCAGTCGGCCAAAGGCGATTTCGCACTGCCCAATCCGCCGCCGTCGCAGATCCTGTTCATCACCGCCGGCAGCGGGATCACACCGATCATGGGGATGCTGCGGTCCCTGCGGGGACGCGGCCAGTTTCCCGACATCGTGCACCTGCACTCCGCGCCGTCTGAGGACGCCGTCATCTTCTTCGACGAACTTCGCAGCATCGAAAAAGAGGAGCGCGGTTACCGACTGCATCTGCAGCTCACCGAGTCCGACGGCAAGGTCGACTTCGGCGAGATCGACGAGCTCGTCTCCGACTGGCGGGACCGTTCGGCGTGGGCATGCGGACCCGCCCCCATGCTCGATGCCGTCGAAAAAGTCTGGAAAGACAACGACCTCGCCGACGAATTGCACATGGAGCGATTCACCATCGCCGCCACCGACAAGGGCGGTGAAGGCGGCACCGTGAAATTTGCGATCTCTGACAAAGAGGTTGAAATCGACGGCGCTACAACCATTCTCGAGGCAGGCGAGAAAGAGGGAATCCAAATGCCCTTCGGCTGCCGCATGGGTATCTGCCAAACCTGCGTACTGCCGCTCGAAGACGGCAATGTCCGCGACGTTCGCTCGGGTCAAGAACACGGCGCCGGCGACCGCATCCAGACATGCATCTCCACCGCATCCGGCAACTGCACCATCAAGGTCTAGGGAGGGACTGAATCTCATGGCTATCACTGACATCAAGGCGTACGCACACTTGACTCCGCAGGACGTCGAGGACTTGACGGCCGAACTCGACGCGATCCGCGCCGACATTGAAGAGTCGCGTGGCGAACGCGATGCCCAGTACATCCGTCGGGCAATCCAATTGCAGCGCGGACTCGCGGCTTTCGGCCGGCTGGCGCTGTTTGCCAGCAGCAGCAAGATCGCCCGGCTGGCCGGTATCACCACCCTGGCGTCGGCAAAGATCATCGAGAACATGGAGCTGGGCCACAACATCATTCACGGCCAGTGGGACTGGATGAACGACCCCGAGATTCACTCCACCGAGTGGGAGTGGGACACCACGTGCCCCTCGTCGCAGTGGAAGCGCTCGCACAACTTCGTCCACCACAAGTACACGAACATCGTCGGCCTGGATGCCGACGTGGGCTACGGCATCATGCGGGTGACCCGCGACGAGCGGTGGTCGCCCTGGATGATCGGCAATCCGATCTACAACCTCCTGCTGGGGACACTTTTCCAATGGGGCGTCGCATTGCACCACGTCGAGACCGCCAAGGTCCGCAAGAAGGAAAAGACGTGGGCCGAGGTGCGAAAAGATCTGCGCGTCATGGGAAAGAAGATGGGACGCCAGGTCGGCAAGGACTACATCGTGTTTCCGGCGCTGGCCGGCAGCAACTGGAAGCACACGCTGAAGGCCAACGCGATCGCGAACCTGATCCGCAACTACTGGTCCTACATGGTCATCTTCTGTGGGCACTTCCCGGACGGCGCCGAGAAGTTCACCCGCGACAGCTTCGAAGACGAATCGCGTGGTGAGTGGTACCTCCGCCAGATGCTGGGCTCAGCCAACTTCAACGCCGGTCCGGTCATGGCCTTCATGAGCGGAAACCTGTGCTACCAGATCGAACACCACTTGTTCCCCGACCTGCCGAGCAACCGGTACGCCGAGATCAGTACCCGTGTGCGCGCAGTGTGCGAGAAGTACGACCTGCCCTACACGACCGGGCCGCTGCTGCGTCAGTACTGGCAATCGTTCTGGACGATCCTCAAGCTGGCGGTGCCGAACAACTGGCTGTCCGCCACCCCGGACGACGCACCGGAAACCCACTCCGAACGGAAGTTTCGTAGCCGGGAGCCACGCGAGGTCAACGGCAAGCGATACGGGTTGCGCAGCGCGATCAAAGGCCGTAGCCCCGCGGCGGCCTAACCCCGGCGCAGGGTCCAGACCTGCCAGGAGCCCAGCACCAGCATCACCACCCCGGCACCGACCAGTGCCGCGTTGCCCGCACGGGTCAGTCCTAGCCAGCCGTATTCGGCGGCGGCCCATGCGAGCGGCGTCAGCACGGCGTTGGTCACCACGAAACCGGCTACCAGCCCGCGCGTCACCCTGATCCGCCGCAATCCCAGCAGCAGGATGGGCCCGAGGATGACGAAGCCGATCCCGGCGTCGAGGAGCACCGTGCGTGAGATGCCCCATGTGCGGGCCAGCGGCCCGCTCCCGACGGCCACGACCCCACCGGCGGCGGTCCAGAACACCAGATCGGCAGTGACGGACCACCGGCGGGTGGAGTCGGTGCGGTGCGTGATCGAGGTAGTTGTCATGCCTCGATGATCGGCCGCAGCTACTGCCGACTCCAGTCACGGCGCTGCCAGACACTGCCATTCACCTCGCCGAGCGTGCAGTCGTGGCGACGAATCGGCCGGAAAGTCGCCGCCATTGCACGTTCGGCGATCGCGACGAGCCCCATAATGCGCTCATGGCTGCGGACGGCTCAATGCTGGTGCCCACCTCGCTGGGGCGGTTGAACACCACCCGGGTCGGCTCCGGGCCGCCGGCGCTGCTGTGGCACAGCCTGTGGGTCGACTCGAGCAGCTGGGGACCGCTGGTCGATGAACTGGGTGCGCACCGCCAACTGCTGGTCGTCGACGGGCCCGGGTATGGCCGCAGCGATCCGATCCATCGCGACTTCACTCTGGGCGACTGCGCAAACGCCGCCGTCGAGGTGCTCGGGCAGCTCGGCGTCGACGGGCCGGTGGACTGGGTCGGCAACGCGTGGGGCGGACACGTGGGCATAACTCTGGCAGCCGGCGAGCCGTCCCGCATACGCACGCTGAGCACGATCAACGCGCCCCTGCTGCCGGTCGGTCGGCGACAACGATTGACGACGAGCTATCCGCTGGCGCTGCTCTACCGGCTGCTGGGTCCCAGCCCCATCGTCGCCAAGCCGCTGTTCGACACCCTGCTGGGCGCCGAGGCGATCGATGCGCAACCGGAACGGGCCGCCCAGATGGTCAGCGCGTTCGAGCACGCGGACCGCGGATCGATGCGGGCCACCATCCGTTTCATGCACCACTGGAAGCCGCTGACCGACAAGCTGCCCGCGATCACCGCGCCGACCCTGTTTCTCACCGGCAACGTCGACGGCCAGCAGTGGTCTCCCGCAAGCGCCGAGGCCGCCGCGGCGACGATGCCCGACGCACGCGTGGTGAGACTGCGCGGTGCCGGGCATGTGAGCCCGCTGCTGCTCGACACCGACCTGATCGCGCGCACCATCGCCGACTTCTGGCAGTCACGCTAGGACGATCGCCGCCATACTGGCCGCACACATCGACGGTCCGTGCGGCACCGACCGCGCCGACCAACCCAGCCGCGCCACCGTCGCGATCACCGCGGTCAGCAGCGGCGCGCCGATGGCCGCGAGCAGCCACACGTCGGCTCCGAAACCTCCTGTCAGCGAACCCAATCCGAGGGCAAGCTTCACATCGCCGGCGCCCATCGACCCGGGGGCCAGCAGGTGCGTCAGCAGATAGACGACCGCCAGCGCCGCGGCCCCAGCCAGTGCCGCCGGGCCATGGCCCGAGCCGACGGCGACCGAGGTGATCACCGCGAAGCCGGGCAGCGTCAGCCAATTGGGCAGCCGGCACTGTCGGAGGTCGTAACCGGCCAGCGTGGCCATCCACAGCACGGCGAGGCCAATCAGCATGCTGGGCAGGCTAATCCAGCGCGGCCTCCATCGCCGCTCGCGGAGCCGGTAGGCCTGTGAATTGTTCGACTTGCGCGAACGCCTGGTGCAGGAGCATCTGCAGGCCGCTGATCACCCGGCCACCCGCGGCGCTGACCGCTGTGGCCAGTGGCGTCGGCCACGGATGGTAGATCGCGTCCAAGAGCACCGGCGCACTGCTGAATTCGCCGGCGAAGCGGGCTGCGACCTCAGCCGGCAACGTGCTGACCAACACCTGGGCGGACGCGACCACGTCAGCGAGCGAGCCGTCGTTCAAGTCGCAGAAACGGGCTGCGGTGCCGACGCGATCGGCCAACTCGACGAGCGCCGCGGCCTTGTCGGGGTTGCGGGCGGCGATGGTGATGTCGGTGGCGCCCAGTTGGGCCAGAGCTACGACGGCCGCCGGAGCGGTGCCGCCGGATCCGGCCACCACCGCCGCGCCGCTCGCCGAACCCAATGCACCGGCCACGCCGTCGACGTCGGTGTTGTCGGCCCGCCAACCCTGCGGCGTACGCAGCAACGTATTGGCCGACCCGACCAACCGCGCCCGGTCGGTCTGTTCGTCGGCGAACCGCAGCGCGGCGAATTTTCCGGGCATCGTCACCGACAGCCCGACCCACTCCGGTCCCAATTCGCCTACCACACCGGGCAATTCATCGGCATCGCATTCGATGCGCTGGTAAGTCCAATCATTCAGGCCGAGCTCGCGGTAAGCGGCCAGATGCAGTTGCGGCGAACGCGAATGGGTGATCGGCGAACCGAGGACTGCTGCTTTCCTCGGCCCCTGACTAGCGGGCACTGTCGAGGACACCGTTGCGTTTGGCCAATTCGATATTGGCCAGATGCTGCTGGTAGTCACGGGTGAACAACGTGGTGCCCTGCGGGTCGATGGTGACGAAGTACAACCAATCACCATCCTCGGGATGCTCGGCCGCTTTCAAGGCATCGGTGCCCGGCGAGCAGATCGGCGTCGCAGGCAACCCGTCGTTGGCGTAGGTGTTCCACGGCGTGCCCTGCGCACGGTCGCCGTCGGTGGTGGCCACCTCGCGGCGGTCGAGCGGGTAGTTCACCGTCGAGTCGAACTCCAGCTTGCGGTGCTCGGCCAGCCGGTTGTAAATCACCCGAGCCACTTTCGCGAAATCCTGCGGCTTGGCCTCGCGCTGGACCAGCGACGCCACCACCAGCACGTTGTACGGGGAGATGTTCATCGCGTTGGCCGTGTCCTGCAGACCCAGCTTCATGTAGAGCTCGGCGCTCGAATTGATCAGCCTCGACACGATCTGCTCGGGCGGCGCCGCGGGGTTGATGTTCCACGTTCCGGGCGCGATGAGCCCTTCGATCCGACGGTGGTCGCTGCCCATCGCCGACACCGACGGCACCGCCCAGGGTGGCACCAAAAGCGAAGTCAGGTCTGTCTTTTCAGCTGCCGCACGCAGATCGGCATCACTCACGCAGCGCTTGTTCCCGTCCAGCTCGACGCAGCTGGCATTGGCGATCATCGTGAATATGCCGGGCGTGGTGGCGTTGGTCTTGACATCGGCGGTGTCGTCGAGCTGCTGACCCTCGGGTATGACCAGCTTGCCCACCCGGCTGCCCGGGTCGACGAGTCGCTTCACCGCCGACGCCGCCGGAAGCTCGGTGCGCAGCCGGTAGTAGCCGGGCTGGATCGCTGAAATCGCCTGATTGCCCTGCGCCGCTTCGAGAAACGCCTTGACGGTCCGCACCACGTCCTGCTTGTGCAGCGTCTCACCGATCGCCGTCGTGGAGTCTCCGGCGTGCACCTCGACCACCAGATCCTGTTTGCCGCCGCCGGCGAAGTCGTATTTCGAGCCGCCACCGTGCCACAGCCTGGAGCCGACGAAGACCGCGGCGATGACAACCCCGATCACCAGGCTCAGCAGGATCCCGCGGGTCGTCTGCCGTCGACGCCGTTCCCGCTCGGCGCGGGCCCGGTCGGCTCGCGAGGTTCGCCCGCGGGAAGCCCCTACCGCCACCGGCTCGGCCCGCGAGCCAGAGCGCCTGGCCGTACGCGCCCGGCGCTCGCGGCTGTCAGACACCGTTGACCTCCCCGGGCAGCATGGCGCGACGTTCGTCCAGCCAACCTTGCAGGATCGCCACGGCCGCCGCCTGGTCGATGACCCTACGCTGACCTTTCGCCCGAACCCCGGCCTGCCGCAGCGAGCGCTGTGCACTGACGGTGGTCAGCCGCTCGTCGGCCATACGCACCGGAACCGGCGCGATCCGGCCGGCCAACGCATCGGCCAAATCGATCGCGTCGAGTGCCGACGGGCCGGTGCGGTCGGCGAGGGTCCGCGGCAGTCCCACGATCACCTCGACGATGCCCAACTCGGTGACCAATGCGCCCAGTCGGCGCAGGTGTCTGGCCGTGCGGTCGCGGCGGACCGTCTCCACCGGGGTGGCCAGGATGCCGTCCGGGTCGCAGGTGGCCACACCGATACGCACGCTGCCCACATCAATTCCCAGCCGTCGTCCAGGTCCGGGGTCGTCGCCACCGGGCCGGTCCGGCAGTCGATGCGACGAGTCCACTCAGCGCGCCTTCGCGATCTCGGCCCGCAGCGCGTCGAGCGCCACGTCGATGCCCGCCGAATCCTTCCCCGAGCCCTGCGCGAGATCGGCCTTCCCGCCGCCGCGACCGTCGACCGCGGAGGCGAGTTGCTTGACCAGGTCATTGGCGCGCAGTCCCAGCTCCTGCGCAGCGGGATTGGCCGCCACCGCGTAAGGAACACTGCCGCCGTCACCCTCGGCGATCAACGCGACGACAGCGGGGCTCTCGCCGAGCTTGCCGCGGATGTCACCGACCAGCGACCGCAGATCCGCGGCGGTCATCCCGGCCGACATCCGCTGCGCCACCAAACGGACGTTTCCGATGTGCTGTGCCCCGGCGGCTGCGTTTGCGGCAGCTGCCCGCGCACTCGCCAATCGGTTGCGCTCGATTTCCTTCTCCGCCGCCTTCAGCCGCTCCACCAGATTCGCGACCCGGGCCGGCACCTCGTCCGACGGCACCTTGAGCGACGAGGCCAGCCCGGCCATCAGGGCGCGTTCCTTGGCCAGGTGCTTGAACGACTCCAACCCCACGTAGGCCTCGACCCGCCGCACGCCGGAACCGACCGACGATTCGCCGAGGATCGTCACCGGGCCGATCTGCGCGGAGTTGTGCACGTGGGTTCCGCCGCACAGCTCCATCGAGAACGGCCCACCGATTTCCACCACCCGCACCTGATCCGGGTAGGACTCACCGAACATCGCCATCGCGCCCATCGCCCTGGCCTTGTCCAGCTGCTCCAGGAAAGTGTGCACCTCGAAGTCAGCCAGCACGGCCTCGTTGGTCACGGCCTCGACCTGACCGAGCTGATCGGCGCTCAGCGCGCCCTGGCTGTTGAAGTCGAAACGCAGATAACCCGGCCGGTTCAGCGATCCTGCCTGAACGGCGTTGGGTCCCAACACCTGTCGTAGCGCCGCGTGCACCATGTGAGTGCCGGAGTGCCCCTGGGTCGCACCCTTGCGCCAGTCGGGATCCACCGCGGCGACGACGGTGTCACCTTCGACGAACTCCCCCGACTCCACGTTGACCCGATGCACCCACAGGCTTTTCGCGATCTTCTGCACGTCGGTGACAGCGGCCCGGGCGGTCTCGCTGGAGCCGGTGCCGCTGATGCTGCCCGCATCGGCGACCTGACCACCGGATTCGGCGTAGAGCGGCGTGCGGTCCAAAACGATTTCGACGCGGTCGGCACCGGCCGCCCCGTCAGTCCCGTGCGCTACCACCGGCACTCGTTTGCCATCGACAAAGATCCCGAGAATCGTTGCCTGTGAGGTCAATTCGTCGAAGCCGGTGAATTCGGTCGGTCCGGCGTCGACCAGTTCCCGGTAGGCCGTCAGGTCGGCGTGGGCGTGCTTTCGGGCGGCGGCGTCCGCTTTCGCGCGGCGGCGCTGCTCGGACATCAGCTCGCGAAACCCGACTTCGTCGACCTGCAGATCCGCCTCGGCAGCCATCTCCAGGGTGAGCTCGATCGGAAAGCCGTAGGTGTCGTGCAGCGTGAAGGCATCCGAACCGGACAGCGTGCCGACACCGGATGCCTTGGTGGCACCGGCCACCTCTTCGAAGAGCCGCGACCCCGATTGCAGCGTGCGGTTGAACGCGGTCTCCTCGGCGACCGCGATCCGGCTGATCCGATCGAAGTCGGCGACCAGCTCGGGGTAGGACGGGCCCATCGCATCGCGCACGGTGGCCATCAGCTCACCGACGATCGGGCCGTCAATGTCGAGCAGCTTGGCGGAGCGGATGACCCGGCGCAGCAGCCGGCGCAGCACATAACCGCGTCCGTCGTTGCCCGGGCTGACGCCGTCACCGATCAGAATGGCCGCGGTGCGGCTGTGGTCGGCGATGATCCGGTAGCGCACGTCGTCGTTCTTGTTTCCGACGTCGTAGCCGCGTGGGGCCCGATCGGCCACCACATCGATGACCGGACGCAGCAGGTCGGTCTCGTAGACGTTGGAGACACCTTGCAGCAGAAAGGCGACCCGCTCGACCCCCATGCCGGTGTCGATGTTCTTGCGTGGCAACGGGCCCAGGATCTCGAAGTTGTCCTTGCCGGTGCCTTCGCCCCGCTCGTTCTGCATGAACACGAGGTTCCAGATCTCGATGTAGCGGTCCTCGTTGGCTTCCGGTCCGCCCTCGACACCGAATTCCGGTCCGCGGTCGTAGTAGATCTCCGACGACGGACCACACGGCCCGGGGATGCCCATCGACCAGTAGTTGTCGGCCATACCGCGCCGCTGGATCCGCTCGGCCGGCAGGTCCGCGATCTCGCGCCACAGCTGCACGGCCTCGTCGTCATCCAAATAGACCGTGGCCCAGAGCTTTTCAGGGTCCAAGCCGTAGCCGCCGTCGTCAACGTTGATGGTCAACAGCGTCCAGGCCAGCGTGATCGCGTCCCGCTTGAAATAATCGCCGAACGAGAAGTTGCCGGCCATCTGAAAAAATGTGTTGTGACGCGTGGTGATCCCGACCTCGTCGATATCCGGTGTGCGAATGCACTTCTGGATACTGGTCGCGGTCGGATACGGCGGCGTGCGCTGCCCGAGAAAGTACGGGACGAACTGCACCATGCCGGCGTTGACGAAGAGCAGGTTGGGGTCGTCGAGGATCACCGAGGCGCTCGGTACCTCGGTGTGGCCCGCGTTCACGAAATGATCGAGGAACCTCTTCCTGATCTCGTGTGTCTGCACTTCTCCGCTTCCTTTACATACCGACGGGTAGCCGCCGCTTTCGACCGCATCACAGTACCGGTCGGCCTACCCCAGCCGGAAAAGCGACGAGCCAAAACGGCGTCTAGCCCTGAACGAAGGACAGGCGCACCGAACGTTGCGGGTTGTCCCGGTTCAAGTCGACCAGGACCACGCTCTGCCAGATGCCCAGGAGCGGCTCCCCCGCCTGGACCGGCACGGTGATCGACGGCGCCACTATTGCGGGCATCACATGGTCGGCCCCGTGACCGAAAGACCCGTGCGCGTGCCGGTAGCGGTCGTCTCGCGGCAGCAGTCGCTCCAGCGTGTCGATCAGATCGTCGTCGGAGCCGGCGCCGGTCTCGATGATGGCGACCCCCGCCGTAGCGTGCGGAACGAAGACGTTGCACAGCCCGTCGCCCTTCGGAGAGCAGAACGCGCGAACCGAGTCGGTCAGATCGACGATACGGCGACGCGCGGTGTTGACATCCAGCACATCGGTATTCATCCGACCAGCCTACGGAAGTGCCGTTTGACGTGCCGAGGGCCGCATCGAAAGCGCCCAGACCGACGTCAGCGAGACATTTTGCGGGAGAGGAGCACGCTGGCGTCGATTTCGGCGCCAGCGTGATGTGCCGCTCAGCGTTTGCCACACAAGGCGGCGCGCTCGAGAGTGGCCTGGGCCATCTTCACGTGGGCCGCGTCGACCAGCACCCCGTTGACGCCCACCGCGCCGAGGCCCCGCTGCTCACCTTCGCGGTAGGCCGCGACGTTGCGCTCGGCGAGCGCGATCTCCTCCTCGGTCGGCGCGTAGACCCGGTTGGCGACCTCGATCTGACTGGGGTGGATCGCCCACTTGCCGGTGTATCCCATCAGCCCGGCACGTCGCGCGTCGCGCTCGTAGCCCGCCAGATTGCCGTAGTCCGGGTACGGCGCGTCGATCGCGTCGATGCCCGCGATCCGGGCGGCGACGATCACCTTGTTGCGGGCGTAAGCCCAGAAGTCGCCGGGGTATTCGCCCAGCGGGTCGAAGTTGGTGTCGACCCGGGCGCCCTGCGACAGCGAGAAGTCGCCGACGCCGAAGATCAGCGCATCCAATCGCGGGCTCGCGACGGCGATCTCCTCGGCATTCGCCAGCCCCTCGACCTCCTCGATCAGCACCTCGAGCCGGATCTGGCGGGACAGGCCGAGCTTGGTCTCCAGCTGGGTCAGCAGCACGTCGACCCACCAGACATCGCGTGCCCGAAGCGCTTTGGGAATGATGATGGTGTCGAGATTCTCGCCCGCCTGAGTGACGACCTCGACGATGTCGTCATGGCACCACTGAGTGTCGAGACCGTTGATACGGATGGCCCGCGCGGTGCGGCCCCAGTCGAGCTCGTTGAGCGCCGCAACCACCTTCGGCCGTGCCGCCTCCTTGTGCGCGGGTGCGGTGGCGTCCTCGAGGTCCAGGAAGACCAGGTCGGCCTCCGACGCGGCAGCCTTGACGAACATGTGGTCGTTGGCGGCGGGAACGGCGAGCTCCGAGCGGCGCAGTAAAGACGTCATCTAGCGGTTTCCTTTCACAGCACGCCTCTGGCAAGTAGGCCGTCGATGTCGTTGTCGCCCAGACCAAGTAGTTCCCGGTAGACCTCGGCGTTGTTTTCACCGATTCGGGGGCCGAGGTGGCCCACCCGGCCGGTTGCCCCGGAGAACCGCGGCACCGGAGCCTGGACCGTCATGGTGCCCAGCTCGTCGTCGGCGACCTTGACGAAGACTTCCCGGTGCGCCAGCTGCTCGTCGGCCACCAGCTGAGTGATGTCGTACACCGGCGCGGCGGCCACCTCGGCGGCGTCGAAGATCGCCATCGCCTCATCGAGAGTTTTGGTGATCACCCAGTCGGCGACCACCTGGTCGACCTCTCGGGCCCGCGCCAGCCTGCGCTGCGGGTCGGAGAAGTCGGCGTCGTCGACCAGGTCGGCTCGGCCGATCGCGCGAAAAACTCTGAGCGCCAACGTCGGTGAGCTACCCGACATGGCCAGCCACTTGCCGTCGGCGGTGCGGTAGGTGTTGCGCGGCGCCGAGATGTCCCAGCGGTTGCCGGCCCGCGTCGGCACCAGGCCGAGTTGGTCGTAGCCGAGCAACGTCTGCTCGAGGAGACGTGCCAGCGGATCGATCAGGTTGATGTCGATCAGCTGCCCGGGGGCGCCGTGCACGTCGCGGTGGTACAGCGCCATCATCACCGCGTACGCGGCGTTCAGCGACGCCACCCCGTCGGCGAGCATGAACGGCGGCAACGTCGGGGGGCCGCTCTCCTCGCCGGTGATGTTGGCGAAACCGCTCATCGCCTCGCCGAGCGTGCCGAAACCGGGTCGCTCGCTCTTGGGTCCGGACAATCCGTAGCCGGTGATATGCAGCATCACGATCTTGTCGTTGACCGCACGCAGCGCCTCGTAGTCGAGGCCCCACTTGCGCAGCGTCGCCGGCCGGGTGTTGACGATCACCACGTCGGCATGTTCGACGAGTTGCCGAAGCAGCGCCTGACCCTCGGCGACCCTCAGGTTGAGGGTGATTGATTTCTTGTTGCGCGACAACGACTTCCACATCAACCCGACGCCGTCGACCTGGTTGCCCCAGGTACGGATCGGATCGCCGCCGTCGGGCTGCTCGACCTTGATGACGTCGGCGCCGAACTCGCCGAGATAGGTGGCGGCCAGCGGTGCGGCGGCCAGTGTCGCGACGTCGAGAACCCGGATGCCTTCGAGCATCATGCGTTGACGGGCACGCCGACCGGGCGCTGCAACCCGAGGTGATCGCGCAGCGTCGAACCGCTGTAGGAGTCGCGGAACAGGCCGCGGTGTTGCAGCTCCGGGATCACCATACGGACCACGTCTTCGAACGCGCCGGGCAAATGCGTTGCAGCCAAGACGAATCCGTCGCAGGCGCCGCCGTGGAACCACTCCTCCATCTGATCGGCGACCTGCTTTCCGGTCCCGACGAATCGCGGGCCCTGCAGCAGGGTCGCGCGGTGGCCGGCCAGGTCGCGCAGGGTGATCTTGTCACCGATGTGAGCGCGCAGGTTCTGCACCAGACCGCGGATTCCCGACACGTTTTCGATCATCTCGTCGGTGATCGGGTCGTCCAGATCGTGTTTGGCGAAGTCGTAGTTCATCAGCTCCGAGAGCAGGGTCAGCGACGCCATCGGGTGCACCAGGTCATTGAGGAAGACCTGCTCGCGTTCCTTGGCGTGATCCTCGGTTTCACCGACCACCGCGTAAGCCATCGGGCAGAGCTTAACCGAGTCCGGATCGCGGCCGGCCGCCCCGAGGCGCTCTTTCTGGTCGGCGTAGTGGCTGCGGGCCACCTCGATGCCCGGGTCTCCGGTGAAGATCAAATCTGCCCAGCGCGAGGCGAATTCACGCCCGCGGCCGGACGAACCGGCCTGGATGAGCACCGGTCGGCCCTGCGGGGTGCGCGGCACGGTGAGCGGTCCGCGCACCGAGAAGAACTCACCCTTGTGGTGCAGCTCGTGGACCTTGTCCGGGTCGGCGTAGATGCCGTTGACCCGGTCGTGCAGGATTGCGTCGTCTTCCCAGGTGTCCCACAGTCCGACCGTGGCCTCGAGGAATTCCTCGGCACGGTCGTAGCGGGCGTCGTGGCCCAAATGTGTTTCCAGGCCGAAGTTCTGCGCCTCGCTGTCGTTGACCGATGTCACGATGTTCCATGCTGCTCGGCCGCCGGACAGGTGGTCGAGGGTCGCGAAGGTGCGGGCGATGTGGAACGGCGTGTAGTACGTGGTGCTGCCGGTCGCGCCGAGGCCGATGTGCGAGGTCGCCTGCGCCAGCACGCCCAGGACGATCGACAGATCCAGCTTCACCGGACGCGCGCCGTACTTGACCGCGTCGGCGACCGAGCCGCCGTAGATACCGGGCATCGCCAGCCGATCGTCGAAGAACATCAGGTCGAAACAGCCCTCCTCGAGCGTCCGACCGATCTTGGCGTAGTACGAGGCGTCGAGGTAACCGTGCTCAGTGGCAGGGTGCCGCCACGAGCCCGCGTAAACCGACGTACTGCCCGCTTGCATGAAGGCGACGAGTGCCATCTGTCGTTTCGAAGTCATAGTTGATGTCTAACATCTGATATATTAGATTTCAAGTCCCTCCCCGTTCTAACCCGACTGCCCTTAAGGTCCTCGCCATGGCTCCGAACGACGGTGTTGATATCGGCGGCACGGTCCGCGAGCGCGCCGCCCGGGAACTGCGCGACCGCATCCTGACCGGTGTCCTGCCCGCCGGCACCCGGCTGGACCTCGACGCGATCACCAAGGAATTCGCCACCAGTCGCACTCCGGTGCGGGAAGCATTGCTGGAACTGTCCTATGACGGGCTGGTTCGCGTCGCACCGCGCAGCGGGATCACCGTGATCGGAATGAGCCCCCAGGACGTCCTCGACAGCTTCACCATCCTGGGCGTACTCACCGGTCAGGCCGCCGCGTGGGCGGCCCAGCGGGTGACCGACGACGGCATCGCACGACTGCGGGAGCTGTCCACCGAATTCGAGGTGCACGCCGGCGAGAGCGGCATCGTCGACGCCAACTGGCAGTTCCACCGGGAGATTCACCGGGCCGCGCACTCTCGGCGGCTGCTGGCGCAAATCCGTCAGGCGGTCCGGGTGGTCCCGTCGAACTTCTTCGGGATGTTTCCCGACCACGAGCACAACGCGATCGAGGAGCACGCGGCGCTGGTGGCGGCGCTGGCCGATCGCGACTCCGACAAAGCCCGCGATATCGCCGAGCGGCACGTGCTGGACGCCGGCCATTCGCTGGCCGACTGGCTGCAGCAGGCGGATGGCTCGACTACCACCAGCCCTGCCGGCCCCACCGGTCCCTGACCGGGACGGGTGATGAGACCAGCGTGACTCAGCGCCGCCGTCGGATGATGGCCCGCAACTTGTCCAGCCGACCGCTGATTTCTCGCTCGGCCCCGTGGTTGGTCGGCCGGTAGTAGTCGACACCGACCAGCTCATCTGGCGGATACTGTTGTGGGACAACACCATCCGGGTCATCGTGGGCATATTTGTAGCCCTGCGCGTTGCCCAGTGACGCGGCGCCCGAATAGTGACCGTCGCGCAGATGCGGCGGCACCAGGCCGGCCTTGCCCGCGCTGATGTCCTGCATCGCCGACCCGATCGCGGTGGTGACCGCGTTGGATTTCGGCGCGGTGGCCAGGTGGACGGTGGCGTGCGCCAAGGTCAATTTGGCTTCCGGCATGCCGATCAGCGCGACGGTCTGCGCTGCAGCCACCGCCGTCGGCAGAGCCGTTGGGTCGGCCATGCCGATGTCCTCGCTGGCCAGGATCATCAGCCGCCGCGCGATGAACCGCGGGTCTTCGCCCGCCACCAGCATCCGGGCCAGATAGTGCAGGGCGGCGTCGACGTCGGAGCCGCGAACCGACTTGATAAAAGCGCTGATCACGTCGTAGTGCTGATCGCCGTCCCGGTCGTAGCGGACCGCCGCCTTGTCCAGCGACTGCTCCACGGTCTCGACGGTGACACGCTCCCCCGCCTCGGCCGCCACTTCCAGCGCGGTCAGCGCCCGCCGCGCGTCGCCCGATGCCAGCCGGACCAGCAGGTCGACGGCCTCGGGGGTCACGCGCACCCGGCCACCCAGTCCGCGTGGGTCGTCGATCGCGCGCTGCACCACCGCACCGATGTCCTCGGAGCTCAGCGGATGCAGCTGCAGGATCAGCGATCGCGACAACAGCGGCGCCACTACCGAAAACGACGGGTTCTCAGTGGTCGCAGCGACCAGCAGCACCACCCGGTTCTCGACGGCGGCGAGCAGCGCGTCCTGCTGGGTCTTGGAGAACCGGTGCACCTCGTCGATGAACAACACGGTCTGTTCACCGTGCGCGGCAGCGCGCCGGGCGGTGTCGATCACCGCACGGACTTCCTTGACCCCTGCCGACAGAGCCGACAGCGCCTCGAACCGGCGACCGGTGGCGTGCGACACCAGCGACGCCAGCGTCGTCTTTCCGCTGCCGGGTGGGCCGTACAAGATCGCCGAGGCCATTCCCGAGCCTTCGACCAGTCGCCGCAGTGGCGAACGCGGCTGCAGCAGGTGCGCCTGCCCGACCACTTCGTCGAGACTGGCCGGGCGCATCCGCACGGCCAGCGGCGCAGCGGCGCCGGTGAGCGCGGAATTGCCGGGGCCGATCTCGTCGGGGACGTCGAACAGACCGTCGGGCACGGACACAGGCATACCACGTCGTTGCGACACGTGAACGCCGAGTGTGAGCTCACAGCGCCGAAGCCGATTACTTGCTAAGTTCTCGAAGGCGCACGCCTGGACATCTCCCCTACGACGAGGCAGGAGCGGCTATGAGCGAGCACCCTGGCAACCCCCACCAGCCCTACGGCGGCAACCCCAATCCGGGTGACTACCCGCCGCCGCCCGGATACGGACCGCCGCCCGGACCCCCGCCGGGATACGGGCCGCCGCCAGGCCAGCCGCAGCCCGGTTACGGACCGCCGCCCGGATACGGCGCGCCGCCACCACCCCCCGGGTACGGGCCCCCGCCTGGTTACGGACCGCCGCCCGGATACGGTGCGCCGCCACCACCTCCCGGCTACGGGCCTCCGCCCGGTTACCAGGGCAGCCCGGGCTATCCCGCGAGTCCGGGCTACCCGGCCGGACCCGGCTCAGCGTTCAGCGTCGGCGACGCTTTCACCTGGGCCTGGAGTCAGTTCAGCAAGAATCTGGGTCCGCTGATTCTGGCCACGGTGATCTACTTCGTGATCCTCACCGTCGTCGACATTCTGATCTTCGCGCTGCTCGGCGGGGCGACAGCCAACACTGCGGACCTCGGCAGCGACTACGGCGCATCGTTCACGGCGAGCCTGGGTGCGGGCGGCACGCTGGTCTTTTCCATCGTGTCGTTCGTGGTCTTCGTGTTCGTGCAAGCCGCGTACCTGTCCGGCGGGCTCGATCTGGCCGACGGCCGGCCCGTCACGGTCGGCTCGTTCTTCAAGCCGCGCAATTTCGGCAACGTGGTCCTGGCCGGCGCGTTGCTCAGCGTGATCAGCGCCGTGTTGAACCTGATCTCGCTGCCCGGCTTCGTGTTCGCGTTGCTGTCGTTCCTCGCGCTTCTGGTCTTCGGCTTTGCTTCGGTTTTCACGCTGGCATTCGCCATCGATCGCGCGCTTCCGCCGATCGACGCACTGAAGGCCAGTCTCGACACGGCGCGATCCCACATCGGCGAGACACTGCTGTCGCTGTTGGTGCAGGGCCTGGTGCTCGTGGTGGGCATATTCGCCTGCGGCATCGGCCTTTTGGTGGCATTCCCGGTGGCCGGGCTGATCCAGGTCTACACCTACCGGCGGCTGTCCGGTGGACAGGTCGCGCCGCCGACCCCGTAGCCGCTAGGGCTGGGTGACGAAGTCGATCAACTCCTCCACCCGGCCGATCAGCGCCGCGTCCAGGTCGGTCCAGTCGCGCACCTGAGCGCGGATGCGGCGCCACGCGGCGGCGATGTCGGCCTGGTCGGCGTGCGGCCAGCCGAGCGCCTCGCAGATCCCGTGCTTCCACTCCGTTCCGCGGGGTATCACCGGCCACTGCGACATCCCCAGCCGGGCCGGCTTGACGGCCTGCCAGATGTCGACGAACGGGTGGCCGACCACCAGCGTGTGCGCGCCGCCGGGTCCGCGGTTCACCGCGTCGGCCAACCGCGATTCCTTCGAACCGGCGACCAGGTGGTCGACGAGCACGCCCAGCCGTCGCTGCGGGCCCGGCCGGAACTCGGCGACGATGTTCACGAGATCGTCGACGCCGCCGAGGTATTCGACCACCACCCCCTCGATTCGCAGGTCGTCACCCCACACCTGCTCGACCAGCTCGGCGTCGTGGCGGCCCTCCACATAGATCCGGCCGGTCCGGGCGACGCGGGCCCGCTGTCCGGTGACTGCCACCGATCCCGACGCGGTGCGGGCAGCGGCCGCGGGGGCTGGGCCGCGCGGCGCCAGCAGGATCACCGGTTTGCCGTCGACCAGATATCCCGGGCCGACCGGGAACGGTCTGCGCCGGCCGTGCCGGTCTTCGAGCTGCATCCGGCCGTACTCGACGCTCACCACCGCGCCGACGTAGCCGGTTTGCGCGTCCTCCACGACCATGCCGATCTCCAACGGCACCTCGGCGGAGCGGGGTCTGCGCGAGTTGTGCGGGTCGCGCGCGAGAACGTCTGAGCCGTAACGATCATCCACTCGAGCGATCCTAGGAAGGGTCGGGGGTCGAATCCGGTACGCCACTCCGCCGACAACATCCGGAAAGACTGAGTTTGCCGCGCTGCGTCAATCAGGTTGGCGTGATGAGATGGCGGGCATGACCATCAAAGTTGCGCTGGAGCACCGCACCAGCTACACCTTTGACCGGCCTGTCCGGGTGTTCCCGCACGTCGTCCGGCTGCGCCCGGCGCCTCATTCGCGGACGCCGATCGAGGCCTACTCGCTGCGGGTTGAACCTGCCGACCACTTCGTCAACTGGCAACAGGACGCTGTGGGCAACTTCATCTACCGCCTGACCTTCCCGAATCCGACGAGCCGACTGACCATCACCGTCGGTTTGATCGCCGACCTGAAGGTGATCAACCCGTTCGACTTCTTCATCGAGGACTGGGCCGAGACCTGGCCCGACGGCGGATTCGTCTATCCCGAGCCGATGGCCGCCGAGCTCAAGCCCTACCTACAGCCGGTCGACGAGGACGGCCCCGGCTCAGGTCCCGGCGAGCTGGTCCAGGCCTGGGTGCGCGATTTCGCGGTGCCGCCGGGCACCCGCACGATCAACTACCTGGTGGAGCTCAACAGGCGGATCAACGTCGACCTGGGCTACAGCGTTCGGATGGAACAGGGCGTACAGACACCGGATTTCACGCTGCGAAGCGCAGTGGGCTCCTGTCGCGACTTCGCCTGGCTGCTGGTGTCGGTCGCGCGCCAGATGGGGCTGGCCGCCAGATTCGTGTCCGGCTATCTGGTGCAGCTGACATCCGACGTGAAAGCACTCGACGGGCCGTCCGGCCCTACCTCGGACTTCACCGACCTGCACGCGTGGGCCGAGGTCTTCGTCCCCGGCGCGGGCTGGATCGGGCTGGATCCGACGTCGGGCCTGTTCGCCGGTGAGGGCCACATTCCGCTGGCCGCCACGCCGAGTCCGGCCAGCGCGGCCCCGATCACCGGCGGCGTCGAGCCGTGCCATTCGACGCTGGAGTTCTCCAACACGGTCACGCGCATCCACGAAGATCCGCGTGTCACGCTGCCGTACACCGACGCGGCGTGGGCCGGCATCCAGAAGGTCGCCCAAGGTGTGGACGAGCGGTTGACCGCAGGTGATGTGCGGCTCACCATGGGCGGCGAGCCGACGTTCGTCTCGATCGACAATCAGGTCGACGACGAATGGACCACCGACGCGGACGGCCCGCACAAGCGTCGACTTGCTTCCGCGCTGGCCGCCCGACTCAAGGAGCAGTGGGCACCGCAGGGTCTGGTACACCGCGGGCAAGGACGCTGGTATCCCGGTGAACCGTTGCCGCGCTGGCAAATCGGGCTCTATTGGCGAACCGACGGCGAACCACTGTGGCCCGACGAGACGCTACTGGCCGACCCCTGGGGTGGTCCTGCGACCGCGCCGCCGGCGGACAGCACGACAGCCAAGGATCTGCTGGCCGCGATCGCCACCGATCTGGGGCTGCCCGACTCGCAGGTTCGGGCGGCCTACGAAGACCCGCTGTCGTGGTTGGCCGCCGAAACCCGGCTGCCCCAAGGCGATCCGGTGCCGTCCAGCGCGGACCTCGATCCCGAGACCGGCCGGGACACACCTGCGGCCCGCGCCGAGCTCGTCACGCGACTCGACGAGTCCAGCACCAGTCCGAGCGCATTCGTCCTTCCACTGCATTGGCGGGAGGACGACCTCGGCTGGGCCAGCGCCAACTGGCGGCTGCGCCGCGGCCGCATCGTCTTGGTCGCCGGCAATTCACCCGCGGGGCTTCGGCTGCCGCTGGATTCGATCAGCTGGAAGCCGCCCCGGCCGTCGTTCGCGAAAGACCCGACCACCGCTGACGAAGCGCTGGACTCACCGTCGGTGGACGCGGTGGTGGACGACGACGGCGACGCGCCGACAACCGCAATGGTCGCCGAAGCACGTGACGGCTTGCTGTACGTCTTCCTGCCGCCCACCGAGGCATTGGATCATTTCGTCGACCTGATCGGCCGGGTGCACGCCGCCGCGGCGAAGATCGGCCGCGCCGTGGTCATCGAAGGCTACGAACCGCCGGCCGATCCGCGGCTGACGTCGACGACGATCACCCCCGACCCGGGCGTCATCGAAGTCAACGTGGCGCCCACCGCAAGTTTTGCCGAACAGGCCAGCCAGCTCGAAACCCTCTACGAACAAGCCAGATTGGCGCGGTTGTCCACCGAGTCGTTCGCCCTCGACGGTAGCCATGGCGGCACCGGCGGCGGCAACCACATCACACTGGGCGGCGCGACGCCGAAGACCTCTCCCCTGCTGCGGCGCCCCGACCTGTTGGTCTCGCTCCTGACGTACTGGCAACGGCATCCATCGCTGTCCTATCTGTTCGCCGGGCGGTTCGTCGGCACCACTTCCCAAGCTCCTCGGGTCGACGAGGGCCGCGCCGAGGCGCTGTACGAACTCGAGATCGCGTTCGCTGAGATCGACCGGCTCACAACGGCTTCCGGCGCCGAAGCGCCCCGACCATGGATCATCGACCGGGCGCTGCGGCATCTGCTGACCGACATCACCGGTAACACGCACCGCGCCGAATTCTGCATCGACAAGCTGTACAACCCATACAGCTTGCGCGGCAGACTCGGCCTGCTCGAGTTGCGCGGTTTCGAGATGCCACCCCACTTGCGGATGGCGATGGTGCAGTCGCTGCTGGTGCGGTCGCTGGTGGCCTGGTTCTGGGATGAGCCGCTGCGCGCGCCGCTGATCCGACACGGATCAAACCTGCACGGTCGATATCTGCTGCCGCACTTCCTGATTCACGACATCGCCGACGTCGCCGCGGACCTGCGCGCACACGGCATTCCTTTCGAGACCAGCTGGCTGGACCCGTTCACCGAATTCCGCTTTCCCCGGATCGGCACCGCGGTGTTCGGCGGTGTGGAGATCGAACTGCGGGGAGCGATCGAACCGTGGAACACCCTCGGCGAGGAGTCGACGGCGACCGGCACCGCCCGCTATGTCGACTCGTCGGTGGAGCGCCTGCAGGTGCGGGTGATCGGCGCCGATCGGGATCGGTATGTGCTGACGTGCAACGGCTATCCGGTGCCGCTGCTGGCCACCGACAACCCCGACATTCACGTCGGCGGTGTGCGGTTCCGAGCCTGGCAGCCGCCGAGCGCGCTGCACCCGTCCATCACTGTCGACGGACCGCTGCGGTTCGAACTCGTCGACCTCACCACCTCGACGTCGCGCGGCGGTTGCACGTACCACGTTTCCCACCCGGGCGGTCGCGCCTACGACGACCCGCCCGTCAACGCGGTCGAGGCGGAGTCGCGTCGCGCGCGACGTTTCGAGGCCACCGGGTTCACCCCGGGCAAGCTGGACATCTCCGAAATCCGGGAGATGCAGGCCCGAATTTCCACAGACATCGGCGCGCCGGGCATCCTCGATCTGCGGCGCGTGCGTACCGTCCTGCGGTAATGGCTATCGGCGACATGGCTGACATCGTTCAGCACCCCGGTGAGTCATCGGCAGCCTTCCAAGACCGCCCCGATGTCGACCGGCTGCTGGCCGGGTACCGGACCGCGCGCGCCCAGGAGACGTTGTTCGACCTGCGGCCGCCCGGCCTGCAGGGGCCGGTGATCGGCTACGACGAGTTCCTCGAGCCGAACGGCGCGGTACGTCCGGCCTGGGCCGACCTCGCCGACGCGGTCGGTGATCGCGGCCGGGCCGGCATGAGCCGGCTGGGCTCGGCGGTCCGCCAGCTGGTGAACAACGACGACATCAGCTACACCGAAGTCGATCCCGCCAAACAGCCCAGCGCCGGCGGCCACGGGGAATCTCGACCGTGGCGCCTGGACCCGCTGCCGCTGGTGGTGCCGGCCGGCGACTGGGACACCCTCGAGACCGGGCTGGTGCAACGGTCCCGGGTGCTCAATGCCGTGCTGGCCGACCTGTACGGCAATCGGCGCACCCTGGTCGAGGGGGTGTTGCCCCCGGAGTTGTTGTTCGCCCATCCCGGATATGTCCGCGCCGCCAATGGAATCGAGGTGCCCGGCCACCACCAGCTCTTCATGCATGCCTGCGATGTCAGCCGGCAATCCGACGGCTCATTCCAGGTGAACGCCGACTGGACCCAGGCGCCGTCGGGCGCCGGGTATGCGCTCGCCGACCGACGCGTCCTCGCCCAGGCCTTGCCGGATCTCTACGAGAAGGTCGGACCGCGGCCGACGACCCCGTTCGCGCAAGCGTTGCGGCTGGCTCTGATCGATGCCGCACCCGACGGCGTGCAGGACCCGGTGGTGGTCGTGCTGAGCCCCGGTATTTACTCCGAGACGTCGTTCGACCAGGCGTATCTCGCGACGCTGCTGGGTTTCCCGTTGGTCGAGAGCGCGGATCTGGTGGTGCGCGACGGCAAGTTGTGGATGCGGTCGCTGGGCACCCTGAAACGGGTCGACGTGGTCTTCCGCCGCGTCGACGCCGCCTACACCGACCCTCTCGATCTGCGCGCCGACTCCCGGCTGGGGGTGGCCGGACTGGTGGAGGCGCAGCACCGCGGGACGGTGACGGTGGTCAATACCGTCGGCAGCGGAATCCTGGAAAGCGCCGGGCTGCAACGATTCTTGCCCGAATTGGCCACTCGACTACTCGGCGAGTCGCCGCTGTTGTCCAGCGCGCCCAGCTACTGGGGTGGTATCGACAGCGAGCGCTCCCACTTGTTGGCCAATCTCTCGTCGCTGTTGATCAGGCCCACCATCGGCGGGCAGACGCTTGTCGGCCCGACATTGTCGTCGGCGCGGCTGGCCGAGTTGTCCGACTGCATCAACGCGATGCCATGGCAGTGGGTCGGACAGGAGTTGCCCGAGTTCTCCTCGGCGCCAACCAGTTACGCCACCGAGTTGTCTTCGGGCGGAGTAGGTATGCGACTGTTCACTGTCGCACAACGCGGCGGCTACGCGCCGATGCTCGGCGGCCTAGGCTACGTGCTGACCCAGGGTCCGTCCGCGTACACACTGAAAACCATTGCGGCCAAGGATGTCTGGGTTCGACCCACCGACCGGTCGCGCACCGAGACGGTCACCCTGCCGGCTCCGGAAACGCCGGTGAAGGCCGGCGCGGGCACGTTGGGCGTCAGCTCCCCACGCGTTCTGTCCGACCTGTTCTGGATGGGACGCTACAGCGAGCGCGCCGAGAACATGGCCCGGCTGTTGATCGCGGCTCGCCGCCGCTACTACGAATTCCGGCACCGTCAGGAGATTTCCGAGAGCCAGTGCGTGCCGGTGCTGATGGCCGCGCTCGGCCGCATCACCGGAACCGACCCCGGACCGGAGGATCAGGCCGAGACGATTGCGATCGCACCCTCGACGCTGTGGTCGCTGACCATGGACCGCGACCGCCCCGGCGCCTTGGTGCACTCGGTGGACCGACTGGCGCTGGCCGCCCGAGCTGTGCGAGACCAGTTGTCCAGTGACACCTGGGGCGTGCTGGCGGGTGTCGAGCGGGCACTGGCGCACAACGCCGAGCCTCCCGACTCGCTCGCCGAGGGCGACGCGGTGCTGGAGACGGCGCAGTCCCAGACGCTGGTCGGCATGCTGACCCTGGCCGGGGTGGCCGCCGAGTCGATGGTGCAGGACGTCGGCTGGACCATGATGGACATCGGCAAGCGCATCGAGCGGGGCTTGGGCCTGACCGCGCTGCTGAGAGCCACGTCGACCACCGTCCTGGCGCCGGCCGCCGAGCGGACCGTGATCGAATCGACCCTGATCGCAACGGAATCCGCGGTCATCTACCGTCGGCGAACGGCCGGCCAGGTCAGCGTGGCCGCACTGGCGGAGCTGATGCTGTTCGACTCGACCAACCCCCGGTCGCTGGTGTATCAGCTGGAGCGACTACGGACCGATCTCGGCGATCTGCCCGGCTCGTCGGGCTCGTCCCGCCCGCAGCGGATGGTCGCCGAGATCAGCACGCTGTTGCGCCGATCGCATCCCGCCGAGCTGGAATCGGTCTCCCCCGACGGGCGCCGCGAGAAGTTGGCCCAACTGCTCACCACCACCCACACCGCGCTGCGCGAGTTGGCCGAGGTCATCACCGCGACTCAACTTGCCCTGCCGGGCGGCACCCAGCCGCTGTGGGGCGGCGACGAGCGGCGGACTATGCCGTGACCGCAGCCCTCACGCGCTGAGCGGGTCGGATTTACCCGACACCGCGGTCACCTCGTCGATGACGTTGTGGATGAACTTCATCTTCTCCAGGACCGCGATCGGCAGCACGAACGGATAGAGATCGTCGTGGCCCATCGAACGGTTCACCATGTTCAACGACCACGACACCGGAAGCCACATGTCGATGATCGTCATGAATGCGCTCGGTCCCAGGACCGGCCGATCGAAGGTGGCCGTCGCGGGCGCGAATCCCGACCACGCCGCCGTGTCGAGCGTGTCCCGGATATGCAGGTAGTGCGCGAACGTCTCGGCCCAGTCCTCGGCCGGATGCATCGTCGCGTAGGACGACACGAACGTCTGCTCCCAGCCCGCGGGGGCACCTTCGCTGTAATGCCGGTCCAATGCCGCCTGATAGTCGGCATTCGCGTCGCCGAACAACTCGGTGAACCGCGCGTCGAACTCTGCGGACGGTGTGATCAGCCGGTAGTAGTAGTAGTGCCCGACCTCGTGGCGGAAATGTCCGAGCAGCGTGCGGTACGGCTCGTCCATCTCGACCCGCAGCTGCTCGCGGTGCACGTCGTCGCCTTCAGCCAGATCCAGTGTGATGACCCCGTTTTCGTGCCCGGTCATCACCCGCTCGTTCGCGCTGGAGAGCAGCCGGTAGGCAAGTCCGTAGTCGGGATCCTGGTCGCGTCCGACGATCGGCAACTTCAACTCGTGCAATTCGACGATCAGCCTGCGCTTTGCGGCCTCGGCCCGGGCGAACTCCACCAGTCCCGCGGTGTCCGAATCGTTTGGCCGCTCGATGGTGAGTGAACACGACGCGCACAACCAACTCGGCTGTCGCATCGGGACGAGCCAATTGCATTTGGCGAGATTGCGATTGGCGCACAGCTCGTACTCGCTGGCGCTGACGAATCCGGCCCGGCCCGCGTCGTCGCCGGTGGTGATCACCAGCAGTGCCATCTCGTAGAGCGAGAATCCGAGCGCGCTACCGCACGCCAGGCACGCGGAATTCTCGAACGTCAGCCGCTGGCCGCAATTGGGGCAGTGGAAGTCACGCATACAACTGGTCACCTTCGTAGGGCGCAACGTCGACCGCGACGTCGATCACGCTGTTTTCGGCATTGGTGTAGATGATCCCGCGCAGGGGCGGCACGTCGGCGTAGTCGCGACCGCGCCCGACGATGACGTATCGCTCGTCGACCATCTGATTGTTGGTGGGATCCAGTCCCAGCCATTCGAATTGGCCCGGCGGCTGGGGCGTCCACACCGCGGCCCACGCATGGGTCGCGTCGATTCCGATCATGCGCTCCTTCCCCGGTGGCGGGTTTGTGGCCAAGTAGCCGGACACGTAGCTGGCGGCTAGGCCGTTGGCGCGCAGACAGGCGATCGCCAAACGCGCGAAGTCCTGACATACCCCCTCGCGGGCTTTCAGAACCTCTTTGACGCCAGTCGATACCGTGGTCGATCCAGAGCGATAGGTGAAGTCGGTGTAGATCCGGGTGGTGAGGTCGCCCAGCACCTCGGCGAGAGGTCGGCCGGGTTCGAAACTCGGTGCAGCGTAGTCGCGTACTTCGTCGGTGATCTCCGGCGGGTTGAGGTCCAGCGCGAACTCTGTCGCTAATGCTCCCCGCACGCCCACCGGACGGGCCTGCTCCCACGGAGCCAGCGCCGGTCCTCCGCCCCAGCGTTCAGGCGGCGACGGGTACACCTCGACAATGGACTCACTGGTGATCGTCAGTGTCTGGTGCGGCTCGGTGACGTGAAAGTACGAGCTGATGTTTCCGAAGACGTCCGTGCTCGTCGAGCTGTCGGCCGGCGTCGGGGAGATCCGCAGCTCATGAGACAGGCAGCGCTGGCGGGTCAGGTCGCGAGGGGTGAGGAACCCCCGGCCGTAGGAACTGGTCACCACGTCGGAGTAGCGGTACTCGGTGCGATGGGTGATTCGGTAGCGCGACCTCGGACCCGGCGGATGCGGATCGGGTGACGGCCCCGGATTGGTCTCGGGGCTCGGCGACGTCACGCTCCAACAGTAGTGAGGCTCGCAGGCGCGCGCATCGGCGCAGCGCGATCAGCACCGTACGCAGGCCTCCGGGAGCACAATGGGTCATGGCCACCTGGGACGACGTCGCCAATGTCGTCGGCGAGCTGCAGCTCACCAGGGAGGAGTCGCCGCACGAATGGCGGGTCGGCAAGAAGCTGATCGCCTGGGAGCGCCCGCTGCGCGCATCCGACCGTCAGGCGCTCGCCGATCGCGGGATCGAGCCACCTGCGGGCGACATTCTCGGCGTCCGGGTCGCCGACGAGGGAGTCAAGTTCGCGCTGATCGCCAGCGAACCGAACGTCTACTTCACGACCCCACACTTCGACGGCTACCCGGCGGTGCTCGTCAAACTTGCCGCCATCGACGAGCGCGGCCTACGTGAGCTGATCGTCGACGCATGGTTGACGCAAGCGCCGAAACGCCTGGTACAAGAGTTTCTCGACCGCGCACGCTGACGCGAACCTGGGTATCTCCTGTCACTCGAGTAACAGGAGTATCACACGTCACTCTAATTCACTCCATCACGACAAGATAACTAGCGCCTCATATAACTCACTAGTTATAAAACGCACCAATTGCCTCAGTAATTGACTTGAATAAGCAATAGCAACACAAAACACGTTATTAAACTTTAATCTCATTGATTGCTAAAGCCCCACTCATTGACTCCTTTAACTCCTGCTTGTTAGACCTGTTAAATGAGTCATTTAGGTGGGTTTCTGAGCACGATGTGCAAGCACCTGGTGATAGCCACACTGGTTGCTCTGGGCATGACGCTGCTGGTAAATCCGACCACTGGGGTGGCCTATGCGGACGGCATGAACTGGGATGCCGTCGCGCAATGCGAATCCGGGGGCAACTGGCATGCCAACACCGGCAACGGGTTCTACGGCGGATTGCAATTCAAGCCGGCTACCTGGGCCGCCAACGGTGGTGTCGGCGACCCGGCGACGGCATCGCGCGAGCAGCAGATCGCGGTGGCCAATCGGGTGCTGGCCACTCAAGGGCCCGGTGCGTGGCCGAAATGCGGCGGCAACGGGCAGTTGTTCCCGATCCAGATCGTGAACATCTTCCTGCATCCGGTGCGCGGGACCTTGGAGACGATCATGTCGCTTGTTCCGCACTAAACCGTCGGCGGGCGACGTGACCGCGCTGTGATAGCAGTCGTGATAGCCCCGTAACCGCGTGTTCCGAGGGGTCGGTTGACGGGCTAACTATCGCGCAGGGCTAACTCACCGGTTGCAGCTCGAACACCGGGATGACCCGCGACGTCTTCGCCTGATACTCGGCGAAACCCGAGGCGACGGCCGTGATCTTCGGAAACAGCTCGTCGCGTTCGTCCCGCGGCAATTCACGCGCGACGACGTCGGAGGACTCGTTGCCGACCTCGATATGAGCCGACGGGTTGGCCCGCAAGTTGTGCACCCAGGCCGGGTTGACGTCGGCGCCGGCGAACGACCCGATGATGACCAACTTCCCGTCGATCCGGAAGTACGCCAACGGCGACAGCCGCTGCTGGCCCGACTTGGCGCCGGTGGTGGTCAACAGCAGCAGGTCGGCACCCTCGAATCGACCGCCGACCTTTCCGTCGTTGGCGCGGAACTCCTCGGCGATGTCCTGGTTGAAAGATTTGATCGACTCGATGTCGGGAAATCCTGCGGGCATATCGGTCCTCCTCGTCGATGCGCTCTGCGCTGTCACGACGCGCAGGCGTGCCTCGACAAACCCGGCGTCGACCGGTCTCTATTCCGCGAACTGGAAACGAGGGTCGCGGCCAGCGCCGATCTACTGCCCCGGCGTCTGTTTCGCGGGAGCGGACGCCGAGCGGTCCCGCTTCTCCTCGGGCTTGGCGTCGATGCCTGATTCCTTGCGCTGCTGGGCGGTGATCGGCGCCGGGGCGTCGGTGAGTGGGTCGACACCGCCGCCGGACTTGGGGAACGCGATCACCTCGCGGATCGAATCCAGGCCGGCGAGCAGGGCCACGATGCGGTCCCAGCCGAACGCGATACCACCGTGCGGCGGCGCGCCAAAGGTGAACGCGTCCAACAGGAATCCGAACTTCTCCTGCGCCTCGGCAGCCCCGATGCCCATCATCGCGAACACGCGTTCCTGGACGTCGCGACGGTGGATACGAATCGAGCCGCCGCCGATCTCGTTGCCGTTGCAGACGATGTCGTAGGCCGTCGCCAATGCGGTGCCGGGGTCGGTGTCGAAGGTGGCCTCCGACTCGGGCTTCGGCGAGGTGAACGCGTGGTGCACGGCCGTCCACGCCCCTGAGCCGACGGCCACGTCCCCCGCCGCGGTGGCGTCGTCCGCGGCCTCGAACAGCGGCCAGTCGACCACCCAGGTGAACGCCCAGGCGTCCGGGTCGATCAGGTCGAGGCGCTTGGCGACCTCGATGCGCGTCGCCCCCAGCAGGGCTCGCCCTGCCTTGACCGTGCCCGCCGAGAAGAAGATGCAGTCCCCCGGCTTCGCGCCGACGTGCCCGGCCAGGCCGTCACGTTCGGAGTCGGTGAGGTTCTTGGCGACGGGCCCGCCCAGCGTCCCGTCCTCGGCCACCAGCACGTAGGCCAGGCCCTTGTGACCGCGCTGCTTGGCGAATTCCTGCCAGCCGTCCAGTGTCCGGCGGGGTTGCGACGCACCGCCCGGCATGACGACCGCGCCGACGTAGGGCGCCTGGAAAACCCGAAAAGTGGTGTCGGAGAAGTACTCCGTGCATTCCACGAGCTCGAGACCGAAGCGCAGGTCGGGTTTGTCCGAGCCGAACCTGCGCATCGCCTCGGCGTAGCTGATCCGCGGCAGCGGCGTAGGCACGTCGTAGCCGATTACCGCCCACAGTGCTCGGAGGATCTCCTCCGACACCGCGATGACGTCGTCCTGGTCGACGAAGCTCATCTCCAGGTCGAGCTGGGTGAACTCGGGCTGGCGGTCGGCGCGGAAATCCTCGTCGCGGTAGCAGCGCGCGATCTGGTAGTAGCGCTCCATGCCCGCGACCATCAGCAGCTGCTTGAACAGCTGCGGGCTCTGCGGCAGCGCGTAGAACGAGCCTGGCTGCAAGCGGGCGGGCACCAGGAAGTCGCGCGCCCCCTCGGGCGTCGACCGCGTCATCGTCGGCGTCTCGATCTCGACGAAGTCGTGCCGGGCCAGCACCTCGCGCGCTGCGGCATTGACCTTGGAACGCAACCGAATTGCATTCCCGGGGCCCTCGCGGCGCAGGTCGAGGTATCGATACTTGAGCCGGGCCTCCTCACCCGCCGTCTCGTCGAGTTGGAACGGCAGCGGCGCGCTCTCGTTGAGCACCGTCAGCGACCTCGCGTTCACTTCGATCTCACCGGTGGCGATTTCGGCGTTGGCGTTGCCGTCCGGACGGATCTCGACGACACCGTCGACGGCGACACAGAACTCGGCACGAAGCCGATGAGCCTGGTCCAAAACGTCGGCGGCGCGGAACACCACCTGCGACACCCCGGTGGCATCCCGCAGATCGATGAAGATCACCCCGCCGTGGTCGCGGCGGCGCGCCACCCAGCCGGCCAGCGTCACTCGTTGACCGGCGTCGGTGGCCCGCAATGAACCAGCGGCGTGACTGCGCAGCACGAATACTCCTCGCAAATGGTGGGGACGACAGCCCAGTCTAGGAGGCGGTAATTTCGGTGCTTGTCATGGATATTGCCGTTGTTGGTCCAGGAGCCGTCGGAACGACGCTCGCCGCGTACCTGTCCGCCGCCGGAAATGCAGTGCGAATCTGCGGACGCACCCCGAGATCACAGATCGAGCTGCGGCCCGACGGTGCCGACCCGATCACGGTGCCGGGCCCGATCTGTACCGATCCCGACGACATCACCGGGCCGGTCGCCGTGGTGCTGCTGGCGGTCAAGGCCACTCAGAACGCCGACTCGGCGCGCTGGCTGGCCAGGTTGTGCGACGCCGACACCATCGTCGTCGTCCTGCGTAACGGCGTCGAGCAGGTCGCACAGGTGCAGCCGCTGTGCGCGTCGTCGACGGTGATCCCCGGCATCGTCTGGTTTTCGGCCGAGACTCAGCCGGCAGGCTGGGTGCGACTGCGCACCGAAGCACGCCTGACCCTGCCGGCCGGGCCCGCCGCGTCGACCGTCGCCGACCTGTGGCGCGCTGCCGGCGGCGTCGCCGATTGCGACCCCGACTTCGTCACTGCGGCGTGGCGCAAGTTGCTGGTCAACGCGGTCGCCGGCCTGATGGTGCTCACCGGTCGGCGGTCGGGGATGTTTCGCCGCGACGACCTCGCGGAGTTGGCCCGCCGCTACGCCGACGAATGTCTCGCGGTCGCCCGCGCCGAGGGCGCGCAACTGGCTGACGATGTCGCCGCCGGCACGGTGGAGATGTTTCGCCAGGCACCCGTCGACATGGGCACCTCGATACTGGCCGACCGCGAGGCCGGCCGCCCGCAGGAGTGGGACATCCGCAACGGCGTGATCGTCCGCAAGGCACGCACGCACGGGATTGCGACGCCGATCAGCGACGTTCTGGTGCCGCTGCTGGCCGCCGCCAGCGACGGCCCGGGCTGACGGCGATCAGCAGCAGCCTTGCCACGCGCGACGCGACGGGACGCATCCGGGTCGTCGACCACGACGTCACGCCGAGACCCGATGATGCGGGTCGGACGCCGTCGGGTGTCGTAGCGCGGCCAGTCGCTCGACCACGGGACGTCACCGGTGGCGAAATCGACCCAGGCCCGCTGCGTCCGGCGCCCCACGGCCGGTGTTCGCCACCTGCCGGTGGGATGCAGCCGTCGACCCAGATGCGAGCCATAGGTGTGCAGGATGTGCACGATCTCACTGCCGTGCACCGCGCCCAAACGGGTCACCCGCAACGTGGCGGGCGTGTGGTCGAAGCGGTAGACGTACGTCGGGGCCAGCTGGCTGTAAGCGTCGGCGAAGGCCCATGTCGGCGCGACGAACATCGCGTCGGCGCCGATGGCCTCCAGTGCGCGGCGTCCCGGATAGCGCGGGTAGGCAGACAGCAGCCGTTCCCGGATCTCCGGCGGGAATCTACTGAAGTAGCGCTGCACGGTGTCCGGCGTCGTCGGCAGCATCGGCGGCTTGTCCCGGACGAACAGCGCCGCCTCGCGTTGGTTGGTGCCGATGATCAACGGGACGCGGGCGATGGCGGACATTCGGGCCGCCTCGATCGGATGCAGCGGCAGTAGGTCCACCCCGTACGTCAATCCGTGTGCGAGCATCGGTGACGACGTGACGCTGTCGAGCTGCAATTGCCCAGCGGCACCGCGCAATTGGCGAGGCGGCAGCTCTTTCAACTCCGTCGCGCTCACGCCGAGTCGAGCCAGAAACCGCTGCGCCTGGTCCGCCCGGGTGACACGATCGGCGATCAGCGGCAGCGCCGGACTCTGCGCGATCGCGCGGGTGAACAGGCCGTCGGCGGCCGGACTGGCGAGCAATGCCAACACCGAAGTGGCACCGGCAGATTCGCCGAACACCGTCACCCGCTCGGGATCACCGCCGAACGCCGCGATGTTGTCTCGCACCCAGGTCAATGCCGCGATCTGGTCGCGCAGGCAGAGATTGTCGTCGAAACCCGCGCCGAGGTCTCCGAGTTCGAAACCGCCGAAAACGCCGACCCGATACGTGACGTTGACGACCACCACGTCGCCGTCGGCGGCCAGCCGCGACCCGTCGTAGAGCTGTAATTGCCCAGCGCCGTTGAGAAATGCCCCGCCCGGTATCCACACCAGCACCGGCCGCGATCCAGAGCTATCGGGAGACCACACCGTCACCGTGAGGCAGGCCTCGTCGCGAACCTTCGGATCGTTGCGGTCCCCCGCGGCCATCGATCGGCTCTGCGGCGGCAACGGACCGTGCTCGAGGGCATCGCGGACACCGGTCCACGGCGACAGCGGAGCGGGCGCGGCGAAACGACGCTCCCCGATCGGCTGCTCCGCGTAGGGCACGCCGCGCCACACGGCGACGCCACCTTCGACGCTGCCGCGAAGCTCGCCGAGCGCCGTGCGCGCAAGAGCTGGAACTTCGGCAACCGCGGGCACGCCTGAATCGTAGTGTGCAAAGCTGATCTTGCCGGGCTGCGAACCCGTGCCAGCGCCGCCTCGACCCAACGGAGAATGCGATGACCTTCAACGAGGGTATGCAGATCGACACCAGCACAACGGCGTCGTCGGGTGGCGGCGGCGGACGGGGAATCGCGATCGGCGGCGGACTCGGCGGGCTGCTGTTCCTGGTGGTCGCTCTGCTCCTGGGGGTCGACCCCGGAAAGGTGGTCAACCAACTGCCGGCGCCGAGCGCGAGCCAGGACGTTGCGCCCGGCTTCGACCTGAGCAAGTGCCGGACGGGGGCCGACGCCAACCAGTACGTGCAGTGCCGGGTGGTCGCCACCGGCAACTCGGTCGACGCGGTGTGGAAGCAGCTGATGCGCGGCTACACCCGCCCGCGGGTCCGGCTGTTCAGCGGCCAGGTCGACACCGGATGTGGCGCAGCCAGCACCGAGGTCGGGCCGTTCTATTGCCCGGTGGACAAGACCGCGTATTTCGACACCGGCTTCTTCGATGTGCTGCGCACCCAATTCGGTTCCAGTGGTGGACCTTTGGCGCAGGAATATGTGGTGGCCCACGAGTTCGGCCACCACGTTCAAGACCTTCAGGGTTCACTGGGACGGGCCCAGCAGGGCGCACAGGGCGCCGGTGGCAACGGGGTGCGGACCGAGTTGCAGGCCGACTGCTACGCCGGAGTGTGGGCCCATTACGCCTCCACGACCAAACAAGAAGGCACCGGCGTTCCGTTCCTGGAACCGTTGAGCGACAAAGACATCGCCGACGCGCTCTCGGCCGCGTCGTCGGTCGGAGACGACCGCATCCAGAAATCGTCCACCGGCCGCGTCAACCCCGAATCCTGGACTCACGGCTCCTCGGAGCAGCGCCAGCACTGGTTCACCGTCGGCTATCAGAGCGGTGACGCCAACCAGTGCGACACTTTCCGCGCACCCGACTTGAACTAGCTCAGAAGAGGGTCGGCTGCACCGTCCCGGCCGACGGCCGCGGCGGCGCGGCTTCCATCTGTCGACGCTCGCCGGCCAGTCCGTGTCTGGCGAGCAACGGCGCCGCCCTTGCCCGGAGGTCGTCGCGATACTCTTGCGGCAAATATGCTCCGCGCCGGTACAACTCGCGATACCGGGTGACCAGTTGCGGGTGAGCCTGCGACAGCCACGACATGAACCAGCCGCGGGTCGACCCACGCAGATGCAAACCGAACACCGTGGCGCTGCCGGCTCCGGTCGCCGCTATCTGCCCCAGCAGCCCGTCGAGATGTTCGGCGGAATCCGTGAGATACGGCAGGACGGGAGCCACCATGACGTGGCAGTCCAACCCGGCGTCGCGAATCGCGGCGATCAACCCGAGCCGGGCCTGTGGGCTCGGCGTGCCGGGCTCCACCTGCCGGTGCAGCTCGGCGTCGCCGACGGCCAGCGATACCGAGACGCTCACCGGTACCTGCTGCGCGACGTCGACGATCAGCGGTAGATCCCGGCGCAGCAGTGTTCCCTTGGTCAGAATCGACAGCGGCGTGCCCGATTCCGCCAGTGCCGCGATGATGCCGGGCATCAACGCGTACCGCCCCTCGGCGCGCTGATACGGGTCGGTGTTGGTGCCCAGGGCCACCGTCTCGCGACACCACGACCGTCGGCTCAGCTCTCGGCGCAGCACCTCGACGACGTTGGTCTTGACGACGACCTGGCTGTCGAAGTCGTTGCCGCAGTTGAACTCCAGATACTCATGCGTGGGTCGGGCGAAGCAGTACCGGCAAGCGTGCGAGCAGCCGCGGTAGCCGTTGACGGTGTACTGGAACGGCAGCGCGGTGGCGTTCGGAACCCTGTTCAGCGCCGACTTGCACAGCACCTCGTGAAAGGTGATGCCCTCGAATTGAGGCGTGCGCACACTGCGGACAAATCCGATGCGCTCCAACCCGGGCAGCGCTCCATCGTCCACCCGGATACTTTGCTCGTCCCAACGCATACTGCATTCGAACGCTTGTTCGACAAATTGTCAAGCCTGTTAGTGGGCTGAGAAAGAACGCGTTCAGGACCGCCGCGCAGCCAAAACACCTGCGGTAGCGGGCTTGTCATTTAAGCTGAACCACCGTGACGTCCGATACTGACGCCCCAAAAGACAATAAAAATCTTAAGTGGGCCATGGGTGGGGTGGCCGCGGTTGCCGTACTGGCAACGATCGTCGCGGCTGTATTGCTGTTCGGCGACGGGGGTTCCGGGGGGCCGAAGGGCGGCTCCGACAGCGGACCTGGTCAGGAGACCGCGGCGGTGGCCAGCGCGAAAGACACTGGGCCGGTGGCGGTCATCACCGACGACCCGACCTGTCCGGCGTGGGCGTCGATCAACAACGACCTGGCGAACAGCGGACAGGGGTTGTGGAACGACCGCGACCGATCGGTGCCAGCTTCGGCCTGGACCCCCAAGCAGCGCGCACAGTACGTGGCCGCGGCGCAGTCGATGCGCAGCGCCGCGGCGCAAACGGTCGGCCTGGTCAAGTTGACGCCGCACCGCGTCATCCGTGAGCTCTATCAGCAGTTCATCGCGTACGCCCGGGCGTACTCCGAGCGGATTCCGAAATACACGCCGACAGACAACAATCTGGCCGGCGCGGCGAACAGCGCGTCCTCGGCACTTGGGGCGATCTGTGCCGCCATCAGCGACGGTCCGGCCGCGGCCCGGGGACCCCTGGTGACGCCGTCGGCGCCACCCTCGGACATCGCCCCGGTCGGCAACCTGGCCAGCCCGCAGCCCTTCCTGACATCTGACAACAATGTGTGCCCGGAATGGAAGTCGGCGCTCGACCAGTTCGGCCAGCAGACCGCGCAGTGGCAGCAACTCGACCCCAACGTCCCGTCGATCTACTGGAACAAAGAGCAGAAGGCGGTCAACTACGCGGTGGGGCCGGTGATGAACTCGTTTGCGGGCAAGCTGGAACAGCTTGGCAAGCAGAGCGATAACGCCATCTGGCAGGACTTGGCGAATCTCTCGGCGCAGTATCGTCGTGCGTTCGTCACCGCATTGCCGACCTACACGCCGACTGACAACCACCTGGCCAACGCGGCCAACTTCGCGTCGACGACCATCCTCGGTGGTTGCGCCGCGGTGGCGGAGTAGGGTCCGCCGCAAGCCGCCGACACCGGTGGCCTCTGAGAAGTAAACGGCTGCAATGCTTTTGCAGCCGATTTAGCCGGACAAAACAAAACACACCGGGCATCGGAATGCCCGGTGTGTTTGTGTCTCGACCCCGAAGGGTTGAAGCGTCAGGCCCAGCTGCCGCCGACGGCGGCGTCGGTGCTCGACATGTTGTTGCCGGCGGTCTGCACCTTCTGGCCGTGGCTGTTGGCCTGCTCGTAGATCACCTGGAAGTTGCGTCCCAACGAGG
>NZ_PKEK01000036.1 GCF_002863225.1 Mycobacterium sp. | reverse complement strand
CTCACCCTTCGGGGTGACCTTGCCGACCAGGATGTCGCCGTCGCGGACCTCGGCGCCGATGCGGACGATGCCGCGCTCGTCGAGGTCAGCCAGCACCTCGTCGGAGACGTTCGGGATGTCCCGCGTGATCTCCTCGGCACCCAGCTTGGTGTCGCGGGCGTCGATCTCGTGCTCTTCGATGTGAATCGAGGTGAGCACGTCCTCTTCAACCAGACGGTTGGACAGGATGATCGCGTCCTCGTAGTTGTGGCCCTCCCACGGCATGATCGCGACCAGCAGGTTCTTGCCCAGCGCCATCTCACCGTTGTCGGTGCACGGCCCGTCGGCGATGACCTGACCGGACTCGACCCGCTCGCCGGCGTCCACGATCGGACGCTGGTTGGCGCACGTGCCGTGGTTGGACCGGGCAAACTTACGCATCCGGTAGGTGTGCCGGGTGCCGTCGTCGGCCATCACGGTGATGTAGTCGGCGGACACCTCCTCGATCACACCGGCCTTGTCGGCGACGACGACATCGCCGGCGTCGATCGCGGCGCGCAGCTCCATGCCGGTACCCACCAGCGGTGCCTCGCTACGTACCAGCGGAACCGCCTGGCGCTGCATGTTGGCACCCATCAGGGCACGGTTGGCGTCGTCGTGCTCGAGGAACGGGATCATCGCGGTGGCCACCGAGACCATCTGCCGCGGTGAGACGTCCATGTAGTCGACCTCGGCCGACGACACGTACTCGACCTCGCCACCCTTGCGTCGGACCAGCACGCGGTCCTCTTCGAAGCGGCCGTCGTCGTCGATCGGCGAGTTGGCCTGGGCGACGACGTGACGGTCTTCCTCGTCAGCGGTCAGGTACTGGATCGTGTCGGTCACCACGCCCTCGGTCACCTTGCGGTACGGCGTCTCGATGAACCCGAACGGGTTGACCCGCGCGTACACCGACAGCGAACCGATCAGACCGATGTTCGGGCCTTCCGGCGTCTCGATCGGACACATCCGGCCGTAGTGGCTGGAGTGCACGTCACGAACCTCGAGGCCGGCGCGCTCACGGGACAGACCACCGGGGCCCAGCGCCGACAGACGACGCTTGTGGGTCAGACCCGACAGCGGGTTGTTCTGGTCCATGAACTGCGACAGCTGGCTGGTGCCGAAGAACTCCTTGATCGCGGCAACCACCGGACGGATGTTGATCAGGGTCTGCGGCGTGATCGCCTCGACGTCCTGAGTCGTCATCCGCTCGCGGACCACACGCTCCATCCGGGACATACCGACCCGGATCTGGTTCTGGATCAGCTCGCCGACCGTGCGCAGACGACGGTTACCGAAGTGGTCGATGTCGTCGGTCTCGACCGGCACCTCGACGCCGCCGGGGACGGTCATGACAGCGGCCTGGCCAGTCTGCGCGGCTTCGTGCAGACGCACCAGGTACTCGACGGTCGCGACGACGTCTTCCTCGGTCAACGTGGTCGACGTGGTCTCGGCCGGGGTGGCGCTCAAGCCGAGCTTCTTGTTGATCTTGTAGCGACCGACGCGGGCCAGGTCGTAGCGCTTCTCCTTGAAGAACAGGTTCTCCAGCAGGGTCTGCGCGGACTCCTTGGTCGGCGGCTCGCCCGGACGCAGCCGGCGGTAGATCTCCAGCAACGCCTCGTCGGAGTTCTGGGTGGGGTCGCGCTCGAGGGTCTGCATCATGATCTCGGAGAAGCCGAAGCGCTCGCGGATCTGCTCGTTGCTCCAGCCCAGCGCCTTGAGCAGCACGGTGACGGCCTGGCGACGCTTGCGGTCGATGCGGACACCGACGGTGTCGCGCTTGTCGATGTCGAACTCCAGCCACGCACCGCGGCTCGGGATCACCTTGACGCTGTGCAGCACCTTCTCGGTGGACTTGTCGATGGTGTCGTCGAAGTACACACCGGGCGACCGGACCAGCTGGCTGACCACCACGCGCTCGGTGCCGTTGATGATGAACGTGCCCTTCTCCGTCATCATCGGGAAGTCACCCATGAACACCGTCTGGCTCTTGATCTCGCCGGTGTTGTTGTTGATGAACTCCGCGGTGACGAACAGCGGGGCCGCGTACGTCATGTCCTTGTCTTTGCACTCGTCGACGGGTGCTTTGACCTCGTCGAATCGTGGGTCGGAGAAGGACAGCGACATGGAACCCGAGAAGTCCTCGATCGGGGACAGCTCTTCGAGCACCTCCTCGAGGCCGCCCTTGGGGGCGGACTCGCCACGCTCGATCGCGCGCTCGCGCCAGCTTTCCCGACCGATGAGCCACTCGAACGAGTCGGTCTGAACGTCAAGCAGCCCGGGAACCTCGAGAGGCTCGCGCAGTTTGGCGAAAGAGACGCGGTCGGGAGCACCGGGTACGGAGCTGTTGGAGATCGAACTTTGAGGGGTTTTCTTGCTCTGGCGGGAGACTGCCAAGATGCATTCCTTCCAGCACCTCATGCGACGTGCGATCCGGAGGCCACCGGAACCGTCTGTCGCTATGACTTTGTTCGGTTCGGCTGGCGAACGATCTGTCCGTTCTCACGCACGCAGCTAATTCGCTGTATCAGCGATAGCTCAAGCTAAGACCACGGTGTCGTGTGGCGGGTGTGAGGTGGGCAGGAGGCAGCCAGCGCAACGTCCAACAATAGCGCAGGACGGCGCATTCCTCAACTACCGTGCTCGGGGGTATCGGCGCTGGCTGGCGAGTCGAAATTCCCGTGCATTCATTCTGCCCAACAGAGTGACCCCTTGGGGGGCTTCAGTCAAGAGGTGACGCACCTTGGCTGTGGAACAACTCCTTTTCGATTCGGCTATCCACGTTGGGTAGGAATTGACGCTGTGTCGGCCTCGTCGCGGTGTCGCGATTGCTGATTGTCGTCGTAGCTCTTGTTCTTCGCGTTTTCGTTCTTGTCGTTCTCGAACGACTCGAGGATCGCCTCTTGGGCGTCCTTGGGCAGCAGGTGCAGGTTCTCCCGCACTCGGTCCTGGCGGCGCTTGGCTCCCTTGCGCTCCGGCATTCCCGGGGTTGCCGAGATCTGCGGCGGCACGCCTTCGACTTCGTCGGTGCCACCGTCGTGGTGGCCGGCCTCGATGTGGGCCTGCTCCTCGGCCATGGTGGCCTCGTCCTTTTCCTCCGACATACCGATCGGGCCGATACGGCGACCGTTGAGGAATTGGCGCACCACCGGCTCGTCGCTGGTCAGCAGCACCTCGCGCGGGCCGAACATGACCAGCTTGCGGCGGAACAGCATGCCCATGTTGTCGGGCACGGTGCGGGCGATGTTGATGTTGTGCGTCACGATCAGGATCGTGCAGTCGATCTGGGCGTTGATGTCGATCAGCAACTGCGACAGGTACGCCGTACGGACGGGGTCCAAACCGGAGTCCGGCTCGTCACAGAGAATGATCTGCGGGTCCAGTACCAGCGAGCGGGCCAGGCCGGCACGCTTGCGCATACCACCGGAGATCTCACCGGGGAACTTCTTCTCATCCCCGCCGAGACCCACCATCTCCAGCTTCTCCATGACGACGTCACGGATCTCGCCTTCCTTCTTCTTGGTGTGCTCACGCAACGGGAAGGCGGTGTTGTCGTAGAGGTTCATCGACCCGAACAGCGCGCCGTCCTGGAACATGACGCCGAACAGGGTGCGAATGTCGTAGAGCTCTTTGGCCGAACACTCGGTGATGTCGGTGCCGTCCACGATGATCGAGCCGCGCTCTGGCCGCAGCAAACCGATCAGCGACTTCAAGAAGACGGACTTACCCGTACCGGACGGTCCCAGCAGAACACTGACTTCGCCCTCTGGAATCGACATCGTGACGTCTTCCCAGATTCGCTGGGATCCGAAGGACTTCGTCAATCCTTCTACCTGAATACCGATGCCCACGCGAAACCCTCCCGCTGATGTTGCTGATCGCAGCCCAAGCCCAGCTTGTGGCTTGAGTCACTGTAGCGCACAGGGGGGTCGATTTTGCTTAGTCCTGCGGCGCCCAGTTTCCGTGAAATCCCATCGGTACCCGTTGCGGTAAATGGACCGTCGCCACTGATTCGCATGTTTGCGCATCGAGCAGCAGCAGCTGGCCTTCGCCGCGTCCACGGTGGTATCCGTAACCGATCAGGATTCCGTCGTCTTCAGACAAGCTAGCCGAACCGGCGGCCGGGCGCGGGACGAACGACATCTCACCGATCAGCAGTTCGGGGTCGAGCGGTGCCACCATGCTCGATCCAGCGGCAAAGTCGTGCTTGTAAAGGGCCGAGGACATTTGCGATCTGCCTGAGTCCACATAGCCCCCGTCGAGGCCGACGGTGTAGCCGAACCGGTGCTTACTGCCCAGCAATGTCTCGTTGATCCGTGGGAACTCCTGCGAGCGGTCGTCGAGACGCTCGCTGGACACCGCGCCGGTGGCCAGGTCGATCGTCCACCGGTCCAGGGTGGGCGCGACCTCGCCCGGCCCGCGCCGGTCGCGGTCGAACATCCGCTCGTAGCGCACCACGTCGAGCACCAGCACCTCGTGGCCGTCGCGCATTTCGGAGTAGGCGTTGAGCGGGTGGTAGACGTAGCAGGGCTCGATCTCGAACCACCGCACGTCGCGATTGTCACCCTCACGCGGCATCACCCCGATCCGGGCCGGGTATTTCGGATTCCAGGCGTACGGCATCTGGTAGACGGGCTTCTCGCTGCGGTTGAACATCGCCGCGATGGGCCCGGGTACGGGAACCTGCCCGACCACGGCGTCGGCCACGATCTGCGCCGGGCGCCGCATCCACCGGGGCATCTTCTTCGGCAGCACCTGCATCGGGTCGAGCGTCACCGGCAGGTCGTAGATCACGACGTACTTATCGGTCAGCGAGAAGTCGTGCATCATCGGCGACCCCGACACCTCGATGTCGACCGTGCGACGGGCATGGCCGTTGGTGCCGATCACCGAATACTGCACCGATTTGCCGCGCGCAAAGGAATAGGACACCGCGTGCAGCTCACCGGTGCGCGGGTCGCGATGCGGGTGCGCCGCGTAGCCGCCGGCGAGGGTGCCGTCGAAATCGCACGCCCCGACGGTGTCGAGGTCGTCGGTGAGCTCGTAGTTGGCCACCCCTCCTTCGACCAGCGCCAGCGTCTTGCCCGCATGTGCCAGCACGTTGGTGTTGGCCCCGAGCGCTTGCATACCGGCCCTGAGGTTGCGACTGCCCGCCGCGGGCTCCCCCAACACGTGGCGCACACCGGGACTGCGGACCCAGCGGTTGCGATACCAGTTGGCATTACCGCCCTGCAGCGAGACCCCGTGCACCATGCCGTCACCGGTGAACCAGTGATAGGTGGCCGGGTCTACCTCGGCGACCGGGTTGGGCCCGTTGCGCAGATAGCGCCCGTCGAGGAACTCGGGGATGTGACCGGTGACGGCCAGATCAGTCGCCGTCACCTCCCGGTCCACCGGGGCGAGGAAGTCGTGCAGATACGGGTTCGCTGGCGGCGTGCTGACGGTTGCGCTCACTTGGGCTCCTAGCTGCAATAACGCTGTTATTCCTCCGTTATACCGATGGCAGCGGGGGTGTGTCAAGATATTTCGGTGGCTCCATCTGCCGAACGCAACGTGCGCGACCAGTTGCTGGACGTTGCGGTCGACATCCTCAACCAGGACGGCCCGGACGGATTGCAGACCCGCAAGATCGCCAGCGCGGCGGGCACCTCGACGATGGCGGTGTACACCTACTTCAGCGGCATGCCGGGGCTGATCGCCGCGGTGGCCGAGGAGGGATTGCGGCAGTTCGACGCCGCGCTGACGATGCCGTCGACGTCAGACCCGGTCGCCGACCTGATGGCCACCGGCATCGCCTACCGCCGCTACGCCATCGAGCGTCCGCACATGTACCGCTTGATGTTCGGCAGCACCAGCGCCCACGGCATCAACGCGCCGGCTCACGACGTTCTGACCCTGGGCCTGGCCGAGATCAACGACCACTACCCCAGTTTCGCCCACGTCGTTCGCGGCGTGCATCGAGCGATGCAGGCCGGGCGAATCAACGGCTCACCCGATGACGACGCCGCCGTGGTGGCGACGGCCGCGCAGTTCTGGGCGGCCATCCACGGCTTCGTCATGCTGGAGCTGGCCGGCTCCTACGGCGCGCAGGGCAACGCCGTCGGGCCGGTGCTCGCCGCGCTCACTTCGAACCTGCTTGTCGCGCTGGGTGACTCGCCGGAGCAGGTACGGCAGTCACAGCTGGCATCGGTCCAGCGCTAGATACACGAAACCCCCGGAACCTGTCCGGCTCCGGGGGCTTTCGCGAATCGACTACTTGACGGTGACGCTGGCGCCGGCGGCCTCGAGCTTGGCCTTGGCTTCTTCGGCGGCCTCCTTGGGGGCCTTCTCCAGCACAGCCTTCGGCGCGCCGTCGACGAGGTCCTTGGCCTCCTTCAGGCCCAGGCCCGAGACGATCTCACGCACGACCTTGATGACGCCGATCTTCTTGTCACCGGCAGCCTCGAGGATGACGTCGAATTCCGACTGCTCCTCGGCGGCCTCGGCGGGCGCACCACCGGCGGCGGGGCCGGCGGCTGCGACGGCGACCGGAGCGGCCGCGGTGACCTCGAAGGTCTCTTCGAACTTCTTCACGAACTCCGAGAGCTCCAGCAAGGTGAGTTCCTTGAAGGCGTCGAGCAGTTCGTCAGTGGAGAGCTTGGACATGTGGTGGGTCCTTCCTGGGTGTTACGGGGTTTATTCGGTGGTTTCGGCGGGTGATTCCGCAGGTGCTTCGGTCGACTCCGCGGCGGGGGCATCGGCCTCTGCTGCGGGGGCTTCGGCGGGAGCCGCCGCCTCGGCCGGTGCCGCGGGCTCTTCGGCGGCGCGCTTCTCTTGCAACGCGAGGGCGAGCCTGGCCACCTGCGAGGCGGGCGCGTTGAACAGCCCGGCCGCCTTGGACAGGTTGGCCTTCATGGCGCCGGCCAGCTTGGCCAACAGCACCTCGCGCGATTCCAGATCGGCGATGCGCTCGACTTCGGAGACGGTCAGCGCGCGGCCGTCCATGTAGCCGCCCTTGATGACCAGCGCCTTGTGGTCCTTGGCGAACTTCTTGATCGCCTTGGCGGCGTCGACGGCCTCGCCGCTGACGAACGCGATCGCGGTCGGTCCGACGAACAGCTCGTCGAGGCCTTCCACGCCGGCCTCCGACGCGGCGCGCTTGATCAGGGTGTTCTTGGCGACGGAGTAGGTCGCGGAACCCTTGAGCGAGCGGCGCAGTTCGGCCAGGTTTGCGACCGTCAGACCGCGATACTCGGTGATCACGGTCGCCGTTGAGCTCTTGAACTGCTCAGCGATGTCTGCAACGGCGGTGGCCTTGTCAGCCTGTGCCATGCATTCCTCCTTGGGTTCTGGGCCGTCGCTCGACGACCCGCTGGCCCGGAAACGACGAACGCCCCGACGCAGGAAGCGGTCGGGGCGTGATGTTTCCCTTGGCTCGCGCCAACGAAGGTTTGCCTCGTCCTCCTGCGTGGGCCGCCCGGACATTCCCGGACCTTCAACCGATTGCTCGGTGACCGACGGTCTTCGGTGGATCGCCGCCCACCATACAGTGAGCGGTCGTCATCAGGCAAAACGGCCGTCCTCATCCGGTATCCCTCATTCCGGAAGGCTCCGCACGTCCCGGAGCGGGTGTCGGTTTGCCCGCCTCTGAGCGAATTGCCTCGGCCCGCAGCGCGAGCTCACGTTGCCTGATCCGATGCTCGGTGCCCCGCGGCATCTCGCCGGGACCGTAGACGCCGCGCCTGATGTGGCGGACTCGCCCGCGGCGACACTCCCATCGCAACGCGTCCGATACCGACTTGTTGGCCGGAGCATCGGCCGTGAACCCGTGCCGCGCCAACGCGTCGACAAGCTCGCGGATCGTTGCACGGCCGTGGCGCGCCAACTGCATCGAGAGGACGTAACGCAACTCGATACCCCGCAGCACGGTCATCGCAGCAACATCACACGGCGGTACGACATCCCCTCAATTCGCTCAGAGGCGGGCACATCGGTGCCCGGTCGGACGGTGTGACTCAGGTGACGGACGAGACCAGTGCGGCGGCGCCGATGAGTCCCGCATCGCCGCCCAGCGCAGCCGGCACCACCCGCAGTCCGCGGATGAAGCTCAACCCGGCATAGCCGGCCAGCGCCGCCCGTAACGGGTCGAACAGGACCGGGCCCGACCTCGCCACTCCCCCGCCGATGACGACCAGGTCGAGGTCGCACACCGCACCGACGGAGGCGATCATCGCGGCGAGCGCGGTGGCACTTCGCTGAAATGCTCTCAGCGCCAACGGGTCACCGGCCGCGGCCGCGTGGCCGAGCGCGACTGCGTCGGCACCGGGCGGTCCGGCCCAGCCGTTGTCCAGCGCCCACCTGGTCATCCACGGTCCGGACGCGACGGTCTCGACGCAACCATGGCCGCCGCAGGGGCACGGCTGCCCGTCCAGTTCGACGACCACGTGGCCGACATGCCCCGCGTTGCCGGTCCGCCCCTGATAAGGCTTGCCGTCGAGCACCAAGCCGCCGCCCACGCCGGTCGAGACCACCATGCCCAGGACGAAGGGGGCGTCCCGGCCGGCGCCGCGCCAGTGCTCACCCAGCGCCATACAGACGGCGTCCCCGGCCAGCCGCACCGGCACGTCGGGCATCGCTTCCGCGACCCGATCGCGCAGCGGAAACCCTTGCCATGAGCCGACATTGACCGGGCTGACGGTCCCGGCGGCCAAGTCCACAGGTCCTGCGGAACCGACCCCGACCGCCCGGATGGCACCCTCGGCCACCGCGGATGCGTCGGCGATCATCCGCGCGATGACAGCCCAGACATGCTCTGCGTCAACACCTTTAGGGGTGGGCTCGACGGCTCGATGCACCAATTCACCTGCCGGGTCGACGAGTCCGACGGCGATCTTCGTGCCGCCGATGTCCAGCGCCAGGGTCAGCATCGGCGGGTCAACGAACCGTGAGCTTCACCGCGGGTGAGTACACAAGTTGCCCGGCGCAGCCCACCCGGATCAGCGCCCACCACTGGCCGGGCTGCACCCAGACCGGCGGGCGCACATCGAAGCCGATTTCAACGCGACCCCGAGCGGGCAGCACTGCACCCACGGCCGCCGGCCCGGTCCACTCCCATGTCCCCCACGGGCTGACCAGATGCGCCTGCAGGTTCAACTCGGCGCCCGCGTCGGTGCCGACCGTCACGGCGATCCGCGCCGACTCGCCCGCGGCCACCTCGACGTCGCTCGGCCCCTCGATCAGATACGCCAGGCCGTCGTCGGCCGCCCCGCCGACGGACACCACGCACACGTCCTCCACCACTTGCTGCCAGGAGGCGGGGACACCCGCACCGGCGAGCCGCAGCTGCGCCCGGATCGGGTACAGCCCCGGGCCGGTGTTCGGCGGGATGTGCACCGCGACATCGGTTTCCGAATGCGCGCCGGGCTGCAGTGCGACAGGCAGCTCGGCGGGGCTGGTCGACCAGCCCGGTGGGCTCAGCAGCGTCACGCTGCCACCGAGTGATGCGTCGGTGCAGTCGCTGGCGACGGTCAGCCGCAGCGCCACAACGCCATCCTCGGCGGCGACCCGATGCGGATGCAGGTGCGCGACGACGGGCAGTCCGCCCAGCGGGGCCGGTCCGTTGTTGTGCAGCCAGTAGCACGCGTAAAGCGGTTGAGCGGCTTCGGCATTCGGGCCCAGCGAGCTGGCGACGGATGTGACCCGGTGGGTCAGGTCGAACCGTGCCAGTTCAGTGCTGATCTGATAGCCCTGCAGCGCGGTCGACCGGCGGCCGCCAGGTTGATCCGGCCGCGGCGTCTCCAGCAGGTCTGCGGCACGGAGGTCGGAGAAGGTGCCCAGCGCCGAACGCACGACGGCGTCGACGTCGCGGCCGCTGGTCTCGACCAGCCGGATGGCCAGCGCGGCGGGATCGACCGATTGTGCGCTGTTGCGCGCCAGCGGGTTTCCCGCCGGTTTGAGCGCACCGACATGGACGCCGTCGACCGGATCGGCTTCCAGCAGCGACCCCGCGGCAGGCAGCGGGCCGGTTCCGCCGGGGCTGGCGGTGACGAGCATCGGCTCGGAGAACTCGGCGCTGCGCGCGGGGATGGCGGCGGCACGCCAGTCACCGTCACCGGCGGCCAGCGCGTAGTCGAAGGTGTGGGTCCAGTGTTGCAACTGGAAGCTGCAGCCGTCGGGGCCGGTGCGGCGCGGCTCGTCGATCCAGGCTCGCGACGGCCAGCCGGTGCATGACCGCATCAACGCGGAGTGCAGCGTGCCGTCGATGTCGACGGCGAAGCTCGGCACACCCCGGTTGAACAATGCGACCGTCCGAGATTCGTCGTGCTGCAGTCCAGTCGGCGCCTGTTGGTCGATCGAGATCTCGGCGTCGTCGAGGTCGGCGGCGACAGCGGCCACCTGCGCCGCGAGGTCGGCGTCATCCCGGGTGGCGATGACCAGCACCGGCAGCGCGAGCGGGTCACGCAGGTCCGCCCCGGGAATCCAGCCGTCGACGAGTGACGCCGTCGCCGGCACCCACACCAGGGCCCGGCCGGAGTGGGTCAGCTGCCGGTCGATCTCGGCGGCGTAGGCCGGGTCGGCGGTCGCCAGCATCGTCTTGGTGAATGCGTTCTGGCCCGGGCCACCAACCGCGACTCGGACGTCGGGCAGGTTGGAGTCGACGCCCAGGTAGCCGTACCGCGGCCGGTCGGCACCGCTGCACGTGGCGGTGACTCCCGCACGCGCCAGGGCCACCGTCAGCTTCCGGGCCAGCGGCCCGGACTCCGCCTCCGCCGGCACCACCACCTCGGCCACCGACAACGCCCGCACCCCGGTACGGTCGCGCACCCGCGCGGCCGACGACAGGCCAAACCAGCCGAACGCCGCGTTGTCCAGCGTCCACGGATGCCGCGCCGAATCGATTGGCTCAGACCCGTTGTGCAGCAACGCAAACCCCCGTCCGACGACGGCATCTCCGACTTCGCTGACCGGCATCGCGCCCGGTATCGGGCAGGGCCAGCGCAGGCGTAGCAGTTGGTCGGCGTCACGGAAGTCGTCGATGGTGGTCTGGCAGTCGACCCGGTCCACGCCGCGCCACAGGGTCAACGTCTGGGTGTAGCGGAGCAGGGTGCCGACCCGGCCGCGGACGGTGATCCGCTGGCCCACCGCGCTCTGCTCGGCGCTGACCTCGGCCACCGACTCCGACGAGCTGACGACGGCGCCGTTGGGCACCAGGTGCCATGGCCCTTCACCTTCGCGTGGGTGTGCCGCGTACTCCTGATAGACCGCCAGCTCGTTGCCCACCCGACCGGCCGCGATCAACTCGTGGCCCCCTCGCGTCAACGACGACACCCCGCCACCGCGCGCCGGATCGACCACCAGCCGGTAGTGGTCGTTTGCTATCTCGTTGCCGTACAACGGCTTCCATCGCGCATCGGCGCCGCCTTCGGAAACTCGATAGGCCCGCCAGCCCAGCGACGGCACGTCACGCGCCAGCCAGGTCAGCGTGTGGCCGGCGTCCTCGATCACCACGGGAAGCTCGATCCCGTCGGCGTCGACCAGCGACACCCCGGAACCGACCGGCTCGTCGAGATGCACGGTGGCGATATCAGTTCGGTTGCGCACCAGCGGGTTCCACACGATCAGCGATTCGCCTGCATCCACCGCCCCGGACAACACCGCCAGCGAGTTGTCCCGCGCGACGCGGCCCAGCTCCCACGCCTCCCGCCAGCCCGTCACCAGGTCCAGGTACACCTGGTCGGACTCCGAACCGGTGATCGCGTCGTGATGGGCGCCGTAGACCAGCTGCAGCCAGGCCTTGGCCAGCGCCGCCTGCGGATACTCGCTGCCCGAGAGCAGCGCGGCGAACACCGCGAACTTCTCGGCCGCCAAGACCGCGTGCTCGGCGGCGCGGTTGGCCTGCTTGGTGTCGATGTAGGACACATGACAACCGGTGTAGATCGGGTTCATGTCCCGGGTCTGCGGCGACGCTTCCCGGCCCCGGGCAGTCAATTCGGCCCGCACCGCGGCGAAGAATTCGTTCGGCAGCGCGCATACGAACCGCGGCCAGGTGTAGCGCTGCGCCCAGTCCCGGTGGATCTCGGTGACCCAGCGATTCGGTGGCGTGTAGTCGGTGCCCACCGGCAACAACACGTTTCGGGTCAGCGCCACCTTCTTCAGATCGTCGAACAGGCGGTAGGTGGCGTCCTCTGCGTCGGCGAGCGACGTCGACTCGTCCATCCACCAGCCGGCGGCATAGTGGGCGGGCATGTAATGAGTGAGCAATCCGCGGCCGGACGGGGAGACCCACTCGAATTCACTGGAGAACTGCATGCCCTCGACGCCGTCTTCGTTGTGCGTCGGGCCCCACTGGTGGTGCGGGCCCCGCGCCCATGCGCTGGACGTCAGACCCGCATCGGCGGCCATGCCGGGAAATTGCGGGTCGTGCCCGAATACGTCGAGCTGCCACGCGGTGGCCGGGTTGGCGCCCAGCACGTCACGTTGAAAACCGAAGCCGTGCACCAGGGTTCGGATCGTCGTTTCCGGGTGGACCAGGTTGGTGCTCGGCTCGTTGTAGGTGCCGCCCATGATCTCGACGCGACCGTCGGCAATCAGCCGGCGCAGTTCGGCGCGGCGCTGCGGATGGGTGTCCCAGAACGGCTTGAGGTAGTCGACCTCGGCGAGGACGAACTTGTATTCCGGTTCCTGGCGCGCTCTTTCGAGGTGCATCGCGATCAACTCGAAAGCGTTGGTCTGCCGGCACCGCCCGGGCGGGTCCTCGGTCCACAGGCTGGTGTAGGCACCCTGGGTGTTCCACCACACCGGGTCGTAGTGGAAGTGACTGACCATGAACATGGTCCAGCCGGGCTCGGCGACGACGAAGTCGAACGACACCGAGCTCGAACCGGCGTGTACCGAAGCCGGGCGCCGCTGCCCGATCACCGGATGCTCGACCGTGACCGGCACCTCGACCGTGCATTGGCCGTCGGCCGGCCGCGCCTCAGCTGAGCCGTGCAGCCCGTCGCCGTCGACGCGAACCCGCACCGGCGCGGTGACCCCGTCCAGCGTCACCCGAGCCAGCTGCACCGGCGTGTCCGCCGGGCCCACGAAAAGCTCCGTCGACTCCGCCGAAATCACCTGCATTCCCGCACCCTACGACTTCGTGGAGGCACCGGGGTGAAAGGCTTGAGACACGTTGCCGAAAGGACCGCCGATGCCTGCTCTCGCCTCGCCCGTCGCCGACGAACGTGGCGCACTGCGCGAGTACCTCTCCTACCATCAGGGCGCGTTCTTCGCGGTGGCCTACGGCCTGACCGACGAGCAGGCCCGGACCCGTCCGACGGCCAGCGAACTGTCCGTCGGCGGGCTGATCAAGCACGTGACCTGCATGCAGCGCACCTGGATGTCGCGGGTGGCCGCGGCGCCGGACGCGCCGCCGAAAGATCCCCGATCGTTCGACGAGATCGCCAAGGATTTCGCCGATCAGCACGTCATGCGCGACGACGAGACGCTGGAACAGCTGATCCACGAGTTCACCAAGGAGAACGCTACAGCGCTGAGACTGGTCGAGACGGCCGACCTGGACGCGAAAGTACCTGTGCCGCAGGATATCCCGTGGTTCCCCAAAGGCATCAAGGACTGGTCGGTGCGGTGGGTGATCCTGCACGTGATCAACGAGCTGACCCGGCACTCCGGCCACGCGGACATCATCCGCGAAAGCATCGACGGCGCCACCATGTACGAGCTGCTGGCCGCACTGGAGGGCTGGTCGATCGACGGATTCGTTCAGCCTTGGAAACCTGAGCAAGCCGGGCAGCCTGGTGCAGACGCGTAGCGGACGCGCCGGCAGCGGCGCCGTCGAGCTGTATTACGAAGACCTCGGCAACAGCGAGGACCCCGCCGTCCTGCTGATCATGGGCCTGGGCGCCCAGTTGCCGATGTGGCCGGACGGCTTCTGTGCCCGGCTGGTGGAACAGGGCTATCGGGTGATCCGCTTCGACCATCGCGACACCGGGCTGTCGGCCAAGATGCACGGGATGCGGGCCCAGGGGCTCGGTGTACCGGCGGGTCGGGCGTTACCTGGTCGGCCGGCGCAGCCAGGTGCCGTACACGCTCGAGGACATGGCGGCCGACGTGGTCGCGCTGCTCGACCACCTCGACATCCCCAGGGCACATGTGGTCGGCGCCTCGATGGGCGGCATGATCGCGCAAATCCTGGCCGCCACCGAGCCGGCCCGGGTCGCATCGCTGGCCATCGTCATGTCCACCACCGGCAAACCGTTCTCCCGGCTGCCGGCGTGGCGGGTGATTCGGCTGGCGTTCAACGCGCCCGGCGACGGCGCGACCGACGACGAGAAGCTCGCGTTCGAGGTCCGCAATGTCGCGGTGTTCAACGGCCCCAACTTCCTGCCGCCCGAGGCCGACCTGCGCCGCCGCGTCGCAGAGCTCGCTGAGCGGTCCACTTATCCGCCCGGCGTGCTGCGCCAGTTCGACGCCGTGTTGGGCAACGGCAGCCTGTTGCGCTTCAGCAGGTCGATCGCCGCGCCGACGGTGGTGCTGCACGGCTCGCACGACCCGATGCTGCGTCCGCGCAACGGCCGGGCCGTCGCCGCGGCCATCCCCGGTGCCCGGTACGTGGTGATCGACGGTATGGGCCACGACCTCCCCGAACCGGTGTGGCGGCCGATCGTCGAAACGTTGACCGAGAACTTTGCCAGAGCCGTACGAGCGTGAGCGGGCTCACACGAATTGGGACTTGATCCGGCCCATTTGAGACACTGCATACATGAGTTCCAACAACCACCGCGGGGTTGCCAGGCTTGACCGGGTGCCGCTGCCGGTCGAGGCGGCTCGCATCGGCGTGACCGGTTGGCAGCTCACCCGCACCGTAGGCCGCATCCTGACCAAGCTGCCCCGCAAGGGTCCGGTGCAGCAGAAGGTCATCAAGCAGCTCCCGCAGACCTTCGCCGACCTGGGGCCGACCTACGTCAAGTTCGGCCAGATCATCGCGTCGAGCCCTGGTGCGTTCGGCGAGCAGCTGTCCCGCGAGTTCCGCGGTCTGCTCGACCGCGTCCCACCGGCCGACAAAAACCAGGTACACAAACTCGTCAAAGAGGAACTCGGCGGCGATCCGGCCGACCTGTTCGCGCACTTCGACGAGGAGCCGTTCGCTTCGGCGTCGATCGCCCAGGTGCACTTCGCCACCCTGCACAGCGGCGAAGAGGTCGTCGTCAAGATCCAGCGGCCGGGGATCCGCCGCCGGGTTGCCGCCGACCTGCAGATCCTCAAGCGCTTCGCACAGGCCGTCGAGCTGGCCAAACTGGGCCGCCGGCTGTCCGCGCAGGACGTCGTCGCCGATTTCTCCGACAACCTGGCCGAGGAGCTGAGCTTCCGCCTCGAGGCGCAGTCGATGGAGGCCTGGGTTTCGCACCTGCACGCGTCGCCGCTGGGCAAGAACATCCGGGTGCCGCAGGTGTACTGGGACCTGACCTCAGAGAAGGTGCTGACGATGGAACGGGTGCAGGGCACCCGCATCGACGACGTCGCCGCGATCCGCAAGGCCGGCTTCGACGGCACCGAACTGGTCAAGGCATTGCTGTTCAGCCTCTTCGAGGGTGGTCTGCGGCACGGCTTGTTCCATGGCGATCTGCACGCCGGCAACCTCTATGTCGACGACAAGGGCCGGATCGTGTTCTTCGACTTCGGCATCATGGGCCGCATCGACCCGCGGACCCGCTGGCTGCTGCGCGAACTCGTACACGCGCTGCTGGTCAAGAAGGACCACGCCGCGGCCGGCAAGATCGTCGTGCTGATGGGCGCGGTCGGAACCATGCGACCCGAGGCCGAGGCCGCCAAGGACCTGGAGAAGTTCGCCACCCCGCTGACCATGTCGACACTCGGCGAGCTGTCCTACGCCGACATCGGCAAGCAGCTGTCGACGCTGGCCGACGCCTACGACGTCAAGCTGCCGCGCGAGCTGGTCTTGATCGGCAAGCAGTTTCTCTACGTCGAGCGTTACATGAAGCTGTTGGCCCCGAAGTGGCAGATGATGTCCGACCCGCAGCTCACCGGATACTTCGCGAACTTCATGGTCGAGGTCGCCCGCGAACACAACGAATCAGAGCTAGAGGTCTGACATATGCAAATCCGCACCGGCACAGCACGTTCGGGCGATTTGGACATCTATTACGAGGACATGGGCGAGCCGACCGATCCGGCCGTCCTGCTGATCATGGGCCTCGGCTCGCAGCTGTTGCTGTGGCGCGACGGGTTCTGCGAGAAGCTGGTCGCCCAGGGTCTGCGGGTGATCCGCTACGACAACCGCGACGTCGGACTGTCCAGCAAGACCGAGCGACGCAGCAACGGCGGCGCGATGATCCCGAGCATGGTCAAGTTCTTCGTGGGTGTGCCCGGCAGCGCCGACTACCGGCTCGAAGACATGGCCGATGACGCCGCCGCGCTGCTCGACCACCTCGAGATCGACAAGGCCCACATCGTCGGCGCATCGATGGGCGGCATGATCGCCCAGATCTTCGCGGCCCGGTTCAAGGAGCGCACCCGCTCGCTGGCGGTGATCTTCTCCAGCAACAACCAGCCGTTCCTGCCGCCGCCGCACCCACAGGCACTGTTCGCGGTGCTGCGGGGCCCGTCGCCGAAGTCGCCGATCGACGTGATCGCCGACTATTCGGTGAAGGTCTGGCGGATCATCGGCAGCCCGCGCTATCCCGCTCCCGAGCAGCGGCTGCGCGACGACGCGATCCGGGCCTACGAACGCTGCTACTACCCGTGGGGCACAGCCCGGCATTTCAGCGCGATCATCGCCAGCGGCAGCCTGGCCCACTACGACCGGCAGATCACCGCACCGACCGTCGTCCTGCACGGCAAGGCGGACAAGCTGCAACGACCCTACGGCGGCCGGGTGGTGGCCCGCGCCATCAAAGGTGCTCGCCTGGTGCTGTTCGACGGCATGGGTCACGACCTGCCCGAAGAACTGTGGGACGACATCACCGGCGAGCTGACCACCACGTTTGCCCTGGCCTGACCGGCGGTTTCACCGATTCGGTCTGACCAGGCCGATCGACTAGGCTGTCGGACGGATCGCCGGGGGGCGGGCAGTCTCACCTACCGCGGGTGAACACCAAGAAATATCCAGAAAGGCGCGCAGCGCGATGGCCGAAAAGCTGAGGCCGCATTTCGAAGACGTCCAGGCTCACTACGACCTGTCTGACGAGTTCTTCGCACTCTTTCTAGATCCGAGCCAGACCTACAGCTGCGCCTACTTCGAGAAGGACGACTACACGCTGGAGCAGGCCCAGCAGGCCAAGGTCGACCTGGCCCTGGGCAAGCTCGGCCTGAAACCCGGGATGACGCTGCTCGACGTCGGCTGCGGCTGGGGCAGCACGATGCGCCGCGCCGTCGAGAAATATGACGTGAACGTCATCGGCCTGACGCTGTCGAAGAACCAGGCCGGTTATGCCCAGAAGACGCTGGACGCCATCGACAGCCCCCGCACGAAGGAAGTCCGCCTGGCCGGCTGGGAGGAGTTCAACGAGCCCGTCGACCGCATCGTGTCGATCGGCGCGTTCGAGCACTTCGGCCACGACCGTTACGACGACTTCTTCACGATGGCCAACAACGCCCTGCCCGACGACGGCGTGATGTTGCTGCACACGATCACCGCGCTGGTGCCGTCGCAGATGACCGAGCGCGGCATGCCGTTGACGTTCGAGCTGGCCAGGTTCATGAAATTCATCGTCGACGAGATCTTCCCCGGCGGCCGGTTGCCGTCCATCGAAATGGTCGAAGAGCGCTCCTCGCAGCACGGCTTCACGCTGACCCGCCGGCAGTCGCTGCAGCCGCACTACGCCCGCACACTGGACTGCTGGTCGGAGGCGCTGGAGGCGCACAAGGACGAAGCCATCGAGATCCAATCGCAGGAGATGTACGACCGGTACATGCACTATTTGACCGGGTGTGCCAAGGGATTCCGGGTTGGGTATGTAGACGTCAACCAGTTCACTCTGGAGAAATGATCTGGATCGGCGCGCAGAACAGCCGCGTTGTTACTCCGGCGTCTGAAAGAGCCGGGTATTGTGCTCACGCAGCCGGGTTGCGGTAAAAGACCAGGCAGTAGGAAAGGGTTAACGATCGCTGATGCCTGAGAACCAAGACAGCTCGATACAGACACGGACGCGGCCGGAGGACATCCAGGCGCACTACGACCTCTCTGACGACTTCTTCGGACTGTTCCAGGACCCGACGCGGACCTACAGCAGCGCCTACTTCACCAGCGAGGACCAGACGCTGGAGGAAGCGCAGATTGCCAAGGTCGACCTGAACCTCGACCAGCTGGACCTTAAACCGGGTATGACGCTGCTGGACATCGGCTGCGGCTGGGGAACCACCATGCGCCGCGCGGTGGAGAAGTACGACGTCAACGTGGTCGGGCTGACGCTGTCCAACAACCAGCACGCCCGCGCTCAGCAGGTGCTGGACGGTCTGGACACCAACCGCACCCGCACGGTGCTGCTGCAGGGTTGGGAGGACTTCCACCAGCCGGTCGACCGGATCGTGTCCATCGAGGCGTTCGAGCACTTCGGCTTCGAGAACTACGACCACTTCTTCAAGAACACCTTCAACATCATGCCCGAGGACGGTCGGATGACCGTGCAGAGCAGCGTCGCCTACCACCCGTACGACCTGAACGCGCGCGGCAAGAAGGTCACCTTCGAGACGGCGCGATTCATCAAGTTCATCCTCACCGAGATCTTCCCCGGCGGCCGTCTGCCGTCCACCGGGATGATGGTCGAGCATGGCGAGAAGGCGGGCTTCGTTGTGCCCGAACCGATTTCGCTGCGGGAGAGCTACATCAGGACCCTGCACCAGTGGGGTGACGCGCTCGAGGCCAACAAGGACAAGGCCATCACGATCCAGTCCGAGCAGGTCTACGAGCGCTACATGAAGTACCTGCGCGGCTGCGAGTTCTACTTCTCCGAGGAGATGCTCGACGTCAGCCTGGTCACCTACCTGAAGCCGGGTGCGGCCGCTTAGATATTTCTGCCGGCGCGTGGCTGTCGGATTCGGGTCGCGCCGTTCGTCGGACAGGTAGAGAGTGGAACACCAGGTTCTGCTCACTACCGGAGGTGACGACGATGCAGTACCTCGCTTTGCTGTTCCGCCCGGAGCGGAACCTCACGCCCGACGAGCACGCCGCGGAGATGGCGCTCTACCAAAGCTTCCACGCCACGGCCGGCCCGGCGATCCGGGCTGGTGACGCCTTGTTGCCGCCGGCCACCGGTGCGCGCATCACCGGTGGGCCCGACGCCCCGACCGACGGCCCGTTTGCGGAGGCCGCCGAAATCGCCGGGGGCTACTACGTGTTCGAGGCTGAAAACCTCGACGACGCACTGGAACTGGCCCGCGGGATTCCGGCCGCGCGGTACGGCGCCATCGAGGTCCGGCCGATCTTCCATACCGTCGACGAGGAGTGGTCACGCTCGGACGGGCAGTGGCTGGCGCTGCTGCTCGAGCCACCCGAGGGTGTCAACATCCCGGGCACTCCGGAATGGCAGGCCGAAGCGGCGAGCCACTTCGACTTCGCCGCCGCGGCCGGCGACCAGATCGTCGGCGGCGCAGCCCTGCACGAGCCCGCGACGGCGACCACCGTCCGCGTCCGTGACGGCGAGGTGTTACTCACCGACGGACCGTTCGCCGAGAGCGCCGAAATCGCCACCGGCTTCTACCTGCTGTCCACCGCCGACCGCGACGATGTCGTCAAGCTGGCCGGAAAGATCCCGGCGTCGGCGGTCGAGGTCCGGAAGCTGGCCGGGGCGTCGGGGCTCTAATTCACGAATGGTGAACCTGGACGGCGTCTTTCGGCGCGAGTGGGGTCCGGCCGTGGCCGCGCTGGCCCGATGGTCCGGCGACCTCACCGTCGCCGAGGACGCCGTCCAGGAGGCCTTCGCCGAGGCGTTGCGGTCGTGGTCGCGCGACGGCGTTCCGAACAACCCCGGGGGCTGGGTGCTCACCGTGGCGCGCAATCGTGCTCTCGACCGGTTGCGTCGCGAATCGGTGCGCCCCGGAAGGGAATTGGCAGCAGTGGTGGACCAGATTCAGCGGCGTACCGAGGCGGAGATCCACCCGGTCCGCGACGACGAGCTGCGGATGATGTTCACCTGTGCACATCCAGCGCTGGACCGGTTGTCGCAGCTGGCGCTGACGCTTCGGCTGGTGTCCGGGCTTACCGTAGCCGAGATCGCCCGCACGCTACTGCAGACCGAAGCGGCTGTCGGACAGCGTATTACCCGGGCGAAGGCGAAGGTGCGGCACGCGAACATCCCGCTGCGGGTGCCGCCGGCAGAGCTGCTTCCGCAACGCACGCCGCATGTTCTCAGCTGTATCTACTCGGTGTTCACCGAGGGCTACTGGTCGACCGCCGGGCCATCGGCCATCCGCGACGAGCTGTGCGACGAGGGCGTCCGGCTGGCGACCGAGTTGTGCACGCTGATGCCCGCCGAACACGAGGCACATGCGCTGGCGGCGCTTGTCCAACTTCACGATTCGCGACGGGACACCCGGGTCGACGCCGACGGCGCGTTGGTGCCGCTCGAGGAGCAGGACCGCAGCCGCTGGGACCGCGGCCGGATAACCCGCGGCCTGCACCGGCTCAAGCTGGCCCACGGGTCCACCGGGCCGTACCTGCCCCAGGCGGTGATCGCCGCCGTGCATGCGACGGCGCCTTCGTGGGAGCAGACTGACTGGCGCACGATCTGTACGGCCTACGACCGGCTGGCCGCCATCACGGATTCTCCGGTGGTGCGAGCGAACCGGGCGCTGGCGTTGGGATTCCGGGACGGCCCGGACGCGGGGCTCGCGGCGCTGGAGATGGTCGCGCACGACCCCCGGCTACGGCACTCGAACCTCGTCGCGTCGGTGCGTGCTGACCTGCTGCGCCGCGCGGGACGCCGAGACGACGCGCTCACCTGGTATCGAGAAGCATTGGCGTCCAACGGTTCCGACCCGGGGCGCGATTACCTGCGCCGCCGGATCACCGAGTGCGGCGGTTAATGGCCGCGATGGCCCAGCTCGCCGTTGAGGTACAGCGCCCGGCACGCCCGACGCGCGAGTTTGCCGCTGGTGGTCCGCGGGATGACGCCCGCGGCGACCAGTCGCACGTCGGCGAGCGGCAGTCGGTGCCGGCGCGACACCGCTGCGCGGATCTCGTCAACCACCGGCTGCAGGTCGCCCCGCCCCGCGCCCGGGGCGCGCTCGGCGACGATCACGACCCGCTCCCCGACCTCGTCGGCGGAGGCGCCCGGCAACTCGTTGGCCGGCACGGAAAACGCTGCGACGTAACCGGATCGGACCTTCGGCGATGCCTCCGCGGTGGTGGCCTCGACGTCCTGCGGATAGTGGTTGCGGCCGTCGACGATGATCAGGTCCTTGATCCGGCCGGTGATGTGCAGCTCGCCGTTGAGGTAGACGCCGAGGTCGCCGGTGCGCAGCCAGGTGGCCTCGCTCGGCGCCCCCTCGGCATGGCTGCCGGCCTGCAGAGGCCGCTGCAACTTGTTGCCGAACACCCGCTGGGTCTCCTCGATGCGACCCCAGTAGCCCTGGCCGATGTTGTTGCCGTGCAACCAGATCTCACCGACTTCACCGTCGGGCGCTTCCGCCTCCGTCTCGGTGTCGACGATGACACCCCATTGGCTGCGGGCGATGCGACCACACGACACCGACGCGACGGCGTTGGGCGCATCGCGCGACACCAGAACCGCGCTGCCGCGTCCCAGCTGCTCGCGGTCCAGGTAGACCACCGTCGCCTCGGCGGACAGGTCGATCGTCGAGACGAACAACGTCGCCTCGGCCATGCCGTAGGAGGGCTTGATCGCCGTCTTCGGCAGCCCGTACGGGGCGAACGCGTTGTTGAACTTCTCGATCGAGGCGATCTTCACCGGCTCCGAGCCATTGATCAGCGACACCACATTGGTCAGATCGAGCTCCTCGCCCTGGTCAGGACGGCCCCGCTCGACCGCGAGCTCGAATGCGAAGTTCGGAGCCGCGGCGAAAGTCGGGCCGTTCTGGGATTCCACGGCCAGCTGCCGGATCCAGCGCTGCGGCCGGCGGACGAAGGCCACCGGCGACATCAGCGTCACCTGGGTGCCGAACACCGCGACGCACACGATCATCAGCAGGCCCATGTCATGATACAGCGGTAGCCAACTGACGCTGCGGATGTCCCAGTCGATTCCCGTCGAGATCACCATCTGCAGCACGTTGGTACCGATCGCCCGGTGGGTGATCTCGACACCGACCGGGGCCCGGGTGGAGCCTGACGTGTACTGCAGGTAGGCAATGTCGTCGGTCCCGAGTTGAACCGGTTCGTAGGTGGCGCCGACGGAGTCGGGCACTTCGTCGATCGCGATCACCCGAGGTCGGCGCTCTCGCGGCAGCGAGCGGACGAACTCCTGTACGGCGGCCGCCGCGGCGGTCGTCGTCAAGACCACGGAGGGCTGCGCGTCGTTCAGTACCGCGTCGAGCCGTTCGGCGTGCCCGGGAAACTCCGGTGCGAACAGCGGCACCGCGATGTCACCCGCTTTGATCGCCGCGAAGAATCCGACGATGTAGTCGATGCCCTGCGGCGCCAGGATCGCCACCCGGTCACCACGGGTGGTGACCTGCTGCAGACGCGCGCCGATGGCCCGCAACCTGGTACCCAGCTCGCCCCAGGTCAGCTCGATCGTCGAGCCGTCGGGGTCGTGAGAATAGTCGAGGAATCGGTATGCGATCGAATCACCGATGTCGTCGATGTGGCGGTCCAGAAAGGTGACCAGGCTGACGCCGTCCGGCAACACGATGCTGCCGTCCGCGTCGAGGTAGTCGGTCAGCTCCGGCCGGTCAAACCGACTGCCGTCGTTCTCGGAGGCAACTGGCATGTGAGGATTCTAAGAGACGGTGGTTCTGTTCGTCGTAATCGACCGCACCAACGGCATGCCCTGATTAGGCCTCGGTGAAGTTGCGGGTGACGGCCGGGTCGACCGGGATGCCCGGGCCGGTGGTCGTCGACACGGTGATCTTCTTCAGGTAGCGGCCCTTGGACGAAGACGGCTTGTGCCGCAGCACCTCGTCGATCGCCGCGCCGTAGTTCTCCACGAGTTGGGTGGAGTCGAACGACGCCTTGCCGATCACGAAGTGCAGGTTGGCCTGCTTGTCGATCCGGAAGTTGATCTTTCCGCCCTTGATGTCGTTCACCGCTTTGGTGACGTCCGGGGTGACGGTTCCGGTCTTCGGGTTCGGCATCAGGCCACGCGGGCCCAGGATGCGGGCGATGCGACCGACCTTGGCCATCTGGTCGGGTGTCGCGATGGCCGCGTCGAAGTCGAGGAAACCGCCTTGGATCTTCTCGATCAAGTCGTCGCTGCCGACCACGTCGGCGCCGGCCGCCGTTGCCTCCGCGGCCTTCTCGCCAACGGCGAAGACGGCGACGCGAGCCGTCTTACCGGTGCCGTGCGGGAGGTTGACCGTGCCGCGGACCATCTGGTCGGCCTTGCGCGGGTCCACTCCGAGCCGGATCGCAACCTCCACGGTCGCGTCCTGCTTGGCCGAGGACGTCTCCTTGGCCAGGTTGGCGGCCTGCAGCGGGGTGTAGAGGTTGTCGCGGTCGACCTTCTCGAGGGCCGCGCGGTATGCCTTGCTGGTCTTGCTCATTCGTTCATCCAATCTGGTGTTGGGTTGTGGTTTGCGGGCCGAAGCTGGCCCTCCCACGCATTCATTTGTCGGCGCACAGCGCGCCGGGAACTACTTGACCGTGATGCCCATCGATCGGGCGGTGCCGGCGATGATCTTGGCGGCCGCGTCGATATCGTTGGCGTTGAGGTCTTCCTTCTTCGTCTCGGCGATCTCGCGGACCTGATCCCAGGTGACCGTCGCGACCTTGTCCTTGTGCGGTTCGGCCGAGCCCTTGGCCACCTTGGCGGCCTTGAGCAGCAGGCGGGCGGCCGGCGGCGTCTTCAGCGCAAAGGTGAAGCTGCGGTCCTCGTAGACGGTGATCTCCACCGGAACGACGTTGCCGCGCTGGCTTTCCGTCGCGGCGTTGTAGGACTTGCAGAACTCCATGATGTTGACGCCGTGCTGGCCGAGCGCCGGACCGACCGGCGGGGCGGGGTTGGCTTCGCCGGCCTTGATCTGGAGCTTGATCAGCCCGACGGCCTTCTTCTTCGGGGCCATGAGTGTGGTGTTCCTTCCGACTGAATCTAAATCTGTGAACTAGATCTTGGAGACCTGGGTGAAGCCCAGTTCCACAGGTGTTTCGCGGCCGAAGATGGACACCAGCACCTTGAGTTTCTGTTGTTCGGCATTGACCTCGTTGATCGTTGCCGGCAGCGTGGCGAACGGCCCGTCCATGACGGTGACCGACTCGCCGACCTCGTAGTCGACCTCGACCACGGGACGTTCCAGACCGCCATCGGCGACCGCGGTTGCGGTGCTCGCAGCGCCCTTGACGGATTTCTTCGCAGCGCCCTGCGGCAGCAGGAACTTCACCACGTCGTTGAGGGTGAGCGCCGACGGCTTGGACGTGGCGCCGACGAAGCCGGTGACGCCCGGGGTGTTGCGCACCGCGCTCCACGATTCGTCGGTGAGATCCATCCGCACCAGGATGTAGCCCGGCAGCACCTTGCGGTTGACCTGCTTGCGCTGGCCGTTCTTGATCTCGGTGACCTCTTCGGTGGGCACCTCGACCTGGAAGATGTAGTCGCCGACGTCCAGGTTCTGCACGCGGGTCTCGAGGTTGGCTTTCACCTTGTTCTCGTAGCCGGCGTAGGAGTGGATGACGTACCAGTCGCCCGGCTTGGCGCGAAGCTCGGCCTTCAACTTCACAGCAGGATCGACGTCTTCTTCTTTGGCCGGCTCCTCGGGTGCGGCGGCCGCTTCGGCGGCCTCGTCAGCCGACGGTTCGGGCTCCAGGCCCGCCTCCGAAACCACTTCGGCCGTCGGTTGGTCCAACGATTCGGCGGTCCTGCTCGCAACCGTGGTCGCCGGATCCGCGGCCGCGATCCGCGCGTCGGACACTTCAGAGGGCGTCTGGCCCTCGAACGAAGTCACTTGTTCTGTCCTCTCATCACGTCTCAGCCGAACACCAGAAGCACGAGCTTGGCCAAGCCCAGATCCACCAGGCCGATCAACGTCACCATGAACACCAGGAACGCCAGCACCACCGAGGTGTAGGAGCCCATCTGCTTGCGGTTGGGCCAGATGACCTTGCGCAGCTCGGCAACGACCTGCTTGAGGTAGGTGAGGACGAAGACGAGCGGGTTGCCGGCCGGGTCGCCGGACTTCTTGGCCTTCTTCGGCTTTTTGGCTTTCTTGCCGGAGTCGGTGTCGGTGAGCTCGACTGCGCCCGAAGCCTCGGTGCCGTCGCCGGCCTCGGACTTCAGGCGGGACCGCTTACCGCTGGGACGCTGCGGCGCCACCACGGCCGTGCGGCCGCCCTGCGAGGTATCGGTTTCGCCGTCGGCTGCGGCGTCGGCATCGACGTGTTCGTCGCTCACCGCATGCTCCTTCGTTCAATCGTGTGCAAGGTGATCACCCTCCAGTGTCCACCATTACAGGTCCGATTCCTCCTCGGGCCATTCCGGCCCGCATCGTCGTCGGACGCATTACAGGTCCGATTCCTCCTCGGGCCATTACGGCCCGGATCGTCACCAGACGCTTTGCAGGGGCGACAGGACTTGAACCTGCAACCTGCGGTTTTGGAGACCGCTGCTCTGCCAATTGAGCTACGCCCCTTCGCTGGTTGGCAGGCCAACCTGCGCGGGTCGGAGCCTTCCGCGACGCGCGCTTCGCCCACTTGAGGGAAAAAGACGCTGGTACTGGGAAAACCCCGAGATAGCAGTGTACAGCGGAGCAGGTCTCAGGTACTAATCACGCCGTCCTGACGACCTGACCGCTTTCCATGTCCCACTTGAGGTTCACGGAGTTGTCGCCCTCGTGGCCCATCACCGTGGTGTAGGACTCCAGCACCAGCTCGCCGTGGGCGTCGCGCAGGGTGTTCCGCGTGACGACGATATCGGCTCCGAAGCGCTCCACGACCGAGTCGATTTCCATCCGGGCGTGCAGCTCGTCACCCACCAGAATCGGCCGGTGAAAGACGAATCTCTGGTCGACCTGGACGATCTGCATGCTGTCGTAGCCGGTGTCGACGTTGCGCATGAAGTCCGCTTGAACCATCTTCGCGAGGATCGTGACGAACGTCGGTGGCACGACCAGGGCGTCGTGCCCGAGTTCTGCCGCGGCTCCCTCGTCGAAATGGGCTGCATCGTCGGCCTTGACGGAACGCGCGAACATCCGCACCATCTCCCGGCCGACCACGAAGCTGTCCGGATAGTCCCAGACCATCCCGCGGATGTCGGTGTTGATCGCCATGGTTACGCCAGCTTTGCCGACGCGATCGCGCGACCGAAGATCTTCTTGCCGTCGGTGGTCGCGGTGAGGGCAATCGTCACCGACTTGTTGTCGGGGTCGACAGACTTGACCCGGCCGCTGAACTCGATCTCGGCGCCCTTACCGTCGTTCGGTACCGGTACCACCGCGGTGAACCGCACGTTGTACTCGGTGACCGCGCCGGGGTCGCCGACCCATGAGGTGACGAAGCCGCCGCCGAGACCCATGGTCAGCATGCCGTGGGCGATCGCCGTGTCGAGTCCCACGACCTTGGCGATCTCGTCATCCCAGTGGATGGGGTTCAGGTCGCCGGAGACACCTGCATAGTTCACCAAATCTTGGCGGGTCAGCGGGTAGATCTTCTCGGGAAGCTGATCACCGACCTTCACCGAATCGAACTCACGCAGTGGCATCTTTGAAACCCTCTTCTCCGTCCTCGCCTGCTCGACCCGCCAGGGTCGTGAAGGCCTCTTGAATAACCTCGCCCGCGTCGTTGGTGATGGTTTGCTTCGTCATGATGATGTCGGTGCCGTGGGCTCGACGTACCGACTCGATCTCTACATCGCAGTACAGGCGATCCCCCACCTTGATCGGGGCGAAAAATGTCAGTGCCTGGTCTACCTGGACGATCTGCGCGTCGTGGGTGGCAATATTTGCCCACTCGAAGAAGGCTGCGACCGCTTTGTAACCGAACACCGAGATGAAGGTCAGTGGTGCCGTCAACCCGTCATAGCCTAGTTCAGCGGCGGCGCGTTCCTCGAAGAACAGCGCATCCTCGTTCTTGACGGCGGCCGCGTACTCGCGGATCTTCTCCCGCTCGACAACGTAGTAATCGGGGTAGCGAAATCGCTTCCCGATGGCGTTCTGGCCCAGCGACATGACTCTTAAATGTACCTAGTCCATCTGTATAGATAGCTGACAGGTGGCGTCAGCGTGTCTCGCGGTGCGCCTGGTGCTTCCCGCAGTTGGGGCAGAACTTCTTCAGCTCCAACCGGTCGGGGTCGTTGCGGCGGTTCTTCTTGGTGATGTAGTTGCGGTGTTTGCACACCTCGCAGGCCAAGGTGATCTTGGGCCGTACGTCAGTACTGGAGGCCACGTGAGTTCTTCTTTCCGGTTTCTTCGTTGTTCTCTTGTAGCGATGGCCGGACTTGAACCGGCGACCTAACGATTATGAGTCGTTCGCTCTAACCAGCTGAGCTACACCGCCCCGCCTGCCGCGCCGCTTGCCTGCTCGGCGCCCGCCGAGCCCCCTAACGGAATCGAACCGTTGACCTTTTCCTTACCATGGAAACGCTCTACCGACTGAGCTAAGGGGGCGCACCCGATAGCGACCGGTGGGTCATGGTCGGGCCTAAAAGAGGGTACAGCCTGGTCCGCGGGGGCACCAAACGGTGAGGTTTACCCCCTGTCGCGAAGCCCTTTAGGCTGTCTGGGTGCCCGATACCGACCAGCTGTACTTCCGTCAACTGCTCTCCGGCCGCGACTTTGCCCAGGGTGACGGGATCGCCGCACAGATGCGCAACTTCGCCTATCTGATCGGCGATCGACAAACCGGAGACTGCGTGGTGGTCGACCCGGCCTACGCGGCCGGCGACCTGGTCGACACGCTGGAAGCCGACGGCATGCACCTGTCCGGTGTGCTGGTCACCCATCACCACCCCGACCACGTCGGCGGTTCGATGATGGGCTTCGAGCTGAAGGGCCTTTCCGAGCTGCTCGAACGGGTCAGCGTCCCGGTCCACGTGAATTCGCATGAAGCGTCCTACGTTTCGCGCATCACCGGAATTCCGCTCAGTGATCTCACCGCCCATGAACATGGCGACAAGGTCGCCGTCGGCGATATCGACATCGAACTGCTGCACACCCCGGGCCACACGCCGGGCAGCCAATGTTTCCTGCTCGACGGCCGGTTGATCGCCGGTGACACGCTTTTTCTGGAGGGATGCGGCCGTACCGATTTCCCCGGCGGAGATTCCGACGAGATATTCCGTAGCCTGCAAAAACTTGCACAGCTATCGGGTAATCCGACAGTATTTCCCGGACACTGGTATTCAGCCGAACCGAGTGCCTCGCTGTCTGAGGTCAAGCGTTCAAATTACGTTTACCGAGTGACTAATCTCGAACAGTGGCGAACGCTGATGGGCGGATAGCTGCGATGCAGGCCGGCTTGCCAGCGAATATCACGTGACCAAGCGCGTGATCTAGGCGAAAGCGATGGGTTCCTCGATGGACTGGGTCCGCGATCGATGGCACGAGGTGGAGGCGGCGGGGTCCGCTACCTGGCTGGCCTGGGCCGTCTGGGCGCTGCTGGCGCTCGGCATCGTCGCTCTGATCTTTGCCAACGCCGCAATCCGCCGCAGCCGTCGACAGGTCGCCGAGACCAACCGGCCGCACGTCAGCATGTTCATGGAGCCGCACGCCGCCGACTGGCACGTGATCGAACTGGTCGTCCGCAACTTCGGTAAGACGTCGGCCTACGACGTCTCCTTCACGTTCCCGCACCCCCCGACCGTCGCCGAGTACGAGAACGCCAACGACGGCTACGCCGACGTGGTCGAGCTGCAACTCCCCCGCCAGCTGCCGGCGCTGGCCCCCGGCCAGGAATGGCGCACGGTATGGGATTCCGCGCTCGACCGCACCGAGCTGGGCGAGGGTATCGAGTCGCGCTTCCCGGGGACGGTCACCTACTACGACCGCGCCGACACCCCCCGCGGCTGGAAGTTCTGGCAGCGCCGACGTCGGCCGCTGGAGACCAAGGTCGTGCTCGACTGGGCATCGCTGCCGCCGGTGCAGCGCATCGAGCTGATGACCACCCACGATCTGGCCAAGCGGGAGAAGCAGAAGCTGGAGCTGCTGCGCGGCCTGCTGACCTACTTCCACTACGCCGCCAAGGAGACTCGGGCCGACGTGTTCCGCGCCGAGATCGAACGGATCAACCGCGCGGTGGACGAGACCAAGGACCGTTGGCGCACCCGGCAGATCGAAGCGCCGCCGACCGACGTCAGCCTGCGTTGGGGCAGCGCGGAGGACGAACTCGGCAAGCACCGCGGCGAACGGGTCTAGCTGCGCGTCTGATTCAATCGCTGCTATGAGCGGTCCAGTCACTTATCGTCTCGCAGATTCCATCGCGTTCATCACCATGGACGACGGCAAGGTCAATGTGCTCGGCCCGACGATGCAGCAGGCATTGCAAGAGGCCATCGACAACGCCGACCGCGACGACGCCGGTGCACTGGTGATCGCGGGAAACGACCGTGTTTTCAGTGGCGGATTCGACCTGAAGGTCTTCAATTCCGGAGACGTGCAAGCCTCCGTCGAGATGCTCAAGGGCGGGTTCGAGCTGTCGCACCGGCTGCTGTCGTATCCCAAGCCGGTGGTGATGGCCTGTACCGGTCACGCGATCGCGATGGGCGCGTTCCTGTTGGCCAGTGGCGATCACCGAATTGCGGCTCCGGGGTACAACATTCAGGCCAACGAGGTCACGATCGGCATGACGATTCCTTACGCGGCACTGGAAGTGATGAAGCTGCGCCTGACGAGGGCGGCATTCCAGCAGTCGGCGGGTTTGGCGAAGACGTTCTTCGGCGAGACCGCTGTGGCCTCCGGGTGGGTCGACGAAATCGTGCTACCGGACATGGTGCTCAGCCGAGCCGAGGAAGCGGCGCGCGACTTCGCCACGTTGAAGCAACGCGCTCATGCGTCGACGAAGTTGCGCACCCGGGCTGAAGCGCTGACTGCGATTCGCGCCGGAATCGACAACATGGCAGACGAATTCACTGGCTGAACCGCCGGCGACAGGGCAGTTGGTCAGGCGACGGGCCGCCGGAACCGCTCGAGGTATTCGTCCCAGTCCCAGCTCTGCAGGAATTCGTCCGCGGCCTCGTGACCGCTTCGGTACAGCTCCTGCATCTGCTTGGGGCCGATACCGAAGTCGAGGAAACCGACTTTCGACGAGTCGACCCTAATCGCCCGCGAGTCGACCCACGGTTGGTTCAGGTAAGCCTGGTCGCGGCCGACGATCATCGTGGTGATCAAGGCTTCGATCAGCGGCGGGCCACCGAAGAGCCAATTCACCGGCGCCAGAGCGGGAATCAGCTTGTCGTTGCCCTGCGGCAGGTTGGGCAGCAGCGTCACACCGAAAGTCGGCCAGCGCGGCGGCCTTCCGTCACGCCGGTCGAATGAGTCGATCGGGAAGTTCGACAGCATGCCGCCGTCGACCAGGGTCGAGGTCAGGCCGGCGGCGCTGGTCAACTTGACCGTCTTGAAGAAGAAAGGGATCGACATCGACGCCCGGACCGCGTCGGCGACCAGTTGCTCGTCGGGGTCCAGCCCGTAGAGCCTGCGGTAGTCCCACGGCAGCCGGACCAGCTGGCCGGTCGTGACGTCGGCGGCGGTCACCACCAACCGATAGCGCTCCTCCGGTGGGACGCTGGTGTTCTTGATCGCCAGGTCACCGAAGGTGTGCACGCCGAGGTTGGCCAGTTGGGATTTGATCCAGTCGTGTGCGTAATCGCCTTTGTAGATACCGGTTTCGCTCAACACACCCCACGCCGGGCCGAGCAGTGGGATGCCGGTGATGCGGGTGGCATCGAGGAATTTCTTGTACGGCAGCGTCATGGTGAGCTGCTCGACCTGCTCGGGTGTCAGCTGGTCGGCGCCGGCCGCGAGGATGGCCCCGACGACCGAGCCCGCCGAGGTGCCCGAGACGCGCTGGATCGCGTAGCCGGCCTCCATCAGCGCGACGGCGGCACCAGCCAGACCGATGCCTTTGACGCCGCCGCCGGACAGGACGAGATCTGCCTTCAGGTCGTCGGTCACGTCCCCACGGTAACGGCTGGCGTGATGAGCCTCAGGACCGCCTCGTACCGCCCAGTCACGGCGGCGCGATCGACCGGGTCGGCGACCGATGCGATATTGGAGCGCTGGATGGCCTCGGCTTGCCGGATCAACGCGGTGCGACGCTTCCGATCCGGCACTTGTTCGATGACCTTCGCAATCGCGTCGAGTTGCCGAATCATGATGGCGGGCATGCCGACTGCCGCTTGGCGGATGGTGTCGAAGGCGCGCTCGACCAACCTGTCGAAATCGGGCTGGAACGCGATGACGCGGATGAGGCCTTCGGCGTCGCGCCGCACCCGCTGCGGATGCCAGACCGGCGCGATCCGGCACAGACAGTCGGCAATCCAGTCGACGCACGTCATGCCGGTGAAGGTGTCGTTGACCGCTGGCGACAAGGCCCGCAGAGCGATCTCGACCAGTTGATCGAAGCCGAACGAGACATCTTGCGGAAGCGTGCGATACGCCCCCGCGACATGGCCCAGCGCCAGATTTTCAGCCACCGATGCGGCCGCCTCCGGTGGCCATACTCTGGCGATAACCTGTCCTGCCACCATGAAATGACCTGGGCGGTAGGGTAATTGAACGACAGCGTCGGCCTTTGCGGCGATTTTCACCAACACGTCGTGCCGGATCACCTGGAGGTAACCGCTGCGCGGAGTGCGGATCAAAGCTCCGTCGTCCACCAGTCGCCGCAGCAGTTCATCGTGAGACGGGCCTCGCGCGACGCCGGCCGGGCATGCGTCGGCGCGCTCCATCGCGGTGACTTCATTGACCAGGGTTGTGGCGATGTTCGCAATCACGACCGGAAGCTGGATCATCGTCGCGACGTGGTTGAGAAAGTAGATCAGCACGGCCACATCGAGCAGCGCGAAGACCAGGGTCGTGGTGATCGAAAGATGTGGCACGAAGTCACCGTGCGGTCCCCCGCCGACCGACACCAGCGCGATCATCGCGTAACAGAAGCTCGCAACGAACGTGCCGAGAGCCAACTGAGTTCCGGGGTCGCGGACGAAGTTGCGCAGCATCCGCGGCCCGAACTGAGTCGAGGCCAGCGTCAACGCCACGATCGTGATCGAGAAGACGATGCCCACCACGGTGATGATGGCCGCCGCGACGGTGGCCAGCAGCACCCGCGCAACATCCGCGGTGCCGCTGATCACCCACGACGGCAGGGCGATCGAACCGTTGTAGGCGGCTCGATCGACGCTGTAGGTGATTCCGAACAGCACGGCCGCGGCGACCGTTTCGACGAACGGGACCACCCACAGATTGGTCCGCAGCGCCTCACGCCGCCAATCGGCCTCGAAGTACGGACCGTGCATCTGGTGAATCTAGGCGCGCTCCACCTCGGGTGCCCGCGTCTTGACGGATTATTTACGGCTGCGCCGAAACCCAGTCGTAGGGAAGGAATTTGCCGTCAAAGGTCACTACGACGCGGTCGCCGGACGGGTGCGGTTTCTTCTGCATGTCGATGCTGAAATTGATTGCGCTCATGATGCCGTCACCGAAGTTCTCGTGAATGAGTTCCTTGAGCGCCGGCCCGTACACCTGCAGGGCCTCGTAGAAGCGGTAGATGGTCGGGTCGGTCGGCACTGCGGTGGGCAGGCCACCGCGATACGGCACCGCGGCCAGGATCGGGACGGCGGATTCGTCGAGGCCGAGTGTGTCGACCAGCACTTTGCCGAGTTCGGCGGGAATCGGGTGCTGGCCGAGGAGGGCGGCGGTGGTCCAGACGACCGGCCGGTCGATGGCGTCGGCCAGTTGCTGCCACGTCAGGCCCTTGGCCAAGCGGGCGACGACGATCTGTTCGGTGATCTCGTTGCGGGTCATGAGTACCAGCATGAACCATGCCTGTGACGCGCTGTCTCGGCCCCTCGCCTTCGACGGCACGCACCGCGGGCTATCGCCTGTGAAAAATGCTGCGGCAGAACCCCGTTCACGAGGCTCTGCCGCAGCGAGGTAGATCAGGCTGCCGACAGTGAGGGCAGCGCCTTCGACCGGGTGCGGGCGGCAAGCTTGCTGCCGAGGCCGCTGAGGATCTCCGCAGGCCGTTGCTGCTCACCCTGTTGCGCGCCGAGGACCACAACGGTCCCGGTCAACACGGGAAGCACCCACTGGAGATAGCGCAGTTGACGCTGCGCACTCGCGACGTCGTCGGGTGTTTCCGACGACGGTTCGGTTGCTCCGTGGGCGGCGTGGCCGTCACCCTGAGCGGTCTTGGCACCGAGCGCTCCGCTGTAGGCGGTGGCGCCGAGCGCGGCACCGGTGGCGATCAGCTTGGTGACGGTGTTGGCCGTGACACCGGCCTGGTTCTTGGCCCGGCGGCGGTTCGCGTACAGGATCGCCCCGCCGCCAACTAGGTGCGCGGCGATCGCAGCGGCATTGACCGGGCTCCACTTCGCCCATCCGACTGAGGCAACACGCGCACGGTCGCGCGGTTCGCGGACTGCGGCAGCGGCGCCGTTGACACCGACGGCGCCCATCAGTGCACCGCCGAACCACGCGGCCGCTCCGAGGTCGTGCAGGGACCGGACGACAGTATTTCGATTAGACATGGAAAACCTTCCTCAAAATGCGCAGAATTAAGCCCGGGCAGATGCGGGCTACGCAAAATTTGCTGTTCCAACGCAACGTGATTTGACGTTGTGCGGGTGGGATACACGCCTGTTGGCGATCCGAAACCTACTAGCCGCGGGCACTTCGCACGAAGTTGGATCTCGCCCGCCCACCGGTAGCGAATACGGCCGTGAATCAGCTGGCCGCACAACCGAATCGGGTCAGTCGCTGGTGTGGGCGATCAGGACGTCGATCTTGGCTCGATTGGCCACCGCACCCGGTATCGAGAACACCCGCCCGATGATCGCCGCCCCGGTGTCGAGGCCGACGTTGCCGACCACCAGCAGATCGGCACCCTCCTTCTCGGCGAGGTCGACCAGCGCACGAACCGGACTCCCCTGGACCGGGCGGTCCTCGATCTTGGTCGCCCCCGCCGCTTTGGCGCGGTCACGGGCGTCGTGCAGCGTCGCGTACACGGGTGCAGTTCCGGTGACCTTGTAAGCCTCCGAGCCCAAGGCGTCAGCCGCGCGGGTGTCGTCCTTTTCCGGGAGGTAACCGGTGGCGATGATCAGCTTTGCGTCGGAGTCGGCAGCGATCGCGCCGGCGCGATCGACGGCGCGCAGTGACGAGTCAGAGCCGTCGGTGCCGACCAGCACGGTGTGGTAAGTCGTCATACGCAGACGTTATCGCCCCTGCCGATCGTGGCCTGCCGTTTCCGGAGAAATGCGCCGGCCTGCTCCGACCGACCAGGATTACCCGCTCTGGGCTATGGGTATTTGACCTGTTGGGCATGTGAGCCCGCCGGTTGCCGGAAAAGATGCAACACCCAGTCGCCCGATGGAGGGCGTTACGGTTTCCGAGTGCGAATGAGGCCGCCGCCATGGCCAGATCATCACATCTATCTCCCAGCAGATACCAGCGCGACCAGCGGTTCACGGTGGTCAGCTGGGTCGTCATCATCGTCATCGGCCCATTGGCCGGGGCATACCACTACTGGGCGTCTGCGAGATCAGACTCGCAGGACACCGGCGCCATCGAACAGGCCGGCAGCGCGCCCCCGTCGATGCGGATGTGGCTCGACGAATCCGAGCCGTCCATCAATGGTCTGGTCGCCGCCCGCAACACCATCGCCGCTGCCGCGGCTCATCAGGACATCGCCGGCACCGGCGCGGCCTGCCAGAGCGCCACGACGGCGGTTGCCGATCTGAGGGTGAAGCTGCCGAGTCCTGAACCGGTGGTGAATAGTCTTCTGCAGCAAGCGATCAGCAGTTATACGACCGGGCTTCCCTACTGCGTCATCGCCACCAAGGCCGCGGACGGCGAAGGCCTGCAACGCGCGGCGGGGTACATCAGCGAAGGCGACACGGCCATGCAGGGTTGTCTCGACGTTCTCGGCAATGAAGAAGCGACCCAACCCGGCAATCTCGGGGTGCTGATCGTATAGCTTGATGCGGTGGCCCACGTCCACCGCAGCAGGACCATCGCCGCCGATCCGGGAGCCGTCTGGGACGTGCTCGCCGATTTCGGCTCGATCAGTTCGTGGGCCGACAACATCGACCACTCGTGCATCCTGATCCAGGGCAGTGAGCCGCTCGGCACCACGCGGCGGGTGCAGATCGGCCGCAACGCGCTGGTGGAGACGATCACCGAGTTCGATGCGCAGCGGGCAATCGCCTATGACGTCGACGGACTGCCCCGTCACATCCGCCGGTTCAACAACCGCTGGAGCGTGCGAGCGTCCGGAAACCACACGGCGGTGACCCTGACGAGCACCGTCGAAATCGGTTCTGGCCCAGTACACAAGCTTGTCGAGCGGGCGGTCTGCCTGGTTCAAACCCGGCAGTCCGACATCATGCTCGACGGTCTCGCGCGCCGATGGGAGCAACGTCATGACTAGCCGCCCCGATGTGATCATCCTGATGACCGACGAGGAACGCGCGGTGCCACCCTACGAGTCGCCCGCGGTGCTGGCCTGGCGGGATCGAACCCTGTTGGGGCGCAAGTGGTTCGATGACCACGGCGTCAGCTTCACCCGGCACTACACCGGTTCGCTGGCATGCGCGCCCAGCCGGCCCACGATTTTCACCGGGCACTACCCCGATCTGCACGGCGTTACCCAGACCGACGGACTGGGCAAGATGCCGGACGATTCGCGGATGCGCTGGCTGCGGCCCGGTGAAGTACCGACGATGGGCAACTGGTTCCGCGCCGCGGGGTATGACACCCACTACGACGGCAAGTGGCACATCTCGCACGCGGATCTGCACGGCGCCGACGGGGCGGTGGTGCAGACCAACGACGCCGGTGGGACCGTCGACCACGACGCGGTGCAGCAATACCTGGACGCTGATCCGCTTGGGCCGTACGGGTTTTCAGGTTGGGTCGGCCCGGAGCCGCACGGCGCGCTGCCGGGCAACGCCGGGGTGCGACGTGACCCACTGGTCGCCGACCGCGTCGTGACGTGGTTGATCGACCGCTACACCCGGCGCCGCGCCGGAGACGAGGCGGCGTGCCGCCCGTTCCTGCTGGTGGCCAGCTTCGTCAACCCGCACGACATCGTGTTGTTCCCGGGCTGGCTGCGGCGCAGCCCGATCAACGCCTCTCCGCTGGATCCGCCGCCCGTGCCGGCTGCACCCACCGCCGAGGAGGACCTGTCCACCAAACCGGCCGCGCAGATTGCGTTCCGGGAGGCCTATGCCACCGGCTACGGTCCGGCGCCATTGATCGAGCGGGCCTACAAGGCCAACGCGCAGCGCTACCGCGACCTGTACTACCGGCTGCACGCGGAGGTCGACGGGCCGATCGACCGGGTCCGTCGCGCTGTCACCGAGGGCGGCTCGGACAACGCGGTGCTGGTCCGGACGTCTGATCACGGGGAACTGCTTGGCGCGCATGGCGGTTTGCACCAGAAGTGGTTCAACCTCTACGACGAGGCGACCCGGGTGCCGTTGGTGATCGCACGGATCGGCTCGCAGGCCACCGCGGCGCGAGAGGTAACGGCGCCGACGTCGCATGTCGACCTACTGCCGACGCTGCTGGCCGCCGCCGGACTGGACATCGACTTGGCGGCCGACGAACTGGCCGATTCGTTCTCCGAGGTGCACCGGCTGCCGGGCGCGAACCTGATGCCGGTGGTCGACGGCGGACCGGCGGACGACGATCGGGCCGTCTACATCATGACCCGTGACAACATCCTCGAAGGTGACACCGGGGCCTCCGCGGTGGCGCGCCGACTGCGACGCACCGCCAATCCCCCTGCCCCGATTCGCATTCGGGTGCCCGCACACGTCGGGTCCAACTTCGAAGGTCTCGTGACGCGGGTCGACGGTCGGCTGTGGAAGCTGGTGCGCACATTCGACGATCCGGCGACGTGGACCGAGCCGGGAGTGCGACACCTCGCGGCCAACGGGCTTGGCGGTGAGGCGTATCGGATGAGTCCGCTCGACGATCAGTGGGAACTCTACGACCTCACCGGAGATCCGGTCGAGGCCCGCAACCGGTGGACCGACCCGGACCTGCACGAGCTGCGCCAAGAGCTCCGGGCCCAGCTGAAGCACGCGCGATTCAGGTCGATTCCCGAACGAAACCGGCCGTGGCCCTACGCCTCTCGCGGGTGAACACGCAGGCTGGTCACCCGGTCGAAGCACGACGTCGGGGAGCGGGCATTGTCGGCGTCCTCGACAACCCCTAGGCTCGGTTTTCATGCAGAGGGAACCACACCTTGCCCGGCGCTTCCTGGACCGGTTCGAGCCCATCCACGGCGTGACCTACTTCGCGCCGGAGGTGCGCGAGGCGTTGGACGGGCTGGGCTACAAGGGCTACTGGATGGGTTATTTCGCGGCCCGCTCGGCGCCGCTGGGCACGGTGCCGCCCGAAGTGGTGACGGCGATCTTCTACAACTTCGCCCCCTCCCGGGTCGCCAAGGCGCTGCCGGCGGCATGGGACATCGCCGGTCCGGACGAGGCGTTGCGCGTCCGGCTGGATACCGCGGTCGGGGTGCTGCGCCGCTACGGCCTCGAATCAAACGAAAATGTCTCCACCGCAGCGGAACTGCTCGGGAAGGTGGCGCGTGAGGCGCCGTTGAGCGGACGACCGCTGTTCGCCGCGAACCGCGCACTGCCCTGGCCCGACGAGCCATTGGCCGCGCTGTGGCACGCGACCACGCTGCTGCGCGAGCATCGGGGTGACACCCACATCGCGGTGCTGAGCGCCGCCGGTGTCACCGGCCGGGAATGCAATGTCCTGCATTCCGCGTCGGGCGCGATCCCCAAGGAGTACATAGCCCGCACCCGGGACTACGACGACGAGGAATGGCAGGCCTGCGAACAGCAACTGGCGGCGCGGGGTTTTTTGAACGACGACGGCTCCCTGACCACCGCCGGGCAGGAGCTGAAAGATCGCATCGAAACGCAGACCGACGAACTTTCCCTGTCGGTGCTCGACGCGCTGAGCGACGACGAGGTCGAGACGGTGTTTCAGGTGCTGACGCCGATCACCCGGATCGTGGTCGAGGCCGGTGACGTGCCCGCGATGACACCGATGGCGCTGCCTCGCAACGAGTTAGACGACAGCAGCGCGCATCTCGGCGGTTAGCGCGAGTTCAACGGCCCAAGGGTTTGTAGAAGACGATGCCGTTGCCCTTGTTGTCGAAGACCACGGCGCGTCGCTCATGGGCGTCGTCGTACGGGCCCCGCACGATTCCGCCGCCGTTGGCCTCGATGGCCTTGGCCGCGGCGTCGACGTCGTCGGTCTTGATGCCGACGACGACCTGACCCGGGATGGGATGGTCGACTTCGGTCGCGAGACCGAGGGTGACCGGCCCGCCGTCGAGCGCGGCGAAGTGGGCACCGTCGCGGAACTTCAGCGCCATGCCGAGGGTGTCGCTGTAGAACCTGATCGAATCGTCGAGATCGTCGGTGGACAGGATGATGAGCTTGACCTGGTAGTTACTCATGAGGCACCTCTTTTCTTGGGCGTCTCGTCACGGTAACGGCTGACCGGGTCTCTGAGTACCGATTCCGCTAGCGTTCTTCAGTGATGACACATTCGAGTCGCGCTGCGCTGGCCTGGTTGTCGGCCGCTGTAGTCTATCTGGGTCTGGAAGCTGTTGCGGCAGCGGTATTCCGGCCCTCGTACAGCTATGCCCACAACATGATCAGCGATCTCGGGGTCCCGGCATGGTCGGCCGACGCATGGGTGATGAATGCGGCGTTCTGCGTGCAGGGCGCGCTGTTTCTGGTCGGCGCCGTGCTGGCCGGCGGGGCGCGACCGCTGGTTGCTCTGGTCGGCGCGAACGCAGCCGGCAATGTCTTGATCGCGTTATTCCATAGCGGATCGGCCACCCATGCCGCCGGCGCGGTGCTCGCGATCGTGGGCGGAAACGCGGCAATCATCGCGGGTTCGTCGCTCATCGGCGGATGGCACCGCCGGGTGTCGATCGGCCTCGGCGTCGTTGGCCTGCTCAGCTTCTCGGTATTCGTCTACGGGCTGGAGAACTCCGGCGTCGGGCCGCGCGGAGTCTGGGAGCGCGGCAGCGTCTACACCATCACCGTATGGCAGTTGCTCACTGCCGCTGCGCTATTCAGCCGGCCGGCCGCTGGTTGGCCTGGTCGAGCTCGTCGAGGGTGAAGATTCCGGTCTTCAGCATGTCCTCGACACTCGTGAAACCAACTATGCGCAAATCGGGCTCGCTGGGCCGACGATGGTCGAGACTGGACCGATGACAGATGCCGACGCGGACCGGGTTGCGGTGTACCTCGACTTCGACAACATCGTGATTTCGCGGTATGACCAGGTCAACGGACGCAGCTCGTTCCAGAAGGACAAGGCCAAAGGCCTGAAGGAGGATCGACTTCAGCGGGCCACCGTCGATGTCGGCGCCATCATCGACTTCGCCTCGTCGTTCGGCACGCTGGTGCTGACCCGCGCCTACGCCGACTGGTCGTCGGAGGTCAACAACGGCTACCGCGAGCAATTGGTCGGGCGTGCAGTCGATTTGGTGCAGCTGTTTCCTGCCGCGGCGTACGGCAAAAACGGCGCCGACATCCGGCTGGCCGTCGACGCGGTCGAGGACATGTTCCGCCTGCCGGACCTGACGCATGTGGTGATCGTCGCGGGCGACTCCGACTACATCGCGCTGGCGCAGCGCTGCAAGCGGTTGGGCCGCTACGTGGTGGGCGTCGGGGTGGCCGGTTCGTCGAGCAAGGCGTTGGCCGCGGCATGCGACGACTTCGTCATCTACGACGCACTGCCCGGAGTTCCGGTGGCCGAGCCCAAGGCCAACCGCACCAAGGCCGACGACGACGAACCGCCGACCGGACCCGATCCGCAAGCGGCCACCGCGCTGCTCGTCCGCGCGCTGCGGATCGGCACCGAGAAGGACGACGTCGACTGGCTGCACAACTCCGCGGTCAAGGCACAGATGAAGCGGATGGACCCGTCGTTCAGCGAGAAGTCGCTCGGCTTCAAGTCTTTCAGCGACTTTCTGCGGTCCCGTTCCGATGTCGTCGAGCTGGACGAGAGTTCGACGACGCGGCTGGTGCGGCTGCGTTAACCCGTCGGCAGGGTCACCGCGTGCGCGCGTAACGCCGAGATCACCGACGGCTCCGGCCAATCCGTCACCCGATAGCGCGGCGGGAAGTAGCCCGGTGTCGGCCTGATGCCGACGAGATCAACCACCACCGAGAACGGGACGGCGAAGTGTCCGTCGTCGTTGATGAAGAACAGGTAGTCGACTTCGGGCAGTTCGTGGAGAACCCCTTCGCCCCACACCGCCGCCGAACGCATGCCGTGCCCGGTGTCGACAACGTCCGTCGCGGCGACGTAGCCCTCGATCGTCTGCTCGTCGTAGAGCTCTGTGAGGAATTGCGCCTGCTCCCCGTACTGCCGAACCGCGCCAGTCGTACGAGCCTGAATTGCTCTGCGCCGCAATGAGTGCGGTCCCGAATCGAGAAACGGTGCGAGGTTCCGGTCGGCCCCGACGGTGAACGCCTCGGGCGAGACGCCGCGATCGGATTGGTAGTACATCTGCTCGGCGGTGTCGAACAGTTGCGCGTTTCCGTCGTTGCCCAGGATCAACGTGTCTTCGGTCGGCACGAACGCCACGGGCCGCGGACCGTCAGGCCGGGCCAGTGCGGCCAGCCAGCCCGGCGTCAGGATGGCCGAGGTAATGTAGCTGCTTTGATCGGCGTCGACCAGCACCCCCTCGGTGCCGGGCTCGAAGCTGCCGGGTGGGTGCAGGCCGGCGATGTTCTCCCGGCCGGCAATGAACAAGTCGGTGCCGCTGACACCCCATTGGTCGGTGATGTCCATGGTGACGATCAGACGCATCTCGGGCAGATCGATCGCGACGAGTTCGTGCAGGAACGCGGTCAGCGGGATCCGCCACGCCAGTGGGTCACCGGGTTTGGCGAAACTGCGGTAGGTGGCCGGCCGCAGGATCGACCGCAGCAGCGGGCGCACGTCGGCCCAGTTCTGCGGCACGCCGGGCGGCAGTGCACCGATGTCCATGTCCGCCAGCCTAAGTGCGGCGCGGCGGCCCGCAAGTCACGTTTTGCGCGCGGAGATGAACCAGTGCGTGGGCGAGGCCTCTTCCAGTCCTTCGGGGGACGGCCGCCCGTAGCTCGCCATCAGTTCGTCGGATGGGGTGGCGGTGACGTCCCAGCCGTGGCGGGTGAGCCACTCTGCGACGTCTTCACGTTCTTCGAAGTACCACAGTTCGTCGGTCTTGGGCACCTCGAGCTGCGATCCCGATTGCTCCATCAGTTCCCGCACCCGATCCATCCGCTCGCGTCGCTGGTCGCGCAGCTCGGGGACGGCGAATTCGGGTCCGAGCCCTTCGACGGCGACGCGGCTGCCGGGTGCGGCGAGTTCCTGGATGCGCTCGAACAGCAGGTCCTGCGCTGCCGCCGGCAGATACATCAGCAGACCCTCGATCGACCAGACGCTCGGGGCGGAGGGGTCAAAACCGGCCTGCTGCAACGCCGTTGGCCAGCCCTGGCGCAGATCCACCGCGACGGCGACCCGGTTGGCTTTCGGCTCGGCGCCGTGCTCGTGCAGGGTTTCGAGCTTGAAGTCCAGCACGCGGTCCTGGTCGAGCTCGTAGACCGTGGTGCCGTCGGGCCATGGCAGCCGCCACGACCGGGCGTCCAGGCCGGCGGCGAGGATCACCGCTTGGCGGACACCCGCGTCGGTCGCGTCGATGAACGCGGTGTCGAAGAATCTGGTCCGGGTGGCGAAGTAGCTCACCAGCGCCTGCATCCGTTGCGGCATGTCCGGCTCGGCTTCGACCAGCTCGGCGGGCAGTTCGGGAGCGCCGTACCAGTCCCAGACCCCGGAGCCGACCCGGTCGAGGAAGACCCGCGCGAACGGGTCGTTGATCAGCGGATCGCTGCTCTCGGTGTCGGCCGCGCGGGCCGCCGCCACACCCAGCGCCGTCGCGCCCACGCTCTCGGTGATTTCCCAGCTGTCGTCGTCGGTTCTCGCCACGACCTGACCCTAACGGAGCCGGGCATACGGAAGAATCACGGTCACCATGACCTCGACCTCGCGGCGCCCGCACATCATCCGGCTCGCGGTGTTCGCGCTCTTCCTGGTGGTGATGTTCTACCTGCTGGCGGTCAAGCACGTGGTGAACATCGAGGACGTCCGAGGCTGGGTGAAATCGACCGGGCCGCTGGCGCCGTTCACCTACGTGGTGTTGTCGGCGGTACTGGGCGCGATCTTCGTGCCGGGCCCGATTCTGGCGGCCAGCAGCGGGCTGCTGTTCGGTCCACTGCTGGGGGTTTTCGTCACGCTGGGCGCCACGGTGGGGACGGCGGTCGTCGCGGCCTTCCTCGGCCGCCGGGCCGGACGGGACAGCGCGCGAGCCCTGCTGGGCGCTTCGCGGGCGGATCGGCTGGACGGGCTGATTCAGCGGCGCGGGTTGTGGGCGGTGGTCGGTCAGCGGTTCATCCCCGGCCTGTCGGACGCGCTGGCCTCCTATGCGTTCGGTGCGTTCGGAGTTCCGTTGTGGCAGATGGCTGTTGGCGCGTTCATCGGCTCGGTACCGCGGGCGTTCGTCTACACCGCATTGGGCGCGTCGATCGGCAACAAGTCACCGGCGCTGGCGTACACGGCGATCGGGGTGTGGTGTGTGACCGCGGTGGCGGGGGCTTTCGCGGCGCGGCAGGGGTTTCGGAAGTGGCGCGGAGGTGACGGGCAGGACGCCACCGAAGTCCCACCCGTCACCCCGTCTACCCAGTAACCGAATTGCCCGCCTCCGAGCGAATCAGCTCTGCTTCAGGGCTTCGATCGCGAGCGTGATGGTGACCTTGTCGCCGACGATCGCGCCGCCGCCGTCCAGCAGGAGCTCGCCACCGACGCCGAAGTCCTTGCGGCTCAGCACCACCGAGGCGTCGAATCCGGCGACTTCGCCGTGCCCCATGCCGGGGCTGACACCGTTGAACGCCAGCGACAGGGTGACCGGCTTGGTCACGCCTCGGAGCGTGAAGTCGCCGTCGAGCAGGTAGTTGTCCCCGTCGGCCCGCACCGCGGTGGATACGAACGTCGCGGACGGAAACTGCGTGGCATCGAAGAAGTCGGGCGCCTTGATGTGCGCATCGCGTTGTTCGTTGCCGGTGTCGATCGAGGTGACGTCGACCTCGGCGCGAACGGCTGGGGTGCCGTCTTCGCCGATCGTGATGGCACCGCTGAACTGGTCGAATCGGCCGTAGGTCTTGCCGACTACCAGGTGGCGGACGGCGAAGTTGACTGACGAGTGGACTGCGTCGATCGCCCAGGTCCCGGCGGTGAGCTGGTGGGTGTCAACGGCTGCGGTCATGGTGGTTCTCCCTTTGGCTTGGACTTTCGCACAACACCGAGGGCTAACCGGACTATGGTCCGAATTATTTCCGCGGGATCAAAGTCGCAGGGCCTCGGCCGCCGCGGTTGCCACGTCACCCCGCAGCCCTGAGATGGGTGGGCTGCCGCGCAGATGAATCGCGTTCGCAAGCAGAATGACGTAGCTGTCCGAGCCCGGGTCAAGCCAGAGCGAGGTTCCGGTGAAGCCGGTGGCGCCGAAGCTGCCGACCGGAAAGATCAGACCGCGCGGCTTGGAGAACGCCGTGTCGATATCCCAGCCGAAGCCGAACAACTCCTGCCCCTCGATTGCCGGATAGTGCGGAGCGAGCAGCGGATCAGCGGCGTTGGGCGTCGTTGCGACGGCTTTCCGGATGGCCTCGTTGGCGGCTTCGACTTGACCGGCGTGATGTCCGGGTTGCTGAGGGCTCGTCATCACCGCCAGAGTCGCCTGCCGCAGCGGAAAACCGCTGGGCCGGTTCGCGAGCCGATCGAGCAGGGCCTGTGCAAAGAGGCCGACGTCGTGCGCTGTCGCGAACACGCCGGCGTGCCCGGCCACTCCTCCCATACGCCGTGCCGTCGGATCGTGCACGACGCCCCGCAGCAAGCGACCGAAATCGGGATTCTGAGCCGGATCCGCGCTGCTCTGGTCGTCGACGGCGGTCGGCGCGGTGCGCGGCACCAGGCCGGCCGGCGGCAGGTAGCGGGTGTCGGTCATCTCCAGGGGCTCGAAGATGTTCCGCTGGGCGTACGCGTCTTCCGTTTGGCCGGACAGCTTTTCGATCAACGCACCGAGCAGGATGTAGTTGATGTCGGCATACCGAAAAACCGCACCGGGCGCTGACTGCAGCGGCATGACCAGCGCGCGGCGAATGCCTTCGGCTTTGTCGGCGCGACCCAGACCCCACGGGTCTGCGAGGTCGACGTCGATCGGTTCGCCGGAGGTGTGCGTCAGCAACATACGAACGGTGACCCGTTGCCGCTCTGCGTCGTTGGCGGCGTTGAAGTCGGGCAAGTAGGTTTGCACGGGCTCGTCGAGCGACACCTTGCCGTCTTCGTAGAGCTGCATGACGGCGGTCGCGGTGGCGAGTGGTTTCGTCAGCGAGGCGATGTCGAAGATGGTGTCCTCGGTCATCGGTTCAGCGGGCGCGGGCGAGCCGTCCAACCCCTGTTCCCCAGCGAGTTTGCGCGAGCCGTACGCCCGGTGGAAGACGGTTTTCCCGCCGTGTCCGACAACCACCACACCGCCCGGCAGCTTCTCCGCCGCGATCGCGTCGTTCATCAGCGTGGAGATCGACGCGAATTCGGTTGCGGCAGGCCGTATTCCTGCGCGGATCACCGCATTCCTGGCCGATGACGCCGTCACGAGCATCAGCACGGCGAGTCCCACGGCGATGGCTGACCGCTTCACGTCAGGTAGCGGTCCCGCCACCGGGACAGCCGGTTCGTCGGCGCCTGAATCGCGGCCATCACCGCGCTCATCGGTGACGCCACCGACTTCGGCAGGGTCTTCGGCTTGGCGACCGGCGGGCTGTCGCCCTCCCACCACGTGGGCGTCAGCAGTGCTGTCGTCAGCGGGATGGCCTTGTCGACACTGTCGTGGCCCCATCGGCTGGCGCGGTCGATGGACGCCGACGACGGGGCCAGGTTCACCGGCGACAGCGTCGGCCCGAACCTGACGAGGTGGTCGGCGTAGGGCGCGTTGCGGACCATCTGCAGCTGGACGGCCTGGGTGATCGGCACCAGCCACAGGTTGCGCGGATCCCACTGCGGGTGAAAGCAATCGAACGCCAGATAACAGGCATTGCGGGTGCCGAGCCGGCCGTCGCGCACGCGCTTCCAGGCCAGTTCGATCGGGACGTTGCTGGCCGTGCCGCCGTCGACCAGGGCCGCGATGCCTTCTTCCGCGAAGAGGTCGTCGAGGAGCGGGATCATTCGCGGATCGGTCGTTTCATGGTGCAGCACACCGGGAATCGCGGCCGAGAACGACGCGGCGTCGACGACGTCGAAGTCGCGGGCCGGGCTGTCGTCGCCGATGATGATCGGCTTGACCACCCGCAGGTCGATGAACGCGGCCACCTGCCACATCCGGGTGCCCACCACCGGGCCGATGCCGATCGGACGGAACGGCACCGACCGCATCTGCAGCGCCGCCAACGCGGGACGGCGGAACCGGGAAGGCAACGCCGTATAGGGCTGCCGGCGGACTCCGGCGACCACGACGTCGAACGGAATCGCCAAGTCCGACATGCGCATTCGCTGCCCGTCTTCGCGGCTGAGCATCGCGCCGGCGAACTCGTCGAAGCGCAGCGCGAACATGCCGGCCAGCCCGTGGCGGCGGCGCAACCGTTCGGGCCCGAGGATGGCGCGGTAGGACACCGTCTTCGCCCAGGCGACGTATTCCTCGATCGGGACCGGCAACTCGCGGCTGACCAGGCTGCCCAGGATCGACCCGATCGACGCGCTGATCATGTAGTCGGGCGTCTGGCCGGCCTCCAGCAGCCGCCGCATGCCACCGATGTAGACGAAACCCGCTCCCCCACCGCCGCCGAGCACGGTGACGAGTTTCTTGTAGCCAACCTCGGCATCCAATTCCGTTGCGGAGAAGTCGTTTCCATGTCGCTCGATCAGTACACGACGCTGGTCGTCCTGGTCGGCGGCCAAGTTCTCCAGTGCGCCGCGTGCGGTCCGCAGCGCGGTCACGGGATCCCGCTCCTCGCGCAGTGGGCCGTAGAGCGCGTCGGCGACCCGTGACCGCCACGGTGCGACTTCGGCGCCGACCGAGACGTCGCCGCGCCCGCGGGTGCCGTCCGGGCCCGCCGCGCCGGGCTCGAAGTCGGCCAGGCGGGCGAAGTTGAGGATGTAACGCAGCTGGCGCAGGTCCTCGGCGCTGAGCACGTCGGGAGCGGCGAGATGGTGACGGATCAGCCGGTTTTCCATCCGCTGCAGCAGCAGGTTCGGTTCAGCGGAGAGCAGGTCGTCAGGGTCTACGGGCTGAACGGCCTCGTCCTCGAGCTCCTCGATGAGCTCGAGCCCGGCGTCGCGGCGGCCGAGCCGGCCCAGCACCGTGTCGACGACCGGGATCCGCATGGGGATCAACCTACTCATGCCGCTGGGCCCCGCGGCGAATTACACGCGGTCCGGCCCAGTTCGTCGCTTAGGACGTGCTGACCGCCGTTGCAGCGGAGGCCAACTCGACGTGGTTCGTCATCGCGGTGGCGTACGCGCGCAGGAAGCTGCCGGTGCGCTGGGTGCCCAGCACCTCGGTCGGTTTGCCGTCGAGGAACACCGCTTGGCCGGCGACCAGCACGGCGCTGACGGTGTCGTCGTTGCGGTTGACCATCCGGGAGAGTCCGCCGTATTGCTCGACGGTCTGCTCGGCGTAGTCGTCCAGCGATTCGTCGAGGTGTGCGGGGTCGACGATCACCAGGTCGGCGCGGTCGCCCGGCCGGAGGTGCCCGGCGTCGATGCCGTACCAGTCGGCCAGTTCGCCGGTGAGTCGGTGCACCGCCCGCTCGACGGTCATGAACGGCCGGCCGGCCTGCTGGGCATCGTGGACGTGGCGTAGCAGGCGTAGGCCGAAGTTGTAGAAGGCCATGTTGCGCAGGTGCGCGCCGGCATCGGAGAAGCCCATCTGGACGCCGGCATCGCTGGCCAGCTTCTTGAGCATGTCGGGCCGGTGATTGGAGATCGTGGTGCGCCAGCGCAGTGCGGTGCCGTGCTCGACGACGAGGTCGAGGAACGCGTCGACGGGATGCAGTCCGCCGCGATCGACTCCTACCTGTCCGAACGACTTCCCGATCACCGAATGATCTGGGCAGTCGACGATTTCGGCGTCGAAGAAGTCGCGGTGCCACACCCGCAGACCGAACTTGCTGTCGTAATCCTTGCGGAACCGACGCCGGTAGTCCTCGTCGCGCAGCAGCTCCAGACGTTGCGCCACTTGCTCTTTCAAGTGCATGGCGGCCGCACCGGAGCCAAACTCCTCGAAGATCACCAGGTCGATGCCGTCGGCATACACCTCGAAGGGCACCGGCAGATGCTGCCAGCGGAAGTTGCCGCCGAGCCGGTTGACCAGACGCGCTCCGGGGCCCAGCATCGCGATCAGCCACGGATTCGCCTTGATGTCGGCGGCCGAGAGAAGGCTGGTTTTCAGCGACTTGCGCAGCACACCCAGCGACTGGGCCACCTGGGATGCGATGTTGAACGGATTCTGAATGTCGGGACCCGCCTGCAGGACTCGTCCTCTGCGCCGCAACAACGACTTCAGCCGGCGCAGCTCGCGCGGTTTGGCGTAGGTCGAAGGCAAGGTGCGCGAGCGGCAGGTCTCCCCGTCGAGCTTGTCGAACAGCAGTTGCTGGGAGGACATTCCGACGAATCCGGCGTCCAGCGCCTCGGTGAGCATCCGCTCCATCTGCGCCTGCTCGGACGCGGTCGGGGTCACCTCTTTCCGGGTGGCGCGATCCAAACCCATGGTCGCAGCGCGCATGTCCGAATGGCCGATGAACGCAGCGAGATTCGGGCCCAGCGTCCGCGACTCCAACGCGGTGATGTACTCCTCGCAGTTGCTCCACGTCTTGTGCTGGTCGATCGTGCCGATGACGTGGTCGCGCGGAATGGCTTCCACCCGGCCGAACAGATCACCGGCGTCCTGGCTGTCGACATGGACGGTCGACAGCGAACACGAACCCAGCAGGACCGTCGTCACGCCGTGGCGCAGCGACTCCGACAGTTCCGGTCCGCCGAGCACCTCGACGTCGTAGTGGGTGTGGATGTCGACCATGCCGGGCATCACCCACTTGCCGTCGGCGTCGATCACGTGGCCGCATCCGGTCTCGTCGAGCGGCTGTTCGCTGATCGCCGCAATGCGGCCGCCGAGGATGCCGATGTTGCGGATCGCCGACGGTGCGCCGGTGCCGTCGAACCAGCGCCCATTGCGAATCACGGTGTCAAAGCTCATGGTGGTCCTCTCCATAATCAGAATGCGGGCCGGATCGCGTCGACGTCTTGACAGTTGCGGACAAGTATTTGACATTTGTTGACATGTCTGTGGTCCGTGGCACATCGCTGTCGGGATATCCGCAGTTGGTGACAGAGTTGGGCAGCGATCCGGTCGCGCTACTGGAGGCCGCCGGCGTCTCGGCCGGCGATGTCGGTGACCACGAGGTTTTTCTGCCGTACCTGAGTCTCATCGAGGCAGTCGAGACGGCGGCGGCAGCCACCTCGACTCCGGATTTCGGGCGGCGCTTGGCGCTGCGGCAGGGCATCGAGATCCTCGGTCCGCTCGGTGTCGCGGCGCGCACCGCTGCCACCGTCGGCGACGCCTTCGTGATCGTCGAGACGTTTCTGGCGGCCTACAGCCCGGCGATTGCCGCCCATATCGACCCGTGCGCCAATCCCGAGCACTCGTTCTACGCGTTCGAGGTGTTGATCGAGCGACCGCCACCGCATCCGCAGACCACCGAATTGTCGTTGGGAGTGTCGCTGGGCATGTTGCGGTTCATGCTCGGCGCCGAGTACAGACCGCTGACGGTGCACCTCCCGCACCGGCCGCTCACCGCAAAGGCCGACTATGCGAGCTACTTCGGCTGCCGTCCGCACTTCGCCCAGCCCATCGCTGGATTCACCTTTCGCACAGCCGATCTCGCGCGCCCACTCGAACAGGACGCGCTGACCCATCAAGCGGTCGTGCGGTACCTGCGTGGCATCGCCCCGCATCAGCCCGCCATGACCGAGTCGGTGCGCAGGATGGTCCGGCAGTTGTTGCCGACCGGCGCGGCCAGCCTGGAATTGATCGCCGCGCAGTTCGACCTGCATCCGAAGGCCTTGCACCGTCGATTGCAGGCGGAGCGAACCACGTTCGGCGAACTCATCGACAGCGTGCGCCGTGAGACCGCCGAGCACTACCTGCGTGACACCGACATCAGCCTCACCCACCTGACCCGAGAACTCGGGTACGCCGAACAAAGTGTGCTCAGCCGGTCATGTCGGCGCTGGTTCGGCTGCGGTCCCACCCGGTACCGCCGCGGGGTCCGCGTCGTCCCGCCCGGCTAACGCTCACCGAGTGCGGCCCGTACGTGGCCTCGTGTCCGTTCGAGCCGGACAGTGGCCTCCGCCGCGTCGATGCCCGCGAGCAGCGCGACGATCGCGGTCTTGGCGTGACCGCCGGCGGCGGCGAGCGCGGCGGCCGCGGTCTGCTCGTCGACCCCGGCGGCATCGCGGACTATGCGCACCGCCCGTCGGCGCACCTTCGCGTTGGTCAGGCGGACGTCGACCATCCGCGGTCCGTAGGCCTTGCCGAGCGCGATCATCACGCTGGTCGAGAGCGCGTTGAGCGCGACCTTCTGCGCTGTCCCTGCGGTCAACCGGGTGGATCCGGCGAGAATCTCTGCGCCCGTCAGCAATTCGACGATGATATCGGCCGACGCTTCGCTGCCGGCGTTGTTGACGATCGCGACAGTCAGCGCGCCTCGTGTGTGCGCGTAGTCGAGCGCGCCGAGCACATACGGCGTGCGTCCTGACGCCGTGATCCCGACGACCGCGTCGGCGGCGGTCAGGTCATCCAGGTCGGCAGGGTCGAACGTGTCTTCAGCGCCCTCGATCGCCTCGGTCAAAGCCGTTGGCCCGCCGGCGATCACGCCGCGGACCAGATCGGTGCCGAAGGTGGGGCCGCATTCGGCCGCGTCGAGCACACCGAGGCGTCCGGGTGTTCCGGCGCCGGCGTAGATCAGGCGGCCTCCGTGTTGGAGGCGCGTGACGATCGCCTCGGCAGCTTGGGCGATACGCGGGACCGCCACTTCTATCGCGGCGTGCGCCTCGCCTTCGGCGGCGACCAGCAGTGCGACGACGTCTTTTATCGGCCGCGCATCAAGGTCATGCAGGTCCGGACGGGCAGCTTCGGTGGCGAGGGCATCGAGGCCCTGTACGACAACGGGTTTGGCTTGCGCGCGGATGACGTGGGGCTCGTGAATTCGGGTCAGCCGCAGTGCGCCGTCCAGCGCATCGCCGGCGGGCGGGACTGCGTTGAGCGTGCCGCGCAGCGCTGGGTGCTCCGCGAGACCGCCGACTATTGCAATCGGGCCGTCCCCGGCCGCGCGGGCCGTCGTGTCGATGGCGTCGGCGGCGGCATGGACGATCTCGACGGCCACTGGGTCGTCTTCAGCGGCGAGCACGTCGGGCGCGAAAGCCGCGTGGGCGGCGGCATCGGTGAGTTGGGCGGGCCAGGTTTCCGGCGCTCCTAAGCGGGCGCGGGCGGCGTCGAGTAGCACGGTGGCGGGGCCGCGGCCGTCGTGGGCGCGCAGTGCCGCGCGCAGCCCTTTGGCGCCGATCCATGCGCCGCCGCCTTCGTCGCCCAACCACGGGCCCCAGCCGTCGACGGTCCGCAGCGCACCCTGCGCATTGATCGCGAGCGCGACGACGCCGGTGCCGATGATCAGCACGACGCCCGGTTGCCCGTTCAACGCACCCGCGTGCGCAATGACGGCGTCACTCGTCACCGCGACCCGCTCCGCCCGCAGCGACGTCAGCAGCGCGTGCCCCAGGGCGCGGGCCGCGTCCGGCGCCGCGAACGCTCCGGCGGCGCCCACGATCACCTCGTCGACCGGACCGAGTTCCGTTGCGACAGCTAGGATCGCCGCTTCGGCAGCCCGTACGCCGCCGGGCGTCGCAAGCCCGGGTGCACCAGCGCCCGCGGCCCTGCGGCCGGCCGCGGCGGCGCGGCAGGAGGTCTTGCCGAGGTCGACGGCAAGGATCATCGGGGCGGGTCGAGGTAGCGGCGCGCGCCCCAATAATCGCCGTCGAGTCGAACGGGCGTGATGCGCACCGGTTCCGACTTGTCGAATGCCTCGATCATGGTGCCGTTCCCGTAGTACATCGCCACGTGGTGGATCGCGTCGGGATTGACGGGGTCCTTACCCTCGTGCGAGTAGAAGAGCAGATCGCCGGGTTGCAGGGCAGATTTGTCCACTGCGCGGCCGCGGTTATCGGCGGCTTGCGGGCCGGCGTCGCGCGGCAGAGTGATCCCGTGCACCTGGTAGACGGCGGCGGTGAAGCCGGAGCAATCGATCCCGAACCCGGACACGCCGCCCCACACGTAGGGGATGCCGACGAACGTGGCTGCGTATTTGATTAGGTCCGCTCCGGTGGGACGCTTTATTTCCGTGGGCTTTTCGTAGACGGACACCGTTCGGGCATCCAGCCACTTCGTGCCGCGATCGGGCGTTGCCACCTGCACGGCCGTCGCGGTGCGATTCAGGACGGGAAGCCGGGTGTTGGCACTGATCTCGAGGGCCTTGGCCGAAAGCGCGGAGTCGCCGTACAGCCAAGTGGTAGTACCGCGATCTGCAAGCGCAAAGGGGCCGTATTCCTTCAGTGCGCCGTAGCCCGCGTCGATTGCCAACTGGGACTTGAGAATCCAACCGGGGTAGCCCTGAGAGTCCTTCGGGGTGGCCTGGCCCGGGACCCGTACCTCGTCCCAGTCGCCCTGTTCCCGCACGACAACCACGCGGTCGCCGAAGAGGACCTGCGTCTGGTCGAGCTCGTCCGAGGTAAGCGCTTCCTGCTGGTCCTGCGTCATCGCGGCCACCCAGTCGCGAATATCGACCGGATTGGTCAGGGCTAGGTGGTCGACCGGGCGCGGGCTCTGCGGCGTGGTCCACACCGTGGCCACTGAGACCGAGACATAAGCGCTCTTGGTCGCGGGCACCGCCTCGGCGGCCGGCGTTGCCAGGGCGATGGACATGATGCCGGCTAGCGCGATGCGGGTCACGGCGCCGGTCATGTCTGTCGACGCTATCGGAGGGGCACTGCCGCGCACGATCGGCACGCGGGGATTCACCTCTCCGAGGCAATTCTCTTTTTTCGTTTTGTGACCGCATCCGATATCACGGCTCGGTTGATATCGCATGTAGTCACGATTTCAAAAATGGGTGCCAACCAGCTGACGGTGTTGCTGTGACGTGTGAGTTACCGCGCAACTGCGGGGAGGTCCCCCACGCCGCCGATGAGCTTCTCGCGCATGTGGGCGAGCACGTCTTCGGTCATCGCGAAGCCGCCGAGGTGGCTTTCGGAGCGGACGGTGAGTTCGGCATCCTGCAGGCGCGCGATGGCCGTGTGCACGCCGTCGATCGGGACCACGTGGTCGGTCTCGCCATGCCACCACCGCACCGGCACTTTGACGTCGACGAGGCGAAAACCCCAGTCGCGCCCTAGGAGTCGAGCGTCGTCGACCATGGCCAGGCATCGGCCGCGGAAGGCGTTCACCATGTCGTCGACGAAGATCGCCTCGACCTCGGGATCGTTGAGCACCTGCCGATCGACCTCGGGCCACATCCGCATGTAGACGCGATAGGCGTAGTGCGCGAACGGAATCAGCGGTGCGAGCAGGATGGTGGCGATCACCGCCAGCGGTCGGCGTAGCTGAGTGAGGACGGGGCCGAAGCGGCGGGCGATGTTGGTGGCGCCGGCGCGAGTGGCTTCGGGGCCGACAGCGGGGACGGTGCCGTCGAGCACGCCGACGGCGGCAACGCGGTCGACCATCGGAGGCAGGGCACCGCAGGCCAGCGCATAGGGTCCGCCGCCGGACATGCCGACGACGGCCAACTTTTCGGCTTCGAGGGCGTCGGCCACCTGGGCCATGTCGGCGACCCATTCGCTGACCGAGGTGTAGCGATGCGAGTCGGACAGCCCGGTGCCTGGTCGTTCGATCACGATGACGCGCAGCCCGAGTCGCTCCGCGGCGCGCCTGCCCTTGGCGAGGAATTGGCGTCGCGCGCCGAGGGTTCCGTGGAACCAGAGCACCACCGGACCGTTCGGGTCGCCGAATTCGGCATAGCCGAGCCGGCGGCCGTCGGCGAGATGGAATTGGCCTTCGGCGCGTGGCTTTTCGACGCGTGGCACTCCGGGAGGATGCCGCAGTGGGTTGTCCATCGACTTCGAGACTAGGGACCGATCGCCTCGAGACTAGGGGGCTAAACAGCCGATGTTCGCAGTGTTACGCAGGAGTTCCCGCCCGATTCATCGCGGCTTTGTCGCGGTGACAAGGTGCGTCGTCATCCAGGGTCCGCCCCACCACATGCGCCATCCGATGCTTCTGTGTTCGACCTCTTGCCAACCTTGGGCTTGCAGGTGCTCGGCGTGCTGTCTCGTCTCCATCAGATCGGCGATCGCGAGTCGTCCGCCGGGCTTCATGACGCGGATGGCCTCGTTCAGCGCTTCGCGACGCCCGTCATGGCCCGGGATGTTGTGGATGGCAAGGCTGCTGACGATCACGTCAAAGGTGTTGTGGGCGAACGGAAGTGCAGTCATGTTGCCGGTGTGCAGTTCGATACGGTCTTTGACGCCTTCGATTTCCGCGTTGGCGAGGGTGGCTGACGGCGAGTTGTTGGTTTGGTCGGCCTGCCACAGGTCGACGCCGACGGCCTTACCCTTCGGCAGCCGCTTGGCGACGGCAAGCAGCACCGCACCGCGCCCGCAGCCCATGTCGAGCACGGTTTCGTCGCCCTGGAGTACGAGTTCGTCGAGGATTCGCTGCCAGACCGCGAACTTGCCGGCCCTGGTGACGTAGATGTAGAGCGCCGTGCTTGCGGCGATGCCGAGCGACGAGGCGCCGGTGAGTGCAGCGATCAGGCGGTTGCCGCGTTTCAGGTTGAGGCCGGCGGCGGTGGCGAGGGCGGTGGCACCGACACCGATGCCGACCGCCTGGCCGCGAGCCGAGATGATGTGGAATGAGCCGTCAATTCCATAGTCGCCCTTGTGGTCTCGTGGCATCTGGTGCGCCATTGCCGCTTCTCTCTATGCTTGCCTAGCCTCGCTGCTCTTCCAGCCTATGCGGTGACTGGTTTGGAAGTGACAGATGTGCCTACACTCCCGGCCATGGAGCAGAAAGTGCACGTAGACACCGAAGGCGTGCATGCCATGGCCACGCGCTGGGGTGCTACGGCGGGCGACTTGCACGAAGTCGCGGCACCCACCGGGCTCGGGTTGGCCTGCCAGGCCAGTGCGGCAGCCGTCGATGCTGCTCACGGCGAGGTTGCGGCGTTCACCGCCGGCTTGGCAGCACTCGTGGATCGGCGCGCCGCGCACGTGGTGAAAGCCGACAACAGCTACGTCGCACAGGAAGGTGTGTCGGCAGCCGCGCTTGCCGCCATTTTCAAGCAGGTGGTGAGTCTCTAGCCATGGCAGCCGTCGCAGGAGGCCCTGGTCTGTCGGCGTTGGTGAATTGGCCGACCGATCACCTTACTGAGGCTGCCAGTCATTGGGAGGCCGTCGGCGAGCGTAGCTATGGGGCCGCGCACGGGGTGTGGAGCGACGCGATGGGCGTCGACTGGAGCGGCCAGGCCGCTGATGCGCTGCGCACCGACACCCACGCCGACCTGATGACCACCAGCGGGGTAGTGGACCAACTCCACGACGCCGCGACCGTCGCGCGCAGCGGGGCCTCGGAACTCGAAGCGGCCCGCTCGGGTGTTCGCTACGCCGTCGAGGACGCCCGCGCCGCGGGATTCGAAGTGGGCGAGGACCTTTCGGTCGCCGATCGGATGTCTGGCGGGTCGGCGGCACAGCGGGCGGCGCGACAGGCGGCCGCTGAAGCGCATGCCGCGAATATTGGTGGCAGGGCGGCGCAACTGGTCAGCGCGGATGCTCAGGTGGCGAGCCGGGTTACGGCGGCGGTGGCCGGCGTCGGGTCGACGTTCCCACAGGTGCCGGCGACCAACGGGCAGGTGCGGGCGGTTGACAACCGGACGTTCAAGCAGGACCCTTCGTTTCCGGTCGATCCGAAGGACATGACAGCGAAGGAGGCGTTAGCCGAATGGGAAGGGCTCAACGCTGAGCAGCGAGCGTGGAACGCTCGATGCGGCATCGAAAACGTCGGACTGTTGCCGCAGGCCCAGTACGAGGCCTGTCTTGTCTCCCAGCGTTCGATAACCGACCGACGGGCGTTGATTAAGGCGCGACTGGACCAGCTCGGGATTCCGGTAGAAGGAGGGCCCGCCCCGCCGGGCGGGAGACCGGGCAGCGAGCCCCTTCCGCAGAATGTGCAAGACACGCTGAACCAGATCGACGCGGGGAAGTGGCCGGGGTCAGCGAACGCACCAGGTACGAAGGGCGGAGGCAAATTTGAGAACATCACGCCAAGCGGACAACACCCATTGCCGACCACGGATGCAGCTGGCCAGCCAATTACCTACCAGGAATGGGATGCAAATCCAAAAGTCGGTGGACAGAACCGAGACACCGAACGCATTGTCACAGGAAGTGATGGTTCCGCTTGGTACACCACCGACCACTATGCAACGCTTCACCGGATCCGATAGCACAGAAGAATGAACCTGAAATCATTCATTGAGCAAGCCGGTAGACACGGCCCCTGCGTTGGCACCAGCCCCCAGGTACACCCGATGACCACGCTTCCAGTTGGTTTCGAGCTACGAACGATCGATGGCGCGCAAATTAGGACGCTCGATGCGCTTTACGACGCCTTCGCCGAGGCTTGGCACTTCCCACCATGGTTTGGCCGCAATTCGCACGCCTTTGATGACTTCATGCGCGACCTCGACAACATGATCAATACCGCGAGCGGAAAGCCGCCTGCGCCGGGCTATTTCACTCGTATCACCGACGCGCACTTGATCCTGATTGACCAGCCCGACGCTTTCTCCTGGTTCGCGAAATGCATGCCGTTCTACCGTGATTACTACCGCGACGAGGCTAGCCCGCCGGCAGCCTTCGGCCTGCTGCTCTCAGCCCCCCTTGATCGTCTGGAGGAGATTCATGAACGCTGGCTGAGTGTCGACGTCCCCGTCGCAGCTGTGACGGCGTGAATTCATGCCGACAGACAATGGCCACGCCGGCGACGATCCGCGGCAGGTCGAGATCAACGTCCTGGACGCTCTTCCGGCAGAGGCACACGCCGTGATTGTGGACGAGTTGAATCGTCGCGATCCTGGCCTACTAGCCGAGCTTCGCGCGGCACGAATTCCTAGCGTGGAGCAGAGCTCCGCAGTTAACGCTCTGCTGGCAACCGCCATAGTCGCGAGCATGGGCGAAGATTGGATGCCTGACGAGCATGGGTTGGCGGTGGAACGCGCCGTGACCACTTACTTCGAGGTGTGGCCGACATCCTGATGAGCGCGCGCCGCACCCGAATCTGGTTGCTGGACAGCCTCATCGGCTGATCCGCAATCTGCTATGACTGCTGGGAGGATTCGTCGCATGGCATCATCCGACTGGTTCGAGAACCTCACCGGGTTCCAAGAGCGCGATTACCGGACCACTCAGGAACGACTCACCGTCGATGGCGACCAGCTGGTATCGACCGCCAGCGACAAGCGTTACGGCATTGGCACTTTGACCCTGACGCCGTTAAGCGAGTTGCGGGAACGGGTCAACCTGCCTGACGGCGAACGCACAACCGTCCAGTGCATCGCCGCCGATGTTGGGGAACTTCACATACTCCCGGAATACAGTCGGGCGCTGTTTCAGGTCGCATCGCAGTTCAACCTGTTGGAGATGACGGGGCCGAACATCACGCCCGAAGAAGGGGTTGCGCGCTACGCCTTCGACCACACGCAGGGACCCACTTGTGCGATCGCGGCAGGCGCCGCCACCATTTACCGAAATTACCTCGTCCCCGTCGACGGACAGACGGGTCAGACACACGATCGCCAGCTCGACGGGCTCGCCGATATCGGCACGGCGTTGGCCACTCAACTCGACCGGCCAGTGACCGAGCTGTGGACGATGCGCAATGGCTACGCGCTATGTACCCCGACCGGCTTGCAAGCGATTGACGACCTCATTGCGAACGACGACGAGGCTTTTCGCGACAGGTTGCGCAGCAAGCTCGCTGTCGGTTTGCATCGCAACGTGGAAGTAACCGCGGTCGGGGCGCCTCGCGGCCAACATGTTTCGCAGGCATTCTGCTCGGCTCTGCCCGTCACCTACGGCGGCGGTCCGCGCTCGAGCTGGGAGACGTTCGCCCGAATAATTCTGGAAGCAGCCTACGAAGCAACCATGTTGGCGGCGGTCGAGCAGGCAACCGCGGGCGGATCCAACACCTTGCTCCTCACCAGATTAGGCGGTGGCGTCTTCGGCAACGACGACGCCTGGATCGACGACGCCATCGTCCGGTCACTTGGCATCGTGGAGCACGCGGGACTGGATGTTCGACTGGTCAGCCACGGGCATATCGATGCGTCGATGCAGACGATCGCCGACAATTGGCGCCGCTGAAGACTTGACCGCCGTCGGTGCAACTCGTAGCTAAGGATCAGTGGCTGATGTCGTCCGACGGCGTAGGTGAGGCCGGGAAGATCGATAAGTACCGGGACCTCATTTCGGATTTCGTCAGTGGGCGGTTGCCTGCCCATAGCTTCGAGTCGCAATATCTGCGGGTCTTCAAGAATGACACGGACCGAGCTCCACGCCGAGAATTTCAGGTGCTTGAAAACCTGTTCTTCGCTATCGACGACTACGTTGCTGACCCCGAGTTGCGCGAAAAGGTGGGCGGCTTGGATGACGACCAGCTGCGCGCAGTCGCTCAAGACGCATACACACAGCTATACGAGAATTAATTACAGCACCGTGAACGGTTGCACCCATCGGATGAACCGAGTCAGACGATCACCAATGTTCCTGGTGCACAACCTCTTCGAACGGTCGACGATTCGGTTTACGGATCGGCTTGAGCGGCCGGTCCGCCGGATACCCGACGCCGAGTAGATAGGCCACTTCGTAGCCCTCGGGCACACCCAGAATGGCGCGGGCTTTGTCCTGCTCCCCCACCGACGAGTGGCCGGTCCCGATGCCGAGGTCGGTGGCCGCGATCATCATCGCCATGGTCGCCTGCCCGACGTCGTACTGGTCGGTGACTCTGCGTCGCTCGTCCGGCGGTTCCGGGATGACGAGGGCGATCGCGGCCGCCGCCCCCGCGATGTGGCCGGCGCCGCGCCAGACCGTGGACAGCTCCTGCAAGTGTTCTTTGTTGGTGACGACGACGAAATCCCAGGCTTGGCGGTTCTTCGCCGACGGCGCCCGCCAGCCGGCCTCGGCGATGCGGTTCAGGTCCGACTCTGAAACGAGCTGCTCCGTGTACTCGCGGACATTGCGTCGGGCTGTGATCGCATCCCAGGTCTCCATCGCATTCCCTCCCTCGTCACTGCCGCTACTTACCCAAAGCTAAGCCGACTGACTCAGCTCGTATTCCAGCGAGCCGATCACCTCGCCAAGCTCATCAGCCAACCAGCTGTTCGGGAAGCGCTCGCGATAAACCGCCAGCAGCGACGTGTAGTACCAAAGGTGCTCCGACGGATCCTTGACGCTGAACCGCTGCCACAGATCACTGCCGCGCATTCGAAAGTCCCGCAAGATCGCGTGCGCATTGTTCAGCTTGTCGGCCAGCGATACGAGAACCGCACTGTCGGACGCCCCGGCGAGGTGGTTGATATAGCTCTCCTTACGCTCACGCCAAGGCGGCTTGGGTGTAAGAACGGTGTCGCTGCACTCCTTGACGATCGACGCAACCTCGTCGCCGAACCTTTTCCGGATCTCCGCTAGCGTCGGCTCGCCGCCTTGATCTTCGGCAGTGTCGTGCAGCAATGCGGCAATGGCCTGGTCTTCTGTTCCGTCCGCTTCGATCACGTAACCCGCGACCGACAGCAGGTGACCCAGATACGGGATATCCCCACCCTTTCGCGACTGTTCGCGATGCTTTTCTGCCGCGTAAGTAAGGGCGGCATCAAATCGCTGCGTGAGACGCGGTGACTTTGTCTGGCTGGTCATCATCGACTCCTTTCGGTCTCACTCTGACACAGGGGTACGACGTGGCCAGCTGTTGTCGGTGCGCAGTTCTATCGTCACCGGCAACAAAGCAGCACGCGCGTCGGTGCACCACGCGCCGACCACTGAAATGGATTAAGAAAACTACGAGATATGCCCACTATCAACGTACTTGGCGAAGCAGGAGGGAGAGCGAACATGCCGAAGCCGCAGGCACGCCCGCGCCGCATCGATGTCGCCACCCCGCCCCCAACGCCAATCGCAGCGATCGCGATCGCCACCTCCTGCCACCGCAGAGGCAACGCATTCCAGTACCGAGCGGTCGGCACTAATCGAAGCTGGTCCGGCACGGTCGCGACGTCGAGCAAGGAATCGGCAATTCTGGACGCAATTGCCGCCATTCGCGCCGAGTTGGCCGGCACGGCCCGGATCCGCTTTCTGGTATCGGTCCGGGCGACGAGTTCGTTATGGCGCTATCAGGATGAGATCGCCGGCCTACTGCCGGGCGCGTCGATCGAGTGGCCCGGGATTAGCAACCTGGCGTTGATGGAGGCCGCCCAAAATGCATTGACAGATCTCAGTGAAGAAGTCGCGTCAGGACCGCCCGACACGTCACCGCTGACCGTCGCCACCGATGGCTCGGTTCGTCAAAGTTACACCGGCAGCGGGTGGCTGGCGGCCGACGGTCAATACGGGCTTAAGGGGCGCCGGCACAGAACTTACATGCACGGTTCTGAACCCGTACTCGTGTCCGAATTGCGGGCGATCGTCGACGCGGTCAGCAGTTTGCGGGACCGGCCGCTGACGCTCCGGAGCGACAGCAAGTCAGCGATCGAGATGGCCACGAATTGGATGAGAGGCTGCGACGGTATTCCCCACCGCTGCCAACGGTTTCACGCGAAGGGTGTGCTTACCGATTTGGTGATCGGTCAGCAGATGATGTACGCGGAACGAGAGCGGTTGACGCTGGTGTGGGCGCGTGGCCACCAAGGTGAGCCGTTGAACGAGGGTGCCGACGCGCTGGCTCGCCTCGCCCGGCGTCGAGCCGCGCATCCGAACGATCTGACGCCTGACGAGTACGAACAGCGTGCCTTCAATCTCGCGGAGGCGTTCGCCGGCGAGTACAACAGGTCCATCAGGAAAGGCTTGGCCGTTAATGGTTAGAGACTTTTCATCCCGGGCACCTGGCACAACTGAGCCGCGCACGGGGCGTCGTCAGATTCCCTATCCGCAGTTATTGCGGACTCCGCACATTGTGCGGTACAGTGGCATATGTCCGACCAATACAAGCTCATCCGTTCGCTTCTCGACCAAGCGGAATCTGCCGGGTCCACTGCCCAAGTACTGCAACACCTTCGGTCGATCCTCGACGAGGTCGGCCGACTACTCGACGAGCGGCTTGCCAGCGCTGTTGTCGACGACGAGTTGTCGATCGCGGCAGCCGGCAAGCACGCCGGCCTCACTGAAAATGCGGTCGGGCCACGGCTGGCCAACACGGCCAGACTGGGCCCGTACTCGACGTCGCCAGGTCGCGTGAAGGCCGACGATGTCAAACGCGCCCGCCAAGACAAGTACTCCCGCCAACCGCCGCCGGCAGCAGCACCTCCTGAGCCGATGCGATTCAAACCGCGCCGAAAAGCCAATCCCTCCTAGCGATCTGGAAAGGATCACTCATGTCAAACCCGAACCTCACCCACCTGGTGTTCCTACTTGACCGCTCCGGGTCGATGCAATCCATCGCGTCCGATGTCATCGGCGGCTTCGAGGCCTTCGTCAACGAGCAGCGCGCTGGCGAAGGGCTGTGCACCGCGACGCTGGCGCAGTTCGACAACGAGTACGAAGTGGTCTACCGCGGCATCGCCATCGGACAGGTGCCCCCGCTGGCGTTGTTTCCGCGCGGCATGACAGCGCTACACGACTCGATGGGCAAGCTCATCACAGACACTGCCGCCGAAATCAACGCTCTGCCCGAGGAGAACAAGCCCGGCACGGTCGTCGTGGCAATCATGACCGACGGTTTGGAGAACGCCAGCCGCGAATGGCGGCAACCAGACATCAAAGCCCTTGTGGAGCAACAAACGAACGACCATGGATGGGAATTTCTCTACATGGGTGCCGATCAGGACGCTGTCGAAGTCGGCAAGGGCTTGGGCGTCAAAGAGTCGAACGCTATGACCTACGCGAAGGGCAAGTCCCGTGAAGCGATGATGGCGGCGTCAGGCAACGTCCGCGGCTACCGCGACGCCCGCCTGATCAACCCAGCCGCCGCCATGCCTGAGTTCACCGACATGCAGCGTAGAACCTCGGCAGATGAGTGAGCCGAGCTCCTATTTGTCGTTTAGTACGTTGGTACGACAATTTGCCTAATCCCGCCACCTCACCTCACGCTCGGCCCTAGGGTGGCCACTGATGGCACTCCACGTCCACCGTGCCGAGCGCCCTGACCAGCTAGCGAACGGTCTGGGCGCGTTGCTGGCGAGTCCGCTGCCGGATCCGTTCGCCGAGGAACTCGTCCTGGTGCCGGCCCGCGGTGTCGAACGCTGGCTGAGTCAGCGGCTGTCACACATCCTGGGCGCCGGCGGTAACGGCGACGGGGTGTGTGCGGGAATAGCGTTCCGGAGCCCGGGCTCGCTGATCGCGGAGATCACTGGCACGGTCGACGACGATCCCTGGTCACCGGACGCAATGACGTGGCCGCTGATCGAGACGATCGACGGCTCGCTCGACCAGCCGTGGTGCGCGATCCTGGCCAGGCACCTCGGCCAATTCGATGCAGGCGATGAAGCCGAGTTGCGAAGGGGCCGACGGTATTCGGTCGCGCGGCGACTCGCCGGACTGTTCGCCTCCTACGCTCGACAACGGCCGCAACTGCTGATCGACTGGTTCGAAGGCAGCGCAAAAGGCGTCGACGACGACCTGCATTGGCAGCCCGAGCTGTGGCGCGCGCTCGTCGAACGTATCGACGCCGATCCCCCACACATCCGCCAGCAGAAGACCGTGTCGCGGCTACAAGAGGGACCGAGCGACCTGCCTGCGCGGCTATCGCTGTTCGGGCACACCCGGCTCGCCTCGACCGACATCGAGCTGTTGCAGGCGGTGTCGACCCACCACGACCTGCATCTGTGGCTCCCTCACCCCAGCGACGCGCTGTGGCAGAAGCTCGCCATTCATCGGGGTTCCATCCCGCGGCGCGACGACGCCAGCCACCGCGAGGTCGACCATCCGCTGCTAGCCACGCTCGGCCGTGACCTCCGGGAACTACAACGCAGCCTGCCCTCCGAGGTACACACCGACGAATACCTGCCCAGCGGGAACCATTCGGAGACACTTCTGGGTTGGCTGCAGTCCGACATTGCCGCCAATGCTGTTCGGCCACAAGGACGTACGCACGTCGCGGATGATCGCTCAGTGCAGGTGCACAGCTGCCACGGCCCGGCCCGTCAGGTCGATGTGCTGCGCGAAGTCCTGCTCGGTCTGCTGCAAGACGATCCCACCTTGCAGCCGCGTGACATCTTGGTGATGTGCCCGGACATCGAGACGTATGCACCGCTGATCGTCGCTGACTTCGGACTCGGCGACGTGGTGCACGGCGCCCACCCGGCTCACCGGCTGCGGGTCAAGCTCGCCGACCGGTCACTAATTCAGACCAATCCGCTGCTGTCCCTGGCCGCACAATTGCTCGCGTTGGCCGACGGCCGGGTGACGGCCAGCGAGGTGCTCAACATCGCGGAAGCCGCACCGGTACGAGCCCGGTTCGGCTTTGCCGATGACGACTTGGAGTCGATCACCCGATGGGTGCGGCAGGCGAACATTCGGTGGGGCTTCGACCGCGAACATCGCAAGCCCTACCACGTCGACTTCGTCCACAACACATGGCGTTTCGGTATCGATCGAATTCTTGCGGGCGTCGCGATGTCCGACGACGCACACGCCTGGATCGACAACACGCTGCCGCTCGACGACGTCGGCAGCAATAAGGTCGAGTTGGCTGGCCAGCTGGCCGAATTCGTTTGCCGACTCGAAAGGACAGCCAACGCGTTGTCCGGTGCACGACCGCTCCGCGATTGGCTCACCGGCTTGGCCGAGGGCATCAGCTCTTTGACGCGCACCAGCGACGCTGATGCCTGGCAGACCCGTCAGGTCGAGCGCGAGTTCGCAGAAGTGTTGGAGCAAGCCGGTTCTCGCGGCGACACGACACTGCGGCTACCCGACATCCGGGCATTGCTCGACCAGCACCTGGCCGGTCGCCCGACTCGGGCCAACTTCCGCACTGGAACGCTGACGGTGTGCACGATGGTGCCGATGCGGTCGGTGCCGCACCGGGTGGTCTGCCTGGTGGGTCTCGACGACGGCGTCTTCCCGCGCCTCGGCGTGGTCGACGGTGACGACACGCTGGCCCGCGATCCGATGACCGGTGAGCGCGACATCCGTTCTGAGGATCGACAATTGCTGCTCGACGCTATCGGCGCGGCCACCGAGAAGCTGGTCATCACTTACACTGGCGCCAACCAATACTCGGGTCTCCCCCGACCGCCGGCGGTGCCGCTGGACGAACTGCTGGACACCCTCGACTTGACCACACCGGAGAAGATCCGCACGCGCATCGTCGTCGAACATCCGTTGCAGCCGTTCGACATTCGCAACGTCATTCCCGGCGAACTGGTGCCGAGTGTGCCGTTCAGCTTCGACCCGATCGCGCTGCGCGCCGCGAAGGTCAGCGCCGGCGAGCGCAGCGAGCGTCCCGCGTTCATCTCCAAGCCGCTGCCCTACCCACCCGCCGACGACGTCATCCTGGCCGACCTGATCGGCTTCTTCAGCGACCCGGTGAAAGGCTTCTTCCGGGCGCTGGAATTCACCCTGCCGCGCGACGTCGACGGCATCGAAGACGCCATGCCCGTCGACCTCGACAACCTCGAGGAGTGGACGGTCGGCGACCGGATACTCCACGACATTCTCCGGGGCATGACCGCCGAGCAGGCACGCGACGCGGAGTGGCGCCGCGGCACGTTGCCGCCGGGACACCTGGGGTGGCGCAAGGCAACTGAGATTCGCGACCAAGCGAACCTGTTGGCCATCGAAGCCACGCAGTACCGGACGGCGGACGCCGAACCGTATGACGTCGACATCGAACTCGGCGGCGGTCGACGCCTGAGCGGAACCGTGCCGGCGGTGTACGGCACGCGCCTGGTGTCGGTGACGTATTCCAAGCTGGACGGTAAGCATCTGCTGGCATCGTGGATTCCGTTGCTGGCGTTGTTCGCTCGCGATGCCCGCCGGGACTGGTCAGCCGCGTGCATCGGACGACCGAAGCGCGGCACCAACCCGCGGGTCGAGGAGATCGGCCGGCCCGACGGTGACGCCGTGGAGGTGCTGCGCGAGCTGGTGGCGATTTACGACGCCGGTCGACGTGAGCCGCTTCCGCTGCCGGTCAAGACGTCGTACGCGTGGGCGGTCGCGCGGTATGAAGGCGACGATCCTGAAAATGCGGCGGGATACCGGTGGAAGACCAATCGATTCCCAGGAGAGGATCAGTCGCCGGCGCACGAGCGGGCCTGGGGTAAGGGTGCCCCGCTGTCCGATTTGATGACGCCGTTGCGGTCGGGTGAGGAGTTCGACGGCGAGAAGAACCGGCTCGGCGCCTACGCCTGCCGACTCTGGCTGCCGATGCTTCGGGCCGAGAGGATCCCGACGTGATGGAGCCCTTCGACCTGCTCGGCTCGTTGCCGGCCGAAAAGTCCACCACCGTGCTGCAGGCCAGCGCGGGCACCGGCAAGACGTTCGCGTTGGCCGGGCTGGTGACGCGCTATCTCGCCGAGGGCAAAGCCACGCTGGATCAGATGCTGCTCATCACCTTCAGTCGATCGGCCAGCCAAGAGCTTCGTGAACGGGTACGCCGTCAAATCGTCGATGCCGTAGCCGCTTTCGATGATCCCTCGACGGTCGGCGAGAACCAACTGGTGGCGCATCTGATAACTGCCCCTGACGACGAACGTGAGGCGCGTAAGCAACGGCTGCGTGATGCGCTGGCCGGTTTCGACGCAGCGACGATCGCCACCACGCACCAGTTCTGCCAACTGGTGCTGAAATCGCTTGGGGTGGCCGGTGACACGTCGTCCACCGTCACGCTGTTGGAAAGCCTCGACGACCTGACCGCCGAGATCGTCGCCGATCTGTATCTGGCTCATTTCGGCGCGGAACGTGACAATCCGGTGTTGCAGTACGGTGACGCTTTACAGCTGGGGCGCGAGGCCGTCAACAATCCGGCCGCCGAGCTGCGGCCGGTCGATGCGGACCCAGGCTCGGAGGCCGCTGCCCGTGTCGATTTCGCGAAAGCCGTTCTGGCCGAGCTAGACACCCGCAAGCGTCGCCTCGGCGTGCTGGGCTACGACGACCTGCTGAGCCGACTGGCCGCCGCGCTGGATACCGACCACTCCCCTGCCCAAGCGCGGATGCGTCACCGTTGGCCGATCGTCATGGTGGACGAGTTCCAGGACACCGACCGGGTGCAATGGGAGGTGATCGACCGCGCGTTCAGCGGGCACTCGACGGTGATCCTGATCGGCGACCCGAAGCAGGCGATCTACGCGTTTCGCGGCGGCGACATCGTGACGTATCTGGAGGCCGCGGAGACAGCAGGTGACAAGAAGACACTGGACACCAACTGGCGCAGCGACTCTGCGCTGCTGGATCACCTTCAGGTGGTGCTGAGCGGCGCTCAACTCGGTGACGCCGCCATCGTCGTGGAGGATGTCAAGGCACACCATCAGGGTCACCGGCTCGTGGGCGCGCCACACAACGATCCGTTTCGGCTGCGGGTGGTCGCGCGAGAAACACTGGGCCGCAGCGGTGTTCAGAGTCCACCCATTAGCAACACGCGAGAGCACATCGGTGCCGACCTCGCAGCCGACATCCGTGCGCTGCTGGCCAGCGGTGCGACTTTCGACGGTGAGCCGCTGAGGGCCCGCGACATCGCAGTGATCGTCGAGAGGCACAGGGACGCGGAGGTCTGCTTTCAGGCGCTGAGTGACGACGGCATTCCCGTCGTCTACCCCGGCAACACCGACGTGTTCACCTCGGAGGCCGCGGCGGACTGGCTCTGCCTGTTGGAGGCATTCGACCAACCACACCGCCCAGGGATGGTGCGCGCCGCCGCCGCGACGGTGTTCTTCGGGGAGACCGCGGAAACCCTTGTGTCCGGCGGTGACTCGCTCACCGATCGTATTGCCGACGCGCTGCGCGAATGGTCCGCGCATGCGAGGGATCGCGGAGTCGCCGCGGTGTTCGAAGCCGCGCAGTTGCGCGGGATGGGTGCGCGGGTGCTGTCGTGGCAGGACGGTGAGCGACGGATGACCGATCTTGCGCACGTCACCCAGTTGCTGCAGGACGTCGCCCACAACGAGCAGCTGGGCTTGCCGGGGCTACGCGATTGGCTGCGCAAGCAACGCGAAGAGCGCAGCGGCGCAACCGAACGCAACCGTCGACTGGATAGCGACGCCACCGCGGTGCAGGTGATGACCGTATATGCGGCGAAGGGTTTGCAATTCCCCGTCGTCTACGTGCCGTTCGCATTCAACCGCAACGTCCAGGACTACGACATGGTGGTCTTCCACGACGACGAGGTGCGCTGCCTGTATGTCGGCGGCAAGAACGGCCCCGGCGTCGCGGCCGCCAAGCAGCGGGGCCGCCGGGAGGAGGCCAGCGACGTCAGCCGGCTGAGCTATGTGGCAATGACACGCGCTCAATCGCAGGTGGTCGTGTGGTGGGCGCCCGCCTACGACGAACCCAACGGAGGTCTCTCACGGCTGTTGCGTGGCCGCCGGCCGGGTGAGGCTCAGGTGCCTGACCGGTGCGATCCGCCAAAGATTTCCGACGACGACGTGATGGCGCGGTTCCGGGAGTGGGAGGCCGCGGGCGGCCCGGTGATCGAAACGTCGGTGATCGCGGCCGCTCCCCCGGTGCCTGCCAAGCCGGAGCCCTCGGACCTGGAGATGCGGCACTTCCACCGCTCGATCGACACCGGATGGCGACGCACCTCGTACTCGGGTCTGGTTCGGGTAGCCGAGACGGTCGGAGTGACCAGCGAGCCGGAGGTCACCGAGCTAGATGACGAGACCGGTGATATTGCGTTGATCGAGAACGCATCCGGGCCTGTGGTGGCCTCGCCGATGGCTGCGCTGCCTCGCGGTGCGACGTTCGGTTCGTTGGTGCACGCGGTGCTCGAGAAGGCCGACCCGTTTGCGGCGGACTTGGCTGTGGAGCTCGAGACGCACGCGCGACGAGAGTTGAACTGGTATCCGGTGGATGTGACGCCTGCGGACTTGGCCGCGGCACTGGTGCCTCTGCATGACACGTCGCTTGGTCCGCTGGCCGGCGGTCTGACGTTGCGGCAGATTGGCTTCCCAGACCGGTTGCGGGAGTTGGACTTCGAGATCCCGCTTGCCGGCGGTGATCTGCGTGGCGCCGCGCCGAACGTGTCGGTGTCCGATGTCGGCGAGCTGCTAGGCGCTTACTTGCCGGACGACGATCCTTTCGCTCCATATGTCGATCGCCTGACGTCGGCCGCGTTAGGGAACCAATCGCTGCGGGGCTACTTGTCCGGCTCGATCGACGTGGTGCTGCGACTGCCGGATCAGCGCTACCTGGTAGTCGACTACAAGACCAACTACCTCGGCGACAACGCTGCTGACTATGGGTCCGCGCGGATGACCGAAGCCATGCTGCACTCCGATTATCCCCTGCAGGCGCTGCTGTACACCGTTGTGCTGCATCGTTTTCTGCGTTGGCGGGTGCCTGATTACGACCCTTCGTTGCATCTCGGCGGGGTCTTGTATCTGTTCGTGCGGGGCATGTGCGGGGCGGACACGCCAGTGATCGACGGGGAGCCTTGCGGCGTGTTCAGCTGGCAGCCACCCGCCGGCCTAGTGATTGCGCTCTCGGACCTGCTCGACGAGGGGAGGCAGGCGGCGTGACATCTGTCGAGCTTGCCGTCGGCACGTCCGGCTTGTTGGCGGCATTCAATGAGGCTGGTGTGCTTGATATTTCGGACATTCGGGTTGCCGATCGAATCTGCGTCCTCGGCAAAGAGTCCGACGAACGCGTGGCGTTGGCGGTCGCGCTGCTGGTGCGTGGGCTTCGCGGCGGATCAGTCTGCATCGAACTAGCGACCATCGCTGCTGACATCGATGTCGAAGACGTGCCGTGGCCCTCGGCTGGGACCTGGTCAGCGGCGGTGCGGGACAGTCCGCTACTCGATCAAGTGTTGCACCTCTACGACGACCGGTTGCTGTACCTCGACCGGTATTGGCGCGAGGAGAAGCAGGTCTGCGATGACTTGCTGGCGCTGCAAGTCTCCAAGCCGACCGCCGATGTGCCCGCCTCGAAGCGACTTTTCCCGGCCGGTTTCGAGGAGCAGCGTGAGGCCGCGGAAATCGCTCTGGCGCAGGCGGTCACGGTGCTGACGGGTGGACCGGGGACCGGAAAGACCACGACAGTCGCGCGGCTGCTGGCGTTGCTGACCGAGCAGGCTGGTGCGTCCCGACTGAGAATCGCTTTGGCGGCGCCCACCGGGAAGGCGGCGGCTCGTCTGGCCGAAGCCGTACAACTCGAAGTCGCCCAGCTGGACGAGTCCGACCGCGTGCGGCTCGGCTCGCTCCAGGCTATGACGCTGCATCGGTTACTCGGCAGCCGTCCGGACACGTCATCGCGGTTCCGGCACAACCGCGGAAACCGGTTGCCGCACGACGTAATTGTCGTCGACGAGACGTCGATGGTGTCACTGACCATGATGGCTCGGCTGCTAGAGGCGGTGCGCCCGGACTCCCGGCTGATTCTGGTCGGCGACGCCGATCAGCTCGCTTCGGTGGAAGCCGGTGCCGTGCTGGCCGATTTGGTCGAGGGCATTTCGGCTCGCAGCGATATGCGGGTGGCGACACTGAAGACCTCGCACCGCTACGGCGAGTCGATCGGGCTTCTTGCCAAGGCGATCCGGGTCGGAGACGCCGACCGTGCGTTAAAGCTGCTGCATGCCGGCGGCGAGCACATCGAGTTCGTCGAGACCGACGATGCGTCGGACGCTTTGCGCCCAGTGTTGTTGCCGCATGCGTTGCGCCTGCGCGAGGCGGCGCAGTTCGGTGCGGACGCTGTCGCGCTGACGACGCTCGATGAGCACCGGCTTCTGTGTGCGCACCGGGAAGGTCCGTATGGAGTGCGGCACTGGAATCGGCTAGTCGAGCAATGGCTTTCCGAGTCGACGGGCCAGCCGCCGTGGACGGAGTGGTATCCGGGGCGACCGCTACTCGTGACAGCCAACGACCACGGGCTACACATCTACAACGGCGATACCGGCGTGGTCGTCGTCCGCGCCGACGGTCTTCGGGCTGTGATCGCAGGTGCCAGTGGGCCGTTGGACTTCGCGACCAGCCGGCTGTCCGATGTCGAGACCACGCATGCGATGACGATTCACAAGTCGCAGGGCAGCCAGGCCGACGAAGTGACAGTGCTGATGCCAGGCGAGGATTCGCGGCTGTTGACGCGGGAGTTGTTCTATACGGCGGTGACTCGGGCGAAGAAGAAAGTATTAGTAGTTGGGTTGGAGGATTCTGTGCGGGCGGCGATCGAACGACGGGCGGTTCGGGCGACGGGGTTGGGACTGAGGTTGCAGCAATGACCGTTAGTGCGAACTCGACGTCGACTAGCGGGAGGCCTGCCGCCTCGTCAGACTCAGTCCGTTCCCGGATGAGTAGGCAGCGCCGGCGTGATACTCAGGCCGAGCTACTCGTCCGCGGCCTCCTTCACGCTCGCGGCATCCGATTCCGCGTCGACGCCCGGCCGGAACCCGATTTCCGGTGTAAGGCTGACATCGTTTGGAAGACATTGCATCTAGCGGTTTTCATCGACGGGTGTTTTTGGCACGGCTGCCCTGACCACGCGACACGGCCGCGGGCGAACGGCGAATGGTGGGCGCAAAAGCTTGATACAAACATCGAAAGGGATCGACGGGTCGATACCGTCCTCGCGACTCGCGGATGGACCGTGTTGAGGTTCTGGGAACACGAAGAGCCCGCGACGGTCGCGGATGCCATCTGTTCTCAGCTCAGAGAGCTCCGCGAGGCAAGGGACTCGAAATGAGTCATTCGGCCGCAGCCACAAGTGGTGGGCGTTCAATTCCTGTTCCCTCCTGCCGGATTGGCGCAAGCCGAGCTTCACCCCACGATGACCTGACAACGCGGTCGAGCTCCGCCTTAGGCAACTGGATGTCGAGCGCTGACGCCAGAACATGTGCGGCCAAACGCGGGGGGATCGCATTGCCGATTTGCTGGCCTATGTCGGACCCAGACCAGGGAAAGTCATGCGGGAAAGTTTGAAGGAGACCTGCTTCATGATGGGACAGGCGACTCGAGTCGCCGTTACTGAGGCGCAGTCGGTTGCGCATCACTTTTCCTGTGACCGTGGCAGCTGGCTCGCCAGAGTGACGCTGTCCCCTGTTGCGCGGGTCTCCCCCGCTCCCATAGTTGGAGATCACCGTGAACTCCAGGTTTCTCGTAAGGGCCTGAGCCATGGAAACCCATGGATCACGCCCGAGCGCACCTTGGCTCGGAGCTCCCTTTCGAAACGCTTCGTGGGTGGGAGCTGGGAGAGCTACGCCGGCGTCTCCGAGCTGGGCGATCAGAATCGCGCGGCGACGCGTCTGCGGGACACCGAATTCTTCGGAACGAAGTATTCCGATGGCGCAGTTGTAACCGCAGTCTTGCAGCACCTCGCGAAAGGCGTCCCAAACCGGGATAACGGCGGGAACCTGCTCCAAGACAATGGCCTCGAATGGGGAACCCGCTCTAAGTGCAAGCAGCGCCCAACGCATCGGTTCGAGGATGAGTTCAGTCCGTTCGTCCGTCGACCAACCACGGGCCGAGTCGGCTTCTGGACTGTCGACCATGTCCATCAGACGTTCCGTAACCTGGTCCAGAGCTCGCCTGCCAGCGCCCTTACCAGCGACGGTGAACGTCTGACATGGCGGCCCGCCCGTGAGGATCGTCGCGTCCGGGAAGTCACTCGGAGCGTAGGCACGCACGTCCCCCTGGACAGTATCGAGCTCAGCAGCGGCGCGCGTTGCGCACGCGTCCGGGTCCAGTTCGATTCCTCTGACCGGAATGCCCAACCAGGTCGCGCCGACGTCGAGGCCCCCAGGGCCGGCAAAAAGATCGATGATCCGCTGCTGGCGGACCGGCAGCGGAACTGTGCGCGGCATGGCAGTGATGTTAGCCGGCTCTTCGGACGACGGTGGTTGCGAAGCCGACGAATCCCCGAGACTTTTTTCTCCTCCGGGCATGTCGCAGGCGACTCCGGTGCGACCGATTCGCACGGCAGCAGGCAAGATTTCCCGCTTCTGTCGGCGCGCAGTGGTAGAACTCCGGCGACTTGAAAGCGCTCCTGCCAGGAGCTTCTTCGTGGTATCAGTGGCGGAAGGGAGGGTGTGAAGTGACGATCAGAGGCTGGTCTGACCCAGACCTCGCATTGGGCGGTTTCGTAGACGAATGCCGCGACAATTGCATCGGGGTGTACAAGCAAGATCCCAACCGGGTCGAGGAAGATGCCGGCAAGGAGCGCGGGATCGCCGAGGGTGGTTATGGACGCAAGCAAATCCAGGAACTCATTCAAAATGCCGCGGACGCCCTGCACCGCTCGCCCGGCCGCATCCATGTCAGTCTGACGTCTGAGGCTTTGTACGTTGCCAACGAAGGCATCCCGTTTGAAAAGTTGGGTGTCAGAGCGCTGCTTTACACGCACCTGTCTAACAAGACGGGTGCCGAAATTGGTCGGTTTGGACTTGGGTTCAAATCAATCAGCGGCATCTCTGACCGCCCACAGATTTTCAGTCGCTCAGTATCATTTGAATTCAACCGTCAGCAGACGGCCGATCAGCTTTCCGCCGAAGTCGGCACGCTCTACGCACCAGTAGAGGTTCCAGCGCTGCGGCTTGCGTGGACGCTTGAGCCCTTGAGCGAATTTCGTGCGGACCCTACATTGGCGAAGCTTGCAGCGTGGGCCACCACCGTCGTCAAGGTGCCGCTCAAAAGCGGTGCAGCCGAGCAGCTGTCGGAGGAAATCAGCGAGTTCGACGAGTCGTTCAATTTGTTCGCTCCACACGTCCGGTCCCTCGAACTGGTCGACGAGTTGGCCGATCGCGAGCCTCATTTTAAAGCTGCAAAGAAGGCCAATTTCGTCACGTTGACAACAGATGACGGAAACAAGGACTGGCTTGTGGTTTCAACTGGCCACGAGCCATCAATCAAGGCCCTTGATTCGGCTGGATATGCCGCAAAGCGGGAGTCGATCACCGTCAGTTGGGCCGTGCCGCTGACCGGCGGGGTGGGGCTCGGACAGCTGTCGGCATTCTTCCCAGTGAAATCGGATCTAACCCTCAGTGGTCGAGTCAACGCTCCATGGAAGCTCTCCGACGATCGCATCAACGTGATTGCTTGCGAGTTCAACCGGGAGATCCTCGCGGATGTGCTGCCACAACTTATTGTATCGGCGCGCAGAGACCTGACCTCAGACGGCGCGTATGGCAGATACATCGATGTACTGCCTGCCCGCGGTAAAGAAGCTCGCAGCTGGGCTGACGCGGTCTTGAACGAGCCGGTTTTCGAAGCCCTCAGAGACGCCCGATGCCTGCCAGATCTTGATGGTCAGTTGCGTGCACCCAGTTCCCTCCAACGCATACCCGACGATGTGGCTGAATTTGCCTCCGAGTGGTTGGCGGTAGCTGGCAACCGCGGCAGCTGGGTTCACCCTGACTGCACCAAAACCGTCGAACGGCGCTCCAAAGTTGACCGTCTGATGCAGGACGGCGAACGGCCGAAACCCGCTGGGCGCGTGCTCCACTGGCTCCAGTCCATTGTCGCCGATCTGCTGCCGGAGAAATCGGCTGCTGCGATCGATCTCGCTGCTAAATTGGTCGGTAAGGGCAGCAACACTGAGGCGGACGTGCGAGATGCACGAATCGTGTTGTTGGAGAATGGCAATTTGGCACAGCCGGTAAGGGGACGTTGTTTCATCCGGACAGGTGCTGGCCAAACTGGCACTTCGTTCGTTGCCGAAGCCGTCTCATGTCGGCCGTCAACCGCGGAGGCATTGAAACACCTCGGAATAACTCCGTTCGAAGACGGCGGTGAGATGCTTGAGCTGCTCACGCAGCTCAGGGCCACAGGCCGGGTTGACTGGGAGGAGCTGTGGATTGCCATGCGCGGCTCGGGGGTTCAGCTGGTCCGCGAGGCGTTTGAAGAAGTATTGGGTGGCCATGCAGCGAAGCTGATTCAAGTGCGGAACGGTGACGAGCGTTGGGTTATTCCGCAAGGGCTGTATTTTCCCGGCGACTGCCTCAAGCAGCTGCGAGAGGACGGATCACATTTAGTCGATGGGAATTACCACGCCGCAGACCACGAAATTTTGTACCTGCTCGGAATCAGAGCCAGGCCATCCCGCTCCGCTGCGCATTCCAGCGAAGTGTGGGTGTCGCGGTATCGGAAGGCAGTCCGAGACACCATCGGCGATGAGCTGGGGTTGGGCGTCCAGGCACGCCAAGCGATCGATATTGAAACCCTCGACGCGGTGCTGGGACCTCTCGAATGCCTGCCTGATCTCAGTCTGACAAACAGATTGGCCTTGAGTGTCGCCGTGGTCACCGACATCGACATTCCGCGCGTCCGAGTGAGCCATCCGAACGTCACCAAGACAGCTCGCTACATTGCGCCCGAACTCTGGTGGGTACGGGAGGAAGGCCTCCTGCCAACAACTTTGGGCCCGGTCCCCGTCACGGAAGCTTTCGTCGCTGAAGTCGACGGTGCCCCTGAGGGATTACTTCCGTGCCTCACCAACGTGGCGCTGAGCTCAGACACCGAACGCGTCCTTCGCCTGAAAAGACAGATCGGCGAACTCGGCCCCTCCGATTTCAACTGGCTCGTACATACACACGTCGAGCGCGATGACCTGCTGCGCGTCGGTCAGAGCTACGCATGGTGGTGCTGGACGCACAAAGAGATTGACCCGCCCGAACGACTCTGGGTGCGCCACAACGGCCAGTGGTCGGAGGAGGACCGCACGAGCGTCGCCGTTGTCCACGGTGAAGAAGCATTTGCCGTGCTGGATGACTTCGGAATTCCCTGTGTGGTGGTCGACAGCATCGACGATGTACACACGCTCAGCGAGCTCTGGGATTGCCTTGAGGGCCGAGACCTTCCGGTCACCTACTCTTACGAGACGAGCGCGGAACCGGAGTTGGTCTCCGACGTCTTTCCGATCCTGGACGCACTTCCCGGCGCTGATGAACTGGAGGACCTCGTTCTTCAGAAGTGCCTTTCGATCAGCAAGGTGGCTGCGGTACCAGGGCAGCCTGAAGTGCGAGTCGAATGCACAGCTGCGCGCGAGGCCAACCGAATCCTCGTGACAGGATCTACGGACAGTCATGTACTGAAGCAGGTGCTTGGATGTCTATTGCTTGACGACTCCGACCGGCAGGTCAATTTACTTCTCAATGATATGGAGAGGCGTAGGAACTCCAAGCGAGTACGGGAGATCAGAAGTGCGTCGTCCGACGCGGACCGGCTCCTCATGCTCGCCGGCGAAGAGCGGCTAAAAACCCTGATCCCAAGGGACGCTCTCACTTACCTGGCGAAAGACGGATCGGGGGAGCCACACGGGCTGGATTTGGCGGAGCTTTGCGTGACGATGCTGGGTGTCCGCGCGCTCGAACGCGCCTGCAAGGTTGATCCGCAGGGGCTGCCGGATTCGGCCCCGTCGACCTGGGCGGGTTCGTTCAATACCCGAAAGTGGGTTAAAAGCCTGGGTTTCGGTGAAGAATGGGCAGGCGAGAAGGCACGACGGCGCAACAAACCGACAGAATATGTTGACGGTCCTACCCAGCTCGACGACTTGCATGACTACCAGCAGGTCGTGTCGGCGCGCCTTCTCAAGCTCTTGAGCGGCCATGGTCATCGACGAGGAATCATCTCGCTACCGACGGGCGCGGGGAAAACCCGTGTTGCCGTGCAGACGGTCATTGAAGCGATTCGAGACGACCGACTGGATGCAAGTGAGAGAACGTTATCCGGACCGATCTTGTGGTTGGCAGATGGCGAAGAATTGTGTGAGCAAGCAATAGATGCTTGGTCCTATCTATGGCGAGCTGTAGGTCGGCAAGACACCCAACTGATTCTCAGCCGTTTCTGGTCGAGCTACGAAATGGAAGAAGAAGCCGCCGGCGTACAAGTCGTAGTGGCTACCTGGCAGAAGATCTTGGCACGTGCAGTCGGTAAAGAATCGTTCGCGTGGTTGGCAGAGGCGCCCATCGTGATCATCGACGAGGCCCATGGCGCATACACCCCCTCCTACACAACGATTCTCGAGTGGCTCGGTCGTGGAACACACGAACGAGAGAAGCCGCTGATCGGATTAACCGCTACGCCCTTTCGCGGGCGTCGCGACAGCGCTGAGACTGAACGCCTCCTTCGTCGGTTCGACGACAACCGTTTGGACGAAGGAGTTTTCGGTGATGAGCTACCGCAACTGAGACTGCAGCGTGATCGCGTTCTGGCTCATGCTCGTCTGGAGATCCTTGGTGGCATCTCGATCGATCTGTCGGAGAGCGAGCTCGAAGAGTTCACGTCCAAGGGATGGCTTTCCAAGGCCGCCGAAGCGCGACTCGGTCGCGATGGAGACCGGACCCGCACGATCGTGCGCTCTGTGATGAGCAAGCCTGCAGATTGGCAAATCGTGGTCTTCGCCGCCTCAGTTGAGAGCGCTCAGACACTTGCTACGTTGCTCACGATTCAGGGACGCCCCGCCTCCTCGATTGACCAGGACACAAGCCCCGAAGATCGGCGCGCTGCGATCGAGCGGTTCAAATCGGGAGAGTTGAAAGTTCTGACGAACTACGCGGTGCTGTCGCAAGGTTTTGACGCACCTAAAACTGATGCCGTCTACATAACTCGTCCAACCAGCAGCGAAGTCCGCTATCAGCAGATGGTTGGACGCGGACTGCGAGGACCGAAAAACGGTGGCACTGAAGAAGTTTTGATCGTCAACATGCTCGATAACATCATCGAATTCGGTGACAGTATCGTTTTCCAGCCGACCAAAGATATGGATGAGCACGGTAACGAACCGGAGGAAATTGCCAATGTTGGTTGACGTGCTCCGACGAGTAATCATCGCCGGTGAGTTGGGCCCGGCGAAATGCTTCGTAGGAGAGATCTGGGGTGAATTAGATGTATTCGGTTCGGGATATTCTCTCGTTCATCTCGCAAGCGCTCGGTTTGCAGGAACCCGAGATGTCAGCTGAAAACGTTAATCTAAACGACGAGCAGCTCGAGGTCGTGAAAGCGCCGGCCGTCGCACGTCTGCTCGTGATTGCCGGTGCGGGTCAAGGCAAGACAGAGGTCGTCGTAAGCCGTATCGACAATCTCGTGCAGGATGAGGGCCTTGACGCGGAAGAGATTCTCGTTCTGAGTTTTTCCCGTGCGGCCGTATCGGCTGTAAGGACTCGCCTGGATCTACGAGATGTGGCCGCGGCAAACGTGCGTACGTTCGATTCCTTTGCGAGCTTTCTTCTTTTCGAAGCCGGTATCCAGTTAGACGGCAACTTCGAGGCCCGCATACGGCGTGCGACCCGCTCCCTCAGGGAAGCCGAGAAAGCCCCGCAGGTTATCTCGTCAATTCGGCACGTCGTGATTGACGAAGTTCAGGATCTCGTTGGAGACCGTGCGGACTTCGTGATCGGAATCCTTGAGTTGCTCGATAAGGAGGCTGGCATCACTGCACTCGGCGACCCTTTGCAGGGGGTGTATGACTTCCAACTAGAAGACTCTCTGAGCACGACTTCTTCAGTTGACGTCTTCGGTTCGCTCACCAAACGTTTCGGCTGCGAGGCGGTAGGTTTAGGCCAAAACTACAGAGCCAGGGGCAAATTCCCCAAAGAGGTGGTCCGTCTCGGCGACGCGATCCGCGACTCAGATGACGGTGACACCGCAGAGGAACTACTCGACGATCTCGTACTCGATCTACCGGATCGTGGCGATATCGACGCGTGGTACGACCTGTTGACGCCGCGCAGCGGCAAGACGACGGCTGTTCTATGCACGACTAACGCCGATGTACTTCGAGTTTCGAGATACCTCAACGAACAGGGTGTAGCGCACGCCGTCCGCCGCCAAGCACAGGATTTCGGTGCTGCTAAGTGGATCGCGAGTGCTTTGGGACCCTTACCAGGTCCGAAGGAACGCAGATCGGAGGTCGAGGCTGCCCTCGAGCGGCTGCTGGAGAAGAAAGAAGTCGCGCAACGCTGGACAGAGCTCAAGGCTGCCGAAGGCCGAAGAAGCGAATTCGATTCATTGAATCTCCTCACGGTTGCGCGGCTTGTGAAAGCCCGAGCTCTGCCACTAACACTGACCGAGCCTGATCACAGTTCGGTGATCGTGTCCACGATCCACCGTGCGAAGGGGCTCGAATTCGACTCTGTCTTCGTAGTCGAACCGACGTGGGTTCCTGACCACGAAAACAGCTGGACAAGAGTCCGCCGCCAATACGTGGCGTTGAGTCGAGCGCGCGACGACATCTTCGTCTGTCGGCTCCCGCAGCCCAAGTCGTTCATCAAAGCCGATCCCAGGCTGTGGGGACGATTCAAAGAAGAGGCGTGGAGCAAAAAGAGGCGCGGCGTCAAGTGGACCAAGGCATTCGAATTCAACTACAACGACGTGGAATCCGCTTATCCGACAGCTTCAACACAAGTAACCGCAGAGATGGTGCAGAAAACGCTGGCTTCCGATGACCTTGTGGGCATGGCAATTCAGGCGGAGCTAGACGAGGAAGAATCCACGGAAGATTCGCCCTCCTACCTCTTGGTTACTGAAACCGGGCACATCGTGGGGCGAACGAGCGGGACCTTTGATGACACCTTCGCCAAGGCGTTCGGATGGTTGGGAAGTTGGCCGGGAATTGTGGATGGCTTGTCTCTCGTGTCTGTCGAGACCGTCGCCGGGGAACCCAACGAATCTGAGAAGGCTGGTTTAGGAAGCTCCGGATTTTGGCTTGTTCCTCGCGTGACCGGTTTGGCAAGACCTGACCTCTCAACCACCTAGAAAGTTCCCAAATGGCTGAAATCGCAGAGCAATACGCGTTTCGAGATGACGTCGTCGATGAGTTGATCAAGGACCTCGTCGGGCCAGCGGAAGGCCCGAACGAGCTGATCACCGACCTCCCGCTGGACCGCTACATCGCCGGCGTCCTATGGCCGGCTGAAGATCGGTTGCAGGAGGAGGCAGAGACTGAGCCGGATAGTGGAGAGGCAGAGGAGAACGGAGTCGATGACAGTCCAATCTCACAGGCCTTGATGAGGTACCCGACGTCAATGGGCATCACCTTCTCTGTCGATCTCGCCCACGCGAAGTCCGTGAAGATCGCGATCGAAGCGGCAAGGTATCTTCCGTCAGCCGACGGAGCGAGCGGGGACGGCGCTCGCAACGAGAGGCCGTCGTGGCGGCAGAAAATCGCCAAACCGGACTCGTGGTTGCGCACTCCGCAGTCCATCGATCCCATCGAATGGGACGTATCGACACCGGGTGTGAAGAAGGTCGACGTCGCACAGGGATTGCAGCTTTACGTGTTTTCTCGTGTGCCACGTAACGGCAGGGTCGCGGTATCGGCTGCCCTGCGAAACACACAAGCACCTACCAAAGGTGAGCTGCGAGATGCCTACGCGTGGTTCCAGGTCGGGCTCGAGATCATCTCCGACAAGCAAGCAATTGCGGACCGCTCGTCCTATGGAGTGCTCAGCGAAAAGGACGAAGACCTCCGTTCCGCGGCACTGCTTTATCGCAACGCGCGCGTGTTCGCTGTGGGTCATGGCTGTGCCGCGACCTGGGACCGAGCTGCAACGTCGCCGACGATAGGAAGGGTTGCAACAACTTTTGTTCCTAGGCAGGAGGTTTCGCGCGCTCGGCCCGGCGGCGCGAGCTCGAAGGTTGATCTGCGGATGTCCACTCTCAGCGCTGCTTCCGATGAATCGCTGGCGGCGAACCTCGGTGGCTTGGTCGCCGAGTACCGCGAGTGGATCGGAAAGCTGAGCGAGGCCATCCATAACGGAGACGCGGATATCGAGAACGGACTTCGGGAGGTCGCGGACGCGCACGTCGCGAGAGCACTCAACGCAGCGGATCGAATACAACGCGGCATCAATCTCGTGTTCAGCGATCCCGATGTCGGCAGAGCATTTCGCTTGGCGAACACAGCCATGCAGTTGCAACGAGTCCGTCAGGACTGGGTTCGGGCGGGAGCATCCGGGGCTGTCGGAGACGGAGCCGAGCAGCGCTGGTATCCATTCCAGATCGCGTACATATTGTTGAATCTTCCGGGGTTGGCCATTCCCGATCACGAAGATCGAGACATTGCCGACCTTTTGTGGTTCCCGACTGGCGGCGGAAAGACCGAGGCTTACCTCGGTCTGGTCGCATTCTCGATACTTCACCGCAGGCTCAAAGACTCCGATGCGATGGGCGTTGCGGTCATCATGCGATACACCCTGCGCCTGTTGACAATTCAGCAATTCGAGCGTGCGACTATGTTGCTTTGCTCGCTCGAACGTCTTCGGAAGCGAGAAAACGACCTAGGCGATCGTGCCTTCTCGATCGGTCTGTGGGTGGGTCAGGCCGCGACACCGAATACTTTGGCGGAGGCAAACAAGTCTCTGAACGCCATAGCCGATGGCAAGGAGCTCCAAGAAAGAAATCCGATCCAACTGACCCAGTGTCCTTGGTGCGGGCAGTCTCTGAACGAGGCGCATTACTCAATCGTGAAGTCGCCCGTCGAGCGTTTGAAAATTGCATGCGGAAATCACGAGTGCGACTTCTGCGACGGGCTCCCTGCCTACGTCGTTGACCAGGATATCTATCAATTCCGCCCCGAACTGATCCTCGGTACCGTCGACAAGTTCGCGCAAATGGCTTGGCGTGAGCATGTGCGAAAGCTGTTCGCGCGAGACGGAACCGGATCGCCGCCGTCGTTGATCATCCAGGACGAGCTGCACCTGATCTCAGGGCCGTTGGGTTCGGTGGTCGGACTATACGAGACCGCAATCGATGCTGCCTGCGGAATCGAAATGGGACCCGAGGGCCCGACCCGCGGGAAGCCGAAGGTCATCGCGTCCACGGCGACCATCCGCCGTGCCGACAATCAGATCAAGGCGGTCTTCAACCGGCGTGCTGCGCAGTTCCCGCCACCTGGTGTTGACCCGGACCAGTCTTTCTTCGCCGAACCGGCGCCGCGAGAGGGGTATGGAACCCGCGAGTACATCGGGGTGATGGCGGCAGGGGCAAGCCACGCGACGCTAATGGTGCGGGTTTATGCCGCCTTGCTTCAAGCGGCGCATGACATCTCGGGCGCACCAGAGACGCGAGACCCCTATTGGACCTTGCTTGGCTACTTCAACAGCCTTCGTGTACTGGGCAGCGCCAACCTCCAGGTCGAGGGCGACGTCCGGGACCGCCTGCAACTGGTGGCCAGGCGAAAGGCGTCCTCTCCGCGCGACATCCGACCACCGGTCGAGCTCACCAGCCGCGTACCTTCCGCCGATATCCCTCGCACGCTGAAAAGCCTTGAGAACAAAGTAACGTCGGGCTACGCCAACGACGTGGTGTTGGCGACGAACATGATTTCGGTGGGTGTCGACATCGACCGGCTGGGTTTGATGGCGGTGATGGGCCAGCCACAGTCGAGTGCCGAATATATTCAAGCCACCAGCCGCGTGGGCCGTAAGCACCCCGGCCTTGTCGTGACGATTTTTAACTCCGCACGGTCGCGCGACCGGTCGCACTACGAGAACTTCATTCCGTTCCATCAGGCGCTCTACCGCGCCGTGGAGGCGACGAGTGCAACACCCTTCGCGGCACGCGCCCGCGATCGAGCCCTTCATGGCGTACTCGTCTCCTTGATACGGTTGCTGGTTGACGAGATGTCCGACGAGCGTGCCGCGCACAGGATCAACAGTGAGTACGACAACGTCGTTCTGATGGCGGATCTCTTGGCTCGCAGGGCAAAAGAAGTGGCAAACCAGGAAGACGCGGCCGATACCGTCAGGCAGCTCGATGAGCTAGTGAAAGTCTGGACCGAAGGCGCGGATTCACATCCAGACATGCGCTACCAAGACAGCAGTAACTACGAAGACTCTCTCTTGGTTCCACCCGACGTGGCAATGACGCACGACCTGGTCGAGTACTCGACCAGTGAGACACCCTGGCCGACGCTCCGAAGCATGCGTGACGTCGACGCAGAGAGCACTCTCTACCAGATACCTGCACGAAAGGTTCCCCGGTGAACGCCGCGAAAGCTCGTCGCAGCCAATTGCTGAGCACCTACGGAGTGGGAAGCTTGTTTCCCTCTGAGTCAACAAGTTTCATGATCGCGGGCCTCCATGAATGGGATGTTGAACGCGCCGAACCGATTTCAGAACCGCGCTTGGCACGTGCGTTGGGTGTGAAGAGATTGATGGCCCCGCCCGCAGGTGGGAAGCGAGATGTCCCGGTCATCCGCTACCCGTACACGCAGGTCTGTCCGAAGTGCCGACGCATCGGTGCGCTCTCGGACCTGTCCAGGGACAAGCAGAACGCAGTCTGCAAAGACGACGGTGTCGATCTGAGCCCATTCCGGCTTATCGGAGCGTGCAGCAGGGGCCACATGAGCGAGTTCCCGGTTTACTCGTGGCTGCACAAAGACCAGCAGAGCAAGATCCGGAGCGACGAACACGAGATGAAGCTGAATGTCCTAGGACGTACCTCGTCTCTCGGAGACCTCACGCTGACATGCACCTGCGGCGTTGACCACAGAAGCCTGGAGGGTGCGATCGGAGCGGGATCGCTCGCCGAATTCGGTAAGTGCCGTGGTCTGCGCCCCTGGCTCGGCCTTGACACCCATGAAGACTGCGATCTCTATCCGCGGGCGGTTCAACGTGGCGCGTCGAACGTGTGGTTTCCAGCAGTCCGCTCGACGATATCCATCCCGCCCTACTCTGAGGCGTTGGCGAAGTTCATCGACAAGAACTGGGAGATGGTCAAAGATCCGGCGGCGGCCATTCCTCCGGTGCTCGCTGGATTGTCTGCGATGTCCAAAGGGCGTTACAGCGCGGAACAGATCAAGCAGGAGATCGATCGGCGTCGCGGCGAAGAGGAGGACGACGAGGCAGTCACCGAGGCCAAGCTCCGCGCCGACGAGTACAAGGCGCTCGTCGAGGGACGGCAAGAGGAGGGCTTGGACTCTGATTTCGTGTGCCTGCGTCGTGACGTGCCCGCTGGATTCGAGTCGCTGATCACCGAAGTGCGCAAGGTAACGCGACTCCGCGAAGTTCGGGCTTTGCAGGGCTTTACGCGGTTAGACGGCGCACCCGACCCGTCGGGTCCCGTTCAGAAGCTCTGCCCTCTCGCTCCCACTCACATGTACTGGCTCCCGGCCATCCAGGTGATCGGTGAAGGCATATTCTTGGCATTCCGCAAGCCTGTCCTCGACGAATGGGCAACCCGAGAATTCGCGCGTAAGCGGCAGCGGGTGTTGCAGAAGGCGGCGGACCGTGCCGCCGCCGAGTACGGCCGAGAACCGGCAAAGGTCGACATTATCAAGGTAGCCATCCACACACTGGCGCACGTAATCATCGATCAGTTGTCCCTCGACGCGGGTTATCCCGAAGCGGCGCTTCGCGAAAGGCTATTCGTTGACGACAAGGTTGCGGGGCTCCTCGTCTATACCGCGAGTTCGGACTCCGCGGGCAGCTTGGGCGGTGTCGCTGCGATGGCGGAGAGCGAACATCTGCATGCTGCTCTCACTGACGGACTGCAGCGGATGTCATGGTGCTCGTCAGATCCGGTGTGCATCGAGGCTAGTGGTACGGGGTCCGATGGATTGAACCTTGCAGCCTGCCACGCGTGCGTGCTTGCCCCCGAGACATCGTGCGAGATGAACAACTCATTCCTCGACCGGGCGTTGCTGTTCGGAACTCACGACGAGGGTGACGAGGATCAAGGGCTCTTCCATGAACTCTTCTTGCCAGCAGGTAGATGATGCCCGGTGACTCGAGATCGGAAAGTGTTGCTAAATGGCTGAAGTAGCTGCCGGCGAACGGATCGTCGTCAGGGATGAAGAGTGGCTCGTTCGCGCCGTACGCAATACCGAGTACGACGGCGTCCGGGTAGAGGTCACCGGTGTAACGCCCCTTGTACGCGATCAAGACGCGGTGTTCTTCGGGGAGCTCGACAAAATCGACCGTCTCGATCCACGCGAAGGCAAGCTCGTTGCCGACGACTCCGCGGGCTTCAGAAGCTCACGACTGTGGCTTGAATCGATCCGGCGTGGCAGCCCCGTACCTTCGAGCGAAACGCGGATCACGGTTGGGCACCGCGGCTTGCTCGATCGCATGGACTATCAATTGCGGCCGGCGTCCCAGGCGTTGCAGAACCTTAGGCCGCGGATCCTTATTGGCGACGCAGTCGGGCTTGGCAAGACTTTGGAGATCGGAATCCTGCTCTCCGAGTTGATCCGCCGCGGGCGCGGAGAACGCATTCTCGTCGTCACTCCGCGTGCGGTCCTCGAACAATTTCAGCGTGAACTTTGGACGAGGTTCGCGATCCCCCTGATCCGCCTCGACTCCAGTGGCATTCAGAAGGTCCGCCAGACTCTGCCGAGTTCGCGCAACCCCCTTAGCTATTACAGGCGGGTCATCGTCTCGATCGACACCCTGAAGAACCCCGCCCGGTACAAGCACCATCTGAAGAACCAAAAGTGGGACGCCGTCGTCATCGACGAGTGCCACAACCTGATCAACCGCGGAACCCAAAACAACGAGCTCGCCAAACTTCTTGCAGCGCAAACGGATGCGCTCATCCTTGCCAGCGCCACGCCGCACAACGGCAAGCCAGAGTCTTTCGCCGAGTTGGTGCACCTACTGGACCCGACCGCGATCGTCGACCGCATGGACTACTCAGCCAAAGACATCGAGCACTTGTATGTGCGCCGGCATCGCAACTCTCCGGACGTGAAGATCGACGTCGCCCACAAGTGGAAAGAGCGACTTCAGCCGAAAGTGATCGAAGTCGTTCCGTCCTCCGCCGAGGCCGACGTCCTCCGCGAGCTCGAAGACAACTGGCTGCATCCCAAAGGCGCATCAGTGGTGACGGGCCAAGGCAGGCAACTGTTTCCGTGGACGCTCTTCAAGGCGTTCCTGTCTTCACCGAAAGCGTTGCGCTCGAGTATCGCTCGCCGACTTACCACAGTCGGAGAGTCGTCAATGCCCGAGACCAGGGCTTTGCAGCGGCTAGACGAACTCGCGGAGGCCGCGGACGTGAGCACGCCGTCCAAGCTCGCGAAACTGGTCGAAGGTCTGAAGGGCATCGGGATCTCGAAGGACTCCGTGACGAGAGTCGTGGTATTTTCCGAACGCATCGATACCCTGACGTGGCTACAGCAGGAGCTACCGCGAAGACTGAAGCTACCGGCAGCCGCCGTCCGCACCCTATATGCGACGTTGCCCGACGACACGGTTCAAGACGTCGTGAACGGTTTCGGTCAAGCATCTTCTGAAATCCGGGTCCTGCTGGCGTCCGACATGGCGTCAGAAGGCCTCAACCTTCATCATGAGTGCCATCACCTCGTCCACTACGACCTGCCGTGGTCCTTCATTCGGATCCAACAACGCAACGGACGCATCGACAGATATGGGCAACTGCACGCGCCCGAGATCAGCGCGCTTGCGCTCGCCGGTAAGGACGACGTCACCAGTGACCTGAAGGTCGTGACGAAACTGCTCGAGAAGGAGTACGAGGCCAACCGCGCTCTCGGCGATGCCGGCGTCTTGCTCGATCTCCACGACGCGGAGCTAGAAGAAGAGGCGGTCTTGAAGGCGATCCGTGACGGCAAAGACCTGGACGACGTCGTTCCCGATCCAACCCCGAAGGCCATCAACCCCTTCGCCGCGATCATGGCGGTCGGCGGTCAGCACGAAGCGGACTCCACTCCGGAAACAGTGGATCAACATTCACTTTTCGAAGACGACGACAACTTCCTCATCGACGAATTGGCCGATGTCGCAGGAGAGATCGGCGAGCAGAAGCTGGACGTTCACCGTGACGCCGACACGGATCTGATTGCCTTCGATCCGCCTCCCGACTTGGTCACCCGCTTCAGAGACCTTCCAAGCGAGTACATATCCGAGCAAGGCATCGACAAGCGGCTCAGGCTTACCGGCAGTTCGAAGTACGCGCAGTCCAGGCTCGACCGAGCGCAGGCCGTGGAAGATAAAGCTTGGCCCGACGTTCACTTCCTCGCGCCCATTCATCCTGTTCTCGACTGGGCGGGCGAGCGGGCCGTGGCACGCTTCGGCCGCAACGCGATCCCCGTACTGAGCGGCCATGTCGACTCGCCCGTCTACTTGACTCAGGCAGTGTGGGCGAACGAACTCGGCAAGCCGGCGATCGCCCATTGGGGCGCAGTCCGTGGCATACCGGAACATCCGGAAGTCGGTGACTTCGACGGGGCGCTCGACGCGGCAGGGATCACCGAAGGAGCGACCAACCCTGGACTCGATGCGAATGATTACTCAGACGCGCAGTACCACGTCGCGGCAGCGGTTGATGCGGCCGCGGAGCACCTACGCGACAAGCGCGACGAGTTCGAGGCTGACCTATCACGACGGGTCGATAACTATCGGCAGAGCTTGAAGCGATGGGAACAGGCCGCTTTGACCATCGTCGACGATTCGAAACGGCGAACCGGAACGAAGCTCACCATCGCCGAGACCACGGATCAATCGACAGCCCTTATCGATTCGCAGGCGGCAGTCGCAGATCCCTTCGTACGCGTCGTCGCCGTCATTGTTCCGAGAGTGAGTGCATGACCATGTTCGACTCGATTGCGAATGTGAACGATTATCTATCCGAGCATTGGCTGGCGGAGGTGTTCCCATCGAAGCTGAAGGACCTATCCGTTTCGTGGAAGGAACTCGCTGCCAAGGGCAAAGAGACGCCTGTTCGCGGTCTGGCGGCCCTCAACGGCGCCTATCTGACAGAGCTCGCGTCTCTGCCAGAACGCTCGGACCCGGAGTTCATCGAGCTCGTCACGCAAACACATCAAACGCTTCTGCGCGCAGTCGGTTTCGATGCCAGTCCCGTAATTCTCGAAACCACTCAGGCCGAGACACCGATGGATGTTCCTCTCCTGGGGAGGTTCTCGAGCCCCACGTCGGCCGACGCACTCCATATTCTGCAGGTGTTGCCAGTCGACTCGGTAGACGCAATGCTCGGCGACGATGCGCACCTTTTGACTCCCATTACCCTGGCCGTCTCAAGCGAGAAGGCGGAGACGCTGACAGCGGTGTCGAAAGCGATCACTCAGATCTTCGTGAGTGACGACCCACCCCGCTATTTATTGGTCGTCGCGGGTTCAGCCGTCTTGGTCACCGATGCCGCGCGGTGGTCCGAGGGTCGATACCTCGGGTTCGACGTTGCTACCGCGCTCGACCGCCGAGACGATAGGGCGATTGGCGAGCTCGCGTTCCACGCTGGCCTTTGGTCGGCTGATGTTCTGCTCCCAAACGACGACGGCAAGGCGACTCTCGACGCCTTCACTGAGGATTCCGAAAAACACGCCGTAGGCGTCAGCGAGGATCTGCGCGAAGGCTTGCGCATTTCGATCGAGAAGATTGCGAACGAGGTTCTGGATCAGCGAAGGGCGCACGGCTCACCCGTGGAAGGCATTCCAGAACTGCCTCGCGACCTCACCACCCAATCGTTGCGTTTCCTCTATCGAATTCTCTTCCTGCTCTTCGCGGAAGCCAGACCTGAGCTCGGAATCCTTCCCGTGGGCGCGCCGGAGTACGGCTCGGGCTACGGTCTGGACCGACTGCGCGAAATCATCCAAGGATCGCTCACCGGCGCGTCGGCGAACGGCCACCACCTCCACGACTCCCTCAACTTGCTGTTTCGACTCGTCAACGAGGGTCACAACTTTCACGTTTCGGACAGCGATGGACTCGTGTTCGAACCCCTACGGTCCGATCTGTTCGACCCTGAGCGGACCCCGTTGATCGACGACTCGAAGCTCAGCAACCACGTCCTGCAAGAGGTACTCACGCTGCTCCTGCTGTCGAAGCCGTCAAAGAACAAGAACAAGCAGCGTGGCTACATCTCGTACGCGCAGCTAGGCATTAATCAGCTGGGAGCAGTCTACGAGGGCTTGATGTCGTATTCCGGGCTGATAGCCCAAGACGACGTGATTGAGGTCGCGAAGGATGGAAATGCGGATAAGGGCTCATGGCTCGTGCCGTCAACCAAGTCTGGCGACTACGACGAGAAAGACCTGGTTTGGCGGGAAGATCGCCTCACTGGGCGTAAAGACATTGTCCGGCATGCCAAGGGTAACTTCGTTTTTCGCCTAAGCGGTCGCGATCGTCAACGCAGCGCCTCTTACTACACGCCTGAGGTGCTCACGAAGACAGTCGTCAAGCACGCGTTGGCAGAGCTGATCACGAGAGACACTACGGCGCAGGATATTTTGGAATATCGCATCTGTGAGCCGGCGCTCGGGAGTGGGGCGTTCCTCAACGAGGCGATCAACCAACTTGCGGCGGAATACTTGACGCGCCGACAGGACGAGTTGGGTCACCGGATCGATCCCGAGAAGTACGCGACTGAGCTTCAGAAGGTGAAGGCTTACATCGCCCTGCACCGCGCCTACGGTGTAGACCTTAATTCGACGGCTGTCGAATTGGCGGAGGTTAGTCTGTGGCTCAACGTCATGCATCGGGGCCTGCAGGCGCCGTGGTTCGGTTTACACTTACGACGCGGCAACTCTCTTGTTGGCGCACGACGATCGACGTACGACTTTACGTCACTCGGACGAGCCAAAAAAAGTTGGCTTAAGACGCCACCAACGGATCGCCCGTTGTCCCATGGAGCGGTCGGTGACGGCGAGATTCACCATTTCCTACTACCAGCCGGCGGCTGGGGCGCGGTTGCCGATGCGAAGCAGGCAAAAGAGCTTGCCCCCGAGTCCGCTGCGGCGATGAAAAAGTGGCGATCCGAGATAGTTAAGAAGCCCTCCTCGAAGCAGATCGACCGACTTCGTGCTCTCGCCCGCCGAGTGGAGCGATTGTGGGAACTTAGTCTTCGACGGCTAACGATTAGCGAGCGCGAAATCGCGCGGCAGATCGACGTGTGGGGCGCTGGAATCGAGCCAGTCGCTGAGGCGGTCAGCCGTGAAGCCGTCGAGTCAGAGTTGTTCGATCCCGAGGGCCCTTACATGCGTCTGCGTCTCGTAATGGATGCCTGGTGTGCACTGTGGTTTTGGCCCTTGGCTAGTTCTGTCGAGGACGTCGATGAAGCCAGGCACAAACCTCCGTCACTAGATGAGTGGATCCTGACTCTGGAGGGCTTGCTTGGTGCGGACGGGCTGAAGAAAGGTATTGAGGGCCAATCGATGTTCCATGAGGCCCTCGATAGTTTTAAGGAGTTGTCGAAGCTGGACGAGATGGAGCGGCAGTTCTCTGGAATGAAGCCTGTGTGGCGGTTAGTTGCGGAGCACCCATGGCTAGGCTTTGGAAGAGACATTGCCGCGGTGTGTCGGCGGACATGAAAAAATGCCCACTGGCGGACACGAAAGTGCCCATTAGCGGTCAATAAGTTCTGCCCACTGGCGGGCACGAAAGTGCCCGCTGGCGGCCATGAATCTGCCTAGACCTA
>NZ_PKEK01000079.1 GCF_002863225.1 Mycobacterium sp. | reverse complement strand
CCCACTGAGCCCGCCCGTTGCCACACCGCCCAACTCGCCGGTGATCTCGTTCGGCGCCTTTGGCGCCCACGCCTGCGCACCGCCCATATTGATCTGGGTGTAGCGCTGAGCGTCGTAGGTGTATTGCACCCACTGCTGCTGCTGACCGTTCACGATGCGGGTGTAGCCGGTGTAGTCCTCCCCCGAGATGCGGAAGCGGTACTGCTCGGTGAGGTAGCCCATCGGCGCGGTGCTGTCGTCGGCCCACGTCTTTCCACCCGGAACGTAAAAGCCGGACGGCCCACCCGGGCCTTTGCCGGGAAGCCCCTCGAGGGATTTGTGCCCAGTCCACGGCGGCGGCGGAGTTGCCCCGGTGTACGGCGGTGGGGTGACGTTCTCCCAGTGCCCAAATCGCGGGTCGTCGACGAATGGGTTCCTGGGGTCGAATTGCACTCTGGGGCCTGCGGGAAGTGGGGCGTCTCCATCAGCCATGTTGATGGCGGCGGCCAGCTCAGCGTCGACCGCGTTGGCTTCGGCCAGGATCTTGTCCAGGCGGGGTTGCAGTTCCAGCATGGCGACGAGCGCCTCGGATGGGAGGGTTTTGTCCGAGGCCGGGACCAGCTTGTTCGTGAGCGGATCGATGGTCATGTGGCGGTCGGCGGCATCGTGCTTGAGTGTGCGCAGCTCGGATTGCACGTGCTCAATGTCGTCAGCGGCTTTCTTCGCCGCCATCGCGACCGCGAAGGACTCGTTGCCGTGAGCGTCAAGGTCTTGTCGAATCGTTGCGTTGGTGTGCTTTCTGGCCTCGGCGGTTTGGCCCTCCCAGGTGTCGAAGACTGCGAGCGTGCCGAGCTGACGGGAGGCCTCCAGGGTGGCATTGCCTCGGGCAGTGGCGACATGGAACACATCGCGCACAGCCCCAGCGCTCCACCGCTCAACATCCGCCACCGTCAGCACCATCAGGGTCAGACCGAACCGGCGGGGCCCTCAGGGGCAGGATGCAGCGCCCGTAACTTCTCTGTGTGGGCCTGCTCCATCTCGGCGAAGCTGCGACCGTCATTGTGGAAATCCGTGGCGTGGTTTCCAACATCGGTTATTAGCCTGCGCGAGGTCTCCAACCACGCCGCCGCCTTAACGCCCAATGCCGTTGCTGAGCTGCCAACCCAGCCCGACTGAGCCACCACAAGCTGGTCGTCGGACAACAGGTGGGCCGTCGCCAGGTCCTCACCCTGCCCTGTCACGTGCGCCGCCGACGACGCCAAAGCCTCCAGGTCGATACGGAACTGTCCGCTGGTCGCCATAGCCCACCACCTCGCAAGAATTCTGACTATGGGACAACAGCCTGGGCGCCGAACGCAAGTCACTGCTGCGGGGTCGCCTAGTCGCAACGATGATGCTCGTCCGACTCGCAGGAGCAACGGAAATCCCAGCTGCCAGACCAGCTCGCGGCGAAGTCCCCGTAACAGTAGAAAGTGATGTGCTCGCCGGCGGGGCTGACGAGTTCGACGTCGTGCTCATCGTCGCCAAGGCGGCATGACCAGAGGTACAGCCTGCGCGATAACCACCGCCTGAAGGCGACCATTTGGTGAGCTCGATTCGGGACTCCGCACCGGGGGCGAAGAGAAGACGGTAACACCGCTTACCGACGCTCGTAGACTGGTGATCCCATGAGTAAGCGTCCGATTGACCCGGCGTCGGTCACGTTCGGCGACGACACGATCGTTGAGGACATCGACCTGGCCGAGGAAGAGATCATCGTTGACGGCGAGCGGCTGACCGATGAGCGGGCCGACGCGATCGCGGCGGACGTGCTGGCCAAGGTGCGGGGCCAGACCAGCAATGCTCGCTACAGAACGCGGTGACAAGTAGGCGATGGAGACGTGAAAGACGCAGTCTGGTTTCTCCTCTTCACGGCGATCGGCATCCCGCTCGGAGGTGTTGTGCAGAGCCTCATCTCATCTCGGTTTGATCGGGTTTCGGCGCGCCAGTCGGCGTTGCTATCCGCCGCGCAGCAGCTCAGGGAAGCTGAAATCACGCAGATGCGAGAAGCAATGAATGACCTGCTTGACGCTGCCACAGCCGTTCAGTCTTTCGCGTGGTTCGTGGACGATGACGGACGATCGACGACGAAGGACAGAGAGACCTTCGAGAAGTACGGTCCTTTGATCAAAGACGCTGTGGTCGGGGCGCAGCGACTTCGCACGTTAGCGCGCATTCTGCCGCCGGGCGACCTGGCAGACTCTTTTACGGCAGTCGAGCGGTTAATCATCGAAGTGGTCAGAGGCAGCGACGACCCCTCCGCGCCCGATCCTTGGCACGAGGACGTCTCGGGTCCAGAACCGAGCACTGTAACGCGTGCGGTGAACGCGACGGCCGACGAAATTCGCCGGCTGTACGCGACGTATCCCTCGGAGTTGGGTCCGCTGTCTGGGATCGACACCCCTCGAGGCGTGCAACCGGTCGACTTCGCAATAATCGGTGCTTTAGGTGCCGCGAGCCTCCTGGCATTTCTGGCGGGCTGGTTCTGGTGATGAACGCTCTTCTTCTGCGCGCCCCGTCAGACACACACCAGTAGGTTGCCTCCACGACGAACACGACGTCCGGGCCGCCGAGCAGTTCGTGTAGGTATCAGGCTTTCCGGGGTTGACCGACCTTGAGAGATGAGGGTCCAGACCGCGCTAGCGAGGCGGCATCACGTCTGTCCAGCGTTGTGCCGCATCTTGGCCGTCTTCTCGTGCGTGCCAGGTAACTGTGACGACCTGCTTTGCGCCCCAGAAAGTGTTGCCCCAGAACTCGATTGAGCTGTTTCCGTCGACCTTGTCGACGAGTTTGGACGAACGGGCTTCGTTCACTCCGGGGCCAGACAGCGATACGCGGAACTTCGGGAGTGCGCTGGTGTTACGCACTTTCCATATCGCACCCGAGCTGTGTTCAACGTGCCATGGGACACCCTCAGCGGCCTGTCGCGCTTCGCTGGCCAATTGATTCTGAGCTTCAAGCGCATCAGCGGCTCGCTTTGCCGCAGTCGCAGACTGCCTCTGCGCGGCTGCCGATTCCTCCGCCGCTTTTGTTGCTCGCTCTGCATCCTGTTGTGCTCGAGCCCGGTACCCGTCAGCCTTCTCTTCAGCGTCTTTCGCCCGGCGCGCCGAGTTCGCCGCGAAAATTGCTGAGCCGGCCGCGACCGCCACTCCAGCGAGGTTGATCCAGTCGCCTGCATTCACAGCGGTCAGGATATGTGGGTGTCGGCAGCATTCACCAGACACCGCGTAGCCCATGCCTGAAACTGGCGGTATGAAATTTGAGTGGAACCAGGATGGTCTCGCCGAGTTCGAGCGCGAGTTGAAGGACCAGCTTTCAGGCGACGTCGAGGTACCACTGGGCGGCTCCGAGGACGACGCGGTCAGGTCCGTCATTCAACAGCTACAGAGTAAGGGACTCAGCACGAACGACGCCGAAGTCGCAAGGTGGGTCCGCGATCACCGCACAGCGAATCAATCCGGTTCAGGCGGTTAGCTTTTCACCTTAGTCGGCCCGCCGCGGAGCTCGACAGTTGAGCGCGGGTCATCGCGGATGCAACGTCGCCGTTGCTGACGCCGTAGTTGTGCTGCTCGCCGATGAACGGTCCGCCGCCCGGGCCGCCGCCCATCTTCGCGGTCTGCCGGGCGACCTGCCCCGGAGTCAGCTGCGGCGGGGTCTGCGAACCGGCCTGTTCTTGCCGGCGGGCCGCGCACCGGCGACCGCGCCGAGGATCTTGCCCGGCAGCGTGTTCGAGAAGTTCGCCAGCGGTGAATCGTTCGGCAGGAACGTCTGCATCAGCGCCTGCACGCCGATCGCCGCGGCCTGGCCCGCATAGCCGATCGATCGGCCGGCCAACGCGAACGCAAGACCACCGCCGGGGAACATGCCAGCCGCTGCGCCACCAGCACCGCCCGAGATGCCCAGCCCGGGAGAGGAATTGCCCTGATTGAACGGCAGCGACTTCGGCGCGAAGTCCTTGCCGTCGCCTTGCGGGGCGTTCGGGTCACGCTGTTCCGGCAGACCCAGTGCCTGCGTCAGGCCGGCGGGTGCTCCCACAGGAGCCATCGGCTGCGGCGCGGTGGCGGGAGCCGGGGCAGGTGCTGGCGCCGGGGCAAGGGTCGGGGTTGGTGTCGGCGGGGCCGCTGGGCAGTCCGGCCAGCCGGCGCAGCCGGCGGGCCTTCTGCTCCGTCACCGCCTGCGCCAGCCCGCCGAAACCGTCGCCGGTGCGGGTCTTGACCTCGACGAAGATCACAGTGTCGGCTGCCGGGTCGACGGCGATCACATCCAGCTCGCCATAGCGGCAACGCCAGTTTCGCGCCACGATGCGCAGCCCGAGATCGCTCAGGTGCTCGGCGGCCAACCGCTCACCGAGCGCACCGACCTCGGCTCGCGTCCACATCCTCATGCCGCCACCCTGTGGCACGGCGCCGACGGAGATCTCCGCCGCACCTGTATCACCGTGCGACATCGGCTGGTTATCCCCCGTCGGCCGGTAGTCCACAGCAAACCGCGCGCCGCGTTGATATGCCGATAAACCGTGGTTAGCATCGCGTTCAGGTGAAAAAGCTCGCCGTGACCGCCATTGCGGCCGGTGACTTCTTCCCGACCGCACTGGGCTAGAAGGCGGGTGGTAACCGTGAGTCACGGTCCCGTCTATTTGCGGCCAATTCCACCAAATCACTTGCAGGCGTGTGACATTCGCACGCCTGCATACGCATGTCACGTTCACCGAGAGGAAGTCCGATGTTATATGTCACCACGCAACCCGAAGCGCTGACGGCCACCGCCGCCACGCTGGCCGGCGCAGGAGCCAATTTGAGCGCCGAGAATGCCGCTGCCGCAGTGCCGACGACGGGAGTTGTGCCACCGGCCGCCGACCAGGTTTCAGCGCTGGCGGCAGCCCAGTTTGTCGTCCACGCCGAGATGTACCAGGCGATCAGCGCGCAGGCCGAGGCCATCCATCAGCAGTTCGTCAGCACACTGCAAGCCAGTGCAATGTCCTACGCGACGACCGAAGCGGCCAACGCCGTGGCGACCGGTTAAGACGGTTCAGGACAATGGATTTCGCGACGTTACCGCCGGAGATCAACTCCGCGCGAATGTACGCCGGCCCCGGTGCCGGACCGATGTTGGCAGCGGCTTCGGCGTGGGACGGCCTGGCTGCCGAACTCCAGTCGACCGCGGCAACCTACCGGGCGGCGATCACCGAGCTCACGGGCGGGCCGTGGCTGGGTCCGTCGTCGGTGGAGATGGTGGCGGCAGCCACCCCCTATCTGAGCTGGATGACCCAGGCGGCCGCACAGGCGGAACAAACCGCCGTGCAGGCCAGGGCGGCGGCAGCGGCTTACGGCACGGCGTTCGCGATGACTGTGCCTCCGGTGGTGATCGAGGCCAATCGGAGTCTGCTGATGACGCTGATTGCGACCAACGTGCTGGGGCAGAACACCGCGGCGATCGCGGCCGCCGAAGTCCAGTACGCCGAAATGTGGGCCCAAGATGCCACCGCCATGTACGGGTACGCCGGCGCGGCGGCAGCGGCGTCGACGCTGACGCCTTTCACCGAGCCACCGCCGACGACCAACCCGTCCGGTGCAGCCCAGCAGGCCGCCGCGGCGGGTCAATCGGTGGTGTCGAACGGTGCGCGGGTGCTCGCCGCGATCCCGCAGGCGCTGCAGGCAGCCGCGGCAGCACCGGCTGCCGTAGATCCGATCATGTTGCTGCCGCTACTAACGGTCCCGCTCACTGCTACCGCCGTAACCGTGGGGACGGTCGGCATCACGGCGTCCTTCACGTCCTTCGGCACCACCTACCGCGGCCTACTGATCAACGCCGACCGTGATTACGACAACGGCAAAGGGCCGTTCACCGGCAACGGCGTCGGCGGGACGATGCTGCCGCAGTGGATAGTCAACGGCACCGGCGGTGTCGGCGCGCCCTCGGACGCGGTTCCGGACACCGAGGGCCGAATGGGCGCGGCGAACAGAGTCGGCCGGTTGTCGGTGCCGTCGGGGTGGACAACGGCCGCACCCGAAATTCGGTCGGCCGCCTACACGCTGCCCATCACCAGCGCCGCAGCGGTCCCGGAGGCGGGTGGCGCCGGAAATCTGTTCAGCAACATGGGGCTTGCCGGCGCGGCGGGCGGCGCGGTCGGCAGCACCGCCTCCGTTGGACGCGGCAACGAGCGGGTGCGGATGCCCGCGCGAACCAGCTCGAAACCGTCACCGCAGCCGCCGACAGAGGCGGTGGCGGCGATCGCCACCGAGTTGCAGGAACTCGCCACGCGCGCCCAATCGCTGCTGGCCAAACTGGCCGACTCCGGGCTGCTGACCACCGAGGAGGTGACCGAGCAGAAGCGGCGCTTCCTGGGCTGACGACTCTAGGCTGAGACCCGGGAGGTGCGGTTGTGAATCCGGCCGGTTTCGGCGTCCTGCTGGTGTGTGGGCCGCTGGCAGTGATCGCCGCCGTTTGGCTGGCCGAGCGTATCGGTGTGCCGTATCCCGTTCTGCTGGTGGCTGCCGGCGCTGTTCTCGCCTGGCTACCGGGAATCAGAGTCCCGCAACTGGCGCCGGAGATTGTGTTCTACGTGTTCTTGCCGCCGCTGCTCTACTACGCCGCGTACTTCATTGCGCCAGACGACCTTCGGGCCAGTGCACGGCCGATCGGCCTGCTGTCGGTGGGGCTTGTGGTCGTCACCACTGCCACCGTCGCCGGTGTTCTGCTGGGTGTCACCGGCGTGCCGCTGGCGGCCGCTCTGGTAGCGGGTGCGGTGGTTGCGCCCACCGACGCGGTCGCGGCGACCTCGGTTTTCAAACGCCTGGATGTGCCGGAACGGCTTGCGACGATCGTCGAGGGCGAAGGGCTGACGAACGACGGGACGGCCCTGGTTCTCTATGCCGGCGCGGTCGGCACCGCGATGGTCGGCGTGGTCCACCCCGGGCCGCTGGTCGTGACGCTGCTCGTCGCGCCCGCAGGCGGCGCTGCGCTGGGTCTGGCTGTCGGCTGGCTCGCGGTCCAGGTGCGACGCCGGATCGACCACTCGATGTTGGAAATCACCGTCTCACTGATGACTCCGTACCTGACGTACGTGCTCGCCGAGGGTGCGCACCTGTCGGGCGTGCTGGCCACCGTGACTGCCGGCGTCTACATCGGTTCACACCTCAGCGCCATCTACACCCCTGGTGTGCGCTTGCAGGCCTTCGCCTTCCTCGACGCGCTGGTGTTCCTGCTCAACGCGGTGCTGTTCACGTTGGTCGGGATGCAGCTGGTGCGATCGCTGCACTGGGTGCCGGGCATACCCGCGACGCGGGTGGTGGCCGCCATCTCAGGCGTGATCGCCGTTGTCGTCGCGTCGCGGCTGGTCTGGATGCTGTCCGGTCCGGTGACCTCCCGACTGTTCCGGCGATCCACCGATGCGCCCGAGTGGCGTGAACGCGTGGTGGTCGCGTGGGCCGGGATGCGGGGCGGCTTGTCATTGGCGGCCGCGTTGGCCATTCCCCTGCGCCTCAGCGACGGACAACCATTTCCCGACCGCGACTTGATCATCGTGATCGCCGCCTCGGTGATCGTCGCGAGCCTGCTGATCCAGGGCACCAGCCTGCCCTGGCTGCTACGCCGGCTCGGCTTACGGTCAGACGATTTCGGCACCGCGGACAACAAAGCACGGCTGAAAGCCGCGCGGGCAGCGTTGGCGTGGATCGACGACCACGATGAGGCCGACCCCGCAGATGAGGCCTTCCGCTCGGCCCGCTCGCTTTACGAAGCAAAGGTTCGTCGCCTTGAGCTCAGCCCGCCAACCGAGGACGACGACGATGACGCGCAGGAGATGAAGCGGTACCGGGCCCTGCGGCTGACGCTGATCGGGGTCGAGAGATCAGTGCTGCTGTCGTTGCGACGCGACGGGCGGATCAACGCAACGCTGCTGCGCGCTATCGAGCGCGACTTCGACCTCGAAGAAGCCAGGCTCAGCGGCTCCTGACCAGGACCCGGGTATCGGCTCAGCCCTTGACGGCGGCGTTGCCCTTCGCGGTGTTCTTCTGCAGACGTGCCGTTGCGGTCGCCTGTGCAATCCGCGAACCCACGTCGTAGGCCACGATCTGCGCGGTCGCGCCGTCGACCCGGCTGACCGCGCCGGCCATCTTGTCGGCAGTCCGATCATGCAGCAGGCGGCCGACCAGCGGCGCATAGGTGCGCCGCGGCAACAGCACCGTCACCTTCGTGCTGGGATCGTCCTCGATCTCGCGGCAGACGAGTTCCTGCGCCGTTCGACTGAGGTTGCGGTCCGGGCACTCGAGCATCTGCAGCGGGATCTCGTCCTCGAAGTGCTCCCACCGTTCCTGCAGCCGCTGCGCGTGGCGGGTGTCGATGATGAAGTGCACGGCGGTCAGTTTGTCCGCGTGCAGTCCGCTCGCGTAGTGCAGCGCTTCGATCGTCGCGAAGTCGAAGTGGTCCACCAGGACGACGACGGTGTGGTGCGGATACTTGACCACGTCTTGACGCTCGGTCAGCTGCATCTCCAAAACCGCGTTCTCGCTGCGGTATTCGCGGTTCAATCGCATCAGCGCGACCACCAGGATCGGGAACACCACGCACACCAGCCAGGCCCCCTCGGTGAACTTGGCGATCGCGAAGATCAGCACGATGATCGTCGACAAGACGGCCGCCGACAGGTTGATCGCCAGCTTGCCGCGCCAACCCGGCTCACGATGGCCGAGGTGGTATTTCGTCATGCCGTAGCCGCAGATCGAGAAGCCCATGAAGACGCCCATGGCGTACAGCGGCACGACTGCGTCGACCGAGCCGTCGGTGATGAGGACCAGCGCCGTGGATGCCACGGTGAGCACGATGATGGCGTTGGAGAACACCAACTTGTGCCCGCGCTTCATCATCGGCCGCGGCAGGAAGCTGTCCTCGGCGACGAAGCTGGTCAGCGCCGGGAAGCCGTTGAAGCTGGTGTTGGCGCCGAAGAACAGGATCAGCGCGCTGGCCGCCTGCAGCAGCGCGAACAGGATGTTGCCGATGGGTCCCTCGCCGAAGACCGCGCGGGCGATTTCGGAAAGCATCGACGGGTAGCCGGCGGCGTAGGGCACCGCATGGGTGACGTGAGCAAGCCAGATGACACCGAACAGCAGGAATCCCAGCAGACAGGCCATCATGGTCAGCGCCTTGCGGGCGTTGGGGCCCTGAGGCTGACGGAAGACGTTCACCGCATCGGCGATCGCCTCGACACCGGTCAAGGAGGTGCCACCGTTGGCGAACGAGCGCAGTAGCACCAGGATCGTGGCGCCCATGATGAAGCCGTTGCCCTGATGGATCGGCACCGATCCGGCGATGTGCTCGGGGTCGTAGGTCTTGAGGGTTCCGACGATCTCGCGGATCACTCCGGTCACGATCAACGTCGTCATCATCGCGGCGAAGGCGTACACCGGTACCGCGAACAGTCGGCCGGCCTCTTTCATGCCGCGCAGGTTTCCGAACGAGAGCAGCAGCAGCGCTCCGACGGTGATCTCGAGGTGGTACGGGCCCAAGCTGGGGATCGCCGAAACCACCGCGACCGTGCCTGCCGAGCACTGGATGGCCACGGTCACGACGTAGTCGATCAGCAGTGCGGCCGACGACAGCTGGGCGATCTTCGGGCCGAAGTTCGCCCGCGCCACCACATACGAACCACCGCGCTGGGTGTAAACCATCACCACCTGCCGGTACGACGCGGTGACCAGCGCCAGAATCAGCAGGATGACGCCACCGAGCGGAAGGATCAGGGTGAACGCCGCAAGTCCGGCGGCAGGCAGCAGCTCGATCAGAATCTGCTCGGGACCGTAGGCCGTCGACGACACTGCGTCGGGCGAAAGAGCGCCTAGCGCAACGGGATTGGACAGCGCCTCATGCTCGAGGTCCTCGTTGATCAGCGGCTTGCCCAGGAAGAACCGTTTCCACGCGTCGGTGAAACTCGGCGGGGCCATGTGCTCGTCTGCCAGCTCTACCACGGTGATGCTCTTCCCCACCCTCACGGTCCAAAATTCTTACGCGATACTTACGCTCGTGAAGGGTAGCGGCTCCACGGGTAGTTAGCAGACCCAAGGAGGCAGGAGCAACGCTTATTCTCAGCCAATTACCAGGACAGCGCATCGCGCCTGACAGTTGACGAGTCAGTTGGCCGGGGTGCTGGCCTGCCGTTTTCCCGACGGCCCGGCGGATAGGCCGGCGACGTCACCGTCGACGACCCGAAGCGCACTCGCGACCCGCGACCTCACGTCGTAGGCCAGAATCTGGGCGCTCGCTCCCGGGATCCGGCTGACCACCCGGGCCATCATGTCCGCGGTCCGGTCGTGCAGCAGTCGCCCGGCCAGTGGCGAATACATCCGTCGGGGCAGCAGGACGGTGACGGTGCTGTCCGGCTGATCCTCGAGGATGTTCGCGACCAACCGCTGGGCGGCGCGGCCGAGTTGTCGGTCCGCGCAGTCGACCATCCGCAGTTCGGTGCTCTCGCCGTAGCGCCGCCAGCGCACCTGCAGCCGGGCGGCCAGCGCCTCGTCCAACACGAAGTGCACGGCCGTCAGCCGATCGGCATCCAATCCCTTTGCATAGCGCATGGTTTCGACTTCGGCCAGGTCGATCGAATCGATGAACACCAGCACGCGGTGCGACGCAGGCACCGTCGCTTCGCGACGCCGGGCGTGTGACATCTCGAGCACCGACGCCTCCGCGCGATACTGCTTGTTGAGCCGGATCAACAGGAATACCAACGCCGGGAACACGACCACGATCAGCCAGGCGCCTTCGGTGAATTTGGCGACAGCGAAGATCAGCACCACCGTCGTCGACAACAACCCGGCGGAGAGGTTGATGGCGAGCTTGCGCCGCCAGCCATCGTCCCGTTGCGAATGATGGTGTTTCGCCATTCCGTAGCCGGCCATTGCGAACGCGCTGAAGACACCCATCGCGAACAGCGGCACCAATGCGGTCACCGAGCCACCGGTGGCCAGCAGCAACACCACGGCCAGGACGGTCAACAAGAGGATGGCGTTCGAAAACACCAGCCGGTGGCCGCGTTTCATCAGCGGTCGGGGCAGGAAACTGTCTTCGGCGACGAAGTTCGCCAGCGCGGGGAATCCGTTGAAGCTGGTATTGGCGCCGTTGTAGAGAATCGCCGCACTCGCCGCCTGCAACGAGAAGAACAGAATGTCTCCGACCAGCCCGTGACCGAATACCGCGTGACCGATTTCGGACAGCATCGAGGGGTAGCCCGCGATGTAGGGCGTCGCGTGCGTCACGCAGGCCAACCACGCCACGCCGGCCAGGAGCAACCCAAGTGTCCAGGCCATCACGGTCAGCACCCGACGGGCGTTACGGCCCTCCGGTGCCCGAAAGAGGTTGACGGTGTTGGAGATTGCCTCCACGCCGGTCAGTGACGAACCGCCGTTGGCGAAAGCCCGCAGGAGCACCAGCACGGTTGCCCCCATCACCAGGCCGTTGCCTTGATGCACGGGCACCGCACCGGTGAGGTGGGCGGGGTCGTACGTCGGCAGACCCCCGAACACCTCGCGTACGACCCCGACCACGACCATCAGCGCGAGCATCGCGATGAACCAGTACGTCGGCACCGCGAACGTCCGGCCGGCCTCGCGCAGCCCGCGCAGGTTGGCGAAACAGAAGATCAGCACCGAACCGACGGTGATCTCCAGGCTGTAGGGGCCCAGCGCCGGCAGCGCCGATGCCACCGCGACCGTGCCGGCCGCGCACTGGATCGCCACCGTGACCACATAGTCGATCAACAGCGCCGCAGCCGCGATTTGCGCTATCCGTGGTCCGAAGTTCTCGCGGGCCACGATGTAGGAGCCGCCGGCCCGGGTATACGTCATCACCACCTGGCGGTATGACGCCGCGACCAGGGCCAGGATCAGCAGGATCACCCCGGTCAGGGGTAGCAGCAGCACGAATGCCGCCATGCCCGCCGCCGGTAGCAACTCGACCATGATCTGCTCGGGGCCGTAGGCGGTCGACGAGATCGCGTCGGGCGAAAGTGCGCCCAACGCAACAGGATTGGACAGCTTTTCCAGGTGGATCTGATCGGTGATCAACGGCTTGCCGAGCGCGATGCGCTTCCAGACGTCGAGGTATGACGGCGCGACTTTATGCGCGGCAGCCGGGACTGTCATCAGCCATTCCTAGCCGATGGCAACGTCGTCCGCGGTCATCCTTACGGCATCTTGACGGGCCGGGAATGTCCACGGCCGGGCGAGACCGCTACGGAAACGTCCATACGGTCGCCAGCGGTGGAACGGGCTTGGAATGATGTATGGGTGACCGACGCAGCAAAGAACGCACCCGACGTTGAGCCGACGGCAGCAGATCCTGCCACGGTGTTCTCTGCGCTGGCCAAGATCATCTACCAGGGCTCGGACTCGAGCCAGGTCTATGCGGCCATCTGCGTGGCTGCGACGCTGGTGGTCACCGGCTGCGATCACGCGAGCCTGCTGGTGCGCCGGGACGGCCGCTACGTCACTGTCGGCGCCAGCGACAGCATTGCGCAGCGCATCGACGACATGGAACGCGCGGCCGGTGACGGACCGTGCGTCGACGCGATCGAAGAAGAGACGCCGCAGATCGAAACAGACCTGACCACCCCCACCCAGTGGCCGCAGCTGGCCGCCAAAATGGTCGCCGAGACGCCCGTACGCGGTGCCATGGGTTTCCGCATCCTGGTGGACAAGCGCAAGACCGGGGCCCTGAACCTGTTCAGTGACACGCCCGGAGTCTTCGACACGGAATCCGCTGGGCAGGCCATCGTGTTGGCGTCGTTCGCCAGTGTGGCGATCAACGCCGTCGCGCAGGGCGAGGACGTGTCCACGTTGCGCCGCGGGCTGCTGTCCAACCGTGAGATCGGTAAAGCCGTCGGCATGCTGATGATGCTGCACGGCGTGGACGAGCAGGAGGCGTTCAACGTCCTGCGCCGGTATTCCCAGGATCTGAACATCAAGCTGGCCGACGTGGCCCGCACGGTCATCGACGGCCGCGGCAAGCCGCTGTTCGGCGGGCGCGACCGGATCTAGCGCTCAGGCGTCGCGCGGCGCCCCGCTATTCGGGCAGACGCAGCTCGGGCTTTTCGACCTCTTCGATGTTGACGTCTTTGAAGGTGACGACACGCACCTGTTTGACGAATCGAGCCGGCCGATACATGTCCCACACCCAGGCATCGGAGAGCCGAAGTTCGAAGTAGACCTCGCCGTCGGCGTTGCGGGGCACCATCTCGACGCTGTTTGCCAGGTAGAAGCGGCGCTCGGTTTCCACCACGTAGCTGAACTGCCCCACGATGTCTTTGTATTCGCGGTACAGCGAGAGCTCCATCTCGGTTTCATACTTTTCGAGATCTTCGGCACTCATCGGCTCAGCCGTCCTTCTCCGTCCCGCACTTGACTGACCTGATCCATCTTTCCCCACTCGTTGTCGATCTGCCGACCCGGCTCGCATGTTTGACATTCCGCCACCGTCCGAACACCCGTGCCGGACGCCAACCGCCGCACGTTGATGAACGAATACCGGTGCTGCGGGCACGGCCCCAGCTCGTTGAGCGCCGCCGAGTGCGCCGCGGTGCTGTAGCCCTTGTGGATCGCGAATCCGTAACCCGGGTGGTCCGCCTCCATCGCCACCATCAGCCGGTCCCGGCTGACCTTGGCGAGCACGCTGGCCGCGGCGATGCACGCCGCTGCGGCGTCGCCGCCGATCACCGGCAGCGACGGCACCGCCAGCCCAGGCACCCGGAAGCCGTCGCTGAGGACGTATCCGGGCCGCACCGACAAACCGGCCACCGCGCGACGCATCCCCTCGATGTTGGCCACGTGGACGCCGCGCCGGTCGACCTCGGTCGACGGGATGAACACCACGTGGTAGGCCAACGCATACCGGCGGATCAGCGGAAACAGCCGCTCTCGCGACGCCTCGGTGAGCTTCTTCGAATCGTCAAGAGCGGCAAGGCTTTCCAGCCGGTTCGGCCCGAGCACGCAGGCTGCGACCACCAGCGGTCCGGCGCAGGCGCCCCGTCCGACCTCGTCGACGCCGGCCACCGGGCCGAGCCCGCTGCGGTACAGCGCCGACTCCAGGGTGCGCAGCCCCGATGATTTGCGGATCACCGTCCGCGGCGGCCAGGTGGTGGCCACAGCTAGGGATTCTGCTGGGGATTCACCGAGCGCACACCACCCCATCGCGAGGGCGGCCAGACGATGAATCGCGCCTTGCCGATGACATTGTCGACCGGCACCGTGCCGGCGGTCGGGTCACCGGTGCACAGCAGTCCGTTGATCGCGTCGCCAGGAGTGCTGGTGCAGTGAGCCCGGGAGTCAGCCGAATGGGTGCGGTTGTCCCCCATCACCCAGAGGCGTCCCTGCGGGACGTGCACGGGACCGAACTCCGGCCCGAGGCACGGGTAGACGGCCGGATCGGCGTTGAGCGTGGCCGGGTCGAGGTAGGGCTCGTTCAGGCGTTTGCCGTCGACGGTCAGCCCGGTGTTGTTGCGGCACTGCACGGTTTGACCACCCACCGCGACCACGCGCTTGACCAAGTCATTCTCGTCGGGCGGCACGAAGCCGATGAACGACAGTGAATTCTGCAGCCCCCGGATGACGGCGTTGTGCGAGCGAATGGACTTGTAGCCCAAGTTCCACGGCGGCGGGCCCTTGAACACGATGACGTCACCGGGATGCGGTGAGCCGAAGTCGAAGGTGATCTTGTCGACCATGATCCGGTCGCCGACGCAACCGGCACAACCGTGCAGCGTGGGTTCCATCGACTCCGACGGGATCAGGTACGGCCGGGCCACGAACGTCAACATGACGTAGTAGAGCACCAGCGCGATGACCGCGAGGACGACGGTTTCGCGTAGCGCCGCCCGCTTCTTGCCGCCCTGCTGATCAGGGTCGGCGTCCGGTGTGGACGGCGACGTCGTCGAGACTTCTGGATCGGCCGGTCGGGAAACGGGTTGGCCCTCAGGCGAGTCGGTCGTCTCAGTCACGGCTTCAGCGTAGCCAGCATCACAACGCGATTCGGCACGGCCGCCGCTGAATCGCCGACGGAGCGCTGGATATCAGCGCTTCTCCTTGATCTTGGCCTTCTTGCCGCGCAGCTCGCGCAGGTAGTAGAGCTTGGCGCGACGGACGTCACCGCGGGTGACGACGTCGATGTGGTCGATGTTGGGCGAATGCACCGGGAAAGTCCGCTCGACGCCGACGCCGTAGCTCTCCTTACGGACGGTGAAGGTCTCCCGGACCCCGCCGCCTTGGCGGCGCAGCACGACGCCCTTGAACACCTGGATGCGCTCTTTGGCGCCCTCGATGACCTTCACGTGCACGTTGATCGTGTCACCGGGGTGGAAGGCCGGGTGGTCGTCACGCAACGACGTCTTGTCGAGGAAGTCCAGGGTGTTCATGTCGGAAGACACTTCCTTGCAGTTCGCGGCTGGCGTGCCGCTGCTCGCCGCTACGGGCGCGTGAGCAGGCAACTCAGCCGATGGATTCGGACATCTGGGAGTCTCGCGGTGGGCGGAGGCAAGCCGGCCGGCCGACAACCGCTGGAGACAACTGGTCAATTGTGCCAGATCGGGTCCTTGCAGCGAAATCACGGCGAATCTTCGCTGGTTCTACCGGCAGGTCAGCGTTCAGCCGCGTTCCCGCTGCCACAGGTCCGGACGGCGCTCCCGGGTGCGCTCCTCGGCGACCCGTCGCCGCCACGCGTCCACGCGGGCGTGGTCGCCGGACAGCAGCACCTCAGGGACGTCGAGTCCACGCCAGCTCGGCGGCCGGGTGTACGACGGACCTTCGAGCAAACCGTCGGAATGCGAGTCGTCCTGATGCGAGGCGGGATTGCCCAGCACGTTCGGCAGCAGCCGCAGCACCGCCTCGATCATCACCAGCGCCGCCGACTCGCCACCGGGCAACACGTAGTCCCCGATCGACACCTCTTCGACCCGCATTCGCGTGCCGGCATCCTCGGCGACCCGATGGTCGATTCCCTCATAGCGGCCGCAAGCGAACACCAGGTGCGACTCACCGCTCCACCGCTGCGCGGTCGACTGCGTGAAGAGCGTGCCGGCTGGCGTCGGGACGACGAGAAGGCTTTCCGGCGAACAGATCTCGTCCAGCGCGTCACCCCACACCGGCGCCTTCATCACCATGCCCGGGCCGCCGCCGTACGGCGAGTCGTCGACCGATCGGTGCACATCGTGGGTCCACCGCCGAAGGTCGTGCACGTCGAATTGGACCAGCCCGGACTCGATTGCCTTGCCTGTCAACGACTGTCGTAGCGGATCGAGGTAGGACGGAAAGATCGTGACGACGTCGATTCTCATCTTCAGGCGCCCTCGCCGTCCAGATCCAGCAGGCCGTCCGGAGGGTCGATGTCGATCGCGCCGTCCGCCAGCGACACCGACGTGACGATGGCGCTGACGAACGGCACCAGCAACTCCGGAGCCTGCTCGCGTCTGACCGCCAGCAACTCACCGGCGCCGGTGTGCAAAACCTCTGTCACGATGCCGATTTCGAGACCGGCAATCGTGCGCACCGCCAAGCCCTCGAGCTGGTGGTCGTAGTAGGTGTCGTCTTCTTCGATGGGCGGTAGATCCGCCGAATCGATGAGAAAGACACTGCCACGAAGCGCGTCCGCCGCAGTGCGGTCGGCCACGCCGGACAGGCGCACCAGCAGGCGATTCCCGTGCGGTCGGACAGTATCGACGGTGTAGCTGTGCTCGCGACGATCAGATCCCTTGGCGCGCAGCACAGCACCCGGAGCGAACCTGAGCTCCGGGTCGTCGGTGCGAATGTCGACGACGAGTTCGCCGGTGACGCCGTGCGCCTTGACCACGCGCCCGACTGTCAACTCCACGGAAGGTCTCCGCTACTGGTCGGTGTCCACCACGTCGACACGAATGCCGCGGCCACCGATGCCGGCGACCAGCGTGCGCAGCGCCGTGGCGGTACGTCCACCACGGCCGATGACCTTGCCCAGATCCTCGGGGTGGACGTGCACTTCGACAGTCCGGCCGCGGCGACTGGTCACCAGGTCGACGCGAACGTCATCCGGGTTGTCGACGATCCCGCGGACCAGGTGCTCGACGGCGTCAACGACGACGGTGCTCATGGTGTCGGTCAGCTCTCGGTCGCGGGTTCGGCCTGCTCGGCGGCAGCCGGGGCGGAGTCCTCAGCGGGCTTCTCCGCGGCCGGGGCCCCGTCAGCCGGCTTGTCGGCCTTGTCCGCCGCGGCCTTCTTCGCCGGCGCCTTCTTCTGCTTCGGCTTGTTGGCCTCGGTGTCGGGCGCGCCGTCGGCAGCGGCCAGCGCAGCGTTGAACAGCTCGAGCTTGGACGGCTTGGGCGCCGCGACCTTCAACCGGCCCTCCGCGCCGGGAAGGCCCTTGAACTTCTGCCAGTCGCCGGTGATCTTCAGCAGCTTGAGGACGGGCTCGGTGGGCTGCGCGCCGACCGACAGCCAATACTGGGCGCGCTCGGAGTCGATCTCGATGAGGCTCGGCTCCTGCTTGGGGTCGTAGCGGCCGATGACCTCGATGGCCCGGCCTTCGCGGCGTGTCCGCGAGTCGGCGACCGAGATGCGGTACTGCGGGTTGCGGATCTTGCCGAGCCGGGCGAGCTTGATTTTTACAGCCATGGTGAAGCCAAATCTCCTACTGGTGTCACGCTGCAATTCAGCGATTCGGGCGGGAATGCCCGGATCCGGTTTTGCCTCGCGTGTGTGACCGACGAACAAGCACCGCACCCGGCGGTGGGTCGCGCGACGGACAGCCGCTCATTGTGCCAGAGGCAGGCCCCAAGTCAGAAATTCACTCCGGCCGGACGTGGCCGCTAGAGAACTTTCTGAAAGCACTTGGTCTCAACGCGGCGGGTCATTCGCCAACCTCCGGCGGTCCGGGCGAAGTCGTCGTCGTACCAGAGTCCGCAGAACATGATCTGATCCTTCGCACCGCCGAGCACCATCGGGTTGAAGCAGATCGTCCTCGACGACGCGGCGTCGCCGTCGACGCGGACCGAGAAGTTGCCCAACATGTGCGCGTACATCGGGAAGTTGGGCAGCACCTCTGCCAACCAGGCCTTGACCTCGGGGTACGTGCCCTCGATGCCGCCGAGCGCGGTGTAATCGATGTAGGCGTCGGGGGTGAAGACCGCGTCGAGATCGTCGAAGCGGCGGGAGTCGATCGCGGTCGAGTAGTCGATGATCAGCTGCTGGATTTCCAGACGGTCCGAAATCTCTTCCAGGCTCAACATTCTTCGATTGAACACGACCCGCGAATAGGCCCCCAGGGTGCTCGGTGAGTTCGCCCGACGGCCGGCTCAGTCACGGAGTTTTAGCGGCGGCCGCCGCCGGTGGCGTACGAATGCCGATCGTCAGCCGCTTTCATGCCGCGCGGGGCTACCTGCGTGAAGTTCAACCGTTCGCTCATCGTCCGTCCACCTCATTTCGTATGCAGGTTGAACCACCTGTGCCCGCCGCCAAAACCGGGCGTCGCGCACACCGGAAGTTAAACTCTGCGCCCATGCGAAAGCTCATCGCAACAGCCGCCGCGTTGTTCGCGGTCGCGGCCGTCGGCACCGCTCCGATGTCGTCGGCCGACGCCGCGGTCCAGCCGGTCGGCTCGGAACCGATCCCCGACGGTCCGGCCCAGACGTGGGTGGTGGCCGATCTCGACTCCGGCCAGGTATTGGCGGGGCGCGACGAGAATCTGCGCCACCCGCCCGCGAGCACCATCAAAGTGCTGCTGGCACTCGTGGCCCTCGATGAACTGAGCCTGGACGCCACGGTGGTCGCTGATCCGGCCGACGCCCAAGCCGAATGCAACTGCGTGGGCGTCAAAGCCGGCCGCTCCTACACCACGCGCCAGTTGCTGGACGGCCTGCTGCTGGTCTCGGGTAACGACGCCGCCAACACCCTGGCGCACATGCTGGGTGGCATGGGCGCCACCGTCGCGAAGATGGACGCCAAGGCGGCGTCGTTGGGCGCGGTGAACACCCACGCATCGACGCCGTCTGGACTGGACGGCCCCGGCGGGTCGGGGTGGTCCACAGCGCACGACTTGGCGGTCATCTTCCGCGCCGCGATAGCCAATCCGGTGTTCGCTCAGATCACCGCCGAACCGTCGGCGCTGTTTCCCGGCGATAACGGCGAGCACCAGATCGTCAACCACGACGAGTTGCTGACCCGCTACCCCGGGGCGATCGGCGGTAAGACCGGATTCACCGATGCGGCGCGCAAGACCTTCGTCGGCGCTGCCGCGCGCGGCGGGCGCCGCCTCGTGATCGCGATGATGTACGGGTTGATCCACGAGGGCGGGCCGACGTATTGGGACCAAGCCGGCAACCTGCTCGACTGGGGGTTTGCTCTCAATCCGCATTCGGGAATCGGCAGGCTGTAGGCCATATACGACAGTTGTCGTAGATTTCGGCTAGTCTTCCTATGCCGTGGCATTCTATTGTGCACAAGTCCAATACGAGCATCCTCGGCATCCGTCGACTGACGTCGACATGTCCATGGGGTTGAGTCGACAGCCATTGCCAACGATGTCTGCGCCGCGAGCCGTCGCCGCAGTTACGCGTAAGGAATGAGATATCGATGATGGCCGAAGACCAACACGCCGCATCTGCTTCGCCACCTCAATCTGAAAACGAGGATTTCTACACCCGCGAATCTGACGTCGAAGGGTTGGCAGTGCTGGCCGTCGGCGGGAGCGTCGACATGCTCACCGCCCCCGGGCTTTCTGAGTCGATCGAAGCGACCCTGGCCAAGAATCCCAAGGGTTTGATCGTCGACCTGTCCAAGGTCGAGTTCCTCGGCTCGGCCGGTATCAGCGTCTTGATGAAAACTCGCGACACGCTGGGCGACGACACGCCGTTCGCGGTGGTAGCCGATGGACCGGCCACCCATCGGCCGCTCACCCTGCTCGGCATCAACGAGCTGATGAGCCTGCACCGTCGTCTCGACGACGCCGTCAGCAAGCTCTCCGGCAACTAGCGCCTCAGCCCGGCAATCCGATCCCGCTGAGCAGCGTCGAGAGCAGCTCGATGCGCCGGTCGTCGAGTTCGGGCTGCGGCAAGACGGCCCGCAGCATTGCCGCCCCGTCGAAGGTGTTGGTCAGCAACGCCACCAGGACCGGGAAGGTCTCCTGCGACAGACCGTCCGCGCCGGGTAACGCCCGCGCGGCGTCGCAGATTTTGCTCGTGTACTGCTCCAGGACGTGCTGCAGCGTGGCGTTGAGTTTGTCGTCGGTTCGCGCGGCGATCATCAGTTCGTAGAGCACCGCGTTGGTGGGGCTGCTGGTGATGTCGCGCAGGATGGTCAATCCCGCTTCCAGGGCCGGTCGATCCGACGGAATCGCCGCGACCTGCTTGGTGAACGAATCCAGTTGGCGCCGAAGCACTTCGTAGGCTGTCGCAGCCATGAAGTCACCCATGGTGTCGAAATGCCGGAACAGGGCGCCGACAGACACCCCGGCCCGCTTGGTGATCACCGCAGCCGACGCACGTGCATACCCGACCTCGACGATCGTCGCGATGCTGGCCTCGAGCAGACGCGCCACGGTCTCTTCGCGGCGCTGCTGCTGCGTGCGTGCCATGTGGGGACCTATGCGCTCGTACCGGCGAGTTGCGCGTGACGTGCGCCCGCCCGCAAGTACCGGCCGGACTTGACGGTCTCGCCGTAGCCGTCACGAAACTCGCCGTCGCGGAACACAATTGCGCCGGCGACCCCGGTGGCGACCACCGCGGCGTCGTTGCGGTTGACCATCCGGCTCAGGTCTCCGTAGAACGGCACCTTCTCCTCGTAATAGCCATCCACCGACTCATCCAGACCGGCCGGATCGATCACGACGAAGTCGGCGCGGTCACCTTGGCGCAAGGTGCCGGCGTCCAATCCGAACCATTCGGCCACCTCGCCGGTGAGACGATGCACCGCACGTTCGATGGACATGAACGGCTGGCCATCCCGATAGGCATCCAGGGTGCGCTTGAGGAATCGCACCGGGAAGTTGTAGAACGCCATGTTGCGCAGATGCGCCCCGGCGTCCGAGAATCCCAGGTGGATACTCGGCTCGTTGGCCAGCTTGTTGAGTTGCTTGGGCCGGTGGTTGGCCACAATCGTGGTCCATCGCACGTTGCGCTCGCCGTTTTCGACCAGGACATCGAGGAACGCGTCCAGCGGATGCAGCCCGCGCTCCTTGGCGATCTGCCCGAAGCTCTTGCCGACGAGTGCCTCGTCCGGGCATTCGACGATCACCGCCTCATGAAAGTCCTTGTGCCACAAAGACGGTCCAAGCTTGACGCGGTCGAATTGCCGACGGAAGCGGCGGCGGTAATCCTCGTCGGCGAGCAGTTCGTTGCGCTCCAACTGGTCTCGCAGATGCAGCGCTGCGGTACCTGCACCGAACTCCTCGAACACCGGCAGGTCGATGCCGTCGGAGTACAACTCGAACGGCACCGGCAAGTGCTGGAAGCGCACCTTGGAGCGGGTCAGGAAGTTCATCAGTCGGGTACCGCGGCCGAAGACGTGGACGGCCAAGGGCATCGACTTGGCGTCGGCGGAGACCAGCAGGCTCATCCGAACCGCCTTGCGCAGACCGAACAGTGGGCTACTGGACAGGAAGAACAGCAGGGCGGACTCCGCCTTGGCCACGTTGGGCGCGCTCTGCAGAATCCGGCCACGCTTGCGCAACACCTTGATCAGCTTGCGTCGCTCCCGCCAGGTCGCGAACGTCGACGGCAGGGCACGCGAGCGGAACCGGTCACCGTCGAGTTTGTCGATCGCCGCGTCCATACCGGACATGCCCAGCATTCCGGCCTCGAGTGCGTCGTCGAGCAGCGCCGCCATCTTGTCGAGTTCGGCGTCGGTGGGCTCGACGTCGCGGGTGGTGGCCCGGTCGAGACCCAGCACGGACGTCCGAAGGTCCGAATGACCAAGCAGCGAACTGACATTCGGCCCCAACGGCAGACTGTCGATGGCTTGCACGTACTCCGCGGGCGTCGACCAGGTCTTGCCCTGCAGGGCGCCGAGGACGAACTTGCGGGGCACTGCCTCGACGCGGCTGAACAGGTCGGCCGCGTCCTCGGCATTGGCGTAGACCGTCGACAGTGAACACATCCCGAGTAGCACCGTGGTGACGCCGTGACGTACCGACTCACGCAGGCCGGGGTCGAGCAGGACCTCGGCGTCGTAGTGGGTGTGCACGTCGACGAAGCCCGGGACGACCCACTTGCCCTTCGCGTCGATGACCTCGAGACACCCGGTCTCGTCGAGTCGCTCAGAGGAGACGGTGGCGACGATTCCGTCGCGGATCCCGAGCGTACGAGTCTGCGGCGTGCTGCCGGTGCCGTCGAACCACAATCCGTCACGAATGATCACGTCGTACTTCATGTGCGCCACTCCTCCTCATCGCTTCGCTTTGCATCGTCGTCGGCGCGGCTCACGCAGTCCTGCGCACCATCGGGGTCAGCCGAAGCTAACATAGAGAGTAAGTACTCGCAATCTTTTTGGGTCAACTTATAGTCGTCCCCTGCTCCGCGGACGTTGCGCGACCGGAGTGACAACGCCCGACAGCCCCGCGAACCCGGCCACCGCGATCTCGTCCAGCCGCTGCACGGCGTCGACGATCTCGTTACGTTGCCCGGCATCCGCGAAGGTTTTCGGCGAGCCGGTCGACGGTGTAATTCATGACCGCGTCGTCTCGAAGATCGTTGGCGCGTGGCGGTTTCCATGCGCAGCGTGCTCGATTCGCCGAAGCATGTCTTCCGACATCGGCGGCAATTGCGCCATGTCGAACCAGCGGGCCTCGACACTCTCGTCGTCAGCCGGGAATGGCTCCCCTGCCAGCCACTCCATCAAAAATACGTGGTCGAGGTACTGTGCGTGATCGCCGTTGACATGGACGACGGGGCGGCTCACGTGCACCCAGGCCAGGCGCCGGGCAATTGCTTGAATACCGCTCTCCTCCAACACTTCCCGGACGGCACAATCGGCCGGGTTCTCCCCCGGTTCAACGATGCCGGTCACCGGTGTCCACGCGTTGTTGTCGGCGCGTTGGACCAACAGCACCTGGTGGTCACGAATCACCACCGCGGTGATGCCGGGCAACCATAACGGCGCGTGGCCGATGCGCTGCCGAAGCTTGACGATAAATTCAGGGATCGGCATAGTCTCTGTTTAACAGAGACGGTGAATCCAACACGTCCGGGCACGGTCAAAAGGACTGCCGCCATGCCACTCGCCCGGATCGACCTCATCGAGGGCAAGTCCGTCGAGTATCGACGGACTATCGCAGATGTCGTCTACGACAGGATGATCGAATGTCTGGGAGTGCCCGAGGACAGATTTCAGACCATCACCGAACACAGAGCGGAGAACTTCTTCTTCGACCGTGACTACCTCAGTCTCTACCGGTCCGAGAACTGCATCTTCATCCAGCTGATCTTCCTCGACGTCGCGAGTCCTGAGCAAAAAGCCGCGTTCTACAAAGCGGTCGTCGACGACTTGGAGGAGAAAATTCACGTACGGCGAGAGGATGTGTTCTTCAACCTCGTGACCGTCGACCCGCCGGACTTCTCCATGGGCAACGGCGTGGCCACCTATGTCAACGGGGTGCCGACCGATCGACTCGACCCACGATCCATTTAGGCCTGACCCGAATGTGGACGTGCCGAGCGAGCACGCCCTCAGTCGGTCTGGCGAGAGGCGGGCGGCAGCGCTGTGGATCGGTCGGCTGCAGTCGAGCCGCGGAATCGGGATTTCTCGCTGTTTCGGTCGGCCCGAGACCGACCGCTCAGTAGAACTGGCCGCGTAGGACGGTCACGTCCGCGCGGTGCAGCACCTCGGGGCCATATCGCGGATCATCGTAGTAGCACAACAGGTCTGCCGAAGCTCCGTCGTCCAGGCCCGGCCGGTCGAGCCAGTCCCGGGCATCCCAGCACGCCGCGCCGAGCGCGTCGGTGGGGCTCATCCCGATCCGGGTCAGCGCCTCCACTTCGTCGCCGATCCGCCCGTGGGCAATCATGCCGCCCGCATCGGTGCCGGCGTAGATCGGCACGCCCGCGTCGTGCGCGGCACGCAACCGGGGATAAGCGTTGGCGTACAGGTCGCGCATGTGCGCCGCATAGATCGGGTACTTCCCTGCCGCGTCAGCGATGCCAGGAAAGTTCTCCACGTTGACCAGCGTGGGCACGACGGCGGTCCCGTGCTTGACCATCAACTCGATGGTGTCGTCGGTCAGCCCGGTGCCATGTTCGATGCAGTCGATACCGCCCTTGATCAGCCCGGGCAGCGCGTCCTCACCGAAGACGTGTGCGGTGACCCGCGCGCCCTGGGCATGCGCAGCGTCGATCGCGGCCTTGATCACGTCGTCCGACCACAGCGGCGCCAAATCGCCTATGCCACGGTCGATCCAGTCGCCAACCAGCTTGACCCAACCGTCGCCACGCCGCGCCTGCTCGGCCACATACTCCGGCAGTTGGGATTCGTCTTCGATGTCGATCGGCAGGCCGGGGATGTACCGCTTGGGGCGGGCCAAATGCCTTCCGGCGCGGATGATCCGGGGCAGATCTTCCCGATCGTCCAGGCTGCGGGTATCGATCGGCGATCCGCAGTCGCGCAGCAGCAACGCGCCGGCCTCCCGTTCGGCCTCGGCCTGCGCAACCGCCTCGTCGAGGTCCACGCCGCCGCCCGGCCCCAGCCCGACATGGCAGTGCGCGTCCACCAGCCCCGGCACGATCCAGCCGCCGTCAAAAATAGTTTCGGCGTCACCGACCGGGTCGCGGCTGATCCGGCCATCGACAATCCACAGTTCGATGGGCTCTTCGTCGGGCAGCCCTATCCCTCGAACGTGGTATGGCACTACTTGCCCGGGAACTTCAGCTTGGACAGATCGAAATCGGCCAGCCCGGGCGGTAATTCGTCGAGACCCTGCGGCATGTTCGACAGGTCGGGGAACCCGGCCGGCATGCCGGCGCCGAGCGGACCGCGGACCTTGGGCGGGGTCGGGCCGCGCTTCTTGCCCTTCTTGCCTTTGCCGCTTTTGGCTTTTGCGGTCTTGCGGGTGGCCGACTTCCGGCCCAGCCCGGGGATGCCCATGCTGCTGACCATCGAGGACATCATTTTGCGGGCCTCGAAGAAGCGGTCGACCAGCTGGTTGACCTCGGATACCGACACACCCGAGCCGTTGGCGATGCGCAGGCGACGTGAGGCGTTGATGATCTTCGGGTCGGCCCGCTCCTGCGGCGTCATGCCGCGGATGATGGCCTGCAGCCGGTCGAGTTGGCTGTCGTCGACGGCGGCCAGGGCGTCCTTCATCTGACCCGCGCCGGGCAGCATGCCCAGCAGGTTGCCGATCGGGCCCATTTTGCGGATCGCCAGCATCTGCTCGAGGAAGTCCTCGAGGGTGAGTTCGCCGGACCCGATCTTGGCCGCGGCATCCTGGGCCTGCTGTGCGTCGAAGACCTGCTCGGCCTGCTCGATAAGGCTCAGGACGTCGCCCATCCCGAGGATGCGGCTGGCCATCCGGTCCGGGTGGAAGACGTCGAAATCTTCGAGCTTCTCGCCAGCAGATGCGAAAAGTATTGGCACACCGGCGATTTCACGTACCGACAGTGCGGCGCCACCGCGGGCGTCGCCGTCCAGCTTGGTCAGCACCACGCCGGTGAAGCCGACACCTTCGCCGAACGCCTGCGCCGTCGCCACCGCGTCCTGACCGACCATCGCGTCCAGGACGAAGATCGTCTCGTCGGGCGTGACGGCGTCACGAATCGCGCCCGCCTGCGCCATCATCTCCTCGTCGATACCCAACCGCCCGGCGGTGTCGACGATCACGACGTCGAAGTGCTTGGCTCGCGCCTCCGCGAGCCCGGCGGCGGCGACGGCTACCGGGTCACCGGGTCCGGCGTCCTGATCGGTCTGCGCCGAGGTTCCCGGGTGCGGCGCGAAGACCGCCACACCGGCTCGCTCGCCGACGATCTGCAGCTGGTTGACCGCTCCCGGTCGTTGCAGGTCGCAGGCCACCAGCAGCGGCGTGTGGCCCTGATTGCGCAGCCACAGCGCGAGTTTTCCCGCCAGCGTGGTCTTACCGGAGCCCTGTAGACCCGCGAGCATCACGACGGTCGGCGGCGTCTTGGCGAACGCCAGCTGACGGGTCTGGCCGCCGAGAATGCCGACCAGTTCGTCGTTGACGATCTTGACGACCTGCTGGGCTGGGTTGAGCGCACCGGAGACCTCAGCGCCCTTGGCACGGTCCTTGATGCGGCCGACGAAGGCGCGGACGACCGGCAGCGATACGTCGGCCTCCAACAGCGCCAACCGGATCTCGCGGGTGGTGGTGTCGATGTCGGCGTCGCTCAGCCGGCCTTTGCCGCGAAGGCCTTGCAGGGCGCCGGTAAGCCGGTCAGACAGCGATTCAAACACGCCGCCCAGCCTAGCGGGACGACGATGCAGAGCGCGCAGCGCGATGAGGAGGAGCCCGCTCATCGAACCTAGCGGGACGACGATGCAGAGCGCGCAGCGCGATGAGGAGGAGTCTGGCAATCCAGGACGGCTCGAGTGTGCGGCTGGACGCGCACTCGGCGCCGGATGTGCGATTAGCCGCACACTCGTCGCAGATCTTGGCAGATGATCGACGCATGCTCGAGGTGATCGACAAGGGATCCTGCGACGACGCGCATCCGGTGCCGCTGCTGTTCGTGCACGGCGGGTGGCACTCCGCGTCGTGCTGGGACAACTTCGTGGACTATTTCGCCGCCGCCGGCTACCGCGCGGTGGCGATCAGCCTGCGGGGCCACGGCGGCAGTCCGGCGGGCAAGGCTTTCCACGCCTGCTCGATTGCCGACTACGTCGAGGACGTCCGCACCATCGCCGACAGTGTCGGCGGCAGCCCGGTGCTGATCGCGCATTCGCTGGGCGGTTTCGTCGTGCAGCGCTACCTGGAGAGCCACCAGCCGCCGGCGGCCGTCCTGGTCGCGGCGGTACCCCCGCAGGGCGTGCTCGGATTGGCATCGCGGATCTGGACCCGCCATCCCTGGGTCTCCATGCGCTCGCTGCCGGTCGGCAACCTGACCGGCTTCATCGGCACCAAGCCGCTCGTTCGCGAGCATCTCTTCAGCGCCCACACACCGGACGAGATCGTCGAAACCTGCGCTGCCCGTGTGCAATCCGAGCCGGTTCGCGCCTCTCTGATCGATCCCCTGTTCCGACGGGTGCGGACTGAGCGGGTCAGCACCCCGGTGCTGGTGTTGGGAGCGGCCGACGACGGAATGGTCACCAACGCCGAGGTGCGCGCGACGGCACGGGCCTACCGGACCGACGCGGAGTTCTTTGCGGACATGGGGCACAACATGATGCAGGAACCGGCCTGGGCAAGCGTCGCCGACCGCATCGACGCATGGCTCCGAGACCGAGGGCTCGGTTAGACCGCCGCGGGCTCCGGACTCTTGGGCGCGTCCAGGACGGCCAGCAGGTGATGCTCGATCGCCGAGCGGGTGCTCGAGCCAGGTTCGCCGGTCGCCTTGGCGGCAGCGCTGCGTTCGGGTAGCTCGATGCAGAACACGTCGTCGACCATCGACCCCCGGGTGGTGACCTTCGCCCAGTCGATGTCGACCCCGGCGCGCTCCAGCGCACCGGTGAGCAGCGCAAGCAGACCGGGACGGTCGTTGGCCCGGATCTCGATGATCAGCCGTCCGGGTGTGCCCTCGAACCACCTGATCCGCGGTGGCGCAGACGGCTGTCGCACCGGAATCGCCGTCGGCGCGTCACCGACCGGCTTGGGTTTCGCGTCGGTCGAGCGCTGCTCCAGCGTGCCCAGCACGTCGGTCTGGCCGCCCAGCGCCCTGATGAGCTGCTGGCGCAACAGACCCGATGCGGGTGGGCTGCCGAAGTGAGGCGACACCACGAACTCGCTGACCGCGACGCCGTCCTGGACGTTGATCGACGCGGAGTGCACGCGCAGCGAATTCAGCGTCAGCACCCCGGCAGCTTTGGACAGCAGACCGCGTTGGTCCGGCGCGATCACCACCGCGTGGTGCAGCCGCCGGTCGGCACCGGGCCGCAAATCGACGTGCACCTTGCGATCAGCGGCCAGCGCCATGTACTCGGGGTCGAGCGGGTCGGCTTCGGGTAGGGCCTCGCCGTTCATCGCCATCTTGCAGCGCCGCACCAGGTCACCGATCAGCGACGCCTTCCAGTCGGTCCACACGCCCGGCCCGGTGGCCAACGAGTCGGCCTCGGTGAGCGCATGCAACACATCGAGCAAGACCGGGTCGCCGTCCAGCGCGTCGCAGACCCCGTTGATGGTCTGCGGTTCGTTCAGGTCTTGCCGAATCGCGACCTTGGCCAACAGCAGGTGGTGGAAGACCAGCTTGGACAGCATCTCGATGTCAGTGGGCCACATACCCAGCCTGGTGCCGATCTGGGTGGCCAGTTGCGCGCCGAGCACGCAGTGGTCGGTATCACGGCCCTTGCCGATGTCATGCAGCAGCGCAGCCAGGATCAGCAGGTCCGAGCGCGCTACCCGGGTGGTGAAAATCCTTGCCCGCGAGACAGTTTCGGCGAGATGACGATCGACGGTCCAGATGTGCACCACGTCTCGTGGCGGAAGGTCGCGGACGGCGCCCCACTCCGGGAACAGCCGGCCCCACAACCCGGTGCGGTCCAGTGTTTCGATCACCGCGATGGTGTCCGGGCCGGCGGTCAGCATGACCAGCAGGTTGTCCAGCGCATCCCGCGGCCACGGGGTCGGTAGCTCGGGCGCGGTATCGGCCAGCCGGGTCAAGGTGGACACCGCGATCGGCAACCCCGTGACTGCTGACGCCGCCGCCACCCGCAGCAGCAGCGCCGGATCACTCTGCGGGCGGGCGTCGCGGGCCAACACGATCTCGCCGGCGTACTCGACCACGCCTTCGTCAAGCGGACGGCGTGGACGCCGCCGGATCGCCGACATCCCCCGCCGTGGCAGCGCATTGGAGGCGGTCCGCAGACCGGCGTCGACGCGATAGCTGATCGTCCGTCCCACATCGGACAGCACCCGCGACAAGTCGAAGCGGTCGCCGATGTGCAGCGCAGCGCTGATCTCGTCGGCGAACTGGGCAAGCACCTGGTCGTGCCCTCGGCCTGAGACCCGGTGCAGCTCGGTGCGGACGTTGAGCAAGGTCAGGTGCGCGCCGTTGAGCGAGCCCAGCGGGTCGTCGGCCTCGCCGACGGCCAGCCGGTCGGTCAGGTGGGCGATGGCCAGCGCGTCCAGCAATTGGATGTCGCGCAGCCCGCCACGGCCGGACTTCAAATCGGCCTCGGCGCGGTGGGCGATCTCACCGAAGCGGCGCCAGCGCGCATGGGTCTCGTCGACGATTTCACCAAAGATCGATTGGATTCCCGTTCGCCATTGACGACGTACACCCTCGATCAGGCGCCCGGACAGTTCCTCGTCTCCGGCGATGTGGCGGGTGTCCAGCATGGCCAGGCAGGCCGAGACGTCGGCGCTGGCGACCTTGAGGGTCTGGGCCACCGTCCGAACGCTGTGATCAAGGCGAATGTTGGCGTCCCACAACGGATACCACAGCGAATCGGCGACGTCCCGGACGGCGTCGGTGTTCATGCCGTCGTGCAGCAACAGCAGATCCAGGTCTGAGTAGGGCACCAGCTCGCGTCGGCCCAGTGAGCCTGTTGCGACGATGGCGAACCCGCTGGCCGGCATGATGCCGATCTCGGAAGCCTTGGTGGTCAACCAGAATTCGTGCAGCTCGCCCCACGCCTCGCGCAGCGCAGCCGAGTCGAGTTCGCTCGGCCCGCGGGCCAACAGCTTCTCCCGGGCAGCGGCCAGGTCATTCGCCGCGCCGGAGATCTTGTCCCCCACGCCTATCGCCCTGACGAATCGTGCTCGCGCTGTCTCATTCCCGCCCCGGTCGGATCGGCCACACCGCAGGAATTCTCCCGCGGCGATTGGCGATTGTCAGATCGCGTCGGCTCCGCGCTCCCCGGTGCGCACCCGCACCACGGTTTCCACCGGGCTGACCCAGACTTTGCCGTCACCGATCTTGCCAGTACGGGCGGACCGCACGATAGCGTCCAGGGCCTTGTCGGCGTCGAAGTCCTCGACCAGCACCTCGACGCGGACCTTCGGTACGAAGTCGACGGAGTACTCGGCACCCCGGTAGACCTCGGTGTGCCCCTTCTGCCGCCCGTAACCCTGGACTTCGCTGACCGTCATCCCCAGGATCCCGATTTGCTCGAGGCTGGCCTTGATGTCCTCCAGCGTGAACGGTTTGACGATCGCAGTGATCAGCTTCATTTCTACTCCGCCTCTACTTTGTCGCCCACTCGATACTCTTCCGAGCCATGGCCACGGGCGCCCTCCGGCTCCGGCAGGCTGGCATGGGGAAGAACAGACCCGGAACCGCCCGCCGCCGCGAAGTCGTACGCGCCCTCAGCGTGCTGAGACTCGTCGATTCCCGTCGCTTCTCCCTCGGAATCCAGGCGCAACCCGATCGTGTATTTCAGTATCAAGGCCAGGATAAGAGTGACGATAGCGGAGTAGGCAAGAACGCTGAACGCGCCTACCGCCTGCCGCCACAGCTGATCCCAACCTCCGCCGTAGAACAGTCCCTTGACGGCGGCGGGAGCTTCAGGTGTGGCGACCAGACCGATCAACAACGTGCCCGCCAGACCACCGACCAGGTGCACCCCGACCACGTCGAGAGAGTCGTCGAAGCCCAGTTTGAATTTCAGTCCGACCGCCAGCGCGCAGAGCACACCGCCGACCACACCGATGACGAGCGCGCCCAGCACGTTCACCGACGAACACGACGGAGTGATGGCCACCAGACCGGCCACGATCCCGGAGGCCGCGCCGAGTGTGGTCGCGTGCCCGTCGCGGATGCGCTCGGTTGCCAGCCAGGCCAGCATGGCCGCGGCAGTGGCGACGGTGGTCGTGATGAAGGTGGAGGCAGCCACGCCGTTGGAACTGGTGGCCGACCCGGCGTTGAAGCCGTACCAGCCGAACCACAGCAGACCGGCGCCGAGCATCACGAACGGGACGTTGTGCGGCCGGAACAGCGTCGTAGGCCAGCCTTTGCGCTTGCCCAGTACGAGGGCCAGCACCAAACCTGCGGTACCGGAGTTGATGTGGACCGCTGTCCCGCCGGCGAAGTCGATCGCTTTCAGCTTGTTGGCGATCCAACCGCCGTGCTCGGCGGTGACGCCGTCGAACGAGAAGACCCAGTGCGCCACCGGGAAGTAGACGATCGTCGCCCACAGACCTGCGAAGACCAGCCAGGCGCTGAACTTCAGCCGGTCGGAGACCGCTCCGGAGATCAACGCCACGGTGATGATCGCGAACATCAGCTGGAAGGCTACGAACACCGTCATCGGCAGGGTGCCGGCAAGCGGAATGTCGGTGGCGGCTTTGCCGGCCGCCGCGGCAGCGGAGTTGCCCCCGATGAGCCCCTTCAGACCGAAGTACTGCAGCGGGTCACCGAACAGGCCGTTCTTGTCGTCGCCGAACGCTATCGAGTAGCCGTAAAGCACCCACAGCACGGTCACGACGCCCATCGCGCTGACGCTCATCATGATCATGTTGAGCACGCTTCTGGCGCGGACCATCCCGCCGTAGAAGAAGGCAAGACCCGGGGTCATCAACAACACCAGTGCGGAACTCGCCAGCATCCAAGCGGTGTCGCCGGTGTCGGGCTGGCCCAATGTCGGGAAACTCACGCGCTATCACCTCCGGTCAGCCATCTACAGCCGCCGGACATGTGACTGCGGCCTGCATGAGAACCTTGCAAAGAGGTTGTTACAAATCGCGGCGCTGACAGGTTTCGTCGGTGTTACATCTGCTCTGGCTGCCTACGGAGGCGGGATACAACGAGGGTCGCCCGCTGCTAACCCAACAGTGCGTCGACGAAGGCCGCCGGTTCGAAGGGCGCCAGATCGTCGGGCCCCTCGCCGAGTCCGACCAACTTGACCGGCACTCCGAGCTCCTGTTGGACGCGAAACACAATGCCGCCCTTGGCCGTGCCGTCTAGTTTGGTCAGTACCGCGCCGGTGATCTCGACCACGTCGGCGAACACGCGGGCCTGCGCCAGACCGTTCTGCCCGATGGTCGCATCGAGCACCAGCAGCACCTCGTCAACGGCCGCCCGCCGGCTGACCACTCGCTTGACCTTGCCGAGCTCGTCCATCAGCCCGGTCTTGGTGTGCAGCCGGCCGGCGGTGTCGATCACGACGACGTCGGCGCCCACCTCGATCCCCTTGTCGACCGCGTCGAATGCCACCGCGGCCGGGTCGGCGCCCTCGGCGCCCCGAACCACCTCGGCGCCCACCCGAGATGCCCAAGCCTGCAACTGATCCGCGGCGGCGGCCCGGAAGGTGTCAGCGGCACCCAGCACGACGCGTCGGCCGTCCGCGACCAGCACGCGCGCGAGTTTGCCCACCGTCGTTGTCTTTCCGGTCCCGTTGACGCCGACCACCAGCAGCACCGACGGATGATCGCCGTGCGGCAGTGCGCGCACCGAGCGGTCCAGACCGGGTTGGAGCTCGCCGATCAGCACCTCGCGCAGCACCGCCCGGGCATCGGCCTCGGTGTGTACGTCTCGACTGGCCAGACGGCTGCGCAACTGAGCGACCACCGAGCTGGTCACCGTCGGCCCCAAGTCGGCGATCAGCAGCGTGTCCTCGACCTGTTCCCACGAATCTTCGTCGAGATCGCCACCGCCGAGAAGTCCTAGCAGGCTTCGGCCCAACGCATTCTGCGACCGCGCCAGCCGTCCGCGGAGTCGCTCCAGCCGTCCATCGGTCGGTGCGATCTCCTCTACCGCAGGTGCCTCCGCCGCGACTTCCGGCTGGGCAGCCGGCTCCGCTTCGGGCGTCGGCGCGGCGGTACCCGGCAGGGGCAGTTGGACATCGGAGACGGAGCGTTTCGGGGCATCGCGCGGAATGGTCGCGTCATCGCCGACGGTGGGCAGACCTGTGGTGTCGAGAATGTCAGGAGTTTCGGTGCGGCTGAAGGTGATTCCAGTCGATGCCGTATATCCGCCGGAGCGGTCGAGGGTAGCGGTCTGCTCGGGCGCCGACAGGCTGATCTGCCGTCGCCGGTAACGCACCAGTCCCCATACCAGGACGGCGATGACGATCAGTGCGGCGACAGCCGCTATCGCGATCCAGAGGGATTGCGGCACAGTGTTCCTCGCTTAGGTAGTCGTGACCAGCTCGTTGACCTGCTGACCGCGCATCCGCTGAGAGATCACCGTGGTGATGCCGTCGTCTCGCATCGTCACCCCGTACAACGAGTCAGCGACCTCCATGGTCGGCTTTTGGTGCGTGATGACGATCAGCTGGGACTTGGCCCGCAGCAGCTCGAACAGGCCGATCAGCCGCCGCAGGTTGGTGTCGTCGAGGGCCGCCTCGACCTCGTCCATGATGTAGAACGGCGACGGGCGGGCCCGGAAGATGGCCACCAGCATCGCTACCGCGGTCAGCGATTTCTCGCCACCGGACAGCAGCGACAGCCGCTTGACCTTCTTGCCGGGCGGACGGGCCTCGACCTCGATGCCCGTGGTGAGCATGTCGTCGGGATTGGTGAGCAGCAACCGGCCCTCACCGCCGGGGAAGAGCGACGCGAAAACCCCTTGGAACTCTCGCTCTACGTCGACATAGGCCTCGGTGAACACCTGCAGAATGCGGGCATCGACATCGGCGACCACATCCAGCAGGTCCTTGCGCGCGGCCTTGACATCCTCGAGCTGAGTGGACAGGAAGTTGAAGCGTTCCTCCAACGCGGCGAACTCCTCCAGCGCCAACGGGTTGACCCGGCCGAGCTCGGCGAGCTCACGTTCGGCGCGTTTGGCCCGGCGCTCCTGGGTGGGTCGGTCGAAGGGCAGCGGCGCCGGCGCAGTCACCTGCTCGCCTCGTTCGCGGGCCTGTTCGTACTCCGCCATTTCCAACTCGGTCGGCGGCAGCGAGACCTGTGGGCCGTACTCGGCGACAAGTACGTCGGGCGACATGCCGAACTGTTCGAGCACCATCTGCTCGAGCTGTTCGATGCGAAGCGCCGCTTGCGCTTTGGCGACTTCGTCACGGTGCAACGCCTCGGTGAGCACCCCGATCCGGGTGCCCAGAGTGTGCACCTCGTCGCGGACCGCGACCATCGCGACCGAACGCTGCTGACGCTCGGCGGCCAACACGTCGCGGTTCTGCGAGGCGGCACCGACCACCTGGCTCAGTCGGGCTGCCAGACGCCGACCGGCATCGGCCACGGCGGCAGCCACCGCCGCGGCGTGCTGACGCGCGGCGCGGGCCTGTTGTGCACGCACCCGCGCCTCGCGCTCGGCAACTGCGGCACGGCGGAGCGAATCCGCCCTTCCGCGAACAGCATTGGCCCGCTCTTCGGCGGTTCGGACGGCCAGCCGGGCCTCGACCTCGACACCGCGGGCAGCCTCGGCCGCAGCCGAAATCTGCTGACGATCAACGGGCTCGGCGCTGACGCTCTGGGTCTGTTCGACGTTGCCGAGCCGGGTTTCGAGCTCACCGAGCTCGGCGAGGGTGTCGGCGCGCCCGGTCTCCAGTTCCTCGCGCTGACGCATCAGGCGGTGCCATTCCTCGTCGGCGGCGCGGGCGTCCTGACCGAGTCGCCCGAGCTGCTCGTAGATCGCCGAGATCGCGGCGTCGGATTCGTTGAGCGCTGCCAGTGCCTGCTCGGCGGAGTCTTGGCGGGCGGTCTGTTCGCTCACCGCACCGGACAGTGCGGCGCCGAGCTCGCTGGTCTGCGTCTCTGCGGCGACGAGTTCGGCTCGCGCCTTGGCGATTTCGGAGGTGATCTCCAGCGTCGAGGGTTTGCGGTCCGATCCGCCGTTGATCCAGCCGGCCCCCACCAGATCGCCGTCACGCGTGACTGCACGCAAATGTGGCTGCGCGGCAACGAGATTCATCGCCTCACTCAAGCCGCTGACGACCGCGACGCGAGAGAGCATGGCCACCATCGCGCCACGCAGCCGGGGCGGTGCCTCCACGAGGTCGAGGGCCCAGCGCGCACCGTCGGGCAATACGCCCGCGCCGTCGGGGGCCTCCGCAGGCCAGTCACTCAGGACGATGGCGGCGCGGCCACCGTCAGCTTGCTTGAGCGCGAGCACAGCATCCGTTGCCGCGGTCGAGCTTTCGGCCGCCAACGCGTCTGCGGCCGATCCCAGCACCGCCGCCAGTGCCGCCTCGTAGCCGGAATGCACCCTGACGAGCTTCGCAATCGATCCCAAAAACCCTGCGCTGCCGTGATTCTGGGTCAGCCAGGCGGCGCCGTCGCGACGCTCGAGCCCCACCGCGAGCGCATCGATACGTGCCCGCAGCGACGCCACCTGCCGCTCGGCACCGCGCTCGGCGGTTTGCAGCTCGGCGACCCGCTCGTCGGCCGACCGTAGGGCGGCTACCGTCCGATCGTGGTGTTCGTCGAGACCGACTTCACCTTGGTCCAGCTCGCCGACCCGGCCCTGCACGGTCTCGAACTCGGCTTTGGCTTGTTGGGCGCGAGCGGCGGCGTGTTCGATGCGTTCGGAGAGCTTGGCGACACCGTCGTCGATCGACTCGACACGCGCCCGCATCGTGTCCACCTGACCGGTCAGCCGGGCCAGTCCCTCGCGCCGGTCGGCCTCGGCCTGCACCGCGGCCAGGTGGGCCTGTTCGGCCTCGGTGGCGTCTCGCTCCCGGTCGGCCAACTCCGCCCGGGCGGCGTCGAGCCGGGTACGGGTGGCGTCGAGCTCGGCGAGCAGCTGCCGCTCGGCACCGGCGACCTGCTCGGCCTCGGCCTCCAACTCGTCGGGATCGGGGCCACCGGTCGACGCTGTCTCGACGTCGAGATGCTGGGCGCGTTCGCTAGCGATGCGCACGGTCGCACTGACCCGTTCGGCCAAGGCGGACAACCGGAACCAGGTTTGCTGCGCCGACTCCGCCCGCTCGGACAACGCCGACAACGCCGCTTCGTGGGCGGCCAGTTCCTCGGATGCCACCGCCATCCGGGCCGAGGCCTCGTCGTGCTCGCGCCGCAACGTCGCCTCGGCGTGGTTGGTGTTGTTGAGCTCGGATTGCCGGGTCACCACATCGTCGGCGGCGAGCCGCAGCCGGGCATCGCGCAGATCGGCCTGAATGGTCTGGGCGCGCCGGGCTACTTCTGCTTGTCGGCCGAGCGGTTTGAGCTGACGACGCAGCTCAGTGGTCAGGTCGGTCAGCCTGGCCAGATTCGCCGACATCGACTCGAGCTTGCGGACCGCTTTTTCCTTGCGCTTGCGGTGCTTGAGCACGCCGGCGGCTTCTTCGATGAACGCCCGGCGGTCTTCCGGCCGCGATTCCAGGATCTCGTTGAGCTTGCCCTGCCCGACGATGACGTGCATTTCGCGGCCGATCCCGGAGTCGCTCAGCAGTTCCTGGACGTCCATCAAACGGCAACTGCTGCCGTTGATTTCGTATTCGCTGGCTCCGTCGCGGAACATCCGCCGGGTGATCGAGACCTCGGAGTACTCGATCGGCAGGGCGTTGTCGGAGTTGTCGATGGTGACCGTCACCTCGGCGCGGCCCAGCGGAGCACGTGACGAGGTGCCGGCGAAGATGACGTCTTCCATCTTTCCGCCGCGCAGTGTTTTGGCGCCCTGCTCCCCCATCACCCAGGCCAGTGCGTCGACCACGTTGGATTTGCCGGACCCGTTCGGCCCGACCACCGCGGTGATGCCGGGCTCGAACCGCAGAGTCGTCGGCGACGCGAAGGACTTGAAGCCCTTGAGCGTCAGACTCTTGAGGTACACGGCGTGCCAGACTACCCGTCCGGTCACGATGCAGAAGGCGACGCGCGTTCGACGTGAGAGCCGGACTTGCGGCCGTCGGGCGACGACGCGGGACGCGACGCGTCCCAGGGGCCTAACGCTCGGAGAAGTCGCTGATCGCTTCCCCGGGCGGCGACCAGTCGGCGACCACGGTGTCGACACTGCCCGGCGTGTTTCCGCTCTGCAACAGGCGTAACAGCTGTTCACAGGCGTCACGCGATCCCTGCGCGACGACGAACACCCGGCCGTCGGGACGGTTGGCGGCGTAGCCGGTCAGACCGAGCTCCAGCGCGCGGGATCGGGTCCACCAGCGAAAGCCGACGCCCTGCACCCGCCCGTGCACCCAGGCGGTCAGCCGGGCATTGTCACTTTCGGTCATCGACAACGTGGAACTCGACCTTGGTTCCCGCCTTCAGCGTCCGCCCCACCGTGCACACCTGGTCGACAGCGCGCTGGACCACGGTGAGCAGGCGCGACTTCTCGGCGTCGTCCAAGCCCGAGAGGTCGACTTCGAGCGCCTCCCGGAGCAGCGGGTACACCTCTTGCTCGCGGTCCGCGTCGCCGGACACCCGAACGGTGGCCGGGTAGTCCTCGCCCAGTCGACGGGCCAGCGGTGCGTCGCTGGACATTCCGCTACAGGCAGCGAGCGCGATTTTCAGGAGTTCTCCCGGGGTGAACACGCCCTCGACATCCTCGGAGCCGATCAGCACCTCGGCGCCCCGCGAGCTACGGCCGGTGTAGCGCCGCACTCCGGTGCGCTGCACCCACAGATCCGTCATCGTTCATTTGTACCGAACACGCGGCCGAGGTTGGCGACGCGCCGGTTGGTCTCAGTCGCGCAGGGTACGACCGTGCACGTCGCGGACATTGCCCGTCAACATCATGATCGCGTCGACGAACGGCCAGATCCCCCCGATTCCGCAGGTCGCCAGGGTCACCAGAAGTTGCGCGACGCCGATCCCGGTGTAGCCGAGGTAGAAACGGCCGACGCCGAACCCACCCAGGAACAACTCGAGTAGGCCGGCCGTGAGCTTGCTCTTGTCCGACAGCGGCTGACCGTAGGCATCCAGATAGGGAAGGCCCGGCGGATAGGGCATGCCGGGTTGGCCGCCGACCGGATAGTGCGGCTGCCAGTTGGGCTGCCCGCCAAACGGGGGCGCATAGGGATCCTGCGGCGTCGACGGGTATTCGTAGGCGTGCGGTTGATCGGGATCGGTCATGTGCCTGATGATGACGCAAAACTGCGCATCCGTGTGACAGTCGGTCAAGCTCGGGGTCGGGGCTGGCAGCGAGGGCAGTAGAACGACGAGCGGTTCATGAATTTGTCCCGGCGGATCACCGCGCCACAACGCTTGCAAGGCTTGCCTTCTCGGCCATAGACGTTCAGCGAACGGTCGAAGTACCCGGACTGCCCGTTGACGTTGACGTACAACGAGTCGAACGAGGTGCCACCCTGCGCCAACGCGTCGCGCATCACCTCGGCGGCGGCCCCCAACAGTGCAGTCAGCTGTGGGCGGGTCAACTTCTCGGCCAGCCGGGCGCCGTTGATCTTGGCCCGCCACAGTGACTCGTCGGCGTAGATGTTGCCGATCCCCGACACCACGGTCTGGTCGAGCAGTTGGCGCTTGATCTCAGAATGCTTGCGCCACAATACCTTTACCACCGCGTCAACGTCGAAACGTGGGTCCAGCGGGTCACGCGCGACGTGCGCGACCGGTGTCGGGACAACACTGCCGTCGACGGTGACCAGGTCGGCCAACAGCCAGCCGCCGAAGGTTCGCTGGTCGACGAAGCTCAATGTGGTGCCGTCGTCCAGGAGCGCGGCGATGCGCAGGTGGCCGGCGTTGGGCACCTCCCCGAGCAGCATCTGTCCGCTCATCCCGAGGTGCACGACCAACGCCTGCTCGTCACCACTCGGGCCGTCCAGAATGAGCCACAGGTACTTGCCGCGCCGATCGCTTCCGGTGATCCGCGCGTCCAGCAGCCGCGCCGTCAGGTCGGCCGGCCCGGCTTCGTGACGGCGGACGGCGCGCTGGTGGTGGACTCGCACCGCGGTGATTGTCTTGCCGACCACATGGGCCTGCAGTCCGCGCCGCACCACCTCGACTTCGGGTAGCTCGGGCATTCAGCCGGCTGTTTCCCCGGAAACCGCACTGTCGAGCTGGTTCAGTGCCTGGCATGCCTGCTCGGCCGCCTTCTGCTCGGCCTCCTTTTTGGTGCGGCCGACCCCGGACCCGTACGAGGTGTCCCGCACCACCACCACCGCGGTGAACTCGCGCTTGTGGTCGGGCCCCGTCGCGGTCACCTGATAGGACACCGCGCCGAGGCCGCGTGCAGCGGTCAACTCCTGCAGGCTGGTCTTCCAGTCCAAAAGCCCGCCGGCGTTGAGCAATTCGCTGAACAACCGCAGGATGACCCGCCGCGCGGCCTCGATGCCACTGTGCAAATAGATTGCGCCGAGCAGTGATTCGAGGCTGTCGGCCAGGATGCTGGATTTGTCTGAGCCGCCGGACTTCAGTTCGCCGCGGCCCAGCAAAAGGTGCGCACCGAGCCCTTGCTCGGTCAACGAGCGCGCGACATCGGCCAACGCCTGCGTATTGACCACGCCGGCACGCATTTTGGCCAAGTCGCTCTCCGGGCGCTCCGGGTGCCGGTGGTAGAGCTCGTCGGTCACGGTCAGGCCCAGCACCGCGTCACCGAGGAATTCCAGCCGCTCGTTCGTGGGCAGGCCGCCGTGCTCGTAGGCATAACTGCGATGTGTCAGCGCCAGAGTCAGCAGCGCCTCCGGTAGATCGACCTCGAGCGCGTCGAGAAGATCACTCATCACTGATTCCGTCGCTGTCTGTTTCCAGCAACGTGGAGAGCTTCGCCCATCGCGGGTCGATCTGATCGTGGTGATGATCCGGCTCGGCGGTGGCCAGCGCGACACCGCACGTCGGGCAGAGCCCCGGGCAGTCGTCCCGGCACAGCGGCGAGAACGGCAGCTCCAGACCCACGGCGTCGATGATCGGCTGCTGCAGATCGACGGTGTCGCCGACGACCCGCCCCACCTCGTCCTCGTCCGTGGTGGCCTCGGTGAGGCTGTCCGGGTAAGCGAACAATTCGGTCACGTCGACGGTGATGGGCTCACTCAACGAGGTCAGACAACGCGAACATTCGCCGGTGATCGACGCCGCCACCGTCCCGCTGACCAGCACACCTTCGGACACCGATTCGACCCGCAGATCAAGATCCAACGGTGTACCCGCGGCAATGCCGACCATGCCCAAACCGATCCGCGCGGGGTTACCCACTGTCTCGCGAAGGGGGAACATTGCGCCGGGGCGACGGCCCAGCCGGGTGACGTTGACGACGAGCGGCGAATCCGAACGTGGTCGTGCTGCCTGGGTGTGCTGGCGCGCCATGTCCGCAATTCTACGGGCGTTTACCTACGACCCCGTCCTGTCGGCGGGATGACTAGCGCTGGGCGTAGTCGTGCACGCCCGCCGCCGTCCGCAGCTGGTGGCGGCCGCGGTTGACCGATCGCAGGGTGGTGTTGAGGTGCTCCTCGAACTCGGCGAGCTTGCTGTCGACGTAGATGTCGCACTCGCCGCGTAGGCGATCGGCTTCCGCGTGCGCGGTGTCGATCAACCGGGCGGACTCGGCGTTGGCCGATTGCACGACCTCGGTCTGCGAGACGAGGCGCTGCTGCTCTTTGATGCCCTCTTGGACGGCCTTCTCATAGGAGATGTTGCCGTTCTCGATGAGGCGGTCGGCCTCGGCCTTCGCACGGCTCGTCGCGGCCTCGTAGTCGCGCTTGGCCGATGCCGCGATGCGACTCGACTCTTCACGCGCCTCGCCCACCATGCGCTCGCTGTGCTGACGGGCTTCGCCGACCATCCTGTCTGCCTGGGCTTTCGCGTCGGAGAGAATGCGATCGGCTTCGGCGCGGGAGTGGTTGAGCAGCGATTCCGACTCGGTCGTCGCGGAGGACACCGTGGCGTCGGCGTGCGCCTTGGCTTCGTGCAGCAGCGAGTCGCGGGCGTCGAGGACGTCCTGGGCGTCGTCCAGCTCGCCGGGGATGGCGTCCTTGATGTCGTCGATCAACTCGAGCACGTCGCCACGGGGCACCACGCAGCCCGCGGTCATGGGGACGCCACGAGCTTCCTCGACAATGGCGCCCAATTCGTCGAGCGCCTCAAAAACTCGGTACACGGCAACACCCTCCCGGCTTCGTTGTTGTTACCAGTGTGCCTGGTGTTGCTTCTGTGACTGCGTTGCCAGGCCCGGTGTGTCGGGCTTTTAGGTCTCGAAAACGTCCCAATAACCTGCACACTTGATGTGATTATGGCGACCCCGGCGCGGTGGCGGCAATCCCGCATCGATCGGCGGGACTATCTGGAATACCCCTAGGGGGTACCTGGTTGGAGGTGCCATGACCGCCGCTCTGGTACACGCGTTGACCGTCACCGGGTCGATGACGTGGGAGATCCTGTGGGCATTGATTCTCGGCTTCACGTTATCGGCTGTAGTCCAGGCGATCGTGCGCCGATCGACCATCGCGACAGTGCTCGGGGACGACCGCCCCAAAACGTTGGCCATTGCGGCAGGACTGGGCGCCGCCTCCTCGTCGTGCTCCTATGCCGCGGTGGCGCTGGCCCGTTCGTTGTTTCGCAAAGGAGCCAATTTCACCGCTGCGATGGCCTTCGAAATCGGCTCGACGAACCTGGTGGCGGAGCTGGGCATCATCCTGGCCCTACTGATGGGTTGGCAGTTCACCGCGGCCGAGTTCGTCGGTGGTCCGCTGATGATCGTGGTGATGGCGGTGCTGTTCCGAATCGTCGTGAGCTCGCGACTCGTCGATGCGGCGCGTGAGCAGTCCGATCGCGGTCTGGCAGGAGCCATGGAAGGCCATGCCGCCATGGACATGTCGGTCCAGCGTGGAGGTTCCTTCGCGCGCCGGCTGGTGTCGCGGGAAGGCTTCACCTCCGTCTCACACGTGTTCGTGATGGAGTGGGCCGCAATCCTTCGCGATCTGATCATCGGTTTGCTGATTGCCGGTGCCGTCGCGGCATGGGTGCCCGAATCCTTCTGGCAACACTTCTTTTTCGCTGATCATCCGTCGCTGTCGGTGCTGTGGGGGCCCCTCGTGGGCCCGGTCGTGGCGGTCGCTTCGTTCGTCTGCTCGATCGGCAATGTGCCGTTGGCCGCGGTGCTGTGGAGCGGCGGCATCAGTTTCGGCGGCGTCGTTGCGTTCATCTTCGCCGACCTGCTGATCCTGCCGATCTTGAACATCTACCGGAAGTACTACGGCACCGCCATGATGCTGCGACTGCTGGGCACGTTCTACGTGGCGATGGTGGTCGCCGGCTATCTAGTTGAATTCCTCTTCGGCGCCACAGGTCTCATCCCGCCACGGCGCAGCGCCGCAACGATGGAAACCGGCATCTCGTGGAACTACACCACCTGGCTCAACATCGCCTTCCTCGCCCTGGCCGCTGTACTTGTCCTCCGCTTCGCCATCACCGGCGGCATCCCGATGCTCAAGGCGATGGGCGGCTCCCCCGACGCGACACACGACCACCATCACGACCACTGAACGATTCACCCAACTCCACCGGCAAAGGCCTACGGGTTTGCGCGCGACGACCCGCACAGGCCTGAGCCGCTGCGGTAACTCATGCCAAATTCACAGAGTTCACTTATCATGATGCGCAACAGATCGACGGGGCTGCCGCCCGGGAACCGGGGCGAAAGACAGGCGACGACCCAGCCGGTTGCAGGCGTTTTCGGCTGAGAGGTGACGGGCAGGTCCATGGCGGTGCGTGCGGCGAGTCGCCACGCCGAAGAGCAGTGCGTGGTCGACTTTTTGGACGCCGTGCCCCTGGCTCCGACGGCGTTGGTGATCGAGGGCGATCCCGGAATCGGCAAGACGACGCTGTGGCTCGGCGCGTTGGAACAGGCGCGCGAGCGCGGATTCACGGTGCTGGCCAGTCGCTCCGCCCGGGCGGAGTCCGTACTGGCGTACGCGACGCTGGCCGATCTGCTCAGCGGCATCGACGAGTCAGTCTGGGCCGATTTACCCCTTCCGCAGCAGCAAAGTCTGGCCGCGGCCCTGTTGCGGCATCGCGACCACGCCGGCCGAAGCGATTCCCGGGCGGTTGCCGCGGCATTTGTCGGAGTGCTCGATCGGCTGGCCGCACGCTCCGAGGGATTCGTCTTGATCGCGATCGACGACCTGCAGTGGGTTGATGTCTCCAGCGCCAACGTGGTTGCCTTCGCCGCCCGACGATTCCCGAGAGGCGTGGGCTTGGTGTGTACGACGCGCAGCGTCGAGGTCGCGGCCAGGGTCGAACTGGCTCAGCCCGACGCAGTTCGGCGAGTACGGCTGCAGCCGTTGACAGTTGGAGATCTGCATCGAGTATTGACACTGCGACTGGGATTTTCGGTGCCACGACCGACCTTGCTGCGTATTCATCAGATTGCGGGTGGCAACCCGTTTTACGGTCTCGAGCTGGCCCGTGAAATGGACACCATTACCGGTTCCGCTGAAGTGCCGCTGCCGGGCAGCCTCAACGAGTTGGTGAGCTCCCGGTTGAAACGCGTGGGAGACGACGCCAAAGAGCTGCTACTCGCGATGGCCAGCGTGCCGAACCCCACCCTGCGCCTGCTGGCTGACGCCACCGACAGTAGCGCCGAAGGTGTGCTGGAGACTCTGGGCGAAGCGGAAAATCAGGAATTGATCGCCATTGACGGGAACCGGCTTTCGTTCGTGCACCCGGTGTTGGCCCACGGCGTCTACAGCGATGCGTCGCCCCGGCGGCGGCGTGCCATGCACCGGAGGTTGGCCGAGCTGGTGGTCGAGCCGGAACTGCGGGCGCGGCATTTGGCCCTGTCGGATGCCACCGGGAACCGGGAAACCATCGAAGCTCTCGACGCGGGCGCCGAGATTGCACTCTCCCGAGGCGCACCGGCGGCCGCGGCCGAACTCCTGGATTTGGCAATCAATCTCGGTGCCGACGATCCGGCCCGTCGAATTCTCTGCGCGCTGCACTACTTCGCCGCCGGCGACACTGGGCGAGCGCGCCACTCACTCGAACAGGTGGTCGCCAGCCTGCCGGTCGGATCCCCTCGCCCCGAGGCCTTGCTTCACCTGGCCATGCTTCGATTGCACGAGGACGGGTTCATTGATGCAGCAGAGCTTTTGGAGAACGGTCTGCCGGATCGAGGTGCCGACGACCCGCTGCGGATCCGGATGCTGACCATGCTGTCCTACGCATTGTTCAATGCGGCCCAACACGAGCGCGCGCTCGACCGCGTCGAACAAGCCGTGACCGAAGCCGAGCAATTGGGTGTCCCGAGCCTGCTGAGCTCAGCGCTGGGAATGCACGAAATACTGGGTTTTCTCACCGGACGCGGTTTCGACCCGGCCACTATGGCCCATGCGGTCGACCTCCAAGACGACAGTCTGCCAATCCCACTGGCGTTCCTGCCCAGCATGCAGAGGGCGCTGTTGCGCGGCTGGACCGGCGAATTCGACCACGCCCGGGAGGTGCTGCGGGCCGCTGGACAGCGGTGTGTCGCGCTGGGCCAGGAGAGCGAACTGATATTCGTCGCCTTCTCCCAGGCGTTGATGGATATCTGGCGCGGTGATCTGCAGAGCGTCGCGATTACCGGAGACGAAGCCGTCGAGCGCGCAGCGCAACTCGGTGGCGACTTTCCCATGTTCATAGCGCTGACGATCCGCGGCGCGGCTGCCGCATATTTCGGCAGAGTCGACGACGCGACGAGCGACCTGGACGAGGCCATCGCCACGGCGCAACGCTGCGGATCGATGCGGATGGGCGAATGGCCGGCCACCTTGCGTGGATTCGTCGAGAACTCCCGCGGTGATCACCAAGCGGCCCTGCGCTTCCTCGAACCGCTGTTGGCCATGTCGCGGGCCCTGCCGGACGCGACCGAGATCATCGCGGCGTCGCACCTTCCGGAGACCGTCGAGGCGCTGGTCGGGGTAGGACGACTCGATGAGGCCGAATCGTATATCGACAGTCTCGAGGCAAACGGCCGCCGCCTCGATCGCGCCTGGATGCTTGCCACTGCATTGCGTTGCCGTGCAATGCTTCTCGCCGCACAGGGCGATGTGAGCACCGCTACCGAGATGGCCGAGCAAGCCATGGCTGAGCATTCGCGGCTTCCGATGCCCTTCGAGCGGGCCCGCACCCAACTGCTACTCGGGCAGCTCAAGCGGCGCCAACGCAGACGCGAGGCCGGCACCGTGACGTTGCGCGAAGCACTGCACACCTTCGAAGACCTCGGCACTGAGTTGTGGGCGGATCGAGCCCGAGCCGAATTGGCGCGTGGTACGTCGGGCCGGCAGCGCACTGTCGGGCTGACACCCTCCGAAACTCGGGTGGCCGAGCTCGCCGTAACGGGCATGACCAACCGCGACATTGCGGCGGCCCTGTTCATCAGCCCCAAAACCGTCGAGGTCAATCTCAGCAGGATCTACCGCAAACTCAAGATCCGCTCCCGCGTGGAGCTATACCTAGCCTGGCAGCCCGGCGACAGTGACAACGCGTAAAAGGTTGTCCACCAGACTAATCAAGCCGCGTCGTCACATCTTTGGCGCAGGGCTCGGCGTCGTCCGGACCCGGGTTGCCGGCGCGGTACAGCAGCCGTTTGAGCTGATGCCGATCAGCGACGCTGAGGTGAGCCAAAAGCTGTTCGTCGGCTGACGCAACGGCGGCCTCGGCCCGCTTGAGTAGTGCCTTTCCTTTTCGAGTGAGCTGGGCCGGTAGCGCACGCCCCGACGGCGCCGTCATGGGTCGTGTCACCAGACCCGATTCTTCGAGACCCTGTAACACCTGATTCATCGCTTGCGCGGTGACATGGGTATGGCGTGCCAACTCGGCGCTGGTGCGGCCCGGGTCGTCGTCGAGGATGCGCATGCAGACGAATTCTGGGAGCCCGAGCCCGAGCGGCCGCAGGGCTTGCAGAGCGTGCGGACGCAACCGCGCCATCAATCCGCGCACCAGGAAGCCCAGTGGTTGATCGTCGAATTCGCTCATCTCTCACATGCTGACACGCAAGTGCCGGCACCGGCACCGTATTAGCAAGCGCGTCGCGCGCCCGAGACGCGGTACCGACTCGCCTTTTCCTCCGGTGTATCAAGTTTCTTGACACCGATCTGCCCCTTGGGTATCAAGGAACTAGATATGCAATGTGGCGTTCGGCCACTCGGCCTGTCGCCGTCGATTGAAGGAGAACGAGGATGTCTGGTGGATTTTTTGGTGGCCCTGGTTGGGGTGGTCCCGGTTCCGGGGGTCCCGGATTCAGCGGCCCAGGATTTGGTGGGCCGGGATTTGGTGGGCCAGGTTGGGGCGGTCCAGGTTTCGGGGGCCACGGCTGGGGCGGGCCCGGCGGACCGGGCGGGCGTGGATTCGGTGGACGACACAAGCGAGTGGTCGTGGGCACCGCCGCCCTGTTGCTCGACGGGCCCGCGAACGCGGAGCAGATCGTCCAGCGCGTTTCGGAGGCCACCGGCGGAGCGTTCGCCCCGCCGCAGGAGATCGTCGAGCTCGCGATCGGCAAGCTTGCCGGCCGCGGCTTCGTGACAGTCAGCGACGGCGTGGCGACGCTCTCCGAGCTCGGCCGAAATGTATTGCAGTGGAAGGGTGTCAGTAGCGAGAGCATTCACGCACGCCTCGCTCAGGCCGGCAAGTTCGGCGACGTCGCCAAAATTCGGTGGGGCTTGTTCGAGCTCGCCGGGCTGGCGCGAACCATCCACTGGTCGGGCACCGATGCTCAAAAGGAAAAGCTCGCCGAAGCTCGAGCCAAGGTTCTGACGGCGATCACCGAAGCGAAGCAGTCTCTGCACGGCGCACTGGCCGAGAGCTAGACCCGTCAGATCGTCAGCGCGGCCGCGGCTTTGGCGCGGTCGCGCTGACGACTCAACGGCCCTTGGCGGCCACCTTCTCGGCCAGTCGGCGATTCACCGCGTCAGGCAGCAGTTCCGTCACGTCGCCACCCAGTAACGCGACTTCCTTGGCCAGCGACGACGACACGAACGAGTACCGGGCCGTGGTGGCCACGAAAAAGGTGTCCACACCGGCTACATGTTTGTTCATCTGCGCCATCTGCAGCTCGTACTCGAAGTCCGTGCCGGTGCGCAGACCCTTGACGATGGCCGTCATGCCGCGGGCTCTGACGAAGTCGACCACCAACCCCTGACCCGACTCCACCCGCACGTTGGGCAGGTGGGTCGTCGACTCCTCGATCATCGCGATCCGCTCGTCGATGTCGAACATGCCCTTCTTGGCGGGGTTGATCAGGATGGCCGCCACTACTTCGTCGAATTGAGCCGCCGCTCGCTCGAACACGTCGATGTGGCCCAGCGTCACCGGATCGAAGGATCCCGGGCATACCGCGCCGCTCATATGCGCCACTCCTCCGCATCGCTCCGCTCTGCATCGTCGTCGGCGGTCATGCCCAAGGACGCTACACGCCGAGTCAGAGCCGTTCGGCCAGCTCCAGCCGGGTGTCGCCGTAAATCCGCGGCTTCCACGGGTCCCAGCCATTCGGCCACGTCAACGTCACTCCCGCGGCCGCGCGCTCCACCACGACCATGCTTCCGCTCCGCACCCAGCCATTGGTCGCGAGCGCGCCGAGGAGCGCCTCGACCTCACTCGCGTCCACCTCGTAAGGCGGGTCAGCCAGCACGAGGTCGACCGGGGCGGTGGCGTTCACGGCGAGAACGGCGGCCGCCTGCCCGCGCCGTAGCGTCGCGCCGGGCAGCCCGAGTGCCGCAATGTTGCGTTCGAGCACAGTCGCCGCCCGGCGATCCGACTCCACGAACAACGCTGACGCCGCACCACGCGACAGCGCCTCGAGGCCCAGCGCCCCGGAGCCCGCGTAGAGGTCGAGCACCGCCAGTCCGGTGAAGTCCAGTCGCGCGCTCAGGATGTTGAACACCGCCTCACGCACCCGATCGGTCGTCGGTCGAGTGCCCCGCGGCGGGACAGCGATCCGCCGTCCGCCGGCGACCCCGCCAACGATGCGAGTCACGAGCGTCGACTCTCGCAGTCGAAGTCGATCGCGCTGCTCCGCTGATCGTCGCCGCCGGTCAGTCGAGTACCACCAGCAGATCGCCGCCCTCGACCTGAGCAGTGTCCGACACAGCCACCCGCTCCACGACGCCGTCGGCGGGCGCGGTGATCGGCGCTTCCATCTTCATCGCCTCGATCGTGGCGATGGTCTGGCCGGCATTGACCTTGTCGCCCAACGACACTCCGACGGTCACGACACCGGCAAACGGTGCGGCAATGTGGTTGGGATTGCCCTTCTCCGCCTTCTCCGCAGCCGGAACGTCACTGGCGATACTGCGATCCCGAACCTCGACCGGCCGCAGCTGACCATTGATGATGAACATCACCGTGCGCATCCCGCGTTCGTCGGGTTCAGAGATCGCTTCCAGCCCGATCAGCAACTCGACACCGGGCTCGAGTTGCACCCGGTGCTCCTCGTTCTGCCGCAGGCCGTAGAAGAACTGGTTGGCCGACAACCGCGAGGTGTCACCGTAGGTCTCGGAGTGGGCCTCGTATTCCTTTGTCGGCCCTGGGAACAACAGCCGATTGAGCGTGGCTTGGCGTTTGTACCCCTGTAGACCAAGCGCGGTCTCGTCCTCGGGGGTCAACTGCTCGACGGGCTTGGGCTCACCGCGGCCGGCCAGGGCCTTCGAACGCAACGGCTCTGGCCAACCGCCCACCGGGTCGCCGAGATCGCCGCGCAGAAAACCGAGCACCGACTCCGGGATGTCGAATTGTTCTGGATGCAAGGCGAACTCGTCGGCACTCAGGCCCGCTCCGACCAATGCCAGCGCGAGATCGCCGACCACCTTCGACGACGGCGTGACCTTGATCAGCCTGCCGAGCACCCGGTCCGCGCCGGCGTACGCCTCTTCGACTTCCTCGAACCGGTCCCCCAGGCCCAACGCAATGGCTTGCTGGCGAAGGTTCGACAGCTGACCGCCGGGAATCTCGTGGTGATACACCCGCCCGGTCGGGCTCGGAAGCCCGGATTCGAAGGGTGCGTAGACCTTTCGCAGCGCCTCCCAGTAGGGCTCCAGCGCGCAGACCGCCGCGAGTGACATTCCGGTGTCGTACTCGGTGTTGGCCGCTGCCGCCACGATCGAACTCAACGCAGGCTGACTGGTGGTTCCCGCCATCGGGGCCGATGCGCCGTCGACCGCATCGGCGCCCGCCTGCCAGGCTGCGATGTAGCTGGCCAGCTGACCACCCGGTGTGTCGTGGGTGTGCACGTGCACCGGCAGGTCGAACCGACTGCGCAACGCGCCGACCAAGAGTCGTGCGGCTTGCGGCCGCAGCAGGCCCGCCATGTCCTTGATGGCCAGCACATGGGCTCCGGCTTCGACGATCTGATCGGCCAGTTTGAGGTAGTAGTCCAGCGTGTAGAGATTCTCGGCCGGATCGGACAGGTCTCCGGTGTAGCACATCGCGACTTCGGCTATCGCAGAACCTGTTTCGCGAACCGCGTCGATTGCGGGGCGCATCGACTCGAGGTTGTTCAACGCATCGAAGATCCGGAAGATATCGATACCCGTCGCGGTCGCTTCCTCCACGAACGCCGAGGTGACCAACTCCGGATACGGTGTGTAACCAACGGTATTGCGGCCCCGCAGCAGCATCTGCAGACAGATGTTGGGCATCAATTCGCGCAACTCCGCCAAGCGCTCCCAGGGGTCTTCTTTGAGGAACCGCAGCGCGACGTCGTAGGTCGCGCCACCCCAGCACTCGACGGACAACAGTTGCGGCATCGTCCGCGCGATGTAAGGCGCCACCAGCCCCAGTCCGCTGGTGCGCACCCGGGTTGCCAACAACGACTGGTGGGCGTCCCGAAAAGTCGTGTCGGTCAAGCGAACTCCGGACGAGTCGCGTAGCCAACGGGCAAAGCCTTCCGGCCCTAGTTCGGCCAGGAGCTGCTTGGTGCCGGCCGGCGGCACCTTGGTCAGATCGACATCGGGCAACTTGTCCTGCGGGTACAGCGCCGACGGTCGCGATCCGTGTGGCTTGTTGACGGTCACGTCGGCCAGATAGTTGAGGATCTTGGTGCCACGATCGGCCGATGATCGAGCGGTGAGCAGCGCAGGGCGTTCTTCGATGAACGAGGTGGTGACGCGGCCGGCCTGGAAGTCTGGATCGTCCAAAACTGCTTGCAGGAAAGGGATATTCGTCGACACACCACGGATCCGGAACTCCGCGATCGCCCGCCGCGCCCGGTTGACCGCGGTGGTGAAGTCGCGGCCCCGGCAGGTGAGCTTGACCAGCATGGAGTCGAAGTGGGCACTGACCTCAGCGCCGAGGTTGGTTCCGCCGTCGAGACGGATACCCGCACCACCCGGGCTGCGGTAGGTGGTGATCCGTCCGGTGTCCGGCCGGAACCCGTTGGCCGGGTCTTCGGTGGTGATCCGGCATTGCAACGCGGCACCGCGCGGGCGAATGTCGGCCTGCCGGAGACCTAGATCGTCGAGTGTCTCGCCGCCCGCGATGCGTAGCTGGCTGGAGACCAGGTCGACGTCGGTGATCTCCTCGGTGACGGTGTGCTCCACCTGGATTCGGGGATTCATCTCGATGAAGACGTGATGACCCCGCTCGTCGAGTAGGAACTCCACGGTGCCCGCGTTGCTGTATCCGATGTGGCGGGCGAAGGCGACCGCGTCCGCGCAGATCTTGGCGCGCAATTCTTCCGGCAGGTTCGGGGCCGGCGCCAATTCGACGACCTTCTGGTGGCGGCGCTGCACGCTGCAGTCGCGCTCGTAGAGATGAATCACGTTGCCGTGGGTGTCCGCGAGAATCTGAACTTCTATGTGGCGTGGGTTGAGCACCGCCTGCTCGAGGTAGACCGTCGGATCCCCGAACGCCGATTCGGCCTCGCGGCTGGCAGCTTCGATGGCCTCCGGCAGCGACTCGGCCTCGGTGACGCGCCGCATTCCGCGGCCTCCGCCGCCGGCGACCGCCTTGACGAACAACGGGAATTCCATGTCGGCCGACGCCGCCACCAGCTCGTCGACCGACGAGGACGGTGCCGACGAGGTCAGGACCGGCAGACCCGCCTCGCTGGCCGCGGCAACGGCACGAGACTTGTTACCGGTCAACGAAAGAACGTCAGACTTGGGGCCGACGAACGTGATGCCGTTCTTGGCGCATTCGGCGGCCAGTCGCGGATTCTCCGAGAGGAACCCGTAACCCGGGTAGACCGCATCGGCACCGGAGCGGCGCGCGGTCTCCACGATCTCACTGACCGACAGATATGCCCTGACCGGGTGGCCGACCTCACCGATTTGGTAAGACTCGTCAGCCTTCAAGCGATGCAACGAGTTTCGGTCTTCGTACGGGTAGACGGCGACGGTGCCGACACCGAGTTCGTAGGCGGCCCTGAACGCCCGAACGGCGATTTCACCGCGATTGGCGACCAGCACTTTAGAGATCACGTACGTCCTCTTCGGTTTCAGGTGGGCGGGTTGTTCAGACCAGCGTGGACCAGTAGTCCCAGAACCGGGCCACAATCAGCAGGAAGACTGCGGTAAACCAGATGGTGGCAATCGACCACCGCCAATGATGTAGTGAACGCGCGATCGCTCCGCCGCGAACCTCACCGCCGGAGCGGACGGTGACGGAAGCGACCACCACCAGCAGCGAGATGGTGGCCACCCACACCACCATGCAGTACGGGCACAGCGCGCCGATCCGATAGAGGCTCTGAAAGATCAGCCAGTGCACAAACCCGGCGGCGGCCAGCGTTCCCAGCGTCAGCCCAACCCAATACCACCGCGGCAAAGCCACATTGGCCAGTGTCAAGACGCCGGTGACGGTGACGACGGCGAATGCGGCGATGCCGATCAACGAATTCGGAAATCCAAAAGCCGACGCCTGCGGTGTGGTCATCACCGAGCCACACGACACGATCGGGTTGATGTTGCACGACGGCACGTACGACGAGTTGAGCAACATATCGATCTTCTCGACGGTCAGCGTGACTGACGCGACCAGGCCGGCTACCCCCGCGATGAGGATCCACAACCCACTCGCCCGTGACACGGTCGACAAAGGGCTGGGGCCTTTCGAATGTTCAACCGGCCCATCAGGTTTCGCCGACGCCGTCGTCGTCACGAGGCTGCTGGGGTCGCAGCCGAGTCGATTCCCGGGACGTCCCCGACGATTCCTTTGATCTTGGTGACCAAATCCTGCGGTGTCGTCCACTGGTAATCCTGGCCGTTGATGCGGACCGTCGGGGTGGCGTGAATGCCCGCGGACGTGATCAGACCGTCGACCATCGGAATGTATTTACCGTCCTTGATGCACTGGGGAACTTTGCCGACCACACCCGCTTCGCGCGCCAACTCGGTCAGTTTTGCGTTGTCGGGGAACGACGTTCCGGCCTCGTCGGGCTGAAGGTCCTTGGAGTACAACGCGGTATGGAATCGCCGGAATGCGTCGACCGACTCGTCGGCAATGCAGTATGCGGCGTTGGCAGCCCGCGACGAGTACTCCTGGTTCTGCGGTCTGCTGAGAAAGCCCGTCATGTAGTAGTCAGCGGCGATGGCGCCGTCGTCGATCAGCTTGGACACCGTCGGGCCGAAGCTCCGCTCGAAGTTGCCGCAAGCCGGGCAGAGGAAGTCCTCGTAGAACGAGACCACGGCTTTCGGGTCGTGGCCGCCTTCCTTGGTGACCAGTTTGCTCGACGTCACCCGGATCGCCCGGGCGCCGTTGGCGGCCGTCTTCTTGTCGTGGGAGATCACGATGTACCCGACCAGCACGACGGCGAACAGCACCACGATCGATGTGAGACCGATCCTGACCAGCAGGTCGCGTCGCCGTCCGGCGGCGTTCAGGTCGTATTTGGCGGGTCGGTTTGATTTGGCGGCCACGGGCTAACTCACACTCCGGTCACTCGGCTTCGATGCCCGACCGCGGTGCGGTCGGCGATAGCGCTTAAGCGTACCGGCGATCGCAATTGCCAGGTCAGCGCGGTGACGATGCGGGCCGGTACGGCCACGGGAGGACGTCAGACGCGGCTGAGATGCGCCCGCAAGGCCGAGATCAATCCGGTGGTGGCCTGCGCGCTGCCTCCACCGAGCGGGAAGAGGCTGGCGAACCCGTGGGTCAGCGAGCCCATCGAACGCAGGTCGACATCGACCCCGGCGGCGCGCAGCGCGGCGGCATAGTCGTTGCCCTCGTCGCGCAACGGATCGAAGCCCGCCGTCGTGATCAGGACGGGCGGCAACCCCGACAGCGAGGCGGCACGCAGCGGCGAGATACGAGGATCGGCCGGGTCGATGTCCGAACCACCCAGGTACTGCTCGGTGAACCAGTCGATATCGGCCTTGGTGAGAAGAAAGCCGTCGGCGAACAGGCTCAGAGACCTGGTCTGCGCGGCGAAGTCGGTGCGCGGGTAGATCAGCCATTGCAGTACTGGTTGCGGGCCTTGCGGATATTCGTCGCGGGCCAGCTGGGACACGATCGCCGCCAGGTTCCCGCCTGCGCTGTCGCCGCCGACCGCCACCTTCCCCGGCAGGGCGCCGAGCTCCGCGGCGTGCTCACCAGCCCATGCGAACGCCGCGTAGGCGTCCTCGATCGCGGCCGGAGCCGGGTGCTCGGGGGCCAGGCGGTAGTCGATCGACAGCACGTGGACGCCGGCGTCGCGAGCGGTCAAGCGGCAGAGCGGGTCGTGTGTGTCGAGGTCGCCGATCACCCAGCCGCCGCCGTGGAAGAAGACAACCAACGGCGCCGGGTCCGTCGTCGCAGGGCGGTAGTGACGGGCCGGAATCGAGCCGGCGGGGCCGGGAATCGACAATTCGCTGACCCCGACGTGGATCTGCGGGCCGGCGAAGCCCAACGTCATCTCGCGCATCTGGGCGCGCGAGACCGCGGCGTCCTCACCGAGGACCAGGCCGTTCATCCCGAATGCGCGCAGACCGGCCAGCGCCAATTGCAGGGTCGGGTCCAGGGTGTTGCCGTCGATGGTGATCGCGCGGCCACCGGACAGCAGCCGTTTGGCGCGGGTCGGCACCAACGGGATCACTTTCATTCCGGCGGTCGTCGCGGCGCTCTGCAATCTGCCGGCCCAACCTTTGGTGGTGAGCTTCGAATCCGGCACGCCTGGCAGACTTCGTGTCATGGCTAGTTCCTCGAGTCCCTCGGTCCCTCTGAACGACGGCAATTCGATCCCCGCCCTCGGATTCGGGGTGTTCAAAGTCCCGCCCGCGGACACCGAGGAGGCGGTGAGCACCGCGCTAAAAGCCGGATACCGCCACATCGACACCGCCGCGGCGTATCGCAACGAACGCGAGACCGGCCGTGCGGTCGCGGAGTCCGGCGTGCCCAGGGACGAACTGTACTTGGTCACCAAGCTGTGGAACTCCGAGCAGGGCTACGACAGCACACTGGCCGCGTTCGACGCCAGCATGGACCGGCTCGGCCTCGACTACCTGGACTTGTACCTGGTCCACTGGCCGGTTCCAGCCCTGAACAAGTTCGTCGACACCTTCAAGGCGTTCGCGCACCTGCGCGATCAGGGCCGGATCCGTTCCATCGGGGTCAGCAACTTCGAGCCCGAGCACATCAACGCGGTCGTCGACGCCACCGGCATCGTGCCCGCCGTCAACCAGATCGAGCTGCACCCGCGGCTGCCGCAAAACGAGCTGCGCGAGCTCCATGCCCGGCTCGGTATCGCGACCGAAGCATGGGGTCCGCTCGGCCAGGGATCGCTGCTGGCCGACCCCGCCGTCACGGCGGTCGCCGAGAGCGTTGGCCGGACACCCGCTCAGGTCCTGATCCGATGGCACCTTCAGCTGGGTAATATCGTCATCCCGAAGTCGGTGAATGCTGAACGAATTGCGAGCAACTTCGACGTGTTCGATTTCGAATTGACCAAAAGCGACATGTCGTCCATCTCGTCGCTCGACGACGGAAACCGGCTCGGTCCTGATCCACGAACCTTCGACTACACAGGCAGGTGAACGATGTCGGGCGGCCCTGACCTTTCAGTCCCCACCATTGCGCTCAATGACGAGAACACCATCCCAGTGCTCGGGCTCGGTGTCGCCGAGCTGTCCGACGAGGAGACCGAGCGGGCAGTGTCGACGGCACTCGAGGTCGGCTACCGCTTGATCGACACCGCCGCGGTGTACGGCAACGAAGAAGCCGTCGGGCGCGCCATCGCGGCGTCCGGTATCCCCCGCGCGGAACTGTTCATCACCACCAAGGTCGCCAACGCCGACCAGGGTTTCCAGACCAGCCAGGACGCCGTCAAGGTCAGCCTGGACAAGCTCGGCCTGGACTACGTCGACCTCTTCCTCGTTCACTGGCCGATGGCGCAGCTCGGCAAGTACGTGGACACCTTCGGCGGTCTGATCCAGGCCCGCGGCAACGGCCACACCCGCTCGATCGGCGTGTGCAACTTCAACGAGGAATACCTCGAGACGGTGATCGACCTGACCTACGTCACCCCCGCCGTCAACCAGATCGAGCTGCACCCGCTGCTCAACCAGGCCGAGCAGCGCGCGGTCAACAAGCAGCACAACATCGTCACCGAGGCGTACAGCCCGTTGGGTGTGGGCAAGGTCCTGGACGACGCAACGGTGGCGTCGATCGCCGCCGAATACGACCGCAGCCCCGCGCAGGTGCTGATCCGTTGGAGCATCCAGCTCGGCAACGTGGTGATCCCGCGCTCCGGCAACCCCGAGCGGATCGCCAGCAACATCGACGTCTTCGACTTCGAGCTCACCACCGAGCACATGGACGCGCTCAGCGGGCTCGACGACGGCACCCGGGTGCGCCCGGATCCGCTAACCTACACCGGCGACTAGTCATCCGGCCGGGCAGGTGCCGGCGGCCTGACGCAGCACATTGCTCGAGACCAGATCGATCGGCAACCCGTAGCCCCGGGACACCGCGATGAACTGCATCGCGTATTGGCAGTGGAACGCGGCGTTGGGCGGCATCCACAGTGCGGGCTGGGAGTCGCTCTTGTCCTGGTTGGCTTGTCCTTGTACGGCAAGGAGATTCGCTGGATCGTTGGCGAACCGGATTCGTTGCGCGTCGGGCCAGTCGTAGGCTCCCATGTCCCAGGCCAGCGCCAACGGCACGATGTGGTCGATCTGCACCGCCTCGCCGACCTTGGGGCCGCGGTGAAAGATGATGGTGGCGTTGATATACGGGTCGTGCAAGGTGCCCGTTGAGACCGCGTCGGGACAGCGTTTGGTCGCGATCAAGGTCTTGTCGACCAGGTCGCGATTGAGGATGTCGTTCCTGACTTCCTCAGGATTTTGGCGTGTTGCATCACTGTTTTGTGGCGCGATACCCATAGTGTTCGATCCGTGCAACGACCCGAGGCTGATGCGAGGGAGTGGTTGTTGACCTGGTCGGGGGGCGCTCTACCGGACCCGGCCTTTCACCCAGTATTGGCAGAACTCGATGACCTCGGCGAGAGAGAGCGTGCACTCGGTATCGGCCGGGATACGCCGGTATTGATCGCTCCGGACGGCAGCTGCGATCCGCGCCTTTGCGAGTTTGTCGTGTCTCCCCACTTCGCACGACTGAGCTCGTCGACGAAGAAATCGTATGCAGCCGATCTGCGAATGTGGCTGGAATATCTAGACACTCGCGGGAAAGGCTGGTCAGAGGCGTCTCCTCAAGACGTCAACACGTACTGGTAGTGGCGCTCACGCAGCGACCTCAACGAGCATTCCGTCAGCGGGTCGAAGGCCAACCGCGAGCTGGCCGCCATCTCCCTGCTCTATCGGTGGGCGTCGCACCGCACCAGAGGACACGTCGAGTTCAATCCCGTCGAGCGTGAATCACTCGGTCCGCTCGGTCGGGATCGGGCCACCGGAACGGTGTGCCGGTGCGGTCCCGCAACGTCGTCGCCGAGCGGGTCAAGTGGGTGACGCCGCGAACATTTCGCCTCTGGCGCCAAGTCGGTATCGAGGGCTACACACTCGACGACCTACGAGGTACCTCGTTCAAGGGACGAAATGCGCTGCGCAACAAAGCGATGATGGAGATGCTGTTCTCGTCCGGGCTGCGCATCACCGAAGGTGCCTCACTGTTGACACTCGAACTCCCATCCTGCGACCGACACGACGTCGGCCTGAACGAAGCCCGTCTAGCCGCCGCGGTCGCCAAGGGCCGCCACCCACGCACCTGGTATCTCTTCAACGACGCGTTGGCCATCGTCAACAGCTACATGACGACGACGAGACGAGTGTCCGTCGACCGAGCCAAACACCACAAGCGCTACGAGAACGCCGACCGGATCCTGGTCACGGACACCCGTCTGACCGCCGACGGCGTGAAACTGAAGTATTCGGGCCGATGGCGGCGCCCCGACGACATCGACATCGCCGACCGTCGGAGATTGCTCCTCGACACCGGCGACGGGCCGGAGCCCCTGTGGTTGTGGCTATCGGAAGCCGGCATGCCCCTGCCGGTGTCGGCGTGGACCGACGTCATGAGCGATGCCAATGATCGAGTGTTCGATGCGTTCAAAGAGATTCGCCCCGGCGGCGTCGTGAAACCGGGATCGCGGGCGCCGCGTCTGAGCCCACACAGCCTGCGACATTCGTTCGCCCTCTACATGCTCATTGCGCTGCATCGGGCCATCGACGTCCAGAACGGCAGCACGGGCAGCACCGGATACCACGAAGAGCGCTACCGGATGGCCTGGGAAACCGTACGCGACCTGCTGGGCCATCGTCACGAAGCCACAACCAGGGAGCGTTATCTCGCACCGTTGAACGGTGTGCGGCTCCGTTCGCTGATCGGCCACGCCGATCTGCAACGGGCACTCGCCGGGCTGGCCTCGCTTGACCCGCGTGTCCTCGACGTCACCCAGGCCGGCAATGGCTAGGCGACTCACCCGCAGCGAGCTGCTGCCGCCGAGCGACTTCGACAGCACCAGCACCGTCGAAGTGGAGCATCTGTCGTTCGTGGCGTCCAACGAGTCGGGCACTCGACAGGCCCTGGTCAGCCTGGTCAAGTTGCCTGGCACACACCAGCTGCGCCTGGAACTCATCACCGCCATGGCCTACTTGAACGGTCCGCGCGGCCGATGGCGATCAGCGGAAACCGCTCTGGCTCATTACGACACGATCGCATTCTTTCTCCGCTGGCTGGAAAGCGAAGATCTGCGACCGGACTCGGTGGCAGCCATCGACGGCGGAGTGTGGAACCGATGGATTCTGCGCAACGGCGGAGCGACCACCAGTGCCGGTGCCGCCCGGATCCGCAACGTGCGCAATGTACTCCGCGCCGCCGGAAACCTGTCGGCATCCTTGACCGCGGTGTTGTCGCGACGCACCGGGAAACCCGAACCACGCTTGCAGACCTCCTACACCCACGAGGAGTTCCGCCAGATCCGACGAGCGTCGCGACAAGTCGTGCACCGCGCGGCACGAAGAATCGACGCCAATGCCGAACTTCTCGCCCGCTATCGCGGCGGACAGGATCTCACTGCTCCCCAGACGCGCATCGCCCTTGCCCTCGCCCAGGTCGCCGATCTCGGCATGCGGGTGTCGGAGTCGGCCTGCCGCGACCTCGGGGCGAGTCGACCACGGGGGGTGTCCGCGCGGGCCGCACAGGATCACCTCTTCCTGACACCGCACGAGGCCTGGGCGTGCGCGGTCCTGCTCACCGCCGAAGCGGGATGGAATCCGTCGGTCGTCGATGAACTCGCGGTGCCCGACAACGTCGCCGGCGTCGCCGACGGTGTGGACGTGTTCACCATCAGGATCGACAAGCCTCGCCGTGGAAGCTACCGCCACAGCACCACCACGGAGGTCGTCGAACCCGGCGGTGAGACCGGACGAGCACTCAAGTGGGTCATCGCCGCCACCGAACCGGCTCGCGACGTCCTGGCGTCCATCGACGAGCCAACAGACCGGCTTCTCATCTACGCCCGCCACAAGGGGTACACCGCCGACGACCGATTCGCGTTAGGCACCCCCAACGGCACCGTCCGGCGGCTTTCGACGTGGGCGCCGTGTGGTCCCATCTCGCTGCAACGACTGCGCCGCACCCGCCAGGTCATCTTCGATCGCACACCCACCCAGAACAGCCGCAACGTCCACGACGACGCCTATGTCCTCAACGACTCCGCGACCCGCGACGAATCCCGCCCCATCATCGAGACGGGTCTGACCAACGCGCTGAGCACCGCCGAGAACTACGTTCAGCTGCGCATCGTCGCCGAGAACGCGGTGGACGAGCGCATCCGCTCCGGGCTCGCCGACACCGTCATCGCGGCCTGCTCCGACTTCCAGCACCACCCCGGCACCTATGCCCTGTGCACCGACTCGTTCCTCGCCTGCCTGGGATGCGCCAACGCCATCGCGACGCCGCGACACCTGGGCCGACTGGTCGTCCTGCACGCCGCCCTCGAAGAACTCCGCAGCGCATTGTCCGAGACGGAATGGCGACAGCGGTGGCAGCTTCATCACCAGCGTCTCTGCGACGTGCTCGACCACCACAGCACCGACGCCGAACGTGCCCACGCGATAGCCGCCGCCACCGACGCGGAACGCGAACTGGTCGGTCGACTCCTCGACGGTGAGCTGTCGGCATGACGGCGTCCGCACAAACCGAATTCGCCGCCACCCCGTATCGGCTGCCGTCGCCCGGCGACCCGTCGATCATCGCGCAGCGGGTCCACACATCCGAGGCGGCGGTGGCTAACTTCGCCGACTCGCGCTGGCCGCTGGCACCCCTGGGAGCACCGGCCGCCGTCAAGCCCGGCCTACTCACGTGGGACCGCTTCCCCGAACAACTGCGGGAGTCGTTTCGACGGGCCGCATGGCTGCTGATCAACACCGAGGCGCCGGAAGTCACCCTCGACAGGAGCGGCTCGAGCGGCGTGGAATGGTTCAGCGCCAGCACCATTCGTACCACCGTGATGTACGACTGGCTGATATTCGCCCACTGGGTCGACGAACGGGGCATCGGACGACTGAGCGATCTGACCCGCGACGACCTGGAACTGTTCGTCCGGCATCTCGGCGAGAAGGGCGTCAGCCGGGGCACCGCCGCGCGGACGCTACGCGGCCTGACACGGCTGTGGGCGCACGCACCCCACCTACCACCTGGTGACGCGCTACCCATGCCGCCCTGGGAAGACGAACCGATCTCCGACCTGCTGGGCCGGGGCGAGCGACGCGGGGAGAACACCACACGGATCATCCATCCCGCGACGATGGCACCCCTGCTGTTGTGGGCGCAGCGATTCCTCGACTTCGCCGACGACATCGCCGCAGCCACCGCGCGGTGGAACACCCGACTTGCTCGGATACCCGGATGCGAAACCCGTGCCGGGTTCGCGAAAGCTTCTCCTCTAGTACAGGATTGGATCCGCGACGGCGTCACGTCCCTACCAGCCCGACTACAACACGGACAGCCCTGTTGGGACGTCCAATACCTCGCCGCGATGCACGGCGACGTCCATCCCTCCGACATCTCCAACGCCCTGAAGGCATCCGGGCGCGACTTCGCACTGGACCTCGACGCCGCCAAACCGATCGACAGTCCGATCATCGCCACCATTGACGGCAGACCGTGGTGTGACCACATCGACTACGCCGACCTACCCACATTGCACAAATCCCTGTCCGCGGCCTGCCTGGTGATCATCACCTACCTGACCGGAATGCGACCACACGAAGCACTGGCGCTCAAACCCGGATGCTGCCGCGTCGAACGTTTCGACGGCACCGTGCGGTACACCGTCAGCGGACGCAAACACAAACGGGTACGACGCGACGGACGCACCGATCCCGAAGGCGCGCAACGCACATGGGCGACGATCAAGCCGGTCGCCGCTGCGATCGCCACCCTGGAACGGGTCTACCCCGACGAGAACACCCTGTTCCCGATGATGCGCGACAGCAACGCCATCCTCGACCCGGTGAACGCCTCCAAGAGGATCACCGCGCTGATCGACACCGCCAATCGGCTGCGCGACGATCGGCACCTCCCACAGGCCTACGCCATCCCACCCGACCCGGCAGGCGCGGTCACGCTACGGCGCTTCCGTCGAACGTTGGCCTGGCACATCCGCCGCCTGCCCCAGGGGAAGATCGCGCTGGCCGTCCAATACGGACATCTCACCGTGCGCGAAGGCGAGGGGTACGCGGGCCTCAAGACCGACGGCTTCGCCGCCCTAATGGAACGCGAGGAGCTCACCGCCATCGTCGACACGATCGAACGTACTCGCGGCGACGTCGCGTCCGGCGCGCGCATTTCAGGGCCGGCAGGACAGCGGTTGTTCTCCGCCCTCGACGCCGCGCCCCGGTTCAGCGGAACGTTCCTCAGCGCCGCAGACCTCAACCGCGTCAAGCGCGATACGCGACTGCGCGTCTACGACAACCCCAAGCAGTTCCTGACCTGCCTGTTCGATCCGAACCGAGCGGCCTGCCTCCACGGGCGCACCAGCAGGTCGACCGAACCGCGGCTCGATCACTGCGTGGAGCATTGTGCGAACATCGCGCGTACCGACCGCCAGGTCGCCGACATGCAGCGGGAAGTTGCGCGGTTACGGCGGGAAGCCGCGAGCCCGGCAACCCCGGAGCCGTTGGCGCAGCGGATGCTGCACCGCGCCGACACGTTCGCCGCGGCAGCCGCCCACCACGACGCGACCTCTGCCGAGGTAACGCTCCGCGCGACCGAACCCACCGCACTCGGGAAGCCCGCCTCATGACCCCACCCGACCCGACCGCGACCACACCCCCCGGCGACGTGACGGCGCAGCTGCTGGCCGCCATGGTGCGGGTCCTGTCGGGACGGCCGTCGACGGCTCGGGCCGGTGATCTCACCATCACCGCGGTGGCCGCCGAGTCGGGGCTCAAACGCCACTACCTGACACACAAGCACCCCGAGTTGAAGGACCTCTTCTACCAGCTACGCGACCATCATCACAACCCCGTCAAAACCGATGCTGCACAGCTGAAATCGGACATCGAGGATCTTCGGCACCGACTCGGCGACGCTAACGACCAACGCCGCAAGTGGAAGGCCACCGCGGAGACGTTCGCCCGTGCCATCCAGGTTCTCACTCTGGAGAACGACCGGCTGCGGCAAAACCAACCAGCCGGTGGCCGCGTCACCACCATCTCGGCGTTCCCCGACCCCGCATCGTGACCGGACCGGTCGAACCGGTCCGCCCAGGACCCGCCGCCTCCAACCGCCCGCAAAGTGTCGCCGCCCCGCACGACTGGCTTGGCGAAGCGTTCCCGGCCGTGGCCCTGACCGCGCTCGTCCTCATCTAATCGATGCCGCTGGGCTCCTCCGCACGCGCCGAACCCGTAGCGACCACCGCGACGGTGTTGCGGGTCGTGGACGTGTACAACGTCGACATCGGGCCACCACCCACTCCGAGTACGCGAGCTCGCTGGTCCAATATGGTCGAGCGCAGCATCATCGGCTATTCACTTAGTCCCCCGGGGCGAACTGTGGCGCAACGGCTACGTCGAATCGTTCAACTCCCGTATCTCTACGAATGCCTTAACATCAACAGCTTCTGGTCGCTGGCCCAGGCCCGCGTCGACATCGGCGACTGAAAGCACGAGTTCAACCACCATCGCTGGCATTCATCGCTGGGCTGCTTACCCTCAGCCCCGGCTGAACCCACCGATGGACGACGCTCGTTCGCCGTGAACCAGGTCCACGGGTTTGATCAGTCGCCATACGCACTAGCTTCCATCCGGCCCGTGAACCTGCCGATCAGGCGGGTCCGGCCGGGGGCGACCCGGGCCCACAGGTCAAGGGCGTGGGCGTCCGGGCCGGCGACGACCCGGGCCTTGTCCTTCGCGATGGCATCGACGATGCGGCGCGCCAGGCGCGCTGGCGATCGCATGGCAACTGGCGCGATCCGCGACGACCCCATCTGGGACAAGAGGTCCCGGTGGCTTCCGCGCGCCGTGTCGGTAATGCCAGTGCGATGCGCACCCGGGAAGACGGTCGTGAGTCCGACGTCCGTGGAGACCAGTTCACCGCGCAGCGCCTCCGAGAACGACCGGACCGCTCCCTTGGTCATGGCGTACGACGCGTTGTGCGGGAGGCCGAGAATGCCCACCATGCTGGACACGTTCACGATGTGCGCCTCGTCCTGCTCGAGGAGCACCGGCAGGAAGGCGTGGCAGCCGTGGACGACACCCCAAAGGTTGATGCCCACGATCCAGCGCAGATCGTCGAGCGACTCCTTGGTGAAGGAACCCGCCGACGTGACACCGGCGTTGTTGACGAGGATGTGCACCGCTCCATGGTGCGCGACCACCTCGCCGACAAGGTCCGCCATTTGATCGGCGTCCGAGACGTCGACGAGGTGAGCGGACGCGTCGATCCCGCTGTCGAGCAACAGGTCTCGAGTGGCCTCGGCCCTTTCGCGCCGAACATCGACCACTGCAACTGCACAGCCGCGACGGGCGAGTTCGAGCGCGACCTCCCGACCGATCCCCCCGCCTGCGCCGGTGACGACCGCGACGCGGCCTGTGAGTTCACGCACGTCGATCTCTCTGAACAGGGATGAAGGGACAGCGAGTGCGCGTGAAGATCGTCGGCATGCACTTGTTGCAGTGGATGCAGGCGGACCGGACCGACGAGTCCCGAGCGATTCGGCGCAGCAGGTCCGGCTCGCGGAGCAACGCCCGCCCCATGGCGACGTACTCGAAGCCCGCCGCGAGGGCAGCGTCCATCCCTTCAGCGTCCGTGACGCCGCCGAGGTAGACCAGGGGCATCGCAAGCTGACGGCGGAACCGCCGGGCCGTCTCCATCAGATACATCGGCTCGTAGGGGTACTCACGAAGGAAGGCGCGCCCCACCAGGCGCATGCCTGCGCCGACCGGGGGTGGCATGGTCGCGGCCATCTCGCGACGAGGAGCGGCCCCCCGGAAGTAGTACATCGGGTTGAGGAGTGAGCTCCCAACTGTCAGTTCGAGAGCGTCGAGGTAACCGTCCTGCTCGAGCAGCTGGGCGACGCGGATGCTCTCGTCGGGTCGCAATCCACCCGGCACCCCATCGTCCATGTTGAGCTTCGCGATGACCGCTATCTGATCGCCCACTTCGAGGCGAATCGCCTCGGAGATCTCGCGCGCCAAGCGAGCGCGCGACAGAGTGTCGCCCCCGTAGCCGTCACGTCGGCGATTGAGCAGTGGGCTCATAAACGCACTCACGAGATAGTTGTGGCCGAAATGCACCTCGACGGCGTCGAACTCGGCTTCCACGGCGTAACGTGCCGCTTCGGCGTGCGCGCGAACGATGGCCCGGACACCCCCCGCGTCGGGTCGCTGAACAATCGCCATCCCGAGCGGGCTGAACAATCGAGACGGTGCGATCGCCGGGAGGCGGTTGGAGGCGGCGTTGGCGACCGGGCCGGCGTGGCCGATCTGCGCGGAGACAAGGGCCCCGGTGGCATGCACCGCCGAGGCCAGTCGGCGCAGACCGGGCACTGCTTCCGGACGCATCCAGATCTGGTGCCGATCGGTGCGCCCTGCCTCGGACACCGCACAATAGGCCACGGTCGTCATAGCCACCCCACCCTCGGCGTGGGCGACGTGGAAGTCGATCAGCTCGTCGGTGACCACTGCGTCGGGTGTTCTGCCTTCGAACGTCGCCGCCTTCAGCACGCGGTTCCGCAGACGCAGCGGACCGAGGTCGGCCGACGTGAAGATGCTGCTCGGTGGGCTCACCACGCGGCTCGTTGCCTCACTCACCGCTCCTGCACCCCGCTACTGTCGGCAGTCAAACCGGCAACGACGAACCTGACCATCGCTTTGACGTCGTCCTCGGCCGGAGCGGAACGTCGGACGATCGGATTGCCGAACTCGAGCAGGATGAGCCGGAAGGCGAGCACCCATCGCCGTGCGAGCTCATCGTCGGCAATCTCCGGACACGCACGGCGGACCAGCCCAACGAAGGGACTGAGTGCGAACCACTCATTCGTCCACGGCTGTGGCCCGGGAGCGAACAAGATGCGCGTCAACAAATGGAGTCGCACCTGACCGACCGGGTCTGCCGCCAAACCACGCAGGGGCGCGACGATCGCCTCGACACACGTGGCAACGTCCACGTTGCCCACGTCTGCCACCAGATCGCGGAGCCGGTCAGTCCACAGGGGGCCGAGCCGGTCCTGGAGGACTGCCGCGACCAACGCGGCCTTCGATCCGAAGTGGTACCGCACTGCCGCGACGTTGGCATCGGCACGGGCACAAACCGCACGGACCGAGAGATCCTCATACGACGTGGTGAGGAGCAGCTCCTCGGTTGCATCGATCAGCCTTGCACGAACGGGCGACTTCGCGAGGCTCTCAGTGGGCACTCAGCCATTCAATCACTGTTTCCATCACTGATTCAAGCAATGTTGGGCATTGGTTGCATCGTGGCTTCGCTTCTGGCTGAGGCAGGGCTCTCGTGCAGATCGCCACTGGTGGCTGACCAGCCGCCTGGCTGAGCTCGGGATCCCATGGGTTGAGTGTTCGCCCGTGTCGGTTGTCTTCGCCGAACCAGCTGCGAGTCGCGGCGGTCGCGGCGGTCGCATCGTGCCTGGCGAGCCGATTCTGCTCACCGATACGCGCGGCGCTGCCGGCGAGAAATCCTTCGGGGGTGGATGAGGACACCTCGCCAGCGAATCTGTGGCCGGTCCCGCTGGCCGGGCTCGCCGAATGCATCGAGCGGATTGCCCGCATGCAGGTCGAGGAAGCCCGTGCAGATCCGTGCTACCGAAATCGATTCACCAACCGTCCAGTACACGGCCATATCGCACTCCGAATAACGCCTCCCTCATCGGCTGCTCGGACATGTCGCTGCCGCGTCACGCAACACCGGCACCGACGGTTCATCAACAGCCAACCCGTAGCCCCGCATCACCGCGATGAACTGCATCGCGTACTGGCAGTGAAACGCGGCGTTCGGCGGCATCCACGACGCCGGCTCTTTATCGCCCTTGTCCTGGTTCGCCTGCCCCTGCACCGCCAGGAGATTGGCGGGATCGTTGGCGAACCGGACGCGCAACGATTCCGGCCATGCCCATGCACCCTGATCCCATGAATAGGCCAGCGGCACGATGTGCTCGATCTGTATGGCCGCACCAGTCTTGTTGCCGCGCTGGAAGTTTACCGTCGTACTTGTGTATGGATCATGCAGAACACCCGTGGCCACCGCACGAGGGCAACGACTGATCGCCACATAGGTCTTGTCGATCAAATCGCGATCGAGGATGTCGTTCCTCGTATCGCACAGGTTATGTCCGCCAGGCGCATCGGTGTCATCAGTCCACGCCTCTCCGAACGCCGCGCGGCGATAGTCCCCATGACGGACACGGACCGGCACCACCGGAACTCCAGCCAGAACATCGACGCCAGCAGTCACCGTCGGTAGATCCGCCCCGGCAATCAACGTCGACGGCCCTGTCGACGAGATCACCGTTTGGACGGCCACCACAACCGCCAGAACGGCAGCTGCACCCGACCACGCCAGCCTCGCCCGACTCATCGGAGGGTTCCCTGCTTGAAACCGACTTCTTGTAACGTCTCACGCAACACGTCAAACCCCCCAAGGAAGCGGGTGTCGCATCCGTTGTGACCACCGGGGGCGTCGTTGTCGTCGGTCCAGGCGTCGCCGAACGCCGCCCGGCGGTAGTCGTAGTGCCGAGTCCGCCACGGCACCACGGTGATTCCGCCCAGCACGTCGACGCCGGGCTGAACGGTCGGTACGTCGGCGCGGGCAGCGAACTCCCGGGTGCGGTCCCCGGTGGAGGTGATCACCGCCTGGTAGGCCACCAGCACGGTGAGAAGCGCAGTCGCTGACAGCCACAGCCACCGTTTGCGGGTCACTTGCGCCGCTCCTCCTCGGGACCACCCGCATCGTCGCCGGCGGTGCATCTGCGCCGCTCCTCCTCGGGACCACCCGCATCGTCGCCGGCGGTGCATCTGCGCCGCTCCTCCTCGGGACCACCCGCATCGTCGCCGGCGGTGCAACTGCGCCGCTCCTCCTCGGGACCACCCGCATCGTCGCCGGCAGTCACGACTTGTCCAGGAACTCGATGCGCTCGTTGCCGGTGAACGGTGCCGCCAGCAGCGCCAGCCCGGCGTGGGCGCGTGAATCGTCGTAAACCTGCTCGCAGAAATCGCGGGCCGCTTCGATGACCTCCCGATGGTCGATCAGCGACAGCAGTCGCAGCGTGATCGCGCGTCCGGACTGGCTGCGGCCCAGCACATCTCCCTCACGCCGTTCCTGCAGATCGAGATCGGCGAGCTCGAACCCGTCCAGCGTCCCGGCGACCGCGGTCAGCCGGCGGCCGGCACGTGAGTGCGGGGCCATCCAACTGGCCAGCAGGCAGATGCTGGCGTGCTGGCCCCGCCCGATACGGCCACGCAGTTGGTGCAGCTGGCTGATCCCGAAGCGGTCGGCATCCATCACCAGCATCACCGTCGCGTTGGGAACGTCGACGCCGACCTCGATGACCGTGGTGCAGACCAGCACGTCGATTTCGCGGGCGCGGAACGCCGTCATCACAGCGTCCTTCTCGTCACCGCTCAACCGTCCGTGCATGAGTCCCAGCCGGAGCCCGGCCAGCTGTTCTTGACCAAGCCGCGCATAGAGCTCTTCGACTGTCGCCGAGGGTCTTTGGTCATTCTCGCTCTGACCGCCGCTGTCGGAGTCGTCGATTCGGGGAGCCACCACGTAGGCCTGCCGGCCCTCGCGCACCTCCTCGATGATCCGATGCCAGGCCCGGTCCAGCCAGGCCGGCTTCTCCTTGACGAAGATCGCGGTGGTGGTGATCGGCTGCCTACCCCGGGGCAGCTCGCGCAACGTCGACGTTTCGAGGTCGCCGAATACGGTCAGGGCCACGGTCCGCGGTATCGGGGTCGCGGTCATCACCAGCAGATGCGGCGTTACGCCGGCAGGCGCTTTGGCCCGCAACTGGTCTCGCTGCTCGACACCGAAGCGGTGCTGCTCGTCGACGACCACCATACCGAGCTTGTGGAACTCGACGGTGTCTTGTAGCAAGGCGTGCGTGCCGACGACGATGCCGACCTCACCGCCGGCGATTTCGGCACGCACCTGCTTCTTCTGGGCCTGCGACATCGAACCGGTCAGCAACGCCAGCCTGGTGGCATTGTCCTGTCCGCCGAGTTGGCCGCCCATCGCCAGCGATCCCAGTACATCGCTGATCGATCGAAGATGTTGCGCGGCAAGTACTTCGGTGGGCGCAAGAAGCGCACACTGGTATCCGGCATCGACCATCTGCAGCATCGCCAACACCGACACGATGGTTTTGCCCGAGCCGACTTCACCCTGGAGGAGCCGGTTCATCGGCCGGCTCGCCGCGAGCTCAGCGGAGAGCACGTCGAGCACCTCACATTGACCGGCGGTCAGATCGAACGGCAAGCGATGCAGCAGTTCGTGTTTGAGGCCTTCGGGCGCGGAGGGCGCCACCGGCCCGGACTGCGCGAGTTCGCCGTGGCGCCGGCTCACCAGCGCCCATTGCAGGCCGACTGCCTCGTCGAAGGCCAACCGCTCACGCGCTCGTCGCCGATCGGCGTCGCTCTCGGCGAGGTGGATTGCCCGCAGCGCCTCGTCTTCGGATAGTAAATTGTGTTCGGCACAGAGCTTTTCGGGTAGCGGGTCGGCGACCGGGTCGAGCACCTCGAGCACCTGCCGCACGCAGTTGAAAATGTCCCAGCTCTGCAGCTTCGCACTGGCCGGGTAGATCGGGTAGAAGGTGCGTTCGAAGGCTTCCTGCAGCACTTCCCCGCTCACCGCCTGCGATGCCTCAGCGATCATCTTCAGCGACCGGCTGCCGTGGTTGCGACCGTCAGCGCTGTCGAGCACCAAAAAGTCGGGATGGGTGAGCTGCATCGCGTTGCGGAAGTAGCCGACTTCCCCGGACAGCATGACGCGGGTGCCCTTGGACAGCTGGTCGGTGATCCATTTCTTTGGATGAAAGAACGTGGCGGTGACCTTGCCGCGGCCAGATCCCAGAGTGACACGAAACAGCTTGTCTTTAGGTCGGTTTCGGATCGGCAGTAAAGCGGTGTCGGTGATTTCGTCGACCAGGGTGACGTGTTCACCCTCGGGCGGTTGCTCGTCATCGGTGCCGCGGACCGAGGCGCCGACGACGTAGCTGCGCGGGTAGTGGCGAAGCAGGTCGTCGACAGTGCGGATGCCGAACACGTCGTAGAGTGGGCCGGCGGCCTTGGCGCCGAGGACGTAGTCCAGGCGGTCGGTGAGCGATGCCATGGTCACTCGACCCCGATCAGCAACGCGTCACCACGGTGCTCGGTGCGGTAGATCGCGAGCTCGATTCCGAGGTGGTGATCGTGGACGTGACGACGCAAGGCGGCCTCGACGGAGTCGACGTCCACGCCATCGCCGGCCAGCACGGTGATCAACTCACCACCGGCGCCGAGAAACAGGTCGATCAGCCCGGTTGCGGCCCCCGCGACATCGGGAGCCACGATCAAGACCTCGTCGCCCGCGACGCCCAGCCCGTTGCCCGGCTCGCAGGCGCCGGCCCAGGTCAACGCGGTTTCGGTCGCGACCCGCACCGCCCCGTGCCGGGCACTGCCCGCTGCCCGGGCCATCGTGTAGCCGTCGTCGACGGCTTGGCGGCCCGGTTCGTGAACCGCCAGCGCGGCCAGGCCCTGCACCATCGAGCCGGTGGGCAGCGGCACCACGTCGATGCCCCAGCCGATGGCTGCGGTGCAGCCGGCCACCAGTTCTTCGGCCGGTACGTAACCGTTGGGCAGCACCATGACCTGCGCCGCCCCGGTATCGACGACCGCGCGCAACAGCTGCTGAGCGGTGATGACCGTGGCCGGATCTTCGGCGAGCGGGTCGGGCCGCAGCACGCAGGCGCCTTCGTCGGCGAACAATTCGGCGGCGCCGTCACCGTCGACCATGGCCAGCACCGCACGCTCCCGCGTCCAGCTGCCCGGCGGCAATCCACTGGTACCGCTGGTCAGCATCGAGATCTGGATCCGGCGGGGGTTCCCGAAAACCAGGCCGGCTTCGATCGCCGCGCCGGCGTCGTCGGTATGGACGTGGACCGAGTAGCCCCCGACGACACCGGACGTCGCGATGGCGACCGATTCGCCGAGCTCGTCCAGGCGCTCACGCAGCTGGTCGGCTCCCTCGTCGTCGCACCCGCCCAGCAGGTACATCACCTCGAATTGTGGCGCGGGCGGTTGCGCCGGCAGCTCAACTGCCTGCCGTCGCGGGGCCGGGTCGTAGACCTTGCGGCTGGGCGCCTGACCGGTGAGCGTCGAGCGCAGCGCGTCGAGCAGAACCAGCAGGCCACGGCCGCCGGCATCGACCACGCCCGCATCGCCGAGCACATCGAGCTGGTCGGGCGTTTTCTCCAGGGCGACCACCGCTGCGTCACCGGCGGCGGTGACAGCCTGCGCCAGCCCACTCCCGGCCTCGGCAGCCTTGTCGACGGCCTCGCCGGCGGCTTTGAGCACCGACACGATCGTGCCCTTGACCTCACGACCGCCCATCGAGGCGACGACGAGTTCGACCCCGCGGTGCAGCGCTGCGCCGAACAACGCGGCGTCGATTTCGGGCAGGTGCCCGTCTGAGTCGGCAGCCGCCCGGGCGGTGACGTCGGCGATGCCGCGCAGAATCTGCGACAGGATCACCCCGGAGTTGCCCCGGGCGCCGTTCAACGCGCCCGAGGAGAGGGCCGCCGCGGTCTTGACCACGTCGGCGGATTTCGCCTCGGTGTTGGCCTCGGCCAGCGCCGAACGCATGGTGAACAGCATGTTGACGCCGGTGTCAGCGTCGGCGACCGGGAACACGTTGAGGCGGTTGATCTCGTCGATGTGGGTGATGAGGTCGCCGACCGCGGTGTGCGCCCAGTCCCGCAACGCGGACGCATTCAGCGCACGAGTTGGCTCAGTCAGCCCCGACCCCACCGGAATCCCACCTCCTCGCGCCGCCATCGGTGCGCGCCAGCCTATCCACTCGCGGCGACAGCACAGGTGACGAGACACCGGCCGTTTGTTGATGGTTTTGGCAGTTCTGCCCGGCGGCAGCTATTCTTGCCAGGTCGTCGGGCCACCCGTCGCTTGGTTGTTGGCCCCAGAGTCTGAGGAGTTTCACCTATGGCTGCCGTCTGCGATATCTGCGGGAAGGCCCCCGGCTTCGGTAAGTCGGTGTCGCACTCCCATCGCCGGACCAGCCGCCGGTGGGATCCCAACATCCAGAGCGTCCGGGTCGCCGACCGTCCCGGCGGCAACAAGCACCGTGTCAACGTATGCACGTCGTGCATCAAGGCCGGCAAGATCGTCCGAGGCTAGAACCCGCCGATCCACCGGCTGCTACGGCAGCCGCCAATCGATCGGCTCGGCGCCCATCTGGGCCAGCAACTCGTTGGCGCGGGTGAACGGGCGCGATCCGAAGAACCCCCGTGATGCCGACAGCGGCGAGGGATGGGGCGATTCGATCGACCGGCAGTCGCTTCCTGTCAGCATCGGCTTGAGCGTCGACGCGTCGCGCCCCCACAGGATGGCGACCATCGGCTGTTGACGTTCCACCAACGCGCGAATCGCGTGCTCGGTGACGCCCTCCCAGCCTTTGCCGCGATGGGATGCCGAATTACCCGGCTGGACCGTGAGCACTCTGTTGAGCATCATCACCCCGCGCTGCGCCCACGGCGTGAGGTCGCCGTTGCCAGGCGCCGGAAACTCCAGATCGCTGGCGTATTCGCGAAAGATGTTCTCCAGGCTGCGCGGCAACGGTCGCACGTCGGCGGCCACCGAGAAGCTGAGGCCGACAGCGTGCCCGGGCGTCGGATAGGGATCTTGGCCCACGATCAGCACCCGTACCTTGTCGAACGGAAAAGTGAACGCGCGCAACACGTTCTCCCCAGCGGGCAGGTAGCCGCGACCGGATGCGATTTCCTCTCGGAGAAACTGTCCCATCTTGGCGACCTGATCCTCGACCGGCTGCAACGCGGTGGCCCAGCCCTCGTCGACGAGATCGCGCAAAGGCTTAGCGGTCACGCCGATCCCCTCGCGGAGACGGCGTGGCGGGCACAGTCGAGCGAAATACCATGGCACTCAGTTGATTTCAACCAGGTTCGAGATTCAGCCTGATCGGCAAGGGACTTCGAAACTGTTCTCCTCCGATCCAGGTGACACCCGAATGACCTGTGTCCGTTCGTCACGAATACATCCACCGGGTCACCCTACTGCGCGCCCGTCGGCCCCTCCTGCACGCACCTCACCGTTCGGAATACGACTGCCACCCGGCGTAACCGTCCCACGACGCCCCGTCGACGAGCACAGCCGCCGGACCGTCGAGCACCCGCCCGATCGTCCGCCAACCGTGAGGGACCCGACCGCTGAACGCCGCCACCAGAGCGTGGTCCTCACCGCCGCCGAGCACCCAGTCCCACGCGTCGGCCCCGACCGCTGCGGCGGCGCCGGCCAACGCATCACGGTCGACGCTCAACGCCTCGGTGCTCAGGTCGACCGTCACGGCGGACGCGTCGGCGACATGACGCAGATCGCCGACCAGCCCGTCGGAGATGTCGATCATCGCCTCAGCGCCCGCCTGGGCGGCAACGACACCCTGGCGGTACGGCGGTTGTGGAACCACATGGCATTGCCGCAGCTCGTCGAACTGATCAATACCGTTGTCCCACAGCGCATATCCAGCAGCTGAACATCCGAGGCGCCCGGCGACAGCCAGCAGCGAATCGGCTCGTGCGCCGGATCGCAACACCGGCGCACGACCTTCGAGGTCGCCGAGCACGGTCACCGACACCACCCACAGCGGGCTGCTGACCAGGTCTCCCCCGACGATCGCTGCGTCGATCCGCTCGGCCTCAGCCCACATTCCGTCGAACAACTCATCGACCTGCGCGACCGGCGTATCGTGCGGCGCACCGAAGCCGACGACGAACCCGGTGACCCTCCCGCCCATCGCTTCGATGTCGGCAGCGTTCTGCGCCATGGCTTTACGGCCGACGTCGTGTGGCGTCGACCAGTCCCGCCGAAAGTGGCGGCCCTCGATCAGCATGTCGGTGGACACCACGACCCGCCCGTCGCCGCTGGACACCACCGCACCGTCGTCACCGGGTCCGACGAGCACACCGGCGAACGCGGCCCGGCCCCGGGTCAGGCGGTCGATGACCTCGAATTCGCCGACCTCGCCGAGTGTGCGTTCCGAGGCGTTGCCGTCCACGCCCACCTCCTCGCCGATCGCCGTCTGGAAACCACGGTAGGTTCTACAACGCCGAGACCGAGCAGAGGGTGAGGGAATGGCCGACTCCGATGGCCCGCCACGGGCCGCGCTGATCACCGCGTTGGTGATCGCGATCGGCACGATCGGCGTGATTCTGGCCGTTGCGGCGACCCGCCACCGGACGGCCCCGGCCGTCATCGCCGCCGTACCCGCGCCGCATGCGCACGATTCCTCCTGCCAGAAGCTGACCGACGCGCTGCCGCAGCAACTCGGCGACTACACCCGGGCCCAGGTCGTCCAGCCGGCTCCGGTCGGCGCCGCGGCGTGGCAGCCGGCCGGCAAGGGTGACCCCGTCGTGCTTCGGTGTGGTCTCGAGCGTCCGTCGGATTTCGTCGTCGGATCCCCGATTCAAGTTGTCGACCGGGTGCAGTGGTTCGAAGTCAGCCAGGACCAGCGCAGCACCTGGTACGCGGTCGATCGGGAGGTCTACGTGGCGCTGACGTTGCCGCAGGGCTCCGGGCCGACGCCGATCCAGCAGATCTCCGAGCTGGTCGACCGAATCCTGCCGGCCCGCCCGGCCGACCCGTCGAGGGGCTGATCAGCCCAGGCCGGTCCCCCGGGACAACGCGGTGTCCACCATCGTGGCCAACAAACTCTGATAATCCACACCGCTGGCCGCCCACATCCGCGGATACATCGAGATCGTGGTGAAGCCCGGCATCGTGTTGACCTCGTTGATCACCGGTCCGTCCTCGGTGAGGAAGAAGTCCACCCGCGCCAGACCCCGGCCGTCGATTGCCTTGAACGCCCGAATTGCCAAGTCGCGCACCGCATCGCTGACGTCGTCATCGATTTTCGCGGGCACGTCGAGCTCGGCGGCGTCATCGAGGTACTTCGTCGCGAAGTCGTAGAAGGAATCCTCGCGTCCGCGGACCCCAGCCACACGAATCTCCCCCACGGTGCTGGCTTGCACTGTGCCATCCGGGAATTCGAGCACACCGCATTCCAGCTCCCGACCGACGATCGCCGACTCGATGATCACCTTGGGGTCGTGCTTGCGGGCGTGGTCGATAGCCCCGGCCAAATCCGCGCGGCCGGCCACCCGGCTGACCCCGATCGAGGAGCCGCCGCGGGCAGGCTTGACGAACGCCGGAAGACCCAGTCGGTCAAGCTGATCGGCCGGCAACGAGGACTCCGACGGCCGCAGCACCGCATAGTCGCCGATCGGCAGTCCTTCGGCCACCAGCAGCTTCTTGGTGAACTCTTTGTCCATTCCGGCCGCGCTGGCCAGCACACCGGCACCGACGTATGGGACACCGGCCAGCTCGAGCAGGCCCTGGATGGTGCCGTCCTCGCCGTACGGCCCGTGCAAGACCGGGAAGACCACGTCGACCGATGCCAGCACCTCGGCCCCTCCGGGCGCCAGCGACACCAGCTGACCGGCACGGCGCGGGTCCGCGGTCAACGCCAGCTCGGTGCCCGAGTCCGACGTCACGTTCGGCAGCTGCCGGTTGGCGATGGCCAACGCTTCGGGATCGCCATCGGTCAGCACCCACGAACCTTCCGGGGTGATGCCGACCGCGACGACTTCGAACCTGGCCGGGTCGAGGTTGCGCAGAATGCTGCCCGCGGAGACGCATGAAATCGCGTGCTCGTTGCTGCGTCCGCCGAAGACGACGGCGACCCGGACACGCCCCGAACCGGGAGTGCTGGACGGCAAACGGGCGCTCACAACGTGTGAGGCTACCGTCTGGCGTTGCGGTGCTGGTTACGAGCTCATTCCGGCTTGGTGCTGCGCCCCAGCAACGCGACCACCGCCTGGTCCACCGACAACCCCTTGTGGCACACCCGGTGGACGGCGTCGGTGAGCGGCATCTCGACGTCGTAGCTGGAGGCCAGCGCCAGCACCGACTCGCAAGAGGTGACCCCTTCGACGACATGACCGCCCCGGGCCCGCATGGCTGCCTCCATGCTTTCGCCCCGCCCCAGACTCTCGCCGAAGCTGCGGTTGCGGGACCGCGGCGAGGTGCAGGTGGCGACCAGATCGCCGACGCCGGCCAGCCCCGCCAGCGTCGCGCCCTTGGCGCCCACGGCGATCCCGAATCGCATGATCTCGGCCAGACCGCGGGTGATGATCGCCGCCGCGGTGTTCTCGCCCAGGCCGACCCCGGCCGCCATGCCGCAGGCCAGCGCGATCACGTTCTTGCAGGCGCCGCCGATTTCGGTGCCGATCACGTCGGCGTTGGTGTAGGGCCGGAAGTAGGCGGTGTTCAGCATGCGCTGCAGGGCCACGGCGCGGCCGGAATCGGGGCAGGCGATCACGGTGGCCGTGGGTTGCTGGTCGACGATTTCGTTGGCGAGATTCGGCCCCGAGATCACCGCGACCTGCGACGGATCGGCGCCCGTGGCGGCGACAATGACCTGGCTCATCCGCATCAGCGTGCCCAGCTCGATGCCCTTGGCCGCGCTGACCAGGGTCGCGCCCCGCGCCACCAGGCCGGCCCACTGCTCCAGATTGCTCCGCATCGTCTGCGCGGGAACTGCCAGCAGCACCGTCGTGGCTGCGCTGAGCGCCTCGGCCGGGTCGGCGGTGGCATGGATGCCGTCCGGCAACCGCACGCCAGGTGCGTAGTCAGGGTTGGTCCGGGTCTCGTTGATCTGGTCGGCAATGTCGGAGCGTCGTGCCCACAGGGTGACTTCACCGCCGGCGTCGGCCAGCAGCTTGGCCAGCGCCGTGCCCCACGCACCGGAACCCATTACTGCTGTCGTGGTGGGCATGGTTCGGCAATGTCCCGTCTGGTCAGTGATCTCTAACTCCCGGCGCTACACGGTAGCTCAGCGACGGTGCAGGCCGGCACGGCCTGAGAAGTAGCTGGGCCAGGCAACCACGCTCAGCGACGAGGGGGCGAGCTAGGCCCTGGCAGGATGGGGCGGTGAGCCACAGCAGAGTCGGCGCCGACGGAGACGTCGGTCTGATCGTGGCCGTCAAGCGTCTGAGCGCCGCCAAGACTAGGCTCGCGCCGATGTTCTCCCCGCCGGCCCGGGAGGACATCGTGCTGGGCATGTTGGTCGACACCCTCACCGCCGCAGCGCAGGTGAGTTCGGTCGGTCTGATCACCGTGGTCACCCCGGACGATGTCGCGGCCGCGGCGGCGATCGAGCTCGGCGCCGTCGTGCTCGCCGATCCGACACGTGACGGCCACCCGAACCCGCTCAACAACGCGATCGCCGCGGCTGAGCGCGTCGTCGCCGAATCGACCGCGAATATTGTTGTCCTACAGGGAGATCTGCCTGCGCTGCAGACCAGTGAACTCAGCGAGGCGATCGCGCAGGCGCGACTGCACCGGCGCAGCTTCGTCGCCGACCGGGCCGGTACGGGCACCGCGGCGCTGTGTGCGTTCGGAACCGCACTCGACCCGCGGTTCGGCCTGAATTCATCAGCCCTGCACCGAAATTCAGGCGCAACCGAACTCACCGGCGACTGGCCGGGGTTGCGTTGCGATATCGATACCCCCGAGGATCTGGCGATCGCGCGTGGCCTCGGCATAGGGCCGGCCACCTTGACAGCGCTCGAACGATCGGAGTCCCAGGCGGGGTAACGACCGGTGAACACCGGCTCAACGGCAAATGTCCCGTTGCCGGTCGGTAGCAGCATCCCCCACCGATGGGGAATGATCGCAAGGGTGACTGACATCGAAGCCCCGGACGCCACCGTCGCCGGCGACACGCCCGCGTGGCCGGCCCACGACTCGACCCCGGGAGCCCCGCCTGCCACCACCGCGGCAGCAGTCGAGAATCCTCTCCCCGAAGACCGCTACCTCAACCGCGAGTTGAGCTGGCTGGACTTCAACTCGCGCGTTCTCGCGCTCGCCGAAGACACTTCGCTGCCGCTGCTGGAGCGGGCAAAGTTCTTGGCGATCTTCGCTTCCAATCTCGACGAGTTCTACATGGTCCGCGTCGCCGGCCTCAAACGACGTGACGAGATGGGCCTGTCGGTGCGCTCCGCGGACGGACTGACCCCTCGAGAACAGCTTCGCCAGATCGGCGAGCAGACCCAGAAGATCGCGACGCGGCACGCGGAGGTGTTCCTCAACTCGGTAGAGCCCGGGCTGGCGAGCGAAGGCATCCACATCGTCACGTGGGCCGACCTCGATCAGGCCGAGCGTGACCGGCTCTCGAGCTATTTCACCGAGCAAGTGTTCCCGGTGCTGACTCCGTTGGCGGTGGATCCTGCGCACCCCTTCCCGTTCGTCAGCGGCCTGAGCCTGAACCTGGCGGTCACGGTCAAGCAGCCGGATGACAACGGTCAGCACTTCGCCCGCGTCAAGGTTCCCGACAACGTCGACCGCTTCGTCGAACTCGACAATCGACTGGGCACCGAGCAGTCGCAGGGCAAGAAAGAAGTCCGCTTCCTGCCGATGGAGGAATTGATCGCGGCCTTCTTGACCGCGTTGTTCCCCGGCATGGAAATCGTTGAGCACCATGCCTTCCGGATCACCCGCAACGCGGATTTCGAGGTCGACGAGGACCGCGACGAGGATCTGCTGCAGGCACTCGAACGCGAACTGGCCCGGCGCCGGTTCGGATCCCCGGTGCGCCTCGAGGTCGCCGACGACATGACCGAGCACATGCTCGAGCTGCTACTCCGCGAGCTCGACGTGCACCCCGGCGACGTGATCCAAGTGCCTGGACTGCTTGATCTTTCGTCACTGTGGCAGATCTACGGAGTCGACCGGCCGGCGCTGAAGGATCCCGCTTTCGTTCCCGCGACAAGCCCCGCGTTCGCCGACCGCGAGACACCGAAGAGCATCTTCGCGACTCTGCGCGAGGGTGATGTGTTGGTGCACCACCCCTACGACTCGTTCTCGACGAGCACGCAGCGGTTCATCGAACTGGCCGCTGCCGACCCGAACGTGCTCGCGATCAAGCAGACTCTGTACCGCACGTCCGGTGACTCACCAATCGTGCGGGCCCTCATCGAGGCAGCAGCCGCCGGCAAGCAGGTCGTGGCACTGGTTGAAATTAAGGCACGGTTCGACGAGCAAGCCAACATCAAGTGGGCCCGGGCGCTGGAGCAGGCGGGTGTTCACGTGGCCTACGGCCTGGTCGGCCTGAAGACTCACTGCAAGACATGTCTGGTGGTCCGGCGCGAGGGCTCGACCATTCGGCGCTACTGCCACATCGGAACCGGCAACTACAACAGCAAGACCGCCCGGCTGTATGAGGACGTCGGCCTGCTGACGGCCGATCCCGACATCGGCGCCGACCTGACCGACCTGTTCAACACATTGACGGGCTATTCGCGCAAGGTGTCGTATCGCAATCTGTTGGTCGCGCCACACGGCATCCGTAAGGGCATCATCGAACGTGTCAACCGGGAGATCGCGGCGCACAAGGAAACCGGCAACGGCGACATCCGTCTGAAGATGAACTCGCTGGTCGACGAGCAGGTCATCGATGCGCTTTATCGTGCGTCGCAGGCCGGTGTGCGGGTCGAAGTCGTGGTGCGCGGTATCTGTGCGCTGCGCCCGGGTGTCGAGGGTTTTTCCGAAAACATCACCGTGCGCTCGATCCTCGGACAATATCTGGAGCACTCGCGAATCTTCAATTTCCGTGCGATCAACGAATTCTGGATCGGTAGTGCCGACATGATGCACCGCAATCTCGATCGCCGTGTCGAAGTATTGGTTCAGGTCAAGGACCCGCGGTTGACCGCTCGACTGAACGACATCCTCGAGTCCGCACTGGACCCGGCAACACGCTGCTGGGAGTTGAAGCCGGAGGGTCAGTGGAAAGCGCTACCGCACGCCGGCCAGTCGGTTCGCGACCATCAGGTGTCGTTGATGGAAGAACACCGCAGCCCCTAACCGACGAGGTAACCGCAGACTTCTGGCCGCTGGGCCCCAACGGGCCCCAATTGATTTGCAGGGGTGCAGGTGTCGACTCAATCCTCGTCGGGGCGCTCGACGGGCAAGACCGTTCTTGCCGCCGGTGGCGTGCTGTGGCGGCCGGGTCAGAACGAATCCGTCGCCGAGGTCGCGGTGATTCACCGGCCGCGCTACGACGACTGGTCCCTGCCCAAAGGCAAAGTTGACCCCGGTGAGACAGAGCCCGTGACCGCTGTGCGCGAAGTTCTGGAAGAGACCGGCCATCACGTCCAACTCGGACGCCGGATCGCCACGGTGAGCTATCCGATCGAACAGCGCACGAAGAAAGTCCAGTACTGGTCGGCCCGCAGCGTCGGGGGTAGTTTCGCCCCCAACAACGAAGTCGACGAACTCATCTGGCTGTCGCCCAGCGCCGCGATAAAGAAGGTGTCCTACCCGTACGACCGAAAAATCCTGCGGCGGTGGGCCAAACAGCCTCCGGCCACCCAATCCGTTCTGATCGTGCGACACGGCACCGCGGGCAGCAAGTCCCGGTTCTCCGGCGACGACAAGATTCGGCCGTTGGACAAGAAGGGCCGAGCGCAGGCTGAGGCGCTCGTCGCCCAGCTGGCGACGTTCTGCCCCACCGATGTCTTTTCCGCCGACCGCCTGCGATGCCACCAGACCGTGGAGCCACTGGCCGAGGAGCTGGGTGTGAGCATCGGCAACGAGCTCAGCCTGACCGAAGAGGCATACGCCGACAACCCGAAGCGCGCTCGGCGCCGCGTGCTGCAGATCGCCGAAACTCATCGCATTCCGGTTATCTGCACTCAGGGCAAGGTGATTCCCGACCTGATCGCGTGGTGGTGCGACCGCGACGGAGTGCGCCCGGACAAGTCACGCAACCGCAAAGGCAGCACCTGGGTGCTGTCGCTGGTGGACGGCCGTCTGGTGGCGGCCGATCACATCGGTAGCCCGCTGGCGTCCAACGTCGAGGCCTGACACGCAGATTCGCCGCGGGCGACTCCGAAGAGCCGCATCCGCGGCGAATCTGGGTTTGGTGCGTTCAGCGCTTAGCGACGTCCGCGACGAGCGGTGGTCGCCTTTTTGGCCGGAGCCTTCTTGGCAGCGGTGGTGGTCCGCTTGGTTGCAGCCTTCTTGGCCGGAGCCTTCTTGGCAGCGGTGGTGGTCCGCTTGGTCGCGGCCTTCTTGGCCGGAGCCTTCTTGGCAGCGGTGGTGGTCCGCTTGGTCGCGGCCTTCTTGGCCGGAGCCTTCTTGGCAGCGGTGGTGGTCCGCTTGGTCGCGGCTGCCTTCTTGGCCGGAGCCTTCTTCGCTACCTTCTTGGCAGCCGTCTTCTTGGCGGGCGCTTTCTTGGCCGCCTTCTTGGCAGCGCCACCACTTGCGACAACTCCACGCTTCACTGCTGGTCCTTCCGCCGGGAGACGTTGCGAGCCAGAAACAACCGCCTTGAATTGCGCGCCGGGCCGGAAGGCCGGCACGGACGTCGGCTTCACCTTCACCGTCTCGCCGGTGCGGGGGTTGCGGGCTACACGGGCCGCGCGGCGCCGCTGCTCGAAAACGCCGAACCCGGTAATGGTGACACTGTCGCCCTTGTGCACGGCGCGCACAATCGTGTCGACGACATTCTCGACGGCCGCGGTTGCGTGCCGACGGTCTGAGCCCAATTTGTCTGTGAGTACATCGATGAGCTCTGCTTTGTTCATTCAAGTCCTCCGAAGCTAGTGGCCCTCGTTTGGACCGACTAGAGGACACGGTAAACCCTCAGGTGCCTGATTTCCAAGAGCCACGCGCAATTTCAATGGTTCCTGGCGAACTTTTTAGGAATCCGCTTGCCGCCCTTGGGAGGTGGCGCAGCGGCCGAATACGACCCTGGGGCGCTGCAATTTCGGCGCCCCTCGGACTGTCAGCCGGTCGGCAAAGTCTTTGGCTTCCAGTCCGGGCGAGCCGCCTCGAAGTCTTCGATCTGATCGCGTTTGCGCAGCGTAAGGGCTATGTCGTCGAGACCTTCGAGCAATCGCCATGCGGTGTAATCGTCAATGTTGAACGGCACCACCACCGTTCCCGCCGACACATTCCGATCTTGAAGGTTCACAGTGATTTCCAGCCCCGGGTTGCTCTCGATGAGCTTCCAAAGAAGTTCGACATCATCTTGAGCAACTTCGGCCGCTAACAGACCCGACTTACCCGCATTGCCGCGAAAAATGTCGCCGAAGCGCGACGAGATCACCACTCGGAAGCCGTAGTCCATAAGCGCCCAGACGGCATGCTCGCGAGAGGATCCCGTGCCGAAATCCGGTCCGGCGACCAGTACTGAACCCTTGTCGAATGGGCTGAGATTGAGGATGAAAGACGGATCGTTGCGCCATGCCGCGAACAAGCCGTCGTCGAAACCTGTTCGGGTGACTCGTTTCAAATAGACCGCGGGAATGATCTGGTCGGTGTCGACATTGGAGCGTCGCAGCGGCACACCGATTCCGGAATGGGTCTGAAAAGCGTCCATCGAATGTCTCCCTCTCGTCAGTTCAAGTCGTCGGGCGCGGAGAGCTTTCCGCGGACCGCGGTGGCTGCGGCGACGGCCGGTGACACCAGATGCGTGCGGCTCCCTTTGCCCTGCCGGCCTTCGAAGTTGCGGTTTGACGTTGCGGCGCAGCGCTCCCCCGGCGCGAGCTGGTCAGGGTTCATGCCCAGACACATCGAGCAGCCGGCCTGCCTCCACTCAGCCCCCGCGGCTGTGAAGATCTCCCCCAGGCCTTCGCTTTCGGCCGCCTCGCGAACCCGCATCGATCCGGGCACGATCAGCATCCGCACGCCGTCGGCCACCTTTCGGTCCCGCAGGATGTCGGCGACCGCGCGCAAATCCTCTATGCGGCCGTTGGTGCACGAGCCGACGAACACCGTGTCGACGGCGATCTCGCGCATCGGAAGTCCAGGCCGAAGGTCCATGTACGCCAGCGCTTTCTCGGCAGACTGGCGCTCGTTGTCGTCGGTCATCAGCTCGGGGTCGGGGACCGCAGCGCCCAGTGGGACGCCCTGCCCGGGGTTGGTCCCCCACGTCACGAACGGCGTCAACGACGCGGCGTCGATGTAGACCTCGGTGTCGAATTCGGCACCGTCGTCGGTGGCCAGCTGGTCCCAATAGGCCTGGGCCGCATCCCACTGGGCGCCGGTCGGCGCATGCGGACGGCCGCGCAGAAACTCGTAAGTGGTGGCATCCGGTGCCACCATGCCCGCCCGCGCACCGGCTTCGATGCTCATGTTGCAGATCGTCATCCGGGCCTCCATCGACAGGGATTCGATGGCGCTGCCCCGGTATTCGATGATGTGGCCCTGACCGCCGCCGGTGCCGATCTTGGCGATCACCGTCAGAATGATGTCCTTGGCCGTCACACCCGCAGGCAGTTCGCCGTCGACATTGACTGCCATGGTCTTGAACGGCCGCAGCGGGAGTGTCTGAGTCGCCAGCACATGCTCAACCTCAGAAGTCCCGATTCCCATGGCTATTGCGCCGAATGCGCCGTGCGTCGAGGTGTGGCTGTCGCCGCACACCACCGTCATTCCGGGCTGGGTCAGACCGAGTTGCGGACCAACGACATGCACGATGCCCTGTTCGATGTCGCCCATCGGGTAGAGCCGGATCCCGAATTCGTCGCAATTGCGCCGCAGCGTCTCCACCTGAGTACGGGACACCGGGTCGGCGATCGGCTTGTCGATGTCGATCGTCGGCACATTGTGGTCTTCGGTGGCCAGCGTGAGATCGGGCCGGCGCACGGGCCGGTCCGCCAGACGAAGACCGTCGAACGCCTGGGGGCTGGTCACCTCGTGCACCAGGTGCAGATCGATGTAGATCAGATCTGGTTCGTTGTCACCACCCGAGGCCACCAGATGGTCGTGCCACACCTTTTCCGCAAGAGTTCGCGGCCGCGCAGTGTCGTGGGCTGAATTTTTCGTCACCAGGTCATCCCAATTCGTCGATCTCACTATGCGAGACGTTAGTATCTCTCTGTGAGACAGGATAGCGGCATCGGCGTTCTCGACAAAGCCGTGGGGGTATTGCGGACGATCGCGGAATCACCCTGCGGGCTGGCTGAATTGTGCGAACGCACCGGCCTGCCCAGAGCCACAGCCCACCGGCTGGCCGCGGGCCTGGAAGTGCACCGTCTACTCGCGCGCGACGGCGAGGGGCGGTGGCGGTTGGGCCCGGCGCTCAGCGAATTGGCAGCTCAGGTCAGTGACCCACTGCTGACCGCCAGCGCGACCGTGCTGCCACGATTACGGGAGATCACCGGCGAGAGCGTGCAGCTGTACCGGCGCGAAGGCACGTCGCGGATATGCATCGCCGCCGTGGAACCTCCTGCAGGGCTGCGCGATACCGTCCTGGTCGGCGCCCGGTTGCCGATGACTGCCGGGTCCGGCGCCAAGGTGTTGCTGGCCTTCGGCGACGACTCCACCCGGGCAGCGGTGCTGCCCGACGCCAAGTTCAGCGATCGCACCCTGGCCGAAGTACGACGACGCGGATGGGCCCAGAGTGCCGCCGAGCGCGAACCGGGCGTGGCGAGTGTGTCTGCGCCGGTACGTGATTCCCAGGGGTCGGTGGTGGCGGCCATCTCAGTGTCGGGCCCGATCGATCGCATGGGCCGCCGACCGGGCGCACGCTGGGCCGCCGACCTGCTGGCGGCCGCCGACGCATTGACCAAGCGACTGTGAAGCGTGTCGCATCGCCGGTGGCGCATCGCCGGCATTCGTGACCTGAGACACTGTCGCCATGGGAACCAACCAGCGCACGCAGATCGTCATGTCCGAGGGCGAAATCACCGACTTCGTCACCAGCAGCCGAACCGGCACGCTGGCCACCATCGGCGTTGACGGACAGCCGCACTTGACCGCGATGTGGTACGGCGTGGTCGACGGTGAGATCTGGCTCGAGACCAAAGCCAAGTCGCAGAAGGCGGTCAACCTCAAACGCGATCCCCGCGTGAGCTTCATGATCGAAGACGGCGACACCTATGACACCCTGCGCGGTGTCTCCTTCGAAGGCCTCGCCGAGATCGTCGACGACCCGGACACGATCTTCCGGGTCGGGGTCAGCGTCTGGGAGCGTTACACCGGGCCGTACACGGAAGAAATGAAGCCCGCCGTCGACATGATGATGAACAAGCGCGTCGCCGTGCGCATCGCCGCCCAGCGCACGCGTTCGTGGGATCACCGCAAGCTCGGAATACCGGCGATGCCGGTGGGCGGTTCGACCGCTCCTGCAGCCAGCTAGTGCAGCTGGCTTGGATGAGTAGCCCCGATGGGATTCGAACCCACGCTACCGCCGTGAGAGGGCGGCGTCCTAGGCCGCTAGACGACGGGGCCGGAACCGATCCGAGCAGCCAGCATAGCTGACTGCAGCACGCCCACCTAATCGCTGTGGGGTGGAACGAACTTGGAAAATTCAGCTGGGGTACCAGGACTCGAACCTAGAATGGCGGTACCAGAAACCGCTGTGTTGCCAATTACACCATACCCCATCGGCTGCCTATAACTGCTGGTCAGAGCCCTGCCTGTGAACGCTCAGCGGTCGTACGGGCAATGCTGCCAGCCGTTGTGGGCCGACGAGCAGACTACCAAACAAACGACTCGCCTCTCACCAGCGCCCGACCCCCCGCCGGCGGCCGATCGCGACCGACCCCGGCCGCCGCGTCCAGCCGGCCGCGGGCGCTACGAATCCTGCTTCTGCACAACCGGGTTCGACAACGTCCCGATGCCGGAGATGCTGATGTTGACGAGGTCGCCGTCCACGATCGGTCCGACGCCGGCGGGTGTGCCGGTCAGGATCAGATCTCCCGGCAGCAGGGTCATCACGCCGGATATCCATTCCACGATCGCCCCGACGTCGTGGATCATCAGCGACGTTCGGCTGTCCTGCTTGACCTCGCCGTTTACCTCGGTACGCAGCGACAGATCGGCGGGGTCGACCTCGGTCTCGATCCAGGGTCCGACCGGGCAGAACGTGTCGTGGCCCTTGGCCCTGGTCCACTGGCCGTCGGATTTCTGTTGGTCGCGCGCGGACACGTCGTTGGCAATCGTGTAGCCGAGAATGCTCTCGGCCGCCCGATCGGCCGTGACGTCCTTGCAGGGACGGCTGATGACGGCCGCCAACTCGCCTTCGAAATGCACCGGCGATGCGTTGGCCGGCAACCGAATCGGCACATTCGGTCCGATGATCGCGGTGTTGGGCTTGAGGAAGATCACCGGATCGGCCGGCACGGGCCCGGTCTGGCCACCCATCTCGGCGATGTGGTCGGCGTAGTTCTTCCCGATGCAGACCACCTTGCTGGCCAAGATCGGGGCCAGCAGCCGCACGTCGGCCAGCGGCCAGGAGCGGCCGGTGAAGGTGGGAGTGCCGAACGGGTGCTCGGCGATCTCGCGAACGGTCATGTCGTCGGGCTCGCCCTCGATGGAGACGAACGCGACACCATCGGGACTGGCAATTCGGCCAAGGCGCATTCGCTCGAGCCTAGCGATCGGCCGACGTCGTCGACGCAGCCGGGGTCGTCGCTTCGACCGCGGCTTTCATCGCGCTGTGCAAGCATTGATCATGACTTCGGACGCGGTCGTGCTCAGCGCAGGCCGGCGCTGGGCGATCGTCATCGTCTCGCTCTTGGTGACCGCGAGCGCGTTCGTCTTCATCAACGGTGTCGCGTTCATGATTCCCGCGCTCAAGGAAGATCTGGGCACACCGCTGGCCGAAGCCGGATTGTTGTCGTCGATGCCGAGCTTCGGCATGGTGGCGACATTGATCCTGTGGGGTTACGTGCTCGACCGGGTGGGCGAACGGATCGTGCTGACAATCGGTTCGGCGCTGACTGCGGGCGCGGCCTATGCCGCGGCCAATATGCACTCGATGCTCGCATTCGCGGCGTGGCTGTTCATCGGCGGCATGGCGGCGGCGAGTTGCAATTCGGCCGGCGGCCGGCTCGTCTCCGGCTGGTTCCCGCCAGAACAACGCGGCCTCGCGATGGGCGTCCGGCAGGCCGCGCAGCCGCTCGGAATTGCGTTGGGCGCGTTGGTTATTCCCGAATTCGCAATACAATCCAGGATCGCGACGTCGGCCCTGATCTTTCCCGCGATCCTGTGCGCGGGGGCGGCTTTGCTCAGCGTGGTGGCCATCACCGACCCACCACGCAAGGAGTGGGACGAGGCCACCCCGGAAGAACGGGCCAACCCGTATCGACGGTCCCGGGTACTGCGACGGATCCACGCCGTTTCGGCGCTGCTGATGGTCCCGCAGACGGTGACGGTGACCTTCATGCTGGTCTGGCTGATCGCCAACTACAAATGCTCAATTGCGTTGGCGGGGAGCCTCGTCACGCTGTCACAACTACTCGGCGCGGTGGGGCGCGTCGCGGTCGGTCGATGGTCCGACCGGGTGGGGTCGCGGTTGGTTCCGGTCCGGATCATGTCGGTAGCGGGGACGCTGGTGCTGTTCGGCCTGGCGTTCGCCGACAACCTGCGGTCGTCGATCGCGGTGCCGTTGATGGTGGCCGCCTCCGTGGTCGCCGTGCTCGACAACGGGTTGGAGTCAACGGCGATCACCGAGTACGCCGGGCCGTTCTGGAGTGGACGCGCACTCGGGCTGCAGAACACCTATCAGCGATTGATGGCCGCCGGCGCACCACCGGTATTCGGTGCGTTGATCGCCACCCATGGCTATCCGCCGGGATTCGTTGTCTGCGCGCTCTTCCCACTGCTCGCGGTACCCATCGTGCCGGCCAGGACGCTGCCGCCGGGCCTGGAGACTAGAGCGCGGACACTATCCTTTCGCCGACTTCGGCGGTGGATAGCTTTCCGCTCGGGCGACTGGCCAGATGGGAAGCCACGGCCCGGTCCACTCGCGCGGCGGCAGCGTCTTCGCCGACGTGGGAAAGCAGTAGCGCCACCGACATAACCGCCGCGGTCGGATCGGCGATCCCTTCGCCGGCGATGTCGGGCGCACTGCCGTGCACGGGCTCGAACATCGACGGGTTGGTGCGCGTCGCGTCGATGTTTCCACTGGCCGCCAACCCGATTCCGCCGCAGACGGCCGCGGCCAGGTCGGTGATGATGTCGCCGAACAGATTGTCGGTGACGATCACGTCGAAACGACCGGGGTCGGTGACGAGGTGGATGGTCGCGGCATCGACATGCTGGTACGCCACCTCGACCGCGGGATACTTCTCGCCGACCTCGGCCACGGTCCGCGACCACAACGACCCGGCGAAGGTCAGCACGTTCGTCTTGTGCACCAGCGTCAAATGCTTGCGACGCTGTTGGGCGCGCGCGAACGCGTCTTCGACGACGCGGCGAATACCGAATGCGGTGTTGGTGCTGACCTCGGTGGCCACCTCGTGCGGGGTTCCGACGCGGATCGCGCCGCCGGTCCCGGTGTAGGGGCCCTCGGTGCCCTCACGGATCACCACGAAGTCGATCTCCGGGTTGCCGGCCAGCGGGCTGCTCACGCCCGGGTAGAGCCGGCCCGGCCGCAGGTTGACGTGATGGTCGAGCTCGAATCGCAGCCGCAGCAACAGGCCCCGCTCCAGGACGCCGCTGGGCACCGACGGGTCGCCGATCGCACCCAGCAAGATCGCGTCGTGCTCACGTAGCTCGGCGACCGTCGCATCAGGCAGCAGTTCGCCGGTCGCATGAAATCGCTTGGCGCCCAGGTCGTAGTGCGTCTTATCCACACCGGGCAGCACCGTGTCCAGAACCTTGACCGCCTCGGCGATCACCTCCGGCCCGATCCCGTCACCCGGAATGACGGCGAGTTTCACGACAGGTCAACCACTTCGAGCTTGTTGGCCGAGACCGCGGACCGGATCTCGGTGCGCACATCGGCCGGAACCTCGCGATCGACGCGCAGCAGGATCGTCGCGGCCGGGCCTTCGGCATCCTCGGACAGCTGGGCGGCCTGGATGTTGACCCCGGCGGTGCCCAGCAGTGTGCCGATCTTGCCCAGTGCCCCAGGCTGATCGGCGTAATTGATGACGAGATAAATGCCCTGGGCGCGCAGGTCGAAGTTGCGGCCGTTGATCTGGACGATCTTCTCGACCTGTTGCGGACCGGACAGCGCACCGGCCACATTGACCACCGATCCGTCCGCAGCCACCGCCCGCACGTCGACGACGCTGCGGTGGTTGGGGCTCTCAGTGGCGGTGCTGATGTCGGCGGCTACGCCGCGCTCCTCGGCGATCGCCGGTGCGTTGACGAACGTCACCTGGTCTTCGATGACTGCCGAGAACAGCCCGCGCAACGCCGAAAGTCGAAGCACCTCAACGTCTTCGCCGGCCAGCTCGCCGCGTACCTGCACCGACAGCGAGTTGGGTAGCTCCTCGCTGAGTGCGCCGGCCAGCACACCGAGCTTGCGCACCAGATCCAGCCACGGCGATACCTCTTCGCTGACGGTTCCACCGCCGACGTTGACCGCGTCGGGGACGAATTCTCCGGCCAGCGCCAGCTTCACGCTGGCGGCCACGTCGGTGCCGGCCCGGTCCTGGGCTTCCTCGGTCGACGCGCCGAGGTGCGGCGTCACCACGACCTGGGACAGCTCGAACAGTGGGCTGTCGGTGCACGGTTCTTTGGAGTACACATCCAGACCGGCGGCGCGCACGTGACCGCTGGTGATGGCATCGGCCAGCGCGGCCTCGTCGATCAGTCCACCGCGGGCGGCGTTGACGATGATCACACCGGGCTTGGTTTTCGCCAGCGCCTCTTTGTCGATCAGGCCTGCCGTCTCAGGGGTTTTCGGCAAGTGGACCGAGATGAAGTCGGCCCGGCCGAGCAGCTCCTCCAGCGTCAGCAACTCGATGCCGAGCTGCGCCGCGCGCGCCGCCGACACGTAGGGGTCGTAGGCCACGATGTGGGCCTCGAACGCGGCCAGGCGCTGCGCGACGAGCTGCCCGATCCGGCCCAGACCGACGACACCGACGGTCTTGCCGAAGATCTCGGTGCCCGAGAACGACGAGCGCTTCCAGGCGTGCTCACGCAGCGTGGCGTCGGCTGCCGGGATCTGTCGGGCGGCCGACAGCAGCAGCGCCAGCGCGTGCTCGGCGGCGCTGTGGATGTTCGAGGTCGGCGCGTTGACGACCAGCACCCCGCGTTCGGTGGCGGTCTTCACGTCGACGTTGTCCAAGCCGACGCCGGCGCGGGCGACGATCTTGAGCTTCGGCGCCGCGTCGAGCACCTCCGCGTCGACGGTGGTCGCGGAGCGGACCAGCAGCGCGTCGGCTTCGGGTACCGCCGCGAGCAGCTTCGGCCGGTCCGGGCCATCCACCCAGCGGACCTCGACCTGGTCGCCGAGCGCGGCGACGGTTGATTCGGCAAGTTTGTCAGCGATGAGAACAACAGGCAGGCTCACGCGGGCAAGCCTATGCGGTGATCGCAAGCGCGGCGAAGCCGGGCGCAGCGGGTCACCGCCGTCAGGCCCGCGGTGATCGCAAGCGCGGCGAAGCCGGGCGCAGCGGGTCACCGCCGTCAGGCCTGGTCGCGTTTGTAAACGGTCGCCGATCGGACCCGCTAGCAGCGCCGAGCGTGCATTCAGCGCGAGAAAATCGCCAAAATTTCGTCCTGAGTGCACGTTCGGCGCCATGTCGGTGTCCGGGTGAATCCTGTCGTCAAGTACGACGACAGGAGAAGACCGATGTGCTGGAAATGCGATCACCCAGAGGCCACCATGCAGGAATGGCTGGATGTCCTTCGCCAGACGGTGAGCGAGCACGGTTGGGCAGTGCAATTCGTGGAAAGCGAACGCAGACCGTTCGCGTACACGATCGGATTGCACTCTCGAGGGCTACCCGAACTGATGGTGACGGGGATGCCCCCAGAGCGGGCGACGCTGACCCTGAACAGCGTCGCCGATTACCTGGTGAACGGCGGAAGACCGGTGCCGGGCGACTTCATCTTCATTGGTGTTGAGGTGGAAGTCTGCGTGGTTCAGGTAGAACATCCCGATGCTCACCTGCGCATGGCCATCGCGCTGTACGGCCCCGACGTGCAGGCCCTGCAGTTAGTCTGGGCCGACGACAATGGGCACCGGCCCTGGTGTCCGGAATTCAGCAACGGCGGCGTGCGACAGCCGGTGTTCGGCGCTCGAGTAGACCCACCCGAATAGCGAGATCGACACTAGCGCGACGACACGCCGAAAACTGCCACGCTAGCGTCGATTTCGATGCGCAAGTGCGCAAGATGTGCAAGTGCGCAAGATGCGCAAGAGCGCCCGCCCGGCCAGGCGGGCGCGTGACGCCGAGCGCCCGGCTGGCCGGGCCGCTCGGCGTCGAAAGCGCCAGAGATTTACGCGGTCTCGGTGATCGGCCGGTCGACCCAGCTCATCAGGTCGCGCAGCTTCTTGCCGGTGACCTCGATCGGGTGCTCGGCGTTCTCCTTGCGCAGACCCTCGAGCTCCTTGTTGCCGCCGTCGACGTTGGCGACCAACCTCTTGGTGAAGGTGCCGTCCTGAATGTCGCGCAGGATGGCGCGCATCCGATCCTTGGTGTCGGCGTCGATCACCCGCGGGCCCGACAGGTAACCGCCGAATTCCGCGGTGTCCGACACCGAGTAGTTCATCCGGGCGATGCCGCCCTCGTACATCAGGTCGACGATCAGCTTGAGCTCGTGCAGCACCTCGAAGTAGGCCATCTCCGGTGGATAGCCCGCCTCGACCATCACGTCGAAACTGGTCTTCACCAATTCCTCTGTGCCACCGCACAACACGGCCTGCTCGCCGAACAGGTCGGTCTCGGTCTCGTCTTTGAAGGTGGTCTTGATGACGCCGGCGCGGGTGCCGCCGATCGCCTTGGCGTAGGACAGCGCCAGCGCCTCGCCGTTGCCGTTCGGGTCCTGGTCGACGGCGATCAGCGCGGGCACGCCCTTGCCGTCGACGAACTGACGCCGCACCAGGTGGCCCGGTCCCTTCGGCGCCACCATCGCGATGGTGACGTTGCCGGGCGGCTTGATCAGGTCGAAGTGAATGTTGAGTCCGTGGCCGAAGAACAACGCGTCACCGTCTTCGAGGTTGGGCTCGATGTCGTTCTTGAAGATGTCGGCCTGCGCGGTGTCGGGCACCAGCAGCATGATCACATCGGCCCACTTGGCCACCTCGGCGGGCGTGTCGACGGTCAAGCCCTGCTCCTCGACCTTCGCCCGCGACTTCGAGCCCTCCTTCAGGCCGACCCGGACGTCGACGCCGGAGTCGCGCAGGCTCAGTGAGTGAGCGTGCCCCTGGCTGCCGTACCCGATCACACCGACCTTGCGGCCCTGAATGATCGACAGGTCCGCGTCGTCGTCGTAGAACATCTCCAAAGCCACCTGAATGTCTCCTTCTATCTTGGCTTTTCGATCTGATTACTGAAATGAATTGGCTATTTGGCGGTACCGATGGCACGCGGTCCCCGGGACAGCGACACCACTCCCGACTGCACGATCTCGCGGATACCGAACGGTTCGAGCACCTTCAACAGTGCTTCCAGTTTGCCGCGGTCACCGGTGGCCTCGATGGTCAGCGATTCCGGTGACACGTCGATCACCTTGCCGCGGAACAGGTTCACCGCCTCGATCACCTGACTGCGACTACCGGCGTCGGCTCGGACCTTGATCAGCGCCAGCTCTCGGGACACCGAGCTGTTGTCGTCCTGCTCGATGATCTTGATGACGTTGATCAACTTGTTGAGCTGCTTGGTGATCTGCTCGAGCGGGGTGCTCTCGGCGGAGACCACGATCGTCATCCGCGACATGTCCTTCTGTTCGGTGGCACCCACGGCCAGCGACTCGATGTTGAACCCGCGCCGGGAGAACAACGCCGCGACACGGGCCAGCACACCGGGCTTGTCTTCGACCAACACCGAAAGGGTGTGCGTCGTCGTCGATCCAGTGGTCATCAGGCATGCCCCTCGACGCCGTCGTCGAACAGCGGGCGGATGCCGCGGGCGGCCTGGATCTCGTCGTTGGAGGTGCCGGCGGCCACCATCGGCCAGACCTGCGCGTCGGCGCCGACGATGAAGTCGATCACCACCGGGCGGTCGTTGATCGCCCGAGCCTGGTTGATCACGTCGACGACGTCTTCTTCACGCTCACAACGCAATCCGACGCATCCGAGCGCCTCGGCCAACTTGACGAAGTCCGGGATCCGCCGCGAGTGGGTGGCCAGGTCGGTCTGGGAGTAGCGCTCCTCGTAGAACAGCGTCTGCCACTGCCGAACCATGCCGAGGTTGCCGTTGTTGATCAGCGCCACCTTGATCGGTGCGCCCTCGATCGCGCAGGTGGCCAACTCCTGGTTGGTCATCTGGAAGCAGCCGTCGCCGTCGATCGCCCACACTTCGGCATCCGGTCGGGCGAACTTCGCACCCATCGCCGCCGGGATCGCGTAGCCCATGGTGCCCAAACCGCCCGAGTTGAGCCAGGTTCGGGGCTTCTCGTAGCGGACGAACTGCGCGGCCCACATCTGGTGCTGACCGACGCCGGCGACGTACACCGCCTCGGGACCGGCGATCTCGCCCAGCTTCTCGATGACGTACTCCGGGCTCAGGCTGCCATCGCTCTGCGGCCCATAGCTCAACGGAAAGGTGGCCTTGACGTCGTCGAGATAGCTCCACCACTCGGCGATGTCGGCCACTTCGGCGCCCGACTCGCGCTTGTGCCGCAGCGCCGCGATCAGCTCGGTGATGACGGCCTTGACGTCTCCGACGATCGGCACGTCGGCGTGCCGGTTCTTGCCGATCTCCGCGGGGTCGATGTCGGCGTGGATGACCTTGGCCTCCGGCGCGAACGAGTCCAGTTGACCGGTGACCCGGTCGTCGAAACGGGTGCCCAGCGCGATCAGCAGGTCGCTGCGCTGCAGCCCGGCCACCGCGGAGACGGTGCCGTGCATGCCGGGCATGCCCAGTTGCTGGCGGTGGCTGTCCGGAAACGCGCCGCGCGCCATCAGCGTGGTGACCACCGGGATGCCGGTCAGCTCGGCCAGCTCGAGAAGCTCCTCGGTGGCCTCGCCGCGGATGACACCGCCACCCACGTACAGCACCGGCTTGCGCGCGGCAGCGATCAGCTTGGCGGCTTCGTGGATCTGACGGTTGTGCGGCTTGGTGTTCGGCTTGTAGCCGGGCAGATCCATCCGGGGCGGCCAGCTGAAGGTGCACTGGCCCTGCAGCACGTCCTTCGGAATGTCGACAAGCACCGCGCCCGGGCGTCCACTCTTGGCGATGTGGAACGCCTCGGCCAGCACACGGGGGATCTCGTCGCCGTTGCGAACCAGGAAGTTGTGCTTGGTGATCGGCATGGTGATGCCGGAGATGTCGGCCTCCTGGAAGGCGTCCGTACCGATCAGCGCCCGCCCGACCTGGCCGGTCACGGCGACCACCGGGATCGAGTCCATCTGCGCATCGGCCAGCGGCGTGACCAGGTTGGTGGCGCCGGGGCCGGAGGTCGCCATCATCACGCCGACTTTCCCGGTGGCGTGCGCGTAGCCGCTGGCGGCGTGGCCGGCGCCCTGCTCGTGACGAACCAGAACGTGCCGCAACTTCTCCGAGTCGAACAGCGGGTCATAGACCGGCAGCACCGCGCCGCCGGGAATTCCGAAGATGACCTCGACGTCGAGCTCTTCCAGCGACCGGATAACCGACTGGGCGCCGGTAAGTTGCTCAGGCGCAACATGTTTCGGCCGGACCGTCGGCGGTTTCGCGGCCTGCTTGGCCGCGTCGGTGGCGATACGGGCCACCTCCGGTGAGGCAGGCTTGGAAGCGGCTGCCTGCGGATCGGAGTGCGATCTGGTGGGTGCGCTCACGGGGTCCTCTTGTCCTTATTCGTCGTGCGTTTGCTCTGGAAAGGGGCGGGCAACAAAAAACCCCCGTCAGCTCAGCAGCTGCACGAGGGTTGCGCGTCGGTCGACTTGTTCAGTCAGGCACCAACGCGCATGTGGATTACTACGAGCTCTCCAGAAGTGTTCATCGCCCCCCGACGGTAGCCTCCGTACTGGTCAAACGTCAAATCCCCGCGTTGACTCATCGAAAATGCGCGCGTAGGGGTAGTCGTTGCCTCATCTGAGAATGCGCGCGTGCGGCGCGCCTGCCCGACCCCGATCGTGGCGCCGGATAGGCCGAGACGATGGGGCTAT